>NZ_JAGJCF010000004.1 GCF_017815135.1 Jiella mangrovi | reverse complement strand
TCGATGGCGCCGACCGTGAGGCTGCCGGTCGAGTCGCGGGAGATCGAGGAGACGATCTGCTTGTCGGCCGAAGCGTCGGTGTTCGACAGCCAGTTTTGACCCGAGAAGGAAGCCGAGTCGGAGATCGTCTGCAGCTGCTCCTGCAACGCGTCGATCTCGGCCTGGATCTTGGTCTTGTCGACGCCGTCCGAGGTGGCGGTGGTCAGCTTGGCCTTGATCTCGGACAGAACGTCCTTGGTCGCGTCGAGGCCGGTATAGGCGGCGTCGACCGTGGCGGCGCCGATGCCGAGCGAATCGACGACGGCCGACAGGGCCTGGTTGTCGGAGCGCATGGTGGTCGCGATCGACCAGTAGGCGGCGTTGTCCTGGGCCTCGGCGACGCGATAGCCGGTGGAGATGCGGGACTGCGTCTCGTCGAGCGAGCTGTTGATCGACTGAAGGCTCTGAAGAGCCGTCATCGCGGAGGAATTCGTCATGATGGAGGTCATTGCAAGCGTCCCATACGCAAGTATTACTAAGAATTGGGACAATCCGGATCAGCCGGGATAACGAAACGGCATCATGCCCGTGGTCTGTTTTACTACTCGTTCGACCACTTCGCTATGAAGGCAGAATGCCGCCCAGATGCCTTCTGATGTCTTAACTGCCGAATGCAAATGCCGCCATCGGGATTAAGACTACTTTTCATGGTTAAGTATGACTCAATCACCTTGGTTAATACGACGATAAAATAAGGTTAAATTACTATATCAGCCATTCTGCCGAAAACGAAAAAGGCCGCCCGATGGGCGGCCTTTCGCGTAACTCGACAGAGGATCTGTCAGGATCAGCCCTGGAAGAGCTGCATGATCGCCTGGCTGGAGGAGTTGGCGATCGACAGAGCCTGAACGCCGAGCTGCTGCTGGGTCTGCAGAGCTTTGAGCCGGGTCGACTCTTCGGTCATGTCGGCATCGACCAGCGTGCCGACGCCGGTGTCGATCGTGTCCATGAGCGCGGCCACGAACTCCTGCTGCATGTCGATGCGGTTCTGCACGGCGCCGAGGCTGGCCGCTGCGGTCGTGACCTGAGACAGCGCCTCGTCGACAACCTTGATATAGGCCTTGATCTGATCCGAGGTCGCAGCGGAGATATCGATGTCCTCCACGCTCGTCGAGAAGAGGCCCGTCGCCGATGCCGTGGTGTCGGTCGCGACGAGGCCCATATCGGCAATCGCAATGCCGGTGGTGCCGCCCGTGGCCGCGTTGGTGACCGTGAAGGAGTCCAGCGACTTGAAGCTCACGGCATGGGTCGCCGTGTCGATCACGACCTCGATGCCTTCGATGCCGGCATCCGACAGTGCCTGCTCGTAGACGGCCTTCATATCAGCGTCCGAACGGATCACCGTGCCTGAAAGCCCCGCATCCTCAAGGGTCGCCTGAGTGATCTCGACGGTGCGAGCCGCCTCGCCGTTCTGCGACACCGAGAAGGAGATCTTGTCGTCGGTCGCGGCGAAGTCGATCGCCGTGGTCTCGACCGTGGTGGTGCCGAGAGCGCCCTCGAACTGGTCGATGTCGATGGTATTGTCCATCAGACCGGCGCCGTCGGAATACATCCGGATATTGGTGATGTCGACGGTGATCGCGCCGACCGACAGCGTTCCGTCCGTGCCGCGGGACAAGGAGGAGATGATCTGCTTGTCGGTCGAGGCATCGGTGTTCGACAGCCAGTTCTGGCCCGAGAAGGAAGCCGAATCGGAGATCGTCTGCAGCTGTTCCTGCAGCGCGTCGATCTCGGCCTGGACCTTGGCGCGGTCGACACCGTCCGAAGTGGCGGTGGTCAGCTTGGCCTTGATCTCGGACAGAACGTCCTTGGCCGACGACAGGGCCGTGTAGCTCGTGTCGACGGTCGCAGCGCCGATACCAAGGGAATCGACGACGGCGGACATCGCCTCGTTGTCGGAGCGCATGGTCGTTGCGATCGACCAGTAGGCGGCGTTGTCCTTCGCCTCGGACACCCGGTAGCCAGTCGAGATCCGGTTCTGGGTCTCTTCCAGCATCGAGTTGGTGTTCTGAAGCGTCTGCAGGGCCGTCATCGCGGCGACGTTGGTGATGATACTCGTCATACTATTCAACCTTTACAGACAGGACGTCCCCTCATTGGATCCCGCCTTTTTTAAAGGCCCTTGCGTCATGCCGGCGCCGATGGTGTTAACCTAGATTGTTAACGTTAAACCGCAGTTAAAGCGCTGACGAATGACGGTCGCTGCGTCAGAAGAACGATCTGACGAGGGATCCGACGAGCATGTTCCAGCCGTCGATCAGGACGAAAAAAAGGATCTTGAACGGCAGCGAGATCACCGTCGGCGGCAGCATCATCATGCCCATCGACATGGTCAGCGTCGCGACGATCATGTCGATGACGAGAAACGGCAGAACGATGAGGAAGCCGATCTCGAAACCGCGACGCAGCTCGGAAATCATGAAAGCGGGGATCAGCACCCTCAGATCGACATCGCGCTCGTCGGCGGCCCCCTGCTCCTCCGGCTCGACGCGGTCACGACTGTTCGAGGACGCCAGACTGTCGAACAGGGACAGGTCCGACGGGCGAACCTGCGTCAGCATGAAATCCTTGAACGGCTCGGAAATCCGGTAGAACGCCTCCTCCTCGGTGATCTGGTTTTCCAGCATCGGCTGCAGGCCGTCCCGCCACGCCTTGTCGAAGGTCGGCGCCATGACGAAAAACGTCATGAACAGGGCCAGCGAAATCAGGATCAGATTGGCCGGCGTCGTCTGCAGTCCAAGACCGCTTCTGAGAATTGACAGGGCAATGACGATACGGGTGAAGGAGGTGACCATCACCAGAAGGCCGGGCGCGATCGACAGCACCGTGACGATGCCGAAGAGCTGCACGATGCGGCCGGAGACCGAGGCGTCGCCCTCGGGAAGAAGGTCCGACAGCGTCTGCGTCATGCTGTTCGAGGACTGAGCGAAGCCCGGATGGGCCGCATAAAGGACGGCGATGCCGGCGAGCCCGGCAATGACGAGACCGCGTCTCATTCTGCGACCATCGTGCGAATGAGATAGTCGACGACGGCCGGCGAGCGCAGCTTGGCACGTTCGCGAAGGTCGTCGCGCAGGTGCAGGAGGCCGCGCGATCCTTCCACCTGCGCGAGCTGGACAGATCGCAGAAAGGCCAGCGTGTCGGCTTCGATCTGCGCCGCAAGCACCTCGCTGTTGACGCTGCCATCCTGCTCGATGACGAGAGAAGCCTCGATCCGCAGCCAGGAATCCTCGGGGGCGTAGATGTTGGTGAGCACCGGATTGAGCGCGACGAGCTCGAGCGGCGTCTCGGTCTCCTCGGCTTTCTCGATATCGGACTTCGAATCGCCTTTTTCGGCGTCGTGCGGATCGGCCTCGGCCGTCTTCGCCTCGGCCACAGGCGGCGGCTCGCTGGAGCCAAGCATCGCGCCGAGCCCTGCCCCGGCGCCGGCGGCGATCAGCGTCACGACGGCGACGGCGAGGATGGTCGGCATCATGCCGCCCTTTTTCTTGCCGTCGTCTTCAAGTTCCGGAATCTGGATCTCGGCCATCGAGCTTAAGCCTTTGTTCTCAAGGTCTGGCCCCGCGGATCGTCATGTCCCGCGCGGCTTGACCGCTCGATCACTCGATAAACCGGCTTGCTATCGCGGAACTTGCGGGGGACGGCCGGACAGGCATCCGCGACATGGCAAAGCCGCCGGCGAGACCGATGTCCCGCCGGCGGCAGCGCTCACTCTTCACGCATGTGCGTCAGTATGGCGCAACGATGTCGTAGACCTGCTGGCCCCAGCCCGGCTGCTGGACTTCCGTCAGGCGGCCACGGCCACCGTAGGAAATCCGCGCTTCGGCGATCTTGTCGTAGTCGATCGTGTTGTTCGGCAGGATGTCGCGCGGCCGGATGATGCCGGCGATCGACAGAACCCGAACCTCGAAATTGACCCGGATCTCCTGCTGGCCGGCAATGAAGAGATTGCCGTTGGGCAGCTTCTGGGTCACGACGGCGGCGACCGAGAGGTTGATCGTTTCCGAACGGGAGACCTTGCCCTTGCCTTCGGCCTCGCTCGAACCGTCCGCCGACAGCGAGGTATCGACATCCGGCAGCACCCAGTTTCCGAGGAAACCGCCAAGTCCCAGCGACGCATCGACACCGGATGTCCGCGAGCGCTGCGAATTGTTGTCGAGTGACGCCTCGTCCTTGATCTCGATCTTGACGGTCACGATGTCTCCGGCGCTGAGCGCCCGGGGATCCTGGTAGAAATCCGCCCGGTCGTCCGACCAGAGCGAATGGCGCGTCGAGGGAGCGGAGGCGGGAAACGCCGCCGGCTGGATGGTGACCGGCGGATATGCGGAGAGCCCGCTGCCCACCGGCGAGAGGTGCGGCTCGCGCAGCGCGTCCTCCTTGGTCGTTGAACAGCCTGCAAGAGCTACAAGCGCCGCGACGACGGCAAGACGTGTGGTCACGAACGCTTCTCCGAGGCAGCCGATCCGCCATTGGTGCCGGCGGCGGTCTTCTGGACGATCCGGCTGGCGATCTCGGCAGCGGTGTTGACATCCATCTCGCTGAGGATGGAGCTTGCCTGGCGAGGCTTCAGCTTGACGAGAACGGAGGCCGCAGCGTCACGGTCCAGCTTGGAAAGCTGGCCGGCGGCAGAACTCGGATCCATCTTGGCGTAGATCTCGACGACGATGCCAGACGCACTGTCGAGGAACTTCTTGCGCTCCTTCTGCCACTCCTTGTAGTCGGCCCGCCGGCGGTCGAGATCGTCGATCTGCTTGACGATTTCGCTCTCTAGTTCCTTCAGCTTCGCCTGCTGCAGGGAATAGCGCTTTTCCTGCGCCCGATCGGCGATGTTGAGGCAGTATTTCTCGACCTCGGTCGTCGGCTTCGGACCTTCGACCGGATCACCGTTCTCGTCGAGGACGCGCACTTCCTGAGGCGGGATCACCGGCTTTTCGCCCGCCTTCTGGCCGCCATGCCCGCCATCACCGGCGGCCTGCGCTGGAAGGGCGGAGAAGCAGAGGGCCGCCACGGCCGCGACCGCCATCAGGGCCTTCGAGGTCTTGTGTGATTGTCTCATCATTGCACCACGAGTTCAGCCTGGAGGGCACCGGCCGTCTTGATCGCCTGCAGGACCGCGATGATCCCGGTCGGCTTGAGCCCGATGCGGTTGAGGCCGCGAACGACCGTTTCGAGATCGGCGCCACCGACGAAGGCGAAGTTGCCGCCGTCCTGCTGGACTTCGACGAGGGTTTCCGATGTCACCACCGTCTGGCCGTCGGACAGCGGCGGCGGCTGCGAGACCGACGGCAGCTCGCTCACGCGGACGGTCAGGTTGCCGTGGGTCAGCGCCACCGTGGAGATCTGAACGTCCTTGCCGATCACCACCGTTCCGGTGCGCTCGTCGATGACGACGCGGGCGGGCTGGTCGGGCGCGACCCTCAGATCGCCGAGTTCGGCGAGAAAACGCGTCGCCGTGACCTTCTTGGGACGACGCAGATGCACCGTGCGCAGATCTTCCTCCTGCGCGACCGCAACGCCCCAGCGCTTCACTGCATAGTCGTTGACGACATCGACGATGCGAATCGCCGTCTTGAAGTCCGGATTGAAAAGTTCGTAGGCGAGCTTGCCGTCGTCGTTGAACGAGCCGGGAACCTCCCGCTCGACCAGCGCACCATTGGCGATGCGCCCGGTCGTCGGCACGCCTTGCGTCAGCGTCTCGCTGTCGCCCTGGGAGCTGAATCCGGAGACCGCGAGCGCACCCTGGGCGACCGCGTAGATCTCGCCGTCGGCCCCGTAGAGCGGCGTCATCACCAGCGTTCCGCCCATGAGGGAGTTCGCGTCGCCGAGCGACGAGACCGTCACGTCGATCCGCTGACCGGTGCCGATGAACGGCGGCAGCTCCGCTGTCACGGTCACGGCCGCGACGTTCTTGCCGCGGGCGCTCTGGGAGCGGATGTTGACGCCCATGCGATCGAGCATCGACTGCAGCGACTGCTCCGTGAAGGGCGAATTGCGCATCGAATCGCCGCTGCCCTGCAGGCCGACGACGAGGCCGTAGCCGACGAGCTGGTTGGCCCTGACCCCGCGCACGGAGGTGATGTCCTTGATCCGCACGGTCCCGATCGCCGAGGCGGGATCGCCGCGCACAGGCCGGAAGGGCTCGTTATAGCTGCGCTCGGCGCGCATCTGGCGGCTGGCCACGACGTCGGCCGCTTGCGCCGTCTGGACGAGACAGACCAGCGCGAGAGCCGCCCGGGCGATGCGAAATAATCTCATCCCTCGATCCTGATCGTTCCGTCGGAGGCGACGACACCCGACACGACGATGCCGCTGTCGATGTTGCGGACCTTCACGACGTCTCCCGTGGCGCCGGAGCCCAGCGCCGTGCCGATCCCGGTGATGACGAGGCTCTCCTCGCGATAGATGAGGGTGACCTGAGCGCCGGCCTTGACGAGGTCCGGCAGCGCGATGTCGGTCAGTCGGATGGCGTTGCCGGGCAGAAGCGTGCGCTTGGCGACCATGCCCTCGAGCATGGTCTCGTTCAGCGCGAAAAGTTCGATCTTGTCGTCCTTGACGATGAAGGCGCTGGTGGTAAGGCCGCGCTCGGCGATGCTCTGGCCCGGATAGACGATGGTGACGGGCACCGGCATCTCCATCTCGGCAGCCCCCGCAGGCAGCGCCGCGAGAAGCGCGGCGCCAAGGCCTGGCAAGGCAAGCCTCAAGACGCGACGAATAACCCCTGCGATCGGATGCGCGCGGCGAAGCATCGCGTTACCTCATGCCCTTCGAAACGACGCTCGACATCTCGTCGGCGGCGGTGATCACCTTCGAATTCATCTCGTAGGCGCGCTGGGCCGAGATCAGCTCGGAGATTTCCTTGACCGGATCGACGTTGGAATCCTCGAGATAGCCCTGGTTGATCGTCCCGTAGCCTTCCTCGCCGGCCACCCCTGCCACCGGTGCGCCGGAGGCGACGGTCTCGCGGAAAAGGTTACCGCCCTGGGCGGAGAGGCCCGCATCGTTCGGGAAGGTGGCGATGGTCAGCTGGCCGAGCAGCTGCGGGTCCACCTGCCCGTCGATCGTCGCATAGACCTCGCCGCTGGCGTTGACGGTCACCTCGGTCGTGTTGGTCGGCACCGTCAGGCCCGGATCGACGAGGAAGCCGTCGAGGGTGACGAGCTGGCCGTTGGCGTTGGTGTTGAAAGCGCCATCGCGGCTGTAGAGCGTCTCGCCGCCCGGACCCTGGATCTGGAACCAGCCATTGCCGTTGATCGCGAGATCCAGCTTGTTGCCGGTCTGGTTCAGCGTGCCCTGGAGATGAACGTTGCGGATCGCGGCGAGGCGAACGCCGAGACCGAGCTGGGCGCCTTCGGGAACGACTCCCTCGCCGCCCCGATTGGGAACGCCCTGCATCCGCTCGACCTGATAGAGAAGATCGGTGAATTCCGCCCGTGCCCGCTTGAAGCCGGTGGTGTTGATGTTCGCGATATTGTTCGCGATCACTTCGACATTCGTCTGCTGGGCGTTCATGCCGGTCGCGGCAATGGCGAGTGCACGCATGGGAAACTCCGTGATTGGCTGTTGCCCGCGATCGCGACGTCGCGCCGCGGGTAAACTGAGGTGGCGGGTGCTGCGCGACCGGCAGACTTGGGAAGCGCGTCAGCGCGGCGGGGTGGCCGCGTCGACGCTGCGCGCGTCAGATCGACATGCGCGAGAGTTCGAGATAGGCGGCGACGGTCTTGTCGCGGATGGCGATGGCCGTCTGCAGGGTGCGCTCGGCATCCATCACGGCCTCTACGACGGCCTGGGTGGAGGCCTCGCCGGTGACGCCCTTGATCGAGGTCGCCTCGGCCGTCTTCACGGTCGAGACCGCGTCGGAGGCGATCTGCGTCAGGACAGCGCCGAAGCCCTGTCCGCCGATTTCGGTGCTGCGCGATGCGCCGCCGGTCACGAGCCCGCTGGTGGGGGCGAGGTCGACTTTGGGAAGGGCCGATCCGATTGCCGGAATCATGGTCAACTCCTCAGGAGATCAATGGTCATGGTGATCAGCTCGCGGGCCTGCTTGACGACTTGCAGATTGGCCTCGTACGAGCGGTTCGCTTCGCGCATGTCCGCCATTTCGATCAGCATGTTGACGTTCGGCGTCTTGACGTAGCCGTCTGCGTTGGCGGCCGGATTGCCGGGGTCGTGCTCGATCGTGAACGGGCTGGTGTCGCGTCCAACGCTGCTCACCTTCACGAGGTCCGCGCCGGTCATGCGGTCGAGTTCCGCTTGAAAGCTCACGGTCTTGCGCTGATAGGGATCGGCACCGGCCACATCGCCCGTCGTGTTGACGTTGGCGATGTTCTCCGAGACGACGCGAAGGCGAGTCGACTGAGCGGAAAGCCCGCTCGCGGCGATTTTCAGCGAAGAGACGATCGGGTCCATCATGGCGGATTATCCTTTCACCGTATTGAGCATCATCCGGTGGAAGGCCTTCATGACCGAGGAGTTGAGCGAGTAGGAGCGGGAGATCTCACCCGTCTTCAGCATCTCTTCCTCGATCGTCACGCTCTTGTCGGTGGCGGCCACGGTCCAGTCCTGGTGACCGGTGCGCGCTACGCCTTCGCTCGAACCACCGCCCAGCGCGATATGCGCCTTGTCATCTGCCGCCATGCGCATCCCGACGTCCTTCATGACGTCATCGAAGGCAGCAATTTCCTTGGTCTTGTAATCTGGCGTATCGGCATTGGCGACGTTCTCGGCGACCACGGCCTGACGAGCGGTCAGCCACGAGTTGCGCTGCGAGGTGAGGCCAAAGAGATAAACATTGTCCATTTCGAAACTTCCGTTGCTTCGACTGGCCCGGTTCTATGACGAAGCACTTGTCCGAAACTTGTAGGGAAGCCCCGACGCTGGCGCCGGCAGGAGCAAATACTGGTGATGGCGGACTGAATCGATGGTCCGAATCGGACCTGCCGCGTGCAGCCTTGCGCATGCAATCAAAAGACTTTGGGGAAACGGACAGGCCCCGATCGCCTGTCGTGGCCCGGCAACTCAAGGCCCGTCATCGAAGGCAGGAAGCGGTAAGGTCCAGGACTTGTGCTAAAGGATTTCGTGCGGACGCAAACGCCCCCCGGCGGATCAGCAACTCCGGTAATGTCGTCGGGAGAAGACGGATCGACGAGCCCGGACGGCGACCGGCACGAGCCGTGCGCCGCGCGTTGAAGAGCCCGCCGGAAGAAGGCTGCGAGACGGCAGAAGCCCAAGGCCCATCATCCGAATTTTCGTGCGGCGCCTGAGGCGGCTCATCGATTATCCGGGACGACGAACGCTGCGGCTTGAAACCTTGTCGCAGGCTGGCGGACGGTGGGGCCGGACGCCGATCGGGAAAACAATTTTGAGATACGCCATAAGGGCGAGCAAGCGGGCGGGCAAACGCTGAAGCGTTGCAACCCGCCCGATCTGCCGTCGGCCAATGACCGTGCCGACGACGGTCAGTCCGGCATCTTCAGATGAGCGTCGGCGATGGCGTTCATCAGATGCACCAGTTCCTCGTCCTGGGTGGCAGGGCGTTCGTCGAAACTGATATGGACAATGTCGACCGCGGCCGTGGTCGCGCCCAGTTCCAGATGGAAATGAGCCGTCACCCCGGCGTGCCGAAACTCCAGAGCAAGCATGATGATGGGAACCTCGCCCCATTTCAGTTGCACCTCGCCGCCATCGGCGAAGCGCAGGACGCCCGGCTTCAGATAGAGCTCCGAAGAAGACGTGATGATGTCGGCGAGGTTGCCGAACCGTTCGAGACGAAGAAAGGCAACGTAGTCGACAACGTCGACGAGCCGCAGTTCCGCCGCCACTTCCTTGATGCCGTCCGCGAGCGCACGCTCACGCGACATGGTCGATCTTTTTCTGATATCGAGCATGACTAAGCCGTGGCAACTCCCATTTTGATCCCCGACCGAGTGTAAAGATAATAGATGATTTCGGCGACGGCCTTGAAAAACTGAGGCGGTATCATCTGGTCGATTTCTACATGATCGTACATTGACCTTGCCAAGAGCTTGTCTTCGATGACGGGAACGTTATTGGCTTCGGCAAGTTCGCGAATTTTCAGGGCCAGTAGATCGGTTCCTTTTGCAACTACCATCGGCGCGCCGCCCTCTTCACGCGAATAGCGAAGGGCGATGGCGTAGTGGGTCGGGTTGGCGATGACGAGCGTGGCTTTCGGCACTTCCGCCATCATCCGACGGCGGATCCGCTCGCGCGCGATCTGGCGCTGGCGGGCCTTGACCATCGGGTTGCCCTCCATCTGCTTGGCCTCGTCCTTGATGTCCTGCTTCGACATCATCAGATCGCGCTTCCAGTGCATGCGCGAAAGCGCGATGTCGGCCGCGACCAGCAGGATCGTCGCGATCGAGACCGACGACAGGAGCTTCATCGCCATTTCCAGGATGAGTTCCGGCAACAGCACGGGATCGGCGTACATGCTCTTCAACATCGTCGGGAAACCCGAAACGAGGATGGAGCCGACAATGACGCCAACGGCGATAAACTTGAACATGGACTTGCCGAACTCCGTCACGCCCCTGAGGCCGAATATTCGGCTGAAACCGGACGAAATGGAAATGTGCGAAGCCTTCGGAACGATCCGTTCGAAATTGATCTGCGGCGCATTTTGCAGAAGCGATGCGACAACGCCGCCGCCGATGAACAGCAGCAGCGCAGGCATGACGAAGCGATAGGTCTCCACCGCGAAGAGTGTAAGCACGTGTAAGGCATCGGCCCCCGTCTCCAACTCCCATTGGAGCGGATTTTCCATCGTCGACTCGAGAGCAAGGAGAAGGTGCGACGCACCCTCCCTCACCTGAAGGACGAAGAAGGCCATCGCCGCCAGAAGCGAAGCGAGGATCGGAGCCTCACGCGAAACCGGAAGGTTTCCCTTCTCCACGGTGTCGCGGATTTTCTTTTCCGTCGGCTGCTCTGTCTTTGAGGATTTATCCTCGTCCGACAACGATCTACCCCCTCAAGCCGTTGACGTTGGATGAACCAAAAGCCGCCGGTCTGATATTACGGTTGCGTATCCGTTACTTTGCGGAGAGGCGAGGGCCAGGCCGCGACGGCCGGACCGTTATTCGTCGGCCTGCTCGCGCAGGACGAGCTTGCCCTCGCCGGCAAGCCGCAACGCTTCCTTGGCGATCTCCCGGCGAGCGCCGTCGATCTCGGCTTTCGGGACGGAAGCCTCCTGCTTGAGCTCGGCCTCCGCCATGCGCCGGGCCCTGGCACCGAGCGATGCGAGAACGAGTTCGACGATCTCGGTGCTGGCGCCGCGCAGAGCCTTGATGAGGACATCCGATTCGACCGCGTCGAACAGGGTAAGCCTCGAGCGAAGCGGCAGCGACGGCAGGTCGTCGAAGGCGAACAGCAGCTTTTCCAGAGCCTCGGCGTCCTTCGGACGCGTCGAGCGGAGCGAGCTGAGGATTTCCTCCGACGAATCCTTGTCGAGCCGATTGACGATTTCGGCGAGAAAAGCATGGCTACCGCCATCCTCGCTGTCATTCGACAACGCCAGGAAGTTGCGGCGGATCTGCCCTTCGAGGACGCTCTGCACCGTATATTGCAGCGGCTTCAGGGTCAGGATCCGGCGCATGATGTCATTGCGCATGGCCGGCGCGAACTCGCGGATCATCGAGGACGCCATGTCCGGCTCGACCTTGGCGAGAACGATCGCCACGAGCTGCGGATGCTCTGCGAGAAGCTTCTGCGCAAGCTGAGCCGGCTCGGCGGCCGCGACCGCTTCCCACACATTGCCTTCGTTCTGCATCTCGACCAGATCGGCCAGCGCGGGATCGCGACTGTCGGGATCGAAGATCGCGACATATTCTTCGCGCGACAGGGCGCTTTCGAGAAGTTCGGCCATTTCCTTGGCCGGCCCGGTCAACGCCGCGCCCTTCTTGAAGTAGCCTTGGAAATGCTCGACGACCTCGTCGATCTGCTCTGGTCCGACGGTCGGCAGCCTGGAGGCGCTCTCCCGAACGAGACGGATCTCGTCGGGCGAAAGATGTTTCAGGAGGCGGCCCGCGCCTTCGGCTCCAAGCGCGAGCAGCAAGATGGCTGCACGCGCTGTGCCGTCGTCGGGCATTCCTATCTGATCGGAGTAGGCGGCGACGATGGACATGGCGGATCAGGCGGCGCGCGACTTGCGGGCCTGCAGCTTGGAGCCGGGCTTGGCAACGTCCGTCAAAGTGATTCCGAAGCGCTGTTCTTCCTTGTCGATGACGACGATCTCGCCGCGGGCGACGATCCGGCCGTTGACGACCACGTCGACCGTCTCGCCCACCTTGGTGTCGAGCTTGACGACGGCGCCGCGGCCGAGCTTCAAGATGTTGGCGACGGTCATCGTCGCGGAGCCCAGAACGACCTGCATCGTCACCGGCACGTCCATGACGAGGTCGAGATCGACCCGCTCGGAGACGGGCTGCGCCGGCGCTACCGGTGCCTCATCATCGTCTTCGTCGTCGTCGGCCGCTTCGGCCGCTGCCAGCGCCGCGGCCGGATCAAATCCCGAGGGCATCTCGAAGCCGCCGAGATCGGAATCGTCATCGTCGCCGGTGTCTTCGAGATCTAGGTCCAGTTCGGAATCGATCATGGCGTGGTCTTCCCAAGTCTTGAATCATCGTACGGTTGGCGGTTCGGCGCAGCTTGCCCCTCGTCGAGGACTAGCGTTTCAGGCTGGCGTGAAGCCTGTCCTGCGCAGCCGCGAAGAAATCGCGATAGGTCTCGTGCTCCTGGGACTCGGCCGCCGGGGCGATTCGAACGATGTTCGCATCGGCGCGGCCGACGAGTTCGGCGAGGCGCTCGGATACTTCGTGGGCGTCCGCAAGCTGCCGTTCCAGGGCGCGAACCGCATCGACACCCTCGTGGCGCGCGGCGACGAGAGCGCCCGCCGCCCGGTTGAGCGAAGCTTCCGTATCGATCAGCGCCTGGGCGAGATCGGTCTGGCGCAGTTCGCGCAGTTCCGTGTGCATGCGACCGCACCGAAGAGCGGTGACGACCAGCGCGACCACGAGAAGAAGATCAATCAGATAGGATGTCATCGATGAATTCCTGAGCCGGGTCGATCCGTTCCTCGATTCGCAGGACATAGGAATCGCGAGAGCGCCCCACCTGCCCGCGAAACATCGGCCGATCCTCGCATTCGAGGGCAATGAGGCTGTTCAGGGCGACGTCGAGTTCGACGGTCGCGCCTACATGGAAACGGGCGACTTGCGAAAGCGGGATGTTCTTCTTGCAAAGAACCGCCTCGATCCTGAGGTCGCTCTGGGCAAAGCTTGCCTGGATGCCTTCCTTCCAGGCCTCGTCGGCATCCATGACGGGCTTTTCGGGCGTTCCGCTGAGATACCGGCGATGCGGCGTCAGGAAACTCTTCGGCAAGGCGAGCGCGAAGCCGGCCTGCAAGCCGGCCACCTCCATCTCGAATCGAAAGACGAAATATTGCTCCGGCTCATCGCCGAGCATCTCGGCGAGATCGGCCGCGCTCGTGAAATTGCCGAGGGACATCTCGAACGGCGCCATCGGCCGGAAAACCTTCGAGGCTGTCTCCAGCACCTTGGCGTAGAACAGCCGGACGAAGTGCTGGTCGAGCGCCGTCGGTTCGCGGCTTTCTGCAAGCTCCGGCGAAGGCTCGCAGCCAAGGAAGGTCGCAAGGATCGCCTCGACCAGCTTGCGGTCTGCGATGACGAAACTCTGCCTGGGAAAGCGATTCGACAAGAGCGGCGCAATCAGCGACCTGGCCAGTTCGGCATCGTCGGGATCGGGCGCGTTCTCGAGCTCGCACTGCTGGTAGGCGATCTCCAACTTCCCGGAGGCGAGGTCCTTGAGCCTTGCAGTCAGCTCTTCGGTCCAGGTCTCGCAGATGTAAGCCAGCCGGGGAAGCCGCGCCGGATCCAGCTCGTTCGCGTTCTTGAGACGAGCATGGATTTCGGCCGGGTCCGATGCGAAAGCAACCTCACTCATCGGATCAGGCACCCGAGCCGCCGCCGATGGTCTCGTTCTCGACCTGATCGATGGTCGGACGATCCGCGGCGGATATGACCTTGCGGCCGTATTCGAGAGCGACCTGCGGCATCGCGCCGTTCATGTAGGCGATCAGCGTCGCCTTGACGATGACGAAGACGCGGACCTGCTTCTCACGGACATATTTGATCTTCGCGCCGATCGGGCCGAACACGCCGTAGGAGAAGAAGATGCCGGCGAAGGTGCCGACGAGCGCGGCGCCGATCAGGTGACCGAGGACTTCCGGTGGCTGGTCGAGCGCGCCCATCGCCTTGATGACGCCGAGAACCGCAGCGACGATGCCGATCGCCGGCAGGCCGTCGGTGACGTCCTGGAGAGCGTGCTTGGCCTTGAGCAGGTCGTGGTGAATGGTCTGGATCTCTTCTTCCATCAAAGCCTCGATCTCGTGCGGACGGGCGTTGCCGATGATGATGAGCCGGGCATAGTCGCAGATGAAGTTCAGCATCGAGGTGTTCGCGATGATGTTCGGATAGGCCTGGAAGATCGTCGACTCCTTCGGGTCGTCGATATGGGCCTCGACCTCGCTGCGCGACTTCGACCGCATCTCGCGCATCAGATTGTGCAGGAGACCCAGAACCTCGAGATAGTCGCTCTGGTGCGGCACCTTGTTCTTGAGGGCTTCGCCCATCGCCTTGCCGGTGTCCTTGATCGTCTTGGCGGAGTTGCCGATGATGAAGGTGCCGAGCGACGTGCCGAGAATGATGACGTATTCGAACGGCTGTACGAGCACTTCCAGATGACCGCCCATCGCGACGAAGCCACCGAGCATCGCGCCGAGTGCGACCACAAGGCCAATCAGAATTCCCATTTGAACCTCGAATACGCGTTTCTTCCGCCAAAGGGACTAAGGCAGAAGCGCTTGTGCGAGGCTTGTCCGGCGCCGCCATCCGCCCCCTGAAATTGCAGGGGCCTTGCCTGCCAGTCTGGGACAAGGCTTGACCCGCATTGTTCTGCCGACACTCCCGGGGCTCGTGGCCATTGTCGCGCCGCCTTCGGATCCTGATTTTCGTTCGTGAAAAGGATGATCATGGAAGCCTCGTTTCCGGTCGCCTTGTCGGCCCAGCTTGCCATCGAGAAACGGCTCGACACCCTCGCCCACAATCTCGCCAACATCAGAACCGCCGGCTTCCGCGCCGAGGAAGTGAAATTCGACGAGATGTTGAAGAAGGGCGACGGGTTCGGCGCCGATCCGATCAGCATGGCGTCGGAGGGAACGAGCTTTCTGTCGACGAAGAACGGCGAACTGACACAGACCAGCAATCCGCTCGATATGGCCGTCGCGGGAGACGCCTGGTTCGGCTTCCAGGGCCCGAACGGCACCGTCTACACCCGTGACGGGCGCATGCGGATCAACGAGGCGGGCACGGTCGAGACGCTGACCGGCTACCCGCTGCTCGATGCCGGCGGCGCCCAGATCCAGGTCGACCCGAATGGCGGCCCGCTGAACATCGCCCGCGATGGCATGATCACCCAGGCCGGCCAGCAGCTCGGCGCCGTCGGCCTGTTCACGATTCCGCCCACCGCAAAACTGACCCGTTTCGACACGTCCGGCGTCGTTCCCGACCAGGCGGCGCAGCCGGCGCTCGACTTCTCCCAGGCCGGCGTCATGCAGGGCTTCGTCGAGGGCTCGAACGTCAATCCGGTGCTCGAGATGACCCGCCTGATCTCGCTGCAGCGCGCATTCGAGAGCGCCGCCAACCTCGTTCAGTCGAACGAGCGCAGCCTTGGTGACGCGATCCAGACGCTTGGAGGCTCCAAATGAGCATAGCCACTGAAAAGCTCTCCGATTTCTCGGCACTCGAGGCACCGCGCATCTCGGTGTCGGGCCGGATCGTCGATGTCGGGCCGCAGTCCTTCCGCGTCGCAGGGCTGTCGCCCTTCGTGCGCCTCGGCGACTGCATCTCCTGTCCGGGCTCTTCGGGCGAGGAGATCGGCGAGGTCGTGCGGATCGAATCCGACAACCTGACGGTCAAACCCTTCGGGATCCGCTCGACGCTCGGCGTGAAAAGCCCGGCACGCCGGATCGGCCCCTACACCGTCGCCCCGACCGCCCAGTGGAAGGGCCGCGTCGTCAACGCCTTCGGCCAGGCCGTCGATGGCCTCGGACCGCTCGAAAAGGGCGAGCAGGAGCGCATTGCCGACGGCTCGCCTCCCCCGGCGCTCAAGCGCGGCCGCGTCGGCAGCCCGGTGCAGACCGGCATCCGCACGATCGACATCTTCACGCCGCTGGTCAAAGGCCAGCGCATCGGCATCTTCGCCGGTTCCGGCGTCGGCAAGTCGACGCTGATGGGCATGCTGTCGCGGGCAGAAGGCTTCGACACCGCCGTCGTCGCCCTTGTCGGCGAGCGCGGCCGCGAGGTGCGCGAATTCCTCGAGGAGACCATGGCCGGCGGTCTCGACAAGCTCGTCACCGTCGTCGCCACCGGCGACGAGAGCCCGATGATGCGCCGCCTCGCCCCGAAGACCGCGACGGCGATCGCCGAATATTTCCGCGACAAGGGCGAAAACGTCCTCCTGATCATCGACAGCGTCACCCGCCTCGCCCATGCCGCACGCGACGTCGCGCTGGCCGCCGGCGAGCCGCCGGTCGCCCGCGGCTATCCGCCGAGCGTCTTTTCCGAACTGCCGCAGCTTCTGGAGCGGGCCGGTCCCGGCTTCGAGGGATCGGGCACCATCACCGGCGTCTTTTCCGTCCTCGTCGACGGCGACGATCACAACGACCCGATCGCCGACGCCATCCGCGGCACGCTCGACGGCCATATCGTCCTCGACCGGGCGATCGCCGAGCAGGGCCGCTTCCCGGCCGTCGACGTTCTCAAATCGATCTCGCGCCTTGCCGGCCGCGCCTGGAACGCCCAGGAGCGCGAACTCGTCACGAGGCTGCGGGCGATGACCTCCCGCTTCGAGGACACGCGCGATCTCAGGCTCCTCGGCGGCTACACGAGGGGCTCGGACGCGACCCTCGACCAGGCGGTCGATCTCGTTCCCCATATCTACGACTACCTCGTGCAAAATCCCGGCGACCCGGTGACCGACAAGCCGTTCAAGGACCTGTCGAAGAAGCTCAAAGAGGCGTTCGCGCCGCCGTCGGCGGGGTAATCCGCAAGCGCCGATCGAAGCTGCTCGGCCGGAAAGGCCGAAATTGTCCTCTGTCCTCTAGAACAGGGGGCAAGCGCGGTATCAGCTCGCAGAAGCCACCAACTGACGATAGCTTCCGACCCATCGCCGTCGTTATTGACTTATGCTCCGCGCCCCCGAAAGCGGTCGTTTGAGGAGGAGATCCCTGCCAAGCCGGTGTCGCCGTTAGTCTGCGCCTTCGATCAGCCCATGCTCGTCGATACGGCACGCCCCGCTCCGAAGCCGTTCCGCCAAGTGGCGCAGCAGCGCCTCCATGTCGGACGCGACGAGAGGGCGGTACGTCTCGTCGTGGTAGTAGGTAAGAAGCTGTCCGGGCGTGCCCGCTTCGGCCGGGTCGAGATCGACGCACACATGGTCGCCTCCGCCATTCTCCATGATCGGGATCCAGCCGCGCGACCACCAGACAGCGCGGATTTCAGGCGGCACGTCGATCTGTGCGTGATCCTCGTCGTGGACGTTGATGCCATCGGGGAACTCATCGTTCAGGAACGCCGCATTCTCCACCACATCCTTGAGCGGGACGAGTTGGAACGCCCCCCATAAGCTGATGCGGTCGGGCGGCTGCCCGTCCGCCAGTTGGTAGAGGCGCCGGATGGCGGGTGGAAGGGCTACGCCCAGACGACGTTCCGCCTCGTCGATCTGATGATCGGACGCGGGCGGGTTGAAGGCGGGCGCCTTCTTGCCGTCCTGTGCCCCGATCCAGTCGGTGATGGTGCGGAAATTTTCGTCCAGTGTCATGGCAGATGTTCCATCGGGCGTCCTGTCATCGTTTCCATATCCTGGCCCCATCGACAAGAACGAGACGGCAAACACGAGTCCGCTTCCGATACCCAAAGACGCAAAGCGGACCATCCCCTTTCCACCTGTCCCAGCCATTCTCAGCGGTCGTGCCACACGACAGTCGCGGACCTTTGCGACCGGACACCGCGCGATCGGCGGCGCCCGAGCAAGCCCCCTCTCCTCAATACAGCCACCGCACCAGAAACAGCGTGATCGCCGGGAAGGCGGTCAGGACGATCGTGCGGACGATGTCCGAAGCGACGAAGGGCGCAGCGCCCTGGAAGGTGCGGATCATCGGCGTGTCCTTGGCCATCGAATTGATGACGAAGAGATTGAGCCCGACGGGCGGGGTGATCAGCCCCACCTCCACGACGATCAGCACGAGAACGCCGAACCAGATGGCGAACTCGTCCGGCGACAGGCCGTAGTCGAGCCCCGAGACGATCGGAAAGAAGATCGGCACGGTGAGGAGGATCATCGACAGCGAATCCATCACGCAGCCGAAGGCGAGATAGGTGAGGAGAATCACCGTCAGCACCATCCAGGGCGAGAAGCCCTGGGCTACCACCCAAGCCGCCGATTCCTGCGGCAGCTGGCTGAGCGCCAGGAAGGAATTGTAGACGCCGGCGCCGAGGATGATCAGGAAGATCATGCCGGTCGCCACCGCCGTCTCGCGGATGCTGTCGCCGAGCGCGCCGTCCTTCAGCCCGCCATTGAACAGCGCGATCAGCCCGGTGCCGGCGGCCCCGATCGCCGCACCCTCGGTGGGCGTGAACCAGCCGAAATAGATGCCGAAGACGACGAGGAAGAACACCAGAAGCACCGGCCAGACCTCGAAGGTCAGCCGCAGCCGTTCTTCCATCGGCGCCTTGTCGCGCTGGCCGCTCGAGCCGGGCTTCAGCCGCACATAGATGGCGATCGTCAGCATGTAGCCGAGCATGGCGAGAACGCCGGGAACGACGGCGGCGAGAAACAGCTTGGCGATGTTCTGCTCGGTGAGGATCGCATAGATGACGAGGATCACCGAAGGCGGAATGAGAATGCCGAGCGTGCCGCCGGCGGCGAGCGCTCCCGTTGAAAGCCCGCCGTCATAGCCGAAGCGCTTCAGCTCCGGCAGCGCCACCTTGCCCATGGTCGCGGCGGTCGCGATCGACGATCCGCAGATCGCCCCGAAGCCGGCGCAGGCGCCGACCGCCGCCATGGCGACACCGCCCTTGCGATGACCGAGCCAGCCATTGGCGGCGCGAAACAGCGCCTGGCTCATGCCGCCCTTCGCCGCGAACTGCCCCATCAGGAGAAACAGCGGAATGATCGACAGCGAGTAGCTGGAAAAGGTGGTGAAGGTCAGCGTCTTCATCTGGGCGAGGATCGGCGTGAAGCGGCCGAGCACCAGATAATTGCCGAAGAAGCCGCAGATCAGCATGGCAAGCCCGATCGGCATGCGCAGGAAGATCAGGACCAGGAGAACCGGAAAGGAAAGAAGGGCGATTTCGAGATTGGACATCGGTCTTTCAGTGCCGGTTTAGCCGTGAGTGGGCGCGGCCGAAGCCCCGCCGCCGGAGATTTCGAGGATCGAGCGCCAGACCGTATAGGCGCTGACCAGAGCGAAAGCGGCGGCGCCGACAAGCGACATCGCGTAGCCCCACCACAGCGGAATCGCCAGAATGAACGTCGTCTCGCCGCTTCTCAGCTTGTCCTGAAAGCCGAGTTCGAGCCGCCAGAAAATGACGACCGCCGCCGCGGTCATCAGGACGTTGCCGACGAGATCGGTCAGCAGCACGCCGCGCCTGCCCAAAAACCCGCTGAAGATGTCCACCGTCACATGGCCTCGCTTCAGCTGGCAGAAGGGCAGGAACAGGAACACGGCGACCGCCGAGGCGATCTCGATCATCTCGACGTCGCCGGGCACGGGCCCGCAGCAAAGATCGAGGGTCAGCAGCGTTCGCCCGGCGATCGAAACGCAGGTCAGGGCGACGATGAAGAGAAGGAAGAGCCCACCGACGAAGGCAAGGCCTGAGCCGAGCGCATCGACGATGCGTCCGAACCGTCCCGTTTCGCGGCCGATTTCCGAGGTTTCGCTCACCGATTTCCCCTCCTGGCTTTTCGGGCGCAATACGCCGCACCTCTGCCGCGGCCTGCCCGCGCGTCTTTGGCCAAGAGCGCGGCACAGGCCCTGTCGATGCCGGCAAAGGGCGGAACCGGCCGGGCCGGTCCCGCCCCTGGCATGTCGTTCTGATGCTTGGCTCTGAAGGCGGCGCTACTGGCTCTTCGCCTCGCCGCTCGCGGCGTCCTTTGGCATCCCGCCGCCGGCCGCCTCGTTCTGAGCCGTGTACTTTGCGATCAGCGCCTTGGCATCGTCGAGCAGCGCCTGGCGGCCATCCCCCTGCGCGACCCATTCCGCGATGACGTCCTCGCTCGCATCCTTGAAACGCTGGGTTTCCTGCTCGTCCAGCGTCACGATGTTGTTGCCGGCGTCCTCGGCCTTCTTCAGCCCCACCGCGTCCTGCTTGGCCATCGCCTCGCCGGCCATCCGGGCGAGTTTCATGCCAGAATTGTCGTCGATCACCTTCTTCAGATCGTCCGGCAGGCCGTCATAGACATCCTTGTTCATGGCGATGGCGAAGGTCTGGGTATAAAGGCCGTTCTTGCCGGAAAAGCCGGTGTGATTCTTCACCAGCTCGGAGACGCGCAGGGGAAGCGTGACTTCCCAGGGAATGGTCGTGCCGTCGATGACGCCCTTCGACAGGGCCTCGGCCACCGCAGGCACCGGCAGGCCGACGGGCGTCGCGCCCAGCTTGGTCAAAAGCTCGTTGATCACCCGCGAGCCGCCGCGGATCTTCATGCCCTTGAGATCCTCGAGCTTGGTGATCGGCTGCTTGGTGTGGAACAGGCCCGGGCCATGGGTGTGGACGGCCAGAAGATGAACGTCCGCAAACTCCTCCTGATCGTTCTTCTCGACGAATTCCTGGAACGCCTCGGAGGTCGAGACCGCGTCGGTCATGATGAAGGGCAGTTCGAAGGTCTCGGCCTTCGGGAAGCGGCCGGGCGTATAGCCGAGCACCGTCCAGATCACGTCAACGACGCCGTCGCGGGCCTGATCGAAGAGCTCGGGCGGCGTGCCGCCGAGCTGCATCGAGGGATAGAGTTCGACCTTGATCCTGCCGCCGGATTCCTTCTCCACGGCCTCGCCCCAGGGGGCGAGAACGTCGTGGGGAATGGTCGCCTGCGGCGGCAGCATCTGGTGGATGCGCAAGGTGACGTCCTGCGCTGCCGCATAGCCGCTTGCCGCAGCGATGATGGCGCCCGCAAGCGCCGCCCTGATGATCGTCTTGAACATGTTTCCTCCCGTGTGGCTGCCGAGCTCTTGCGCCCTTGGGCGCACCTCCCGCGCGGTGCATCATTTCAGCGTGGTCGAAACTTCCCCTCAAAGCAACGTCACGACGGCCGGCCGCTCCCCGTTTCGACCGCCTGACGAAGATGATATGAACAAAGCGAGCGGTAAAATGACTTTGCTGGCGATTTTCATAACTAATGAGTTATATCCTCTCGGGATTATCGCCCGAAAGGCCCGGATCGATCTTGGCATTGACGCCAGTCCGCTCCAGTTCGAGCAGCAAGGATAACTCCTTTGCCGCGCAAACACGAACCAGGCAGGAAACGACCATGACCACAGCCCCCTTCAAGGCCGACCATGTCGGCAGCTTCCTCAGGCCCGAGCGGCTGCAGGCCGCGCGCGCGCAATTTGCCGACGGCAAGCTTGCCGCCGAAGAATTGCGCGAGATCGAGGATGAGTGCATCCGCGAGGTGGTCAGGCGCCAGGAAGACGTCGGCCTGAAAGGCATCACCGACGGCGAGTTCCGCCGCACCTTCTTCCACGTCGACTTTCTGGAAAAGCTCGATGGTGTCGACGTCACCTATGGCGAGTTCAAGACGCATTTTCGCAAGGACGACGGCTCGGAGGTCGGGTTTGCCCCGCCGACCATGCATGTCAACGACAAGATCATGCATTCGCAGGCAATCCAGGGCGCCGACTACGACTTCCTGAAATCCGTCGTCACGCAGACGCCGAAGGTCTCGATTCCCGCGCCCTCGATGCTGCACTTTCGCGGCGGCCGCGAGGCGATCTCCTCCAGCATCTATCCCGACCTCGACGGCTTCTACGACGATCTGGCGGCAGCCTACCGGGCCGAGATCAAGGATCTGGCCGATCGCGGCTGCCGCTATCTGCAGATGGACGATACCAACCTCGCCTATCTGTGCGACCCGGAAATCCGTGAGCGCACCGCAAAGCGGGGCGACGATCCGGACGATCTGACGCGGCTCTACTGCCGGCTGGTCAACGACGCGATCAGGGACCGGCCGTCGGACATGGTGATCTCGGTCCATCTGTGCCGCGGCAACTTCAAGAGCGCCTGGGTCGCCTCCGGCGGCTACGAGCCGGTGGCCGAGATTCTCTTCAACGAAATGGCGATCGACGGCTTCTTCCTGGAATATGACGACGAGCGCTCCGGCGATTTCGCACCGCTGCGGCACATGCCGAAGGGCAAGACGGTCGTCCTCGGCCTGATGTCCTCGAAATCGGGCAAGGTCGAGCCGGCCGACGCCGTGAAGAAGCGCATCGACGAGGCCTCCCAGTTCGTCGACCTCGATCAGTGCGCCCTCTCCCACCAATGCGGCTTCTCCTCCACCTCCCACGGCAACGACCTGACGCAGGACGACCAGTGGCGCAAGCTGGAGCGGTGCGTCGAGGTGGCCCGCTCCGTCTGGGGTTGATGGCGCCCCCCGGGCGGGCGGTGCCGGCCCGGGGGTCTCGACCACGCGATGAATTGAATTGCCATGTGAGCGGGACGAAACGCCGCGCGATCACAAATTGGAACAGAAAACACCGGGGGACTTGCGGAACACAACTAGAACAGATAACTTTGTTCAGGGTTTGTTTTTAGAGGTTCCCCATGCTCACGCGCAAACAGCACGACCTTCTGTTGTTCATCAACGAACGGCTGAAGGAGAGTGGCGTGCCCCCCTCGTTCGACGAGATGAAGGATGCGCTGGAGCTGCGGTCAAAATCGGGCATTCACCGGCTGATCACGGCTCTGGAGGAGCGCGGCTTCATCCGGCGGCTGCCGAACCGGGCGCGAGCGCTGGAAGTTCTCAAACTGCCCGAATCGATGCGCAACGCCCGACCGCAGAGCGCCCCGAAGAGCGGCTTCACGCCGAGCGTCATCGACGGCAGTCTCGGCACCGCCAGGGGCGAGGCCGCCGAGCGTAGCGCATCTCCGGCGCGCAGGCCGGCGGCGGTGTCGTCGGCCTCGCGGCAGGCCGAGCCCGCCCGCGATAGCGCCGTCTCGGTGCCCGTCATGGGGCGGATCGCGGCCGGCGTGCCGATCTCGGCGATCCAGACCAATACCCATACGATCCAGGTCCCGCCGGAAATGCTCGCCAGCGGCGAGCATTTCGCGCTCGACGTGAAGGGTGATTCGATGGTCGATGCCGGCATTCTCGACGGCGACACGGTCGTCATCCAGAGAGTCGATACGGCATCCCCCGGCGATATCATCGTCGCGCTCGTCGACGACGAGGAAGCGACGCTGAAACGGTTTCGCCGGCGCGGCGATACGATCGCGCTGGAGGCTGCCAACCCCGCCTATGAGACGCGTATCTTCGGGGCCGACCGGGTGAAGGTCCAGGGCCGCCTGGTCGGCTTGATGCGGCGCTACTGATTTTTGGTCCCGTCTGGTTTCGTCGGCGGTTTGGGTCGCCCGCGTGTCGAATCCGTACCGAGCTGAGACATTCGCATGCAGCGAGGCTGTCTTTACTGCGAACCGCTCACGCAATCCGGCCGCAAAGTTCGACGCAGATGACGCGGAAGTGGCTCGATCCGGCGTCAGCGGCCTTCCGGCTTGGCAGTCGCCGGAATGCGAGGCTCCGCGGCGATGTCGCCAGCAGGTGATGCGGCAGGCTTTCGCCAGTATTCGGGCCAGGGCGCCAGGCGGTGGCGGTTCCAGGGCGGCGGGTCGGGCACGATCGACCGGATGGCGACGGGGCGGTCGGTCTGCGGATCGCGAAAGAATGCGAGAGAGCCACTGGCGCGCAGTGTTCGCAGAGTGACGAGGACCGCGCCGGATCGGCATGCCGTCAATCGGATCGCCCGGGCGACGATCGCCACATCGCCGCCGTCGCAGGCCTCCCCGGTGCGTTCGTAATCGCTGGTCCAGGAGACTTTGAGGCCATCGCGCGTCTCGAATTGGCAGAAGTCGTCCGCGCAGCCCGGGCCGAGCCGCGTTGACGCTGCGGGCGTTCCCGGCGATCCGCTCTCTCCAGCTTTGGCTGGAATTGGCGTGAGGCCGAAGCTTCGCTCCCACTGGTCGGTGACGAAGCGCTTGGGCCGCGCGCCGAGATAGCTGACGGCGTCATCAGCACCGATGACGGCAATGGTTTTGCCGTCCTCGTAGACGAGCAGTTGCGGCAGTGCGCCGGTGTCGCGGATGGTCAGAAGACCGATCAGCGCCAGCGGCAAGGCGGACCATCGAAGCTGGCTGGCGAAGAACGAGGCGGCAAAGAGCGCGGCGGCCAGAAACGCGACGCCGACCCCGGAAATCGGCCCCGTCCCGCGATCGGGCAGGACACCGTAGAGCCACTTTGAAACCAGAAGGACGAATTCGAGCGAAAGCCCCATCAGGTGGAAGCACCAGGCGTCGAGGCCGAAGGGCATCAACAGCGAGCCGACGAGGCCGAGCGGCATGACGATCAGCGTGAAGAGCGGCAGGGTCAGGACGTTGGCGACGAGACCGAAGGGTGCGACGCGGTGAAAGTGATAAGCGGCAAAGGGCGCCGTCGCAGCCCCGGCGATGATCGAACTCGCAACAATGCCGAGGATCGTCGTTGCGACGAGCCCGGCGAGCTTCACGACCACCGGCCGTGCGACGGGCGGCCCTCCTGTGCCCCGGTGCCGCATGAAGGCGCCATAGCCGGCGACGAGGGCGAGCGTCGCGGCAAAGCTCATCTGGAAGCTCGCGGTCGTCACCGAATGGGGTGCAGCGAGAACGACGACGAGCGCGGCGATCGAGACGTTGCGAAGGGTCAGCGCGGGCCGGTCGGCGATGACGGCGGCCAGCATCACCGCCAGCATGACGAAGGCGCGCTGGGTGGCGACGTTGCCGCCGGACAGCATCAGATAGAGCGCGGCGACGAGAAGGGCCGCGATCGCCGCGATCTTCTTGACGGGATAGCGCAGCGAAAGGGCCGGAATCAGCGCGAGACAGCAGCGCAGGATAAGCAGCGCCGATCCCGCGACGATCGCCAGATGAAGCCCGGAGATCGACAGGACATGGGCCAGGCCGACACCCCGCAGCCACGTCTCGGCGTCGTCCGAAATGCCGGCCCGTTCGCCAGTGACGAGGGCGGCTGCGATCGCGCCCGCCTCGCCGCCGCCGGCGGCTTGCGTGATCCTCTCGGTCATCGCGGCCCGAACCCGTTGAAGGGCAATGCCAAGGCTCGCGAAAAAGCCGGGATCGGGCGGCGGGACGAGGCCTTCGGCGGGCCCGTCATCGGGTTTGCCGAGGGAAAAGCCGAGCGCGCCGACACCGGCAAAGAATGGCTGATACGCGAAATCGTAGCTGCCCGGCGCGGCGGGTCCGGAGGGCGGGCCAAGCCGGACGAGGCCGTAATAGGGATCGCCGGGCACCTTCGCCGAATGCCGCGCGGTGACCATGATGCGGGCGCTTTCCGGCGGCCGCGACAGCACCGGCCGCACCGTTCCGGTGATTGCGACGAGGTAGCGCATCCGGCCCTTTTCGTCCCGCGAAGCCTGCAGCACCCTGCCCGCGATCCGGGTCGTCGCCGTGCCCGATATGATGGTCGTCTGCGTCGTGCGAGCCTCGATGATCGAGACCAGCGCGGCGGCGAGAACCCCAGCGAGCGCAAGGCACAGCACCCGGACCGTCGGCATAGCCGATGCGCGAAGACTGAGGATGAGAAAAACCACCGCCGCAACGGCAGTCGCAACGAGATTCGGCCGCCAGTCCAGCGCGAAGACGGCGGCCGCACCGACGATCAACGAGACCGGCAGGACATGGAAACCGGAGCGTTGCGCCGCCTCGACATCGACCTGCCGGGCAAGCCAGCCCCGCAAGGCCGCAAGCCGGCCCGTGTCCTCGGCGAGACGCGGGTCGAAACCGGCAGCTGCGTCCGCGCCGCTCCCGCCGAAGGGCGGGCGCAGACCGAACGGCCAGCGACCCGGCTGTGCCGAACCGCTCGGGCGCTCTCGCCCCTCTCCCGGTGGCGCCTGCGGCAAAGGCTTTCCTGTCCTTGCTTGCACCTCGACGCGCCTATGCTACACAGCCGGCGCGCGAATGCGACGGTTTTTGCAAGATCCTCGCCACGACCAAGGTTCAAACACTGGAGCTGACATGGCGGATACCGTCGTCACCCGCTTTGCCCCCTCGCCCACCGGCTTCCTGCACATAGGCGGCGCACGCACCGCCTTGTTCAACTGGCTCTATGCCCGCGCCAAGGGCGGCAAGATGCTGCTGAGGATCGAGGACACGGACCGCGCCCGCTCGACGGACGAGGCCGTCAAGGCGATCATCGAAGGCCTCGAATGGATGGGCCTTGCCGCCGACGAACCGCCGGTTTCACAGTTTCAGCGTGCCGATCGCCACCGCGAGGTGGTCGAGGAGATGCTCGCCAAAGGCGCGGCCTATCGTTGCTATGCCTCACAGGCCGAACTCGACGAGATGCGCGAGAAGGCCAAGGCCGAAAAGCGCCCGCCCCGCTACGACGGCCGCTGGCGCGACCGCGACCCCTCCGAGGCGCCGGCCGGGGTCGCCCCGGTGATCCGCCTGCGGGCGCCACTCGACGGGGAAACCGTGGTCGAGGACGAGGTTCAGGGAACGGTGCGTTTCCCGAACAAGGACCTCGACGATCTCGTGCTGCTGCGCTCGGATGGCTCGCCGACCTACATGCTCGCCGTCGTCGTCGACGACCATGACATGGGCGTCACCCACATCATCCGCGGCGACGATCATCTCACCAATGCCGGCCGCCAGACTCTGATCTACCGGGCACTGGGATGGGACGTGCCGGTGATGGCCCATATCCCGCTCATCCACGGACCCGACGGCGCGAAGCTTTCCAAGCGCCACGGCGCACTCGGCGTCGAGGCCTATCGCGAGATGGGCTATCTGCCGGTCGCGCTTCGCAACTATCTCGTGCGCCTTGGCTGGGCCCACGGCGACGAGGAGATCATCTCCACCGAGAAGATGGTGGAGTGGTTCGATCTCCCGCAGATCAACAAGGGCGCGGCGCGATTCGACTTCAAGAAACTCGAGGCGATCAACGGTCACTGGATCCGGCAGAGCGACGACGAAGACCTCGTCGCCATGCTGATGGACAGCCGCGACGTCCTGCCCAATGGCGCTGTGCTCAAAGGGGAAAGCGACGAGACCGTTCGGGCCAAGCTCACCGAGGCGATGCCCGGTCTGAAGGAGCGGGCAAAGACGCTGGTCGAGCTTGCCGACGGCGCGGCTTTTCTTTTCGCCGCCCGCCCGCTGGCGATGGAGGAAAAGGCCGAGGCCATTCTCGCCGACGGCGGCCGCAAGATCGTGGCTGATCTTCTGCCGCTTTTTGCGGCAGCCGAGGAATGGCGTGCAGAGGCGCTGGAGGCGATCGTTCGGGGTTATGCCGAAAGCGCCGAAATCAAGCTCGGCAAGGCGGCCCAGCCGCTGCGCGCCGCGCTGACCGGCCGCACCACCTCACCGGGCGTGTTCGACGTTCTCGCGGTTCTCGGCCGGGACGAATCTCTCGCCCGCCTGGGCGATCAGTCGCACTGATGGTCGCCGTCGCATATTGCGCCGCAGCAGGCTTCGGATCATAACTTGTCGAGGTCCAGCCTTTGGAGTAGGCAGGGCATGGCTGAAACGTGTGCGCTGCGAAAGTTGCGTCCGTAGCCGCGATTCATGGAAGGACGACGCATGACAGAACAGTCGGCGAAACTCAATTTCGGATCGACGAATGCCGGTCTTGAGATGCGCAGCGGCACCCTCGGCCCGGATGTGATCGACGTGACGACCCTCTACAAGCAGGGCGGCGTCTTCACCTACGATCCCGGGTTTTCCTCGACGGCGTCCTGCGAATCGAAGATTACCTATATCGACGGCGACGAGGGCGTTCTGCTCCATCGCGGCTACCCGATCGATCAGCTCGCCGAACAGGGCGACTATCTCGAGACCTGCTATCTCCTGCTCTACGGCGAATTGCCGACCCAGCGGGAAAAGGATGATTTCGTCTACCGCGTGACGCGGCACACGATGATCCACGAGCAGATGAGCCGCTTCTTCACCGGCTTCCGCCGCGACGCCCACCCGATGGCGGTCATGTGCGGCTCGGTCGGCGCGCTTTCCGCTTTCTACCACGACTCCACCGACATCGCCGATCCGCATCAGCGGATGGTGGCGAGCCTGCGCATGGTCGCCAAGATGCCGACGATCGCGGCGATGGCCTATAAATACCATATCGGCCAGCCCTTCGTTTATCCGCGCAACGACCTCTCCTATGCGGAAAACTTTCTGCATATGTGCTTCGCCGTGCCGTGCGAGCCCTACCGGATCAACCCGGTTCTCGCCCGCGCGATGGACAGGATCTTCATCCTCCACGCCGATCACGAGCAGAACGCCTCGACCTCGACCGTCCGGCTCGCCGGCTCGTCGGGCGCCAACCCGTTTGCCTGCGTCGCGGCCGGCATCGCCTGCCTGTGGGGCCCCGCCCATGGCGGCGCCAACGAGGCGGCACTCAACATGCTGATGGAGATCGGTTCGAAGGACCGCATCCCCGAATTCATCGCGAGGGCCAAGGACAAGAACGATCCGTTCCGTCTGATGGGCTTCGGCCACCGGGTCTACAAGAACTACGACCCGCGCGCCAAGATCATGCAGCAGACCTGCCACGAGGTGCTCGATGAGCTCGGCATCAAGGACGATCCGCTGCTCGAAGTCGCGATGGAGCTCGAGCGCATCGCGCTCACCGACGAGTATTTCATCGAGAAGAAGCTCTATCCGAATGTCGATTTCTATTCCGGCATCACGCTGAAGGCGCTGGGCTTCCCGACCGCCATGTTCACGGTGCTCTTCGCCGTGGCGCGCACCGTCGGCTGGATCGCCCAGTGGAAGGAGATGATCGAGGACCCGAATCAGCGTATCGGCCGTCCCCGCCAGCTTTATACGGGCGCGCAGACGCGGGATTACGTCAAAGTCGACGATCGCGGCTGATCGACGTCCTGCAGACAACGCTTTTTTCGAGAACGAAGCCGCGCCAAGAGCGCGGCTTCGTCGTTTCGGGATGATATTCCTCTCCGCCTGCAGGAAAGCGGTGACGACACCACTCGCCTGAAGCTCCTCGGAGCAAGGCTGACGGCGCGCATCGGCCGCGGACAGGAGCCCTGACGGCTTGGCCGATCGCAAATTGGCGTGCCTTCGAGACAGCCCTTAAGTTGACTAAACGCCTCATCTTTTCATAAGGAAGACGCAACGAACGGAGCTCTCGCGCAAAACCTCGCGAGCCACGCTCCGGATATCGGCAAATCCTCTGCAAGGGTCCGCCAACCATGCGTCTCGGTTCAGTTTCACCTCTGCGGTCGGCGACGGCAGCGCTTCTTCTCACGCTTCTGGCCGCGCTGCCGCCGGAAATGGCCTGGTCTCAGGAAACTGGCGCAGCCCAGCCGATTGCGCCGGCCGCGGGCAGCCAAGCCCCCGAGCAACCATCGGCGACGCAGGAAGGCGCCACCGCCTCCGGCGAGGCGCGTGAGCCCGACACCGATTCGCAACCTGCCGACGCAGCGGACACTTCCGGCGCGTCGCAGCCTGAGAGTGAAAGCAGCGCGACGGGGAAGGCAGGCGCCGGGCAGCCGCCTGCCGAAGATCCCGCTGCCGCCGAAAATGCATCCGCCGAGGCGGTTGCCGCGGTGCCCTTCGTGGAACCGCGCGACGAAAAGCTGCCCCATGATCTCTCGCCGCTCGGCATGTTTCTCGCCGCCGACTGGGTCGTCAAAGGCGTCATGATCGGCCTCGCCCTTGCCTCTCTCGCCACCTGGACGATCCTTCTGGTCAAGGGTTTCGAGGTGTTTTCGGCGAAGTGGCGGGCCCGCGCCGGCGTCAAGCGACTGGCACGCGCAGACTCGCTCGACGCCGCCATCGGCGACGACAAAAGCGCGGCGCGCTGGCGCGGCCCCGTCGGCGCCCTCGCCAGATCCGCCGCCCATGAGTGGCACCGGTCCGGCGAGCTGTCGGCAGAGGGTATTAAGGAGCGGGTCGCCATCGCCCTTGCCCGCATCGAGGCGAACGCCGCGCGCTCGCTCAATCGCGGCACCGGCGTCCTTGCCACCATTGGCTCCATCGCCCCCTTCGTCGGCCTGTTCGGCACGGTCTGGGGAATCATGAATTCCTTCATCGGCATCTCGGAGGCCAACACCACCAATCTCGCGGTCGTTGCTCCCGGCATCGCCGAAGCGCTGCTGGCGACCGCGATCGGCCTCGTCGCCGCGATCCCCGCCGTCGTCGTCTACAACGTCTTCGCGCGTTCGATCGCCGGCTACCGGGCGATCGTCTCGGACGGTTCGGCGCTGGTCATGCAGCATCTGTCGCGCGACATCGAGCGAAGCGAGGCTATCGGCCAGCGCGCCCGCCTCGCCGAAGCGGCCGAGTAGGCGCCATGGCGGTCAAGCTCGACAACAACGACGACGGCGTCGGCGAGGTCTCGGAGATCAACGTCACGCCCTTCATCGACGTGATGCTCGTCCTTTTGATCATCTTCATGGTCGCAGCACCGCTCTCCACCGTCGACGTCCCGGTCGACCTGCCGGTCTCCAATGCCGCGCCCCAGGAACGGCCGGACGAGCCGGTCTATCTGACGATCCAGGAAGACCTGTCGCTCAGCCTCGGCGAAGAGCCGATCACGCGCGAGGCGCTCGCCGCCGGTCTCGACGCGAAGACCCGGCAAAACCGCGACGAGCGCATCTTCCTGCGCGCCGACGGTTCGGTTCCCTATTCCGACATCATGGACGTGATGAACACGCTTCGCTCCGCCGGCTACCTGAAGATCGGCCTCGTCGGCCTGGAGGATCCCGCGCGAGCGCAGGCTGCAACCGATCGGCCCGGCGCTGGCGTTGAGCCATCTTCGAACGGCACCGGACAGTAGGCCACCATGGCGCGCCCGGCAGCACGGTCTTCGACCGCCGATCCCTTTGCCGGCCATACCGGCCGCCGCAGCGCCGAGCGCTGGCTCATGGCCGGCATGGTCGTGCTCTTCGCCCATGGCGCTGCGGCCTACGCGCTGATGAACACGACAGCCGAAGCGCCGCCGCGTGGCGCCGAACAGGCTCCGGTGCTGATCGATCTCGCGCCCCCGGCCGAGTCCGAAGCCTCCAACGCGATCGAAGAGGCGGCGCCAGCCGAGGAGACCGTCGACAGCACCGAGCCCTCGCCGACCGAGAGCGAAGCCGAAACGCCCGAAAGCGCCCCCCCTCCCGAGCCGGAGGCGCCGCCCGAACAAATTTCAGAACCCGAGCCAGAGCCAGAGCCAGAGCCGGTTCAGCCCCCGGAACCGGAAATTCAACAGCCGGACGAGACCGCCCCGCCAGAGCCGGCCGAACCCGCCGTGAACGAGGCTGCAAAGCCGCAGCCGGCCCTGCCCGAGCCGGAGGAGGCGACACCGCCGCCACCGGATGCGGTTCCGCTTCCGGCGACGCCGCCCGAAAAGCCGGAACCGGCAGAGCCCGACACTGCCGCCCTGCCGCTCGATGTCCCGCTGCCGACCGCACGGCCGACGCCGCCGAAACCCGTGCGCGAAGCCGTGCGTCAGAAGCCGAAGGAGACGAAGCGGGCGACGCCCCGCAAACGCGAGGCCAAGCAGCCGACGCGCCGGAAGGAACAGACCCGCCAGCGCCGCTCGGCACAGCCCTCCGTCGCGTCCCGCGGCTCATCCCGGAGCCAGGCCTCGCAGGGCGCCAGCGTTTCGCGCGCGGCCCTCGCCCGCTGGCAGTCACAGATCCAGGCACGGCTGAACCGGTTCAGCCGGAATTTTTCAGGTCGAGGCTCCGGCACGACGCGGATCGCCTTTGCCATGGATGGCAATGGCCGCGTCACGAGCGTGCGCGTCGCCGGGTCGAGCGGCAACCGCACGCTCGACAGCCTGGCAGTACAGCTCGTGCGCCGGGCAAGCCCGTTCCCGGCACCGCCCTCGGGCAAGCGCGTGTCGCTGACCGTGCCGGTGCGGATCCGGTAAGGACGAAAATGGCCCGCGAGGGGTTGGTAGATCGGGAGTTTGCGGCCGCGCGGCCGGTCGTCAGCGGACCTGGTCGAGTTGCCGTTTGCACTCGAGGAGGTCGAGCAGAACCTGATCGAGCGTCTCGATGCTCTCACGCGGCAGCTTGAGCCGCTCGCCGTCCGTGTCCCGTTCCCGCCTGAGGAAACCACCGAGCGCGCGCGGCCTCGGCCGCTGTGCCGGTGCCGCCTCGTCTTCCGGAGCCGCCAGATCGATCGCGGTGACCGCCTCGGGCTCGGGGTGAATGAGGTCGAGATCGTCGATATGCGCATCCGCCGGCTCGGCATCGAAACCGCGCCCGTCATCGCCACCCGCATCCGACAGTCCGTCGAGACCGGCGAGATCACCCGAGCCGATCGCCACGACGAACCGGCTGCCATTCTCCTTCAACAGGCGCTGCACGCCCTTGATGGTGAAGCCCTTGACGTAAAGAAGGTATCGAATGCCGCGCAGAAGCTCGACGTCGTCCGGCCGATAGTACCGGCGGCCTCCGCCGCGTTTCAGGGGACGAATCTGTGCGAATCGGGATTCCCAGAATCGCAGGACGTGCTGTGGAAGATCGAGTTCTTCGGCGACCTCGGAGATCGTCCGGAACGCATCCTCACCTTTGTCGGACATGGATCGACTACCGATGCGTCAGAGTGGGCCGCTGCCTATTCGGCGGCTCGCATCAATTCCAGCCCCGAGGCGGCACGCTTGCCATGGGCTTCGAGAATGCGGTCCTTGAGGACGTTCGAAGGCTTGAAAACCGCGACCCGGCGCGGCGAGATCGGCACTTCCTCGCCGGTCTTCGGATTGCGGCCGACACGCTCGTTCTTGTCGCGCACGAGAAACGAACCGAAGGACGAAATCTTCACGGACTCGCCACTGGCGATCGTCGAGCAGATCTCCTCGAGCACCATCTCGACGAGCTGCGCCGACTCGGTGCGGGACAAGCCAATCTTGCGAAACACCGCTTCGGCGAGATCGGCCCTTGTGAGTGTCCTGTCCCCCATCGTCGTCCCCTGATCGATGTCCAACAACGCGCTGCGCCAATCGGCCGCGCCTCACATCTTACTTTTGCGTTACCTTACCGAAACCGCCATATGAATCAAGCGGTATCTACCACCTGACGAGGACGGCACCCCAGGTAAAACCACCGCCCATTGCCTCGAGCAGAACGAGACTGCCGGGCTTGATGCGCCCGTCCCGTGCCGCCGTGTCGAGCGCGAGCGGTATCGAGGCGGCCGAGGTGTTGCCGTGGCGATCGACGGTGATCACGACTTTTTCGGGAGCGATGCCCAGCTTCTTCGCCGAGGCGTCGATGATCCGGCGATTGGCCTGATGGGGGACGAACCAGTCGATGTCCTCGGCGGTGATCCCGGTGGCGCCGAAACAGGCCTCGATCACGTCGGTGATCATCCCGACCGCATGTTTGAAGACCTCGCGGCCCTGCATGCGCAGATGGCCGACGGTTCCCGTCGTCGATGGCCCGCCATCGACATAAAGCTTGCCCTGATGGGCGCCGTCCGACCGCAGCTTCGAGGCGATGATGCCCTTTTCACCGCCCTCTTCGTCTTGAGTGACGCCTTCGAGGACGAGCGCCCCAGCGCCGTCGCCGAACAGGACGCAGGTGGAGCGATCTTCCCAGTCGAGAATGCGCGAGAAGGTCTCGGCGCCGATGACGAGGGCGCGGCGGGCCTGCCCGGTCCGCAGATACATGTCCGCCGTCGTCAGCGCGTAGAGGAAGCCGCTGCAGACCGCCTGAACGTCGAAGGCGAAGCCATGCGACATGCCCAGGCGATGTTGCACCTGAACGGCCGAGGCGGGAAAGGTGTTGTCCGGCGTCGCGGTGGCGAGGACGATCAGATCGATGTCGGCCGGCGACACGCCGCTTGCCTCCAGCGCCCGGCGAGCGGCTGCCTCGGCCAGCGAGACGGTCGTCTCGCCTTCGCCGGCGATGTGGCGCTGCTCGATGCCGGTGCGTTGCCGGATCCACTCGTCGGAGGTCTCGACCACCCCCTCGAAATCCCGGTTGCGCATGATTTTGGCCGGCAGCGCCGAGCCGGTGCCGCGCACGACGGAGACGATCCTCGCATTCATGAATTGCCGCTTTCGGAAATGCTGGCCGCTTCCTCGGAAATGCGGCGATGATAACTGGCGAGATCGGCCTCGATCTTCTCGCGCAGGCCGGCGCGCGCCATGGCATGGGCAAGATCGATGGCGGCGGCGATGCCCTCCGCGTCGGTGCCGCCATGGCTCTTGATGACGATCCCGTTGAGGCCGAGAAAGACGCCGCCATTGACCTTGCGCGGATCCATCTTGTCGCGCAGCCGGTCGAAGGCGCTCTTGGCAAGGAGATAGCCGGCGCGCGCCAGCCATGTCCGGGTCATGGCCGCGCGAAGATAGGAGGCGATCTGCCGGGCCGTTCCCTCTGCCGTCTTCAGCGCGATATTGCCGGTGAAACCTTCGGTCACGACGACGTCGACCGTCCCCTGGCCAAGATCGTTGCCCTCGACGAAACCGCGATAATCGATGCCGGGAAGCGGGGTTTCCTTCAAAAGCCGGCCGGCTTCGCGAATGTCGTCCTGGCCCTTCACCTCCTCGACGCCGATGTTGAGAAGACCGACGGTCGGGCGCTCCAGCCCGAGCAGCGCCCGCGCCATCGCCCCGCCCATCATCGAGAAGTCGATGAGCTGCTGCGCATCGGCGCCGATCGTCGCTCCGACATCGAGGACGATGCTCTCGCCGCGAAGCGTCGGCCAGATCGCCGCGATCGCCGGCCGTTCGATATTGGCCATGGTGCGAAGGCAGAATTTCGCCATCGCCATCAAAGCACCGGTGTTGCCCGCCGAAACCGCGACGTCGGCCTCGCCGGTCTTCACCGCGTCTATCGTCCGCCACATCGACGACTTGTAGCGGCCCTGGCGCAGCGCCTGGGACGGCTTGTCGTCCATGCGGACCGAGATCTCGCAGTGGTGAAATGTCGAGGCCGCTTCCAGAGCGGGGTGCTTGGCCAGCACCGGACGGACGGCCGCCTCCTCGCCGAAGAGAATGAACCGTGTGCCGGGGCGGCGCTCGAGCGCGACGGCCGCGCCCGCCAGGACCACCTCCGGCCCGTGATCACCGCCCATGGCGTCGAGCGAAATGCTAATGCCGGCCGTTGAGGTCAACTCGTTCCCACCTTGATCCGTCGATGCCCCCGGGCCTTTCGACGCGGCGCGAAAATATCGAAATCCCGCTCACTTACAACCGGCGTCTTGAGATCACTCACGTCCGTCGTCCCGATCTTTCGAAATTTTGGCGAGGACGGCAAAGGGCGAGGGCCGCTCGTCTGCCTCCGGCACGTCCTCGACGACGGTGCCGAAACTCTCGCCCGGACGCTTGGGATAGGGCTCGACCGCAAGCGCCAGCGTCTCGTAAAGCCGCGCGCCGAGATCGATCCGGTCGCCCAGGATCGGCTCGGGCGGATCGTCGGCTTCGGGATCGACGAAAATTTCCCCACCGGCGGCAGCGTCCACCCCGCGCGGCAGGCGGGGCGGCGGGAGAAACGTCGCGTCGAACGCCTCGTCGATGCGCTGCTCGACCGGCTCGAGCGAGACGACGCTCTTCTGGACGACGACCGCAATCAGCCGGCCCGAGACGCGGACGCCGGCCCGGCGAAACGGGCGCGCGAGAAGTTCGGCCTCGATCGAGGCAACGCGATCGACCTCAAGCAGAGCGGCGACGCGAGCGCATTCCTCCTCGCTCGCAGCGTAGTCGATCGGGCGCCCTTCCGCCGGCAACGGGCCGATCGGAAGCAGCATCTGAAGCGGCGAAACCGCGTCCATGGTTCAATCTCCAAGGTCGAGCGAGCCGGCGAGGATGTCCCCGGCGGAGACGGCGCCCAGCCGCCCACTCATCGTCAGCATGTAAGTCGCAAGCTGCGCCGCCGCATCGTCCGGCGCCGCATCGTCGAGGGCCCGCCCGATCAGCGCCGTCTTCAGCGCTTCGTGCTGCGCCTCCTGATCGAAGGCGGCATCGTAGATCCGCACCCGCTCCAGGAAGACGCCGGCAAGCTTTCGCATGCGCTTCGGCACGGACTGGTCGCCCACACCCAGCTCACGGATCGTCGAATCGACATCGGCGGTGAAGCGATCGACCACATCCTGGGCGACCGGCTCCAGCGCGGCTTCGCCCCGGCAGCGCCGCAGGAAGAGGAAGACGTGAAGCGCGAGGGCCTCGAAGCGCCCCGAAAACGTATCGGCGATGCCAAGGCCCTCATAGAGCTTCGGCTGACGCGTCAGGGCGACGAGGCTCTGATAGAGCCGTTCCACGACCACGCGGTTCTGGCGGGCGATCCTCCACCGTTTCAGCATTTTCGTTCCGCAATTGGTCGCCAGCGCCCGGACGCATGGGACGGATCGGGCCGGTTCGACGATGGCCTGCGCCGCACGGCCACTCACCGCCGCGGCTCGATGAAATCGCGATCAGCCGCGGTCGGCGCCCGTGGGCGACGTAGGTGCCCTCACCCGTTCATTTGCCGGACGAGCGCATTCCCACAGGCGGTGCCATAGGTTCGGGGCGATTGCAACGTCGCTTAAGGTGGATTACCAACGCCCGGCCGCTGCGGCTTTCATACTTGCCTCGATATGGCCGCGGATGCCGGGCATGGAAAAGAAAACGAACCGGTTGGCTGGAACGGAGTTGGAATAGCGTGAGCAAGAAGACGCCTGCGACGCTGGCATTCGCCCTTGGCATTGCCGTGCTCTCTGTCTCGTCCCTGACCGCCTGCACGACCAGCGAAGTGCTCAACCAGGGCTACATCGTCGATCCGAAGTCGCTGGAACTCGTCCCGCCCGGCTCGTCGAAGGAGCAGGTGCTGCTCGCGCTCGGCTCGCCGTCCACGAAGGCGACCTTCGACAATGAAGTGTTCTACTATATCTCGCAGAAGCGGATCCGCCCGGTCGCCTTCATGAGCCCCCGGCTCGTCGATCAGCGGATTCTCGCCGTCTACTTCAACAAGGACGACCGGGTCGAGCGCATTGCCGATTACGGGCTGAAGGACGGCAGGGTGTTCGATTTCGTCACGCGCACGACGCCGACAGGCGGCAAGGACGCGTCCTTCCTCGGCCAGGTTCTTTCCGACACGGTCGGTGACGCAGGCGGCCCGACCAGCCTGTTCTGATCACCGTCGGCTGCCGGCCATCGAGACCGCTCTTTCTCATGCGATCTTTCCAGAGCGTCGTTCGCCCACCCGTGAGCGGCCGGCTCGCTTTCAGGGCCGGTTGACGATTCCCCCGGTCATCGGGCGGGGCACGCCCGTGGTCAGCGGGAAACTGATCGGCAGATCGCGGATACGCCGCATCGCCAGATGGGCGAAACACTCCGCCTCGACCGCATCGCCCCGCAATCCGCAACGATCGGCATCGACCGTCGCGACCTTTGCCCGCGCAGCGATTGCGGCCATGAGCGCCGGATTGCGGCGGCCGCCGCCGCACACGATCAATCGCTCGGGGCGAATCGCCAAAAGGTCGAGCGCCTTGCCGACGGCAGCGGCCGAAAAGGCCGTCAAAGTCGCCGCGCCGTCTTCCAGCGACAGACCCTCCGCCATGCCCATCCTGAAGCTGAACCGATCGAGGGATTTGGGATAGGGCGCGGTCAACCAGGGGTGTTCGAGCAGCCCTGCGAGGCGCTTCTCGTCGACCATGCCGGCAAATGCCAGCCGCCCGTTGATGTCCATGTCGCCCGCCTTATGCGCCTTGACCCAGTCGTTCATCGGGGCATTGGCGGGGCCGGTGTCGAAGGCGATCAACGCTTCGCCGTCGACGACGGTGAGATTGGCGACACCGCCGAGATTGAGAACCGCGGTCTCGCCTCCCGCGCCGAGCCTTTCCAGCATCGCCCGATGGTAGATCGCCGACAAGGGCGCCCCCTGCCCCCCGGCCGCGACGTCGGCCGAGCGAAAGTCGTGGACCACCGTCAGCCCGAGCAGTTTTGCCATCATGGCCCCGTCGCCGAGCTGCCGGGTGCGGCCGGTGGTCGATCCATGCGGCGGCCTGTGGAGAACGGTCTGGCCGTGAAAGCCGACAGCCGCGATTTCGGCACGCGGCAGTCCATGGCGATTCAAAAATCCGGCGACGGCTTCGGCCTGCGCCCGCGTCAACTGCGCCTCCGCGATCGCGAAGCTATCGGGCTCGCGGCCCGAAAACTGCCATTGAAGCGCATCGGCGACGGCGGTTTCGATCAGCGGCGTGACCGCGCCATCGTAGGGCACCAGCTCATACGGGCCGAATTGCGAGATCGTCTCGCCGTCGGTCCGGATCGCCGCCACGTCGATATGACCATCGAGGACGGTCCCGGTCATCAGGCCGATGGCCCATCCACTCTGCATCGCCCGTCATTCTCCCGTCGATCATCCATCCGTCGCACCATCGCGCCCGAACCCGCCGTGGCCGAACGGCCGCAACCCGCCCGCCGACCAATAAACCGGCTCGAGGCTCCTTGTCAGCAGTTGGAACGGGCATCCAACGGCCATGCTCCACCACCCCGCCTTGCTCCACCACCGCGCCTTCGACGAAAGCCCTGTCCCGGCCGTCGTCATTTGCGAGCGGGCGCCGGGCATATCGGCAGCCACCGCCCTGTCGATCCTGACCGATCGAGTAAACCGCCCGTCCTGCCGATCCCGAACGAGCCTGGGACGGACGAAAAGATTGCAGTTCGATGACGAAAGGGTGCTTGCAATCGGCGCAAGGAGCGGCTACCTACCGCGCCAACGAGGGCGGCCAGCCGGTCTTCACCTCGCTTTCAAATGCGCCCGTAGCTCAGCTGGATAGAGCACCAGACTACGAATCTGGGGGTCAGAGGTTCGAATCCTTTCGGGCGCGCCATCCCTTCTTCAGCACCGCATAATCGCTTTAACACCTTGAACGGCAAACTCATTTCTGCCGTTCTAAATCCTTTTTCACGGTCGTAGCGAAGCCGGTCCGTGAAGGCCAGTTTCAGCACTGTTCGACGGTCCTCCAGACGCCCTCCCGCCCATATATTCCAAGGGTTTGCAAGGAAGCCGAGGGCCGTTCTAACTGTATCGTCGAAGCTGCTCACGGGTTTTGCGCCGATTGCCCGCTTCTCGTTAATGACGATCTTGTCTTCTTCAAGCGCCTTCACCTTGCGCTCATAGGCACTGATGACGCTCGGCACGTCCGACGAGACGATGCGATCCAGAAACTGGCCGATCTGCTTTTCGATCTTGAGCAGCTGCTCGCCGAGCGCCTTGGCGTGATTCTCGGCTTGCTCCAGGCGATGGTCCCACAGCTGCCGGAACATGCCGGTGGCAACCTTGAACAGCCGCTCGGTCGGCTGGACCGACTGCAGCAGCGTCTCAAACTGCGCTTCCAGCTCATCGCGACGTATCGACTTCCCGTAGCTTGGACATCCTCGCTTGCGGCAGAGGTAGTACGGATAGCGTGCATGCGAGCCCGTCGACCAGGAAGCGGTCAGCGGCGTGTCGCAGTCGCAGCAGAGAACGAACCCACGCAGCGGAAAATCTTCGTTGAGGTTGCGGCGCTTCGGCAGCCGGTTCACGCCGTTGAGACGGTCCTGAATCTGCTTGTAGGTCTCGAAGGAGATCAGCCCCTCGTGCTGGCCCGGACGCAGACTTACGCCCCATTCCGGCGCTTCGATATATCCGGCATAGACGGGCTGCTTGAGCATGACGGCTACGCGCTCATTGGTCACGCGGCCTGCCGCCGGTTTGGGGAAGAAGGGGCTCTTTTCGAGGAAGCGCATGACATCCGCCTGCGTCTCGAAGCGGCCCGAGGCATAGCCTTCGAGCGCTTCGATGATGACGGACGCCACCGGCTCATCGCGTTTGAGCATCTTGCCGCGCCCCGAAACGCGCTCATAGCGATACCCCACGGGAGCCTGAAAGACGTGATAGCCATTCTGCAGGCGCGCCCGCATCCGGTTCTTGGTCTGCTGGCCGTTCTTCTGCCGCTGGTGCTGCGCGACCGTTGCCAAAAGGTTTTCGACCATGATTGAGTCGGGGTCTTCCCCGAACTCGATGGAGGGAGACTGAAGAACGCCGCCGGCTTTGAGGATCTTGGCGCGCAGCTGCAAATGGGCATCGAGCCCGCGCGCGAGGCGCGACACGTCGTCAATGATAACGGCGGTCTGCTCGCCCTTGCGCTTCTTGATATAGGCCAGCATCGCGGTCATGCCGGGCCGCTCGGCCTTGGAGCCCGAGACGTCATCGGTGAAAACGTGAAGGACCTCGTAGTTCTTCATCCGCGCAAACTCGCGGCACCTGGTCTCCTGGCTGCGCAAGCCGTCGCCTGCCGTGGTCTGCTTGATGCTGGACACCCGGCAGTAGATGACGGCAAAGCGGTTCTCGGTAACGGGCATGGCGGGTCTCCTCGTGGGCAAAAGCGGTGCGGCTATCGCGTCTCCGGTTTGTTGGTGTGGGACGAGTCTACGCCCGCTGAATCGTCTTCGGGAAGCAAATAATCTTCACCGAACACGGCGGAACAGACATCAACCTCGAAGCCGAGATCGACAAAGCCGCGCATGATCGACCACAGGGTCTGCAGCAGCTCGCGCTTTTGCGCCTCGGTCATGTCGAAATCATCGAGTTCGCTCATGTAAGCGTCCACGTCGAGATCGAGCGACCGGACGGGTGTCTCATTTGCTTTGGCAGCATCGCGCGTGGCGAGCGCCAGTTCATCTTCATTCGTCATGGCCTGCCTCCTTTCGCTTACCTGCCACGGAGGGCAAGTATACAGAACAATACAGGAACATACAAGGAAATAAATCCTATATGCGCCGAGCGAACTCTGCGCAATTCATCTGTTCGTTGCGGTCAGGAGAATCATAATCTAGCTTTGCGCGGCAGTTCCTCGTGCATTCCTCTTGGTGCATAAAAATGGCATTCAGGCACTACAGCGCGTACCAGCTCACTTTCATTCGATCCCGCTTGCTCCTCTATCACGAGAATTCTCTAGTTAATGGCAAGCCGATGTCATGGAGCCGAATTGCGCAGCGTATGATGGCGGACGAGATCGACGGAACGTTGTATGACTACGAGGAGCACGGTTTGATCGAGGGCGAGGCCCTTCGACGATTTGCAGCACAAATATCCATGCTTACCGAACCAAAGCTTGATTGGTGTGTGAATTGGTTGCGATCACAAAAGCAACTGAAAGAACAGGACTTCGAAACAATCTTCCCTGAGTTTGATACCGGCATGCATAACAGGCGCCCCAGGGATGATCCGTTTTTCACAAAATGGCATGGATATTGGCGCGTCATCCATAGCGACGACAATCAGGATGCACGAAAGCGCCGGAAGATACTATTTGAACTTAGCGGAAACGACCTCTCTTCATTCAGTGTAACCGAATTTGTTGAGTTCGTAGGAAATAAAGGAGACGGACTGGCTACTTCTGCAATCAAGCCACGTGAAATTATTATAGGGACTGGAGCACTTTATGAGGTTAGCTCGGTAAACCATCTGATACGTATTTCCGATCAGAAACGCATGGCGATCAGGCATTATTATGTGGTTGCCGACTTGAAGACTGCGCTGGTTGCTGTGCATGGCAACTCATTATCATCTTCCGACGCCCAGAAATTCATTGAGGGCTGGCGGAGGTTCGACTATGCGAACGATGTTCCTCGTCCATATAATACAATGCCTCCACTGGCACACTTGATGAATGTTGCTTTATTTACGAAAATGTAGGACAAAAGCTCAATAATTGAGGAAATTATGACAGTTCCTTCCGGCGACAATGCAAAATCATTGGCCATTATGATGGAGGAGCTGCTGTGGGAATTATCCCAAGATGATTGGCATGATTTTTATGAGAATACAGCAATGCGTAAGACTAAAGATTTGGCAGATTCAGTCTGGAACGACTGTTCGCTAAGGTTTGCTAAGAAATACATTCAGTCTGATATCGACTTTTCCTACAAAAGCCCGGAGACGAATTATACTCTATATCATATTGCTGCGGCTATGGGGCGCAAGGATTTGTTCGATCTTTTTTGCGAAGCTGCGCGTCCGGATACAGAGGCCGTTGATGCTCTGGGCAGATCGCCCGGAGATTTGGCTATGATGTTGGCGAATGATCCAGCTCTTTGTGAGCACGTGCACCGAACATTTGCTCAGTTTCGCAGACATGAACGGTAGTCCAACATGCTGATTGCATTATACCCACGTTTGTGGGTATAATAATCGAGAGAAGGCAGGTGCGACGATGGACCGAACGATGACGAACACACCGGACAAGGGCGACATGCTCAAAGTCCGCATGGATGCGGTGACGCTGTCCATGATGGACACGGCGCGCGCCTATCTCAAGCTCGACAAGAGCAAGTTCATCCGGGAGAGCGTCCGCGAGAAGGCGGAGGCGGTCATCGCCGAGCATCAAAAGACGCGATTTTCCGCTGAGGACTGGACCGCTTTCTTCGGCGCGCTCGATACGCCCGTCGCGCCGACGCCGCGGATGAAGAAGGCGGCGACGAAGTTCCGCGAGCTCCAGCGATAAGGTGGAGTTCGCCGCGCTCGATCCGAAGGGCCACGACCGCAAATCATTCGATTGCGGCGTTCCGGCCCTCAATCTCTATCTCCAGCGCTACGCCAACCAGGACCTCAAGCGCAGCCTGACGCGCATCTACGTCCTGGCCGACGGTCCCACCATCATCGGCTATTATTCTATCAGCGCGCATTCGGTCCGCCGCGATCATCTGCCGGATGACGTCCAGGCCGGCCCTTACGAAGACATCCCGTTTCTGCTCCTCGGGCGTCTCGCCGTCGATAGGCGCTCGCAGGGCCAGGGCTATGGCGACGCGCTCATCGTCCATGCCTTCCACACCACTCGTAAAGCGGCGAGCCAGATCGGCATCCTCGGCATGATCGTCGAGGCGAAGGACGAGAAAGCCGCCGCCTTTTATGAAGGGTTCGGTTTCCGGCGTCTCACCGCCACGACGAACCGCCTCGTCCTGCCGATCACGGCCATGGACGCACTCCTCGGCACCTGATCCGTCTCCACTGTCATACCCAACCTAAGCGGTAATACGGTCGAAGCGCCTGCAGTGCCGACGTTTTTGCGCGTTGCCGCGTCCTGACAATCCCCTTCGATCCGGCTGCCGGCCTGACCTCCAGCCGTGATGATGCGCTGTGTACCGTCCTCGGGACGGCTCTCCGGGTCAATGGCCTGCCCGCTCCATTCGCCTTCGCTGTCGCTCGGCTCCCGTGTTGGCCATGACCCGCGCCGCCCGGTCCGGTCTCCTTTGCGCATCGGCTGGATGGTCCAGCCCGTGCAACCAAACAAGGAGACGTTACCATGAGCACGACACACCAAGCAGACCGCCCTCTCTACCGGGTTACGTTTTCCCGCATCACCGGTCAGGACAGGGAGGGCAAAGACATCCTCTCCCGGCCCAAGGAGATCGGCGCCGTCTGGCCCCGGAAGAACGGCAAGGCGGGCGCGATTCTGAACCTCGACCTTATCCCGGTCGAACTGCCTCAGAGAAAGGGCGTCATCGTCCTCCTGCCCGTCGAAACCGCGAACAACGGGGGCCGGCGATGAGCCCCCGCACCGCGCGCATCGCGGCACTGAACGATGGCCTGCGCACCACCTTCACCGGTGGGCGCGTCCTCTGGACCCAGGGCATTGCCGCCTTGTCCGCCGAAGGACGGGCCGAGATCCTGAACCGGGTGCGAACCTTCGACGTATTCACCGGCGATAACGATCCGCACGGCGAGCACGATTTCGGCGCGTTCGACCAAGCGGAAGCCGGGAAGGTGTTCTGGAAGATCGACTATTACGATCTCGCCTGTGAAGGCCACAGCCCGGACGCGTCCGATCCGGCTGTCACCAATCGGGTGCTGACGATCATGCTGGCGTCGGAGTACTGATCGATCCGCCCGCATGTCCGGCAGCCTCAACCAGGCTGCCGGAGTTCCCGCGCTCATGTGGAAAGAGGAAAGCGGCGGTGGAATCGGTGGGCAGCGGAGGAGACGTCGGGCAGCTCGGCTGGACAGCGCGGCGGGAGCGGATAGGGTGGGCGGCAGCTGAAACGTCGGGCGGCTGAAATGGGAGAGGAAGGCGGCCAGCGGAGAGGGCGCAAGGCGGCGTCAGATGGTTCAGCCCAACGGCTCAAATCCTGTCCAGGCGTCACTATCGCAGATCGCAAGATGTGCGGGGTAATACCCCGCATCTTGGCAAGGGGGGCAAAGCCCCCCGTTGCATCCCCCCTGCGCCGTTGGCTAGTTTCAGTACGAACAACTAACGGTTGACAATGATACGCAAACATCTCTTAACATGTTTAACAAACCTTCGCTTGAAAGCTGCTGACTAGGGCCGGGAACGAAATGTATCATTATGAAATTTTGGGCGACGAAAAATTCCAACAGTTATGCCAGGTTTTGATCACTTCATCATTTCCTGAGGCACAAGCTCTTCCGGTCGGTCAGCCCGACGGAGGACGAGACTCTTTTGTCCGTCACCAAATACTTTACAACCGAACCGCTGCAAAGCACGGAAAAGAACTCAATGTGTTTCAGGTCAAGTTTGTCAAAGACCCGAACTCCAAAACAGAAAGAGAAATGATTGAAGCCTTGATCAAAAGTGAGGCTCCTAAAATTGAGCGGCTGAGAGCCCGTGGAATGAAAAACTACTTCCTTATAACCAATTTGAAAGGAACCTCTCATATCGATGCCGGGTCTATTGATCGAGTCAACAACCTTCTTTCAGAATTTATTGGTGTCCCGAGTTATTGCTGGTGGCGCGATGATTTAGACGCCAGACTAAATGCACAACCTGCCATCAAATGGAGTTTTCCGGAAATACTAAAGGCTACCGATTTATTAGACAGCCTTATGCGCAGTGAGCTTGGCGAGAATAGTGAACGGCGGATGTCTGCTATAAAAGCGTATCTCAGCTCTCAATACGATGATGACCAAGAGCTTAAATTCAAGCAAACAGACTTGCGTAGCACAATGACCGACTTATTTGTCGATCTCCCTATGCGTGTCACGAAATCTAACCCACAAAGAGTTCACAGATCCATTCGCTACGTCGGAGCAAGCCCACGGGTCGTCTATAGTAACGCAAGAGAGTATATTGTGGGTTTCGGCGATAACAGCGAACTCGCCGCTGACTTTATATTGCAAACAGCGCTTTCGTCCGTCAGGCGAATAGTCATTGAGGGTGCGCCGGGGCAGGGAAAATCCACAGTAACACAGTTTATATGTCAGGTGCTGCGTATGCATCTATTGAACAAAAAATCTGATCTTGCTAATATTCCGAAATCGTTCTCTGGGATTCCAATCCGTGTGCCTTTTCGTGTCGACCTGCGGGATCTTGCGAAATGGATCTCAGGCACAAATCCCTTTGTATCAAAAGCAACTTCTCTGCCTGATAGCGAACCTCGTTCCCTTGAGGGGTTTTTGGCAGCTCAAGTTCGACTAACCTCTGGCGGGCATGAATTCAATGTATCGGACCTAACGCAGATCGCCCGCGCAAGTCAAATCTTGATGGCGTTAGATGGGTTTGACGAGGTTGCAGATGTAGGGTTGAGAAAGCAGCTTGTCGAAGAAATAAGCCGTGGTGTGAACAGGATCTCGAATTCCAGTGAGCGACCTGTTATGGCTATCGTAACAAGTAGACCCGCTGCCTTTGCCAAATCCGTAATTTTTCCGAGAGAGAGCTGGTCGTATTTCGAGTTACTACCGCTTGAGCGAAGACAAATCGATGATTACACAAAACGCTGGACGAAGGCGAAAGGCCTGAAGGGAAACGAGGCGTTGCAACTCCAGCAAACACTGGACGTAAAGATGCAGGAGGCGCACACCGAATACTTGTCAAAGAATCCAATGCAGTTGACGATCCTGCTCTCACTAATAAACAGTCGTGGTTCGTCCCTCCCGGAAAAGCGAACGTCGATGTACGATGCTTACATGGACACATTTTTTTCCCGCGAGTCGGAGAAAAGTGAGATTGTGCGCGAAAACCGCGAGATATTGATCGATATTCATAGGTATTTGGCTTGGAAGCTTCAGACTGCTGCAGAAGGCGGAGAAAACGGGAGTATTGAGTATGGTGCGCTGCGCAGTGAGTTATTTCAATATCTCGATCGTGAGGGCGAGGATACTACGATTATAAATGACTTGTTCGACGGAATAATTGAACGGGTTGGCGCATTGGTTTCGAGGGTACAGGGAACATACGAGTTTGAGGTGCAACCCCTAAGAGAGTATTTCGCCGCGCGACACTTGTTCGAGACAGCACCCTACTCCGTATCCGATGAGCACTATAAAGGCGACAAATTTGAGCGGTTTAAAGCTTTAGTATCAAATCCGTATTGGCTGAACGTCGCTCGCTTCTATGGTGGTTGTTTTACCAAAGGAGAGCTTCTTACATTAGCATTTGAACTTGAGGAGATGTCAAAATCATCCATTTTTAAAAACACGAGTCACCCGCGAAGCGTTGCAATGATGCTTTTAAGCGACTGGGTGTTCAGTGCGTATCAACATGCGGTTAAAAGAGTTGTCAATTTTATCGGCGAGTATCCAAATCTTCGTCAACTTGCAGCCAACCCTGAGGAGGTTGGTTCGTCGCACTGGTCAAGCTTGCCAGACCGAAGCGGTAGGCAGGATTTTCTTGAAATTCTTTGGAAGCAAATAATTGATTCGTGCAATTCAGACGAACGATTTGCTTTGGCGTCTATTTTAAATAAAAATTCCTCTGTAGAAGAACGAATTGAGAAATGGATCAGCCTTATCGGCCATGTTGGAAAAGAAGCACATGCCGAAATTGGTATCGCGCTAAAAATATTTTCAGAACTTTCGCTCCATGATGTTGAAAAGCGTGGTATCCATATTGAGATTAGTATGATACGTGGTATGCTGATGTTCGATAGATTTGATTATCTCGAACGTTCAAAGTATGAAGCAGAAGCAAAGGCCCTTATACTCGCCGACGTACCGATGCCGCTAACGACTGTTGGTCCTCGCGAGAACGTCTTGTTGTACAATATGGCGTCTATGTTCAATGTGTATCAATATACACTTGCACTAAGTGACGAGAATACGACACTGGTAGATGTATTGTCCCAGCGTTTTTCACCTTATCGTGGTGGAAGCAAACGGCGCGAAAAGATTGAAAACGAACAGAAGGACGCTCGTGGTTTTACCGCCTCAGAAGAAGCAGTTATCAGTGAGTATAATAGATTTATCCATACTGATACGGCGTCGCTATCAAGCTCTCTTGAGCATTGGAGTTTGCTAGTTGAGAAAATGCGCGCGGCTTGGGGCGATCAGCCTGCAATTGATCGGGTTGCGCTTATAGCGGCGGGTATACGGTCGAGCGGAATCTCAGGTGATGGCGGCTCGCTAAGCAAGACGGATGATCTTGTAAGTGTAGCTCGATATATTCGTCTTAAGTCGGGTGCGTATCGTTGGTGGGAAAGTCATCTCTCAGATGAGTATGATCCCGCATCACTAAAGAGGATGTTGATATTTTTGCAAGTCTGGGGCACACCCGCCACGATTTGGAAAATTCGCAATGTGGTCAGTGAGGCATTGAAGCGCTTGGCTCCTGATGATTGGCAGGACGTAACGCGCGAAGCTAACCATCTTCGAGTAATCACAAGACAGGGCGCATTGGGCCTTGACCATGAACAAGCCAATGAGGTCGCCAACATGTCGTCTCGAATGTGCGTGTTCCTTGGTCGACGCGTTACCCCTGCTGAGCAATACAAGTTAGTTGTTGCGCTTTTACAAAGTTCCGTTGAGTTGACCCGCGAAGAGACCTCTTTCTGTATGGGAGCTATGATGGAATATTGTACAGATGAAGGAAAGCGCGGCGTCGCTATACCATTAATTAAAGAGTTGTATAAGCGGGGGGTGAGCACCCCGATGGTTTATGGTTATTGGAGGGATCTGCCGCTTGGTCTTGCCGTTGAAGTCTCAAAGGACGTCGATTTATTTCCGTTGCAGCTCGTGGGTGAAGCGGACCGGAAACTTAAATCGCAGGCTGGCTCTAGAGCGGTTGCGCTATTAGACACAGCTCGTTCGCAAGGCTGGTTCGAGACTAAAGCTATGAGTGATTAGTATTCATCTTCGGACCGTCTATATTATCCTTGATGGAACGTAACAGACCTCTTAACTGTAATCTTTCCCAGAACTCTGGCAGGTCAACGATGAAATACCCTTGATCCCTCGATTCGAGCAAGCCTGTCTCGCCACCTGTGGCTTCGCGTATGTCCTCGACCTGGAGCAGGGGCACGGCTTGTTCGACCAGATTGTCGCCCGAGCCGCTGACCTGGTTCTGGTTGACGTTGAATCCCCGGATCATAACGGAGGTTTTGCCGGACCGGTGTTCGATCTCTTTCAGCGTGTCGGTATCCGGCAGGCCGCGATAGAGGGTGTGCGCCACGGCTTTTTTCCAGATGCGGGCGATCTCCTTGCCATATCTCGCCTCGATCTGCGCCGGGGCGTTCTGGAACACGCCGACGAAGTTGATGCCGCCCGCGCGGTAAAGGGTCAGGATTTCATGGAAGTTCGAGACATAGAGCTGTCCCCATTCCTCGCCGATGAGGAGGGCGCGTAAGGGGCCGGGCGCGGCAGCGAACCGCTCGACGATGGCCGCCGTCATTGCGCCGACGAATGTCCGGCTCGTCTCGGACGTCGCCGCGCCCATGATGAACAGCGCCGTGCGCTCGGTCTTCATGTCCGCCGGATCGAAGGTGTTCGATGACGTGACCTCTCGCGCCGTCGTGCCGGGCTGGAAGCCTTGGAGCCGTTCCACCATCATCGAGGAATAGGCATTCCACTGATCCTGGCTGTCGGTCCAGCTGGCCACCAGCCGGCACATGCCGGAATCATCCTCCATCCTATTGTCTGCTGCCCACACCAGAAGATCGTCGGCAATCTCGAGCCGGCCCCGCCCGAAGAAGTCCCACAAGCCCCCCGGCGAGCAGGACCAGCGGCGGGAGGGAAAAAGGGGGGTGATCTTGTTGTAGAGGGCAAAGGCGGTGCGCACGCCCTGGCCGATCCAGCGGTTCTTGATGTCGCTATCGACCGGAACGAGATAGCTGGCCGCGTCATACGCCGCGTCATTCACCGTGCCGCGCAGGGCCGGATCGGTGGCCACTTCGAGAAGGCGCGTGTTGATGTTGAAAGACTCGGTCGGATAGCCGTGGATGCGGCGGGGATTGATAAACCGCACCCGGTAGCCTTCCCGCTCCAGCGTCTTCCAGCTGATCCAGGCCAGCTCCGCGTCCTTCGGATCGGTGATGATCTTGGTGAAGTGCGCGGTGCGCGGCGAGACGAGATTGACGCCGAGAAAGCGCGTCAGCTTGCCCTTGCCGGCCTGGGCGTCGATGGCGACGGGCTCCGTCCCGTCATAGATCAGCGGCTGACCATTGAAGAAGCCAAGCTCGATGCCGCGCCGGATAGTCCGGCGCGGCGCGTCTGCAAGGTCCGCCAGGAAGGATGGCGTCAGGTCCGTCCCGGTCATGGCAGGAGACCGGCGCGGCGCAGCGCCTCCTCGTCATCGAGGTGCGCGTGGCCCAGCGACCCGCTGGGGTTGGCGTCCAGCATCGCCTGAAGCTGCTGCGCGGCCAGTCGCTCGCTGCGTATTCGCGCGCGTCTCGCTTCCGCTGCATCGCGCCAACCCAGACGCTGCTGCGCGTGTGATTCAAACATCCAGGCGATCTCGTAGAGCTCGAACAGGCGGCGGACGCTCATTTGAACTCCTCCTCGTCATCCCAGCTGGCAAAGCGGAAGGGTTCGGCAGACCGCGCCGGACCTTTCATGCGGACCGGCTCGCGGCCCTCATGGCGCACGCGGGCCGGCGGCTCCAGCGCGCTCGGTGCCGGCATGGGCGGCGCGTCTTCCGCCTTGTCTTCATCCTCGTTCGATGCTTCGAGGATGGCGATGCCGACCGAGCCCACGACGTAACCGCCGACCACCATGTAGAACCACCAGTCTGGATTGATTTTGAAGCCGATGAGGATGGCGGAGAAGACCACGAAGGCCGGGACGAGGACCGCGCCGGCCAGCCCGCGATAGATAAAGAGACGCGCCTCATGCGGCTCGACGGTGATGCTGCCAAGTTTGAGCGGCTTCATCCAGGCGCACAGCGCCAGGATGGTCATGATGACGGCGAGAAACGCCAGCACGGCAAAGAGAAAGATGCCGATGAAGGCAAGGCCCGCACCCACGAGCGCGATGGCGAACGCCATCCCGTTATCCTGACTGTTGTTCGATGACATGCCTGTTCACTCCTCTTGATAAGAGCGCGGCCTATCGCTCCAGGCGAAGCCCCCGGCTTCTCTGGCGTCCGGTCCCGCGTTCCGGTTGACGGGCGCGGCTTGGATCACGCGCCGGGCCATCCCGCCCGGTCGTGAAGGCGAGGAAGCGCCCGATCTCCCCGCGCAATTCTCGAAGCTGCCTGGCCTGCTCGTCCCGCAGCGCCTTGATGCGATCCTGCAGGGCGGCCCGTTGGCTCAGCTGTTTGTCGATCAGCGCCTGCCGTGCGTCCGCCTGCCGCTGCCACAGCTCGGCCATCGCCGCCTCGTTGCGGCGGCGCATGTCCTGATACTGCCCGCTGACCCGCTGCCAGATGCCGGGAAGCCCGCGCGGCAGGGCGGCCGAGCGGCTTTTGATCTCGGCATGCCATTGCGCTTTATGCTCGGCTTCGAGGCGGACCCTTGCGCGGCGATGCCGGGCGGTCATTTCCGCCTTCTGATCGTTCAGCGCCTTGGATTCTTCCGCAAACTTCGCCTTGCTCTCCGCCACATGGCGGCGGATCGCCGGCGTCATGCGCTCCGCAATGCGCGCCTTGGTCTGATCGACGGACCGAAGATCGGCGCCGTCGCCGAGCCGGGCGCGCACATCCTTGGTCTTAAGGTCCAGCATTCGGGAGAGGGCGTGAACGCTGCCGTCATGATCGACGATCACATGACCGCGCCGATCACCGCGCGCGAGGAAGAAGCCTTTGCTTTCAATCGCGGCCTCGAAGCCGCGTTGGCTGTCCGAACTCTTCCAGCATTCCTGGACGATAAGTTTCTGCCAACGCGGATCGACGCCCTGGCGTTTACCCTGCTGCCATTCGGCGAGGGTGAAGCTGGTGGGATCGCGCGCGGCCTTGTCCAGCATGCCGCGCGGCATGTCCCAGCCGTGATCGAGATAGAGGGATCGCGAGACGCCCTGCAGCTTGGTCTTGAAGAACGACATCTGCTTTGCCGTCATCGTCTCGGCGTCGATGCGGCTCCAGACGCAGTGCGCATGCCGCCGTCCTTCCTTCTCATGGAAGACGACGGCGCGCGGCTGGCCCTGCAGCCCGAGCTTCTCCTCGACCTGGCCGATGGCCGCTTCGAACTGCGCCGCGCTGACGCGGGCGCTCTCCGGCGGGCTCAGGCTCAGTGAGAAGAGATATTGCTTGCAGCGCGTGCCGCGCGCGATGGCCTCGGCTTCCTTGAACGCGCCCTTGAGATCGTCCGAGGCAAAGCCGCGTAGCTCATGCACACGGACATGCTCGTTATCCTCGACCTTCATCAGATGGCGGGCGAGGTCCTGTCCTCCGCCGCGCTGCGAGCCTTTGAGGATCATGACGCGGCCCCGCCCATCTGCAGGCCGAGCGCCTCCATGAGCAGGCGGCGGAGTTCCCGCACATCCGCCAGCGTCTCTTGCAGTTGCGTCTGCGTCTCGGGATCGACGGGCAGGGAGCCGGAGCGGGCGGCACTGGCCAGCTCGGCGAGGTGCGCGCCCAGCTCGGATTTGCCGAGCAGGCCCAGCAGCCTCGCAAGCGCCTTCCGGTCCTCAATGGGTTGGCCGGTGCGCCGCTTGCGCTGACCGCTGCTATCCAGAACCTTGACCCGGATATAGGTGCCAAGCGGTTCGCCGCCGGCTTCTAGCGCCAGCTGGGCGCGCTCCTCTTCACTGAGGCGAATGCTGAACGGCGCGGCGCGTTTGCGCTTCGGCCCGTTCGCCGCTTCAGGCGGCGCGCGCCTGACAGGCGCAGGCCGAGGTTTGGAAGGCGGAACGTCCGGCAGGCCGGTCGCACTGGCGAAGACATCCCCTACAGAGAGCATGGCGGCACCTGAAAATCCGAGGATTTTCGGTGCTCAAGCAGGGTATTCCACGCCTCCAGCGTCTCGAAGAGCTCGTTCGAGGTCTCGCTGTCCAGGTGCGCCATTTTCCTTTTGTCCGTCTGCCGTCCTGTCGTGGGTGTTTCATGAGCCCGTTCGGAGTCTGGTATTGCCGGGCATGAGCGACCTACGGGAACGGCGAAACAGCTTCGCCTGACCGGTACTTTCGAGGCGGCCTCTGCCTCAATCGCAAAAGCCGGCGCTGCGCTGCGGCCTTCCCCATGCGAAACTGTCTTGCCCGTCCACTGCGCCCAGAAGTCGCAGCCGGAACGGGATTGGTCGCATCTGCGTTTCATCGTCACAGATCGGCATTTCAGGCGCGTCCTGCACAAGTTGGGCGATGGACTTGGCCCGATCGACCGGCAACCGGGCGATGACGCTTGGAACAGATCGGTTTCTTAAAACCCATTCACTCGCGCGGGGACGCGGACCGCCGGCCCCATTTCCACAGGAGCCCGGAGACGAGACGGTTCGACCCGGGCGCCTCGACAAGGAAGACGATCACATGACCAATCTCAACGACGAAAATGCCCGGCAGGGTCGCAGTGGCAGACCGGTCCTGGTCGTTCTCATTGCAGCTCTGGCGTTGTGCGTGATCGTTTTCGTCGGCCTGCAATTCTTCGGTGCCAGCGAGCCGAACTCCGATCTGGACGGTTCCGGGACGGCGGCGAGCGAAGCTGCGCCGGCTCAAAACAGCGCGCAGAGCAGCGACGACACCGTCGTCCAGCCGGATGCCGGCGGGGTGACGGGCACCGACAACGGATCGAACTGAGGCGGGCGAGGCGCTGGAACCTTTGAAGAGTTCGGCGCCTTCCCCCGCCGCGAGGAGATCGCGGCACGCAGAGGAGAGGAACGATGGCAGGGAAGCGGGACGAGACCAGCGACAACTCCTCCCTGAAGGATCCGGAACTTTACGAAACACTGCGTGACCAAGGCTATTCGAAGGAGAAATCCGCGCGGATTTCCAACGCCAGGGCCAATCCGGACATGCATCCGTCCAGGACGGGCGGGAAATCGCCGCCTTATGAAGAGTGGACCAAGGACGAACTCTACGAAAGAGCGCAGGAGATCGGCATCGAGGGACGCTCGGACATGTCGAAGGACGAGCTGATCGACGCCTTGCGCAACCACTGAGGACGAGCCCCTCCGGCGAGCGGAGCGGCAGAAGCGGCGGCGGCCAGTTCAGCGGCCGTCATGACGACGCGATGTCCCTCTACTCCACGACGGCCTGGTCGAGATAGGTCGCTTCGGCCGGCACGAGCACATTCAGCGACAGCGGATGCAACTCGACTTTCGACAGATCGTCCAGCACCTCCAGCTCGCCATCGCGCACGGCACGGTTCGAGCGCGGCTTGCCGCGGTGGGCGAGATCGACGTGCTTGGCGGATTTCACGATCAAATCCGCATTCTGGCGCCACTTGCCGGTGAAGATATCGAGCGTCAGCTTGGCAACGCGTGAAAGCCGCCGTTCCGTGCAGATATAGACGCCGAGCACCCCCCCCTTCGGATTGTCGGCGAATGGCAGATGTCCCGATCCGTAGAGGTTGTTGGAGATGGCGATCGCCGTACATTTCAGCCGCTCCGTCCGACCGTCGACATTGATCACCAGCTCGACCTTCGGAAGCCTGCGGAACGCAAGGGCGATCGCACGGGTCGTCGCCCACATCTTGCCCACCCGGGAGCCATAGGCGATCCTCTCGCGAAAGCGCACCATTCTGGCGTGGAGACCCGTGGCGAACTGGTGGACGAAGGGTTTCCCATTGACCGTTGCCACGTCCACCGCCGTGATCGTGCCGCCCGCCAACGCCTTGACCGCCAGTTCCAGCGCCAGCGGGATTTGCAGCGTCCGGGCAAAGAGGTTCATCGTCCCGGCAGGCAGAATGGCGAGAGCCGTCTCGGTGTCGTAAAGCGCCCCGACTGCCGCGGAGACCGTCCCGTCGCCTCCGCCGACGAGAAGGACGTCGAAGTCCGCACGCTTGGCGGCGTCTTCTATCTTCGAAACGATCTTCGAGCCGGGGCATATCTCGACCGAGACCTCGTGACCGTGAACGCCGAACTCGTCGCGGATCAACGCCGACAACCAGTCGAGGTCAGCCGTTTTCAGGGTGCCACCATCCTGATTGAGAAGCGCTAGTATGTGCATCGACAGAAAAACCACCCGAAACTTCAAGCGCCGGTCTTTCGCGCGCCGAAGTGTCTGACTTAGGCGGTCACCGGCGAAAGTCGACGCCCTCGCGCATACGCGTGTCCTGTGGAAAGCGTCCCTTCCGCCGCGGCGGCAACGGACGAGATCATCAATGCATCAAAGGCGAGCTTCGCCGGCCGCTCCATCCAAATCGTCGGGGACAGCCCTAAATGCTCGAAAGAGGCCGGCCGCAGCCGTTTCTCTCACTGAAGGTTTGCAAAGGAGTTCCATATGATCGAATGGATCATCATATTATTAATCGTCGCAGCGATCGCCAGCCTGCTCGGCTTCCGAGGCATAGCCGGCGTTTCGGCCGGTATAGCGAAGATTTTGATCTTCATTGTGCTTGTAGGCCTTTTGCTGCTCATCATCTTCGGCGTCCTCGTCATCGGATAGCGCGACGCCGGCGCCCTTGGCTGCAAATCGATCGTCGGACACGGATTTTCGGGAACCGATTGCCTAACAGTCCGTTCATCAATCATCCAAACCCCGCGCATCCTGACAAGAACGATCAGGCTGCGCGGCCGGTCTATCACTAATATAGACGAAGGTTATTCACGATGATTCGCAAGCTTCTCGCAACCACCGCCGTTGCCGCTCTTCTGACCGCGCCGGCCATGGCGCAGGACGCCAATTCGACCAACCAGCAGACCCAGCAGCCGGCCGCGACTCAGTCCGGCACGAATGCCTCGGGCGCAGCGTCCACGGACATGTCGGGCGACATGGCCAAGGCTTCGGCCTCGGGCAACTTCTTGACCAACCTGTCCAGTGATCAGTATCTCGCCTCCAACCTGACCGGAAAGTCCGTCTATGAGGGCGAAGGCCAGGACGCCAAGTCGGTCGGCGACATCCAGAACTTTCTCGTCGGCAGCGACGGCAAGGTCGTGGCGGCGATCGTCAGCGCGACGATCAACGACGAGTCCAAGGTCGTCGCAGTGCCGTTCCAGCAGATCGGCTGGACCATGGGCGAGAACAACGAACCCCGGGCCATCTTGAAGGCGAGCATGGACGAGCTGTCCAGTGCGCCGACGTTCCAGACCCGCGAGGAGCAGAAGGCCGCTCAGGATCAGGCATCCGCCGAGTCCTCTTCGGCTGGTGGCACGACCGCTCCGGCCGATGGTTCGGGCGAGCAGATGGCCTCTTCGAACACCGCCGAGGGGCAGACCGCCGAGGGTAAGACGGACCGCCAGACCGCTTCCAACGAAGCCGGCTCGGGCGAGTATCCGGCGACGGTCGGCTCTGACCAGTACCTGACCGAGAACCTCATCGGCGCCGACGTCTATTCGGGTCCGGGTGAGGATGCCAACGAGATCGGTGGCATCAACGATCTCGTGCTCGCTTCGTCCGGCACCGTCGATGCGGCAGTTGTCGGCGTCGGTGGCTTCCTGGGCATCGGCGAGAAGGAAGTTGCCGTCCCGTTCGATCAGTTGCAGATGGCTCGCAACGACAGCGACGAGCCGCGCATCACGGCTGCGCTCGACAAGGAGAGCCTCGAGCAGGCACCGTCCTTCGAGGCGGACAAGACGTCGGACAACATGGCGTCGAATGAAAGCGCCCAGCCCGCCGATCAGCAGTCCAACGACCAGATGGCCGCAACCACGACCGGTGCCGCGACGGGCGCGGCTGCGGGTTCCGCAGCAGCGAATGCCGGCGACAACGCCCAGCAGGCTGCCGACAACGCCGCCACCCAGACCGAGCAGACGGCCGAGAACGCCGGCCAGGCCATGGACAATGCCGGCGACAACGCCGAGCAGGCTGCCGACAACGCCGCCGCGCAGACCGAGCAGACGGCTGATAACGCGGGTCAGGCCATGGACAGTGCCGGTGACCAGACGCAGCAGGCTGCCCAGAACGCCACGACCGACACGTCGGGCGACGCGACCGTCACCGCTTCGACCGGTGGCGACCAGCGCCAGGGCATGACCAAGGTCCAGGACGACGCGCAGCTGACGGCCGATGACCTGATGGGCACCACCGTCTATGGTCCGAACGACCAGAGCGTCGGCGAAATCGGTGACATCGCGATGAGCGCCGATGGCAAGGTCGACGCCGTGATCGTCGACGTCGGCGGCTTCCTCGGCATCGGCGAAAAGCCGGTCGCGGTCGGCATGGACAACCTCAACTTCATGCGCGACAAGAACGGTTCGCTTTACCTCTACACGCAGTTCACTGAGGATCAGCTGAACAACGCGCCGGAGTACAACAAGGACACCTACGCCGAGAACCGCGACCAGATGCGGCTGGAGAGCGGCGACGCCGCCACCACCGACCAGTCGGGTCAGTCGGGTGAAGGCAGCGGTCAATCGTCGAACTGATCTTACTCATCTCGGGAAAATGATCGAGGGCTCGCCGCAAGGCGGGCCCTTTTTGCATTGCGTTCGTCTAGGGTCGCGGCAGCGACATGCGGGATTCGACCAGACCGTCGCGTCGGCCATCGAAGCCCGCTCGCAACTGGGCTTCGGTCTGCAATTGCAATTTGTTGCGAAGCGGCGGCAAAACCGCCTGATTTATGAATATGCTGCGGCACACACGTCAGGAATAGACAGTCGAAATTCATGGAGAACCGCGGCGCATGACCATGATCCGGCAGATCCTCGTCACTCTGGTCGTGCTGGTGCTGATGGGAGGGGCCTACATCTCGCTTGAGCCCCAGGCCGGGCGAGCTATCCTGTCCTCCGACCTGCCACTACCAGCGCCCGTCAGGGAGGCGATTGCATGGCTCGCCCCTGCGCAAAGTGATGCTCCCGTTTCGGAAGCGAGCGGGCGCCCTCGCGGCGGCCGGTTTGGCGGCGGCGCGCAGCTCGTCGTTGCCGATCCCGTCGAGACGGGCCGGACCAGAACCCAGATGCGCGCGATCGGAACGGGCGATGCGGCCCGCTCGGTCACCGTCTATCCCGACAATACCACCGGCATCATCGAAACCGTCGCGGTCAGGTCCGGCGACGCGGTGGAGGCCGGAGCGCCACTGATCATCCTCGATCATTCCTCTGAAGAACTCGCCGTCAGCCGCGCCCGCATCGCCGTCGATGCGGCGGAGGAAAAGCTCGCCCGCTATGAGCGGCTGGCGCAGTCGCGCACCATTTCCAGCGTCGAGGTCAACGACGTCATTCGCGAACGCGACAATGCCAAGCTCGACCTGGAGGCCGCGCAAATCGCCCTCGCCAAGCGCACCGTCCGTGCGCCCATCACCGGGCGGATCGGCATTGTGTCCGTCGACGAGGGGGACCTCGTCAGTTCGCAGACGGCCATCGCCACGGTGGACGATCGCCGGGAAATCAAGGTCGTCTTCTATACGCCGGAGAGTTTCGTCGCCGACCTGAGCCTGGACGCTCCCGTCGAGGCGGTTCCCACGGCTCAGCCGGATCGCATGTTCAAGGGCCGGATCAGCGCCATCGACAGCCGGCTCGACGAGGCCAGCCGCACGCTTCGCACCGAGGCGCTGGTCGATAACGAGGGCGACACGCTGCGACCGGGCATGTCCTTTTCCGTCTCCCTGTCGCTCGATGGCGAGGAATATCTCTCGGTCGATCCGCTCTCCGTCGTCTGGGAGCGCAGCGGGCCGATCGTCTGGAAAATCGTCGACGGCAAGGCGGTGAAGGCGCCGGTCAAGATCATCGAGCGCAATATCGATCGGGTGCTCCTGGCCTCGGACGATCTGAAGGCGGGCGATCGGGTCGTGGTCGAGGGGCTGCAATCGATGCGCCCCGGCGTCGACGTGCGAACCGCTGAAGACGCCCCGCGCTCGCCCGTTGCCGGTGGCGCGCCGGGCGAGGCCGGCACCGAGGGCGCGAATGCATCCGCCGGACGGCGCTCGTCGATCGATGCGGCAAAGAGCGCTTCATCCGGCCTCATTCGCGCCGCCGTCGCCGGAGAGATGCCGGCTTCGGCCCCAGCTGACCCGCAGAAGGCGGCCCGCCAGTGACGCCGGAGCAGCGCATCGACGGGCTGACGGCCTTCACGAGCCTCTTCATCCGCCGGCCGGTCCTCACCATCGTCCTCAACCTCTTGATCGTCGTCGCCGGCCTCGCCGCACTCAGCGCCGTCGAGATCCGCGAACTGCCCAATGTCGACCGGCCGGTGATCACCGTTTCGGTCGATTTCGACGGGGCGAGCCCCGAGACGATCGACCGTCAGATCACCAGCCAGATCGAAAGCGCCGTCGCGCGCGTCAGCGGCATCGAATCGATGTCGTCGGAATCGGAATTCGGCGACGCCCGGGTGACCATCGAGTTTTCCGACGCGACCGACCTCAACGTCGCCGCGAGCGACGTGCGCGACGCCGTCAGCCGCATGGCCAACCGCCTCCCCGAGGGCGCCGACGAGCCGCGCATCGTCAAGGCCGATGCCGACGCCCAGGCGATCATGCGCCTCGCCGTGACGGCCAAAAACATGAAGATCGAGGATCTGACGACCCTCGTCGAGGATCGCATCGCCGACCAGCTCGCCGCCGTCGACGGCGTCGCCGACCTGCAGGTCTATGGCGAGCGCGAGAAGCTCATCTATGTCGACATCGACCCGGACAAGCTGGCAACCCGGGGCCTCACCCTCGGCAATGTCGCAACCGCGCTCCAGAATGCCGCGCTGGACGTTCCGGCCGGTTCCCTCGCCTCGCCGAGCCAGCAGCTGATCGTCAGGGCCGACGCCAACGTCACCTCGCCGGAAGCCTTCGAGGCGATCTATCTCGACGCGCGCACGCAAGTCGGCGACGTCGCCTCGGTCCGTTTCGGACCCGACGACGCCGGCTCGCAGCTGCGGCGCAACGGCGAGACGGGGATCGGCCTCGGCGTCGTCCGGCAGGCCGGCTCCTCGACGCTCGACATCTCAGACGGCGTCAGACGGGAGGTGGCAAACCTCAACCGGACGCTGCCCGACGGCGTCCATGTCGAGGTGACGAGCGACGACGCGACCTTCATCAACGGCGCCCTGCACGAGGTGCAGCTCGCCATCGGGCTTGCGGTCGTCATCGTCGTCGCGGTGATCTTCCTGTTTCTGTTGAACCTCCGCGCCACCTTCATTCCCGCCGTCACCATGCCGATCGCCCTGATCGGCGTCGTGTCCTTCATCTATCTCGCCGGCTTTTCCATCAACATCCTCACCCTCCTCGCCCTCGTGCTGGCGACGGGCATGGTGGTCGACGACGCCATCATCGTTCTGGAAAACATTGTGCGCTGGCGCGACATGGGGGCAAAGCCCCGGGCCGCCGCCGTCATCGGCGCGCGCGAGATGTTCTTCGCCGTCATCTCCACGACGGCGACGCTCGCCGCCGTCTTCGTGCCGATCTCCTTCCTGCCCGGACAGGCGGGCGGGCTGTTCCGCGAATTCGGCTATGTCCTCGCCGCGGCCGTCGTCATTTCCTCCTTCATCGCGCTGACCCTTTGCCCGATGCTCGCGGCGACCTTTCTGAAGGCCCGCGAGGACGAGAGGAAGCCGGGGGGCTTCGCGCGCGCCATCCTCTGGACCGGTTCAAAGCTCGGCGGCTTCTACGCCCTCACCCTTCGCTTCTGCCTCGCCTTCCCGATCGTCGTCGTCGCGGCGGCGGCTCTGTTTTCCTTCAGCGCCTACACCGTCTTCAAGACGATGCCGCAGGAGCTGACGCCCTCCGAGGACCGTGCCGTCGTCCTGATGAGTATCAGCGGGCCGCAGGGGGCGAGCCTCGACTACACCAACGCCCAGGTCCGCAAGATCGAGGACATCCTGATCCCCTATGTCGGCACGAAGGAGGCGAAAAACGTCTTCGCCATCACCGGCCGGGGCGGCGCCAACCGGGCCTTTATGGTGCTCAGCCTCGCCGACTGGGCCGATCGCGCCAGAACCCAGCAGGAGATCGTCGCAGAGATCAACGGAAAGCTGCGCAACATCGCCGGTGTGCGGGCCTTCGCCATCCAGCCGAATTCGCTCGGCATCCGGGGCGGCGGCCGCGGCCTGCAATTTGCCATTGCCGGCCAGAATTTCGATGAGCTGGCGGCGAGCGCCGACGAACTGGTGGACAAGATGCAGGCCGATGGCCGCTGGGGCACGGTGCGGCTGTCCAACGACGCGACGCAGCCGCAGCTCTCGGTCGTCATCGACCGCGCCCGGGCCTCCGATCTCGGCATCGACATCGACGGTCTCGCCACCGCGATGCAGGCGCTGCTCGACGGGCGCGAGATCGGCCAGACCTATATCGGCGACAAGGAAGTGCCGATCCAGCTGATCTCGACCAGCGACCCGGTCAACGATCCCAGCGACCTGCGCAACGTCTTCCTCAAGGCCTCCGACGGGCGCATCGTGCCGATGTCGACCATCGCCACCGTCGAGGAAAAGCCGATCGCACCGTCGCTGAGCCGGGAAAACCGCAGCCGCGCGGTCGCCATCACCGCCTCGATCCCTGACAATTACGCCATTCAGGATGCCTGGATCGACACCCAGGCCTTCGCCAAGACCATCCTGCCGCCCTCCCAGCGGCTGATCCCGCTCGCCGAGGCCGCGACGCTCACCGAGACCAACAACGGCCTCGCTCTGGTCTTCGGCTTCGCCATCGTCGTCATCGTCCTCGTTCTCGCCGCCCAGTTCGAGAGCTTCGTCTCGGCCTTCATCATCATCGCGACGGTGCCGCTGGGCGTTGCCTGCGCGATCTTCGCCCTCTCCTTCTTCGGGATGAGCCTCAATCTCTACAGCCAGATCGGCCTCGTCCTTCTCGTCGGCATCATGGCCAAGAACGGCATCCTCATCGTCGAGTTCGCCAATCAATTGCGGGAAAGAGGCCTGCCGCTACGCCAGGCGATCGAGGACGCCTGTCTCATTCGCCTGCGCCCGGTCATGATGACGATGGTCGCCACGGTCGTCGGCGGCCTGCCGCTGGTCTTCGCCTCCGGCGCCGGCGCCGAGGCGCGCATCGCACTCGGCTACGTCATCGTCGGCGGTCTCGGCCTCGCCACCTTCTCGACGCTCTACGTCACGCCGGTCGCCTATCTGATCCTCGGTCGGTTCTCCAGGCCGGTGTCGGAACGCACCGCCGAACTCCACCGCGACGTGGCGGCGGCGGAAGCCGAGAACGAGGGGCGCCGGGAAGGCGACGAAAAGGGCGGGCATCCGGCGCCCGCGGAGTAGGGGCGGACAGGACAAGATCGCGTCAACCGGTATCAGCTTCTTGCATTGTGCGCCGCTTTGGCGTACATTCTTGGGGTTATAAGGGAGGCCATGGCCATGAGTTCTTCGCCGGATAGGCCGACACGCGACGACGAGCGGGCCAGCGAGCGCATGAACTTCCGCACCAAGCCCCGCATCAAGCGGACCATCCAACAAGCGGCAGCATTGAGCGGTGTCGATGATTCCGTCTTCACGATGACCGCGGCTTACGAGGCCGCACTGAGGACCATCGCCGCACATGAGGTGACGAGGCTGACGCCGGCCGATCACGCCGCCTTCTTCGAAGCGCTCGACAATCCGCCCGAGCCGACCGAGGCCCTGCGGGCCGCATTCTCGCGATATCGGGACACGGTCGATTCGCGAAAGTGACGCAGCCGCGGATGATCATCGAGACGTTCGATCCGGAACGACATGATCGCACGTCGTTCTCATCCGGGGTCGGACGGGTCGACAATTTCTTCCACAAGACGGCGAACAAGCTGCAGAAGGCGGACAATCTGCGGGTCCGCGTCATGCTCTCTCCAAATGGAGACCTGATCGGCTTTTACGCCATCAACGCCCACGCGGTCGCATATGCGGAGCTTCCAAGCCGGTTCGCGAAAAATCGGCCCGGCCATGGTCGGATCCCCGTCGGGTTCATCTCCATGATTGCGGTCGATCAGCGGTTTCAGGGCATGGGTTACGGCGGCGATCTCCTCCTCGACTGCCTCGCGCGGATGAGCCGCATCTCGGACGAACTCGGGATCGCTGCCGTGATGCTGGACGTTCTCGACTGCGGCGATGCCACATTGGTCGAAAAGCGACTGGCGCTTTATCGCCGCTACGGTTTCGAATCTCTGCCCTCCAACCCACTCAGAATGGTTCTCCCGATGGCAGTCGTCCGGAAATTGCTCTCGGGTCGGTAGCATCGTTGCCGGCAAGCAGGCACATGCGCCGCGGGCCGGCTCGTTCGAGGCCGCTCATCAGTTCGGGAAATGCCAATCGGCCAAATCCGGACATCGCCCCCATTCCCTCCGATCCCGCAATTGCTTAGAGCGCCGTGCGTCCGAATGGACGCACAAAGGACGCTCTAACCTATTGAATCTACGCATCGTGCTTTCCAAAAATCGATTCCGATTTTTGGGCCGATGCTGTAGAAGCCCCCCATGGCACCCCCTCCCCTTCTGCGCCTTGATGGCGTCGCGCTCACCTTCGGCGGCACACCGCTTCTGTCCGGCGTCGAACTCAACGTCCTGCCCGGCGATCGCATCGCGCTGGTCGGGCGCAACGGCTCCGGCAAGTCGACGCTTCTGAAGATCGCCGCCGGTCAGGTCGAGCCCGATCGGGGCGAGGTGTTCCTGAAACCCGGTACGACGCTGCGCTATCTCGCTCAGGAGCCGGATTTCGGCGATTTCCAGAGCGTCGGGGACTATGTCGCCGATGGCCTCGGCCCGGCCGACGATCCTTACCGCGTCACCTTTCTGATCGAAGCGCTCGGCCTCACCGAGGACATGTCGCCGGCCAATCTTTCCGGCGGCGAGGCGCGGCGGGCGGCGCTGGCGAAAACGCTCGCCCCCGAGCCCGACGTCATCCTCCTCGACGAGCCGACCAACCATCTCGATCTGCCGACGATCGAATGGCTGGAAGGCGAAATTCGCCAGATGAAGAGCGCCCTCGTCGTCATCAGCCACGACAGGCGTTTCCTGCAGACCGTGACGAAGGCGACGGTGTGGCTCGACCGCGGCGGGGTGAAGCGCATCGACGAGGGGTTCGGCTCCTTCGAGGCGTGGCGCGACAAGGTGCTTGAGGAAGAAGAGCGCGACCTGCAGAAGCTCGACCGCAAGATCGTGCGCGAGGAGCACTGGCTGCGCTACGGCGTCACCGCCCGCCGCACCCGCAACATGCGCCGGCTCGGCGAGCTCCACGCCATGCGCCAGCAGCGCCGGGACACGCGGCGGGCCGTCGGCCAGGCGGTGATGCAGGCCGGCGAGACCCGCGAGAGCGGCAAGCTGGTCATCGAGGCGGACGGCATTTCCAAGGCCTATGACGGCCGAGTGCTGGTCGATGATTTCTCCACCCGCATCGCCCGGGGAGACCGGATCGGCCTCGTCGGGCCGAACGGCATCGGCAAGACGACGCTGTTGAAGATGCTGATCGGCGAGTTGCAGCCCGACACCGGCAAGATCCGCCTCGGCACCAATCTCGATCTCGCCTTTCTCGACCAGAAGCGGGCCAGCCTGAAGGACGATGTCGGCGTCGCCGAAGCCCTGACCGACGGGCGCGGCGACCAGGTGATGGTCAATGGCGAGCCGCGTCACGTCGCTGGCTATCTGAAGGACTTTCTGTTCCAGCCCGAGCAGATCCGCACCCCTGTCGGCCAGCTTTCCGGCGGCGAGCGGGCGCGGCTTCTCCTCGCCAAGACGCTGGCGACGCCCGCCAATCTCCTCGTCCTCGACGAGCCGACCAACGATCTCGACATGGAGACGCTGGATCTTCTGGAGGAGCTGATCGCCGGCTATCCCGGCACGGTGCTCCTCGTCAGCCACGACCGCGACTTCCTCGACCGGACGGTGACGGGCGTCATCTCGCCGGCCGAAAATGGCGTCTGGCTCGAATATGCCGGGGGCTATTCCGACATGCTCGCCCAGAAGCGGGACGCGGCGGCATCGCAAAAGGCGCAGAAGCCGGCAGCTTCGGGAAAGGCCAAGGCTGCATCCGGCTCAGGCCCCGCTGCGCCGGCCGCAAAGCCTTCGGGCAGCTCGTCGAAGCTTTCCTACAAGCAGAAATTCGCCCTCGAAACCCTGCCCAAGACCATTGCCGAACTGGAAGCCGCGATCGCCGAAGCCGAAGCGGAGATGGCGGACCCGAGCCTGTTTTCCAGGAAGCCGGAGCGGTTCCAGCAACTGGCAAAGCTCATCGACGAAAAACGCGCGGCGCTGGCAAAGGCCGAGGACGAATGGCTGGAGCTGGAAATGCTCAAGGCCGAAATGGAGGGGTGACGCGGATAAAACATTGGAAAGGCTGGCTTTTCCAAGCGAACAACACCCCTGCGCCGTCATCCTCGGGCTTGTCCCGAGGATCTCCTGCCGTCGGCTGACGGGGCCGCGCGTCCATGACTGGCTCTTCGGAAACGCTTCTGATCCGGCTGCAGCGGTAGATCCTCGGGACAAGCCCGAGGATGACGTGATTTCGATGGGGTCGGCCGGAATTCCAGCCTCGGATGCAGTCGATGGCGACGCCACCGGGCTATCCTCGGCGTCAATGTGGACCGCCCACATCAAAATCCGGCACCTACTTCATCTTCATTGCCCCATGCGCTTCATGATCCACACCGGTCGCGCCGCCCGGCCCCATGGCGTTGGGCTTATCGACCGCCAGCTCGACCTTTACCTCCCCGGCCTTTTCGAAGCGCAGAGTCAGCGGCACGCGGTCTCCCTCCTTCAGACGCCCGGCCGGCTTCGTCAGCATCAGGTGATAGCCGCCGGGCTTGAGGGTAATGGTCTCGCCGGCGGGAATCTCCAGCCCGCCCTCGACCGGGCGCATCTTCATGACGTCGCCATCCATCGTCATCTCGTGGATCTCGACGCGCTCGGCCGCCGGCGTGGAACCGCCGATCAGGCGGTCGGCGCTCTTGCCGGTGTTGGTGATGGTCATGTAGCCCCCCGCGACCGGAGCGTTGGGCAGGGTCGCGCGGCTCCAGGGATGGGCGATCTCGAGGTCGCCGACCTTGTAGGAGTGGGCGCTCGCGCCGGAAACGGCAGCGACAAGGCTCGCGGCCGCAAGGGCCGTGGGGATGAAACGCATGGAAATTCTCCGAAGGAAGAGAGGCAAGGCCCCGCGGGTCGTCCGATCGGGGCTGATGACAGATCGCGTGTTCAGGCGGAGAAATCCGGCGGGTCGCGCAGGCGAAGCTGCCCCTGAGCCAAGGCAAGGGACGGTGGCGGGCCACCCTGCGCCAAGCGCTTGATCCCGCCCGGAGTCTCAAGCGCGAAGGCCGGTGCCGCCTCCGCAGTCTGCGTGGTGACAGACGGATGACCCTGGCCGCCACAAGCGATGGCGCAGGCGCAGCCCGGGCAGTGGTCCGACCCCGCGTCGCGCCGGGCCTCCACACCGTCCTGCGGAACGAGGCTCCCCGAGCACAGCACCTGCGGCCCTTCGGCGAAGGTCATGGCAAGGCAGTTCTGGCCCGCGACGAGCATCTGGAGCAGCATCAGCTGCGCCAGGACGGCGACGAACGCCGCCGCCGAGACCTTGTCACGCAGGAAGTGCCGCACGGTTCGCATCGAAGATTTGTGGCAAAGATCGCTTGCCTTGTCACCCGTGCGTCTGGACGCTGATCAATCCGGCAGGCGGCGCCAGACAACGCCCCGTCTCCCGTGCCGACCAAAGTTGCGTGAAGCGCTTGAAGCGCAACGCCTCCTTGGATACGCAACGGGCATGTGGAGATGCCGTTTACCCGCCCCTTTCACCGGACTTGCCAGCCTGTTGCAGGCCCTCTTGCTCGTGGTCGTCTTTGCCGCACCGGCAGGCGCGTTCGAGACGACGGCCCCGACGGCGATCCTGATCGACGTCGGCACGGGGCGCGTTCTTTACGAAAAGAATGCCGACGATCCGATCCCGCCGGCGAGCCTCGCCAAGCTGATGACCGCGACCGTCGTCTTCGACATGATCAAGAAGGGCGAGGCGTCGAGGGAAGATACCTTCGAGGTCTCCGAACATGCCTGGCGCGAGGGCGGCGCCAATTCCGGCGGCTCGACGATGTTCCTGCCGGTCCACAAGACCGTCAGCCTCGACGATCTGATCAAGGGCCTGATCATCCAGTCCGGCAACGACGCGGCGATCGTGATCGCCGAGGGGCTGTCCGGCAGCGAGGCGAAATTCGCCGATAGGATGAACGCCGAAGCCAGGGCGATCGGCCTATCCCATTCGCATTTCGTCAACCCCCATGGCCTGCCGGCGCCTGGCCAGGAGGTGACGATGCGCGATCTCGCCATCCTCGCGGAATATCTGATCAAGACGTTTCCGCAGGAATACCCGCTGTTCTCCGAGCAGAGCTTCACCTTCAACGGCATCACGCAGAAGAACCGCAACCCGCTTCTGGAACTGGGTGCAGACGGGCTGAAGACCGGCCATACCGCGGCCTCCGGCTATGGCCTCGTCGCCTCTGCGGCCAAGGGCGGCCGGCGCATCGTGCTGGCGATGTCCGGCATGCAGTCCCTGGCCGAAAGAGCGCGGGAGGCAAAACGCGTGATGGACTTCGGCCTGCAGGACTTCGAGGAGGTGACGCTGATCTCGGCCGCAGAGGCGATCGGCGAGGCGAAGGTCGCGGGCGGATCGCAGGAAAGCGTTCCCCTCTTCGCCCGCGAGGACCTGACGATGCTCGTTCCCCGCGGCAGTCTTGCGGATGTGACGCGCGTCATCGAGGGCAACGGCCCGATCCCCGCCCCCGTCAAGAAGGGCCAGCGCGCCGGCTGGGCAGTCTTTTCGCGCGGCGGCGAGCCGATCCGCGAAGTGCCGCTCTTTGCCGGCGAATCCGTGGAAAGCGCAGGCGTCTTCTCGCGCATCGCCGGGACGGTGGCAGCGCAGTTTCGCAGCGACGATCGCTGACGACGGAAGGACAAGCTGTCCGCCAAACGGCCGCGCGTTCGCTGCCGCTCGCGATTGGCCTGATCTCCCCCCTCGTGGGGGAGATGCCGGCAGGCAGAGGGGGGCGCGACGTGCGCCAACATCTCCCGGCCTTGGCGCGACAAACCCTGGGCTCTGTACACATCCCGCAAAAGTGGAGATCGAAGCGGCAGCGGCGGCGCCAGCCTTCGCAACGATCGCCCGCCCGCCCTTGACGCGGCGCAGCAAAAGGGCGATATGACCCTCATCACGCCGTGATCGCGCGATCGCCGTTCAGTCCGCTTGCTTTCGCAATTGGCACCATCCGGCGAATTCGGATCTGCCCAGTGGCTCCCCGCCGCCAGCCAGCCCGACACGGCCCGTCGAACCGTCCGCCCGCGCGAAGATGATCGACATTTCCTGCGGAGCCGCACCGGCCCGCACGCATCCATAGGCATGCTTTGACTTCTCAAGATTTTCAGGCGTTCGGCCTTGCCGAAACGCTTCTTTCCGCGCTTGCGCGTCTTTCCATCACCCAGCCGACGCCGATCCAGGCCCAGGCGATCCCGGCGGTCATGTCCGGCCGCGACGTCCTCGGCATCGCCCAGACCGGCACCGGCAAGACGGCCGCCTTCTCGCTGCCCGTCATCCACGATCTTCTCAAGAAGGGCGGCCGCCCTGCCCCGAGGCAGGTCAAGGCGCTGATCCTGACGCCGACCCGCGAGCTCGCCTCGCAGATCGCCGACAACGTCAAGTCCTATACCGTCGGCACCAAGATCGGCCATACGACCGTCTTCGGCGGCGTCTCGATCCGGCCGCAGATCACGACCCTCGCCAAGGGCGTCGACATCGTCATCGCCACGCCGGGCCGGCTGCTCGACCTGATCAATCAGCGCGCCGTCGATCTGTCCGGCGTCGAGCACGTCGTCCTCGACGAGGCCGATCGCATGCTCGACATGGGCTTCGTGCGCGACGTCATGAAGATCGTCGCCAAGCTGCCGAAGGAGCGCCAGTCGCTCCTGTTCTCGGCCACCATGCCGCGCTCGATCGAGGATCTCGCCGCCAAGATCCTCACCAAGCCGGTCCGCGTCGAGGTGACGCCCGAGGTGATCACCGTCGAGAAGATCGACCAGAGCGTCTATCTGGTGCCGCAAAAGGCCAAGAAGCACTGGCTGATCGACCGGCTCGCCGACGCCTCGCTCTCCAAGGTGGTGATCTTCACCCGCACCAAGCACGGCGCCAACCGGCTGGCCGGCGATCTCGAAAAGGCCGGTATTCCGGCGCTGGCGATCCACGGCAACAAGAGCCAGGCTGCCCGCCAGAAGGCGCTCGCCGCCTTCCAGAAGGGCTCGGCACGGGTGCTCGTCGCCACCGACATCGTCGCCCGCGGCATCCATGTCGACGAGATCTCGCATGTGGTGAATTACGAGCTGCCGGAAGAGCCGGAGAGCTATGTCCACCGCATCGGCCGCACCGCACGGGCCGGCCATTCGGGCGCAGCGATCTCGCTGATCGATCCGTCCGAGCGTTCGAAGCTCAAAGCGATCGCGCGGCTGACGCGCCAGACGCTGGAGCCACAGCCAACCGACTTCAAGGTGCCGGAAGGGGCAATGAACGAGCCCGACGATCGGCCGGCGCGCGGTCCGCGTCAGCCGCGGGGACGCAACGGCCAGCAGCAGCGCCGCGGCAATCCCGGCCAGGGCGCGCCGCGCAATGCCGGCGGCGGCGAAAACCGTCGCCAGGACAAGCCGGGCGGCGGCCAGCAGCGTCGCCGGCGCCGCAGCGGTGGCGGCGGTGGTGGACAGAGCCGGGCCGTCGCCGGCGCGTGAGCCGCATCGACTTGTGCGAATGAAAAGGAGCGCGGAGGCAACTTCGCGCTCTTTTTCGTCATTAGGATGCGGGGCGTCCGAATGGACGCCAGTGTGCACGACACGATCCTCGAGGGCCGGCCACGACTTGATCGAGAAGGCGCACCATTCGACGCTTCGTCATTCTCGGGCCCCGTCCCGAGAATCCAGAGCCGTTTGAAACAACAGAAGCTTAATCGGCGCACTGGATGCTCGGGACGGGCCCGAGCATGACGAGCGCGATAAAAGCGGACACCTAATCTCAAACTGTCAGGCACTCGATATGCGCCGTTCGACGAGAATGTCGTGCACACTGAACGGACGCATTTAGGATGCTCTAACCTACTGAATCTACGCATCGTGTCCGACGCCGTTGGCCGTGCCCCCCGAAAGACGCGAGATCCGTGTGGCAGACCTGCCGCAAAGCCGGACGCTTCGTCATCCCGGCCTGCGAGCCGGGACCCATTCCTCCGCGTAGAATTTGCAGTTCGCTTCAGAACAAACACTCCCTTGACGAGGGCTTGCGAGATGTCGTCACCGATTTGGAATGGATCCCGGATCAAGCCCGGGATGACGAAGCGGTGATGTTTCGCGTCCCGCCCGGCGAATGAGCGGCCGCCGCGCGAATGACCAGCTACAGCGTGGGCGCGACAGTTGACGCCGTCCCGCCCATTCCGCGGCACGACGTTGCGCGACAGGCGGTCGATCGCCATATCCCATGCAAGTTGAACGTTAGGAGAACCCGATGGCCGAGACGGTGAAGGTCGACATCCCCCACAAGCTGACCCGCGAGGCGGCGAGAGGCCGGATCGAGGGCGGCTTTGCGAGCCTGCGCCAGGACATGCTGGGCGGTGTCGTGAAGTTCGAGGATACATGGACCGGCGACCATCTCGACTTTCGCGCCAAGGTGATGGGCCAGACCGTCACCGGCCGGCTCGACGTGCTCGACGACAACGTCCATGTCGAGATCGACCTGCCGGGTTTCCTCGCCGCGATCGCCGGCAAGCTCAAGGGCAAGCTGCAGAAGGAAGGCACGCTGCTTCTCGAAAAGAAGTAGGTCGCCGAGCGCCCGCCACTGTCGAAGCCTGCCAGCGTCTCGTCGAGACGGGGCGCCGATCTCCTTGCATGGGACCTTTCGGGTCTTTCATCAATGCGCGCCCTTGCCGGCCGAAAGGGCGGCTGCGCGCATCTCGCTCAAGGTCTGGCGCGGGGTCAGCACTTCCGGCGAGATCGCAAGATCAAGCACCGCGCCGGTCGTGGAGGCCAGCGCCCGCTCGAAGGCGGCCGGAAAATCGGCCGTCGCCTCGACCCGCTCGCCGTAGAGGCCGTAGGAGCGGGCGAGCATGGCAAAGTCCGGGCTGATCATGTCCGTGCCCGAAACCCGGGCCGGATAGTTTCGCTCCTGATGGGCGCGGATCGTGCCGTAGATGCCGTTGTTAAGAACGAGGATGATCGGCGCCGCGCCGGCCTGCCTTGCCGTTGCCAGCTCCTGCAAGGTCATCTGAAAATCGCCGTCGCCGGCAAAGCAGACGACGGTGCGCCGGGGATGGGCGATCTTCGCGGCGATGGCCGCCGGCACGCCATAGCCCATGGCCCCTGACTGCGGCGCGAGCAGCCGCGCCTTCGGGCCGTAGCGGAAGAACTTGTTCGGCCAGACCGTGAAATTGCCGGCGCCGTTCGTCAGGATCACGTCGTCCGGCAAGACCTCGCGCAGATGCGCCGTCACCTTGCCCATGTCGACGGGCGAAGCGAGATCCGGCAGGTCGAAGCCCGCCTCATAGGCTGCCCGCGCCCTCTCCCGCCATTCGCCCCAGCTTCCCGTCACCGGTTCCAGGGCGCCCAGCGCCTCGGCAAAGGCGTTGGGACCGGCATGAATGCCGAGTGCCGGGCGATAGACCTTGCCGATTTCGAGATCCGAGCCGTGGACATGGACGATTTTCTGCCGCGGCTGCGGCACGTCGAGCAGCGTGTAGCCATCGGTCGAGTTCTCGCCGAACCGGGCGTTCAAGGCGATGACGAGATCGGCGTCGCGCAGCAGCGCCTTGACCTGCGGCGCCATGCCGACGCCGGCCTCGCCGCAGAAGGTCGGGGAGAAATTGTCGAACTGATCCTGGTAGCGAAACACCGAAACGACCGGGATGTCGGAGGCTTCGGCAAATCTCTGGACCGCCCCCATCGCGCCCGGACGCCAGTTGCAGCCGGCGTAAAGGATGACCGGCCTCGCCGCTTCGCGAAGCATGTCGCGAAGCCGGCTCATGGCCTCGGCCGGCGGCGCGGGCTCGAAGATCTCCGCCGGGCCGGACAGCGGCGCGGCGTCGGTCAGCGTCGTCAGCATGTCTTCCGGCAGGGCGATCACCACCGGGCCGGGCCGGCCGGTGACGGCGAGCGTCCAGGCCCGGGACACGATCTCGGGGATGCGCTCCACCCGGTCGATCTCGACGGCCCATTTGGCCATGGTGCCGAAAACGGCGCGGTAGTCGAGCTCCTGAAACGCCTCCCGTCCCTTCATGTCGGTGCCGACCTGGCCGACGAAGAGCAGCATCGGCGCCGAATCCTGCATCGCGGTGTGAACGCCGATCGCCGCGTTGGTGGCGCCGGGGCCCCTCGTCACCCAGGCGATGCCGGGCGACCCCGTCAGCTTGCCCCAGGCGGCCGCCATGAAGGCCGCGCCGCCCTCCTGCCGGCACAGCACGTAGTCGAGCCGGCCTTTGGTGTCGTACAGCGCGTCCAGCGCCGCGAGATAGCTCTCGCCCGGCACGCCGAAGCTCTTGGTTGCGCCGAGCCCCAGAAGGCATTCGACCAGAAGCTGTCCACCATTGCGCATCATCGATCTTCCTTTCACGAGCGAATGGAGATCGGTCCGGCCGACGCCCCTTCAGCATCCTGCCGAAGCCTTCCATCGCTTCATGCCGGGATGCCAGCCTTTGCCGCCGCGAGCAATGGCCGCGGCCAGTCGAGGAGGAGGGCGAAAGGAAAAAAGCCCTGGCTTTCGCCTGCCGCGCAACGGTAGGACGGCCGCCGCGCCGGCGCCGACTTCAGCGCCCGCTAGCCGTCCTCAGCGAACCCGCGAAAGCCTCGCGCGAATTGAAGAATTGCTGGCGGAGCCGTTGTCGCGCGGCGGGATCGACCACCGCGATCGGCGCCGTGACGCCGGCGCCGATTGCCGAACCGACCCCTTGCGCCGCACCGAGCGCCGTCGCCCCGACGGTCTCCCCGAAGCCCGGCCTCTGACCGGAGATGTCATCACCCGCGGCAAGTCGCTGGCCGATCGCCAACACCATCCTCGGGCTGTCGGCGAAATTGATGTGGTTGAGGCCGTCATTGCTGTTGGCGTCGCTGAGATCGATGGCGGTGATGCCGTGTTGGACGAGCGCCTGCCTGATCGCTGGATTGCGGATGTCGATGGCGCCGAGCCGCTGATCGCCGCCGGCGAGCCGTCGTGAAACATCGAGGGCGATGTCGTCGGTCGCGGTGAAGATGGTGATGCGTTTGGACGCGTCGCCGATCTGGTCGAGCTGGGTCCTGAAGACGTCGACGTCGATGTCCGGCGAGGCGAGGACGATGTTGGCGAGCTTCCTGGGAAGCTTGCCCTGGTGGCGGATGGCCATCTGGCGCACCGCCTCCATCGCCAGCCAGCCGCCCATGGAATGGGCGAGAAGCGTGATCTCGCTGACGTTCCGGCTGGCCGAAATCTGCTCGATCATCTCTTCCAGTGCATCGCGGGAGTAGTTGGCGCTGTCGCGATCGTAGAGATAGTCGAAGACCGAGCCGCCAGAGGGCCAGGTGAAAAGCACCGGCGCGGCGTCGACCGGCATGTCGGTGCTGATCTGGGCGAAGCGCAGGACGGCGTCCTCATAGGTGTTGTTGAAACCGTGAACGAAGATCAGCACCCGCTTCTTCGGCCCGGCGACACGATCGTACCAGGCGATGGCGCCCTTCAGGGCCAGCGGCCGGATCTTCTGGACGACGAATTGCTTGGCCGGATCGCCCGGATTTTGCGGTGGATAGATCACCTCGCCCGGCCTGCGGACGTTATCTGGCGGTACGGAGACCACGACGTTGTCGAACGAGACCTTGCCGCCACGACGCCCGCTGAACACCTCCCCCGGCACCTTCGAGGGCGCCCGCGTCGTGACCACCAGCATATCGACCCGATGCGCGCCGGGGACGGTTTCCGGCACCGGTTCGAGCGTCGTGCGCGGAACGCCGGCGCAGCCGGCGACAAGCATCACCAGACAAAAGACCGGCACGAACGTAAATTGAAATCTCATTGGGCTTCGAGCCTGACTTTCATCCTTGGAACTGCAATTTGGAAAGCTCACGCCCCAGGGCTCGACGCGGTTTCGCCGGGCTCCGCCCGCCCGCCCGCTGCCCCGCTCACGGCTGGTGAGCGGGGCTCGATCGCCCTCAGGAAGAGTGAGACGGCTGCCTGGCGCCTCTCCTCAAGCGCCGCCTCCTCACCTTCGACGGGCAGGAGCGGCATGCTGACATAGGGGCCAGTGACCATCGCGAGGAACAGATCGGCAGCGAGTGTGGGATCCTCGATCGTCACTTCGCCCCGCCGGGCATAATCCTCGAGGAGGGTCGCGACCGCCCCGATGACCCGCAGCCGGCCCTCCTTTTCGGCGAGATCGGCGAGTTCTGGAAAATCGGGCGCCTTGGCGATGAGGATTCGCTGCAGCGATATCGCCTCGGGCTGGCGCAAGACATCGACCATGTGCCGGCTGATGGCGTCAATTCTCTCGGCGAGATCCGTTCCGCCCCGGCGCTCGCCCGCCTGCGTTTCCGTGGATTGCGACAGCGGCTCCAGGCTGAGGCCGATCCGAGCTCGCAGAACTTGCGCGAACAGGCCGCGCTTGTCGGTGTAATGGGCATAGAGCGTCGCCTTGCTGACACCCGCCGCCTGCGCGACCGCCTCGATCGACGTCGCGTCGAAGCCGCGCTCCAGAAACAGGCGGGTTGCCGCATCCATGACCTTGAGCTGGCGACGTTCCGACTCTTCGCGGGTCGGCCGCCCACCCCTGGCCTTTGCCGCGCGGGAAAGTCTTGCCCGCGCAAGAGCCTGTCTCGACCACGCCATCGATCCTCCGATCCGGGCAGGAAATGCCCTCCCGCGAAGGAACTAAACGATATCGTTTAGTTGATACAGGGACGATCCGTCGCAGCCCCCGCCGATTGCGGACGAGCGTTGCAAATCTGCCATCACGGCGGTCAGGCGATCATCTCGGCAGGTTCAGAGCGTCGCTTGGGACATGATGCCGCGCGACGGATCACGCCTTTTCGAGAACGCCTTCGCGCGCAACGGTTTGGATCATCTCGGCGAGATAGCGGCTGTCCTCGTCGATGGCGAGAAAGCGGCCGGATCCCCAGGTGTTGAGCCATCCGAGACCGACGAAGTAAAAGCCCGGGACCTTTGTGACGCCGCGATCGTAGACCGGCTTGCCGAGCTCGTCGAAGACGGGAACCTCGATGAAGGAATAGTCCGGCCGGAACCCGATGGACCAGACGATCGCAGTGATGCCTTCGGCCTTCGCGTCGATCTCGGTGATCTCGCGCTCCGGCCGCCAGACCTTCTCGAAGGGCGGCTCGACGGGCGCCTCGATGCCGTTCCTTTCGATATGGGCGTCGATCGCCTCGCGGATGCCGACATAGCTCCTGTCGGCGTCGTCGAGGTTCTTTTCCAGATCGGGCAGGAAGCCGATCTTCGTCCCGTCCATGCCGCCCAGCGTGCCGTAAAGCGCAACACCGTCGTCCAGGGCATAGCGGCGAAGGTCGATCTCCTTGCCGCCGTCGCGTCCGGACATGTAGTGGTTGGTCTGGCTCACCGCCTTTTGCGGGTCGGGGTGCTCGCGAATCGTCATCGCATAGTGGCCGGCGTCATAGAGCCAGTCCGTCGCGTCGCGGCCGCGATATTTGCGCGGGCTTCTTGGCGCCGAGCCGACCGCGAGATGCACCTTGCGGCCATCGAGAACGAGATCGTCCATGATCTGGACGCCCGACTGGCCGGTGCCGACGACCAGCGTCGCCCCCGCCGGCAGCTGCGAGGGCCGGCGATAGTCGCGCGAATGGATCTGGACGATCGAAGCGTCGAGATCCTTCGCATAGGGCGGAACGATTGGCGTGTCGTAGCCGCCATTGGCGATCACCACCTGATCGGCGGTCCACACACCTCGTGAGGTTTCGACGCGGTAGCCCTCGCCGGTCGGCGTGATCCGGGTGACGGCGACGCCTTCGATGAGCGGCGGATCGAAGCTGTCGGCAAAGGCGTCGAGATAGGCGACGATCTCGTCCTTCGGCATGAAACCGTCAGGGTCGCCGCCTTCGTAGGGAAAATCCGGAAGACGGCACTGCCAGTTCGGCGTCACCAGACAGAACGTGTCCCAGCGGTTCTCCCGCCAGGAATGGAACCGCCGGTAGCGCTCGAAGACGACATGCCCGATGCCGCGCTTTTGCAGATGCCGGCTGACGGAAAGGCCGGCCTGACCGCCGCCGACGATCACGACGGGGACATGTTTCGACGCGGCGGGATCGCTGGTCATCGCCCGTTCCTCTTCATTCGTCGACGGCAAGACAGGCGACGCTGGCGCCTTCGCGGCCAAGGAAGGGCTTGGCCCGCGCCTCGATATGGGCGAGCTCGGCCATGGCCGAGGTGCAGGCAAAGCCGTATTTCGCCGCCACGCGCTCCGAAGCGGCGTTGAGGCCGTCTCTGGCCCGGGTCAGGAACTCGCCGAGCGGATAGGTCTCGCCGGGCGCGACGTAGCGCTTGATGGCGGTCGAGGGCGAATAGCAGCGCTCCTCCTCCCCGTCCGGCCAGCGGATGGTGAAATGAACCTCAGGCATGGTGAGCCTCCGAAGATGGGGCAGCGGGGCGCAGATAGGGGGTCTCGCGCCAGTCCCAGAAGACGGCGGAGCTTTGGCCGGAATGAAAGGTCACCCTGGAGGACCGCTCGACCTTGCCGATGGCGCCGGCGAAAATGCTGCGCTCAAGGAACAGCTCGGCGGCGCGCTGAACCTTGTCCGGCTTAATGGAAAACAGGAATCCGAAGCTCGGAAAGCTCCGCATCCAGCGCTCCAGGGAGATGCTGCCCGGCGGGTAAGGCATCCACACACGGTCGAGATCGAGGGCGATGCCGACGCCGGAGGCCTCGGCCAGCATCAGCGCCGTGCCGGCGATGCCGCCCTGGCTGATGTCCTTGCCTGCCCGGAAGAAGCGGCGCTCGGCAAGGTCCGAGACCAGCGCCAGATCGCCGCGCAGCTGCTTTGCCGGAACGTCGAGCGCGGCGCAGAAATTGTCGTAGTTGCGGTATTCGCCGCGCATGTCGACGGCGATCATCAGCGCGTCGCCGGGCTTGGCGTCGAAGCTCGTGACGAGCGCGCGCGAGCGGCCGAGGACGGAAACGGCAAGGCCGAGCTCGGGGGCGCCGAAATTCGTATGGCCGCCGACGATCGGCACGCCGTAAGCCTCCGAGGCCGCCTTCAGCCCGTCGAGCAGCGGCTTGGCGGCTTCCGGCGACGGCGCCCAGACCTGATCGATCAACGCGACGGCCCATCCGCCCATCGCGGCGATGTCGGACAGATTGACCATAACCCCGCACCAGCCGGCGAACCACGGATCGTCCTTGACGAAGGCGGGGATGAAACCCTCGCCGGCGAGAAGGTCATAGCCGCCGGCGGCGTTTTCCAGAACCGCCGCGTCGTCGCCGGGCCGGCCGATGCTCGTCGCGGCAAGGCCGAGCGCCCCCGTCGCCCCGCCGATGGCGAGCTTGCCGCGGATCGAGGGATGCTGGCGCAGGCTCTGTGCCAGCGCCTCGGGGTCGATGGCCATGTCCTCGCTCACCAGGCGATCGCCGGCGGCGGCGCGCTGCGCTTGGCCAGCGCCAGGAAACCCGCCTCGGGATCGGTGATCGGCGGATAGGCGGCAAGGTCGGCGCGCATTCGCGCATGGGGCATTCCGTGAAGCACGATCTCCTCCTCGACACGCCAGTGAAGAGCCTCGAACATCGGAACGTTCTGGGCCTGCACATGGGCGCTAAAGCTTCGGCAGCCTCGGCCGTTGGCGGTCGAGACGGCGAGCCGGATCAGTTCCCGGCCGAGCCGGCCGACATGGCGGAAGCGGCTGTCGACGGCCAGGCGCGAGCCCCACCAGAGGCCGGGCGCCTCCTCGTGGATGCGCACCGTCCCGACCACCTCGTCGGCCTCGTGGGCATAGGTCGAAAGCGCGACCAGCGAGGTGCAATCCTTGTCGATTTTATCGCGATCATGGACGGGAAACAGGCCCTGCTCCTCGACGAAGACCCGATGCCTCAGCCGCGCCGCGCCGGCCTTCTCCCAGCTCGCCATCGCCGCGCGGATGAAATAGCCGGGCGAATGAAAGACGGAGTGGTCGATCGCGCTCATCGCTCTGTCCGTTGCTCGTGGTTGGCCGGCGTCCCAGGAACCGCCAGTTTCTCGTAGGTCGACAAGGCCGAGCAGGCGCCGCAGCGGCCGCAGCCGGCCTTGATCTCTTCCGACGACATGCCGGCCGCGCGGATCATCGTCGCAAGCGGCCCGAGAACCTGCGCCATGAAGTCCGCGCCCGGCGACGGATGGCTTTCCAGCGGCGTGCCGGAGATCGGCACGAAGGGCACGACGAAGGGATAGACGCCAAGGCCGCACAGCGTCTCGGACATTGCGAGGATCGCCTCGGGCGTATCGCCGAGCCCGGCGAGAATGTAGGTGGAGACCTGACCGCGCCCGAACACCTTCACCGCCGCCTCGAAGCTCGCAAAATACTTCTCCAGCGGAACCGAAGCCTTGCCGGGCATGATCTTCGCCCGGACATCTGGGGTGACGGCTTCGAGATGCATGCCGAGGGCATGGACGCCGGCGTCGCGCATGCGCTGATGCCAGGCGTCGTCCTCCGGCGGCTCGCATTGCGCCTGGATCGGCAGGTCGACGGCCGCCTTCACGGCACGGGCGCTGTCGGCGAGGATGGCGGCGCCGCGATCCTTGCCGGGCGGCGTGCCGGTCGTCATCACCATGTGCTTGACGCCGTCGAGCTCGACGGCGGCCCTGGCGACTTCGGCGAGTTGCTCGGGGGTCTTGCGGGCGATGGTACGGCCGGCCGCCAGCGACTGGCCGATCGAGCAGAACTGGCAGGTCTTCTTGCGGCTCTCATAGCGGATGCAGGTCTGCAGGACCGTCGTCGCCAGAACGTCGCGCGAGTGGAGGACGGCGATCTTGTTGTAGGGGATGCCGTCGGCCGTAGACAGATCGTAAAAGCGCGGGCGCGAGGGGAAACGGACTTTGGCGACCTCGACCCGATCACGCGTCACCCGTGAGACACCGGCGGCATCCGGTGCATCGACGAGATAGGGGCTCTCGAAGGCCGGCGCGGTGTGGACCGGCACCATCACGGTGGTGCCGCCGATCGTCACCGCCTTGTGGTCGGAAGGCCCGGCGCCACCACGGCGGCTGTCATTGCCGGCGCGCGGATCGACGAGGCGCATGCCGCGGGTCTGGAGGTCGTTGATCAGTGCGGCGTCAGACATGATCCGCCTCCTCGTTCGGCCTTGTCGCCGCCGGCATCATTTTGTGACGCTCCGTCTCTTCGCCCGGCGCAACCGGCGGCGGCACGGTGATCTGATGGATCGGCAAAGCGGGCTGGGCGTCATGAACGAGCGACAACAGCTCCGGCCGCGCATAGTGGCCGACCGAATCCATCATCCGCTTGCGCTTGGCGATCAGCCGCATGTCGAGATCGGCGATCAGGATGCCCTCGCCCTGTGTCAGCGGCGGCGCCAGATGGCGTCCCTCCGGCGAGACGATGCAGGTCATGCAACCGTCTCGCAGCCCCTTCTGGAGCTTGGGATCGGGATGGATCCCGGCGATCTGTTCCTCGGTCAGCCATCCGGTCGCGTTGACGACGAAACAGCCCGATTCCAGCGCATGGTGGCGCATCGTCACCTCGATCTGCTCGCCGAAGATCGGGCCGACCAGGCTGCCGGGAAAATGGCTTGCATGGATCTCTTCATGCTGGGCCATCAGCGCGTATCTTGCGAGCGGGTTGTAATGCTCCCAGCAGGCGAGCGCGCCGACCCGCCCGACGGCGGTCTCGGCCACCTTCAGCCCGGAGCCGTCGCCCTGCCCCCAGATCATCCGCTCGTGATAGGTCGGCGTGATCTTGCGGCGCTTGAGGACGATCGTCCCGTCGGCGTCGAAGACGAGCTGGGTGTTGTAGAGCGAGCCATGGTCGCGCTCGTTCACCCCGAGAACGATCACCAGCCGGCGCCGCCGCGCGGCGTCGGCCACCGCGGCCGTCTCGGCGGAGGGGACGACGACCGCCTCCTCATACAGTTTCAGATGCGGCGCGCCCTGTTGGACCGGCGGCAGCACGAAGGAGAAATACGGATAATAGGGAACGAAGGTCTCGGGAAAGACGATCAGCTGCGCGCCCTTGTCCGCCGCCTCCGCAATGGCGTTGAGGACCCGCTCCATCGTGCCGGCGCGGCCGGAAAGATCCGGCGCGATCTGGACGGCGGCGGCTCTGACGTTGTCGGTTCGCATGCAAGGGCCCTCGCTTCGACCTCACTTCGGCAACAGGCGGACACCGGCATCGGCCGGCGGCCGCTTCGCTCAAGGACGCCTCAGACCGTCCAGGTGTCGAGGATGACGGCGTTGGCCTTCTTGTGCAGGAGGATGCAGTCGAGCACGTCCTGCGGGGCGATCGGGGTGATGCCCGGAAGCAGCGACGGCTCGCCATGGCCGTAGAGCGCCTGCAGCGCGAAGCGGCAGGCGAAGACCTTGCCGCCCTCGTTCATGAACTTGTTGAGGTTGACCGCGAAGTTCTGGTGGCCCGGAAACGCCTCGTCGCCGAGCTTGGGAAAGCCGCGCTGGATGCCGAGCGTGACGCCTGGGCCGTAGAGCAGGATCGAGGTCTCGAAGCCCTTTCGATTGAGCCGGATCGCGTTGAGGATGTTGACGAGGCCGATCGAGCCCTCGAAGGCGACGGTGTGGAAGGTGACGAGGGCTTTTTCGCCGGGTGCCGCCTTGACGTCCTCGAACACCTTCTCCTCGTAATCGACGAAATAATCGCCATCCTTGTGGGCTTCCTGACTGACTGCCGGCATCGGTGCTCTCCTCTTGTGCCGTGATCCGGAGGCGAGACTGGAAGCCTGGAATATATCCCGTCAATCTCCATTCGATATTCCATACAATTATTTCATCTGCCACACATGCATATGCCCATGCAAAACCCAATTGCCAGCTTTTTCATCCATGATTTGCTGGAGAAAGAGGCAGTTTTCGCATGATTATGGCTTGCCTTGCCGACGAACAATCTCCATACAATCGGCGAGACGTGGCAGAGCAGCATTTGACTGCCTTTCCGGCAGAGACCGCATCATGATCGACTGGATCCCCGACCTGCCGAGAAGCGGCAAGCCGCTCTATCTCGACATCGCCGACGCCATCGGCGCCGACATCCGCGCCGGACGGCTGAAATCCGGCGACCGGCTGCCGCCGCAGCGGCGCCTCGCCAAGCGCCTGTCGATCGACTTCACCACCGTGTCGCGCGCCTATGCCGAAGCGCGCACGCGCGGTCTCGTCGACAGCCATGTCGGTCGCGGCACCTTCGTCGAAGCCGCGCAGGCGATCGATCATCAGCCGGACGCGACGCGCGAAGAGGCCGAAGACCTCACGATGAACATGCCGCCCGAACCCGTCGACCCCGTGCTCATCGGCAAGATGCGCGACGGGCTTGGCTATGTCGGGGCCAATCTTCTGCCGCTGTTGCGCTATCAGTCCTCGACGGGGAGCGAGAAGGACAAGGTCGCCGCCTCGTCCTGGCTGTCGATGCGCGGCATGGTGCCGAAGCTCGAGCGCATCGCCGTGACGCCGGGCGCCCATCCGACCATCACCGCGATCCTGTCGATCCTGGCGAAATCGGGCGACACCATCCTGTGCGAGGCCATCACCTATCCCGGCCTCCGCGCGATCGCGCGCCTTCTGAATCTCGAACTCGTCGGGCTTCAAACGGATCGCGACGGCATTCTCCCGGAAGCTCTGGAGGCGGCGATCCGGCGGCACGGCCCAAAGGCGCTCTACGTCAATCCGACGCTGCAGAACCCGACCACCGCCACCATGCCGACCGAGCGGCGTCTTGCCGTCGCCGAAATCCTGACGCGGCACGGCCTGCCGGCGATCGAGGACGACGCCTACGGCTTCATTCCCCTCAAGGCGCCGGCGCCGCTCGCCGTCAGCGCGCCCGACCTGATCTGGCATATCGGCGGACTGGCGAAATGCATCGGCGCCGGCCTGCGCCTTGCCTATACGGTGGCGCCCACCGGCAAGGACGCGCTGCAACTCGCCCAGGCGCTAAAGGCGATCAGCGGCATGGCCTCGCCGATCTCGGTGGCGCTGGCGACGCAGTGGATCGAGGATGGCACCGCCGACGGCATCCGCCGCTTCATCCGCGCCGAGAGCGAGGCGCGGCAGAAGATCGCCGCCCAGGCCCTCGACGGGTTCGACTATGATACCAATCAGTATGCATTCAACATCTGGCTGCGCCTGCCCAAGGGGTTCGGACGCGCCGACCTGATGGGCCGCATGGCCGGCCGCCATGTCGGCATCATGCCGTCCGACGCCTTCACCGTCTCGGGGACGCCCGAGGAGACCGTGCGCGTCGGCCTTGGCGGGCAGATCACCCGCGACCGGCTGCAGACGGAACTGATGATGATGGCGAATGCGCTGCACAGCCCCGCCTGGGGCGGCTGAGCGAAAGGAGCCAGCGGGAGGACCGCTCTATTCGACCGCCCGCGTGCTGTCCCGCGCCAGAAGTCTGCCCTGCATCACGATCCGGCCGCTCTCGGGCATCACGTCGCCGGGCTCGTTACCGTCCAGAAGATCGACCAGGAGCCGTGCGCCGACCCGCCCGAGCTCGAAACGCGGCTGCGCGATCGTCGAAAGCGTCGGCTCGCAGAAATCGGCGAGCTCGATCCCGTCGAAACCGATCACCGAAAGATCGTCAGGAACGCGCAATCCGGCGGAGCGAACGGTCTTGACGAAGGCAATGGCGGTCTCGTCATTGCCGCAGATCACCGCGGACGGCCGATCCGACAGCGCGAGATAGGCTTCGCCCCCCGATATTCCCCCCGTGAAGGCAAAGTCGCCCCGATATTCGATCAGCGCCTCCGGGCTCAGCCCCCCGGCTTCCAGCGCCGAGACGATGCCGCGCTGGCGCATCGTCACATTGTAGTTGCCTTCCGGGCCTGAGAGGTAGAACAGGCGCCGGTGGCCGAGGGCGATCAGATGCTCGACCTGCATCGCCGCCGCCCGCTCGTCGTCGAGCAACACGGCCGGCAGACCCGCAACTTGCGGGTCGGCGCAGATCGCGACGGCCGGCAGGCCCGCATCGAGGATCGACCGGCCGCCGACATTCGGCAGATCGCCGGAAACCGTCAGAAGCCCGGCGACATGGCCGGAAGCGGCAAGCTCGATCAGCCGCAGGTCGTGATCGTGCCCCTCCATGTATCCGGTGATGAGCACGTACCCCGCCTCCGCCAGCGTCACGTCGATACCGTGCAGCACCTCGGCGAAGAACGGCGGATTCGTCCGCTGCGGCACGATCACCAGGACGAGGCGGGAATTGCCGGCCCGAAGCTGCCGCGCGACCGAATTGGGCGTGTAGCCGAGCGCGGCGACGGCCGCCAGAACCTTGTCCCGCGTCTCGGGCTTCAGCTTGTCCGGCGCCGACAGGGCCCGCGACACGGTGGCGACCGAGACGCCTGCCGCATCCGCAACATCGCTGATCCGGGGCGCACGCCGGGGCTGTTCGCGCCGGCGTGCGCTATCTCGCATCGAATTTCAGCATGTGCTTGTCATTATGATTTTTTCGTCTTACCATTGATGTAATCGATTACAGAACTTGTGATCTCAGAGACCAAAAGGTCCGAAATCGGGAGGAAATGCAATGAAGGGTTTGGTTCGATCCATTCTCGCGAGCGCAGCCATAGGCGTGGCCGTTATGCCGGCGGCAGCCCAGGAGAAGCCGCGGGCCGAGGTCATGCACTGGTGGACGTCGGGCGGCGAGTCCGCCGCGATCAAGACCTTCGCCGACGCCTATAACAAGGCCGGCGGCGTCTGGGTCGACACGGCGACGGCGGTCGGCGAGAACTCGCGTGCGGCGACGATCAACCGGATGATCGGCGGCAAGCCGCCGACGGCCGCCCAGTTCAACACCGGCAAGCAGTTCGACGATCTGGTCACGCAGGGGCTGATCAGGCCGATCGACGATCTCGCCGAAAAAGGCGGCTGGAAACAGGTGATGCCGGCCTCGCTGGTCGCTGCGGCAAGCCGCGACGGCGAGATGTATGCCCTGCCGATCAACATCCACGGTCAGAACTGGATCTTCTACTCCAAGGCCGCTCTGAAGAAGGCCGGCCTTTCGGAGCTTCCCAAGACCTGGGAAGAGATGGTTCCGGCGATGCAGAAGATGAAGGATGCCGGTCTGACGCCGCTCGCCCTCGGCGGCCAGCCCTGGCAGGAGCGCTCGCTGTTCAACGCCATCCTGCTGCAGCAGGGCGGCAAGAACCTCTACATGGAGGTCTATCAGGACAAGAACGAGGAGGCGGTGCGCTCGGAGGGATTCCGCAAGGCGGTCGAGACCTACGGCAAGCTGCGCCAGATGGTCGATCCCGGCTCCCCGGGCCGCAGCTGGAACGACACGACGGCGCTGCTCATCAAGGACGAGGCCGGCCTTCAGGAGATGGGCGACTGGGTCAAGGGCGAATTCATCAACGCCGGAAAGAAGCCGGGCGTCGACTATGGCTGCACCATCGGCCTCGACGATTCAATGCTGATGGTCGGCGGCGACGTCTTCGTCTTCCCGAAGATCGACGACCCGCAGCAGAAGAAGGCGCAGGATCTCCTCGCCGAGACAATGATCTCCAAGGACGCGCAGGTCGCCTTCAACCTCGCAAAAGGATCGATGCCGATCCGCAAGGACGTCGACACCTCGGCCTTCGACGAATGTGCCCAGAAGGGCCTGAAGCTCCTGCAGAGCGAGGACAGCCAGGCGCCGGTCTTCGAGATCCTCGTCTCGGCGAGCCTTGCCGGAGCGGTGGACGACGTCATCACGCAGTTCTGGAACAATCCTTCGGCCAGCCCCGACGACATGATCGAGGGCTTCGTCAATGCCTTCGAACTCGAAGGCTGACACGGATTGCCGAGACCGGCCGGCGCCTTTCGCGCCGCGCCGATCCGGCAAGCCGGATGCCGCGACCGAGCGGGCCTGCCCGCTCAGACAGCTTCGTTCCGGGAGATGATGTGCCATGGCGGCGCAGCGCAAGCGGCTGAACACCGCAACCCTCGTTCTTTTACCCTTCTGGGCGGTGGTGCTGGCCGCCTATGTCGGCACCATGCTCTGGACCGTGCAGATCTCGTTCACGGCGTCCAAGCTCCTGCCCGTCGATGAATATGTCGGCTTTGCCCAATACGAGCGGCTGTTCGGTTCGACCCGCTGGTCGGTCTCCATGCAGAACGCCGTGATCTTCGGCGTTCTGTTCATCGGCGGCGCCCTCGTCCTCGGTTTTCTCCTCGCCGTCGTTCTGGACCAACGAGTGCGTTTCGAGAACACGCTGCGCACCGTGTTTCTTTATCCCTACGCCATGTCCTTCATCGTCACCGGCCTGATCTGGCAGTGGCTGATGAATCCCGGTCTCGGCATCCAGAAAGCGGTGCGCGACTGGGGTTTTACGAGTTTCGATTTCGCCTGGGCGGTGGATCGCGACATGGCGATCTATGCGCTCGTCCTTGCCGGGCTCTGGCAGGCCTCCGGCCTCGTCATGGCGCTGATGCTGGCCGGGCTTCGCGGCGTCGACGAGGAAATCTGGAAGGCCTCGCGCATCGACGGCATCCCCGCCTGGCGGGTCTATCTCTTCGTCATCGTCCCGATGTTGAGGCCACTCATCGTTACCGCCGTCGTGCTTCTGGCGATCAGCGTCGTCAAGGCCTTCGACCTGGTGGTGGCGCTGACCAATGGCGGGCCGGGCATATCCTCGGACATGCCGGCGAAATTCGTCATGGACAATCTCTTCACCCGCCAGAACATCGGCCTCGCAACGGCCGCCGCGACCGTGATGCTGATCACCGTCGCCGCCGTCCTCGTGCCATGGATCTACACCGAATATTTCCGCAAGGCGCGGGTGGGAGGAACGGCGTGAGCACCGAAACCGCCACGCCTCGCGGTCCCCATGCCGAGAGCGCCCGTCTGGCCTTCGACCGGGGCGAGCGCGACCGGGGCGAGCGCCCCACGAGCCGGGGCACGACCCGCGAAGGAACGACCGCGCGTGGCCGGAAGCCCAAAACCCTGACGATCGGACGGATCGGGCTCTACGGCTTCGTCGTCGTCGCCGCGGCCTTCTTCCTCCTGCCCGCCGTGGTGATGGTCCTGACCTCGCTGAAATCGATGCCGGAAATCCGCGACGGCTCGATCTTCGCCCTGCCGCAAAGCCTCGATCTTTCCGCCTGGGCCAAGGCCTGGTCCAGCGCCTGCACCGGGCTCGACTGCGAGGGCATCCGTGTCGGCTTCTGGAACTCCGTCATCATCACCGTGCCGAGCACCATCGCCTCGATCGCGGCCGGCGCCCTCCTCGGCTACGCCCTCTCCTTCTGGCGGGTGAAGGGGGCCGACATCCTCTTTGCGGTCCTCCTGCTCGGCGCCTTCCTGCCCTACCAGATCTTCCTCTATCCGATGGTCCGGGCCTTCTCGATGGTCGGCCTCTACAACACGCTTTCCTGCATCGTCATCGTCCACGTCATCTTCGGCCTGCCGATCATGACGCTGATCTTCCGCAACTTCTATGCCGGCCTGCCGGTCGAGCTGTTCAACGCCGCACGAGTCGATGGCGGCGGCTTCTTCCGGATCTTCTGGAACGTCATGCTGCCGATGTCGACGCCGATCCTCATCGTCGCGGCGATCCTGCAGATCACCAACATCTGGAACGACTTCATCCTCGGCCTGGTCTTCGCCGGCCGCGACAACCTGCCGATGACGGTGCAGCTGAACAACGTCGTCAATTCCACCTATGGCGAGCGGGAATACAATCTCAACATGGCGGCGACGATCCTCACCGCCGCCGTCCCGCTCCTCGTCTATTTCGTATCCGGCCGCTGGTTCGTCCGTGGCATCGCAGCGGGAGCCGTGAAGGGATGAGCCAGACAAGCGCCACCTCCGTCCGCACCGCCGAAGACCGCGAAGGCTACCCGCAAACGGCCGGTGCTGCCGGGGCGCAGGCTGGCGAGCCTTCGGTCTCGGTGCGTGAGCTCGACATCGCCTTCGGCGCCCACAAGGTGATCACCGGCCTCGACCTCGACATCGCCCCCGGCGAGTTCCTCGTCCTCCTAGGACCGTCGGGCTGTGGCAAGTCGACCCTCCTCAACGCCATCGCCGGCCTTCTCGACATCGCCGACGGCGAGATCTGGATCGACGGCAGGAACGTCACCTGGGCCGAGCCGAAGGATCGCGGCATCGGCATGGTGTTTCAGTCCTATGCGCTCTATCCGCGCATGAGCGTCGAGAGGAACCTTTCCTTCGGCCTCAGGATCGCCGGCCTGCCGAAGGCCGAGATCGCGCCCCGGGTCAAGCGCGTCGCCGAACTCCTTCAGCTCGACGGCCTGTTGAAGCGCCGGCCGGCCGAGCTCTCCGGCGGCCAGCGCCAGCGCGTCGCCATCGGCCGGGCGCTGGTCAGAAACGTCGACGTGTTCCTTTTCGACGAGCCCTTGTCCAACCTCGACGCCAAGCTGCGCAACGAACTGCGCGTCGAGATCAAAAAGCTGCACCAGCGTCTCGGCAACACCATGGTCTACGTCACCCACGACCAGATCGAGGCGATGACGCTGGCCGACCGCATCGCCGTGATGCGCGGCGGCGTCGTCCAGCAGCTCGGACCGCCGAAAGCGATCTACCGCCGGCCGGTCAACCGTTTCGTGGCCGGTTTCATCGGCTCGCCCTCGATGAACTTCTTCTCCGGACGGCTGGAGCGCGAGGCGGACCGGCCCGTCGTCCAGCTCGACGGCGCGACCGTCCCGCTGGAGCGCTACGAGTTCTCCACCCGCCCCGCCAACAAGGAAGCGATATCCCGCAAGCGGGAAGTGACATTCGGCATCCGGCCCGAGCACATCACCCTCGGCGATCAGCCGGACGCCGCCTTCGCAGCCGAAGGCAAGGTCGACCTCGTCGAGGCGATGGGTGCCGACACGATCGTCTGGACGAGCTTCGCCGGGGCTCCGCTCACCATCCGCACCGACGGCGAGACCGAGATCCGCCCCGGCGAAACCATCCGCTTCGGCTTCGACCCCGCCAATGCCTGCCTGTTCGACGACAAGACCGACCTTCGGCTCTGACCCCTCCCCATTCGATCGAGGACCACACGATGGCACCCACCGCGCCGATTTCCTTCCAGCTCTATTCCGCCCGCAACGCTCCGCCCGAGGCGAATGTCCTGAAGACGCTGGCCGAGGCCGGCTTCACCAATGTCGAGACCTATCGGCCGAACTACGAGGATGCGACGGCCTTCCGCAAGGCGCTCGACGAGGCCGGCCTCACCGCAAGGAGCGGCCATTTCGATCTGACCCTCGCCGAGGAGAATTTCGACCGGGTCGTCGAACTCTGCCGCACGCTCGGCATCGAAACGGTGGTGATCCCCTATCTCGTCCCCGACGCAAGGCCGAGGGACGAGGCCGGCTGGCGTGAACTCGGCCAAAGGCTCGCCGAATTGTCCGCCGAATGCAATGACGAGGGTCTGCGCCTTGCCTGGCACAACCACGATTTCGAATTCGTGGCACTTCCATCCGGCATCTATCCGATCGAGCTGATCCTCGCAGACGGCGTCCTTTGGGAGGCCGACGCGGCTTGGATCGTGCGCGCCGGCGGCGATCCGGCCGAGTGGATCGAGCGCTTCGCCGGCCGCATCGTGACGGTCCACGTCAAGGACATCGCGCCCGAGGGCGAAAATCTCGACGAGGACGGCTGGGCCGACGTCGGCACCGGCATCGTGGACTGGGACCGGCTCTGGCCGCTTTCGGTCGCCTGTGGCGCGACCATGATGATCGCAGAACACGACAATCCATCGGATTTTGGCCGCTTTGCGCGCGTCAGCGCAGCGAAGATGCGACAATTGTCCGGCGCAAACGCCTCCTGACCCAGAAAGCCCGAACCATGACCCTACGCATCGGCCTCGTCGGCTGCGGCAACATCTCCGACATCTACCTCATCAACGCCCCGCGCTTTCCCGGCATCCGCTTCGTCGCCTGCGCCGATCTCAAGCCGGAAGCCGCAATGCGGCAGTCGGAGAAATACGGGATCGAGGCGGTGAGCGTCGCCGAACTCCTTGGCCGTGACGACATCGACATCGTCCTCAATCTGACGGTCCCCGCGGCCCATGCCGAGATTTCCCTCGCGGCGCTCGAAAACGGCAAGCACGTCTATTGCGAAAAGCCGCTGGCAGCCACGCTGGAGGACGGCATGGCGATTGTCGAAACCGCCCGGGCGAAAGGCCTGAGGGTCGGAAGCGCGCCGGACACGGTGCTCGGCGCGGCCATGCGCGAGACGCGGCGGCAGATCGACGCCGGCGTGATCGGACGCCCTGTTCTCGGCACCGCCGCGGTTCTCTCGCACGGCATGGAATTCTGGCATCCCGACCCGACCTTCTTCTTCAAACCGGGCGGCGGGCCGGTCTTCGACATGGGGCCCTATTATCTGACGACGCTGGTCAATCTGCTCGGGCCGGTCGCCAGCGTTCAGGCGGCCGGCATGGCGGCCTTCGACACGCGGACGGTGACGACGCCCCATTCGCCGATCAGGGGCCGGGAGATCGCCGTCGAGGTCCTGACATCGGTGCAGGCGCTGCTCTGTTTCGAGAGCGGGGCACAGATCACCTTCCTCGCAAGCTGGGACGTCTGGCGTCATGGCCTGCGGCCACTGGAAATCCATGGCACGCAGGGCTCGATGCGACTTCCCGATCCGAACTGGTTCGGGGGCAAGGTGCGGACGGCCATCGCGCGTGGGGACTGGGAAACGACCGCGACGAGCGATCGGGCCTTCGGCCGCGCCAACTGGCCACAGGGCGAAGATCGCTACGCGAACTATCGCGGCCTCGGTATCGCCGAAATGGCCGACGCCATCGAGACCGGCCGGCCGCACCGGGCAAATGGCGACGTCGCGCTGCACGTGCTCGCCGTCATTGCGGGGATCGACGAGGCGGCGAAATCGCAGGCCCGTGTCGAGATCGGCCCAAGCTGCGACAGACCCGAACCGCTCGACGAAAGGCAGGCCGCGGCTCTTCTCGGCTAAATGCAATCTCTGACTGCATTTGAATATTTTCACACGCATATGATTGCGCGGTGTTGCTTTGCCCGAAAACAGAAGCAAAAGCAGCGACGGGGCGTCCGAAATAGACGGGAAAACACCGGATGTGCCGCCGCGATACGCGAAACCAACTTCGAAGCCAGCCACATCCGGTGTCGAAGACAGTTCTAGCGAAAGGCGGTTACCGTTCTCTTTACTTGCCCGAACCGGATCGAATTTTTGTGCAGAGGCATCGATCGGGGACGTGACACCTGCCTCGTGCCGGCCCGCTGTGTGCCGGGAGGGCCAAGCTGCGACGCGCAGCTGAAACCATCTTTTCTACCCGGCTGACCCGGCTCAGCCCTGCGCCGACAGGCGATCGCCATTCGCCTGCAAACGCGTAAGGCTCGGCGCGAGACCGGCCGCGAAGATCATATCGGCCGCTTCGAACATATGCCATGGAAAGAGCCGGCCGCTGATCGTTTCGGCCTGAAGCGCCAGGAAAGCCGCGAGTGTTGCGGCTTGGGCGGCAGCCACGCCCTCGAAGAAAGCGCCGGATTTCTCCGAAAGCGACAGACGCGTCTCCTCGCGATCGACCGGCGAGAAGATGGCAGTTTCTCCGATGAGGAGCGGAATGCGCAGGGAAAGAACGACCGGCACTTCGCAGGCCATCGCCATCAGCGTGTGAAACGCGCCCGGGCTCGTTTCATCGGTCTTTGAGCCACCTGCCGCAGCGTCGTGCTCCGGCTCGCCATCCGGCGGGAGGAGCGCGGGATCACATGGGTCGGCGTCAAGCACGTGCGGTCTCCGGACACGGGATGTCTGACTTTTGCGGCGTCAAGCCCGTGCCGCGCCCGCCCCCGGTCACTTCATCGGCATTTTCGGACACGGACGCCCTGCGTCAGGCGTCGGCCGAAGCGACCGTCATTGTGCAGTGCAATATACCTTTGCCGTCCCCGGTTCAATCACCCTTCGCCCGCCGGCGCGTCTTGCCGGCCCAAAGCCCGGCTCCGTCTGACATCCGGTGGCAGGACGGCAGCGCAGACGACGCGGCCGCTCGAGAGCTGGAGCATCACGCAGACTGCCCGATCGGCCGCCAGTCACGACTGGTGGCAAATCAGCGCATCGACCGGCAACAGCCAGCTTTCCGGTAAAATTATGTCCTGCCCGGTTGGCATTGCGCGCCATGCAGTCTAGTTTCGCCGCTGTATCAGCATGATCGTCGGTGGCTCGCGGACGCAATTCGGCAATCAGTTCGTCTGTCGCACCAACCTTCGTGGCTATATTCAGCAGGTATCAAGGACGATACTTGTCCATTTCGACCTACACAGGGAGAACATATGAAGACGCTTCTCGCATCGTCTCTTTTCGCCGCTACTCTGCTTGGCTTTTCTTCAAACGCGCAGGCGCAAGACAGCTGCGACCTGACGATCTCCAACATGAACTGGGCGTCGGCCGAGGTCATGGCTTCGATCGACAAGATCATTCTCGAGGAAGGCTACGGCTGCACGGCAAATCTCGTGCCCGGCGACACGATGCCGACCTTCGCCTCGATGACGGAGAAGGAAGAGCCCGACGTCGCCCCCGAAATGTGGGTGAACCAGTTCCGCGAGCAGATCGACAAGGCGGCGGAAGAAAAGCGGGTTGCATTCGGCGCCGAGGTCCTATCCGACGGCGGCGAGGAAGGCTTCTGGATTCCCGAATACATGGCCAAGGAGCACCCCGAGATCAAAACGGTCGCGGATGCTTTCGACCATCCCGAGCTCTTCCCCTCCAAGGAAGATCCGTCCAAGGGCGCCTTCTACAACTGCCCGGCCGGCTGGGGCTGCCAGATCACCTCGGCGAACCTCTTCAAGGCCTATGGCGCCGGCGACAAGGGCTTCGTCCTCGTCGACACCGGCTCGGCCGCCGGCCTCGACGGCTCGATCGCCAACGCCTACGAGAAGAAAGAGCCGTGGTTCGGCTACTACTGGGCGCCGACCGCGATCCTCGGCAAGTACCCGATGGTCAAGCTCGACTTCGACGTGAAGCACGATCCGCAGGAATGGCAGAACTGCACGACCGTCGCCGATTGCGCCGATCCCAAGAAGAACGCCTGGACCAAGTCCGAGGTCTACACGATCGTCACTCCGAAGGTCGAGAAGATGACCAACGGCGTCAAGGAATACCTCAACACCCGCTCCTGGGGCAACGACACGGTCAACAAGCTGCTCGCCTGGAAGGAAGACAACCAGGCGACGGGCGAGGACACGGCCTATTATTTCCTCGAGAACAACGAGGACATCTGGTCGAAGTGGGTCTCGCCGGAAGCGGCCGAGAAGATCAAGGATTCGCTTTGATTTGAGCGAAGCAGCCACTGCACCGGGAGGGATGGCGTTGTTTGACGACGCCGTTAGATGCCATCGGCACCGAAATGGTGTCCGGCTGGCGACGCTCTCGGCTCTGTTCCGGCTTTAATCGAGACCCCGGACGGTGACCGCCGTCCGGGGTTTTTGGCATGTGGCTCGCGCCGCTGCTCAAGGAAACAATCCGAACGGAGCAACAAGCTCCGCCAAGAAAGGACACCTGACACGTGCAATCGCTGTTCGAGGGCCTGCCTGACTGGCTGGTCGAATTTCCACAGATCGCCGGCCGCACCTTGCGGCTGATGTCCCGTTCCATCGATCAGGAATATCGCGCCTTCTCGCGCGAATGGGGCGACGCGATCGAGAATTTCTTCCGGCCGCTGCTCGACTTTCTGCTCTGGTTCGAAAACCTCCTGATCCATACCCCCTGGTGGATCGTGATCGCGGCGATCGTCGCCATCGTCTGGTTCTCCAGCCGCTCCGTGAAGATCAGCGTCGGCACCTTCGTCGCGCTCATCCTCATCGGCCTGTTCGGCATGTGGGAAGACACGATGCGCACGCTGTCGATCATCACGGTCTGCACCTTGATGTCGATCCTGATCGGCATGCCGATCGGCATCCTGATGTCGCGCTCCGACAAGCTGCAGGCGGTCGTCAATCCGATCCTCGACGTCATGCAGACGATGCCGTCCTTCGTCTATCTCATCCCCATCGTCATGCTGCTCGGCATCGGCCTGATCCCCGGCCTCCTCGTCGTCGTCATCTACGCCATGCCGCCGATCATCCGCCTGACGAATCTCGGCATCCGCCTCGTCGACAAGGAGGTACTGGAAGCGGCGAACGCGTTCGGCTCCTCCGGCTGGCAAAAGCTCGTCGAGGTCCAGCTTCCCCTGTCGCTGCCGACCATCATGGCGGGCATCAACCAGACCATCATGATGGCGCTCGCCATGGTCGTCGTCGCATCGCTGATCGGCGTCAGGGGGCTCGGCCAGCCGGTTCTTCAGGCGATCACCAATCAGTATTTCACCCAGGGCGTCCTCAATGGCCTCGCCATCGTCGCCATCGCCATCATCTTCGACCGCACCAGCCAGGCCTACGGAAAGCGGCTGCAGCGCCACCGGGAGGCGTCACATGGCTGAGCCGGCAATCAAGATCCGCAACCTCTACAAGATCTTCGGCCAACGCGACCGCGAGATGGTCGAAAAGGTCAAGGCGGGAATGTCGAAGACCGATCTTTTGGCCGAGCACGGACACGTCCTCGGCCTGAAGGACATCAACATCGACATGAAGCCGGCTTCGATCCAGGTCGTGATGGGGCTTTCCGGCTCCGGCAAGTCGACCCTGATCCGCCATCTCAACCGGCTGATCGAGCCTTCCGCCGGCGAGGTGATCGTCGACGGCGTCGATGTCCTGCAGATGTCCGACAAGGATCTGCGCGAATTTCGCCGCCACAAGATCTCGATGGTCTTCCAGCGTTTCGGGCTTCTGCCCCACAAGACGGTGATCGACAATGTCGCCTACGGGCTTCACGTGATGGGCAAGTCGGCGAGCGAACAGCGCGACGGCGCCATGCGCTGGATCGAGCGGGTCGGTCTCGCGGGCTACGAGGACAACTACCCCGCCCAGCTTTCGGGCGGCATGCAGCAGCGCGTCGGCCTTGCCCGGGCGCTGGCGACGGATGCGGACATCCTTCTCATGGACGAGGCCTTCTCCGCCCTCGATCCCCTGATCCGCACCGACATGCAGAGCGTCCTTCTCGATCTTCAGAAGGAGCTCGCCAAGACCATCGTCTTCATCACCCACGATCTCGACGAGGCCCTGCGTCTCGGCGACCAGATCGCCATCCTGAGAGACGGCGAGATCGTCCAGCAGGGCACGGCCCAGCAGATCGTGCTCGATCCGGCCGACGAATACATCTCGTCCTTCGTGCGCGAGGTGAATCGCGGCCGGGTGATCCAGGCGGAGACGATCATGGATACGCCGGCGCCGCCCGGCCAGCCGGCCTCGGGCAGCATCCGCGTCGAGGAAGGGACGGTGCTCGAAGAGGTCGCCCGCCGCATGACCGAAGAGGATAGCGATCGAGCCCATGTGGTCGACGAGACGGGCGACTCGATCGGAACCCTGACGATGCGTTCGGTCATGGCGGGAATGGCGACGCCGGTCCTGAAAGACGTCGTCGAGGACGACGCTGCCCGATAGCCTTGGCGGCTGTTGCAAACGGCGAACGACTTGCCGGCTGCCTTCGGGCGGCCGGTCAAGGTCAGCGGCGAGCGCCGCGTGCTGATCGGGACGCGGGACGGAATGCTGGAAATTTCCGATTCAACGGATCGCGCTTGCCGGAGATCGCAATCGATCGTCGGCAGGACCGGTGGTGGCGTGGGCGGTCAGGCCGCCCGCTGCGCACCCGGAACGGCCGGCCGACTGACATCCGCATGCATTGCAGCGCTCGCCTGCGTGAGCTTTTGATAGCACTCTGCGAGAAGATCGAGATCGACCGGCGCCTGACGGATCAGCGCTTCCTCGATCGTCTCGCGGCCATAGCCCGCCTTGAGCAGCGCGCCGACAAGGGCGCCGATGAGTTCCGGGTCTTCCAAACGCTTCACGGAGCGCTCATACATCGGTTTCGATCCCCTGCTGATCGCTCCTGCGGCGACAGGCCAGTCTTCGCGTTCGGAAGCGGCCTGCTTCCCTAGCGAGACGCGCTAATTGACCATCCGAGCCTGTCTCGGAACTTGTCGCCGGGCGGCCCGAACCTTCGGAGACCGCGGCATTCCAACGCAGTGAGAGCGAGCGGCACGACCCGCCATGACCCTATCGCCGACCCTTGGCCTTCTGGATGACACCGTCATGCTGGCGGACGGCGCGATCGGGACGAACCTTCTGTCGGCAGGTCTTTCACCCGGCAGCGCCCCGGAAGGCTGGCTGGAAGACCGGCCGGACGCGATCGCGGCGCTTCATCATGGCTTCGTTGCGGCAGGCTCGGACATCATCCTGACCGCATCCTTCGGCGCCAATCCGCCACGTCTTTCGCTGTGGGGCGCCGCGACACGGTGTTTCGAGCTCAACCGCCGTGCCGCGGAACTGGCGCGGCAGGCCGCGGATCGCGCAGCGCGGCGCGTCTTCGTCGCCGGATCGCTTGGACCGACCTGGCGCCAGCCGCCCGCCATCAACCAGAGCATCGAAGACGACGGCGAGACCGCGCAAATCTACGCCGAGCAGATCGCCGGATTGCAAGCTGGCGGTGCCGACTTCCTCTGGCTGGAGACGATGGTGACGGCGAGCGAGGCTCGCGCAGCGGCAAAGGCAGCGATCGCGGCGGGACTTGCCTATGTCGCGACGGCGAGTTTCGGCTCGGATGGGCTGACACCCGCCGGGCTGTCGCCTGCCGGTTTTGCCGCCGCTTTTGACGGCTTGCCGGTACCGCCTCTGGCAATCGGTGCCAACTGCTGTGAAGGCCCCGGGACGACACTCGCCAGTGCCGGTGCCATGCTCCGAAGCGACGGCCAGACCCTCGCGGTCAAGGCAAGCTGCGGACTGCCCGTCCTGGTCGACGGGAAAGCCGAATATGCAGTTGGACCCGCAGCCATGGCCGCTTATGCAAGACGCGCCATCGGCGCCGGTGCCCGGATCGTCGGCGGATGCTGCGGCACCACGCCGGACCATGTGCGGTCCATGCGGCAGGCGATCGACGACGAGATCGGCATCTGGCCAGCGCGGCGAATGCGACCCCAGACCTGATTGGACCTGATGACCTCGCCTGCGGCCGGGTCACCCAAAGTTGCCGTCCGCCTTGCGGCGAAAGTCTTCGTAGAATTCCAGGCGGCGGCCGTCCGTCACTGTCCGGATCGCGAGATCGCCGCTCCAGACTGGTTATGTGTAAAGATATTCAGTCAAACTTCATAAAAACCCGTTCAGATATGTCCAGCGTTACTGGCATGGTTTGGTTATGCGATATCCCATTTTCACGGTCGCACTCTACCTCGTTTGCAGCAACACCGCTCACGCTACAGGGGTCGACACGTCGATCGTGAGGCATGGCGGTGACGACGTCCATGTCTGGGTGCTCATCTCGGCAGGCCTCGTCCTGTTGATGCAGATCGGTTTCCTCCTTCTGGAAGCCGGCCTCGTCCGCTCGAAGAACTCGATCAACGTCGCCCAGAAGAACCTCCTCGATCTTCTCCTGTCGATCGTCGCATTCGCGGCCCTCGGCTTCATGCTGGCCTTCGGGCGCGACAGCGGGCTGGGGTTCGGCCACGACGGACGCTTTGCCTTCCTCAGCGACCTGACACCGTCAGAGCTCGCCTTCTTCGCCTTCCAGGTGATGTTCTGCGGAACCGCGGCGACCATCGTCTCGGGCGCAGCGGCCGAGCGTTTGCGGCTTGCCGTCTATGGCGTCGTCACGATCCTGATCGCCGCCCTGATCTACCCGATCTTCACCCACTGGGCATGGGGCAACGCGCTCCATCCCAGCCGCTCCGCCTTCCTTGCCAATGCGGGTTTCATCGATTTCGCCGGATCCACGGTCGTCCACTCGACCGGCGCCTGGATCTCGCTTGCGGCCTGTATCGTCCTCGGTCCGCGTATCGGGCGGTTCATGCCGGACGGCACGCCGCGGCGCATCCAGGGCCACAGCGTCGTTCTGGCCACGGCCGGCGCCATGATCATCTTCGTCGGCTGGATCGGCTTCAATGGCGGCTCCACCATCCACGCGACGCCCGCAATCGCGGGTATCGTCGCCAACACAGTCCTCGCGGCAGCCTGCGGCGGGACGGCAGGCTATCTCTACGGGCTATGGCGATATGACGGCATGACAATGCCGGAATTGCCGATCTGCGGCCTCATTGGAGGTCTCGTCGCGGTCACCGCCGGCTGCCATGTCCTGGACGGCTTCGGCGCGATGGCAGTCGGTCTTGCCGGTGGCCTGATCGCCATTGTCGGCAACGACCTCGTCGAACGCTGCGGCATCGACGACGCCGTCGGAGCCATTGGCTGTCACGGCTTTGCCGGCATCGTCGGCACCCTCGGCCCCGCTCTCCTGGCTCCGAGCGAGATGCTCGTCGAAGGCGGCCGCATGGCGCAATTCGGCATCCAGGCCGCGGGAGCCGGCATCAATTTCCTCTGGACCTTCCCGATCGCCTATCTCTTCTTCAAGCTCGCCGATCGCATCGAGCCGATACGGGTCAGCCCGGCCGACGAGGAACGTGGCTTGAACCAGGCAGAGCACGGCGCCGTGCTCGGCACGGGCAGCCTCGAGACGGCCCTCTCCGCCTATATCTCGGGGCGCATCGATCTCAGCCACCGCCTGCCGGTCGAGATCGGCGACGAGGTCGAGCAGGTGACCCGCTTGTTCAACGCCTTTCTCGACGAAATCGAAAATTCCGAGATCGCCAAGCGAGACTCCGAAGCCCTGCGGCGCACGACGCAGGAGGCCGAGCGTCTAGCGGCGATCGGCGACGCCGCCTTCGAGGGACTGGCCGTCGTCATCGATGGCCGGGTCGTCGACATGAACGCGGCCTTCGCTCGAATGCTCGATCGCCCCGTCATGGCGCTTGCCGGTTCGCCCGTCGCCGACCTCGTCGGCCCCGGAAGCGAGGCAATCCTCGCGCAGGTGATGGCTTCGGATGTCAATAAGGTTTTCGAACTGCGGCTTCGGCGCCATGATGGCGTCGCGATTCCGGTCGAGGTGCGATCGAGAGCGATCGTCATCCGCGGCGCCGCCGCGCGCGTCATGGCCTTCGCGGACATCAGCGAGCGCAAGGTCGCCGAGGAAAAGCTTCGCTTCACCGCCCACCACGATCCGCTGACCCACCTGCCCAACCGGGCTCTCTTCACCAGCCGGCTCGATGCGATCATCCTGAAGGCCAGGGAGACCGGAAGCAGCGCTGCCCTGATCAGCATCGATCTCGACCACTTCAAGGATATCAACGATCTCTACGGCCATCCGGCCGGCGACGCCGTTCTGCGCGCCACGGCGAGCCGGTTGTGCGAGGCGGCCGGACCGACGAGTTTTGTCGCTCGCCTCGGCGGTGATGAATTCGCGATCGTGCTCACGGAGATTTCCTTCCGCAATCAGGTCGCCGATCTGGCTTTCCGCATCGTTCGCGCAATGTCGCAGCCGGTGGATATCGGCAACGGCGCCAAGATCCGTCCCGGCGCAAGCGTTGGATTTGCCCTCGCGCCGCAAGATGCGGTGGAACAGGAAGCGCTGATTTCGCGGGCCGACGTTGCGCTCTACCACGCCAAGCGCAACGGCCGGAATACCTTCGCCGGCTTCGAGCCGGGCATGGACACGGATCTCAAGGCTCGGCGCGAACTCGATGCCGATCTCGCACAGGCGGTCGAGCGCGGCGAACTGTCCCTCGCCTTCCAACCGCGGGTTGGCCTGAAATGCGGGTCTTTCGTCAGCTACGAGACGCTCGCTCGCTGGCATCATCCCAAGCGCGGCGAGATAAAGCCAAGCCTCTTCATTCCGATCGCCGAACAATCCGGCAAGATCAACGAGATCGGCAACTGGGTGATCCGCGAGGCTTGCCGGCAGAGCCTCGACAAACTCGGCGGCGCGCCGATTTCCGTCAATGTCAGCGGCCACCAGCTACGCACCCGCGACTTCGTCGAAAACGTTCTCGCGATCCTTGAAGACGTCGGCTTTCCTCCCGATCGTTTCGAGATCGAGTTGACGGAAAGCATCCTTGTGGAAGACCGCGACCGCGCTCTGACCGTTCTCAAGGCGTTGAAGCGCCGCGGAATCCGGCTGGCTCTCGACGATTTCGGCACCGGCTATTCGTCGCTGAGCTATCTGCGTGCCTTCCCCTTCGACACGATCAAGATCGACCGCAGTTTCATCATGAACCTCGCCACCGACAAGAGTTCGCTCGCGATCGCCGAGGCGGTGATGGATCTCGGCCGGGCTCTCAACCTGTCGGTCGTCGCCGAGGGGGTCGAAACCGTCGAACAGCTGACGATCCTTGCAAGCCGCCATTGCGACGAGGTCCAGGGTTATCTGTTCTCGCAGCCGCTGCCGGCCGACAAGGTCGCCCATGAGGTCGACAAAAATCTCGCAAGGATCCTTGGCAGCACCGTCGCCGATAATCACGCGACCGCAAGCGCCTGAGCCGGTCGTAAGTTTCGAGATCAAGCCGATTGCGTCTCCCACGCTGCGAAGCAGCGAAACGCGGCCGGCGGGCTCCGGCCCGCACTCGAAAAAGGGATCTGCCGGCTCTTCCCGTCGAATGTCAGCCTTCGACGATCTCGAGGAATCTTTCGGGCTCTGCCGTCTCGATCTCGATCACCCAGAAATCCGGATCGAACCGCGCTTCGCGCAGGAATCTCGCTTCCAGCGCGGCGTCGTCGTTTGCCGGCTCTTCCATGAAGCGACGCAAGCCGTCCTCCTCGAACAGGCTCTGGACGGCCGGCCCGAACAGACGCAAGCCCCCCTCCCGCGATCGCGCAACGATGAAGATTGCGCCCGCCGCCTCCGCCCCGCGGCGAATGACGGTCGCAAACTCGCCGTCCTGGAACAGACGGCGGGTGAGTTGGGCGACAAAGAGTTCGCTGGTGATCCGCACGCAGCGGGGCTTACAGCATCGGCCCGAAAATCGAAATCGATTTCTGGAACGCATGATGCGGTAGTCTGAAAGGCTGGGCTTCCTTTCTGCGTCCGTTCGGACGCACGGCGCTCTATTGCACGAGGCCGATTTCGGCAAGCCGCTGCAGGACCTTGGCATCCGGTTTGCCGGTGACGTCCATGCCCTCCAGAGCTTCGAAGGTGCGGATCGCGGCCTTGGTCTTCTCGCCGAGAATACCATCGACGGAAAGATCGGCGACCTGTGCCGAGGCAAGCGCCGCCTGGATGCGCTTCACCCGCTCCGCCTCGCTGAGCGATGCGAAACGGCCGGACGAAGCCGCGCCGTGGCCACGGGCCGCAGCATGGGGTGTTGGAACGACACGCCCGCTTTGGTGCGCCGTGATCGAGGCGGTCTGTTCGGGATCGGGCTGCGGCAAAGGCCGCGGCGCGGGCGCCGGAACGCCGGAACGATCCGCCGACGCCGTCTTCTCTGTCGCTTCGGCCGAGGACGCGTCCTCGCCCGCCGCGCGGGCGAATGCGCCAGCCACGCGATCCTGCGAGAGCGCTGCCGAACGAGGCTGGCGCACGGCGTCTTGAGCCGCCTGCGAGGACGCCGATGCGACGTTCTCGGCTGGCGCAGGCTCTTGCACCTTGCGCGTCACCAGCATCGGATTGGGATGCCGGCCGCTCTGTTCGTAGAGGCCGTTGATCGAGACGCTGGCGAAGATCACGCCAAAGGCCGCGATGCCGGACGACAGCGCCGGACGCCGCGCAACGGCGCGCAGGGCGCCCATGGCACCGCGCGTCGAGAGCGTCGCGACCGCGTCGAGCAGGCCTTCAGGCCGAGCGTCTTTTTTCACGGATCTGCGCTTGGAAGTTCGTTTTGCTGCGGGCATCACTCAACGCGACGATGTTTTCAGGGGTAGAGGCGGAAGGCTCAAGGTCGGCCGACGGACCATCGACCGGCACACGAACGGTGACCATGGTCCCGACACCGGGCTGGCTCGTGACGCTCATCGCGCCGCCATGCAGCTCGGCGAGACCCTTGACGAGGGAGAGACCGAGGCCGGTTCCCTGGTACCGGCGCGACAGTCCGGAGGAAAGCTGAACGAAGGGCGCACCGAGGCGACCGATATCGGCTTCGGCGATGCCGATGCCGGTGTCGCTGACAAGCATCTCGCAGTCGGACCCGCAAAGGCGGCTTTCCACGGTGACGACGCCGCTCTCGGTGAACTTCAGGGCATTGGAGACGAGATTGAGGAGGATCTGCCGGCAGGCCCTGCGATCGGCGACGAGTTCCAGACCCCGCGCCGGCCTCACGTCCAGGCGCAAGCCCTTGCAGCGGGCCTCCTCACGCATCAGATCGCCGATTTCCCGCATCAGGACCGACAGATCGAACGTCTCGGGATCGAGGTCGTAGCGTCCGGCCTCGATCTTCGAGACATCGAGCAGCGTGTTGACGATGGACAGAAGATGCTGGCCCGACTGGCGGATCAGACCGACATATTCCTTTTGCTTCACGCTTTCGAATCCGCCGAAATACTCGTGGTCGAGAACGTCCGAAAAGCCGATGATGGCGTTCAGCGGCGTACGCAATTCGTGACTGACCGTCGCCAGGAACTGGCTTTTGGCAGCCGAGGCCTTGCACGCCGCCTCGAGATCGGCGCTGAGGTCGGATTCCGGCGCCAGAACGAGGCTTTCGGCGATGACGAGGACATCGCGGTCGTCGTCGCCGTCCTGCGCGAGCGGGCCAAGCTGGCGGATGGTCAGACCGAAGCTGCAGAAACGCCCTTCTGCCACCTTCAGCCTCGCCGCGAAAGGCGCCGGCCGATTGCCGGAGCGCGCATCATCGATCGCCTGCATAACGGCCAGCCGGTCGGCGACATGGCAGAGCTCGCCGAACAGGTCACCCGAGCAACTGTGACCGCCGCCTGCGATGACCTCGCAGGCTTTCGAAGACGCGTGATCGATCCGCCCGCTCTGGCGGACCTCGAAGATCAACGTGCCGAATTCCTCGGCCGCCCGGCGGCGCGCCCGCCGCTCGTCGTCATCACGCTCGTGACGGTCCAGACCGCGATCCGCAGCGCCGCGAACGACGAGCCTCAGGCCGTAGAAGACGGCTGTCAGGCCGAGCAGCAGGCTGCCGGCCGTCATGCCGGCCTCCTCCAGCGCCGCTGTCGCCGCGAGCAGGCCGCCGCAGGCGAGCGACACGGCGACGAGACCTGCCGCCAGCCGGTAGCGCTTCGCGTTTCCCGCCTCGAGCGGCAAAATGGCGAGCGCCGCGATGGCAAATTCCGGCGGCAACGCCCGGTTCAGCGCCATCAAGGTGAGGCTGATCGAGACGATCGTCCCCCAGAACCAGAGCACCGCGTCGGCTCGTCCGGCGATCGACAGCCAGGCAGCGGAGGCCAATGCGACGGCGGCGAGTATCAGCGGCAGCGCGGCGACGGAGGCCGCTGCCCCGAAGAAAAGAACAAGGGGAAAGCACAAAGCCCCGCCGAGAGCGAAGGCCAGAAGAACGCAGAGCACACGGGCCTGGAAGCGACGTTCACCGCCCCTCGTGACCGAGGGCGCGACGAATTCGTCGAGCCGCGTATTCATGAAGCGGACGGCGGCCTGGGAGACACGCAAACCGGTGTCCTTTGGACGCTTCGCAGCTTGCCTCATTCTCGGTCTCACCCTGGCAGATCATCTGTCAGCCGGCCGAACTCGCCGAAAGGGGCGTTCGAACCGACATTCACGATCATGCCGGGCGCGCATTAAGGAAGCCATAAACCGGCTCGCCCTCAAGCTGGCCTGAAGCCTGCATTCCCCAGAAAACTACGCTTTTCATATGATGCTCGGCTTCGAACATGGTTAATGAAAAGTAAACGCCGTGACGATGACGGTCGCGCCGAAGACGTTGGTCTCACGCTTGTCCGAATCAATCGGAATTACCTAAAATTTTCATCGCAATTTCAACGTGAGATTCCGCTCCGCCTGTCATGCTCTCCCAATAGAAGCTGCGACCCGTGACGGAACGAGGATCGCGGCCCGGGATGAACGGACGGGGAAAGAGCGATGATTCGCTTCGTCATCAAGGTGGCCTTCTTTCTGGGCCTGATCGCCATGATCGTGCCGGGCGGCGAGCCGCGCGACGGCGAGCCCACGATCAACATGTTCGCCGTGCTCTACGGAGCCCAGGCCGCCTTGTCCGACCTTTCGGGCATTTGCGATCGCACGCCGGCCGCATGCGCCGCCGGAGCGGACGTCGCGCGCTTTGCCGGCGAACGCGTCGGCGATGGACTTGCGATCGCCTACGGTTTCATCGACGACGCCGTCGCGAGGCGCCAGCGCTCCGAGCCGGCGAAAGAGGAGGCAGAACCGTCGAGGAGCAACGTGGCGGCGAGTGCTGTCAAACACACCGCGCCGTCGCCGCGGACCGACAAGATCACCACCGCCGCGATTCCGGCCACCGGCCTTTCGCCTGCCCCGGTCCCGCAGGATCGGGCGGAGGGAACGCGCGGCACCGAAACGGCCTCGCAGACCAGCACCCCGCCGCTCTCGGACCATCTGCCGGCTGCGCGAAGCCGCCCGCTGCCGCCGAGGACGACGCCAAGCGATCACCACCTCGCAACGCGAGTGCCGCTGCCGGTTTCCGCGCCCCGGACCTGACAGGCTCGCCGATCGCGCCTATATGTCGGCGAAAGCGTCGGCGGACGCCGGCTTCCTTCAACGGAGCCGGATCGGTCTGAGACAGCGCTTCGCCGCAGTCTCGTTCCGCCACTTTCGCCTACAAGTTCCCGGAGCGGCCATGCAGACGATCGACGAGATCACCACGGATTTCGAGCTTCTCGACGATTGGGAGGATCGCTACCGCTATCTCATCGAGCTCGGCCGGGCGCTGCCCGACCTTTCGCCGGAGGAGATGACCGACGCGACCAAGGTCCGCGGTTGCGTCAGCCAAGTATGGCTGGTGAGCGAGAGCGACGGAAAGAGCCCGCCCCATCTGACCTTTCGCGGCGATTCCGACGCGCATATCGTCAAGGGCCTCGTTGCGATCGCCCTTGCCCTGTTCTCCGGCCGCAGCGCCGACGAAATCCAGACCATCGATGCCGAAGCGGTGTTTTCCCGCCTCGGCCTCCAGGACCACCTGACGCCGCAGCGCTCCAACGGCTTGCGGTCGATGGTGACGCGGATCAAGACCGATGCGCGCGAGGCGGCCGCCGCCTAGATAGAGGCGCCGCAGCCTCCCTCGCCTGCCGGCGGGAGCACGGCCCGCCGCGGACAGGCCGGCTCAGCCATTGCGGCCCGAGGCAGTCTCTCGTGATGCGCCACTGCCCGGCCTGTCCCCCTCCTCCTTCGGCGCGCGCCAGCGACGGATGCGTCCCTCGCGGCTGCCGCCCTGCCGGTCGAAGCCGTAGTGCCGCGCCAGGATGGCAAGCCCCGTCTTGAGGAGGAGTTTTGCCGAACGGGCCGGCCATTGCCGCTCTCGCTCCACGCTTTCGAGCCCCTTCAGGAAACAGCAGACGTCGAGGATGAGGCCCGAAAGCTCCGGCCCGACTGCCTCGCAAGCCTCCGCGACCCGGCGCCTGGCATCGATCGCGGTATCGGACAGATCGTTCGAGCCGCCATGGCGTGGCGCGCGCGGCATCGCGTCCCAGCGCTGACCGAGCGACGGCGTCATCTGGCCGCGGGTGAAATCCGCCCGGATCCGCTCGCCGGCCATCGCCTCGGCGGGCGCCAGGAACGGCTCGCCGCCTCGGCCGCGCCGGGTCGCAAGCCGCGTCAGCGGCGTCTCGTCCTCGTTGAAACCCGGCCCCCCGCTCATGGCTGCGCCTCCGCGGCCATTTTCACCGCAACGCCGCTGTCGATGGCCCGGCAGGCAGCCGTCGCAAGTCCCTCCAGTCTCTGCAGCGACTGCTCGAAAGCCTCGTCGTCGCGCCATTCCTCGACCCGGCGAACGGCATAGGCAATGCTCGTGCGGTCGCGGCCGAAAGCGAGCGCGATGCGGCTCAGCGAAATGCCGAAGGTCGTATTGGCCAGGTACATGGCGACATGGCGCGCGTCGCAGGCCCGATTCTCGGCGCGGCTCGGCCGGCGGATCTCGGCGACGGGCACATCGAAGCCGACGGCGGCGATCTCCTGCGCCAGCCGGCATGCGGCAGCGGCCATGCGGTGCCGGCCCCGCGAAGGCGAGCAGGTTTCGCCGGCGAATGAAGGTCCATGGCCCGGCGGCGCGTCGCAGCGCCAGACCGCATGGGCGATGTTGCACCCCTCGGTCGCATCGGTTCGTTCTGGCGGCCTTGGAAACTGCATGGGTCCGTCTCCCTGCTGGAATGATCGCAGGTTTATAAGCGAACTTGCCCAACATGTGAATATCTTCCTAGTCCTGAAAGATTCTCCCTGGGTCCCTTTTTCCATATTTTCCGGACCACAGCGCCGAGAGTGCGGCGCGAATTTCCTGCGGTCAACAAGGAAGATATCCCCACCCCCTCGGCAACGGGCGATGCTGGTCGGCTCTCATGTCGCCTGGAGTTCCGCGATGACAACCGCCGATGACCTTTCCCCCTTTCTTGAAATTTTCGCCGCTCGCATTCGCCGTCAGGTAGAAGCAAGACGCGAGCAAGACCGGCTCGCCATTCAGCGGCTCGAGCTGCAGGCCGCGCTTCGCCGCTACGGCGCCGAGGGGCCGAACCTCGCCAGGGCCTGCCGAATGGATGACCCTTCGAAGCTGGAAGCGGCCACGCGCGCAACGATCGCCGAGAAGGTCAGCCGGGAGGCGCGACGCCAGGCGCGCTTTTGCCGCATCCGGGACGCCCGCTACGACATCAACCGCCATATCGTCGTCGCCCGGCTGATGCGCTGGCTTGCCGGTGACGGGCCGTGGATCCGGCAGCCCCCAGGCGAAGCCGACCCCAAGCCCGTCCGACGCGAGACCGCAAACGGCAGGAGAGATCCTTCGCGAGCAAGCCCGAACGCCGGGCCATCATCCCATGCAACTCGGCGCCACACCCCGTCACTGCGGCGGCAAAATCGACATTGTCCTAAAGTATGAGCCTGCCGGCTCGTATCGCCGATTGCCGATGAAGCCGTTGACATCGGCCTCCGGCCTGTCTCTCATTCGTGGCGAATGGAAAGTCCAGGGAGGACGACGGACTTTTCGTGTTTCGCTCGGGAGGAGCAGACAATGCGAGTGGACAAGACAGCCTCGGTCGCGGCCGGCATCGCCGGCCGTGCCGCGCCGGTGAGCGCGATGGCGCTGCCGGTGATCAGTCCCGCCGTCACGACCGGCCGCTTCGGCGGCCCGTCCGGCTGCGACGGTCGGCGCGCGGAAGAGTGCTGACGAAGATGCGGATCACAGCGAAGGCCCGCGACCGGAGAAGAGGACCGCAATGAGTTCTTCCCCGGCAGATGCGATATTGTCGGCCCGCGGGCTCACCAAGGAGTTCTTAGGCTTCAGGGCCGTGAGCGACGTCGATCTCGACGTGCGCGAAGGCACGATCCACGCCCTGATCGGCCCGAACGGCGCCGGCAAGACCACCGTCTTCAACCTTCTCACGAAGTTTCTGACGCCGAGCTCTGGAACCATCTTCTTTCGCGGCGACGACATCACCGGGGTGAAGCCGGCAGACGTCGCCCGGCTCGGCCTGGTCCGCTCGTTCCAGATTTCCGCCGTGTTCCCGCATCTGACCGTTCTCGACAACGTGCGCGTGGCGCTCCAGCGAAAGGCCGGCCTCGACACCCAGTTCTGGCGGTCGAACCGCGTGCTGGACCGCCTCGACGACGAGGCAAACCGGCTGATCGACGCCGTCGGCCTCTCCGCCTTCGCCGGCCACGACGCCGCCGAGCTGCCCTACGGCCGCAAGCGCGCGCTGGAGATCGCGACGACGCTCGCCCTCGACCCGCCGGTGCTTCTGTTCGACGAGCCGATGGCCGGCATGGGCGTCGAGGACATCGGCCGCATTTCCGATCTCATCCGCCGCATCGCCAAGGGCCGCACGGTGCTGATGGTCGAGCACAATCTCTCCGTCGTCGCCGATCTGTGCGACCGGGTCACCGTCCTGGCGCGCGGCGAGATCCTCGCCGAAGGCGACTACGACACCGTCAGTTCCGACAAGCGCGTGCGCGAGGCCTATATGGGGAGCGAGGATGAGTAGAGGCCAGCCGGAACGCGCGAACGGCGCCGAGCCGCTCCTCAAGGTCCGCGATCTCAACGGCTGGTACGGCGAAAGCCACGTGCTGCACGGCGTTTCGCTCGACCTTGCCGAAGGCGAGACGATTACCCTCGTCGGCCGCAACGGCGCCGGCAAAACGTCCACCTTGCGGGCGATCATGAACCTCCTTCCCCGCCGCGAGGGCGAGATCCGCATCGCCGGCGAGGACATGATGAAGGTGCCGGTGCACCGCACGGCCCATTCCGGCATCGGCTACGTGCCGGAGGAGCGCGGCATCTTCGCGACGCTGTCCGTCTCGGAAAATCTCATGCTGCCGCCGAAGGTCGCCGAGGGCGGCATGAGCGTCGAGGAGATCTACGACCTCTTCCCCAATCTGGCCGAACGGCGCAACTCGCCGGGCACCAAACTCTCCGGCGGCGAGCAGCAGATGCTTGCGATCGCCCGGATTCTCAGGACGGGCGTCAGGATCATTCTCCTCGACGAGCCGACCGAGGGCCTCGCGCCGGTGATCATCCAGCGCATCGGCGACGTCCTCATCGAACTGAAGAAGAAGGGCATGACGCTGCTCCTCGTCGAACAGAATTTCCGCTTCGCCAAGAAGGTCGCGGATCGCTTCTATCTGATGGAGGACGGGCATATCCTGGAAAGCTTCCCGACCTCCCAGCTCGATGCCAAGATGGACCGGCTCAACGAAGTGGTGGGAGTCTAAGCCGATATGACGATGATTTTCGGTGTTCCTCTGCCCGCCCTTCTCGGCCAGCTTTTCCTCGGCATCATCAACGGCTCGTTCTACGCGATCCTGTCGCTCGGCCTCGCGGTGATCTTCGGCCTGTTGCGGGTGATCAACTTCGCCCATGGCGCGCAATACATGCTCGGCGCCTTCGCGGCCTATCTCCTTCTCGCCTATACCGGCATCGGCTTCTGGCCGGCGCTCGTCATCGCGCCGCTGGTCGTCGCCGCCGTCTCGGCCGTGATCGAGCGCACCATGCTGTCGCGGCTCTACGACCTCGACCACCTCTACGGCCTCCTTTTCACCTTCGGCCTGGCGCTGATCATCGAGGGCTCCTTCCGCTGGTATTTCGGCGCGGCGGGCCAGCCCTATTCCGGCCCGCAGATCCTGTCCGGCGGCACCAATCTCGGCTTCATGTTCCTGCCGAACTATCGCGGCTTCGTCGTCGTCGCCTCGATCGTCATCTGTCTCGCCGTCTGGCTTCTGATCGAAAAGACCCGGCTCGGCGCCTATCTGCGCGCCGCGACCGAAAACCCGCAGCTCGTCCAGGCCTTCGGCGTCAACGTGCCGCTGCTCCTGACACTCACCTACGCGCTCGGAGCCGGTCTCGCCGCCCTCGCCGGGGTTCTTGCGGCGCCGATCTATCAGGTCTCGCCGCTGATGGGCTCGAACCTCATCATCATCGTCTTCGCCGTCGTCGTCATCGGCGGCATGGGCTCGATCGGCGGAGCGATCGTCACGGGCTACATGCTCGGCATCCTCGAGGGCCTGACGAAGGTGTTCTATCCCGAAGCCTCGAACATCGTCGTCTTCGTCATCATGGCGATCGTCCTGATGCTGAGGCCCGCCGGCCTGTTCGGCAAGGAGGTCTGACCATGACCAGCCTGACGCAATCCGGCCCGGCCCGCCCAGAAGACAAAGCTGCGACCGCGGCCCACGACCGGCAGAAGAACCTCTCACGGATCGGTCTTGTCGTCGCCGTGATCGCGATCATCGGCCTGATCGCGGCGCCCTTCTTCGTCTATCCCGTCTTCGTCATGACGGTCTTGTGCTTCGCGCTCTTCGCCACCGCCTTCAATCTTCTGCTCGGCTATACCGGGCTCCTGTCCTTCGGCCACGCGGCCTTCTTCGGCGGGGCCGCCTATTTCACCGCCCATGCCGCCAAGGTCTGGGGATGGGAGCCGCTTTCGGCCATCCTTCTCGGCGCGGCCGGCGCCGGCCTCATGGGCCTCGTCGTCGGGTTCGTCGCCATCCGGCGCCAGGGCATCTATTTCGCCATGGTGACGCTGGCCCTGTCGCAGATGGTCTACTTCATCTTCCTGCAGGCGCCCTTCACCCACGGCGAGGACGGTATCCAGAACGTCCCGCGCGGTGATCTCCTCGGCCTCGTCGATCTCAACCGGCCGCTCAACATCTATTATTTCGTGCTTTTGATCTTCCTCGTCGGATTCTTTGCCGTCTGGCGGATCGTCAATTCGCCCTTCGGCCATGTTCTCCAGGCCATCCGCGAGAACGAGAACCGGGCGATCTCCCTCGGCTACCGGGTCGAGCGCTACAAGCTCGCCGCCTTCGTCATGTCGGCGACGATCGCCGGATTGGCCGGGGGCACCAAGGTGATCGTCCTGCAGATCGCGACGCTGACCGATGTCGCCTGGCAGATGTCGGGCGAAGTCGTCCTGATGACACTGCTCGGCGGCATGGGCACGATCTTCGGGCCCTCGATCGGCGCGACGCTGGTGATCACCATGCAGAACTACTTCGCGACCTCCGACGTGCCGGTCACGGTCATCGTCGGTGTGATCTTCGTTCTGTGCGTCCTTTTGTTCCGCCGCGGCATCGTCGGCGAGGCGATCCGGCTGATGAAGCGATAGAGCATGATCGCGATAAGTGGGGACCGGTTTTCGGAAAAGATCATGCCTCGACAAGAGGACAGACCGGGAGGGTGAGCGAAGCTCATCTCATCCCGCTCCAGCCGTAGGCTCCGATCGATCGGCCGGGCGCATCGGCCTCAGCCGACGGCGGCGGTCAACCAGAAGCTTTGGGAGTAAACGACGAGGCCGGCCGCGCCGAGGGCGATGCCGTATGGCACGCCCGTGTCCTTTTCCATCAGCCGGTCGACGAAATCGACACCGGTGATCGGCAGAAGTTGACCCCGCATCAGCAGGATCACGATGGTCAAGCCGCCGCCCATCAGGGCGCCGTAGAGCAGATATTCCACCGCGAGCATGCTCGGGCCGAACCACAGCGCCGTCGCGGCGATCAGCTTGGCGTCGCCGCCGCCCATCCACCCGGCCGCGAACATCGCAAAGGTGACGCAGAGGCAGACAAAGCCCAGGAGCAGATGGCTGGCGAAGACTTGCCAGGGCATGCCGATGAGAAAGGCCGCCGGCACGAAGGTCGCGGCCAGAACGATCATGATCCGGTTCTCGATCTTCATCTCGAGAAGATCGGTCGCGGCGCTGTAGATCATGGCGAAGGGAAAGACGGTGAGCAGCAGCGTGGCGGTCAGCATGTCGGTGAACGGTCTCCCCAGTGATCCGGGTATCGAGCCGACTTGGCCCGGTCTTCGTCGCCCGCAACATCGCGGAAAAATCTTAAGTCTTTGGGTGCGTCCTGCGTGAGGTCGCCAAAGGCGCAAGCTCCGGCCGCGCAGGCCGGGCTCAGAAAAAATTGCGGGCGGCGGTTTTGAACCGCCACCCGCAAGAGAATTCTTTTCGATCGGTCACGCTGCAAAGCGCGACCTGCCGATTACTCGCTGACGCCGTCTTTCATCGTGGTGGCGACGTTGTCGAAGGTGCTCTTGAGCTGCGGGGCGAGCATGCCGAAAGCGGCGATCAGCGCGACGGCCATGATACCGGCAATGAGGCCGTACTCGATGGCGGTGGCGCCGGACTCGTTCTTGGCAAAGCGTGCGATAAGGTTGGACATCGTGACTCCTTGAGATCCCGTGGTAGCGCTCCCGTCGACTGTCCCGTCGTTCGGGTGGGGGCCACGCTATTCGGCGGCTGTTGCGATGACCTTAAGACGAATGGTTGATTTTTACTTATCGGCGCTCTGGCTGCGCGACATTACGCCGCCGGCCGGGACAAGTTGACGCAGCAGGATGTCGCAATGTCCTTCGCGCAGCTTCGGATGCAAGGCATGAATCCGCGACGTTCAAACGTCTTGCGAGCATTTACCGGTTACGGCCACCGAGCCATGTTAATGGTTCGTTCAGCCTGATCAACAATACTGACGATAATTCGCCCGCAAGCTCGATCGATCGGATCAACACCCATGGTATTGCGCCCGGCCCTTGCCGCCCTGATCTCCAACGTCCTGATCTTCAGCCTTGCGTCAGTGCCAGCGCTGGCGGCCGGACCGCTGATCAATGTCGAAATGGATCAGGCCAAGGTGATCGAACTCGACAAGGCCGCCTCCACCGTCATCGTGGGCAATCCGGCGATCGTCGACGTTCAGGTCCTTTCCTCGAACCGGCTCGTCTTGACCGGCAAGAGCAGCGGGATCACCAACATGGTGATCCTCGGCGAGGACGGAAAACCCTTCATCGACGAGGAGGTTTCGGTCCAGAGCTTCGAGGCCAACACCGTGCGCGTCTACCGCCAGGCCAGCCGGTCGACCTACGCCTGTACGCCAAAATGCGTGCCCACCATCACCATCGGCGACAATATGGAGAACTTCAGTTCTGCGGCCCAGCAGCAGACCCAGCGCCAGAACATCATCGATCAGGCCGCTCAGAGCCGCTGAGCGCGCCGACATCCGCATCGACATCTTCATGGGTTCCCTTAAGACATCGCCTCGACGTCAGAGCGATTTTCCGACGTGACGTAACCAATCTCTAAGTGTTGCCAGGGAAAATCTGCGCTGCTGCTTTCATGCCGGCGCGGCACCAGACTGGACAACGGCCGCTTTGATCCATCAGCGGAACTCGGCATCGATTTTTTGGAAAGTCAGATGCTCACATTATTCAGATCGACCCCCGTTTTGAAATCCACCGAAGCGCGGCAGCGTGAAGACGGCGATCGGGCTCACAAGATTGCGCGCCAGACGAAGCCGAGCGGCAAGGCATCGTTCATCCGCAACCGGGATGGCGCCGTCGCGATCGAATTCGCCATGCTCGCCCTTCCCTTCTTCCTTCTCATGACGGTGCTGATCGAGACCGCGACGATCTTCGTCGCCGAACTCGTCATGGATCGGGCCGTGGCCAAGATCGGACGCGAAGTGCGGACCGGCCAGATCACCAGCGCCGATCTCACGCAGGCCGAATTCGAGCAGAAGCTCTGCGACGAGGTCGACTTCATGTTCGACTGCTCGAAGCTCGAGGTCGATCTCAAGAGCTACAGCTCCTTCGGTCTCGTGCCGACCAGTGTCCCCATCAAGGACGGGGATCTCGACAGCAGCGGCTTCAGTTTCACCAAGCCCTCCGGCGAGACCATCGCGGCCTTGAAAGCCTATTACAAATGGCCGCTCTACCTGGACGTCCTCCGCGAACTTGCGACCGGAATGAACGACCATTCCTTCGTCATCGTCGGCAGCGCCGCTTTCATGACGGAGCCTTACTGATGAACGGCTGGATCGAACGTCTTCGCCACCTCATGAGCGACCTGTCGCTGGCCTTTGGCCGGTTCAAGGGCAATCTGCGCGGCTCCGCAGCCGTCGAGTTCGCGCTCGTCTTCCCGTTCATGGCCATCGTCTACATGGCCGGCTCCGATACGGCGATCGCGGTTTCGATCAACCGCAAGATCCACAATGCGGCCGACACGATCGGCGATCTCGTCGGGCAGGTCGAAGCGACAACACCGAGCCAGCTCGATTCACTCTTCGACGTCACCGCGTCGCTGATGCAGCCCTACAACGCCTCGAACGTGTTCCTGCGCATCACGCAGGTGAAGATCGACGACGATGGCAAGGCGACGGTCGATTGGACCGTATCCCACAACACCCTTGTCGGCACCACAGCGCTCACCAAGGGCCAGACCTACACGCTGCCGAGCGAATTTGCGGACGAAAAAGATGTCTATCTGATCGTGACGGAAGCCTACTATTCCTACGATACGCTGGGCGGTTTCGGCCTCGTCGGTCCGATCGTGATGGGGGAAAAGAGCTATCACGCGCCGCGTCTCAGCGATAAAGTCGCCTGCTCCACCTGCTGATACGCCTGTCAAACTCCGCTGCCGGGTCCACATCTTCAAATGTGGCGGTCTTCAGCGAGCCGGCGACCGCTCTTTTCTTGCAGGCAGGAGGCGGACATGGCGCGGGCAATCATCATGGTGCTGGACTCATTCGGCATCGGAGCCGCGCCCGACGCGCAGGCTTTCGGCGACGAAGGGTCGAACACCTTCGGCCACATCCTTGCGGCTGCGAGCGCCGGTGCGGCCGACGGCGAGGGCCTTCGGACGGGGCCGCTCGATCTGCCCAATCTCGAGCGGCTCGGCCTCTTTGCTGCGGCGGGCCTCGGCAATTCCGCCAAGCGCCCCGAGGCCATCTGGGGCTCGGCCCGCGAGATCTCGCATGGCAAGGACACGCCGTCCGGCCATTGGGAAATCGCCGGCGTTCCGGTGCTGTTCGACTGGGGCTATTTTCCGCAGACCGTCCCGGCCTTTCCGGCCCAGCTGATCCAGCAGATCTGCGACGATACGCAAATTCCCGGCATTCTCGGCGACAGGCACGCATCCGGGACGCAGATCATCGCGGAGCTCGGCGAGGAGAGCATTTCGAGCGGCAAGCCGATCTTCTACACCTCGTCAGACAGCGTCCTGCAGATTGCCGCCCATGAGACGCATTTCGGCCTGGAACGGCTCTACGGGCTTTGCGCCGCCGCGCGAAAGCACGTCGATCCGCTCAATATCGGCCGGGTGATCGCGCGGCCCTTCCTCGGAGAAACGGCGCAAGACTTCACACGCACCGCCAATCGCCGCGATTATTCGGTGCCGCCGCCGGGACAAACGCTCCTCGACCGGGCCGTCGCGGCCGGCCGCAACGTCCATGCGATCGGCAAGATCGCCGACATCTTCGCCCATCGCGGCATCACCCGGACGCTCAAGGGCGACGGCAACATGGCGCTGTTCGACCGCATGCTCGAAGCGGTTCGCGAGGCGAATGACGGCGATCTCGTCTTTGCTAATTTCGTCGATTTCGACATGATCTACGGCCATCGCCGGGACGTCGCCGGCTATGCCGCGGCGCTCGAGGCCTTCGACGCAAGGCTTTCAGAGCTGGACGGCGAGATGAAGCCTGGCGACCTCGCCATCGTCACCGCCGATCACGGCTGCGACCCGACCTTCCGGGGCACGGACCATACCCGCGAGATCGTTCCGGTTCTCGCCTATGGCCCGGGCATCGAGCCCAAGCCGATTGGCCGGCGCGAGAGTTTCGCCGACATCGGCGCCAGCGTCGCGACCCATCTCGGGCTCGCTACCGGCGAATACGGCAGGAGCTTCCTGTGAGCGCGGCCGTCGCCCCCCGCGGATCGGCCGGGCTCCGCGGATCAGCCGGAACGCGCTTTCCGCTCGCCGAGCTTCACTGTCATATCGAGGGTGCGGCACCGCCGCCCCTCGTGGAACGGCTCGCCGCGCGGCACGGGATCGACGTCTCGCCGATCATCGCCGACGGGGCCTATGTCTGGCAGGGCTTTTCGGGCTTTCTCGCCGCCTACGACCTTGCCGCCAGCGTCTTCAAGAGCGAGGAAGACTTCGCCGATCTCGCCCATTCCCACCTGTCTGGTCTCGCCGCACAGGGTGCGATCTATGCCGAGATCTTCATCTCGCCGGACCATGCACGGGCAAGCGGCATCGAGCCGGCGATCTACGCCCGCGGCCTTGCGGCGGGTATCGAGCGGGCCAGAGGGGAGACGCGGATCGAGGCCCGCATGGTCGTCGTCGGTGTCCGCCATCTAGGCCCCGACGCCGTGGAAATGGCCGCGCGATTTGCCGCCGAGCCCGGACGGCCGCTGATCACCGGATTCAATCTGGCCGGCGACGAGCGCGTCGGCGAGCCGCGCGATTTTGAAAGGGCCTTCGACATCGCCCGTGACGCCGGCCTCGGCCTGACCGCCCACGCGGGAGAACTCTGCGGGCCACAAAGCGTGCGCGCGGCGATCGAATCGTTCAGGCCCGCCCGCATCGGCCACGGCGTACGTGCGATCGAGGACGCGGGTCTTGTCAGCGAAATCGTCGAGAAAGGCATCGTGCTGGAAGTCTGCCCCGGCTCGAATCTCGCGCTCGGCATCTATGACGACATCAAGGCCCATCCGCTGAAGCAATTGGTCGATGCAGGCGTCAGGGCGACTGTCAGCTCGGACGATCCGCCTTTTTTCCACACCGATCTTTCCCGCGAATACCGGTTGGCGGCGCAGAACGGCCTCGGCGAAGCCGAACGGATCGCCCTCACCCGCACCGCTCTGGAAGCGGCCTTCGTGGAAGAGGACGTCCGGCGCGCGCTCATCGACCGGTTTCAGATCGCCGCGCTTTCGCTTGGCGCGCCGGCCGCATCCGACTAGACCGGGAATACGCGAAACACGAAGCGAGAGAGAGTCACCATGGAAGGCGTTACCGTCATCGATCACCCGCTGGTCCAGCACAAGCTGACGATCATGCGCAACAAGGAGACGTCGACGGCGAGCTTCAGGCGGCTGTTGCGGGAGATCTCGACGCTGCTGTGCTACGAGGTCACGCGCAATCTCGACCTCACCACGGTTCAGATCGAGACACCGCTGACGACGATCGATTCGCCGGTTCTGGAAGGCAAGAAGCTGGTCTTCGCCTCGATCCTGCGGGCAGGAAACGGGCTTCTTGAGGGCATGCTCGATCTCGTGCCGGCCGCGCGCGTCGCTCATGTCGGCATCTATCGCGACCACGAGACGCTGCAGCCCGTCGAGTATTACTTCAAGGCGCCGGAAGACCTTGCTGACCGGCTGGTCATCGTCGTCGATCCGATGCTGGCCACGGCCAATTCCGCCATTTCGGCGATCGAGAAGCTGAAGGAGCGCGGGGCCCGCAACATTCGCTTCCTGTGCCTTCTCGCCGCGCCCGAGGGCATCGAGCGGTTCAAGGCGGCGCATCCGGACGTCCCCGTCTTCACCGCCTCGATCGACAGCCATCTCAACGAGAAGGGCTACATCGTCCCCGGCCTCGGCGACGCCGGCGACCGGATGTACGGCACCAAATAGGCCGATCGCGACAAAAGCGCCCAGGCTTCGCTCGGGCGTGGAGCGCTCGACGCCGGTCTTGCGGGCGCCTTCCTGCTCCGGCTGGCGTTGAAAGGCGGCCTTTTCAACGGGACGGTTCCGACCTGAAAAAGTCGGGCGGAGGGGCAGACAGGGGTAAAAAAACCGTCTTCCCCCGCGTCAGAAGATGGAACATGCGACGAGGTTCGACGGTTTGCCCCACCCAAAGCGGACAAACGCTGAACTGAGGTCAATTCCCATGAAATTCCACCACACGGCACTCGCACTCGCCACTGCAACCGCGCTGTCGCTCCCCCTTTTCGCCATGCCTGCCTCCGCCGCTTTGAAGGCCGGCACCCTCGGGTGCCACAGCAAGGGATCGACCGGCTTCATCATCGGCTCGTCTGACGATCTCGTCTGCGAGTTCACCCCCGCCGGTGGCGGCCCGCGCGAGGTCTATACGGGCACATTGAACACCTTCGGTCTGGATGTCGGTGTCACGGGCCGCACCGTCATGACATGGGCGGTGGTGACCGAGGACGGCAACGCCTATCGCAACGGCGCGCTCGCGGGCACCTTTGTCGGCGCGACGGCCGATGCGTCGGCGATCGTCGGTGGCGGGGCCAATGTCCTCGTCGGCGGCGCCAATGACAGCTTCTCCCTGCAGCCTCTGAGCGTCACGGCGCAGGAGGGCATCAACGCCGCCGTCGGCGTCGCCAAGCTCACGTTGCAGCCAGCCGCCGCCGTGCCGGCCGCGCCGGCTCCCGCCGTCGTCCCCGCGCAGCCCGTCGGAAATGGCGAGGTTCGCCCGGACTGAGGGTTCGACTTTCGGCTTCACCGGACCAGCGTCCCGGTGAAAGGCAGATGGGAGGGCAGCGTCACCAGCGCTGCCCTTCTTGCATTCCGCAAGCTTTGAGCGCCGCCGGGCCTATGCCTCTTGCGACGGCGGTTTTGGGCTTTCTCCGGAAATCCGCTATCGATTTGTCAAAATCCGCGAATCGAAACAAAGGCAGATCATGACCATCCGCGTGCACAAGGGCGACCTTCCCGATCTCTCGCGCTACAACGGGCCCGTGGCCATCGACACCGAAACGCTCGGCCTCGATACGCGGCGGGACAGGCTTTGCGTCGTCCAGCTCTCGCCCGGCGACGGCACGGCGGACATCGTCCAGATCGCCAAGGGGCAGAGCGAGGCGCCCAATATCGCGGCGCTTCTGAAAGATCCTGCCAAGACCAAGATCTTCCATTACGCCCGCTTCGATGTCGCCGCGCTCTATCATGCCTTCGGCGTGATGACGCAGACGATCTTCTGCACCAAGATCGCCTCGCGGCTGACGCGTACCTATACCGACCGGCACGGGCTCAAGGATCTCGCCCGCGAACTCATCGGCGTCGACATCTCCAAGCAGCAGCAGTCCTCCGACTGGGCCGCCGAGACGCTGTCGCAGGCCCAGATCGAATATGCCGCCTCGGACGTGCTGCATCTCCACGACATCATGGGCGTCCTCTACAAGCGGCTCGAGCGCGAGGAGCGCATGGAGATCGCCAAGGCCTGCTTCGGCTTCCTGCCAACGAGGGTGAAGCTCGACCTCGCCGGTTGGGAGGACGAGGACATTTTCTCCCATTCGGCCTGAGCGTCGGGGCAATCCGGCTAGCGGCTTCGCCCGCCGATCTTTGCGAAAAATTGACCGAAGCTGACGAATGTGCGGGTTGCGTCACGGCGTGTCGCAAACCGGATGCCGTCGCGCGTTCGAAACAGCCACATGCGTGGCCGAACGCTCACGCCATCCACGAGACCCGCGCCATGATCACCAAGCTCCTCCGCCACGAATTCGCCCAGACGGTCGCCGTCACCGGCCTCATCTCCGCCGCCCTGTTCCTGACGGTCGGTTTCCTGCATCTCGTCGCCTGACCGACGCCGGGACAGTGCCGGCCCGCGCTTGACGCTTCGGGCGACAATATGGGCCTTCCGAGCCGGATTTGACGGCTCACACAACGATCCGGCGCAGGGCGTCGTCCGGCGCCCTTCGCCCCTGCCACTGCTTCGGATAGCCGAAAGAGACTTCCTCGAAGCGAACGCCGTCGATCACCCGGCTCGACGGCATGTGCAGATGACCGGAAACGACGGCGGCCGCATTGTACCGCCTGTGCCAGTCCTCCGTCTTGCGGGTTCCGCACCAGAGCGAAAAGCGCGGGATCCGCGGCGGCTTCGCCAGTTCCTCGCGCAGCGGCCAGTGATTGACGAGAATGCGCGGCGCCTCCTCCTCGCCGAGGCCGAGAAGCCGCGCCTCCGTCGCCTCGCAGAGCGAGCGACACCATGCGGCGCGGCTTGCATGGGGATGCGGTGACAGGAACTGCTCGTCGGCGCAGCGCACACCGCCCTCCCGCGCCCAGGCGAGAGCATCCGCGTCGGCGATGCCGGGCGGGCGAAACGTATAGTCGTAGAGCAGGAACATCGGCACGAGCCGCGCCATCGTGCCCTCGACGTCGATCAGCGGATAGTCGTCCTCAGGCGTCAAGACGCCGTATTCGCGGCACAGATCGACGAATGCGAGATACCGCTCCTCGCCCCGAAGAGCCGGCTTGCCGGGCTCGTCGTCGCGTCCCGCGACGGCCCAGAGCTCGTGATTGCCAGGCACCCAGACCAGCCGCCTGAATTTCGGCGACAGCGCATCGAAGGCAAGGCGCATGTGGCGGATGGTTTCGCCGACATCGCCGGCAAGGATCAGCCAGTCATCGGGCCGAGGCTTGATTTCGGCCAGAGCGTCACGATTGGCGGCAAAGCCGAGATGAAGATCTGCGACGGCGAAAAGTCTCACGAGGCGTGCCGCCCCTCGCCGCGCAGCAGCACGACCTCGCCCGGAATGCGAATGCCGGCTCTGTCCTTCACGCCGCGATCGCCCTCGTCGCCGCGCATCAGCGCTTCGGCCCACTGGAAGCGCACGCGAATATCCGGCTCGAGCGACGCGACTGCCAGAGCCAGCCTGTGGCGGTCTCCGACCGGCCGTCTCAGAAACCGCCAGCGTGCCGGATCGTCCGGGCAGCTCGGCTCGAAACGGATGGTCGGCGGCTCATGGGTGATGTCGTAGGCAAAGCCGTCCAGCGGCAGGGCGAGCCCCATGCCGCGTGCCTTGATATAGGCCTCTCCCAGCGTCCAGAAGGCAAAGAATCGTTCGGTCAGCTCCTCGCCTTCGGCCGCCCGCACATGGGCGGTTTCGTCGGGGGCGAAGTAGCGGGTGCAAAGTTCGGCGAGACGGCTTTGGCGATCGATCCACTCGATATCGAGCCCGAGCTCACAATCTCGGCCGACGGCGAGCGCCACGAGGCCGCGCGTATGCGACAGGTTGAAGACGAGCCCCGGCGCCTTTGCCGCCTGCTCCGGCGCGATCGCCGGTCGGCCGTACTGGTTGGCTTCGAAGCGCCAATCCGCCGGGGCAATGGCCGCGTAGCGCGACAGGGTGGAGCGCACGAGCGCGCGACCCGTGAGATATTCCCGCCTGGCGCCCTCGACCTTGAACCGGTCGCAGCGCGCCCGCTCGGCCGGGTCGAGAAGCGCGAGCCAATTGTCCGCCGCAGCTCCCACGGCAACGGCCGGATCGGCTATGTGGATATCGATCGAGGACGAAGAAATCACGGAAGGATCACGACTGGAGTTTCAAAGCCGCCGGGGACGGACCGGCGCAGGCCTCGATGAGGAAATGCCGCAACGCGGCGGCCGGGCCGCGATCATCAAGAGCGCCCGCGGGCACACTTCATTTGGGGATGCGCCGGGCGATCAGCCAACGGCGACCGGAACCGACAACGACCACAAGGCCGAGAAGACAAGTCCGAAGAAAATGATCCAGCCGAACACGGTGTTCGACTTGAACAGGACGAGGCACTGGTCGGGATCGTCGATGTCGAGGCTCGTCAGCTGCCAGATCATCTGGACGGCACCGACGGCGAGCGCGGCATAGGCCGGCCAGGACGGTCCGCCGGCCGGCCCGATGCCGGACGTCGCGAAGGCGGCCAGGAACAGGGCGATCGTGCCGAGATAAAGGACCGCGAGCGCAAGCCGCGTGTGGCGACCGAACAGCCTCGCCGTCGAGCGCACGCCGACGAGGGCGTCGTCCTCCTTGTCCTGATGGGCGTAGATCGTGTCATAGCCGATCGTCCACAGGATCGAGCCGGCATAAAGCAGGAGCGGTGCCAGCGACAACGATCCCCAATGCCCGGCCCAGCCCATCAGCGCCCCCCAGGAAAAGGCAAGGCCGAGGCCGAGCTGCGGCCAGTCGGTGACGCGCTTCAGGAACGGATAGATCGCGACCGTCGCGAGCGACAGGATCCCGAGAAAGACGGCGAAGACATTGAACTGGATCAGCACCAGGAAGCCGAAGAGCGCCTGCAGTACGAGAAAGATCTTGGCCTGGCGGCGGCTGACCCGCCCCGACGGCAGCGGGCGCGAACGCGTGCGCGCCACCTTGTCGTCGATCTCGTGGTCGACGAGATCGTTGTAGGTGCAGCCGGCGCCGCGCATGGCGATAGCACCAAGGAGAAACAAAGCGAGATGCCACAAGCTCGGCAGCCCGGTATGCACCGCGCTCGGCGCGACCGCTTGGGGCGCCAGCGCCGCGGACCACCAGCACGGCCACAAGAGAAGCTGCCAGCCGATCGGCCGGTCCCACCGCGCCAGCTGCGCATAGGGCCAGATGGCCTTTGGCAGCATACGGTAGACCCAGTTGTAGACCGGCGCATCGGAGACCCGATCGGAAGGTTCAGCCAGGCTGGATTTGGGATTCGCCATGGTGACAGAGTCAGTGCATCGATGCTGCAGTCAAGTGAAAATCTCGTCGCGATCGAGGTTTTGCCACGTTTTCGTCCGTTCGTCGCGCTTGACCTGCCCCGGTCGTGCCGCCTATCGCCTCTGCGACGACGAAAGCTGCCGAAGGCGCGGCGCGCAAGGGAACGCGAATGAATGTCCTTTTGATCGGTGCGGGCGGCCGCGAGCACGCTCTGGCCTGGAAGATCGCCCAATCGCCGATGCTGGACCGCCTTTATGCCGCGCCCGGCAATCCCGGCATCGGCGAATGCGCCGAGCTCGTGCCGCTCGACCTCCTCGATCACGACGCCGTCCGCGATTTCTGCCGCGAGAAATCCGTCGATCTCGTGGTCGTCGGACCGGAAGCCCCGCTGGTGGACGGGCTCGCCGACAGCCTGAACGACGCCGGGATCTGCGTCTTCGGCCCGTCGGCCGCCGCAGCGCGGCTCGAGGGCTCCAAGGGCTTCACCAAGGACCTGTGCTCGCGCCACGACATTCCGACGGCCCGCTACAAGCGCTTTTCCGACGTTGCGGCGGCCAAGGCCCATCTCGACGAGAGCGGCTACCCCATGGTCATCAAGGCCGACGGGCTGGCGGCCGGAAAGGGCGTCACCATCGCGGCGAGCCGCGCCGAGGCGGAAGCGGCGATCGATGGCTGTTTCGAGGGCGATTTCGGCGGCCCGGGCGCCGAGATCGTCGTGGAAGAATTTCTGGAGGGCGAAGAAGCCAGCCTCTTCTGCCTTTGCGACGGAACCCGCGCGCTGGTCTTCGGCACGGCGCAGGATCACAAGCGCGCCTTCGACCGGGACCGGGGCCCCAACACCGGCGGCATGGGCGCCTATTCGCCGGCACTCGCCCTCAACGACCGGATGGTCGAACGGGTGATCAGCGAGATCATCGAACCGACCCTGAAAGGCATGGCCGAAATCGGCGCGCCCTTCTGCGGCGTCCTTTATGCGGGGCTGATGCTGACCGAGACCGGGCCGAAGCTGATCGAATACAACGTCCGCTTCGGCGATCCCGAGGCCCAGGTGCTGATGATGCGGCTCGAAAGCGACCCGCTGCCGATCTTTCTTGCGGCGGCAAAGGGCGATCTGTCGGGCATCGCGGTCGAATGGTCGGGCGATCGCGCGCTGACGGTGGTGATGGCGGCGGACGGCTATCCGGGCGCTTACGACAAGGGCACGGAAATCTCCCGGCTGCCGGAGAACGACGCGACGACGCAGATCTTCCACGCGGGAACCAGCCGGGACGGCGGTCGCCTGCTCGCCACCGGTGGCCGCGTCCTCAACGTCACGGCGCGCGGCAGGACGGTCCGCGAAGCGGCCTCACGCGCCTATGACGCGGTCGAAAAGGTCCAATGGGAGAAAGGCTTCTTCCGCACCGACATCGGCCATCGCGCCATCATGATCGAGGACAGCTGAACCGGTCTGCCCTTCGCAGATCCCCGCCGGGCGATGGCGTTCGCCGCGTCCGCCTGGCGGCTGATACTATTTGACGTGCCAGCCATAGGCGATCTTGCGCAGTTTCGTCCCCGCAAAGCACTCCTCGCCCTCGGCCAGCGGCGTGCCGCACAGATGCTCGTAGAAGCCGGTGGCGAGCGAGTTCTCGCAAAGCGCCCAGACCGCATGGCTCGACAGCCCGCGCTCGCGCAAGAGTGTCTGCGAGGCGGAAAAAAGGCGCCGGCCAAAACCGACGCCCTGATAGGACGGCTTGAGATAGAGTTCGTAGATCTCGCCGGAGACGGCGAGCGCGTCGGTCCGGTTGCGCCCCATGGTCGCGTAGCCGACTGTCTCGCCGCAGTAATCGGCGACGAGGATCGCGGCTCCGCCCCGTATGGCGCGCTGCCACCAGTCCGATTGCCGGCGTTGCACCATGGCATTCAGGCATTCGTGCGGAATGATGCCGGCATAGGCTCCGCGCCAAGCCGCTTCATGGACGCTGGCGAGAGCCAGAGCGTCTTTCGGTTCGGCAAAACGGATGGCGGTCATGATCGTCGGCATCGCCGCTTAACACGCTGGCGATGAATTCGATCCATCAATCTTGAAACTTTTTTTCACCGACAGTGAATTATCCGTGAACCGGAGATCGCCGGCACCGAGATCCGAGCTGTCCTCTCCTGCGTCATCGCCGGCCGAGGACACCTTCCGCCAGGGCTTTCTGAATGCCGGCAATGTTCGAGCGCCTGGAGAGCTCGCGATGCAGAGGCGGCTGGCCGCTCATCCAGATGGTCATCTCGGAATCGGTGTCGAAGGTACCGGCCGTCTCGATCGAGAAGGTCGTGATGGCACGGTAGGGGATCGACTGGATCGTGCGCTTGCGGCCGGTGACGCCCTGCTTGTCGACGATGATCAGCCGGAGATCGGTGAAGACGAGAATGTCCCGCACCACCATGAAGGCGAGAACGATCTCCTCGCCGTCGATCATGATCGGCCCCAGCTCCGCGCGGACCTGTTCCACATCGACGTCGCTGGTGAGGCCCATCAGGCCAGAAAGAAGTCCCATCGCCGCTCGGGCCTCCGTTGCTAGAAAAAGGATGTTCGATCCCCCGCCGCGGGCGGTGTCTCTCGCCGGCAGATAAGGCAGAAAAGCCCGGATGTCCGCATGCCGGTAAAATAAACTTTCTCCCTTGATCAGAAATTGAAAGTTCCCGTTACATCGCTCGTGTGGGTACTGTCGTTTCAAAAACTGGGCGCCGATGGCGCCCTGCTTGTGCGCTCGCCTGGCGAAAGCGCTTTCGGGAGGACGATATGAAACACGGCATCACGCAGCTTTTCATTCCAGGCCCCACCAACGTGCCGGACCGCGTCCGGCGCGCGATGAACGTTCCGATGGAGGATCAGCGCTCACCGGACCTGCCGGCGCTGACGCTGGGCCTCTTTAAAGATCTCAAGACGGCGTTCAAGAACGAGACGGGCCGCGTCTTCATGTTCCCCTCTTCGGGCACGGGCGCCTGGGAAGCGGCGATCCAGAACACGCTTGCGCCCGGCGACAAGGTGCTGATGGCGCGCTTCGGCCAGTTCTCGCATCTGTGGGTCGAGATGGCCGAGCGGCTCGGCCTCGAAGTCAACCTCATCGAAGTCGAATGGGGCAAGGGCGTTCCGCTCGACGCCTACGAGCAGGCGATCGCCGCCGACAAGGCCCACGACATTCGCGCCGTCTTCGTCACCCATAACGAAACCGCGACGGGCGTCACCTCCGACATTGCCGGGGTGCGCAAGCTACTCGACGCCCATTCGCATCCCGCGCTGCTCTTCGTCGACGGCGTCTCCTCCATCGCCTCGATCGATTTTCGCCAGGACGAATGGGGCGTCGATCTGGCGGTTGCGGGCTCGCAGAAGGGCTTCATGCTGCCGGCCGGCCTGTCGTTTCTCTCGGTTTCGGAAAAGGCCCTCGCCGCCAATAAGGACAACCGGCCGAAGATGCCGCGCAGCTATTTCATCTTCGCCGACCAGATCACGCTGAACGATCAAGGCTATTTCCCCTACACACCGCCGACGCAGTTCTTCCATGGCCTCAGGGCCTCGCTCGACATGCTGTTCGAGGAAGGTCTCGAAAACGTCTTCGCCCGGCATCATCGCCTCGCCGAGGGCGTCAGGCGCGGGGTGGAAGGCCTCGGGCTGAAACTCGTGGCGGCAGGGCCCGAATGGTATTCGGACACGGTGTCGGCGATCTACGTGCCCGAAGGCGTCGATGCCAACCGGGTGATGAAGATCGCCTATGAGCGCTACAACACCTCCTTCGGCGGCGGTCTGGCGAAGCTCAACGGGAAGGTGTTTCGGATCGGCCATCTCGGCGATCTCAACGAGGTGATGTGTCTCGCAGCGCTCGCCTCGGCGGAAATCTCGCTCGCCGATGCCGGGGCGAAGATCACGCCCGGGGCCGGCGTCGCCGCAGCCCACGCCTATTACCGGGAGGCGCACGCCAACACCGGGTCTGAGCGCGCCGCGGCGGAATAGGCTGGCCTCAGAAAAGGCTCTTCCGCGGCGCCGACGCGGCGGAGCGAGGGCAGGCATCGAGATCTCGTCATCCCGGCCTTAAGCCGGGAGCCTTTCCTCTGCGGCCAAACGATCCTCTTCGACGCAGAAGAATCGATCTATTGGCAATGCGACGCCATAGCAGCGTCGATGATTTGGAATGGATCCCGGCTCAAGGCCGGGATGACGAAGCTTTGATGCTCATGACCATTCTGCACGCCGGCGTGACGGGCCTATGCGACGAAGCATGGTTCCACCAACGCCGCCCGGAAGAGACGTTCAGGCCACCCCCAGAGGACGATAGCGCTGCCTAGCGATTGAGGAACGCTGCAAAAGCCGCCCTCGCCTCGGCGGACCGCAGGCGTTTGGAGAAGATCTCGATCTCCTCGTCCATCCGCAAAAGCACGTCGGCGCGGCGACCGCGCAACAGGTCGCGGGCGATCCGCAGCGCCTCGGGCGGCTTTTTCGCCAGCGCGGCGGCAGCCGTCGCCGCCTCGGCTTCGGGGTTCTCCACCACCTTGTAGACGAGCCCTGCCACCCGCGCGGCCTCGGCGTCGAAGCCCTCGCCCAGCACCAGAAGCGCAAAGGCCCGCTGGTCGCCCATCATGCGCGGTGCGATCAGGCTGGAGCCCGCCTCAGGCGTCACGCCGAGGTCGAGGAACGGCGTCCTGAACAGCGATCGGGGGCTGGCGAAGGCGAGATCGCAATGCATCAGCAGCGTCGTGCCGATGCCGATCGCAAGGCCGTCGACGGCCGCAACGAGCGGCTTGTCGAAGCCGGCGACGAGATGGAGAAAGTCCCGTGTCTCGGCCGGCAGCGAGCCGCCCTCGGCGATCGCCATGAAGTCCTTGATGTCGTTGCCGGCGCAAAAGGCGCCCGGCGCGCCGGCGACGACGACGGCCCGGGTTTCAGCATCACCGGAGGCCGCCGTAAGCGCCTCGCTCATCGCGACATACATTTCGCGATTGATGGCGTTCTTCTTGTCCGCCCGGTTCATGCGGATCGTGGCGACGCCACCCTGCGTGGCCGTCTCAATCAGATCGGACATCACGCAGCTCCCGCAAGAAGAAGATCATGGGCGGCCGACAGGCTTGCCGCGCCACGCACGACCGTCTGTTTGAGACCAGCCGTTTCGGGAACGAGGTTTTCGGCAAAGAAGCGGCAGAGAGCCACGCGCTCCGCATGGTCCCCCGCAAGGGCGCCCTTGGCGAGCCACACGCCACCCGCCGTCAACCCGAAGAGTTTCAGATAGGGCGTCGCGCCGGCGAGCGCGGTGTCGGTCTCGCCGTGTTTCAGGCATTCGAGCAGATAATCCGTCGCAGCCCTCAGATCGGCCAGGGCCGCCTCGAGGCAGCGGCCCGTCTCGCCGAATTCCGGCGTGTTGCGGCGGGAAAGTTCGGCCAGCGTCTCGTCGAACTCGGCAAACAGCGCGGCCGCCGTCTCGCCGCCGGACTGGCCGATCTTGCGGGCGACGAGATCGATCCCCTGAATGCCGTTGGTGCCTTCGTAGATCGGCGTGATGCGGGCATTGCGCAGGAGCCGTGCCGCACCCGTCTCCTCGACGAAGCCCATCCCGCCATGGACCTGGATGCCCATCGAGGCGACATCGCAGGCGGCATCGGTCGAAAATGCCTTGGCGACGGGGGTCAGGAGATTGGCACGCTCCTGCCAGGCTTTCGCCTTGTCCGGATCGCTTTTGCCATAAGCGCGGGCCCGATCGATGGCGATCGCGCAGGAAAAGGCGATCGCCCGCGAGGCGTCGGTGAGGCTCTTCATGGTGAGGAGCGTGCGGGCAATGTCGGGATGGGCGACGATCGGGCTCATCGCGCCGGACTTCTCCGCATCCGGCGCGAGCCGTGTCGCCCTGCCCTGCTGGCGATCCCGCGCATAGGCGAGCGCCCGGTCATAGGCCGCATCGGCGAGCCCGACGCCCTCCATGCCGACCATCAGCCGGGCGTTGTTCATCATCGTGAACATGCAGGCGAGGCCGCGATTTTCCTCGCCGACGAGATAGCCGATCGCGCCAGGCTCCTCACCGTCCACGGTGCCCTCGCCGAACAGCATGGTGCAGGTGGGCGAAGCATGGATGCCGAGCTTGTGCTCGATCGAGTGGCAGACGACGTCGTTGCGCTTGCCCGGATTGCCCTCCTCGTCGGGCAGGAACTTCGGCACGAGAAAGAGCGAGATGCCCTTCACGCCGGCCGGCGCGTCGGGAAGCCGCGCCAGCACCAGATGGACGATGTTGTCGGTGAGGTCATGCTCGCCATAGGTGATGTAGATCTTCTGGCCGAAGACGCGGTAGCTGCCGTCGTCCCGCCGCTCGGCGCGGCTTCTGAGCGCGGCGAGGTCCGAGCCCGCCTGCGGCTCGGTGAGGTTCATCGTGCCCATCCATTCGCCGGAGACGAGCTTTGCCAGATAGGTCTGCTTGAGTTCATCCGAACCATGCTTGTCGAGGGCTTCGACCGCGCCGATGGTCAGAAGCGGGCCGAGCGCAAACGGCATCGAGGCGTGGTTCCACATCTCGGAAACGGCGGCGGCGAGCGCCGTGCCGAGTTCCTGGCCGCCGAATTCCGCCGGGCCGGCGATGGCGTTCCAGCCGCCAGCGGTCCAGTCTCGGTAAAGCTCGCGCCAGCCTTCGGGCATAGTCACCGCGCCGTCGTCGAAACGCGCGCCCTGGCGATCGCCGACGACATCCATGGGCTCCATGCGCTCGCTGGCGAACTTCGCGGCCTCCTCCAGCACAGCCTCGACGAGGTCGGGCTCCAGATCGGGGAACAATCCCTCCTCCATCGCCGCGTCGAGGCCGGCGATCTGCCTTAAGGTGAATGCGATGTCCTTGACCGGTGGTCGCGGCATTGTCTCGTCTCCTCCTTGAAGAGGGGCGGCCGGCCGTGGCGCAGGCTTTGCCACCTCTCGAATAATTTATGCTTCTGCCCTGCGCCGTTATCGACGGCAAGGCGCCCGTCCCAGTATGAGACGGGCTGTGATTCGCCTCCCGGCCACCGAAGGGGAGAGGCGGCTACACGGAACCCGGCGGGCCCTCCAGCCATTCCGGCGACAGAGTGTCTGGGAGGTATCGATGCGGCTTGTTCGATTTGGTGATCGCGGCGCGGAGCGTCCGGGTCTCGTCGACGAGGCGGGGACCATTCGCGACCTCAGCGAACATGTCACATCGCTCGACGGCAGGGAACTCGACCCCGACCGTCTCGCGGCTCTCGCCGCGATCGATCCGGCGACATTGCCCAAGGTCGCGGCCGGAACGCGGCTGTGCAAACCGGTGGACCGGATCGGCAAGATCGTCGGCGTCGGCCCCAACTTTTCCGACAGCGCCAGGCTCGCCGGCTTCCGGGTCAATCCCGAGCCGACGCTGTTTCTGAAATCGGCCACCGCCGCCTGTGGCCCGACCGATCCGATCGAGCTGCCGAAGCTCGCCACCCGCGTCGACTGGGGCGTCGAGCTGGCGGTGGTCATCGGCCGCGTCGCCAAATATGCCGGCGTCGAGGACGCCCAGCGGGCCGTTGCCGGCTACTGCCTCGCCAACGACGTGACCGAGCGCAACTTCCAGCTTCAGCGCGGCGGCCAGTGGACCAAGGGCAAGTCCCACGACACCTTCTGTCCGCTCGGCCCCTATCTCGTCACGCCCGACGAGCTGCCCGACCCCGACCGGATCGAACTGTGGCTGGAGGTCAATGGCGAACGCCAGCAGGTGGGTTCTCTGGAAGAGATGATCTTCAAGATCCCCTATCTCGTTTCCTACATCTCGCGCTTCATGCGGCTCGAGCCCGGCGACGTCATCCTGACCGGCACGCTTGCCGGCGTTGGCCTCTCCTACGATCCGCCGCGCTTTCTGAAGCCCGGCGACAGGGTGCGCCTCGGCGGCACACGGCTCGGCGAACAGGACAATCTCTGCGTCTCGATCTGACGCAGTGGCCGCGAGAGCCTCGGTGCCCCGTTTCGCACGGACCGTCGTCATCGCGCCTTGAGCCGTTCCCAGCCGGGATGCGGCTCGAAACGCGGCCCGTGCTTGCCGGCGAGATCCTTCATCCGGCCGACGATCTCGTCAATGCCGCGCTGGCGGGCGTAGTGAACCGGCCCGCCGCGGAAGGGCGCGAAGCCGGTGCCGAAGATCATCGCCCCGTCGGTGATCTCCTCGTCGGTGATGACGCCCTCGTCGATGCAGGCGACGACGGCATTCAGCATCGGCAGGATCAGTCGGTCGAGCATGTCGGCATCGTCCTTGGAATCATCGGGCAGCGCTTCGGGCGAGATCTTCTTCGGCTTGCCGTCCTCGTCATAGTCGTAGAGCCCGCGTCCGGTCTTTCGCCCGAGCCGCTTCTCCTCGACCATCTTCGTCAGCCATTCCGGAGCGGCGGGCAGCGTATCCTCGCCGAGGCGCTCCCTCAGCGACGTCGCGACGTCGAGGGCGATGTCGAGCCCGACCTGGTCGGTCAGTTCGATCGGCCCCATCGGCATGCCGAACTGTTCCGCCCGCCGGTCGATCCGCTCTTTCGGAATGCCTTCGTCGAGCAGAACCAGCGCTTCGGCCATATACGGCGTCAGCGCCCGGTTGACGAGGAAGCCCGGCGCCGAGGCGACGGGGGCGGGAAGCCGCGAGATTTCGGCGGCGAAGGCCGTCGCGCGGCGCTCGGTCTCGGCGCCGATCTTGTCGTGGCGCACGATCTCCACGAGCTGCATGCGCGAGACCGGGTTGAAAAAGTGCAGGCCGACGAAACGCGACGGGTCCTTCAGCCCGGCGGCAAGGTCCGCGAGCGGTAGGGCCGAGGTATTGGTGGCGAGCAGCGCGCCTTCCTTCAGCTGCGGCTCGATCTCGGCATAGATCTTGTGCTTGAGTTCGATCTTTTCCGGCGCCGCCTCGATGACGAGATCGGCATGGGCGATGCCGAGCCCGTCCGGGTCCGGGATCAGCCGGTCGAGCGCGTCGCGAACCTTCAAGGGGTCCTTCAGAACCGCCTTGAACATCTTCGCCGCCTTGGCCACCGCCCCGCCGATCGGCTCGACCTTGATGTCGCCGAGGGTGACGCGCAGGCCCTGCCCGGCCGCCCAGGCAGCGATGTCGCCGCCCATGGCGCCAGCGCCGATGACGTGGAGATGCTTGACCCCGGAGGAGCCTTCTTTCAGCCCCTTCATCTTCTCGCGCAGGAAGAAGACGCGCACGAGGTTCTTCGAGGTATCCGACTCGATCAGCTCGGCGAAACTGTCGATCTCGGCGCGCTGCATGGCTTTGGGATCGCCGCCATGGGCTTCCCACAGATCGATCAGCTTGAAGGGCGCGGGATAGTGTTCCTTGCTCGCCTTCTCCGCCGTCTTCTTGCGCATCATCCGGGCGGCGAACTGGCGCGCCGGCTTGAAGCCCATCGCCTTGCCCTGCAGCGACTGCGGTTTATGGCGCAAATCGCCGTAGAAGGCGGCCTCGACCGCCGCCTCGACATGCCGCTCTTCGACCACGGCATCGACGAGGCCGACCGACTTCGCCCGCCGTGCCGGCATGGAGCGGCCGGTCAGCATCATCGTCATCGCCTCGACCGGATCGGCGACGGCCGGCGCACGGAAGGTGCCGCCAAGGCCCGGATGAAGGCCGAGCATCACCTCGGGGAAACCGAGCGTGGCATCGGAGACGGCGATGCGCCGGTCGCAGGCCAGCGCCAGTTCGAGCCCCGCTCCGAGGCAGTGGCCGTGGATCACGGCGATGGTCCGGCAGGGGAGCGCCGCCAGCCGGTCGAGCACCTGATGGCCCTGATCGAGCGCGGCCTTGATCTCGGCGGTCGAGGCCCCGACGAACTGGTTGATGTCGGCGCCGGCGGCAAAGCCCGCCTTCTTGCCGGAGCGGATGACGACGGCCGCCGGCTTTTCCTTTTCGAAGCGCTCGATATGGGTGGCGAGTTCTTCGAGCACCGGGCGGTCGATCGTGTTGACCCGCTTGTCGGTGCGGTCGAGCACCATCCAGACGACGCCGTGGAGATCCGTCGCGACCTTGAAATGACCGCTGGCCTCGGCGTTCCTGGCCGGTCCCATTTCGAGAGAGCGCTCGGAAAGAGCGTTCAGCATCCTGCCCATGTCGTTCGTTACCGTCCGCTTTTCTCGCGTTTCTCGTTGCATGCGCGGGCCATGCTGCCGCGCAGGTCGGGTGTCGTCAGGCTGCTTCCAGAAGCATTGCGCCGCCGAGGCCGCCGCCGATGCACTGGGTGGCGATGCCGCGCTTCTTGCCGAGGCGCTTCAGCGTGGTGGCGAGATGCAGCGTGATGCGGTTGCCCGAGGTGCCGACCGGATGGCCGAGGGCGATCGCCCCGCCATCGACATTCAGCCTGTCGTGGTCGATCCGCCCGCCCCGGCCTTTAAGGCCGAGCACGTCATCGGCGATGTCCGGCTGATCGAGCGCGGCGACGCAGGACAGAACCTGCGCGGCAAAGGCCTCGTTCAGCTCCCACAGATCGACATCGGCGACGCTCATGTTCTGGCGGTTGAGAATCGGCGCGATCGAGGTGACGGGTCCAAGCCCCATGATCGACGGGTCGAGGCCGCCCCAGTCGCTGTCGACGATCCGCGCGAGCGGCTTCAGCCCGTATTTCTCGACCGCCGCTTCCGACGCCAGGATGTTCCACGACGCCCCGTCGGTGATCTGCGAGGCGTTGCCGGGCGTCACCTTGCCATAGGGCCGCTCGAAGACCGGCCTCAGCTTGGCGAGGTCTTTGACCGTCGTACCGGGGCGAATGCCGTCGTCGTGATCGTAGACCTTGCCGTCCTTCGCGACGGCCGGGAGCATCTCGCCTTTGAGATACCCGTTCTTCGTCGCCTCGCCGAGGCGGCGATGGCTCTCGACGGCATATTCGTCGGCCTCGCGGCGCGAGACGTTGAAGAGATGGGCGAGAATCTCCGCCGTCTGGCCCATGTTGAGATCGGTGATCGGATCGGTGAGCCCGCGTTCCAGGCCGATGACCGGCTTCAGATAGCCGGGCTTCAGTTGCGAAAAGACCTTGGCCCGATCACCCATGGTCCTGGCGCGGTTCAGCCGCGCGAACCATTCGACGGCGCCGCGCGTCAGCACCAGCGGCGAATGGCTGAGCGCCTCTGCCCCGCCGGCGAGGACGATCTCGTGGGTGCCGCGCTCGATATAGCGGAAGGCCGTGTCGAGCGACTGCATGCCCGAGCCGCAGTTGATCTGCACCGTGAAGGCCGGCGTCTCGTCCGAGATGCCGAGCCGAAGCGAAGCGACGCGCGCCGGGTTCATCTCCTCGGCGATGACGTTGACGCAGCCGAGGATGACGAGGTCGATCGCCGAGACAGGGAAATCCTGCCTCAGCAAAAGCGGCCGGCCGCACTGGACGGCGAGATCGACCGGCGTGAACGGGCCGGGGCGGCCGCGCGCCTTGATGAAGGGCGTGCGGGCGCCGTCGACGAGATAGACGGGTTGCGAATTCACTCGGCCGCCTCTCGCGTCTGCAGCTCCTCGGTGCCGGTCCGGCGCTGGGTGACGTGCTGATCGGCGATCGGCGAGACGTCGTGCGGGTCGTGGGCGTCGACGGCGACCACCTTGGCGACCGCTTCCTTCACCTTGCCGAGACGCTCGTATTCCTCCGCCGTGATGACGCCCTGATCGCGCGCGGCGACCGGGTCCTTGATCTTCTTCTCGCGCATCTTCTTCTCGATCGGGGCTGCGTCGCAGACGAGCTCGAAGGCGGTTTCGAGATCCTTGATCCGGTGTTCGGCATGACGCTCACCGAGATAAAGATCCGGCGACAGCCGGTCGCGCTGGGAGGACGGACGCATCATGATGCCCGCCACCTCGCTGGTCAGCTCGTCGGACGGCTCCTCGTAGGGCACTCCGAGCGGGAAGGCGAGGAAGCGCACGAGCACCGCCGCCCAGCGGGCCGGCAGATTGTCGAGCACGCCGTTGAAGGCGATGGAGAGCCGGCAATAGCCCTTCTCCATGATGTACTCGACCAGCGGCTTGTCGGCCTCGGGCCGGCCTTCCACCTCGAACCGCTTCAAGACGGCGCCGAGAAGATAGAGCTCCGACAGGATGTCGCCGAGACGGGCCGAGAGCATCTCCTTGCGCTTCAGGGCGCCGCCCAAGGTGAGCAGCGAAAGATCGGCCAGAAGCGCGAAGGCCGCGGCATAGCGCGAGAGCTGGCGCCAGTGGCCGGTGAAGGCCGCGTCTTTGGGGGCCGGCGCTGCGAGGCCGCCGGTCCAGCCGCGCGCGAATGTGCGCCAGGCATTCTTCAGGGCATGGCCGACATGGGCCCAGAAATGCTCGTCGAACTCGGCGAGCCCCTTCTCCCTATCCGGATTGGAAAGGGCCAGCATCTCCTTCAGCATGTAAGGATGCGCGCGAATGGCGCCCTGACCGAAGATCATGAGATTGCGCGTCAGGATGTTCGCGCCCTCGACCGTGATGCCGATCGGCACCGACTGGTACATCGGCGCGAGATAGTTCTTGTCGCCTTCGATGATGGCCTTGCCGCCATGGATGTCCATCGCCCGCTCGACGCATTCGCGCATGCGGTAGGTGGCATGGGCCTTCATGATCGCCGAGAGGACCGAAGGCTTGTGCCCCTGGTCGAGAGCGGCGACCGTCAGCCGACGGGCGGCGTCGATGAGATAGGCGTTGGCGATGATCTCGGCGAGCGGCTGCTGGATGCCCTCGAACATGCCGATGGGCACGCCGAACTGGGTGCGCACACGGGCGTATGCACCGGTCACGCGGGCGCAATAGGCCGCCGCGGACGCCGACTGCGAGGGGAGAGAGATCGAGCGGCCGGCGGCGAGCGCCGTCATCAGCATCGTCCAGCCCTGGCCGATCTGCTTTTCGCCGCCGAGGATCCAGTCGAGCGGGATGAAGACGTCCTCGCCGGAAAGCGGGCCGTTCTGGAAATAGGTGTTCAGCGCAATGTGCCGGTCGCCGCTCTTCACGCCCGGCGTCGATGTCGGCAAGAGCGCGACGGTGATGCCGAGTTCCTCGCCCCGGCCCAGATGGTTCTCGGGATCGCGCATCTTGAAGGCGAGACCCATCACGGTCGCGATCGGACCGAGGGTGATGTAGCGCTTGTGGAAGTTCAGGCGGATGCCGAGAACCTCCTTGCCCTCGTGCTGGCCGTATTCGACGACGCCGGTGTCTGTCATCGCAGCCGCATCCGAGCCGGCATCGGCCGAGGTCAGGCCGAAACAGGGGACGTCGCGACCATCGGCAAGCCGGGGCAGCCAGTAATCGCGCTGCTCGTCGGTGCCGAAATGCATGAGCAGCTCGCCTGGTCCGAGCGAGTTCGGCACCATGACGGTGACGCCGGCGACGACCGAAGCCGAGGAGACCTTTCGCACGATTTCCGAATGGGCCGTGTTGGAAAAGCCGAGGCCGCCATATTCCTTGGGAATGATCATGCCGAAGAATTTCTTCTCCCGCAGGAAAGCCCAGACGTCCTCGGACAGATCGCGATCACGCGACGAGATCGTCCAGTCGTCGATCATGCCGCAAAGCTCGTTGACCGGCCCGTCCATGAAGGCCTGCTCTTCGGGCGAGAGCCTCGCCGGCGGGGTCTTGATCAGCTCGTCCCAGTCGGGATTGCCGGAAAACAGCTCGCCGTCCCACCACACGGTACCGGCGCCGATCGCCTCCTCCTCGGTCTTGGAGATGGCGGGCATCACGCCCTTGGCCCATTTGAAGATCGGGCGGGTGATCTTGTCCTTGCGGAACGACATGGAACGGCTCCCTTTCAGCTCCTCACCCACGATAATGCCGGAGTGGCCCCGCAGGTTTCGACTTTGGCAGTGTGATAGCGAACTTTTACGTAAACGTCAAAATACGGCGCGTGAAAAAATCCGGTGTTTCGCCCCGCCGGTGATCTCCACACTACGCGCCGGAAGGCTCGACAGATATCCCCGCCAAGCTGCGCAACATCAGCGCAAGCGGGCGCAGACGCCCGCTGCCGGCAGATCCGTTCGCCGAGGTTTACAGGGGCCTTCAGGCCAATGGCCAGCGCTTGCGCGATGGCATTGCCCGCGCGAGCGCACTACATCGTGATGCAAGATCGTCGGTCGTGACCGCCCGCCTCACACCTTTTTCGGGAATTTCAACCTTGCTTACCGTCCACCACCTCAACAATTCCCGCTCCCAGCGCGTTCTCTGGCTGCTCGAAGAACTCGGCGCGCCATACGACGTGAAGCACTATCAGCGCACCAAGGACCTGCAGGCGCCCAAGGAGCTGAAGCAGGTTCATCCGCTGGGCAAGTCACCCCTCGTCACCGACGAGGGCCGCACGATCGCGGAGACCGGCGCGATCGTCGAATACATCCTGACGAAATATGGCGAGGGCCGGCTGATGCCGCCGGTCGGCAGCGACGACTACTGGACCGTGCGGCATTTCCTCCATTACGCCGAAGGTTCGGCGATGCCGCCGCTGTTCCTGATGCTCGTCCTGCAGATGATCCCCGACCGGGCGCCGTTTTTCGCCAAGCCGATCCTCAAGACCGCGATGGAAAAGGTCGACGAGATGCTCGTCCAGCCGCAGATGACGCTGCACATCAATCACTGGGAGCGATCGATCGAGAAGACCGGCTGGTTCGCCGGGCCGCAGATGACCGTCGCCGACGTGATGATGAGCTTTCCCGTCGAAGCCGCCGCCACGCGTTTCGGCTACGAGCATCACCCGCGCCTGCGCGAGTTCCTCCAGCGCATTCACGAGCGCCCGGCCTATCGTCAGGCCCTGAAGCGCGGCGGCCCCTATGCCTATGCATGAGGGGTTTGAGGGCGACGGATCGGCGCCGATCGACGCCGCGCCGCGACCCGTGCTTTCGAGCGTCCTTTCGGCTTCACGGCGATTTGGCTGCCAGACCAGCCCCGCCGGGCTATGATCCCGCCCGCGGCTTGGCAGAGCGGGAGGGAGACGTCGCATGGCTTTGAACATTCTGGTGTTCTACGGCTCTTACCGGCGCGACCGGATGGGCATCCGGCTCGCCAGCTACGTCGTCGAGAGCTTCAAATCACGCGGCGATGCCTGCGAACTGGTCGACGCCAAGGCCGTTGATCTGCCGATGCTCGACCGCATGTACAAGGAATACGATCCGGGCACCGCGCCAGCGGCGCTTCAGGCTCTGGCCGCCAAGATCAAGGCGGCCGACGGCTTCGTCTTCGTGACCGGCGAATATAACTGGGGCGTTCAGCCGGGGCTGAAGAACCTGACCGACCACTTCCTCGAGGAGTGGTTCTGGCGTCCCGCCGCGATCGCCAGCTATTCGGCCGGGCGGTTCTCCGGAGTCCGGGCCGCGATGGCCTGGCACGGCACGCTGTCGGAGATGGGGATAGTGGTGATCTCGTCGGCGCTCTCCGTCGGCCCGATCGCAGCGACCCTCGACGAGAATGGCAATCCGACGGGCGACGCCGGCGGCCATCTGGAAAAGGCGTTTCCCCGCTTTGCGAGCGATCTTCAATGGTGGGCCGAGGCCGCGAAAGCGCAAAGGCAAAAGATCCCGCCGCCCTATTAAACAGCTTTCACCTCCCTTTGGCGAACGCCCTGGCAAAGCCGCCTCGACGGCGCCCTGCCCCGCTCGGCGGAGGCTCGATCCGGCCGAGCCGGATACGCTTCACCGCCCCTGCGTCATCAGGATCTTCACCGCGAAGACCGAGAAGACGCTGGCAAAGATCCAGTCGATCGCCCGCGTGATCTTCGGCCGACGTCTGAGCGCCGCCGACAGGCCGTCGGCGGCGAAGATCATCGCCACGCAGAACGGCGCCGCAAAGACGATGAAATAGACCCCGAGGAAAAACAGCTTGGCCCCGGCATGGGGATCGCCGGCCTGGATGAACTGCGGCAGGAAGGTCACGAAGAACAGGATGATCTTCGGGTTCGACAGGTTGATGCCGATGCCGGTCAGCCAGCTGGCCTTGAGCGAGCGGGGTTTCGGCGCGCCCTTCGTGTCCACGCGGAAGGTCGAGCCGGAGCGGATCGCCTGGACGGCCAGAAAAATCAGATAGCCCGCGCCGAAGATCTTCAGGACGAAGAACGCCTCCGGCGACGCCGCGATCAGCGCCGACAGGCCGACGGCGGCGAGCGTCGTGTGGATCAAGGATCCCGTCGAGGCGCCGGCAAAGGCGGCGATCCCGGCGGCCCTGCCCCCGGCCAGCGTGCGGCCGAGGAACAACGTCATGTCCGGCCCCGGCGTGATCGTCAGGATGAAACAGGCAAGGGAGAAGGCAAGAAGGGTCGAAAGATCGGGAATGAAGGTCATGACGCGCCTGCCGAAAGCTCCTTGATCATCAGGAGGCTCTACGCCGACTGCCCAACCCCCGCAACGACAACTTCTTCAGCCTTCGCCAGACACCCCCAGCTCAGAAACGGAAGCTGAAACCGAGTCGTGCCTCATGGACCTTGGTATCGAATTGGACATCGAGGTCTGGCAGGTCAGAGGATTGGAAGACGTAGCGCTGTGTTCCCAGATCGGTGAAGGCATACTCGCCTCTCAGCGAAATGTTCTCGTCGACGAGATATTCCAGTCCCCCACCGACGGTGTAGCCGAATTGGATTTCGTTCTCGGAGACCTCGGCGAGATAGTCGGAACGGCCGACCAGCTCACCATCGACCCGGCGTTCCGATGCGATCCGGCCTGCATAGTCGATATCGGTGCGGCCGACACTTACGCCGCCTGTCACGAAAGGCATGAAGCGACCGACCACATAGCCGGCTCGCAGTTTGGCGGAAACAGTTTCGCGGATCCTCTGTCGGTAGGTTTCGGATATGTCGATCTGCCGTTCGCTGACGCTCGGCGAGACTGACGAGCCCGGCTCTGTCCCGGCCGCCGCCCCGATACCCTGACCTGCGAGAGCGCCGCCCCCGACCGAGGAACCGCTCCATCGACTTGCGAATTCGTCCGTCCCGGCAACGCCGTCATCGTCGTAAAATCGAACGTCGCCCTCCGTGCCGAGATAGAAGGCGCCATAGGTCGTGCCGTAGCCTGAATGGAAGCCGGCCGACGCCTGATCGCTCGCCTCTTTCGCAGATGGCAGGAGCCCGAAATTCGACGAAAAGTCCCGCTCCGCCCGAGAAAAACCGCCGCTGAACCCGACATAGGCTCCATCGAAAGAGAGGACTGACTGGAAGTTGTCAGGGGAATCGAAAGAGCCGGCGTCTTGCGCCTCCGCCACCCCGAACGGCGAAAAGACGACGATGGCGATCAGTGAATTGCGCTTCAACATCAGTCTCTTTCGCGGATTTAGCCGGTTTACTCGGCTGCGATCGACGAGGCGCGCGAAACAACTCAAAGCTGCCATCACCGCTGTCAGACGGACTTATCAGATGACGACAGGAAAGGGTGTGCTCTTGACAACACATGCCATGAGAATGCCTTGCCTCTGTCAGACGCGGCCATAAAGTTCGGCCGAAACCGGAATTTCGACGAAAACAGGATCCCAGCCCCGCCATGACCCTCCCACGCGACGTCAAAAAGGTCGTCCTCGCCTATTCCGGCGGGCTCGACACTTCGATCATCCTGAAATGGCTGCAGACCGAACTCGGCGCCGAGGTGGTGACCTTCACCGCCGATCTCGGCCAGGGCGAGGAACTGGCGCCGGCGCGCGAAAAGGCCGAGCGGGCCGGCGTCAAGGACATCCGGATCGTCGACGTGCGCGAGGAGTTCTGCCGGGACTTCGTCTTCCCGATGTTCCGGGCGAATGCCGTCTATGAGGGCACCTATCTCCTTGGCACCTCGATCGCCCGGCCGCTGATCTCCAAGCACCTCGTCGACATCGCCCGCGAGACTGGCGCCGACGCGATCGCCCATGGCGCCACCGGCAAGGGCAACGACCAGGTGCGCTTCGAATTGTCGGCCTATGCGCTCGCCCCGGACATCAAGGTCATCGCCCCCTGGCGGGACTGGGAGTTCAAGTCGCGCACCGCGCTTCTCGATTTCGCCGAAAAGAACCAGATCCTCGTCACCAAGGACAAGCGCGGCGAAGCCCCCTTCTCCGTCGACGCCAACCTCCTGCACTCCTCCTCCGAGGGCAAGGTGCTGGAGGATCCGGCCGAGACGCCGCCGCCTTACGTCTTCATGCGCACGGTCAGCCCCGAAGAGGCGCCGGACAAGCCGACGATCATCACCGTCGGCTTCAAGAACGGCGATCCGGTCTCGATCGACGGCAAGGCGATGAAGCCGCACGAACTGCTCGCCGCGCTGAACGATCTCGGCCGAGACAACGGCATCGGCCGGCTCGACCTCGTCGAAAACCGCTTCGTCGGCATGAAGTCGCGCGGCATCTACGAGACGCCGGGCGGCACGATCCTGCTCGCCGCCCACCGGGCGATCGAGAGTATCACGCTCGATCGCGGCGCCATGCATCTGAAGGATCAGCTGATGCCGCAATATGCCGAGCTGATCTATAACGGCTTCTGGTTCTCGCCCGAGCGCGAGATGCTGCAGGCGGCGATCGACAAGAGCCAGGAGCACGTCGAGGGCGAAGTCCGCCTCAAGCTCTACAAGGGCAATGTCATCGTCGAGGGCCGCTCCTCGCCGAAATCGCTCTATTCCGACGCCCTCGTCACCTTCGAGGACGACCACGGCGCCTACGACCAGAAGGACGCCGCCGGCTTCATCAAGCTGAATGCCCTGCGGCTGAGGACGCTGGCGAAGCGGGACGGGCGCTGACGCGTCGGCTTGCCAGAATTGCCACAATCAAGGCCCATCGCTTCAGCGCGTTTGGAATGAGACCCGTGGCCGGTCGTGGTCGTATCGGGTCAAAGCCGGCGGCTCCGGCCGCCATCGCCCAACCGGGCCGCGCAGTGCAAGGAAGCCGAGAGACGTCGGACGTCTGAGGCTTCTTGGCAAACCGGCCGAAAAGCCGATAAGACCCTCGCCTGACAGCCCGATTCGGGAACCGGAAGATCGTATGCACAGCATGTTACTCCCTGAAAAGCCTGTCTTCCCGGGGAGAGTGAGCATCTTACGAACCCGCGCTCGCGTAGTTCATGCGGACGCAGTGCCAATCAACTTAACCGGTGGCTGCAAGCGCCATTGACCACACCGTTGATGGATAAGGCGAAGAATTGTTGTTCGGGAAGAAGGACGCGCGACGTCAGTTGAGTAAAGACGATCCTTTCGAGCTGCTAAGGCAAGGCGTAACCCTTAGGAACAAAGGCGAGCTGCACGAGGCAGAACGAACGTTGCTCGCAGCCAAGGAGGCGCAGCCGGACAACTTCCAGCCTAGCTACGAACTTGGCATTCTCTACCAGAGCGAGAAGCGCAAGGCCGATGCGCTTGCTGCCTTCTCCTATGCCTATGACCGAAATCCGTCCGACGCGAGAACCGTCATGGCCTTCGCGTTGCATCTGGCGACCGACGGCCATACGGATGCGGCCCTGAGCGTTCTGGAAAGAGCTCTTCCCAGAAGCATCGAGACCCTGCGCAATATCGGCATGGCATCGCAGTTCACGCGCTTTGTCACCGACTTCCGCCACGAAGAGGCAAATGCGCTGCACGAAAAGGCGAAGCCCTTTCGCACGACCCTCGACAACATCAAGAAGAGCATCACGAACGCCGTCCAGACCCAGACGCCTTTCGCCATGGTGCGGATCGGCGACGGGGAAGGCACCTGGCTCCACCGCTCGACGCGCGATGAAACCCGTTACGGTGCCCTTTACGATCGCAACCGCGAGGAGTTCTGGAACATCTGGTTCGGGGCAGACCAGATTTCGGCGCAGGGCGGCTTCTACGCGGCGCTGACCGATCTGCGCCATGTCCTGCGCACGGCAGACGTCATCGGCTCGCCGTCCCTGAGCTGGATCCGGCACGAATACGAGATCGCCAGCATCCGCGGCGTCCCGGGAACGATCAACGCCCTGCGCTGCGCTTTGGAACTGAAGTCCCGCAAGGCCGCGCTCTTCACCGAATCCCTGCACTATCAGCTCGATTCGTCCGGCTTTTTGAAAGAGCTCCTGGCCTCGCAGAGCCGGGTCGGCGTGATGTCATGCCATCCCGATATCGTGGACCACATCAAGGGGCAGTTCGGCGTCAAGGACGTCGATTACTATCCGATTCCCGGCGAACCCTCGCGCCGGCATCTCCACGGCGAGGGAACCGTCACGGGCCGCCACTTCCCCGACTTCTTCCACAAGAACATGAAGTTGATCGCCGAAAACGATCAACGTGGACGGGTGGTCTTGGTCGGCGGCGGAATATTGGGTAAGCTTTACGCATTGCGGTTGAAACGTGAGGGAGCGATCGCTCTCGATATCGGCTCGATTGCAGACAAGTGGATGGGAAAGAAGACGCGACCGGGGTTCTAGGGTCGCTCGGACACCGGAACCTGCGGAGGTCGCATTCATTCGAGATGAGCCCTCCGCAGCTTCGCTTCTGTCCGCAATGGTGCGTTCCGTACTCGCCTCGGGGACAAAGCTCGTCATCGACGGCTCCTTCTATCGCGAGATCGGCCCGCTTCTGGCCCGCTCGGATGAGCTGGTACGGGGCCCCGAGCACCTCCTGGCAAAGGAAAGCTCCGGGAGCGGGCAGACGCTCCTGGACTTCGGATGCGGGACCGGCGCCTACCGCAAGGCCTGCGAGCGATACGGATTTCGCTGGACGGGCCTGAACTATGCCGAGGGCATGGCGGCTTCGGCGCACGACGCCGCCCGAGGCGTGAACGACATCATCTTTTACGACGGCGTGAGGATCCCGGCCGAGGACGGCGCCTTCGACGTCGTGTTCTCCATGCAGGTCTTCGAACATCTCACCGACATTCCCCGGACCTTTTCAGAAATCTCGCGGGTGCTGAAACCTGGCGGTGCCATTGTCGGTTCGGTCTCGCAGCTGGAGCAGATGCACGACTTCAGCACCTTCAATTTCACGCCCTATGGCTTGAAGGTGGCAAGTCAGGCGGCCGGGCTTGAGCTTGAGAAAGTCTATCCGCGCTTCGATGGACTGACCTTCCTGCTTCGCCGCCTGCTCATCGTCACACGCGGGACCAATCAGAATTCCCTCGCCGGCGAGCTGCAGCCCGACAATGCGGTCATGCGGGAGATCGAACGTTACGGCGCCAGGATCGGTGCAGACGAAATGCGGATCAATCTGATGAAGCTGATGTTTTCATCGCACTTCGCGTTCATCGTCCGCAAGCCGGGGCCGTAGAGATCGCGGTTTCGGGCGGCCACCCGTGGGCTGCCAGACCTTCTGCCGCCTCGCCGCCCCTCGCGTCGCCCCTCACCTAGCGAATGCCGGCGGCTCACGCCAGATTTCCCGTCACGCCCCTCGACCATCAGCCATGCGACCACTTGCGCGGTGAGCAGAATCGCTAATCGAGTGGAAATGTTCTATGCGAGCGCGCTCCAGCCGTTCGTCGCAATGCCCAGGAAGAAAACCTGCCATGCTGTACCTAGTTTCGGGATCGCACTCCGCCTATAGCCGCTTCGGCTTTTCGATGGTCCAGGCGATCGGCAGGGCTGCGCATGGCGACGTCCAGCCGGCCCAGTTCTCCCGGCTCGAGCAGTTCTACGACGCCTACAAGGATCGCAAGACCGACGCGTTCGTCGCCTTCATCCATGCCGGCGACAACCGGGTCGCCAAGCTTCTTCAGAGAACGCAGTCCAAGGTCGTTCTCTTCGACGACGACCTCTCGCAGACCGTCGGGCGAATGCTCACCGATCCCAACAAGGAGTTCCGCAAGGTGCTCTGTTCCGCCACCATGGCCTCGGCGACGCTCTCCTATCTCGCCGAAACCACCAATGCGATGGTTTATCCCCGGCCGGACACCAACTCGCTGCTCCTGCCCTTCATTCAGTCGCTGGCGTGGTTCTTCGGCATCGAGCCCGATCAGGCGCTGGTGGACACCGTCGTCGCGCGCCTGAAGCTGGGCGCCATCACCCCGAGGACGACGATCATCGAGGGGATGAACGCGTTTGCCTCAGACTACAAGGACGCGCAGGCCGCCATCGACGCGCTCAACGACGACGAGATCGCGCTGCTCGGGGCGGTGCGGGAGGCTTATGGAGTGGGGCGCGGGCAGATCGAGGGCGGAACGATCTCCTGGCCGATCCAGTCGCTTTTCGATCCGCGCAACCGCCAGGAGCCCGCGCCCGAATACATCGAACTGCTCGGCAAGGCGCGGCGCCTGCTCAACGGGCCGGAATACCGCCTCGTGCCGGGCAACTGGCTCTGCGAAGTGGTCATCCGGGTCAGCGATAACCCATCCAAAAATCGCCTGATCTGGCTGATTTCGGAACTCGACAAGCGCCGCGGAATGCTGTCCTGCGACCTTCCCACCGAAGGGCGGCTTGCGCTGACCCAGGAGTTCACGGTCGAGAGCGCCGCCAACCCGATCACATTCGCCTTCGACATGAAGGAAGGCGCGATCGAGGGGGTGTTTTCCGTCGAAACGATCCGCCTTCGCAGAGTGAAGGCGGCGCCGCTCGAGTGACGGCACGATGAAGAGCCGCTGCGGCCCCTGACCGAAGGGGTGCCAGGGGTTTGGTCATCTGGTCTTGCCCGGGCGGGAACAACCGCTTGTCCGCGACGAGCGATGCGCTGAGCCCAAGACAAAACGGGCCCCTCGGCGTCCCGGTCGGACCTTAGCGCTGGCGGAACATGCCGCGGTCGATTTCGCGCTGACGGCGCTCGAGATCGGCCATCGAGACGGACTGGTCGAGATAGCGATGTTCACGGGTCTGCTGCGTCTCAGAACCAAGCAGCGAGCGGATCGTCTTTGCAAACTTCATGGCTTTTCTCCTTTGTTGCCATGAAGCTATGTCTTCTTGTGCAATGCAGCAATCGGGGCAGATGCAACGCTCCTATGCACCAGGAGAAGGCGCAGCTTCACTGGAGCTTTACGGATTTGGTGTCCCGGCGGCCGGCATTCGCGCGACCGGTTTGCCGTCGACACGGCCGCTCGAAAGAGAGGCCCCTGACAAAAAGGGGCCGGGCAAAAAGCCCGACCCCATTGGTCTCATCGGCAACAGAGCCCTTGTCGGGCGCTCCTCGCCGATGATTATTCGGCCGCCTGCGGGCGATTACCGGCATTGTTGCCGGAAGTCATCTGCGGGGTGTCGTCGGTCACCGGGTGCGAGTTCGGCGAGTAGCCGGAAGAGGCGTTGGCCTCGTTCCATGCCGCGCGAACGCCAGCCTCGTAGTCCGGATGCACCTGCTTCAGATGACCGAACCAGCGCTCCGCGATCTGTGAGGGAATGCCGGCCATGGCGCCGCCCATGTTGGCATAGAGCCGCTGGCGCTGGGCCTCGTCCATGACCTCCATGACGAGCGCGCGGACCTGCAGGTAGTCGTCATATTTGGTGTGGTCGTAGCGGGCCGCATCGCCCGAGATCCGCAGCGGCGGCTCCTGGGCCGAACGGTCTTCGACGGCCGCGCCTTCGTCTGCGAAGGAGTTCGGCTCGTAATAGGCGTTCTCGTTGCCGGTCCGAACGCCGCCGAAGACGTTCATCTCGCCATCCTTGTGGTAGTTGTGCACTTCCACGATCGGACGGTTCACCGGGATCGTCTCGTAATGGGTGCCAAGCCGGTAGCGATGGGCGTCTGCATAGGAGAAGACGCGAGCCTGCAACATCTTGTCGGGCGAAAAGGAGATGCCCGGCACGACGTTCGACGGCGAGAAGGCGGCGTTCTCGATCTCGGCGAAGTAGTTGTCGGCGTTGCGGTTCAGCTCGATGTAGCCGACGTCGATCATCGGGAACTGGTCATGCGGCCAGACCTTGGTGAGATCGAACGGATTGAAGTCGCACTTGTCGGCGTCCATCTCCGGCATGACCTGGATCTGGAACTTCCAGCGCGGGTACTTGCCTTCCTCGATCGTGTTGAACAGCCGCTCCTGATAGCCCTCGCGAGTCTTGCCGATGATCTTCTCGGCCTCGGCGTTGGAGTACCAGTCGTGGCCCTGCTGGGTCTTGTAATGGAACTTCACCCAGTAGCGCTCGCCGGCGTCGTTCCACAGCGAGAAGGTGTGCGAACCGTAGCCGTTCATGTGCATCGGCGACTGCGGCAGGCCGCGGTCGGACATCAGGATCGTCACCTGATGCAGAGCTTCCGGCGACAGGCCCCAGAAGTCGAACATGGCTGTCGGCGAGCGCATGTTGGTCTTCGGGTGACGCTTCTGGGTGTGGATGAAGTCCGGGAACTTGTAGGGGTCGCGGACGAAGAAGACCGGCGTGTTGTTGCCGACCATGTCCCAGTTGCCGTCCTGGGTGTAGAACTTCAAGGAGAAGCCGCGCACGTCGCGCTCGTGGTCGGCGGCGCCGGCCTCGCCGGCAACCGTGGAGAAGCGCGCCAGCATCGGCGTCTCGACGCCCTTCTGCAGGCACTTCGCCTTGGTGTATTTCGAGATGTCCTCGGTGATCACCATCTTGCCGTGGGCGCCCCAGCCCTTGGCGTGCACGGTGCGCTCGGGGATGCGCTCGCGATTCTGATGGGCGAGCTTCTCGATTAGCTGGTAGTCCTGGATGAGAAGCGGGCCGCGTTCGCCGGCCGACAGCGAATCCTGATTGTTCGGCCACGGCGCACCGGCGGATGTGCGTAAGGTGTTGCGATCAGCCATAAATGGCCTCCCTCGTCTTGATTGTCGGCTCGCGACATGGCGCAAGCCTTTGAAGTGTTCCAAGCTACTATGTAGGATCCGCGCGATCAGCTCCAATCGTATTTGTCCTCGCCCACGATCAGCATAACTTATCGCGCATGTTCACACTCCGGCAGATCCGCTATTTCCAGGCCCTCGTCGAAACGCGTCATTTCGGCCGTGCGGCCAAGCGCCTCAACATCAGCCAGCCCGCGCTTTCCGGCCAGATCTCACAAATGGAGACGGAGATGCACGCGGCGTTGTTCCGGCGCGAGCCGTCCGGCGTTCATCTGACGGCCGACGGCGAGCTGGTCGCAGAGCGCGTGCGCCGAATCCTGTCCGAGGTCCGCGAGCTCGAAAGTCTGGCAGAGCGCAGCGCCAGCCTTCTCGGCAGACGCTTCAGGGTCGGCATGATCGCCACCGTCGCCCCCTATCTCCTGCCTCGCCTCTTGCCCGAGCTCTCGCGGGCCTTTCCCGACCTCGAATGCCAGGTGCGCGAAAGCATCACCGAGACTTTGCTGGCCGACCTTCGCATCGGCGACATCGATTGCGCTGTCGTCGCGCTGCCCCTCGAAAACGACGCGGACATCGAGACGATCACCCTGTTCGACGATCCGTTCTGGCTCGCGGTCCCCGCGGCCGAAGCAGGTCTCCTGCCCGATCCCGTGCCGGTCGAAGCGCTTCTTCGGCAACGCATGATCCTCCTCGAGGAAGGGCACTGCCTGCGCACCCAGGCCCTCGACATCTGCCGCATGGCGGCAGATCAAGACTTCGCGAGCCTCGGCGCCACGAGCCTGACGACCGTCCTGCGGATGGTGGCCGGCGGTCTCGGCACGACCCTCATCCCCGCCATGGCCGTTGCCGACGAAGCAAGGGCCGAGGGCATCACCGTTCTGCCACTCGAACGTCCGGTGCCATCGCGCCGCCTCGTTCTTGCCTTCCGCCCGACATCCGTGCGCCGGTCCGACTTCGAGGCGTTTGCGAAAATCATCTGCCGGTCGATGGACAAGACATCTTGGCCGGGAGCATAGGAAACGGCTGCGAGCCTCATCGTTCTAACGGGCAGCCGCCGGAACGCCGTGCAAGCAACTAGGCGCGACACGATTTGGTCGCCGTTCTGCGCGCAGGGTGGCCACTTGATTCAATTTCCCGAAAGCACCCCGAGGACCGGTCTTGAAGTCTGCTGCCATCGAAGGGGCTCGCCGGCCCGGCGCCATCGGCCGGGCACTTCGCCGAAAGATCCCGCTCCGGCTGCGCGATCCGCTGAGGTGGCGGCAGGGGACGGGCATGGTGCTGTTCGCCTATGCCACCACCCATCTTCTCAACCACGCGCTCGGAAACATCTCGCTCGACGCGATGTTCTTCGGAGCGTCCGTCAAGCGGCTGATCTGGGACAATCTTGTCGGAACGGCCCTGCTCTACGGCTCCCTCGTCCTGCACGTGATCCTGGCGCTCCAGACCCTGGCAAAACGCCACAACTGGCGCATGCCGACCACCCAGGCGCTGCAGATCGCGACCGGCCTCACCATCCCGGTCCTTTTGTTTCCCCACATCGTCGCCACCCGCGGCGCCGAGATCCTGTTCTCCGAACGTGTCGGCTATTCCCGCCTGCTCGCCCAGATCTGGCCGACCGGCGCCGTGTTGCAGACCCTTCTCCTGGCATTCGTGTGGATTCACGGCTGCCTCGGGATGCGCCAGTGGCTGCAGACCAAGCCCTTCTATCAGAAGGCCGCGCCCGGCTTTGCCGCAGCGGCTACGGCGATCCTCGTCTTCGCCTTCACCGGCTTCGTCTCCAGCGGCCGCATGGTCGCGGGCGCCGCCACCCCGCCAGACGCCTTGCCCGAGGCGGTCCTGGCCGCCGCCCAGGTAACCCGCACGGGCGTTTACGCCGCACTCGCGATACTGGCGAGCCTCTACGTACTGAAACCCGTCCTCCGACGGCGCCGCCGGCGCATCGTCATCCTCTATGACAATGGCGACGCCGAGAGGCGTGCCGTCGTCGCGAGAAAGGGGGAATCCATCCTCGATGCGAGCCGGGGCGCCGACATCCCCCATGCTTCCGCCTGCAATGGCCGCGCCCGCTGCTCGACCTGCCGGGTTCTGGTGCTGAAGGGGCACGACAGCGAGCGCGATCAGCCCGGCGCGGCGGAAGGCGCGCTCTTGAAGAAGATCAAGGCGCCGCCGAATGTGCGGCTCGCCTGCCAGTACAAGCCGAGCGGCAATGTCACCGTCAGGCGTCTCGTCGGGGCTGGCGAGATCTACGACGCCTCCACCCTCGACGACCCCTACCGGTTCGGCGTCGAGCGCGAGGTGGTGGCGCTGTTCGCCGACCTCCGGGGCTTTACCGGCATTTCGGAGCGCTGGCTGCCCTACGACGTCGTCCACCTCCTCAACGCCTATTTCGACCGCGTCACGCGACGCATCGAGGCCAATGGCGGCGAGATCGACAAGTTCATGGGCGACGGCGTCATGGCGCTGTTCTCGCGCAAACGACAAATGGAGCGGTCGGCCCGCCAGGCGCTGGCGGCAGCACTCGACATTCTCAAGACTGTCGAGGCGATGAATGCGGAAAACACCGACGAGTGGGAGGTGCCCCTGCGGGTCGCCATCGGCATTCATGGCGGCCTGGCGATCCTCGGGCAGATCGGTGGCGGCAACCATGGCCAGACGTCCCGCACCGCCCTCGGCCGGACCATCAATGCCGCGTCCCGGCTGCAGGACTTCGCCAAGACGAAAGAGGCCGCCCTCGCCGTCTCCGCCGATATCGTCAGGCTCGCCGGTCTTGCCGAGGACGCCGGCGGCGAGAGGGTCGTCGCCGAGCTGAGGGGATCGACCAGGGCCCTCGACGTCGTCGTCTTCGCCGATTCGGCATCGCTCGAGCGAGCGCTCGAAAGCGCCGGTGAAAAAAGCCTGATCACGACAGGGTGAAACGGGATTGACCGGCACGGGGCTCTCGCGATGGCACCCGCCTCCCATATCCGGAACGATGATCCGACGAAGCTTACGAAATTTCGATGGCTTCGACCCGCCGCTGAAAGCCGGCACACACGATTTTCGCGAGGAAACGATGCTCACGAGCCAGACATTCGGCAAGATCGCCGGCGCCCCGCTCTTCGGCGCGCTGCTGTTCACCGTGCCTGCCGCAGCCCAGACGACGGTCGAGAGCGACAAGGGAAGCACGATCAGGGTCCAGCCCGTCGCGACTTTCGACGAGCCCTGGGCGATGACCTTCATGCCCGACGGCTCGATGCTCGTCACCGAAAAGGCCGGCACGCTGATGCATGTCTCGGCCGACGGCAGCGAGAAGACGCCGGTCGCCGGCGTTCCGGCCGTCGCCTATGGCGGCCAGGGCGGTCTCGGCGATGTGGTGCTGCATCCGGACTTTGCCGAAAACGGTTTCGTCTATCTCTCCTTCGCCGAGGAGGGCGAAGGTGGGCAGGGCGCGGCCATCGCCCGCGCGAAACTCGTCACGGCGGGCGACCGGCCGACGCTCGAAGGCGTCAAGGTGGTGTGGCGGCAGGTGCCGAAGGTCTCCGGCATGGGGCACTATTCCCATCGCATCGCCTTTTCGCCGGACGGAAAGATGTTCGTGACCTCCGGCGAGCGCCAGGAGAAGACGCCGGCGCAGGCGATGGACACCAATCTCGGCAAGGTGCTGCGTCTGGAGGACGACGGCACGGCGGCGAGCGACAATCCCTGGCAGGACGATGGCGAAATCGCCAAGCAGTTCTGGACCATCGGCAACCGCAACATGCTCGGCATCGACTTTGCCGCGGACGGCAAGCTGTGGGTTCACGAGATGGGGCCGAAGGGCGGCGACGAACTCAATCTGATCGAGAAGGGCGAAAACTACGGCTGGCCGGTCGTCTCCAACGGCGTCAACTACAGCGGCAGCCCGATCCCGGACCACGACACCCGGCCGGAGTTCAACAAGCCGGAAATCTCCTGGACGCCGGTGATCGCGCCGGCCGGTTTCGTCATCTATGACGGCGAGATGTTCCCCGACTTCAAGGGCGACGGCCTCATCGGCGGGCTCAAGAGCCAGGCGCTGGTGCATGTTTCCTTCGACGGCAGCACCGCCCGTGAGGTCGAGCGCTTCGACATGGGCAACCGCATCCGCGAGGTCGAACAGGGTCCGGACGGAGCGCTGTGGCTCCTGGAAGATGGTTCGGGCGGCCGGCTCCTGAAGCTGACGCCGGAAGGCGCGGACGGCTGAGGCCCTCTGGCCTTGCACGAACCGCCTTCCCACGCCCCGACCTCGCGGCTAACGTCGTCTCGATGCGCGCCGCCCGTTGCGGCGGCCCCGCATCCAGACGGGAGCGGCACGAATGACGGCATCGCCGATTCGCTGGGGCATTATCGGCACCGGCCACATCGCCCGGCGCTTTGCCGGCGATCTCCGCCATTCTGCCACAGGCCGGCTCGTCGCCGTCGGCTCGCGTGATGCGGGCAAGGCGGCGGCCTTCGCGGCGCAATTCGGCGATGAGATCGCCTCCGGCGAGACGGCGGCCGTCCTCGAGCGCGGGGATGTCGACGCGGTCTATGTCGGCACGGTCAACCGCGCCCATGCGCCGTTGGCGCTTTCCGCCCTCGAGGCCGGCAAGCCGGTGCTGGTCGAAAAGCCCCTCGCCCCGACATGGCGGGACGCCGAGGCGGTTCGCGCAGCGGCGTCGGCACGCGGGCTTCTTGCGATGGAGGCCATGTGGATGGTCTTCACGCCCGGCATCATCAGACTGAAGGCCATGTTGGCCGAAGGCGCGATCGGCTCGGCGCGCAGTCTCTCGGCGAACCTCTCCTATGCCCGCCCCTATCGTCCCGGCGAGGAGATTTTCGACCCCGAGACCGGTGGCGCGCTGCTCGATCTCGGCGTCTATCCGGTCGCGCTGGCGCTACATCTCTTCGGAGCCGCGGACGAAACGGCGGCGATCGTCGAGCGCAACGGCGCCGGCAGCGTCCGGCAGGCATCGCTGATCAGCCGCCACGGCCAGGTGCTGACCAAGCTGTCCTGCGGCTTCGAGACCGAAGGGCCGAACGGCGCGACGGTCTCCGGCGAACATGGGCGCATCGCTTTGGCCGGGCCGTTCTTCTGTCCCCCGTCCCTGACCCTCACCCGGCATTTCGCCGGCAGCAGGCTCGACTATCGCGACGAGCGCGCCGCTGCGACATCCGGGGATGCGGCCGGCGACCAGCCTCCACCCTCCCGCCCGGCCCTCAACGCGCCAAAGGCCGAGACCCTGCCGACGCCCTTTGCCGGCAGCGGGTTGCAGTATCAGGCCGACCACTTCGCCGAATGCCTGTGCGCCGGATTGGTCGAAAGCCCGCTCCATCCCCTGTCCCGCAGCCTCGCGGCGCTCCGGATCATGGAACAGGCACAGCGCTCGGGAGGCTGACTGACGCCTGTTCGAGCCGCCTTCTTCCCGAGTGCCGGAGACAACCGGCGGATCCTGCCGAACAGCCCGGTTTGACATTCGGTCCGTGACCGGGCAGCTCACCGGCCGAGCTGTTTTTCCCTTCTCCGCCACCAGCGATCGGAGCCGTCATGCGTTCCCTGTTTCATCTCGCCTATCACGTCACCGATCTCCAAGAGGCGCGGGCGTTCTATGGCGACGTCCTCGGCTGCAAGGAGGGGCGGTCGACCGACAGCTGGGTGGATTTCGACTTCTTCGGCCACCAGATCTCGCTGCATCTCGGCGAGCCCTTCGCGGTGACGCGGACGGGAAAAGTCGGCGATCACATGGTGATGATGCCGCATCTCGGCGTCGTGCTGCCGCTCGAAGACTGGCTGGCGCTCTCGGAGCGCCTGACCTCGGCCGGCATTGCCTTCGACATCCCGCCGGTCGTGCGCTTTGCGGGCGAACCGGGCGAACAACGCACGATGTTCTTCTTCGACCCGAGCGGCAATCCGATCGAGGTCAAGGGTTTTCGCGATTTCGACGGCGTCTTTGCCAGCTGAATGCAGCGCCCGACGTGATCGGGCGCTGCCGGCTCGGCCTCAATTGCCCGGATAGTTCGGGCTCTCGCGGGTGATCGTCACGTCGTGCGGGTGGCTTTCGCGCAGGCCCGCATTGGAGATGCGGATGAACTTCGCGCGTTGGCGCAGCTGTTCCAGATCGGCCGCGCCGACATAGCCCATCGCCGCCTTCAGGCCGCCGGCGAGCTGATGCAGGACCGTCGCCACCTGCCCCTTGTAGGCCACCTGCCCCTCGATGCCTTCCGGCACGAGCTTCAGCGTATCGCGCACTTCCGCCTGGAAGTAGCGGTCGGCCGAGCCGCGGGCCATCGCGCCGACCGAGCCCATGCCGCGATAGGATTTGTAGGAGCGGCCCTGGTGCAGATAGATCTCGCCGGGGCTCTCGTCGGTGCCGGCCAGCAGCGAGCCGACCATGGCGGCCGATGCGCCCGCCGCGAGCGCCTTGGCGATGTCGCCGGAAAACTTGATGCCGCCATCGGCGATGATCGGGATACCGGCTTTATCGGCCGCCTCGAAGGCGCTCATGATCGCCGAAAGCTGCGGCATGCCGACGCCGGCGACGACGCGGGTGGTGCAGATCGAGCCGGGCCCGATGCCGACCTTGACGCCGTCGGCGCCCACGTCGATCAGCGCCTTGGTGCCGTCGCCGGTGGCGACGTTGCCGGCGATGATCTGGACGCTGTTGGAGATCTGCCGGGCCCGGGCGACGGCGTCCAGAACCCGCTGGGAATGACCATGGGCGGTGTCGATCACGAGAAGGTCGACGCCGGCGTCGATCAGCCGCTCGGCCCGCTCGAAGCCGTCGTCACCGACCGAGGTCGCCGCAGCCGCCAGAAGCCGCCCCTGCGGGTCCTTGGCGGCATTCGGGTTGAGCTGGGACTTCTCCATGTCCTTGACGGTGATCAGACCGATGCAGTTGTCCTCGGCATCGACGACGACCAGCTTCTCGATCCGGTGCTGATGGAGGAGCCGCTTGGCCTCCTCCTGATCGACCGTCTCGCGCACCGTGATCAGATTGCGCTTGGTCATCAGCTCGGCGATCGGCTGACTGTCCTCGGTGGCAAAGCGCACGTCGCGATTGGTCAGGATGCCGACGAGCCGGCCCCGCGTCTGGCCGCCGCGCCCGCCGTTCTCGACCACCGGAATGCCGGAGATGCGATGCGACGCCATCAGTGCCCTCGCGTCGCCGAGGGTCGCCTCGGGGCCGATGGTCACCGGATTGACCACCATGCCGCTCTCGAACTTCTTCACCTGCCGAACTTCCTCGGCCTGTTCGGCGGGCGTCAGGTTGCGGTGGATCACGCCGATGCCGCCGGCCTGGGCCATGGCGATGGCGAGCCGCGATTCGGTGACGGTGTCCATCGCCGCCGACAGGATCGGCAGGTTGAGCTCCAGCGTCTTGGTGATTCTGGTGCGGATATTGGTCTGGTTCGGCAGGACCTCCGAGTGGCCGGGCTGCAGGAGCACGTCGTCGAAGGTGAGCGCCGTCGCGCCGGTCGGGGTCTCGATGATTTGGGCCATGCCGTGCCTCCAAAGAAAGGCGAAGCGCTTTTCGCAGCGCGTCAAATGGGATGGCAAGGGCTGCTACCACGCGATCATGACAATGGGAAGCACGCCGCGACGAGAAGCGACCATCAGCCCGTGTGGTTGGCCGTCATGGAAGCCACGAATCCTGGTAACACTGCGTTCGACAATTCGCATCGGCTGGAAAGCGCGTCCCGCATCTGGCAATCAGGCGAAAAACAAAGGCGCCTGCGGATCTCTCCGGGATCGCCCCCGCCCACTTCAGGAAAAGGCGACAGCCCCATGGCCACGAGTTTCATCATCACCCTGTCCTGCGAGGACCGTCCCGGCATCGTTGCCGGACTGACCACCGAACTCTACGAAGCCGGCGCCAACATCGCCGAAAGCGCCCAGTTCTGGGATCGCGATTCGGGCCGGTTCTTCCTGCGCGTCGCCGTCGACTTTCAGGGCGACGTCGCCCATGACGCCCTCGAGCGCCAGCTCTCGCCCCTCGTCGATCGATTCGCCATGCACATGAAGATCATCGACGCGGCCCGCCGGCCGAAGATCATCATCATGGTTTCGGCCTTCGATCATGCCCTTCTCCACCTCCTCTACCAGATCCGCACCGGCTGGCTCGGCGCCGACGTGGTTGCCATCGTCTCGAACCGCGAGGTCAGCCGCGAGACCGCCGAGGCTGCCGGCATTCCCTTCCATCACTGGCCGGTGACGAAGGAGACCAAGGCCGAGCAGGAGGAAAAGCTCCTGAAGCTCGTGCGCGAAACCGACTGCGATCTGGTCGTCCTGGCCCGCTACATGCAGATCCTCTCCGACAATCTGTCGAAGCGGCTGTCGGGCAAGGTGATCAACATCCACCACTCCTTCCTGCCGAGCTTCAAGGGCGCCAAGCCCTATCACCAGGCCCATCAGCGCGGCGTCAAGCTGATCGGCGCGACGGCGCATTACGTCACCGCCGACCTCGACGAGGGACCGATCATCGAGCAGGAGACGGAGCGCGTGTCCCACGCCCTAGCCGCCGATGATCTCGTCGCCACCGGCCGCGACATCGAAGCCCGCGTGCTGGCACGCGCCGTGAAGCTGCATCTGGAAGGACGGGTGATGCTGAACGGCACGCGAACGGTAGTGTTCGGGTAGAGCGTCGCTCGATCCGAATGGACACCATGGCGCAGGACGGTCTCGTCGCACGGCGCATATCGGGTGCCAAGCGTTCCGAGATCAGGTGCCCGTTCTTATCGCGTTCGTCATGCTCGGGCCGCGTCCCGAGCATCCAGTGCGCCGTTTGAGCTTCTGTTGTGTCGAACGTTCCTGGATTCTCGGGACAGGGCCCGAGAATGACGAAGCGTCGAATGCTGCGCCTTCTCGATCAAGTCGCGGTCGGTGCTCGAGCAACGTGTCGTGCGCTGCAAATGGACGCACAGAGAACGCAATAACCTGTTGACTCTATGCATTGTGCTTTCCGAAAATCGATCAAGATTTTCGGGCCGATGCTGTAGGGAAGGTTTCCGGCGAATGCGAGTTCCCCTGAAACCCTCATCGCTTCGTCGAACCGCATTGTCCGCAAGTGCAAGGCGAACCGGCTTTCCCGGGTCATGCTCAGTGGGCTGGATTGTCAGGTGGATAGTGGTGCCCGGGACTGGAATCGAACCAGTGACACTGCGATTTTCAGTCGCATGCTCTACCAACTGAGCTACCCGGGCCCCCTGCCGGAGAGCGTTCGCAGCGTTGTGCGACGTTCGATCCGGCGAGTAGTGGCGGCCTTATAGAAAAGCTGATCTCGCCTGTCCAGCGCCAATCCGGCGAACCGGCAGGGAGTTTTTCATTTCGCCGACGAAATCATTTTGCGGCTGGCCGGCCGATGGCCTTCCTTCGCCTCAGGCGACGCCGAGACGCAGGAGATCGTGCAGATGGACGATGCCGACGGGCCGGCCCTCGCGCACGACCATGACGGCGGTGATGTTGCGGGCATTGATCATTTCCAGTGCCGCGACGGCGAGCGTGTCCGGCCGGATGGTTTTCGGATCGGCGGTCATCACCTGATCGACGGTGCGGGACAAAAGCCCCTCATGCAGATGACGGCGCAGGTCGCCGTCGGTGATGATGCCCTTCAGCCGGCCATCCTCGCCGATCACGCCGACGCAGCCGAAGCCCTTGCGCGAGATGGTGATGATCGCCTCGGACATCATCGTGCCCGAAGCGCAGAGCGGCATCGCCTCGCCGGTGTGCATGATGTCGGAGACGTGCTTCAGGCTGGCGCCCAGCTGGCCACCCGGATGGAAGACGTGAAAGTCGTCCGGCGTGAAGCCCCGCCGCTCGAGCAGCGCGACGGCGAGGGCATCGCCCGTGACCAGCTGCATCGTCGAGGACGAGGTCGGCGCGAGGCCGAGCGGGCAGGCTTCGAGCGCCCTCGGCAGGATGAGAGCGACGTCCGCCTCCCTGGCGAGCGTCGAGTTCGGCCGCGAGGTGATGGCGACGAGCGGAATGCGGAAACGCCGGGAATAGGCGACGATGCCGTAAAGTTCGGCCGTCTCCCCGGACCAGGACATGGCGAGGATCGCGTCGTCCTTGCCGATCATGCCGAGATCGCCGTGATTGGCTTCCGAAGGATGGACGAAAAAGGACGGCGTGCCGGTCGAGGCGAATGTCGCGGCGATCTTCGAGCCGATATGGCCGCTCTTGCCGACGCCGGTGACGATCAGCCGGCCGGTGACCGATGCGATGAGATCGAGCGCCCGCTCGAAACTGTCCGCCATATCCGTCTTGATCAGCGTCGAAAGCGCCTTCAGCGCCTCGATCTCGGTCTCGATCGTGCGGGCGGCGGACCGCGAACCGGCATGGTCGTTGGCGGCGGCGAGTTCGGCAATCTGCATGGACATTCCGTCTCTTCTCAACATGGACAGGCCACGGCCTGCTGGCCTGGGGCGACGCCCCCGGTCCCTGTTATCGAACTCTCGGCTATGTGATGCAAACTTGACCGCATCGGGACCAAGCGCGGCGATCCTGTTTCACGCAACCAAGAGGGCTTAGCTTCCCGCCAAGGAAGTGGCCGATTTGCAACAGTCGTTCACGATTGCTGAGGATTTCCCGGGGGCGTTCCCGGGACTGCATTCCACACGAGGCGGGACGATGAGTCGGAGCCGAGGCGAGGTCTTGAAGCGGATGCTGCTGGCGGCGGCATGCGCAGCCATGTGGCCGGGCCCCGTCAACGGCCAGCAGCTGCTAAGCGACGACGCGCTGCGAGAGACGGTGGAGCCCCTGCCGAGCGAGACGCGTCTCGCCGATCCGAACGCCGATCTGATCGAGTCGCTCGGCGCCGACGACCAGCAGACGCTCACCGCGCCCGACGAAAAGGGCGAGGATCCCGCAAGGCTGCGCTCGGTTCCCGATCCCGCCTCGCCGGATACGACGGAGAGCGATGCGGCGAGCGACGACGCGGTTCCGACGCCGCGGCAAAGCTTCGATCTTGACGACGGTGCGCCGTCGCTCCTGTCGCCGGACGGCCCTGCCCGTTCCGCCCAACCTTCCAACACGGCGGCAACGCCGCTCGCGGCCGACGGCGCCAGCGAAGACGATGCGCGCGGCGTCGCAGCGGACGAGCGGACCGGGACCTCGCGGTCGAAAGAGGATCTGCCGTCGCTGGCCAATCCGACGCTCGGCGCCGGAATTGCGGACGAGGCCCTGCCTGCCCGCTCGACACTGCGCAGCAACCAGGCCGCCGAGACGGTCGACCGGATCCGGCGGCTGAACCAGGCCGACGACGGCGACCCGTTCGCGCCGGTCGGCATCCGCGCCGGTACGTTCATCCTTTATCCGGAGCTGATCCAGACGATCGGCTTTTCCAATAATCTCGAAAACGACACCACCAACACCAAGGGTGCGTTCACCGAGACGATCCTCTCTTCGCGCCTCGTATCCGACTGGTCGAGCAACGAAGCCGAATTCAACTCCCGCCTCGCCTATCGCCAGAATTTCGCCGGCGACGCCAAGGAGAATCCGAGCGCGGCGGTGGATGGCCGGCTGCGGCTCGATATCTCGCACGATACCGTGGCCACGCTGCGTGGAGCAATCGATTTCGACCGCGAGGACTATTCCGACGTGCTCGACGACACGGCGCTATCGGGCCGTGCGGGGGTCGTCAGCAGCTCGCTCGCTGCGGAGCTTTCGCATGATTTTCATCCGGTGAGCGTTGCCGGCACGCTGACGGTGGCGCGCAAATCCTATTTCAGCCTGCCGGAGGGCAGCATCGACGAGGACTATACGACCCTGACGGCGGCGCTGCGGGCAGGCTACGACCTCTCGCCGGCCATCCAGCCCTTCGTCGAGGCGAGCGTCGGCCGACGGATCTTCGACGTCGCCGATCCGGCCGAACGGGACGGGCCAGGACGCAACGCCTGGCTTCCGGCGATGCGGGCCGGCGTCGGGATCGACCTACGCGACAAGCTCAAGGGCGAGGTGGCCCTCGGCTATGCCTTCAACGTTCCGGACGATGCGTCGGTCGAGACCATGGGCGCCCTCACTGTCGACGCCAATCTCGTCTGGTCGCCGCGACGCGGCACCGATGTCACGCTCTCGGGAAGAACCAGCTTCGAGCCGGAGCTGACCGGCCTGTCTTCGACGACGAATTACGAGACCTCTCTCGCCATCGCCCATTCGCTCGGCGCCCGCACCACGCTCACCGCGGCGGCAACGCTCGGCTACGAGGATTCGACGCTGGAGAACGAGGACAAGCTGCTCCTGTCGGGCGTCGCCGGCTTCAACTACTGGCTCAATCGCCAGCTCGCCCTCACCGGCTCCTACGAGCACCGACGGTCCTTCGCCGTCCTGCCCGGCAACCGCTACAGCGCCGACACCGTCAAACTCGGCGTCACGCTGCAGCGCTGAGACGAGAGCGCTCCGCGTCTTCTGATCAGGCAGCGCGGCAGCGCATACAGCGACGCCCTGGCCTGATCCGTGTCAATGACGAAAGCATCGCGCCCGGGTCCCGTGAAGCCGGCCCGGCGCGCGATGCCATGGCCGCCGCTATTCGGCAGGCTTCACGGTCTTCATCAGCTTTTCCATATTGCCGATGACCTTCTGGCGAATGTCGGAGCGGTAGAGGGCGAAGGCGACATTGGCCTCGATGAAGCCTTCCTTGGAGCCGCAGTCGAAGGTGCGGCCGGTGAAGGGATAGGCGGCGAAGTCCTGTTTCTCGGCGAGCTTCAGCATGCCGTCGGTCAGCTGGATCTCGTTGCCGGCGCCCTTTTCCTGGGTGGCCAGAATGTCGAAGATCTCCGGCTGCAGGATGTAGCGGCCCGAGATCGAGAAGTTCGAGGGCGCATCCTCGGGCTTGGGCTTTTCCACCATGCCGGTGATCTGGAAGCCGTTGCCGACCGTCTCGCCCTTGCCGACGATGCCGTATTTGTGGGTCTCGGCGGGATCGCATTCCTCGACCGAGATGACGTTGCCGCCGGTCTTTTCGTAAAGCGCCACCATCTCGGCGAGGCAGCCCTTTTCCGCCTGCATGATCATGTCCGGCAAAAGGATCGCGAAGGGCTCGTTGCCGACGAGATCGCGGGCACACCAGATCGCATGGCCAAGGCCGAGCGGCGCCTGCTGGCGGGTGAAGCTCGCCGTGCCGGGCTTGGGCTGGAGATCGTCGAGAAGCTTCAATTCGGCGGTCTTGCCGCGCTCGGCCAAAGTGTCGGACAGTTCGACCTGAATGTCGAAATAGTCCTCGATGACACCCTTGTTGCGGCCGGTCACGAAGATCAGGTGATCGATGCCGGCCTCCTTCGCCTCGTCGACCACATACTGGATCACCGGCCGGTCGACGACCGTCAGCATTTCCTTGGGAACGGCTTTGGTGGCGGGCAGGAACCGTGTGCCGAGACCGGCGACGGGAAATACGGCTTTGCGGACCTTCTGCATCGGTAAAAGCGTCTCCTAGGGAATGCGACCATGCATGGGGATCATGCTGGGAACGAAGATTTTGCTGCTGCGACAAATGTCAACATGACAGACTTTGCGGCCTGTTCCAAAACGAGCTACCACACCGTCACTTCGGGTTTTGGAAAAAATTTACCGTCCCTGACCTCAACCAGCCGAAAGCGCGTCCGCCAACCGGAGGAAATCGCCCTGTGCCGCCAAGGACATGGTAAACATCCCGTTAACATCTTTGCTGCAGAATTGCCGTTCTCTTGTTGAACCATGTCAAACGACGACGGACATGATGAAAAATTCAAGGACGACGATGACTCTCAACCGACTGGCTGCCGGTCTCTGCGCCTTCCTGATTCTCGTCGGCGCCTCGGCGCCGGCCGCCGCAGACGCCGGATTCGTACGATGGATCCAGAACTTCGAAAATGTCGCGGCGCAATCGGGGGTGTCCCGACAGGTCTACCGCGCCGCCTTTGCGGGAATCACCGAACCGGACCCGGAAGTCCTGCAGAAGGCACGCTACCAGCCGGAATTCCGCGACAAGGTCTGGGACTACATCGACAACCGCGTCAATGACGAGCAGGTGGCGAAGGGCCGTTCGGCGCGCTCGCAGCTGTCCGGCTGGCTCGACCGGATCGAGAAGCGTTTCGGCGTCGATCGGGATGTGCTTCTGGCGATCTGGTCGATGGAAAGCAATTATGGCGCGATCCTCCAGCGCGAGGATGTAATGCGCAACCTGCCGCGCTCTCTGGCGACGCTCGCCTATCTCGACAAGTCGCGGGCGAAATTTGCCCGCCAGCAGTTGATCGCGGCCCTGAAGATCGCCCAGTCGGGCGACATCAAGGTGAGCGAACTGATCAGCTCGTGGGCCGGGGCCATGGGCCACACCCAGTTCATCCCGACGAGCTACCTTGCCTACAAGGTCGACATGGATGGCGACGGCCATGCCAACGTCTGGGAATCGGTGCCCGATGCCCTGGCGACGGCGGCCAATCTGCTCCGCAAGAACGGCTGGCAGACGGGTCGCACCTGGGGCTACGAGGTCATCGTGCCGGACAAGTATCGCGGCAAGCTGGAGCGCGACAATCGCACCATCGCGCAGTGGGCGAGCCTCGGCTTTCGCCGCGCCAACGGCCGCCCCTTCCCGGATGGCGGCGAGCGGGCGAACCTCTTGCGGCCGGCGGGCGACAACGGCCCGGCCTTCCTGATGACCAAGAACTTCTTTGTCCTCAAGCGCTACAACAATGCCGACAAATACGCCCTCGCGGTCGGACTTCTGGCCGATCGGATCGGCGGCTATCCGGGCCTCGTCGTCGACTGGCCGCGCGGCTACAAGCCGCTTTCGACGGACGAGCGCTACGAGCTTCAGAAACATCTTTCGCGTTTCGGCCTTTATGACGGAAAGATCGACGGAAAGATCGGATCGGGCTCCAAGGCCGCGATCATGGCATTGCAGCAACAGGCGGGAATGCCGCAGGATGGCAACGCTTCGAAGGCGCTACTCGAATTCTTGCGCAAGCGCTAAGCTGACCGGATGCGGCGTCGATGATCGATGTCGCATCCGCTTGCGGTCTTTCGACGAGCCCGCAGCGAGATGACAGGAACGAGCGAATGGGACGTGCTGGCGAGACATTGGGAGGGAGCCGGCGGCGACGGGGGTCGATCGCCACCGCGCTGCTCGTCATGCTCGCCTTTCTGGCGGGCGACCTCTTGGTGCATTCCTCGCCCGCACAGGCCCAGCAGCGGCCGCGAACCATCCTCGACATGCTGTTCGGCGGCGGCGAGCGCCGCCAGCCCTACCGCGTGGTGCCGCGCTATTCCAAGCCGCCCGCCCGGGCCGCGTCTCCCGGGCCCGCCCGCCGCAAGACGCGCGCCCGCAAATCGGCGCCGAAGCCTGTCGTCGCCGCTCCCGCCACGCCGGAAAAGTCAAAAGACGCCAAGACCGTTCTCGTGGTCGGCGACTTTCTCGCCGCCTCGCTCGCCAGCGGCCTGAAGGATGCTTATGGCGACAACGAAGGCGTCAGCGTCAAGTCGGCCGTCAGCGGCTCGTCCGGCCTCGTTCGCCAGGATCATTACGACTGGAGCAAGGAGCTCGGGCCGCTGATCGATGCGGACAAGCCGGCCGTCGTCGTGGTGATGCTCGGCGCCAACGACCGCCAGCCGATCGACGGGCCATCCGGCAAGGTCAGCGTCCGCTCGCCGGAGTGGAACGCCGAATATGAACGGCGCGTGGACGAGATCGCCGGCATCGTCGAAAAGAGCAAGGTGCCGCTCGTGTGGGTCGGCGCGCCGCCGTTCAAATTCGATCGGATGAGCGAGGACATGGTCTATCTCAACGATCTCTACCGGCAGGCCGCCCAGAAGGTCTCCGGCGAATATGTCGATGTGTGGGAGGGGTTCGTCGACGAGACCGACGGCTTCATCTACAGCGGGCCGGGCGTCGATGGCCAGACCGTCCAGCTGCGCAATTCGGACGGCATCTCGATGACCGATGCGGGCGACGACAAGCTTGCCTTCTTCGCCAAGAAGGCGATCGACCGCTTCGTCTCGGCGGATGGGCCCGTCGCGCTCGGCGGCCAGCCCGACGGGATGCAGCTGCCGCCCCTCGCCAATGCCGCGACGGCTGTGCGCTCGCCGCCGGTCGCGCTCGACGACCCCTCGCTCGACGGCGGTGAATCTCTGCTCGGCGGCAACGCGACGAGGATCGGCATGACGCTGGAAGCCTCCCCACGCGACAAGCTTGTCCTGACCGGGCGCGGCACCGGCCATGTCGATGGCCGGGCCGACGATTTTGCCTGGAACGACAAGTCCGGCGCCGTCGCCTCGGACGACCAGCCGGTGGCCTATCGCGGATCCATCGACCTGAAGAAGGTTCGCAAGGAACAGGGCATCAAGCCGCCCGAGGCGATGCCGACCATCCTCGACGCCATCATGGACGACTGGTCGAACGACAATCAGGCAGCCAAAGGCGACAAGTAGCTCCGCCTGCAGCCGAGCAGGATCAGCCTGGACCTTGCTTTGCCGCGACGCGGCGGAGCTGGCCCGTGATCCTGTCAGGTCCCGGGCCGGCATCGCCTATCGCGGCAAGGTGGTCTTGCCCATCAGCTGAAGGTCGATGGATCGTGCCGCCTGGCGTCCCTCGCGGATCGCCCAGACCACCAGCGACTGGCCACGCCGCGCATCGCCGGCGGCATAGACCTTATCGAGCGAGGTCAGATAGCGCTCGTCGTCCGCCGCGATCGAGACGTTGCCGCGCCGGTCCGTGCGGGTCTTCAGGGCGTCGCCCGCATCGGCGAGGAAACCGGTGGCGAGCGGGCCTGCAAAGCCGATGGCGATGAAGGCGAGATCGGCCTTGATGACGAATTCGGTCCCGGCGATCGGCTTGCGGCTTTCGTCCACCTCGGCGCATTTGACGCCCGCGAGCGCGCCGTCCTCGCCGATGAATTCCAGCGTCGCGATCTGAAACTCGCGAACCGCGCCCTCGGCCTGGCTAGAGGACGTGCGCATTTTCGTTGCCCAGTACGGCCAGACGGTGAGCTTGTCCTCGGTTTCGGGCGGCTGCGGACGGATGTCGAGCTGGGTGACCTTCACCGCCCCCTGCCGGAACGCCGTTCCCACGCAGTCGGACGCCGTGTCACCGCCGCCAACGACGACGACATGCTTGCCGCCGGCCCAGATCTCCTCCGCGGGCCAGCCGCTGCTCCGGATGCCTTCGCCGCCCACGCGGCGGTTCTGCTGCACGAGGTAAGGCATCGCATCGTAGACGCCGGTCAGCCCCTCCTGCGGAATGCCGCTGTCGCGCGGGGTCTCCGAGCCGCCGCAGAACAGCACGGCGTCATACTCGCCCTGGAGCTCCTCGACCGTCTTGTCGACGCCGACATTGACGCCGCAATGGAAGGTCACACCCTCCTGGCGCATCTGATCGACGCGCTTGTCGATCCAGTGCTTTTCCATCTTGAAGTCGGGAATTCCGTAGCGCATCAGGCCGCCCGGCTGCGATTCGCGCTCGAAGACGTCGACGTCGTGACCGGCGCGGCCGAGCTGCTGGGCGGCGGCGAGGCCGGCCGGGCCCGAGCCGATCACCGCGACGCGCTTGCCGCTCTTCTGCGCGGCCGGCTGCGGCCGGATCAGGCCGAGCTTGTAGGCCTTGTCGGCGATCGCCTGCTCGACGGTCTTGATCGCGACCGGCGTGTCCTCGAGATTCAGCGTGCAGGCTTCCTCGCAGGGCGCAGGGCAGATGCGGCCGGTGAATTCGGGGAAGTTGTTGGTCGAATGGAGATTGCGGATCGCCGTCTCCCAGTCGCCCTGATAGACCAGATCGTTCCAGTCCGGGATCTGGTTGTGAATCGGGCAGCCCGTCGGTCCGTGGCAATAGGGAATGCCGCAATCCATGCAGCGGGCCGCCTGCTTGCCGACCTCCTCGTCGGACATCGGCAGAGTGAATTCACGGAAATGGCGAATCCGGTCGGAGGCCGGCTGATATTTGTGGGTCTGCCGATCGATTTCGAGAAATCCGGTCACCTTGCCCATGCGCACCCCCAACTTTCGTCGCTTCCTGAGCGCCGTTCGTGCCGCGCCGCGTTCGCGGCCCGCATCGCACGAATGCTGCGGCGCATACACCATAACTGTCTTGTTTTTGTTAGGACAGCCCTACTGCCCCATCCTGGCGGTATCGGCAAGCCCCATCACTGACGACAAGATGCCTTATTCCTTTTCCAGGCCCTTGTAGCAAGGAGGGCGGCCTCCGCGGCAAACTGCAGGACGGTGAACCAGAAAGCTCTGGCGCTGTGACGGCGTCACACCTGTCGTTGTCCTTGGAGCCGGTCGAAGCGCATGCGGCCTGCCGATCGGCGATGCGGGCAAAATCCGCGGTAGGCACCAGACGGAAAACCCCGGAGCCGCGCGGGCACCGGGGTTTGGGAAAGACGTCACGGCGCTTGGCCTCGATCAGAAGCAGACCTTGACGCGCTTGAACCGGAAGATCGGATGGCCAACTTTCGAGTACCCGACGAAGACCTTCTTCTTGATGATCTTGCAGTGGCTGTAGCCGAAGCCCTTGCCGGAGAAGTGCGTGTGATGGCCATGGCCGAAACCGACCTTGAAGCCGTGGGCCTGGGCGCCGCCCATGGTCGCGCCGGCGACGACGGCGGTGGTGGCGAGGGCGAGGATGGTCTTGCGAAGCATGGGGGCAGTCCTTTTTCGATCGGGGCCATTTGTCGTGGCCCGGGGTTGGGGTCCTCGGCGGCTCGTCCCGTCCGCCGATGTGATGACCCTAAAGGCACCCCCTCCCCGCTTCAGTGACCGAGGTCACAGGCGCGGCAGGCAGACGATTTGACCTGAGCGAGCATCCCCCTGCCCCGACAGCCGCGGTCATCGTGACTTCGTCTTGCACAACTCCTATGCTGGGATGACGAAACCTGCCGTTGAAAGGACGCACTGCCGTGGCCGACGCAGCCAGACCGAACGACAAGATGGCCGCCCTTGCCGGCTGCATGGTGTTCGAGGCGGTCAGCGAAGCGACTCGCGAGGAACTTTCGGCCCATGCCTATTCGAAGACCTTCGCCGCCGGCGAGCTGATCTTCTCGGCCGGCGATCCCGGCCAGACGATGATGGCGATCGTGAAGGGCTCGGTGCGCATCGCCATCGTCACCTCGACCGCGCGGGACGTCGTCTTGAAGGACTGCCACCAGGGCGAAGTCTTCGGCGAGGTCGCCCTCTTCGACGGCGGATACCGCTCGGCCGACGCTCGCGCGCTCACCAATGTCGAAGTCCTCGTTCTCGAACGGCGGGACGTACTCGCCGTCCTCGGCCGCCATCCCGAAGGCGCGCTGCGGCTTCTGGAGCTCCTGTGCGCCAGGCTCCGCCGATCCGACGAGCGGATGCAGGAACTGGCGTTTCTCGACATCGCCACGCGGCTTGCGCGGGCGCTTCTGCGCATCCTGGAGGAGCCCGCCCATGCGAGCGCGAGGCGTCCGGTGCGGCTCTCGCTCTCCCAGAGCGAACTCGGCAACATGATCGGCAGCGCGCGGGAAAACGTCAATCGCTGCCTGAAGGGCTGGCAGCGACAGGAGATCGTCGATCTCAAGGACGGCTGGCTGATCATCCGCGACGAAAAGAGCCTCAGGCTGCTCGCGGATATGGAGTAGCCGCAACTTCACGGGCTTCGCTGCATCTTAACGGAATGTGTCGGTGCCGGCCGGATCGCTTTGCTCGAAACGCCGTTTCGTGTCACCATATCGTCATGGCGGGCGGCGTTGGCCGGCCGCCGATCCGGAAAGACAGGGGACGTCTTGACGCAATCTTCCGTGAACGACACCGGTCTTGCGACCAGCCGGTCATCCGCCGATCTCGTTGCATTTCCGACCAGAAACGCACGCGCCGCGGTCGTTTCCTTCGACAGGCGGGAACTTTCGGCAATCCTGAAGGTCTACGGCCAGATGGTCGCCAGCGGCGAGTGGCGGGACTATGCCATCGACATGCTCAAGGATCGCGCGGTCTTCTCGGTCTTCCGTCGCACGAGCGAGATGCCGCTCTACCGCATCGTCAAGGATCCCAAGCTCGCCCGCCGTCAGGGCGCCTATCAGGTGGTCGCGGCAGGCGGCCTCGTGATGAAACGCGGCCACGACCTCAATGCCGTCCTCAAGGTCTTCGACCGCGAACTGCGCCTCGCCGACAAGGGCTGAGGGACGATCTCCCATCGCGGTCGTCAGACTATAGCCGGCTAACGAAATGCGGCCGGATTTTGCACCTGTGGATCGCTCGGTCCCGCAATAGATGTCTGCGCTCATAGAGCAGACCGGGACGAATTGATGGCGAAGCCGACCGCAAACAAATCCAGCGACGCGATGGCCGACAGGCTCGGGCTCCGGGCGACCGCTCCAAGGGAGATTCCGAAGCCCGGCTGGAAGAACATCCTGCTTCGCGTGTTCTCGGAGATCTCCAACGACCGGGTGCTGCTCGTGGCGGCCGGTGTAACCTATTATCTCCTCCTCGCCATGGTCCCGGCGATGGCAGCCTTCGTGTCGGTCTACGGCCTCGTCGCCGACCCGTCGACGGTACAGCAGCATATTTCGGCGCTTTCGACGCTGCTTCCCGGCGGCGCGGTCCAGATCGTCGACGAGCAGCTGACACGCCTGACCAGCGCCGCGAACGGAACGCTCGGCCTGTCGCTTGTCCTGTCGGTCGCCATCTCGCTTTGGAGCGCCAATGCCGGCGTGAAGGCGCTCTTCGAAGCGATGAACGTCGCCTATGACGAGCGAGAAGAACGCTCCTTCATCAAGCTGACGCTGATCACCTTCGCCTTCACCCTGTGTCTCATGGCGTCCGCAATGACGATGATCGCGCTGACGGTCGTCCTGCCGATCGTTCTCAATTTCGTCGGCCTTGGCGAGGGGACCGAATGGGCCATCACGGGAGCCAGCATTCTCGCGACGCTCGCTCTGGTGACGCTCGGCATTTCTGCGCTCTACCGCTGGGGCCCGTGCCGCGCCAATGCCAGATGGCGCTGGATCACGCCGGGCGCCATCCTGTCCGTCGTCGTGATCGGCATCGTCTCGTTGCTGTTCTCCTGGTACACGGCGAATTTCGGATCCTACGACGCGACCTACGGTTCGCTCGGCGCACTGATCGGCATGATGACCTGGATGTGGCTGACGGTGATCATCCTCATCGTCGGCGGCGAGCTCAACTCGGAGATGGAGCATCAGACCGCCCGCGACACCACGACCGGGCCGGAGCAGCCGATGGGCGAGCGCGGCGCCACCATGGCCGATCGGGTGGCCGATGCCTCGGTCGCGGGGGGCCGGCTCTATGTTGAGAAGGACCCCTCGCTGAAGAAAGAGATCGACGCGCTCTACGATGGAGCCGGATACCGGCACCGGCAGCGCGACCAGTGGATCGCCGCCGCGGTGCCCGCCGCCATCGCGCTCGTTGCCGTGGCCGGGCTGTCGCGGTCCGGCCGCCGGGGCTGATCGCGGCAGCCTCAGTCGGACGATGGCAGAGCGGTGAAGTCGCCCGGATAGGCGGTCTTGTCGGGAATGGTCTGCGCCCCTTCCCCGAGCGGCCGCTGCATCAGGACGGTATCGACCCAACGGCCGAATTTCAGCCCCGTCGCCGGCATCGTCCCGATCATCTGAAAGCCGAGCTTCCCGTGCAGGCGCACCGAGCCGTGATTGTCCGAACCACCGATGACCGCCAGCATCTGGCGGAAACCGAGCCGCTCGCATTCCTCGATCAATCGGGTCAGAAGCGCCGTGCCGACGCGCCGCCCTCGCGCCTCCGGCGCCAGATAGATCGAATCCTCGACGAACCAGTTATAGGCGGGACGAACCCGAAACGTGCCGGCATAGGCGTAGCCGATCACCGCGCCGTCGTGATCCTCGGCGACGAGATAGGGATAGTGCTTCGCCTTCAAGTCGAGGAAGCGGCGCCTCATCTCCGCCTCGTCAGGCGGGGCCAGCTCGTAGGTTGCCGTACCGGTCTCGACCTCATGCGCATAGATGGCGGTGATCGACCGCAGATCAGCCTCTTCGGCGGGACGAAGCACATAGGCGCCGGCCATGGGAATTCCTTTTCACAAGGCCCCAAGCACTGCGGCCAGGGGCGAATCGTTCCGACATTCCATCCCGCTGGATGCATTCCTGCAACGTTTTCGCAGCATTTTTGCCCATAGTTGACCGCATTCGGACCATTCGCCCATTGCGGCGCCTTCCATCATGGGCATAAGCCCTCGGTTCAATTGCCCGTGCGAAGGCGCTACACAACCCAACGAGCAGCGACGGGACGAAGGCGTGAGTCAGAAAAAGAAGAAGAAGCTTTCGATTGTCCTGCCGGAGCAGCGCGGGCTGGTGATTGGCCTCATCCGGCGCATCATGCGCGAGAACGGCCACCTTTTCGTGCGGCAATATGCGATCGCCATCGCCTGTCTGGTGGTCGGGTCGGGCTGCACGGCGTTCCTCGCCTGGATCATGCGCGACGTGATCGACAAGATCTTCGTCCAGCAGAACCGCGCGGCGATCTTCACCCTGCCGGCCATCGTCTTCGTGACATTCGCGATCCGCGGCATCACCAGCTACGGACAGGCCGTCGTCCTGGCGCGGATCGGCAACAACATCGTCGCGCGCTATCAGCGCCGGCTGTTTGCCCACATCACCGAACTATCGGTGGATTTCTTCGCCGAGAACCGCTCGGCCCATCTCGCCGCCCGGATCAACCAGAACGTCTCCGGCATTCGCGACACTTTGAACCTCACCGTCACGTCGCTGGCGCGCGACGCTTTGAGCCTCGTCTTCCTCATACTGGTGATGATCTGGCAGGATCCGGTGCTTTCGGGCATCGCGCTTCTCGCCGGCCCGCCGATCGTCCTGATGATCGGCAAGCTCGCCCGCAAGCTGCGCGCTGCCACGCGCCAGGCGATCGACATCAATGCCCGGGTGCTCGCGTCCATGCAGGAAGCTGCACAAGGCATCACCGTGGTGAAGGCCTTCACCATGGAAGCCCCGCTGCGCGAACGCATCGAGCGGCTGATCCTGAAGGCCGAGGAGCGCTCCAACAAGATCGCCGGCATCACCGAACGCACCAGCCCCGTGACCGAGATGGTCGCAGGCCTCGCGATCGCGGGCGTCATCGGCTATTCGGGCTACCGCGCTGTGGTCTACGGCTATTCGCCGGGCTCGATGTTCGCCTTCATCACGGCGCTGCTTCTGGCCTATGATCCGGCGCGGCGCCTCGCCAAGCTGCAGGTGCAGCTCGAGCGCGCGCTCGTCAACGCCTCGATGATCTACGAAATCCTCGACATGGAGCCGCGCCAGCCCGATGCTCCCGGCGCAAAGACCCTGACCACCCAGCGCGCCGAGATCGCGTTCAACGACGTCACCTTCGGTTATTACTCCGGCGAGCCGGTGCTTCGCAGCCTCTCCTTCGTCGCGCCGGCCGGCAAGACGACGGCGTTGATCGGCGCCTCCGGCGGCGGCAAATCGACCATCGTCGCTCTCCTCCAGCGATTCTATGACGTTCAGGAGGGATCGATCACCGTCGACGGCGAGGACATCCGCAACGTGACCAAGCGCTCCCTGCGCTCCAAGATCGCTTATGTCCCGCAGGCGCCCTATCTCTTCGAGGGCACGATCCGGGAGAACATCCGCCTCGGCCGGCCCGACGCCACGGACGAGGAGATCGAGGACGCCGCCCGCCAGGCCCAGGCCGAGGAGTTCATCCTCGCCGCGCCGCAGGGCTACGACACCCCGGTCGGCGAAAACGGCATGACCCTATCGGGCGGCCAGCGCCAGCGTCTTTCGATCGCCCGGGCGCTCGTTCGCAACGCCCCGATCCTGCTTCTCGACGAGGCGACCTCGGCCCTCGACACGCGCTCCGAAACCCTCGTCCAGGCAGCGCTCGATGCAGCGATGAAGAACCGCACCGTCATTGTCGTCGCCCATCGCCTGTCGACCATCACCAATGCCGACCAGATCCTCGTCATCGACGGCGGCCAGATCGCCGAACGCGGCACCCATCAGGACCTCGTCGATCGCGATGGCGGGCTCTATGCCCGGTTCTACGGGCTGCAGGCCGGTGGCAGTCGCCGCTCGGCCGATCTCGCCGAGGCCAGAGGCTGAGCGCGCCTGGCCCGCCAAACGAACGCCCTGACGGCGGAACGGATTGACCAATCCGCCGGGTGGACCGTAGTAGCGCAAAGCTCGATGCGTCGCCGCGTGAAAGGAAAACCATGAAGCTCGTCGTTCTGGGAGCCGCCGGCCGGATGGGCCGCACGCTCGTCAAGGTCATCGCCGAGACGCAGGGCGCGACGCTCCACGCCGCGATCGAGCGCGACGGCTCGCCGGCGCTGGGAAGCGATGCGGGCCTGATGGCCGGGATTGGCGAGAATGGCGTGACGATCGGAAGCGACATCGACGCCGCGATCGACGGTGCGGATGGAATTATCGACTTCACCGCCCCCGCCGTCTCCGTCGAAATGGCGCGGCACGCGGCCGACAAAGGCCTCGTCCATGTCGTCGGCACCACCGGCTTCGAGGCGCAGGACGACGACGCCATCGGCAACGCCGCCAACTCCGGCGCAACCATCGTCAAATCCGGAAATATGAGCCTCGGCGTCAATCTCCTCGCCGTCCTCGTCGAACAGGCGGCCAGGGCGCTCGGCCCGGACGCCTTCGACATCGAGGTGCTGGAGATGCATCACAAGCACAAGGTCGACGCCCCCTCCGGCACCGCGCTCCTCCTCGGCGAGGCGGCGGCCAAGGGCCGTGGCATCGCTCTTTCGGATCACGCCGTGCGCGTCCGCGACGGGATCACCGGTCCGCGCGAGGAAGGCACGATCGGCTTTGCCACCCTGCGCGGCGGCTCGGTGGTCGGCGAACATTCGGTGATCCTCGCCGGCGAGGGCGAACGGATCGAGCTGTCGCATCTCGCCGGCGACCGGGCGATCTTCGCCAGGGGCGCCGTGCGCGCCGCCCTGTGGGCGAAGGACAAGCCGGCCGGGCTTTATTCCATGCGCGACGTTCTCGGCCTGAACGCCTGATGGCGGGCGGCACGGGGCCTCGACGCATGTCACGCCCCGCGAAGTCGCATGACGCGCCGCGACTTGGGGCCCGCGCGCCCTAAACTTTAGTTTCGAAGCTTCGATCGAAAGGCACCCTCGATGTCCCGCATTCTCGTTCTCGTGCGCCACGGCCAAAGTGAGTGGAATCTCAAGAACCTCTTCACCGGCTGGAAAGACCCCGACCTGACGGAAAAGGGCGTGGAAGAGGCGAAATCCGCAGGCGTCAAGCTCAAGGCGGAAGGCTTTACCTTCGACACCGCCTTCACCAGCCAGTTGTCCAGAGCTCAGCGCACGCTCGACCTGATGCTGACGGAGCTGGGCCAGACCGGGCTTTCGATCACCCGTGACGTCGCCCTGAACGAGCGCGACTATGGCGACCTCGCAGGCCTCAACAAGGACGACGCCCGGGAAAAATGGGGCGAGGAGCAGGTGCATGTCTGGCGCCGCTCCTACGACACGCCGCCTCCCGGCGGCGAGAGCCTGAAGGATACGGGCGCGCGGGTCTGGCCCTATTACATTCACGAGATCCTGCCGAAGGTCATGGCCGGCGGCACCGTCCTCGTCGCCGCCCACGGCAATTCCCTGCGCTCGCTGGTGATGGCGCTGGACGGGATGACGCCCGACGAGATCGTCGGCGAGGAAATCGCGACGGGCGTGCCCATCATCTACCGCCTGAATGCCGACACTACGGTTGCGGAGAAGCGGGTTCTCAAGGACTGAAGCCGGCCCGCAAGGATCGTTTGAGCAGGCATCGAGCGTCTGCCAAGCCGGCGAGCGGTCGGACGGATCCTCCCCGTCGTCGTCGGCGGCTCTCACCTCGTATCAAAAGCGTGGGCTCATGCCCCCAGTCTTCGTCATCCCGGCCCCCGAGCCGGGATCCATTCCTCGGCGTCGAAGCGGCTTTTCGTTTCAGAAAAATCAGAGCGCCGGGCGAAAAAGTGGAATCCGGTTTTTCGTTAAGCCGGCGCGCCAAATAGAATAATCTACAGCATCGGGCGATGCGAAGTTATCGCCCGATGCTGTAGTGCGTTGGATGTCGAACTGCGCGGCGGGGTCAGCGGTTTGGAATGGATCCCGGGTCAAGCCCGGGATGACGAGGCGTTGATGCTATGCCCGCTGTGCCCCCGGCACGCCATCGACCGGCTGGGACGAAGCATCGCGGGTGACGCCGGCTCTGGTCCGCCCCATCTTTCTCGGCGATGGCAAGACGACCTTCCGACCGCGCGGCCGGTCCTCCCCTGCCCTCTGGCACCTCATCGGTACCCGAGACATGCTGGCTGTGCGAACGCCCTCTCGGCCGCCGCGTCGAGTGGCATCATCCGCTGCCGAAGAGCCGCGGCGGCAGAAAGACCGTCCCGGTCCATCCCATCTGCCACCGGACGCTGCACGCCACCTTCACCAATCTGGAACTCGCCCGCATCGCGGCCGCGGGTGACGACATTCGTCAGGCATCGGCCTTGCGCCCCTTCCTCGACTGGATTGCCGGCAAGCCGCCGGATTTTCACGCGCCGACGAAGAGGCGGAAATAGACCCCGAGGCGAAGCCGCAACCCCGGCGCCGCGGCCTATGGAGGGCAGCCGGCGCTTGTGCTAGCGTTCTGCAAAACAACGTGGAGCCAACTCGTGACGGCCGGCACGACACGCAAGGTCAGTTTGTCCCCGGAGCAGGCGGCTTTCATCGACCGGCTGGTGGCCTCCGGTGCGTATGCAAGCGCGGACGACGTCATCCGGGACGGGCTGCGCACCCTTGAGGAACGGGACGGCAAGATCGAGCGCTGGCTGCGCGATGAGGTGGCCGGAAGCTATGATCGGTGGCAGGCCGATCAGAATGGCTTCCTGACGCCTGAAGAGATGGCCGAACGGGCACGCTGCCGCGACGCGGCAGGCTCGACCGGAAGCAGGTGAAGCGAAGGAGCGTCATCTACGCTCCAGAGGCCGCCGACGATCTCGACTGGATCTACGGCACCATCGCGGCTGCTGCGAGCCCGGTCGTCGCCGAAGGGTACGACCTGCGGATTCGGACCTTCTGCGAAAGCCTCGAATATGGCGCCGAACGCGGTTCGCTTCGAACTGATATCCGTCCGGGCCTGCGCGTCATCGGCTTCGAGCGACGCGTCGCCGTGGCCTTCCTCGTCGAGCCTGACCGAGTAGTGATCCTGCGCATCCTTTACGGCGGCGCCGATCTCGGTCTCTGACCGTCCGCTCATCGCCCATCAAACGAAAGGCGCCCACCGCATCATGCGGCAGGCGCCCTGCAATCGTTGACCGTCGGCAATCTGCCGACCGGGAGCCGCAACCCGCGTCCGGTGGGACGCGAGGGGCAGGCGCCTCAGCGCGCGGCGGCTTCCTCGCAGGCCTGGACGTGCTTTTCCAAGGCTTCGTTCGGCAAGAAGCCCGCGATCGAGCGTATGTCCCGCTTTTCGAACTTCGGCATCTTCTGCAGTTCCTGCAACCGCGTGATCATCTGTGCTCGGCTCATGCCTTTGTCCTTTCGTCTTGCCGCCCCGGCCTCATGCCGATCGGCGGCCATTGCAAGAGACCCTGTGACGTCATGTCAGGCGGCGCGGACGCTCGCCGTCGCCGGGATCTCGATGTCGACCTCGAGGGTCGAGACGTTCTCGCCCCTTTGCGTGGAGACGGTCACCTTGTCCTCGTCGAGCTGGACATGGCGGGCGATCACGGCAAGGATTTCCTCGCGCAACAGCCCGACAAGGTCGGCGTGCCCGACCTGGGCCCGCTCATGGGCGAGCAGAACCTGCAGACGCTCGCGCGCCATCGGCGCGGTATTCCGCCGATTGAGAAAGCTGAAGAGGCTCATGCAGCCCTCCGACCGAAGAGCTTGTTGATGAAGCCGCGACGCTCGCCCGGGATGGTCATCGGCACCTGCTCGCCGGCGAGACGGCGGGCCGCGTCGCGATAGGCGAGCGAGGGGGCGCAGCCGGCGTCGTTGATCGTCACCGGGGCGCCGAGATTCGATGCCCGCAGAACGTCCATGGATTCGGGGATGATGCCGAGCAGCGGGATCGACAGGATCTCCAGGACGTCGTCGACCTTGAGCATGTCGCCGCGCTCGGCCCGGGCCGGGTCGTAGCGGGTGAGCAGGAGGTGCTTCTCCATGCGCTCGCCGTTTTCCGCCTTCTTGGTCTTGGCGTCGAGGAGGCCGATGATGCGGTCGGAATCGCGGACCGAGGACACTTCCGGGTTGGTCACGACGACGGCGGCATCGGCATGGCGCATGGCAAGCGTCGCGCCGCGCTCGATCCCGGCGGGCGAATCGCAGATGATCCAGTCGAAGCTCTGGCGCAGCTCGTCGATCACCTTCTCGACGCCCTCGGCGGTCAGATTGTCCTTGTCGCGGGTCTGGGAGGCCGGCAGGAGGTGCAGCGTATCGAGCCGCTTGTCGCGGATCAGCGCCTGGGTGAGCTTGGCGTCTCCCTGAACGACGTTGATCAGGTCGTAGACCACCCGCCGCTCGGCGCCCATGACGAGGTCGAGGTTCCTGAGGCCGACGTCGAAGTCGACGACCACCGTCTTCTCGCCCCGCTGGGCAAGCGCCGCCCCGAGGGCGGCGGTGGACGTCGTCTTGCCGACGCCGCCCTTGCCCGATGTCACCACGATCACTTTCGCCATGTCAGTCTCCTGCTTCTGCCCGGCCTGTCATGGCCTCAGGCCAGCCTTTCGGCCTTGATGGTGTCGCCTTCGAGCCAGACCGTGACGGGCTGGCCCCGATGTTTGGGGTCCATGTCGTCGGGCATCTTGTAGAGCCCGTCGATCGCCAGAAGCTCCGCTTCCAGCTTGCTGCAGAAAATCCGCGCCGTCGCATTGCCGATGGAGCCGGCGAGGGCCCTGCCGCGCAGGGTGCCGTAGATGTGGATCGAACCGCCCGCGACGACCTCCGCCCCCGAGGCGACCGAACCCAGAATTGTCACGTCGCCTTCGGGAAAGACGATCGACTGGCCGGAGCGCACCGGTTCGGCAATGACGATGGAGGAAACGGCGCGCGGCGCTTCGGCCCGCGGCTCGGGCTTCTTGTCCGCCTTGTCGTCGGATGCCGCGGCCGCCGCTCCCGTCTGCGCGGCGGGCGCCGCCGAGGCTTCGGGCTCGATGTCGCCGGCGGGCCGCCCGCCCTTCATCAAGGGCGGCATGTTGGCACCGATCAGCGAGCCACGCGCCCCTTCGAGGCCCATGACGCGAACGCCGCGCTCGCCAAGCTCGCCGAGAAGGTCCTTCAGATCGGCCTGGGTGATGTCGAGGCCTTCGAGATCGAGAACGATCGGGCGACCGAGAAAGAAACCGGTCGACCGGGCCGCAAGATCGTCGAGCCGCTCCAGCCAGTTCGAGAAGGGCAATTCGGGCGACAGCACCAGCGCCAGAAAGGAGCGTCCCTTCAGACGAATCGGGCGGGTGTCGGTCAGCGTCTTTGCAGTCGTCTTTGTCATGGTGCGCCGGGCTGGGGTCCAAAGGTTCGGTTGCGGATGGGGTGAACCGGTTAACAAGAATTAACCACGGGAGTTTGCGCCGGGCTGACTCGAATCGGGCGCGCCCCCATCCGTCGCTCGTGCAGCCAGCGAAAGGCGGCGGCGTGGTGAAATTGAGACCTTTGGAAGACAGATCGATCGATGCGGCGGATTGAACTTTTGCGGTTGATCGATGAAAACGAACGAACTGCTGCATGGAAACACCCTCCTCATGACCCTCGAACAGCTCCGCATCTTCCTCGCCGTGGCCGAGCGCCAGCACGTGACCCGCGCGGCGCAGATGCTGAACCTCACCCAGTCCGCCGTCTCGGCGGCCGTAGCGGCGCTGGAAGCCAGGCATGTCGTGACCCTGTTCGACCGCATCGGCCGGCGCATCGAGCTGACCGAGGCCGGCCGGGCCTTCGTTCCCGAAGCACGGGCGATCCTCGACCGGGTCGAGACGGCGTCACTGATGCTGCAGGATCTGTCCGAACGGACCAGCGGCCGCGTCCGGATCGCCGCCAGCCAGACGGTTGCGAGCTATTGGCTGCCCGGCCCGCTGATGGGATTTCACGAGCGCTTCCCCGATGTCGAGATGACGCTTTCGGTCGCGAACACCGCCCAGGTCGTGGAGCGGCTGATCGAGGGTGCCGTCGATGTCGGTGTCGTTGAAGGCGCCGTCGAGGCCGGCGAAGTCGAGGAAATCGTCGTCGGGACTGACGATCTCGTCGTGGTCTGCGCGCCGGACCACCCGTTTACCGAAGGGCGCGCCCTCTCACCGGCCGAATTCGGCGAGACGTCGTGGATCCTGCGCGAAGAGGGGTCGGGGACGCGATCGGAATTTGAAGCCTGGTTCGGCGCCTTCGGCGGTCGCTTCGACGATCTGAAGGTCATGCTGGAACTGCCGTCGAACGAGGCGGTGCTCGCCGCCGTGGCGGCCGGCAAGAGCGCCAGCGTCGTCTCCGCCCAGGCCGCCGCCCCCAACGTCGCGCTCGGCCGCATCGTCGCCATTCCGCTTGCCGGCGCGAAGCGCAGCTTCTCCGCGCTCACCCACAGCCGGCGCCATCGAACCAAAGCCGTCACCGCCTTGCTCGGCTATCTGTCGAATTTCGGCAAAGCATGAATGGGCCGAGCCTGCGTCGCCGCGGAACGAAGACGATGAGGCGTCGGTAAAGTCTCTGAAGGCACCCGCACCGCCGCCGGGACATCGTCGCGCCAATCCGCTCCACCTGCTCTCGCACGGGCGGCAGCGGCCGGAAGCGGATGCTACTCTTGCAGCTGTTCCACCAGCTCGACCCGCCGGTTCAGTTGGCGGCCTGCATCGTTGCCGTTCGAGGCGAGCGGCACCAGCGGCCCGACGCCGCCGGAACGAAGACGGCCCGCATCGATCCCATGGTCCTCGACCAGCGCTTTGACGATGGCGGCGGCGCGCTCCTCAGACAGCTTCATGTTCATCTCGAACCCGCCAGTGTCGTCGGTATGGCCGACGATGTAGAAGCCCCCTTCGCGCGTGTTCAGGACGTCGGCGATGGTCTGCAACGAGCCGGCCGACGAGGGCCGGATCACCGCGCTTCCGGTATCGAACTGGACGCCACAGAGAACCGCCTTGCCGGCTTCCTCGATTTCGCCGACGAGCGCTTCGGCACTGACTTCGACCGACCCTTCCGCCATGGCGGCGCTCGTCGCTTCCTCCATGAGATAGCGCGGCTGGTTGCGGCTGATGGTGAGGGCAAAGACGGTTTCCTGGCCGTCCCTGCTGCGTTTGGCCGAGAGGTAGTGGCCGGGAAACACCGTGACCTGTTGGGCGGCGTAACCAAAGCCGCGTTCACCGAGCCGATTTTTCTCCTGCAAGGCGTTCAGGGCCTTTTCCGCGTTGGAGAATTGCGGAATCTCGGCATTGACGAGGATCTCGAAGCCCGCCTCATCGAGCGCCCGCTCGAAACTGCGCCGTATTTCGATCGCCGCCTTGCCCTTCGGCCACGCATAGAGAGCGGAGCGGACCTGCCCCTCGATCTCGGCGCTTTCGGCCGCCTTCCCTTCAAGGAGGGTAAAGTAGTTCAGAACGTCGAAATCGACGGCAAACGGCCTGTTGACCTGCTCGGAATCCGCAAAGGGGCGCACGACCGTCCCCTCCTGGGCGGCAGCGGTCCATGTCTCGAAGACGATGAAGACGGCGGCGATCATGATCATCTTGAACGACATTTCTCTGCATCCTTCGACAGGAGGGAGGGAAATCATCGGTGACCGACAGTTTCGATCATGCCACAGAATAACCTTCGGCACTATACCGTCTGGATGCTTGGGTGCCGGGATGCGAGCGGATGCAGACGTGTTCCATTTGTTGTCCGGAAGCCGGGCCGCTCTCCCCCGACTCTCTCCTGACCGACAAATCGGTGCCCGACTCGTTGTGACGCGCCGGTCTCGCGAGCGATGCGATCGATGGCGACTGCGGCGCAGCCCCCATCGATCGTTCGGCGTCACTCGGCAGGCTGGGCCTGCGCCTCGCCTTGCGCCTCATCGCTGGTCACGACCGAGCCGACGAAACGGACGACGAGGACGGCGGCCAGCATGGTCAGCGGCAGCGTGATCCACCAGGGCACCCCGAATCCGGTCGGCACCAGACCGATGGCGATGGAGAGCGCGCCGACGGTCAGCGCGTAGGGGATCTGCGTGCGCACGTGGTCGATGTGGTCGGAACCAGCCGAGACCGACGAGATCACCGTCGTGTCCGAGATCGGCGAGCAGTGATCGCCCCAGACGCTGCCGGCGAGGATCGTGCCGACGGTCGCATAGAGGATGTAGGCGTGCTCCTGATCGGCGATGCCGCCATTTTCCATCAGGCTCCAGATCAGCGGGATCGCGAGCGGCATGAGGATGCCCATGGTGCCCCAGCTGGTTCCCACCGCGAAGGAGACGGCGGCGGACAGGAGGAACAGGAGCGCCGGCAGATATTGCGGGGCGATCGTGTCGCCGAGCACCGAGACGAGATAGGCTGCGGTGTGGAGATCTTCGGCCATGGCCGAGAGGGACCAGGCGAGCGTCAGGATGATCATCACGAACAGCACCGACTTCAGCCCGTCGAACCAGGAAGCGACGATCTCCTTCATCGGCATCAGCCCTTGGACCAGCGTCAGCCCGCCGGCGGTCAGGACGCCGAGAAGGCCCGCCCAGACGAGAGCCTTGTTGCCTTCGGCCGAGCCGATGATCTCCCGGATCGTGTCGCCCTCGCCGGTCACGTAGAGGCCGGCCGCCACGGTGACGATCAGCACCGCGATCGGCAGAAGGGCGTTGATGGAGCGCTGGGTGACGCCCTCCTTCAGCCACAGCTCGCCGCCCTCTTCCGTTTCGTCGTCACCCTCCTGGTCCGAGCTTGCGACCTTTGCCGCCTGGCGGGTCACGTGGCCCTCCTCAGCCGCCCGCCGCTCGGCCTTCAGCATCGGGCCGAAGTCGCGCCCCATCGCGGCGATCGACACGACGAAGACCAGGGCGACGATGGGATAGAAGTTGTAGGGCAAGGCGTTGAGGAAGATCGAATAGGCGCTTTCCTGAAAGCCGATCGCGCCGATCGAATCCTCGATCAGGCCGAGCTGATAGCCGATCCAGGTCGAGATGATGGCGATCGACGCGAGCGGCGCGGCGGTCGAATCGACGATATAGGCGAGCTTCTCGCGGCTGATGCGCATGCGGTCCGTCACCGGCCGCATGGTGTTGCCGACGATCAGGCTGTTGGCATAGGTGGAAAAGAAGATCGCAAAACCGAGGCCGTTGGTCGCAAGTTGGGTGCGGCGGCGATTGGAGGCGAAGGAGGCGATGCGATCGGCGATCGCATGGGCGCCGCCATTGCGATAGATGATGCCGATCATGCCGCCCATCATCAGCGTGAAGACCACCACCTGCATGTGGCTCTTGGAACCGTCCGGCGGCACCAGCGCCTCGAGGATGTAGACCTGGATGGTATCGAGCAGGCCGTACCAGATGCCCGGCAGCGAGAGGCCGTAGGTCATCCAGGCACCGAGCGCGACGCCCAGAAACAGGGAGGGGACGACCTGGCGCGTCACCAGCGCGATGATGATCGCCGAGAGCGCCGGGATCAGCGACAGCCAGCCCCAGATGATCGGCACCTCGGCTTCCTGGCTCGTCTGGCCGCCGGCAACGAGCGCCAGCGTCGCATTCTCGCCCGTGGCGGTGATGTCCTTGATCGTCGAGGTGAATCCGAGCCCGTCCTCATTCGCCTCGAAGGTGTCCGGCGCAGCTTCGTACCGCTCACCTCCCACCTCGATCGCCACGGGCTCCTGCGGCCGGATGTTGGACTTCACATCCTGCTCGAACGGGATCCCGCCCAAGATGACTTTCGGCGGCTCGAAAGACAGCTCCAACGGCGCATCGCTTGCCGAGGAACCGCCCGAAGAGCCCTCGTCCTGCGCCGACGCGGACGTCGCGCCCAGAACAGCGAAGAAGAGCATGATGAAGCGGAGAAGAAGTCGCCTGAGCGTCAAGTCCGCAACGGCGGAGCTGATGTGGTGTCGGCCGAAGGGGCGGAGATGCGATGCGGGTTGCGACATGCGATCGGCTCCTCAGTCAAAATGAAATGCGACTTCCGACACACCACGACTAACCGTCGAGGCACTACGACGCCTTGTCCGCTAGCCATGTCATCGTCGCACCTCTGAGATGCTAAGACGCGCGGACATATTGTCGACACCAAACCGTCAAGATTCTGCAATTTCAGACTGTAGACACCTAAGCTTTCGCGGCGAATCCCCTACGAATCTGGCACCCGCGCGCCTCCCGCGAGCGGTACGCAGCCGGTCGGCTCCTTCCGCAAACGGGCCGGATTGTCAGGCAGAACGTTCGAAATCTCGTCGCCGAGGCCGCCGTTGGAACAAGTGGCCAAGCGTCGGACACGCGGTCACGCGGTCTGCGCGCCCGGCATCATGCCGGCCGAAAACCGGCAGCGCTTGACGCTGAAAACTGGCGAAACGTCAGTGGCCGTCGAAAGCGACGAGGGTCTTGACTGACACACCCATCGCCTCGAGCTTCCTGCGGCCGCCGAGTTCGGGCAGATCGATCACGAAACATGCGCCGACGATCTCGGCGCCGAGCTCACGCAAGAGCTTCACGGCGGCCTCTGCGGTTCCGCCGGTTGCGATCAGATCGTCGGTGAGAAGAACACGGGTTCCGGGAGCCACGGCATCGCGGTGCACCTCCATCTCGTCGACGCCGTATTCCAGGCTGTAGGCGACGCGGATTGTCTCGTGGGGCAGCTTGCCCTTCTTGCGGATCGGCACGAAACCGGCCGCGAGCTGGTGGGACATCGCGCCACCGAGGATGAAGCCCCGCGCCTCGATCCCCGCCACGAGCGCGACACCCTCGCTTCTGTAGGGCGCGACCATCGTATCGACGGCCGAGCGGAAGGCTTCGGGACTGGCGAGCAGCGTCGTGATGTCCCGGAACATGATGCCGGGCTTCGGATAGTCCGGGATCGTGCGGATCACGTCGTGGAAGTCGCTCGACGCGTCGAAGATGGCGCGGGTGCTCATCGTCGCCTCAGGCCTCGTTGCTGATCGTCTGGATGACCGCAAAGCCCTCGAAGTTCGGATGGCCGGCATAAAGCGGGCGGGTGCCGCCGGCGCTCCCATGCGCCGCGCGGAAGGCCTCGGACCGCGTCCAGGCGACGAAGGCCTCCTCGCTCTCCCAGACCGTGTGCGAGGAGTAGAGGCGATGGCCCTCCCCTTCCGGTCCCTTCAGCATGTGGAATTCGACGAAGCCAGGAACGCTCTTCAGCTTGGAATCGCGGTTCAGCCACATCTGTTCGAACTCCTCCTCCGCGCCGGGCAGCACCTTGAAGCGGTTCATGGCGATATACATGGCGTTTCCTCTTCCCGTGGACAGCGATCGCGCGAAGGCCCAGATGCCGGGCGCGCAGTCTTCCCCTTCTTGCATCCGGAGGCACGACTTTCCAACGAAAAAGGGGAGCTCGCGCTCCCCTTTGCTCGATCACCCGAAGTCACGAGAGCGTGGCGGCATCGCTCAGTGCGGCGTGCCGGCCCAGACCCTGCGTTTCACCACGAAGAGCAGCCCAGCGAAGACGACCAGGAAGATCATCACCACGAAACCCGTCGCCTTGCGTTCGGCGAGATGAGGCTCGGCCGCCCACATCATGAAGGCCGAGACGTCGCGGGAATACTGATCGACCGTCTGTGGCGCGCCATCGGGATACTCCACCTGGTCGTCCGCGATCGGCGTCGGCATGGCGAGGGCGGGGCCAGAGATGAAGTACGGATTGTAGTAGGTGCCGTCCTGGATCAGATCCGCGATTTCGGCCGGCGGCTCCTGATCGTATCCGGTCAAAAGCGCGTGGATATAGTCCGGCCCGGCTTCCTGATACTGGCTGAAGAGATCGAAGAGGAAGGTCGGAAAGCCGCGTTCGACGGCCCGCGCCTTGGCAAGCAGCGAGAAGTCCGGCGGGGCCGCGCCGTTGTTCGCCGCGGCGGCAGCCTCCGGGTTCGGGAAGGGCGACGGGAAGTAGTCCGACGCGATGCCGGGGCGATCGAACATCTCGCCGTCGGCGTTCGGGCCGTCCTGGATCGTGTATTCCGCCGCGAAGGCCTTCACCTGCGCTTCGTTGTAGCCAAGATCTTCCAGATTGCGGAAGGCGACGAGGCGCATGCCGTGGCAGGCCGAGCAGACCTCCTTGTAGACCTTGAGCCCGCGCTGCAGCTGGGCGATGTCCCAGTGGCCGAACGGGCCGGCGAAGGACCAGGAGAGCTCCTCCGGCTTCTTCAACGGATAATGCGGGGATTCCGAATGCCCCTCCTCCGCCGCGATCTCGCCCGCGTCTTCGGTAGCGGCATCGGAATTGGCCTCCACCGACGCGCCGGAGCCCTGGTTTTCCTGGGCCGAGGCGATGCCGAGCGGCATGGCCATCAGGCCGGCGGCCAAGAAAGCCGACAGGAGTGTCTTCATCGGTCTGTCCCCCACGTTCGTCCCTCAGCCCTTGGTGTCCGGTGCGGCAGCCGCACCGACCGGCGCACCGCCGCCGCCGTTCTTGGCGAGCACCGCCTCGGTGATCGAACCCGGCAACCGTCTCGGCGTCTCGACGAGACCAAGAACCGGCAGGACGATCAGGAAATGGCCGAAATAGTAGATCGTCCCGGCCAGAGCCAGCGCCGGATAGATGCCTTCCGCCGGCTTCGAGCCAAGCCAGCCGAGGAAGATGCAGTCGGCGACGAGGATCCAGAAGAAGATCTTGTACATCGGCCGGAACGCCGTCGAACGAATGCGCGACGTGTCGAGCCAGGGCACGAAGAACAGGACGATGATCGAGCCGAACATGACGAGCACGCCGCCGAGCTTGGAATCGATCGGTCCGATGTTGAAGGTGATCGCCCGCAGCATCGCGTAGAACGGCAGGAAGTACCATTCCGGCACGATGTGCGACGGCGTCTTCAGAGGGTTCGCCTCGATGTAGTTGTCGGCATGGCCGAGATAGTTCGGCAGGTAGAAGATCATGTAGGCGAAAAGGATGAGAAAGACGACCATGGCAAAGCCGTCCTTGATCGTCGCATGCGGCGTGAACGGCACGGTATCCTTGGACGATTTCACCTCGACACCGGTCGGGTTGGTCTGCCCGGCGACATGCAGCGCCCACACGTGCAGGATGACGACACCCGCGATCATGAACGGCAACAGGTAGTGCAGCGAGAAGAAGCGGTTGAGCGTCGCATTGTCGACTGCGAAACCGCCGAGCAGGAGCTGCTGGATCGAATCGCCGATCAGCGGGAAGGCGGTGAAGAAGCCGGTGATCACCGTCGCGCCCCAGAACGACATCTGGCCCCAGGGAAGCACATAGCCCATGAAGGCCGTCGCCATCATCAGCAGGAAGATGATCACGCCGAGGATCCAGAGGATCTCGCGCGGCGCCTTGTAGGAGCCGTAGTAAAGGCCGCGGAAGATGTGGACATAGACGGCGATGAAGAAGAACGACGCGCCGTTGGCATGCATGTAGCGCAGCATCCAGCCCCAATTGACGTCGCGCATGATCTTTTCGACCGAATCGAAGGCGATCGCCGAATTGGCGGCATAGTGCATCGCAAGGACGATGCCGGTCAGGATCTGCACGCCGAGGAACAGCGCCAGAATGCCGCCGAACGTATAGGCGTAGTTCAGATTGCGCGGCACCGGATAGGCGACGAAGGAATCATACATCAGCCGGGGCAGCGGAAGCCGCGCGTCCAGCCATTGCATGAAACCCTTGGAGGGTACGTAGGAAGAATGACCACTCATCGGTTTTGCTGCCCCCCAGTCAGCCGATACGGATATTGGTGTCGGACGTGAATTCGAATGGCGGGATCGCCATGTTGGTCGGTGCAGGCCCCTGGCGAATGCGCCCTGCGGTGTCGTAGGCCGAACCGTGGCACGGGCAGAACCAGCCGTCGTAAGGGCCGGACTGGCCGAGCGGGATGCAGCCGAGATGGGTGCACACGCCGATCATCACCAGCCACTGTTCCTTGCCTTCGGCGGCGCGATTGACGTCCGTCGCATCGGCATCGCTCGGCAAATTGGCGTTACGGGCGATCGGATCCTTGAGCGATCCGAGATCGACGGCTTTCGCCTCCTCCACTTCCCTCGCCGTGCGCTGGCGGATGAAGACCGGCTTGCCGCGCCATTTGGCGGTGATCGACTGGCCTTCCGCAACCTGGCTGACATCGACGTCGATCTCGGCGAGTGCTAGCGTTGCGGCGTCCGGATTCATCTGGTCGATGAAAGGCCAGGCAAGCGAAACCGCTCCCACGGCCCCAACAGCACCTGTCGCGATGTAAAGAAAGTCCCTGCGATTCGGTTCGGCGGTATCGTGGACGCTCACGGTCGCTGCAACTCCCTGGATGCTGGACCGGAACGGACGGCCAGCCGACTGACGAGATCAGTGTCGCCGCGACATGCGAATGGCCATAAGACGAACAACCACGCCCCCCGCCGCGATGATTGCAGCGGTTCTAAGCGGGAAGGCCGGGGCTTGTCCAGTGCCGAAGCTTGCCCCATGGCAACGTGTCGCTGCATTGCAAGCAGAATTGTTTGATCGAAACAGCGGCCAAGATGAAATTGTCGGAATCTCGAGACGGGCCTGACGCAAGGTTTCGGCCGACGCCCCGCAAGGAAACGACCAGCACGCCCGACCTTCGAATCTGGCGGCTCGCATGCGCGGGGGCGCAAGCTCCAGTCTTCGTCTTGGAGCCTCTTGTCGAGACCCGGACTGGCCATGCCCGCCCGGTCGCCTGTCGAACCTCGAACGAGGCGATGGCCGGCGGCCCTCGCGAATATTGTGTCAAAATCGCGTCATATTGTTTCTGATTTCGGCACCCCAGCGCAACCAATTCGGACTCCGCTCATTCCTCTGGCCAAGGAAGGGCAAAATCATGACGATTCTTATTCTCGAGGACGAACCGATCATTGCCGTCGATCTGGAAGAGATCGTGAGCGGGCGGTTCGCCGACGACGTCGTCGTCGCATCGACGCTGGCAGAGGCGATGGTCTATATGAAGGACGGTGACCGGCGCATCGACTTCGCTCTGCTCGATCTCCAGCTGGGCCGCGACGGCTCGACGTCGCTTCCGGTGGCGCAGATGCTGATGGACGCCGAGGTTCCGTTCTGCTTCGTTTCGGCCACGACCGAGAGCATCCCCGGCGAGATGCAGATGGTGCCACAAGTGAGCAAACCCTTCGAGCCGCAGGAGATCGAGGCCGTCTTGCCGCTAGCGGCATGATCGCAGCCTAATAGCGGCACTGTTCTGGAATCGCGCAGCCGCCGGCATCCTTTCTTCGGGTGTCGGCGGTTTTTCGTCGTCGTGGCGGCGCTCAATCCGTGACGGCGTTGAAACGGCAGATATCGGCCAGGAAACAGGCGTCGCATTTCGGCCGGCGCGAGAGGCAGACCGCCTTTCCGAACTGTATCAGCCAGAAATGCCCGTCGCGCAGGGCCCATTTCGGCGCGGCCGCTTCCAGTTGCCGCGCGGTTTCGTCCGCCGTCTTCGCGCCTGTCAGGCCGATGCGGTTGGCGGCACGGTGGACATGGGTATCGACGGCGATGACGTCCTTTCCGAAGGTGAAGCTCAGGACGATGTCGGCGCATTTGCGGCCGATGCCGGGAAGCTGCATCAACCCCTCCCGCGTCGCGGGAACCGTGCCATCCAGTTCCTCGATCAGGAATCGGCAGAGCCTTTCGATATTGCGGGCCTTCATGTTGTAGAGCCCGCAGGGTTTGATCGCTGCCGCAATCGTCTCCTGCGACAGCTCACGCATCCCTTCCGGCGTCGTCGCCAGCTCGAACAGGGCTTTCGTCGCCGCAGCCGTGTTGACGTCGCGGCTTTGGGCGGAAAGCAGGCACGAGATGACGGACCGGAACGGATCGGGCTGATCCTTCGGCCCCTTGGCGGTGGGCGTGCGGCCGGGCATGTGCTGCGAGAGCCGGCGGAAGACCGTTTCGGTCTCCTGCGCCGACAGGACTCGCTTCGAACCAGCCGCCGCCCCTTCAGCCATCAGCGCTGTTTCGTCTGCCAGTCCGGGTTGATCCAGGGCTTGTTCGAAGGCTCCGGCGCCAGCATCCCCTCGCCGAGAATATGATCGGCGGCCTTCTCGCCGACCATGATCGAGGGGCCGTTGAGATTGCCGTTGGTGATGCGCGGAAAGATCGAGGAATCCGCGAGGCGCAGGTTCTCGACGCCGATGACCCGGCAGTCGGGATCGACCACCGCCATCTCGTCGTCCCTGTCGCCAAGCCGCGCGGTACCGCAGGGGTGATAGGCGCTCTCGGCATGTTCGGAAACGAAGCGGTCGAGATCCTCGTCGGTCTTCGCCTCGGCACCCGGCTGGATTTCCGGGCCGCGATAGGGCTCGAAGGCGTCCTGGGCGTAGATCTCGCGGGTCAGACGGATCGCCTTGCGGAATTCGGTCCAGTCGTCGGGATGGGACATGTAGTTGAAGCGGATCGAGGGCGGCTCCGTCGGACTCGAACTCTTCAGCCTGATCTCGCCGCGCGATTTCGAGCGCATCGGCCCGACATGGGACTGGTAGCCATGGCCCGGCGCCGCCGCCTTGCCGTCGTAGCGAATGGCGCCCGGCAGGAAGTGGTACTGGATGTCGGGATATTCGATGCCGGCGTCGGAGCGAATGAAGGCCGCCGCCTCGAAATGGTTGGTGGCGCCGTAACCGGTGTGCAGCATCATCCATTCGAGGCCGACGCGCCCCTTCGAGAACAGATCGAGATAGCCGTTGAGCGTGATGGGCTGGAGGCAGGTTTCCTGGATGTAGAGCTCCAGATGATCCTGCAGGTTTCTGCCGACGCCCCTGCGCGGCGACGTGACGGCAATGCCGTGACGGGAAAGCTCGGCCGGATCGCCGATGCCCGAATGCATGAGCAGAAGCGGCGAGTTGATCGAGCCGGCGGCCAGCACCACCTCGCGCCGTGCCTTCACCACCCCCGAGACGCGCCTGGAGGAGCCGAGGACGACGCCGGTGGCGCGGCTGCTGCGCGGGTCGATCGCAACGCGCAGCGCCTGGCCATGAAGCAGCCGGCAATTGTCGCGCTTCAGCGCATCGCGAAGATAGGCATTGGCGGCGGACCAGCGGCGACCCTGCCAGATGGTCTGCTGCATCGGGCCGAAGCCCTCCTGGCGTTCGCCATTGTAGTCGTCGGTGACCGGATAGCCGGCCTGCCGCCCCGCGTCGATGAAGGCCTCGTAGAGCGGGTTCTCCATGTCGCCATTCTTGACGTGCAGCGGCCCGGCGGTGCCCCGCCAAGCGGGATCGACACCGCGTCCCGCGCCGCCATGGAAATTCTCCATGCGTTTGAAATAGGGAAGGACGTCCGCATAGGCCCAACCGGCAGCGCCGCTCGACGCCCAGTGTTCGTAGTCGAGCGCGTGACCACGCACATACACCATGCCGTTGATCGAGGAGGAACCGCCGATCACCCGCCCGCGCGGCGTGACGAGGCGGCGGCCGGCAAGCGTCTTTTCCGGTTCGGCGACATAGCCCCAGTCATAGCGGCGCATGTTCATCGGGAAGGAGAGCGCGCCGGGCATCTGGATAAACGGGCCCGCATCCGTTCCGCCAGCCTCGATGACGAGGACCTCGTAGCGGCCATTCTGCGACAGGCGGTAAGCGAGAGCTGAACCGGCGGATCCGGAGCCAACGATGACATAGTCGGCTTCGTCGATGGTCTTCATTGAGCCTCGATCTCTCTTTTTGATGACGCGTCGTCTGACGCAGGCAGGAATCGCCGAACCAACGGCTGCTGGCTGGAGATAGGGCGCGGCGACATCGGAAAAGAGCGATAATGGCATCGGCGCCGTGAGAAAAGGCCTGCCCCGGACGACGCGGCAGCCGTCGCCGGACGCACGGGCCGCTGCTTTCGACCAGAGTTCTCCGCGATGCCCGCACCACCGACGAACCCGCGACGAGCGATCTCGTCCTGGCCTGCACCCTCGTCCTTTGCCCCTAAAGACCGCGCCGATGCCCTGTCGATGTCGATCGCCAGAGCCAGCTCCCAGCGAGACAACGACATGCGGGCGGGCGACCATCCCTCGGCGAGCGGCATGACACTTGACCGTTCACGGAGCTGATGACCGGAGACGACTGCAAAGCCGCAGAAACCGTTGAAATCACGGAAATGCGCGATGGCCTCGCGCCGGCGCCTTTGCTACTTTGGCTGTCAGGCAATCATTGAGGGAAACGGGTCACGATGAAGCTGCGCAAGATCCTTTCGGCAGGAATGCTCATGTCGGTTTCGGCAAGCCCCGCCTTCGCCGACTACACGCTGACGATTCTCCACACCAACGACTTCCACAGCCGGGTCGAGCCCATCAACAAATACGACTCGACCTGCGAAGGCGACGATATCAAGGAAGACAAGTGCTTTGGCGGCTCGGCGCGGCTCCTGACGGCTCTTCGCGAAGCCAAATCAGCGGCTGAAAACCCCATCCTCGTCGATGGCGGCGACCAGTTCCAGGGCACGCTTTTCTATACCGAGTACAAGGGCAAGGCGGCCGCGGAGTTGATGAACGACCTCGGCTATGAGGCGATGACCGTCGGCAACCACGAATTCGACGACGGGCCGGAGGTCCTCACCGCCTTCATCAAGGCCGTCGACTTCCCGGTGCTTCTTGCCAATGCCGACGTCTCGAAAGACCCCGAACTTGCCGACGTCGTCAAACCCTCGACCATCATCGAGAAGAAGGGCGAGAAGATCGGCCTCCTCGGCGTCGCTCCTGCCGACACCGGCGAGCTGTCGAGCCCCGGCAAGGCCATCACCTTCTCGGACCCGACCGAGGCCCTGAAACGCGAGGTCAAGAAGCTGACCGATGCGGGCGTCGACAAGATCATCCTCCTCAGCCATTCCGGCTACAAGGAAGATCAGCGCATCGCCGCCGAAGTGCCGGGGATCGACGTCATCGTCGGCGGACACAGCCATTCGCTCCTGTCCAACACCGACGACAAGGCCGAAGGCCCCTACCCGACCATGGTGAAGGGCCCCGACGGCCACGACGTGCCGATCGTCCAGGCCTATGCCTACGGCAAGTATCTCGGCGAACTCAGCGTCACCTTCGATGACGACGGCGTCGTCACGGCGGCGTCCGGCCAGCCGCTCATTCTCGACGGCAAGATCGCCGAGGACACCAAGCTCAAGGAGCGCGTCGCCGAACTCGCCAAGCCGCTGGATGAAATCCGCAAGAAGGTCGTCGCCGAGACGACCGCCCCGATCGACGGATCGCGCGACACCTGCCGCGCCGGCGAATGTGAGATGGGCGACCTCGTCGCCGATGCGATGCTGGACCGCGTCAAGGACCAGGGCGTCGAGATCGCCATCACCAATGGTGGCGGGCTCAGGGCCTCGATCGACAAGGGCCCCGTCACCATGGGCGAGGTGCTTACCGTCCTGCCATTCCAGAACACGCTTGCGACCTTCAAGCTGAAGGGTTCGGACCTCAAGGCCGCGCTCGAAAACGGCGTTTCGCAGGTCGAGGAAGGCGCCGGCCGGTTTCCGCAGGTCGCCGGTCTGCAGTTCACCTGGTCGAAATCCGCCAAGCCGGGGGAGCGTATCAAGGAGGTGATGGTCGAACAGGGCGATGAAACGGTTCCGCTCGACCCGGACGCGACCTATCTCGTCGTCTCGAACAACTACATGCGCTCGGGCGGCGACGGCTATACGGTCTTCGCCGAGAAGGGGACGGATGCCTACGACTTCGGCCCGGCGCTCGACGAGGTGGTGTCCGAATATCTCGCCAAGGACAACATTCCCTACGAGCCCTACACCGACGGCCGCATCACCGCCGCGGACTGAGCCGGCGAAGGTGCGGCGGTGCGACCGCACCGCTGACTGAGAGCGGATTTGACGCCCTGTTTGCCCGGCGTGCCGAACCGCGATAAGCGATCATTCAGGTGGCCCGCCCTCTGGCGGGCCTTCGCTTGTCTGGAGCGTTTCGTGCCGCAATCCTCCTCCGCCACCAGGTCACGCCGTCTGCGCTACACCCTGATCGGCCTTGCCATCGTCGCCGCAACGGCGGCGATCCTCTTTGCCATGGGGCGCAATCCGATCTGCCCCTGCGGCGAGGTCAGGCTGTGGTGGGGCGTCGTCAACAGCCCGGAAAACTCCCAGCACCTGTCGGACTGGTACTCCGCGTCCCATCTCATCCACGGCTTTCTGTTTTTCGGCGGAACCTGGCTGATCATGCGCCGCTACGGCTTCGCGCCCCGGCTGATCCTCGCCCTTCTCGTCGAATGCGCCTGGGAGATCGTCGAGAACACGGACGCCGTGATCAACCACTACCGCGAGACGACGATCTCGCTCGATTATGCCGGCGATTCGATCCTCAATTCGCTGTCGGACATCGGCTTCATGGCGCTCGGTTTCTGGCTGGCGGGCAGGCTGCCGGTCTGGCTGACGATCGTGATCGCCATCACCCTCGAAATCGTCGTCGGCGCAATCATCCGCGACAACCTGACGCTCAACGTCCTGATGCTGCTCTGGCCGATCGAGGCGGTGAAAGAGTGGCAGGCGGGCGCCTGAGCGCACTCAGCCGGAGAATTGCCGCAATATCGGCGTTCGATTCTGACAGCATCGGCAAAGATCGAACTCGATTTTTGGAAAGAAAGATGTCTCAATTCAAAGGTTTAGACCGTCCTGCGTGCGTCCATTCAGACGCACGGCGCTCTAACCGCCGTCAGTTGGTTCGGGGTCTCTCGAGACGGAAGCACGGCAATCGCGGGAAGCAAGCGTGAGACTGACCAGATCCGTCCGGCGGATCGTCCTGACCTTGAGCGGCGGGCTGGTTTTCGGCGCGGCCTATCTCGGCCTCGAGCATGTCACCGGCAACGTCCATACGGTCATAGCCGGCGAACTCTACCGCTCGGGAACCCTCTCCCCGGCAGCCCTGCAAGCGCTCGTCGACGAGAGGGGGATTCGGACGATCATCAATCTTCGCGGGCGCCATCCGGACCATGCATGGTGGAGAGGCGAGGAGCAGATCGCGGAGCGGAACGGCATCGAACTGATCGATCTCGGCTGGTCCGCCAGCAAGCCCCTCAGCGACAAGCAGGTCACCGCCTTCTACGCGGCCATCGACGCGGCGCCCAAACCCGTTCTCATCCATTGCATGTCGGGCTCCGACCGCTCGGGACTGGCGTCGGCTCTCTATCTCGCCCATCGGCTGAAATCGGACGAGGAGACCGCCGAGGGGCAGCTGTCGATCGTCTACGGGCATATCGGCCTGCCCTTCTTTCCGGCCGAAGCGATGGACGATACCTTCGAACGCCTCGAGCCGTCGCTCGGTTATTACGGCTCCTGACAGAGAGAAGACGAGCCTGAAAGAAAGCGGCGGCCGCGCAACCTTGCCGGCCTGCAACCGCCCGCCGTATCACTCCGCCGGGCTGGTCGCGCCTGCGCCTTTGGGAAATTTCGGGATCTCGCCACCGCGCAGCTTCGCGATGTAGCTGGTCATCTCCCGCTTCACGATCGGTGCCAGGAAATACAGGCCGATGATGTTGAAGATGCCCATGGCGAACAGCGAGGCGTCGGAGAAGTCGAGCACCGCGCCGAGGCTGACGGCCGCTCCGAGAACGACGAACAGGCAGAAAAGCAGCTTGTAGATCAGCTCGGAGGTGTAGTTGTCGCCGAAGAGGAAGCACCAGGCCTTCACGCCGTAATAGGACCAGGAGATCATCGTCGAAAAGGCGAAGAGAACCACCGCGAGAGCGAGCACATAGGGGAACCATGTGATCCTCGTTCCGAAGGCCGCGGAGGTCAGCTCGACGCCCGACAGATTGTTGGTGGTGGCGATCTGACCGGCCGCTTCGTCCCAGACATAGAGCCCGGTCGCCGGATCCTGCTGCAGGACACCGGAGATGGTGATGACGAGAGCCGTCGCGGTGCAGATGATGACCGTGTCGATGAAGGGCTCCAGCATCGAGACGAAGCCCTCCGTCACCGGATGCTTGGTCTGCACAGCCGAGTGGGCGATGGCCGCCGAGCCGATGCCGGCCTCGTTGGAGAAGGTCGCGCGCCTCAGGCCCTGGATCAGCGCGCCGATCAGACCGCCGGCGACGCCGAGCCCTGTGAAGGCGCCCTCGAAGATTTCCGCGAATGCCGCGCCGATCTGGTCGATATTGGCGAAGATGACGATCAGCGCCGCGGCGAGATAAAGGATGCCCATGAAGGGCACCAGCTTTTCGGTCACCCTTGCGATCGACTTGATGCCGCCGACGATGACGAGGAAGACGACGACCGCCATGACGAGGCCGGTGATCCAGCCGCGATCGGCGAGGAAGCTCGCATCGCCGCCGGTGATGACGACGAGCTGGGAATGGGCCTGGTTGGCCTGGAACATATTGCCGCCGCCCCAGGAGGCGAGAACGCAGCACACCGCGAAACACACGGCCAGAACCTTGCCGAAGGTGGTGTGGCCGATCTCGGCCATGCCCTTCTTCAGATAGTGCATCGGCCCGCCCGAGACGCGACCGTCGGGATATTCGGTGCGATATTTCACGCCGAGGGTACATTCGGTGAATTTCGAGGCCATGCCGAGAAGGCCGGACAGGATCATCCAGAAGGTGGCGCCCGGACCGCCGACAGACACCGCGACGGCGACGCCGGCGATGTTGCCGAGCCCGACCGTGCCCGAGACCGCCGTCGCCAGCGCCTGAAAATGGGTGACCTCACCGGCGGCGTCGGGCGAGGTGTAGCGCCCGCGCACCAGCTGGATCGCATGGGGCACCATGCGAAACTGAACGAAGCCGAAATAGACCGTGAAGATCGCCGCCGCCGTAATCAGCCAGAGCACGATCCAGGGCAGTTCGGTGCCCGGGATCGAAGCGAAGATGAAACTGACGAAGGGAGAGGTCACCGGCCCGACGACACTGTTCATCCAGGCATCGATCGACGCCGTATTGCCGCCCCCCTCTTCCGCTTCCTGGGCGAGAGCCGGCCCGGCAAGGGCCAGCATGAGGATCAGGAAAGAGAACAGTCGGCCGAATACACGCATGGACAGATTCCTCAATGCGGGACGATACGGAACTCAGAATCGAAACTTGCAGCCCTCGTTCTGCGCCCGATCACGGGACGATGACCGTCGGGATGGTCGCGGCCTGGGCGAGACCGAGGGTCACGCTGCCAAAGATCTTGTTTTCGAGGCCGGATTTGCCGGAACGGCCGACGAAGATCTGGCAGGCGCCCTTGTCGCCGGCGACGTCGAGAATGACCGCGGTGGGCGAGCCGAAGCGGATCTCGCTTTCGACTTCGAGGCCGGCGCCCTTCAGTTCGGCGACGAGCGGATCGACGAGGGCGCCGCTCGCCCGATCGAGCTCCTGGCGCCGGCGCATCTTGCGCTCCTCCAGCTCCTCGGGCGTCAGGAAGCTGTAAGGCGACCATTGCAGCACGTGAACGAGGCAGATCGCAGCGCCGCTCGCCTTGGCACGCTTTGCCGCATAATCGACGACACCCCGGTCGGCCCCGTCATAGGCGACGACGAAAATCTCGCTGGCCATATGTCACCCGTCCGTCACATCAGGGCCGAAGCCGCTGGCAATCCATTCATTACGGTTACGTTAACATCAATTTCATCGATGGCAACTTTCTTGTGCAAAAAACCGGCAAGACAGATTCAAGCATCTGATTCTAAGGGCTTTTTTCATGGATCACACGAGCCGGCGGGCGTCAGGTCCGCCTAGAAACGGACCAGAGCGCGTCTGCTGTATCTTGCGAAACGGCGGCATCTCAGCCGCGGCAGCGAAAGCGGTCGATGAACGCGCGAGAGCTCTCGAGCTTGGCCTGGATGATGCCGATCGCCGCGGGGGGATGCTCGCAAGCAGCCATTTCGCCCCCCCCCCCCCGCAAGCGCGCCGGAATGACGCGCGCGGCCGCCGCTTCACCGGCGTCGAAGAGATCAATCGGCCTCGGTGAACAGCACCTGATGATCGAGCAGATAATGCGCGAAGAATGGCAGGCTTGCCGAGCCGATCTCGCGCGCATCGGTGCCGATCGTTCCCGCCCTGAGGGTCACGGGCGCCAGTCCCTGGCGGTTGATCTTTTCGATCGCGGCCGCCGTGCGCTCGACGAGCTGGCTGCGCACGTTTGCGGGAAAACGGCCGTCGATCACGGCGGATTCGAAGTCGTAGATGGACGATGCAGAAACGATCGCATGGGCAAGCCCGTAGGCTGCCCTGTCGAGCCAGCGCTCGAGCAGCGGCCCGAAACTCTCCCAGGAGACCTTGCCGCGCCACAGGGCGAGCGCGTCGCCGCCCTCTGCCTCGTACATCTTTTCCAGAAGGTGCAGCGAGGCGAAGTTGATCAGCTGCGCGTAGCCGCCCTCTTCTCTTGGAATGGGCATCGAGCCGACGGCGCCGGCATTGCCGAGCCGGCCCGAGACGAGATCGCCATTCATCACGATGCCGCCGCCGATAAAGGCGCCGACGAAGAAGTAGACGAAGTCGGCCGACTGCGTGGATCCAAACACGTTCTCCGCCGCGCAGGCCGCCGTCGCGTCATTGGCGACGTTCACGGTCAGGTCGGTCACCGCCGCAAGCGCCGAGCGCACGTCAAGATCGCGCCACTCGTCCATGATGCCCATCGGGGCGCCGATCTCGTCGGCCCAGGACCAGAGTTCGTATGGCAGGGCGACGCCGAGACCGGTGATCCGGCGACCGAGCCTGGCCGGCAGCAAGCCCCGCAGCTTCGGCTCGGCTTCCGCGACGAAGTCGATCACCTGTTGCAGCCTCGGAAACGGATAAGCGATCCGCTCGTGCCCCCTGATCCGCCCTGTGAAATCCATCAGGACGAGATCGACCGAACGCCGGCCGATCTTCAGCCCGAGCGCGAAGGCGCCGTCGGGGTTGAGCCGCATCGGGATCGAGGGCTGGCCGACACGGCCACGCTGCGGCTGATCGCGCAGCACGAGTTCCTCCGCCTCCAGGGCCCGCATGATGACCGAAGCGGTCTGCGGCGACAGCCCCGTGCGCCGGGCGATCTCGGCCTTGGCAAGACGGCCGTTGCGCCTGATCAGCGACAGCACCGCGCGCTTGTTGTGGGCCCTGAGGCCAGACTGGTTGGAGCCGCGCATGCGGCCCTCCGCCGCGTCCATCCCGTTGCCGTCAAACCCTCTTTCCATCAAGGTCCTCCCACCGTCACCTCGCGCCTTCGCCGCATGCGCCGCGCGTCTCCCCGGTCAGGCACGAAGGGACTTGCGCAAGGCTATCATTGCAGCGGCAGCACAACCACCCGTGGACGATGATACATGGCCCAATAGATAAATCCAGATGAATTATAATTGTTGACAAGGCGCGCGCCATCATGTTCCTTGTTGCGAGCCGGTCGATTTGGAGGTCGATCGGACGACGCTGGTGAAGTCCGGCGCGACCAACGGTTTCGGGAGGAATATCACGTGAAGATCCGCACCCTCATTGCAGGCACGATTCTGTCGTCCGCTTGCGCCTTCGCAGCGCCGGCTCTCGCCCAGAGCGGCGACGTAAGCGCCTGCCTGATCACCAAGACGGACATCAATCCGTTCTTCGTCAAGATGAAGGAAGGCGCCACCGAGAAGGCCAAGGAGCTCGGCGTCAAGCTGTCCACCTATGCCGGCAAGGTCGATGGCGACCACGAGACGCAGGTCCAGGCGGTCGAGAGCTGCATCGCGGCCGGCGCCAAGGGCATCCTGATCACCGCTTCGGACACCAAGGCGATCACCGGCGTCGTCAAGGAGGCGCGCGATCGCGGCATTCTCGTCATCGCCCTCGACACCCCGCTCGAGCCGATCGACGCCGCCGATGCGACCTTTGCCACCGACAACTTCAAGGCCGGCGAACTGATCGGCGAGTGGGCGAAGGCGACCCTCGGCGACAAGGCGGCAGACGCCAAGATCGCCTTGCTTGACCTCTCTCCGGCGGCACCGTCGGTGGACGTCCTGCGCGACCAGGGTTTCCTCAAGGGCTTCGGCGTCGACATCAAGGACGAGAAGACGATCGGCGACGAGGACGATCCGCGCATCGTCGGCCACGACGTCACCTCGGGCAACGAGGAAGGCGGGCGCACCGCCATGGAGAACCTTCTCCAGAAGGATCCCAACGTGAACGTCGTCTACACAATCAACGAACCGGCCGCAGCCGGCGCCTACGAGGCGCTGAAGTCCTTCGGCATGGAAGACGGTGTCCTGATCGTCTCGGTCGACGGCGGCTGCCCGGGCGTCAAGAACGTCCAGGAAGGCGTCATCGGCGCGACGTCCCAGCAATATCCGCTGCTGATGGCCTCCAAGGGCATTGAGGCGATCGCCCAGTTCGCCAAGGACGGCACCGTGCCCAAGCCGACCGACGGGCTCGACTTCGTCAACACCGGCGTCAACCTCGTCACCGACAAGCCGGTGGATGGGGTGCCCTCGATTTCGGTCAAGGAAGGCCTCGATCGCTGCTGGGGCTGACCCCGGCGATCTGACCCTGACTCCGACGCATCGCCGCCCTTGATCGGGATTGTGCGGTGCGTTGGCGCAGAAGGCAGCGCCCCAAGCCGTCGGATCATGCATCCATCGGCTCGCCCAAGGCCGCGAGACGCCCCTGTCGGATGGATCGTCAGATCGGCGCTGCGGGCCTTTCGCCATGGCACCGCCGGACGCACCGGCCGGCGGGCCGCCCCTCAAAGCCCGAGGAAAAATCGCCATGAGCGAAACGAAGAGTCGCGACAACGACTACGAATCCTCGCTGAAGGACAGCGATCGCGCGGTGGCCGCCTTCAAGCCACGCCGCCGCGGCGCCCTCGGAACGGCGCAGCATTTCCTCCATGGCAGCCCGACCATGGTTCCGGTGATCGTGCTGCTCCTGTCGGTGGCCGCCTTCGGCATTGCCGCACCGAATTTCTTCTCCGCCTTCAATCTCTCGCTGATCATGCAGCAGGTGGCCATCGTCGGCATTCTCGCCGCGGCGCAGAGCCTCGTCATCCTGACGGCCGGCATCGACCTTTCGGTCGCGGCGGTGATGGTGATGATCTCGGTGATCATGGGCCGCCTGAGCGTCGAGTTCGGCATCCCGGTGCCGGTTGCCATCCTTCTCGGCCTTGTCTGCGGCGCCGGCACGGGCCTTCTCAACGGTCTCCTGGTGACCAAGGTGCGGCTGCCGCCCTTCATCACCACGCTCGGCACCTGGAACATCTTTCTGGCGCTGAACTACTATTTCTCCAATCGCGAGACGATCCGCTCCCAGACCCTCGACGCCGAAGCGCCGCTTCTGAAACTCTTCGGCGAGCGCTTCACCATCGGCGGCGCCGTCCTCACCTGGGGTGTCGTCCTGATGGTGGTGATCTTCGTCGTCCTGTGGTTCGTCCTCAATCGCACCGCCTGGGGCCGACACGTCTACGCCATCGGCGACGACAAGGAGGCGGCGGAACTCGCCGGCATCCGCACCGACCGTACGCTCGTCTCGGTCTACATGCTCGCCGGCGGCATCTGCGCCGTGGCCGCCTGGGCCTCGATCGGCCGCGTCGGCTCGGTCAGCCCGACCTCGTTCTTCGAGGCCAATCTGGAATCGATCACCGCCGTGGTGATCGGCGGCATCTCGCTGTTCGGCGGCAGGGGCTCGATCATGGGGCCGATGATCGGCGCCCTCATCGTCGGCGTCTTCAACTCCGGCCTCAGACTCGCCGGCGTCGATGTCCTGTGGCAGCTGTTCGCGACAGGATGGCTGATCATCATCGCGGTCGCGATCGACCAATGGATCCGGAAGGTTTCGTCATGAGCGCTCGGCAACCAGTCCTTTCAGGCCGCGGCATCGTCAAGAATTACGGCCGCGTCACCGCCATCGACAATGCCGATTTCGACCTTTACCCCGGCGAGATCCTCGCCGTGATCGGCGACAACGGCGCCGGCAAGTCTTCGCTGATCAAGACGCTGTCGGGCGCCGTCGTGCCCGACGAGGGCGAGATCCGGCTGAATGGCGAGCAGGTCCACTTCACCTCGCCCATCGAGGCGCGCGAGGCCGGCATCGAGACGGTCTACCAGAACCTTGCCCTCTCCCCGGCCCTGTCGATCGCCGACAACATGTTTCTCGGTCGCGAGATCCGCAAGGAAGGTTTCGCGGGCAAATATCTGCGAATGCTGGACCGCAAGGCGATGGAGCGCATCGCCCGGGAAAAGCTCTCCGATCTCGGCCTGATGACCATTCAGAACATCGGCCAGACGGTGGAAACGCTCTCCGGCGGCCAGCGCCAGGGCGTCGCCGTGGCGCGGGCGGCGGCCTTCGGCTCGAAGGTGATCATCCTCGACGAGCCGACCGCCGCACTCGGCGTGAAAGAATCGCGAAAAGTTCTGGAGCTCATTCAGGACGTGCGCTCGCGCGGCATGCCGATCGTCCTGATCTCGCACAACATGCCACATGTCTTCGAGGTCGCCGACCGCATTCACGTCCACCGGCTCGGCAAACGCCTTTGCGTGATCGACCCGAAGCTCGCCTCGATGAACGACGCCGTGGCTCTGATGACCGGCGCGAAGACGCCGGAAAAGTCGATGATGGCCGCCTGACAAGCGCCATCGACGGGATGCTGCAGGGCTTGATGGCGAAAAGGCCGGGATCGGCGTGTGACGCAGCGCCGTGGTCTGCGGCGAGGACCGAGCCACTGACCGATGCCAAAAGAGCCGGCACGGACCATGAGCCGGCACAGACCGGACGCGAGCGAGAAAGACGCGCGCCCGCGCGCGAGGCTTGCGCCTCGCGCAGAAGCGTCAGTGCACGCTGACGGTCAGAAGCTCGTTCTGCGACGCGCTCGCGACGATGCTCGAACGGTCGTCCGACACGGCAAGCGGCGTGCCGTCGGCGCCGAACAGCGCCCAGAGCTTCAGACCCGGCTGGATCGATTTCGCCGCCGGGAAGCGCGCACGCATTTCGTCAGAGCTCATCTGACGCATATAGGCCAGCTGCCCTTCGCCGAGCGAGGCAAGGTCGAACGCAACTGTTTCGCTGGTCGCATGATCACCCATGATCGTCTCCTTTGTGAAGGCAAACGCGAAATCCGGTCATTCGTTGACCGCGATCTCAATTCTCCTGACGACGCGTTCGGGTTCCGGCTTCGCCAGATCGATCAGGAGCAGGCCGTTCTTCAGCTCGGCTCCGATCACCCGCATGCCATCGGCAAGGAGGAAACATTTCTGGAACTGCCGCGCGGCGATGCCCCGATGCAGATATTCACGTTCGCTGTCGTCGCTCTGGCGGCCGCGAATGAGGAGCTGGTTCTCCTCCACCGTGACCTCGAGATCTTCCGGCAGGAAGCCGGCGACGGCGAGCGTTATGCGAATGAGATCGCCAAGGTCACACCCCTTCACCTCGCCAGCGGTCTCCGCGGCGCGGATACGCTCGATATTGTAGGGCGGATAGCCGTCGCCCCCCTTCGCGATGCGTTCGAGGGTCTTCTCGACGCTGTCGAAGCCGAGCAGGAGCGGGCTGGAAAAAGGCGTCATGCGATTCATCGACGAAAGTCCTTGGTCAAGCGACTTTACCGACGCGGGCCCGAAACCAGCACCCCCGTCCAACCGATGATATGGCGTCGACCGGGGCGCGCTTCAATGCCGGCACGCGGGCAAAGCAGCTCAGGACAATCCTGCGCCAAAATTCTTCCCAAGAGTTGAAGACCGCCGAGAACCGGCGCTGACTGCGTCGAAGATACCCTGCAACGCGAGCGCGGCGCCCCTCGGTTCATGGCCGGAGATGTCGAGACGTGCCGCGGACACGACGCCGGTACCACGGCGCCAGGATGTCTCGATGCGCAGGAGCGGCGATGCCGGAACACCTCCGCAGCCCCGATCAGGCGGCAAGCCGCCGAGAGAGCGGCGACCGACAGGCAATGGGCGATCGGTAAAAACGGCCGAGCCGGACTGCCGCAGCGTTTCGATCGCCCGCACGCGCCTACAATTGAGGGGCGGCCTTCGCTCCGGCCGACCGACCTCAGGACGCTTCGGTCGCGCCCGGCTTGAAATTCAGGGCGACGCCGTTGATGCAGTGGCGCTTGCCGGTCGGCTTCGGCCCGTCGTCGAATACATGGCCGAGATGGCCGCCGCAGGTGGCGCAATGCACCTCGGTGCGCGGATAGATCAGCTTGTAGTCGGTCGTCGTACCGACCGCCGTCGCCGAAATCGGCTCCCAGAAGCTCGGCCATCCGGTGCCCGAATCGAATTTGGTCTTGGAGGAATAGACCGGCGTATCGCAGCCGGCGCAGGCATAGATGCCGGCCTTCTTGTTGTCGTTCAGCGGGCTGGAAAACGGCCTTTCGGTCGCTTCATTGCGCAGGACCGCGTATTGATCGGGCGTCAGCAGCTTCTTCCATTCGGCGTCGGTGTGCGAGACCGGAAAGCTTTCCTGCGCCGCGCCCGCGCCGCGCCATCCGAGCGCCACGGCGCCGACCGCTGCCGCGCCTGCCGCAAGGCCCGCCTTGATGAAATTCCGTCTGATCATCGCCAGTCACTCCATTCATGTCCCGCTCGCGAGCAAGAGACGGGGTCGCGGTGTTCGGCGTGCCGCCCCCTGCGCGATCGAGATGGTGCAGGAAAGTCGTCTGCGCCAGGGAGTCGAGCCGACGACGCCTTCACGAATATGTTCGGGGACGGAAGGGCAATCGTTACACGCCGCCCCGCCCCCGATTTCAACGCACCATACTCGAGGTGCGCTCGTCGATGCCAGCGACAGATCCGCCGGCGGCGCCGATTACATCGCCGGCATCAGCACCGTGTCGATCACATGGACCACGCCGTTCGACTGCATCACGTCGGCCTGGGTGACGGTCGCCGTCCCGCCCGAGGCGTCCATCACGACGATGTTGTCGCCGTCCATGGCGAGCGTGATTTCCCCGCCCTCGACGGTCTTGGCCGGATGCTTGCCGCCATCGTCCTTGATCATCTGCATGGCGGCCTCGGACGTCGCCTTGGCCGGAACCACGTGATAGGTCAAGATCTTGGTGAGCTTGTCCTTGTTTTCGGGCTTCAGAAGATCGTCGACGGTGCCGGCCGGCAGCTTCTCGAAGGCAGCGTTCGTCGGCGCGAAGACCGTGAAGGGGCCGTCGCCGCTCAAAGTCTCGGCAAGACCTGCCGCCTTCACGGCCGCAACGAGCGTGGTCAGATTGTCGGCGGTCGAGGCGTTCTCGACGATCGTCTTCTGCGGATCCATCGGCGCGCCGCCGACCATCGGCATGTCGCCGGAGCCCATCGCGTCCTGAGCGGAGGCTGCGCCCGAGAAGGCGACGGCGCCAGCAAGAAGCGTCGTCATCGCGGCGGTGCGGATCAGGGTCTTCAACATATAACGTCTCCCAAATATTGGTCTGTCATTCCCCTCCAGGTGGAGGAGGATGCGGGAGCTACGAAAAACTCAGTCTTCCGGTTTCAAAATACTTCAGTAACACTTTATTTATTGGACGCTGAAAATCCGTCACATGCGGGTCACATCGCGAAGTTCTTGAGACTTACTTTTTCCCGAGTTTATCATCCGTGCGAAAGCCGGGCGACCTGCTGCGAAGATGTTCGTCGCCCCGCGCCCCTCCCCGCCCCTTAGCGGCGACCATCACCGGTTCAGTCGTCGACCGAGCGCCGCATGGCCTTGATCCTGGAGCGCCCCTTCTTCGCCTTGATCCGGCGTTCGACCGCCCCCTTCGATGGCCGGGTCTTCTTGCGCGGCGGGGGCGGCGGCTTGACCGCCTCCCGCAACAGTTCGGCGAGCCTCTCGCGGGCATCCTCGCGATTTCTCTCCTGGCTGCGGAAACGCGAAGCCTCGATCAGGACGTCGCCGTCCTTGGTGGCCCGCTGGCCGGCCAGCCGGTAGAGTCGCCGTTTCACGTCGGATGAAATCGCCGAGGACTGCGCCGCGAGATAGCGCAGCTGAACGGCGGACGAGACCTTGTTGACGTTCTGGCCGCCGGGCCCGGACGCCCGGATGAACTGCTCCTCGAGTTCGGCCTCCGGCAAGGTGACGGATCCCGTCACCCGCAAGTCTCCCATCTCCGCCATTTCGTCCTTCCGCCCCGCAATCGCGCTTCCTCGCATCCGGACGGCATGGGGGAAGCCGGCGCGACCCTATCGGAACGGCCGCAACTCGCACAGAGCTGCGCTTGAAGAAGTTTCGGCACCGGCGGCGACTGCGTGATCCAGCGCCGGCCAGTGCCGAGCGTGATTCGACCCGAAGAGTTCGTCGACGGCTATTCCGCCGCCAGCGGCATGACGGGGGCGGCCTGCGCCACGTCACCGTCGACGTGGTCGGCGAAGCGCTCGAAGTTCTTGGCGAACATCGAAACGAGCTTTGCGGCCTGGCGGTCATAGGCCGCCTTGTCGCTCCAGGTTGCACGAGGATCGAGGATCGCCTGATCGACGCCCTCCACCTCGACGGGAACCTGGAAGCCGAAATTCGGGTCGGTCCGGAACTCGGCGTCGTTCAGGCTGCCGTCGAGCGCGGCATTGAGAAGCCGGCGCGTGACCTTGATCGGCATGCGCTTGCCGGTGCCGTAGGCGCCGCCGGTCCAGCCGGTGCTGACGAGCCAGCAGTCGGTGCCGTGGCGGGCGATCAGATCACGCAGAAGATTGCCGTATTCCGTCGGATGGCGCGGCATGAAGGGCGCGCCGAAGCAGGTCGAGAATGTCGCCTCGGGTTCGGTGACGCCCTTCTCCGTGCCGGCGACCTTGGCCGTATAGCCCGAAAGAAAGTGATACATCGCCTCGGCCGGGGTGAGCTTGGCGATGGGCGGCAACACGCCGAAGGCGTCCGCCGTCAGCATGATGACGTTCTTGGGATGGCTGCCGCGCCCGCTTTCCGAAGCGTTGGCGATGAAGTGCAGCGGATAGGCGGCGCGGGTGTTCTCGGTCAGCGAGCCGTCGTCGAAGTCCGGGACGCGGTTTTCATCGAGCACGACGTTTTCGAGAACCGTGCCGAACTGGCGGGTGGTGGCGAAGATCTCCGGTTCGGCCTCGGCCGAGAGGCGAATGGTCTTGGCGTAGCAGCCGCCCTCGAAGTTGAAGATGCCGTTCTCGCCCCAGCCGTGCTCGTCGTCGCCGATCAGCGTGCGGGTCTTGTCCGCTGAAAGCGTCGTCTTGCCGGTGCCCGACAGGCCGAAGAACACCGCGCCGTCGCCCTTCGGCCCGACATTGGCCGAGCAGTGCATCGGCATGACGCCCTTTTCCGGCAGACGCCAGTTGAGAGCGGTGAACACCGACTTCTTCATCTCGCCGGCATAGGACGTGCCGCCGATGAGGACGATGTTGCGGGAAAGGTCACAGCCGATCACCGTCTCGGTCCGGCAGCCGTGACGCTCGGGATCGGCCCGGAAGCTCGGCAGATCGATGATCGTCATCTCGGGAACGAAGTCCTGAAGCGCCTCTTTTGAGGGGCGGATCAGAAGGTTGCGGATGAACAGCGAGTGCCAGGCATATTCGGTGACGACCCGCACCGTGATGGAATTGGCGGGGTCGGCGCCGCCGATGAGATCCTGGACGAAAAGGTCGCGGCCCTTCGCCATCTCCTTGAAGTCGTCATAGAGGCGCTCGAAGGCCTCGGGCGCCATCGCGGCATTGTTATCCCACCAGACGATCGGGTCGGTCGTCTCGTCGCGGACGATGAACTTGTCCTTGGCCGAGCGGCCGGTGTGCTTGCCGGTGGTGGCGACGAGGGCGCCGTGGGCCGTCAGGCGGGCCTCACCCCGGCGCAGGGCAATCTCGACGAGTTCAGCCTCCGGCAGGTTCCAGCGAATGGAGGAAAGCCCCTCCAGACCCGTCGTTTCGATCCCGCTCTGCGGATTGTGCGTCCCGATTTGATCCACCACTCGCCTCCTGAAAAACTCGGCCCTTCGGCCCCGGCTGCGGAAGACAGATAGACGACACACTTGTGCAGGGCAAGCAGCGCCACCTGTAAAACTTAACGATTTCAGTAATTTAATCGATTTAGACGGGTTTGTATTCAATCTAATCGTTTCGATGCTTCGATGCGGACGGATTGACTGGCCAATCCGCCGGCCGAAATCATGCCCGACATCGGCCCTGCCGCCGCCCCGCACAGCCGGTGCCGGCCGCAAGCCTTGAAACCTGTCCGATCAGAAAGCTGATTTGTCGGCGCCGTCTGCTATCATGGCGGACGAATCCCAGCCCGCTTCGAGAAGGCATCGCCCATCCGACCGCCATACGACGCAAGGGAAGATGTCCGGCGCGACCGCCGAACGGGTTTCATCCGTCGCTTTGTGGTGCGAATTGGCCCTTTGTCATTGTCAGACGCGCAATCCGCCACATTTTACGCGGATTGATGTCAACGAAGGGGCTGATGAATGCGGTGGCACCGGTTTGAGACGGTGGCATGCGGGGCGCGAGCCCCACACGGCCGACTTTCCCACGCCACGCTTGATCCGGCGGCAGAGCAGTTGCGAAAAGCACAGCGGCGAGGAGCCGGATCGATGACTGGAGAATGATGACATGCCGACAATCGCCCTCGTGGATGACGACCGAAACATTCTGACGTCCGTCTCGATCGCACTGGAGAACGAGGGTTACAGGGTCGAAACCTACACCGACGGCGCTTCGGCGCTGGAGGGGTTGCAATCGAGCCCACCTCATCTGGCGATCTTCGACATCAAGATGCCGCGCATGGACGGCATGGAGCTGCTCCGGCGGCTGCGGCAGAAGTCCGATCTGCCGGTGATCTTCCTCACCTCCAAGGACGAGGAGATCGACGAGCTGTTCGGCCTGAAGATGGGCGCCGACGACTATATCCGCAAACCCTTTTCCCAGCGGCTTCTCGTCGAGCGTGTCCGGGCGATCCTGCGCCGCGGCGCGCCGCGCGAGGTCGGGGCGAAGCCGATCGCCGGCACCACCGCCGCGCCCGAAGCCTCGCTGGAACGCGGCCAGCTGGTGATGGATCAGGAGCGACACACCTGCACCTGGAAGGGCAAGCCGGTCACGCTGACGGTGACGGAGTTTCTCATCCTGCACGCTCTGGCGATGCGGCCGGGCGTGGTGAAGAGCCGGGACGCGCTGATGGATGCCGCCTATGACGAGCAGGTCTATGTGGACGATCGCACGATCGACAGCCACATCAAGAGGCTGCGCAAGAAATTCAAGGCGATCGACGACGACTTCGATATGATCGAGACGCTCTATGGCGTCGGCTATCGCTTCCGGGAGGCATGATCGCCCGAACCGCCGGGCTCACGCTCATGCAGAACGACTTGGCGGCCTCCGCACCTCCGAGCGTCGGCGAGTGTGGCGCACGGCACTGGAAGCGGACGCCGGCCGCCTGAAAACGCTGCCTCGATCCGACGTTTTGCCGCAGCTTTTCGGATCGATCGCCCCTGCAAGACTCGAAAGTTCATGGTTTCAGTATCTGAAAGCAATGACAGGCAGGCCGATCTACCGGACGCAGCGGCCGCAAGACGGCGCCGCGATGCGATGGCGCGCAAGCGCCTGACGCGCCTGCCGTTCATTCGCCGCGTCCTGTACCGGCTGCGCTGGCTGCTCGGTCATTCGATCTTCTCGTCGCTGACCCGGCGCATCGTCTTTCTCAACCTTGTCGCCCTGATCGTTCTCGTCTCGGGCATTCTCTACCTCAACCAGTTCCGGGCTGGGCTGATCGACGCACGGGTCGAGAGCCTTCTGACCCAGGGCGAGATCATCGCGGCGGCCATCGCATCCTCGGCGACGGTCGAAACGAACTCCATCACCCTCGATCCCGAGCGCCTGCTGGAGCTGCAGGCCGGCGACACGTTGGCGCCGTCTGCCGAGGTGACGGACAGCCTGGACTTTCCGATCAATCCGGAGCGCGTCGCGCCGCTTTTGCGCCGTCTGATCTCGCCGACCCGGACGCGAGCCCGCCTCTACGACCGCGACGCCAACCTGATCCTCGATTCGCGCCATCTTTACTCGCGCGGCCAGATCCTGCGCTACGACCTGCCGCCGGTGTCTCCCGACGCGCCCGATCTGATGAGCCGCATCGTGACCTATCTGCGCGGCATCATCACCGGCAGCGACCTGCCGGTCTATCGCGAGGCACCCGGTGGATCGGGCACCGCCTATCCGGAGGTGATGAATGCGTTGACCGGAGGCCCGGCGACGGTCGTGCGGGCGACCGAGAACGGCGAACTGATCGTGTCGGTCGCCGTGCCCATCCAGCGCTTTCGCGCGGTGCTCGGCGTCCTCATGCTTTCGACCCAGGGCGGGGATATCGACAAGATCGTCCAGGCCGAGCGCATGGCGATCGTCAGGGTCTTCGGCGTCGCCGCGCTCGTCGTCATCGTTCTGTCGACGCTGCTCGCCTCGACGATCGCGACACCGCTGCGGCGGCTTTCCGCGGCCGCCATCAGGGTGCGGCGCGGGGTCAACGACCGCGCCGCAATTCCCGATTTCGGCGATCGCACCGACGAGATCGGCAATCTCGGCCGTGCCCTCAGCGACATGACGCGTTCCCTCTACGCGCGGATCGACGCGATCGAATCCTTCGCCGCCGATGTCAGTCACGAACTGAAAAACCCCCTCACCTCGTTGCGAAGCGCGGTGGAGACGCTGCCCCTCGCCAAGAACGAGGTGTCCAAGAGCCGGTTGATGGAGATCATCCAGCACGATGTGAGACGCCTCGACCGGCTGATCACCGATATTTCGGACGCCTCCCGGCTCGACGCCGAGCTGGCTCGCAGTGTCGCCGACAAGGTCGATCTCGCCGCCCTGCTTCGCTCCGTCGTCGATGGCGCGCGCAGCCACACCGTTCCCGGCCGCAAGATCACCATCAATTTCGAGGCACAGAAGCCGCTTCCCACCCAAAGGCCCGGCTTCGTCGTTTCCGGCCACGATCTCAGACTGAGCCAGGTCTTCACCAATCTGATTGAGAACGCCCGCTCCTTCGTGCCTGCGGACAACGGCCGGATCGATGTGATCGTCCGGCGACGCGGGCAGCGCGTCGTCGTCAGCATCGAGGACAATGGCCCGGGCATCCAGGCCGAGGTGATCGAGCGGATCTTCGAGCGGTTCTATACCGACAGGCCGGCGGGCGAGGCCTTCGGCCAGAATTCCGGTCTCGGCCTGTCGATCTCGCGCCAGATCGTCGAGGCGCATGACGGCACGATCCGGGCCGAGAACATCATCGACGAGGAGGCGCCGAACGGCATCGGCGGCGCCCGCTTCGTCGTTTCGCTGCCTGCGGAATGACGGGGCCGACGAGATGACGGCGCCAGCAAATCTCCACGCGTCGGCGGTCGCCGTGTCGGATCGCGGAATCTTGATCCGCGGACCGGCGCAAAGCGGAAAATCCGCCCTCGCTCTGGCTCTCCTTCGACGTGGGCCGGGCCTCGGCATGACGTCGGAACTGGTCGCCGACGACCGGGTTCTCGCGGAGGCCGCCGAGGGGGCGGTCCGGTTGTCCGCGCCCGGCACGCTCAAGGGCCTGATCGAGATATCCGGCATCGGCATTCACCGCGAACCGGCACGGCCGTTCGTCGATCTGTGGCTCGTCGCGGAGCTGGTCGAGCCTCGGTCGATCACGCGTCTTCCCGGCACGCTGGTGACGGAAATCGTCGGGCGGGAATTTCCGCTGGTGCGACTGCCATGGCGCGAATCGGGCCGGGCTGCGGATATCTTGCTGACGCTGGCCCTTTCCGGCCGGCTGCCGGACTGATCGCTAGTCGATCACGGCGCCAGGAACGCCCTTCGGCAAACCTCACAACTCTTCGCTGCAGGTGACATTCCATTCGCCACAAAGACCGTTTCCGATGCACGCAAAAGCATCACGCAAGCCCAATCTCCTATCATTTAACTTGCGGATTTGGACAGGACTGCCAAGATGTCGGTCGCCAATGACGATCATTGCGCAGAACTAGCGGCCGCTGGCCGGCTGGCAAAGCGCGGCAAGTCTTCGGCGGACAGAAATTGGACATTTGGCTCGTCGCCCCGTTCGGGCGCTCGGCCAAATGGCCGGAGCGCTGGCGCTCTGGATGCTGCGTATGCCCGCAGGGCTAAAGGGTGATGGAGAAATCGGGGCATGACAAGCGCGAGGTTCAGGCTGATCGGCGAGGCTATCCAGGCATGATCGGGCTGGTTCTCGTGACCCATGGCCGCCTTGCGGACGAGTTTCTCAACGCCGTGGAACACGTGGTCGGCCCCCAGGATGCCTTCGAGACGATCTCGATCGGCCCGGAGGACGACATGGAGCAGCGGCGGATCGACATCGTCGAGGCCGTCGCCCGTGCGGACCGCGGCTCCGGCGTCATCATCCTGACCGACATGTTCGGCGGAACGCCGTCGAATCTGGCGATTTCGGTGATGGAGGGCAGCCGGGTTGACGTTCTGGCCGGCGTCAACCTGCCGATGCTGATCAAGCTCGCCAGCGTGCGAGAGGAAAAGCCGATGGCCGAAGCGCTCCTGGCAGCGCAGGAGGCAGGCCGCAAATACATCAACGTGGCAAGCCGCGTCCTGAGCGGCAACTGAGAGCGATAGCCGTGCGAAGCCTCGATTCAAAAACAGACGACGGGGCCGGCGGCGGCAACGGATCGGTCATTCGCAGCCGCGCGGAACCTTCGGCCGCAAGCCTCGATGGTTCGAGCGACGCAGACGCTGCCAATTCACGCATCTTCGCCATCGTCAACAAGCGTGGGCTGCATGCGAGAGCCTCGGCACGCTTCGTCGAGACGGTCGAGAATTTCGACGCCGAAGTGACGATCACGCGGGAGGGCATGAGCGTCGGCGGCCTGTCCATCATGGGCCTTTTGATGCTCGCGGCCAGTCAGGGCACGACGATCGAGGTCAGTGCCATCGGTCCGGAGGCGGTGGCCGTCCTCGATGCGCTGGAGGAACTCATCGCCAACCGGTTCGGCGAGGACGGCTGAACCGGGAGGGATCGTGTTTGCCGAGCGGCCAGCGCTAATTCTGCAAGCGATGTGGGCTCGAACGCCGCGGCCAAGATTGGGCCCGACGATGGTCGCTTGAGCACCATGAAAGCGGTCTGCGGCTTTCAGGCCGGGCGATAACGTCCTGACATTTCGGTTTCAGGCATCACGCTCGGATTTCAGACATGATGCCGGCCGAAAATCGACACCGATTTTCGGCCGAGCTTGTCGCGAACCAGGTTGCGCGAAGGGAACTGTGAGCCCCTCCGGCATCGGACCGCTCAGTCGTCGTCGTCTTCGCGTCCACCGCCGATGATGTCGGAGACGTCGTCATCTTCCTCGTCGTCCTGAAGGAAAGTGTCGTCTTCGTCGGAATCATCGGCATCGTCGGAATCGTCGTCGATGTCGGGAAGGTTCGCATCCTCGGCGTCGTTCTCTTCCTCGGCGACGTCCTCGAGCGAGACCGTGTCCGGCGTCGCCTCGACTTCGACGGCCTCGGTCTCCTCGACCTCCTCTTCTTCCTTCACCGTGTTGCCCTCGAAGTACGAGCGCGGGTAGGTCTTGCCCGTGAAGGGGGAGATGATCGGATCTTTGTTCAGATCGTAGAACTTGCGTCCGGTTTCGGGATCGACGCGCTTGGTTCCGAGCTCGGGCTTCGCCATTACTGCCTCATCATGGTCTGTCTTAATTCAATGCGTCGCGGACCGATGCGATTGCGCCGACGCGATCGTTCGCGCTGGCTTGGCGCACGCCCGAAAGCCTGCTTTTTCGTCTGGACTTACGGTAGCAATACCGCCGGACCCTGGTCCTGCAAAATCGGCTGGTCCTTACGGCGTCGTCCAGCCCTTGTCAAAGGCCCATTGTGCGGACACAAAGGGCGAATGCCGGGCATGACGGAGTCTGCCCCGAAAACGCCCGCCGATGCCCGCGCGCGGTGAATGAAAGACAAGACCCAAGGATTGAGGGCCATGCAGCCGATCGACCAAGCTTTTCGCCCACTCGCGGCAGTCCGGGCGGGAGCGCTCACCGGTCGCGTGCGTGTGCCGGGTGACAAGTCGATTTCTCATCGTGCCTTTCTGTTCGGGGGACTGGCCGCCGGTACGACCCGCATCGAGGGTCTTCTGGAGGGCGAAGACGTGCTGGCGACCGGCCGGGCCATGTCCGCCATGGGCGCGAGGATCGAAAAGAAGGACGGCGTCTGGATCGTCGACGGCGTCGGCAACGGCGCCCTTCTGGAGCCCGCGGACGTGCTCGACTTCGGCAATGCGGGAACCGGCGCGCGCCTGACCATGGGTCTCGTCGGCGCCTACGACTTTTCCGCCACCTTCGTCGGCGACGCCTCGCTTTCGCGCCGGCCGATGGGCCGCGTCCTCGATCCTTTGCGGCTGATGGGGCTGCAGGTCGTCTCGCGGTCCGGCGACAGGCTGCCTCTGTCCATCCACGGTCCGCGCGTTGCCGCCCCGATCACCTACCGCGTGCCGATGGCCTCGGCGCAGGTGAAGTCCGCGGTTCTTCTGGCCGGCCTGAACGCGCCGGGGGTGACCACGGTCATCGAACCGGTGCCGACGCGGGACCACACCGAAAGGATGCTGGCGGGCTTCGGCGCCTCGCTGGAAACGACGATCGACGCCGACGGCGCCCGGCATATCGCGCTTCAGGGACAGGGCAGCCTTCGCGCGGTCGGCGAGCTGACGGTGCCGGGCGACCCCTCCTCCGCCGCCTTCCCGCTGGTTGCCGCGCTGATCGTTCCAGGCTCCGACATCGTGATCGAGAACGTCTTGATGAACCCGACCCGGACGGGCCTGATCGAGACGCTTCTGGAGATGGGCGCGTTGATCGAAATCGCCAATCGCAGGCAGGAAGGGGGCGAAGACGTCGCCGATCTGCATGTGCGTCATTCGCAGCTCAAGGGCGTCACCGTGCCGCCCGAGCGCGCGCCCTCGATGATCGACGAATATCCGGTGCTTGCCATCGCCGCAGCCTTTGCCGACGGCACGACCCTGATGCAGGGCCTTGAGGAATTGCGCGTCAAAGAAAGCGATCGCCTGTCCGCGGTCGCTAAAGGTCTGGAAGCAAATGGAATTCGGCACGAAGAGGGCCGCGATACCCTGAGCGTCACCGGAATGCCGGACGGCAAGGGGCTTGGCGGCGGGCGGGTCGACACCCATCTCGATCACAGAATTGCCATGAGCTTCCTCGTGCTGGGCATGGCAAGCGAAAAGCCGGTCAGCATCGACGACGCGCGAATGATCGCGACGAGTTTCCCGAAGTTCGAACCGATGATGGCGGGACTTGGCGCAAATCTGGAGACCATTGCGGCGAAGTGAAGAGCGAGACAAGACAGTTTCTGATGACGATGTTCCTCGTCCTTCTGTTCAGCATTCTCCCCGCTGCCGGCAACGTCGGCACGCGCTCTCGCTTGCTTCCGATTCTGCGTGACCTGCCAGAAGCGCGACTCGGCACTTTCCTGGCCAGTGCGTTCGCATCCGCAAGGTCTCTCTCATGCCGCAGGTGGTGCAACGGCGGGGAGTTCGCGCCATGACCGCTCCCCTGACCATCGCCATCGACGGCCCTGCGGCCGCCGGCAAGGGCACGCTCGCAAAACGCGTCGCGGAGCGTTACCGCCTCCCCTATCTCGATACCGGCCTGCTCTACCGGGCCGTCGGGCGGCAGGTCACCATCGGCAATGCCGATCCAGACGACCCCGAAATGGCCGGAGCTATTGCCCGAAAGCTCGACATCGCCCATCTGGACGAGCCGGGCCTGAGGGGCCACGATGCCGGCGAGCTCGCCTCGCGGGTCGCCGTCCACCAGCCGGTGCGGGAGGCCCTCGTCGCCTTTCAGCGCAGCTTCGCGTCACGCGCCGAAGGCGCCGTCCTCGATGGCCGCGATATCGGAACGGTGATCTGCCCGCACGCCCGGGTCAAGATCTTCGTCACCGCATCTCCCGAGGTCAGGGCCCGCCGCCGCACCGACGAGCTTCTCTCCCACGGCCGCGAGGATATCGACTACGATCGCATCCTCGCCGAGGTGAAGGCCCGGGACGAACGGGACTCCCTTCGCGCCGTCGCGCCGCTTCGGCCGGCGGCCGACGCCCACTTGCTGGACACCAGCGAATTGGATATAGATGCGGCATTCCGGGCAGCTTGCGAGGTCGTAGACCGCGTTCTGGCAGAACCGGGCAGGCATTGAGGGGCCGCATCCTGAAGGAGGCGTGCCCTTTTCGGTTATGAGGGGAACGCCGCAGCGCCCGCTCAGACCATGCTGCAAATTCGTCCGGTCCAGGCTCTTCAGCGCCGACCATCTGCGCCCGCGCTAGGCTGCGGGCGCCTCTGGACAAGGTTCCGCGCGTCGCTTGCGGGACTTTGGGAACCGGGAACGGACGATCCATCAACGATGAACCCGCGCGGGGCGGATACCCCGAGGCGCATGCCCTTTTATGCCTGAACGACAGGCGAAAAGGGTCCCCAAGGAGAAAGAATGTCTAACCTCAACCCCTCGCGCGAAGACTTCGCGTCGCTGCTCGAAGCCTCATTCCATGAGCAGGACGTCGCAGAAGGCATGGTGGTCAAGGGCACCGTCGTCGCGATCGAAAAGGACATGGCCGTCATCGATGCCGGCCTGAAGGTGGAAGGCCGCGTGCCGCTGAAGGAATTCGGCGCGAAGGGCAAGGACGGCGAGCTGAAGATCGGCGACACCGTCGAGATCTATGTCGAGCGCATCGAGAACGCGCTGGGCGAAGCCGTGCTGTCGCGCGACAAGGCTCGCCGCGAAGAGAGCTGGGTCAAGCTCGAGAAGCAGTTCGAAGCCGGCGAGAAGGTCGAAGGCCAGATCTTCAACCAGGTCAAGGGTGGCTTCACGGTCGACCTCGACGGCGCCGTCGCCTTCCTGCCGCGTTCGCAGGTCGACATCCGGCCGATCCGCGACGTCACGCCGCTGATGAACACGCCGCAGCCGTTCCAGATTCTCAAGATGGACAAGCGCCGCGGCAACATCGTCGTCTCGCGCCGCACCGTTCTTGAGGAGAGCCGGGCCGAGCAGCGTTCCGAGATCGTCCAGAACCTCGAAGAGGGTCAGGTCGTCGAGGGTATCGTCAAGAACATCACCGATTACGGCGCCTTCGTCGATCTCGGTGGCATCGACGGTCTCCTCCACGTCACCGACATGGCATGGCGCCGCGTCAACCATCCGACCGAGATCCTGCAGATCGGCCAGACCGTGAAGGTCCAGATCATCCGGATCAACCAGGAAACCCACCGCATCTCGCTCGGCATGAAGCAGCTCGAGGCGGATCCCTGGGACGGCATCGGCGTCAAGTACCCGATGGGCGTCAAGGTCACCGGCCGCGTCACCAACATCACCGACTACGGTGCGTTCGTGGAGCTGGAGCCGGGCATTGAGGGCCTCATCCACGTTTCGGAAATGTCCTGGACGAAGAAGAACGTCCATCCGGGCAAGATCCTCTCCACCTCCCAGGAGGTCGAGGTCGTGGTTCTCGAGGTCGACCCGAACAAGCGCCGCATCTCGCTCGGCCTCAAGCAGACCCTGCAGAACCCCTGGGAAGCCTTCCGCGACAAGTTCCCGATCGGCACCCAGGTCGAGGGCGAGGTCAAGAACAAGACCGAGTTCGGCCTGTTCATCGGCCTCGAAGGCGACGTGGACGGCATGGTCCACCTCTCCGATCTCGACTGGAACCGTCCGGGCGAGCAGGTGATCGAGGAGTTCAACAAGGGCGACATGGTCAAGGCCCAGGTCCTCGACGTCGACGTCGACAAGGAGCGCATCTCGCTCGGCATGAAGCAGGTGGGCGGCGATCCGTTCGTCGATGCGGCCGAGGCCGGCGAAATGCGCCGCGGCTCGATCGTCACCTGCGAGGTCGTCGAGATCAAGGATGGCGGCATCGAGGTGAAGATCGTCGATACCGATCTCACCGCCTTCATCCGCCGTTCCGATCTGGCCCGCGACCGCGACGAACAGCGCCCCGAGCGCTTCCAGGTCGGCCAGAAGCTCGACGCCCGCATCACCCAGTTCGACAAGAAGGCCCGCAAGGTCGGCCTGTCGATCAAGGCGCTGCAGATCGCCGAGGAGAAGGAAGCCGTGGCGCAGTACGGGTCGCAGGACTCCGGCGCATCGCTCGGCGACATTCTCGGCGCGGCTCTGAAGAAGAGCGGCGACGACGAGTAAAACCGGCTCGCCGGCGGGGGACACCCGCCGGCTTGGCGTCCCACATGAAAAAGCCCGCGGCGAGCGATCGCCGCGGGCTTTTTCATGTCGCAAACGCCGTCGCTCGAGCAGCAACGGGTTTGCCGGAAACCCGCCGTCGCAAACGAGCGCCAGGAGGCTCTACCGACGAAGCGGGCCTACCGGCTCGCAGCCTGGGCCGGGCGCATCTCCGCATCGAGCCGGACCACCGCGACGCCCTTTGCCATCCGTTCCAGCGTCGGCGTTACACCTGACTGTCCGGCAAGGCCGATCGCCTGGCTCTTTTTGACGAGAAAGCCTTCCGCGATCGCCGCGCGAATCTGCCGAAGCCTGCGCAGAAATCCCGGCCTGTCGATCGCCGCCCGGCGAAACCGCGCGCAAGGAGGCCCGGCCCGGCCGGCATCGACCCGTTCGACATGCTCGATCACCGCGCCGATCCAGCCGGGCATGAGCCGGGCACCGGGCTCGACCAGGAGCAGCCACTCGCCCTTCGCGGCTCGGATCGTTTCCCGCAGATCGCCGGCTTGGATCACCCGGCAGCCGGCATGGTCGGCGACCTTGCGGGCGTCGCTGCCCATGCCGCGATCGACGAGGACGACCTCGCGCACGATGCCCTCGACCGCGCCGGGAATGAGACTTGCAAGGGTCTTGGCCAGCTTCTGGTCGTCCGGCCCGCAGTCGATGAAAACACTCAGCATGGATCGGGCCTAGCGCAGCTCGGTGTGCCACGCCAGTCCGATCGCATTTTGTTCTTGTCTTGTTCTTCATTTGTCGTTAGGATTTTGGTCATCGAACGTGAACGCCCATCGCCAGGAGGGCAGACCATGCAGCAGATCACCGCAGCCGACCGCGCGGCCTTTGCCGGAACCAACGGCATCGACGTCGCCAATCACATCGTCGAGGGCGCCAATCTCAGGGTTCCGGCCGAAAGGCGGCGCGGCCGCGGCGCCGGCGTCAATCCGAGCGGACGCTACGAACCGTTCGCCCGGTCGAGCTTCGACGACGGCTGGGAAACGCTCGACAGCCTTCCGGCCTTCAAGACCGAGGTGCAGGTCGAGAAGCCGAAGACGATTATCACCCGCAACACCTCGCCAGACATTTCCTTCGACCGCTCGATCAATCCCTATCGCGGCTGCGAACATGGCTGCGTCTACTGCTTTGCCCGGCCGAGCCATGCCTATATGGGCCTTTCCCCCGGCCTCGATTTCGAATCGAAACTCTTCGTCAAGCCGAACGCCGCCGAACTTCTGGAGCGCGAACTCTCCAAACCCGGCTATGAGGTGAAGTCGATCGCCATCGGAACCAACACCGACCCCTATCAGCCGATCGAGAAGGAGCGGCGCGTGATGCGCGAGATCCTCGAGGTGCTGGAAGCGGCGAACCATCCGGTCGGCATCGTCACGAAGTCGGCGCTGGTGACGCGGGACATCGACATCCTGTCGCGCATGGCCGCCAAGGGGCTCGCCAAGGTCGCCCTGTCGGTGACCACGCTCGATCGGACGCTGGCGCGGGCGATGGAGCCGCGCGCGGCAACGCCGGCAAGAAGGCTCGATGCGGTCAAGGCGCTGTCGGAGGCGAAGATCCCGACAATGGTGATGACCGCGCCGATCATCCCCGGCCTCAACGATAGCGAGATCGAGCGGCTGCTCGAGGCCGCCGTCACCGCCGGGGCAAAGGAGGCCGGCTACGTGCTGCTCAGGCTGCCGCTGGAAGTCGCGCCGCTGTTCAAGGAGTGGCTGCTGCGGCACTACCCCAACCGTTACCGCCACGTCCTGTCGCTGCTGCGCTCCATGCGCGACGGCAAGGACTACGACGCCGAATGGGGCAAGCGGATGCGGGGCTCGGGGCCCTACGCCTTCCAGATCCGTCGCCGGTTCGAGATGGCGGCGCGGCGTCTCGACCTCAATGCCGATCGGGTCAAGCTCAGGACCGACCTGTTCACCCCGCCGAAGAGCGCCGGCGTCCAACTCGCCCTTTTGTAGCCGGCGACAAGTCAGGCCACCCGGATCGCCGCATCGCTCCGGGTGGTTGCCAGGCGGTCGTCACGACCGTCGGCGGGCCGAAGATGCCTGTGGCCCTCAGGGCATCGGCGGCCTTGCATGGGATCGGAGGATGCGCGAGTCTCCGCCGCAAGATGACCGCGCATTCCTCCGATTCTCCTGCACTCGCCCCTGTCTCCAAAGGCCGTGCCGCGGCTCGCGACGAGACCGGCTCTCCCGCAAACAAAGCCGCGGGGGCCCCGCGCCGTCGCGGCGCGGCGAAAATCCGCCAAGGCCCCGACTTCGAGCGCGAGCGGCAACTGATCGCGCTCGGCCAGCAACGAGTCGCCGGCGTCGACGAGGCTGGCCGCGGCCCGCTCGCCGGCCCTGTCACGGCGGCTGCCGTCATCCTCGACCCTCAGAACATCCCGGACGGCCTCGATGATTCCAAGGCCCTGACGGCGGAGCGGCGCGAGGAACTCTTCGCTCAGATCCTTTCCACGGCGATCGTCGCATCCGCCTGTGCAAGTGCCGCCGAGATCGACCGCTTCAACATCCGCGGCGCGACCCTCATCGCCATGCGCCGTGCGGTCGCAGCGCTCGGCACATCGCCCGATCACATTCTCGTCGACGGCCGCGACGTGCCGCCCGGCTGCCGTTGCCAGGCGTCCGCCGTCATCGGCGGCGATGCCGCATCGCTGTCGATCGCGGCGGCCTCGATCGTCGCGAAAGTCGTGCGCGACCGGATGATGCGCCGGGCCTGCCTCGCGTTCCCGGCCTACGGCTTTTCCCGGCATATGGGCTACGGCACCGCCGCCCATCTCGCCGCGATCGAGACCCACGGCCCCTCGCCCCTTCACCGCATGACCTTCAGTCCGTTGAAACAGCGGCTGCTTCTCGTCTGACGCAAAACCGGACCGCAGTCTCGCAAGCAGTTTGCGGAGCATCGCCATGCCACTGCGTCCCCGCCCTTTGATCACCACGCCGGCTGTGCGCGGCCCTGAACCGGCAGCCTCTGCGAATCGCCGATCTGACAGACGCCGCCGCTCCGCCCGGTCCCGGGCCGAGCCATTCGCATCGTCCGCCGCGAATTCGCCCCTCGCGGCGCATTGGCGCACGGACCCCGGCCGGCAAAGAGACATATCGGCACAGCGAGACTTGACGCGATCGTCGCCTGCGGTGTCTTGAGCCCGCTGTCGCCCGACAGGAGGCCGGCACGAAGACGAAGGAAGACCGATGGATTTCGCATTGCCCACCAACAGCGCCGGCTGGCTCCCCTTCGCGGCGGCCCTCGTCGCCGTGATCCTCGGTTTGGCGGCCCTTTTCGCGCCGCGCCTGATCCTCGCCGCGATCGGCCTTGCACCGAGCGCGGGAAAGCTCGACGCGCTTGCCGGATCGAGGGCAAGCCTTGGCGGCTTCTGGATCGGCGTGGGTCTCGTCGGTGCAGCCCTCTACGATCAGCCCTTCGTTCAGCTCGCGCTCGGCGCTGGATGGCTGTTCTCGGCATTCGGCCGTCTGGTGTCGCTCCTTACCGACGGCACGACGTTCCGCGGGCTGTTCTACTTCTGCGCGGAACTGATCCTCGCCGCGGCCGCGCTCGCCCCGGCCCTCGGCTTCATCTCCTCCTGAACGCGACTTGGAGCCGTGGCGGATATGATGCCGGCTGTCGTCACTCAGTTGGGGAAGCATGACGAATAACCCGTAAAACCTTGCAAATTGCCTCACCCAAGCGTGTTGTCGCGGTCAAATCCCTATGCTAGACGAACGCAGTCTCAAGGAGGAGGGCCGGCATCTCGTTGGCAGTCCGCTTGGTTTCCATCCAACGGTTCAAGGCCTCGCGGCGCCGGGATCATCCAGCGTGGCAGGCGTTGAAAAAACGCGAAAGAGAAACGGTCGTCCGTGGCACAATCATCCTCTCCCGTTTCGGGGGTCGCAGACCGCTACGCCCAGTCCCTGTTCGAACTCGCACTCGAAGAGAACGCGCTCGATACGGTTGAATCCGAGCTCGATTCCTTCGAAAAGCTGATGTCGGAAAATGCCGATTTCCGCCGACTGGTGGCGAGCCCGGCATTTTCGTCCGACGAGCAGCTTCGCGCCATCGAGGCGATTGTCGAAAAGACCGGTCCGAGCCAGCTCACCGGGAATTTCCTCAAGGTGGTCGCCGACAATCGGCGGTTGTTCGTTCTTCCGGGTATGATCCGTCGCTTCCGCGAACTTGCCGCCGAACAGCGTGGCGAGGTCGAAGCCGAGGTGACGAGCGCCCATCCGCTGGACGATAGCCAGAGGACCGCACTGTCCGAAGCGCTCGGCTCCTATGCCGGCAAGACCGTGACCGTGCGCGAAAAGGTCGATCCCTCGATCCTCGGCGGCCTGATCGTCCAGATCGGCTCGCGCCAGATCGACACCTCGCTTCGCTCCAAACTCAATTCGCTCAAGCTTGCACTGAAAGAGGTCGGCTGATGGACATCCGCGCCGCAGAAATTTCCGCGATCCTGAAGAACCAGATCAAGAACTTCGGCGACGAGGCGGAAGTCTCCGAAGTCGGACAGGTTCTCTCGGTCGGTGACGGCATCGCCCGCGTCTATGGTCTCGACAACTGCCAGGCCGGCGAGATGGTCGAGTTCCCCGGCGGGATCCAGGGCATGGCCCTGAACCTCGAGGCCGACAATGTCGGCGTCGTGATCTTCGGCTCCGACCGGGGCATCAAGGAAGGCGACACCGTCAAGCGGACCGGCAACATCGTCGAGGTCCCTGTCGGCAAGGGCCTGCTCGGCCGCGTGGTCGACGGTCTCGGCAATCCGATCGACGGCAAGGGCCCGATCGAATCGACCGAGCGCCGCCGCGTCGACGTCAAGGCGCCCGGCATCATCCCGCGCAAGTCGGTGCATGAGCCGATGGCCACCGGCCTCAAGGCCATCGACGCGCTGATCCCGATCGGCCGCGGCCAGCGCGAGCTGGTCATCGGCGACCGCCAGACCGGCAAGACCGCCATCCTGCTCGACACCTTCCTCAACCAGAAGCCGGCCCATGACGAGGGTCGCGACAGCGACAAGCTCTACTGCATCTACGTCGCCGTCGGCCAGAAGCGCTCGACCGTCGCGCAGTTCGTGCGCACCCTCGAAGAGCGCGGCGCGATGGAATATTCCATCGTCATCGCCGCGACGGCGTCCGACCCGGCGCCGATGCAGTTCATCGCCCCCTTCGCCGGCTGCGCGATGGGCGAGTTCTTCCGCGACAACGGCATGCATGCGGTGATCGGCTACGACGATCTGTCCAAGCAGGCCGTCGCCTATCGCCAGATGTCGCTGCTCCTTCGCCGCCCGCCGGGCCGTGAAGCCTATCCGGGCGACGTCTTCTACCTGCATTCGCGCCTCCTGGAGCGCGCGGCGAAGATGAGCGACGACCACGGCGCCGGTTCGCTCACAGCGCTGCCGGTCATCGAGACCCAGGCGGGCGACGTTTCGGCCTACATCCCGACCAACGTGATCTCGATCACCGACGGCCAGATCTTCCTCGAGACGAACCTCTTCTACCAGGGCATCCGCCCCGCGGTGAACGTCGGCCTGTCGGTGTCGCGCGTCGGCTCGGCCGCACAGGTCAAGGCGATGAAGCAGGTCGCCGGTTCGATCAAGGGCGAGCTCGCCCAGTATCGCGAGATGCAGGCCTTCGCCCAGTTCGGCTCCGATCTCGACGCCTCGACCCAGCGGCTTCTCAACCGCGGTGCACGCCTGACCGAGCTTCTGAAGCAGCCGCAGTTCTCGCCGCTGAAGACCGAGGAACAGGTCGCGGTGATCTTCGCCGGAACCCAGGGCTATCTCGACAAGCTGAAGGTCGACGAAGTCGGTGATTTCGAGGAAGGCCTCCTCGCCGCCATGCGCAGCGAGCACAAGGACATTCTCGACGCGATCGCCAAGGAAAAGGCGCTCTCGGACGATCTGCGCGGAAAGCTGAAATCCGCGATCGATTCCTTCGCCAAGACCTTCGCCTGATCTGTAAAACCAGGCGTCAGCCTCACTCCCTGCGGAGTGGGGCCGCGCCAGCGGGAGACTGCGCCAGACCATGGCATCACTGAAGGACCTTCGAAACCGCATCTCGTCGGTGAAATCGACGCAGAAGATCACCAAGGCCATGCAGATGGTCGCGGCGGCGAAACTGCGTCGGGCCGAAGAGGCGGCGGCCGCTGCGAGGCCCTATGCCGAGCGCATGGCCTCCGTTCTCGCCAACATCGCCGGCGCCGTCGAAGGCGACGGCCCGCCGCTGATGGTCGGCACCGGCAAGGACGACACCCATCTTCTCGTCGTCTTCACCGCCGAACGCGGCCTTTGTGGCGGCTTCAACGCCTCGATCGTGAAGAAGGCGCGCCAGCACCAGCGCAAGCTCGAGGGTGAGGGCAAGACCGTCAAGTTCCTCGCCGTCGGCAAGAAGGCCTGGGACCTGATGCGCCGCGATCTCTCCGACAAGGTGATCGAGCGGATCGACTTCCGGGAGGTCAAGCAGCCCGGCTTCGACCAGGCCGACATGCTCGGCGAGAAGGTGATGGAGCTGTTCGAGAAGGGCGAGTTCGACGTCTGCACGATCTTCTATTCGGAGTTCGAGAACGTCATCACGCAGATCCCGACGGGCCAGCAGATCATCCCGGCCGACCTCTCCGAGGCCGGCGAAGAGGAAGAGACCGACGAGAAGTCTGCCGCCACCGTCTACGAATACGAGCCGGAGCCTGGCGAAATTCTCGACGCGCTCATCCCGCGCAACATCAAGGTCCAGATCCTGCACGCCATGCTCGAAAATGCCGCCTCCGAACAAGGCGCGCGAATGACGGCGATGGACAATGCGACGCGCAATGCCGGCGATATGATCGACAAGCTGTCGGTCTCCTACAACCGCCAGCGCCAGGCGCAGATCACGACGGAACTGGTCGAAATCATTTCGGGCGCCGAGGCGCTCTGACACGAGAATCGAGAGGAGGCCTCGCTATGGCTGACAAGAATACCGGCCGCATCCAACAGGTCATCGGCCCCGTCGTCGACGTCGAATTCGACGACCACCTGCCGCCGATCCTGAACGCGCTCGAATGCGACAACCACGGCCAGCGCGTGGTGCTCGAGGTTGCGCAGCATCTCGGTGAAAACACCGTCCGCACGATCTCGATGGAGCTCACCGAAGGCCTCGTGCGCGGCCAGGAAGTCACCGACACCGGGGAGCCGATCCGCGTTCCCGTCGGCGAGGCGACCCTCGGCCGCATCATGAACGTCATCGGCGAGCCGATCGACGAGGTCGGACCGATCAACTCGAACGAGAAGCGCGCGATCCACCAGTCCGCTCCGCCCTATATCGAGCAGTCGCCGGAAAGCCAGATCCTCGTCACCGGCATCAAGGTCATCGACCTTCTGACGCCCTATGCCCGCGGCGGCAAGATCGGCCTGTTCGGCGGCGCCGGCGTCGGCAAGACGGTGCTGATCCAGGAGCTGATCAACAACGTCGCGAAAGCCCATGGCGGTTATTCGGTGTTCGCCGGCGTCGGCGAGCGCACCCGCGAGGGCAACGATCTCTATCACGAGATGATCGAATCGGGCGTGAACAAGGACCCGCACGAGCATGAAGGCTCGGCCGAAGGCTCCAAGGCCGCGCTTGTCTACGGTCAGATGAACGAGCCTCCCGGCGCCCGCGCCCGCGTCGCGCTCACCGGTCTCACCATCGCCGAGCATTTCCGCGACCAGGGCCAGGACGTTCTGTTCTTCGTCGACAACATCTTCCGCTTCACCCAGGCGGGCTCCGAGGTGTCGGCGCTTCTCGGCCGCATTCCCTCGGCGGTGGGCTATCAGCCGACGCTCGCCACCGACATGGGCGCGATGCAGGAGCGCATCACCACGACGACCAAGGGTTCGATCACCTCGGTGCAGGCCATCTACGTTCCTGCCGACGATCTGACCGACCCGGCGCCGGCCACCACCTTCGCCCACTTGGACGCGACCACGGTTCTCAACCGTGCGATCTCTGAAAAGGGCATCTACCCGGCCGTCGATCCGCTCGATTCCACCTCGCGCATCCTTTCGCCGATGATCGTCGGTGAGGAGCACTACGAGGTTGCGCGTAACGTCCAGGAGCTTCTGCAGAAGTACAAGTCGCTGCAGGACATCATCGCCATTCTCGGCATGGACGAACTGTCCGAAGAGGACAAGCTGACGGTGGCGCGCGCCCGCAAGATCGAGCGCTTCCTGTCGCAGCCCTTCTCGGTCGCCGAGGTGTTCACCAACACGCCGGGCCAGCTTGTCTCGCTGGAAGACACGATCAAGTCCTTCAAGGGCCTCGTCGAGGGCGAATACGACCACCTGCCGGAGGCCGCCTTCTACATGGTCGGTTCGATCGACCAGGCTGTCGAAAAGGCCAAGAAGCTGGCACAGGACGCCGCCTGATGAGCGACGATCGTGGCCTTCGTATCGAGGACGCGATCAACGAGACTTGCCCGTGGTCGGGAAAACCGATCGCGGGCGATTCCCTGACGACATTCGACGGCGCGGTGGTCGGTTTCTGCAACCCCGGCTGCCGCGACAAGTTCGAAACGGCGGTCCGGCATTTCAAGGCCGCCGCGAAGGAACCAGAGACCGATGGCCGATAGCTTCCAGTTTGAACTCGTCTCCCCGGAAAAGCTCCTGATGTCGGAGGCCGTCACCGCCGTCTCCGTTCCGGGCTCGGAGGGCTTCTTCACCGTCATGGCGAAGCATGCCCCGGTGATGACGACGGTGAAGCCTGGCATCGTTCTCGTCACCAAGGACGGCGGCTCCGAAGAGCGCATCTTCGTGCGCGGCGGCTTTGCCGACGTCAACGAGAACGGCCTTACGCTGCTTGCCGAACATGCCGAGCCGGCGGACGAGGTCGACATGGCTGCGCTCGACCAGAGCATCAAGGACGCCGAGGAAGACGTCGCCGACGCGGACGGCCAGGAGGCCAAGACCAGGGCCCAGCACAAGCTCGACCAGCTGAAAGAGGCGCGCGAAGGCCTCAAGGGCTGATCGCCCTCACCCCTCTTTTCCCTTCAAGACGAACGGCCCGCAGACCATGTCGGTTTTCGGGCCGTGTTGTTTTCGGCGCGTTCTTTTCGCCGCAGGGCAGCATCAAGCAATGGTCAGAAGATCGATCCGGATGCTGAGGCCACGGCTGGAGCTGATCGCCGTCAGGCTGCAGGATCTGCGACGACCAGGCTGTGCATACCAGTAAGGTCGAGCGCCTCGCGCACGAAGCCGTCACGCTTTCTTGCCTCGACGAATCCGGTCAGTGCATCGACGAGCCCGGCGTTACGGATCGGCAGGGCCATCGCCTGCTCGATGGCGGTGATGCGGCCCTCGAGAAAGCGAAAGCTCTTCTCGCCCCCGAAAGCTTTTTCGAGCGACTGCGCGACGCCGGCAACGGCGTCGGCGCAGGACGGATCCGCCTTGAACCCGTCGAAGGAGGCGCCGGGCGTTTCGGCGCGGACAAGCGTCATCGCCCGGGCATGTTCGCTGAGATAGAGATCGTAAGCCGAGTTGGCGGCGACCAGAAGCGACACGCCGTCCCGGTCGAGTTCGTCGACATGGAGCAGCGAAGACCCAGCGGGAACCACCGCCTTGGCCTCGATCAGCACATAGGGGCTCGAATAGGCCACCACCTCCCGGCGCTTGGGGTCGATCGCGAGAAAGGCGACATCCCAGACATCGGCCCCGGCATCGGCGACCACCTTTCCCGCGCCGGGATAGGTCGATACGTGCAGCTCGGCTTGCAGTGCCGCAGAAAGGGCCCGCGCCAGCGCGACGCTGACACCCGACAATTCGCCGGTCTCGGGATCTCTCTGCGCAAGCGACGCATTGCCGAGATTGATCGCGACACGCAGCCGGCCGTCCTTCACGAGACCGCTTCTGAGAGCCTCGACTTCGCGATCGCGGGTCACGGTTGCGCCTCCTCACGCTCGCGCCGCGTTTCGCCGGGTCGCAGCTTGCATCGACCGGCCCGAGACAGAGGCGTCTTACCCAACGGTGTTCTCCAGATGGCGGAAGGCCTTGACCACCTCCTCGTAGACCGAGCGCTTGAACGGCACGATCTCGTCAAGCAACTCGTCGAATGACTTCCATCCCCAGCGGTCGAACTCGGCGTCGTGCCCGCCCGGCGGCGGGTTGATCGCAATCTCTGATTCATCGCCTTCGAATCTGAAGGCGAACCAGCGCTGCTTCTGGCCGCGATACTTGCCCTTGAAGGCGACGCCGACGAGATCGGCCGGCAGATCGTAGGTGATCCAGCCCTCGGTCTCGGCGAGGTAGGACACCGTCTTCATGCCGGTCTCCTCGTAAAGCTCGCGTTTGGCTGCCTCGAGCGCATCCTCGCCCGCGTCGATGCCGCCCTGGGGCATCTGCCAGAGCTTTTCGGCGCCGGTCATCTCGCCCTCGTCCTCGACCAGCCGGCGACCGGCCCAGGCAAGGCCGTCACGATTGAGAGCCATGATGCCGACGCAGGGGCGATAGGGCAGCGTCGCGGGATCGACCTTTGGCATGAGCTGTTCGTCTCTCGGTTCTTGGGGGCGAAATCTGCCGACCACTATCGCTCGCATCCATCCGCGCGCAAGAGCCGGCACCGTCTGCCGCGGGAAGGGCAAGACGTCCGCGTGAGTAAAAACTTGCCAACTCTTTCGCAATTGCGAAATATTTGCTCTCGTCATCGAGGGGTCTTGCGACCTATCTTCGGATCCATCGATAAAGCCGGAAACCGCCATGTCGTTGACGCCCATCCTCTCGCCGAAGAAGAACCCGACCCCGGCGCGCCCCAAGCGCATGGGCGAACTCTCGGTGCTGCCGGTGTTCTTCGCGCTGAAGGGACGGACGGTCCTGATGGCCGGCGGATCGGCCGCCGCCGCGTGGAAAGCCGAGATGCTGGCCGCAGCCGGGGCTGCCGTCGAACTCTACGCGCCTTTCGACGAACTCGATCCGGAGATGACATCGCTGCTTGGCGAGATCGGCACCAAGAACCAGCCGGGCGCCGGGCAGATCCGCCATCATGATCGCCCGTGGGCGCTCGATCTGTTTGGCGCCGAGGCCCCTCGCCCGGCCCTTGCCCTTCTCGACACCGAGAGCGAGGCCGAGGGTCACGCCTTTGCCTGCGCGGCCAGAGCCGCCTCGGTTCCCGTCAACGTCGTCGACAAGCCGGCCTTCTGCGATTTCGCCTTCGGCTCGATCGTCAACCGCTCGCCCGTCGTCATCGGCATCTCGACCCGTGGCGCGGCGCCGATCCTCGGTCAGGCGATCCGCCGACGCATCGAGACGCTTCTGCCCCCTGCCCTTTCCGGCTGGGCGGCGCTCGCGGCAGAGCTGCGTACGGCGACGATGGAGAAGCTGTCTCCGGGTCTCGAGCGCCGCACCTTCTGGGAGCGCTTCGCCGACAAGGCCTTTCTCACCCGCGCGCCGGACGCCGGCGACGAGAGCGAAGCTGCAAAGCTGATCGAAGAAATCGCCACCGCACCCGAAAGCCAGGCCCATGGCGCAAAGGTCGGAAGGGTGACGCTGGTCGGCGCAGGCCCCGGCGAGGCGGAACTGTTGACGCTGAAGGCCGTGCGCGCGCTTCAGGCCGCCGACGTCATCCTGTTCGACGACCTCGTCTCCGACGCCATTCTGGAGCTCGCCCGGCGGGAGGCCAAACGCATGCTCGTCGGCAAGCGGGCATCGCGCGAAAGCTGCCGTCAGGAAGACATCAACGCCTTGATGGTGCAGTTCGCCCGGGCCGGCAAGTCGGTCGTGCGGCTGAAATCCGGCGACGTTTCGGTCTTCGGCAGGGCCGGCGAGGAGCTGCGCGAACTGAAGGCCGAGGGCATCCCCGTGTCGATCGTGCCCGGTATCACCGCGGCTTCGGCGCTCGCCGCCAGCTTCAACATTTCGCTCACCCACCGCGACCACGCCCAGGAGCTGCGCCTCGTCACCGGCCATTCCAAGAAGGGCGGCCTGCCGGAAGACGTCGACTGGCCGGCACTGGCAAAACCCGGCGCGACGACGATCTTCTACATGGGTGGCCGCATGGCCGGCCGGATCGCCGAGCGGCTGATTGCCGAGGGCCTTTCCCCATCAACGCCGGTCGGCGTGGCCGCCAATCTGTCGCGCGAGGACGAGACCCGCGCCGCCGGACGGCTGTCGGACCTCGCCGCGATCGTCACGACCATCGGGCTCGATCGTCCGATCCTCATCGGCGTCGGCGATGTCTTCGGCGAAGCGGTCGAGATGGCGGAAAGCGGCAATCGGGAAACACGGGCGGCACTGGCCGGATAAGCTCCCCCGCCCCTTTGCGGGCGGAGAGGACGGTTTCCGGCGTTGGACTCGAAGAGGTCCCCCGTGCGAGGGCCGTTCACTCGCGTGGATTGCCGGCAGAGTCTTTGAACGCTACATATGACTATAGTAGTCATATCGAGGCGAGCCATGCGCGAAATTCAGCTGAAAGACGCCAAAGCCACCCTGTCGGCCGTGGTTGACGACGTGGTTCGCGGTGAACCGGTCGTCATCACCCGCTACGGGGAACCCGAAGCCGTCGTCGTGAGCTTCGCTGAATGGAAGAAGCTTTCGACCGTCCCGAGCTTCGGGCGCCTGTTGATGGCGTCGGGACTGGAGGACGGCGACCTGCCGGAGCGCAACCGGACCTCCTCGCGCAAGGTCGAGTTCTGACGTGTACCTCCTCGACACCAACATCCTGTCGGCTGGTTCCCTGGCCGCAAGGGTTCCGTTCGCGGCATTGGTGGAGTGGCTCGATCTGGCGTCCGACGCGCTGTTTCTATCGACGGTCACCGGCGCGGAGATCGTGGACGGCATCGAGAAGAATGAGCGCGAAGGCGCGAACCGCAAGGCGGCACTGCTGCGCGCGTGGTGGGAAACCGTCGAGCATCTGTACGCTGACCGCATCCTGCCGTTCGACATCCGCGCGGCGCGGATCGCGGGCAAGCTTCTGGACCGGGCACGGGGCGAGGGTCTGGATCCAAGCTTCGCCGACATCGCGATCGCAGCAACGGCCGAGGCTCACGACCTCTCCGTCCTGACGCGAAACATCAAGGATTTTGCTCCGCTGGGCGTCGCCTGCATCAACCCTCATGACGGGTTGCCGGCTCTGCCGAAGCGTGAACTATCCCGGAAACAAACTGGCCCAGCGATGCGACCAGGAGGCGGTGCGCCCTAAAAGGACGCACAAACGGCCTTGCGAAGTCATGGGATCTGCGCAGGCGAACCCGCGCCCACTCAGCCCATGACGGAAAGCGGCTCGACGGCGCGAAGAACCTCGGCGTGCGAGGCGGCATCCAGGGGCAGGATCGGACGTGGCGGCTCGGCGCGCCCAAGGCCGAGGGCTTCGTAGAGCACATACATCACGCGCAGGCTGCCAAAAGACTTGAAGGTGCTGCACAAGGGCTGGAGCAGATCGTCGAGGCGCCCTGCCTCATGCTCGTCACCAGCCTGCGCGGCCCGCATGATCGCAAGAACCGGATCCGGCAGAATACCGCCAAGGACGCTGTAGAAGGCATCTGCCCCGGCCAGCATCGCGTCCTTCATGCCCCAGTCGGCGCTGTAGCCGACGGCAAGGTCGGTGCGCTCGCGCAAGGTCGAAAGCTCGCCCGCGAAATCGCCGCCCACGGGCATGGGCATCTTCACGGCCACGATGGCTGGCAGCCGCGACAGGCGCTCGAGGAGATCGAGGCCGAAGGTGAAATGGGTCGTGCCGGGATTGTTGTAGACGCAAAAGGGGAGAGCCGATTCGGTCGACACCGCCCTGTAGTGCTCGAACGCCTCGTCCTGTGTCAGGGGCGTATAGGAGACAGGCGCCATGAGGAGAGCGTCTGCGCCCGCCGCTTCCGCATCCCGTGCGATCTCGATCGCCTTGTCGGTGCGAAGCGCCCCGACGCCCACGACCAGCGGCACCCGGCCGTTCACGCACTCGGCAGCGGCTTCGACGGCACGTCGCCGTTCCTCACGCGTCAGATAGGCGTAGGTGCCCGTCGAGCCGAGAAGGCCGATCGAACCGACCTTCGCCGCGCACAGCCGTTCCACCAGCCGTGACAGCCCTTCGGTGTCGACACGACCCGAAGCATCCGTCGGCGTCAGGGGAAAAGCCGAGAGGCCGAAAAACGGGTGGGACGGAGCCTCGATACTCATCGAGCAAACCTTTCTGGCAATGGCGACGCAGGCGCATCGCTACCATACGCATCATCCCGTGCGGGATACGAAACGCCAATGTCCACTTATGAATATCAGGGCGCCGGGTCCGCCACGCGGGTTTCCGCCCGGCTCAGCAATGTCATCTGAGGCGCTGCCGACACCGTCTCGTGGCTCTTGCCGGCAGATTAGCGCGTCAACGCCTTCGACAAACCCTCACCCGGCCGGCGGGCCGAACTGGCGAGCTTCGCGGTTCGACCGTTTGGAAAATTCCCGCCAGGAAAACGGGATCGAGACGTAATAGGCAAGGATCGACACCGTCAGCGTCTCCCAGAAGAAGCTGACCAGCATGGCGACATAGAGCACCAGAAGCATGATGATCGGGATCGCATAGCTGCGCGGCACGCGGATGCCGGCACCCTTGCCCGACCAGGTGGGAATGCGGCTTGCCATCAACAGGCCGACGAAGACCAGATAGATCGCCGTGACGCCGGCGGTCAGCTGCGGAAGATGCAAATCGACGCCGACGAAGCTCACATACATCGGCAAGAGCGCCAGCGCCGCCCCGGCCGGTGCCGGCACGCCGACGAAGAAGGCCGAATGCCATTTCGGCCGATGCGGATCGTCGAGCATCGTGTTGAAGCGGGCGAGCCTCAGCGCGCAGCCGGTCGTATAAAGCAGCGCCGCCGTCCAGCCGAAGGCACCCGCCTCGTTAAGCACGAAGGCGTAGAGAAGCAGCGCCGGGGCAAGGCCGAAATTGACGATGTCGGCGAGCGAGTCCATCTCCGCGCCGAAGCGGCTCTGGCCCTTCAGCATGCGCGCCACGCGCCCGTCGATACCGTCGAGAAAGGCCGCCCCCAGAACCATCGCGACGGCCAGCTCGAACCGCCCTTCGAACGCCAGCCTGACGCCGGTCATCCCGGCGCAGATGGCCAGAATGGTGATCAGGTTCGGCACGATCCGCCGAAAGGGGATGCGCCGCCGCTCACGGTTCTCGTCGTCCGGCTGCCCCGGATCGAACGGTGGGAAGACCTTCTCGAGCAGCATCAATCGCGCCTCGCTGGCCAGGAACGGAGGTGATCGCCGAATTCGGCGATGATCGTCTCGCCGGCGATGGCCGTCTGGCCCTCGGCGACGCGCGGCTTGACGCTGCCCGGCAGATAGACGTCGAGCCGCGAGCCGAAGCGGATGAGGCCGAAGCGCTCGCCGGCCTCGATCCGGTCTTCCACCTGCCCCCAGCAGACGATGCGCCGCGCGATGAAGCCGGCAATCTGGACGACGCCGATCTCGCCCTGGGTTGTCTCGATCACCATCGCATTGCGCTCGTTGACCTCGCTCGCCTTGTCGAGTTCGGCATTCTTGAACTCGCCCTCGCGATAGAGGATCCGGGCGATGCGGCCGCGCATCGGCGCGCGGTTCACATGGCAGTTGAACACGTTCATGAAGATCGAGACGCGCAGCATCGGCTCGGCGCCGAGACCGAGTTCGCTCGGCGGTGCGACATGGCCGACGAGCGAGACCGTGCCGTCGGCCGGGCTGACCACCAGATGATCGGCGACCGGGGTGACGCGTTCGGGATCACGAAAGAAATAGGCGCACCAGGCCGTCAGGATCAGGCCGAGCCAGAACAGCGGCTGCCAGAACAGGCCGAGAATGATCGACACGCCGAAGAAGACGGCGATGAACGGATAGCCCGCCCGGTGAATGGGGACGAAGGCGTTGCGGATCGAGGTGATGATATGCACGTTTGTCGACTTCTTCCCGTTCGTTTCGCCGGATCGTTTCGGCGCGTTTAGCCGATGCGGCCTTTTTCCGATACTCCGTCCGCTGCGATCATTGCGCCCGGCATCGTGGATGCCGCTAACGCAAAGCCCTCTTGCCTCAAGCTCAACGTGACCGCGAGGGAGCCGTTCCAGGCAAGCCCGGCACAACGGCTCGAGCGCGCATCAGCTCGGCTGGGTGCGGCGCCGCTCGATCACGCCGAACTCGTCGCTCTCGCGCGCCCGCCTCAGCGCTTCTTCGGCTTCCGTCGCCTCGCGCTGCATCGCCCACATCTCGGCATAAAGTCCGTTATTGGCAAGGAGTTCGCGATGGGAGCCGCGCTCGACGATCTCGCCGGCCTTCAGGACGAGGATCTCGTCGCAATTGATGATCGTCGACAGCCGGTGGGCGATGGTCAGCGTCGTACGGTTCTTCGACACGAGGTCGAGCGCCGACTGGATTTCCTGCTCCGTATGGGTGTCGAGGGCCGACGTCGCCTCGTCGAGGACGAGGATCGGCGGGGCCTTGAGGATCGTCCGGGCGATTGCGACGCGCTGCTTCTCGCCGCCCGAAAGCTTCAGCCCGCGCTCGCCGACCATCGAGGCGAACCCATCCGGCAGCTGCTCGATGAAGCCGGCGATCTGGGCGAGTTCGGCGGCGCGCACCACCTCCTCCTCGTCGGCGTCGATGCGCCCGTAGCGGATGTTGTAGGCGATGGTGTCGTTGAACAAGACGGTGTCCTGCGGGACGATCCCGATCGCCGCGCGGACGCTCGCCTGCGTGACCTTCGAAATGTCCTGGCCGTCGATGGTGATCCGGCCGGCGCCGACGTCGTAGAAGCGGAACAGAAGCCGCGAGATGGTCGACTTGCCCGCTCCCGACGGCCCGACGATCGCCACCGACTTGCCCGGCGGCACCTCGAAGGAAACGCCCTTGAGAATGGCCCGGGCCGGATCGTAGCCGAAGCGCACGTCCTCGAAGCGGATCGCCCCGTCGCTGACGACGAGCGCCCCGGCATCCGGCTTGTCCTTCACCTCGGCCTCGACATCGAGAAGCGCGAACATCTCCTCGATGTCGGTGAGGCCCTGGCGGATCTCGCGATAGACGAAGCCGATGAAGTTGAGCGGGATCGACAGCTGCATCAGCATGGCGTTGACGAAGACGAAGTCGCCGAGGGTCTGGGTGCCGTCCCTGACCGCCAGCGCCGACATCACCATGACGATCGCCATGCCTGTGCCGAAGATCACGCCCTGGCCGAAGTTCAGCCAGCCGAGCGAGGTCCAGATCCGCGTCGCGGCGATCTCGTAGCGGGCCATGGAGCGGTCGAAGCGCTCGGCCTCCATCGCCTCGTTGCCGAAATATTTGACCGTCTCGAAGTTCAGAAGCGAATCGATCGCCTTGGTGTTGGCGTCGGTGTCCGAATCGTTCATGTCGCGGCGGATGTTGATCCGCCAGTCGCTGGCCTTGATGGTGAACCAGCCATAGAGCCAGATCGTCACGGCAATGACCGCGACGTAGGAAAGCCCGTAGGAAAAGCCGAAGATCACCGCGACGAGGGCAAATTCCAGGATCGTCGGGATGGTGTTGAGAATGGTGAAGCGGACGATCGCCTCGATGCCCTTGGTGCCGCGCTCGATGATCCGCGACAGCCCGCCGGTGCGCCGCTCCAGATGAAAGCGCAGCGACAGACGATGCATGTGGGTGAAGGTGCGATAGGCGAGCCGTCGCACCGCATACTGGCCGACGCGGGCAAACAGCGCGTCGCGCAGCTGGTTCAGACCGACGGAGATCACCCGTGCGACATTGTAGGAGACGACGAGGGTGATCGCGCCGGCGAGGATGATCGGCAGCCAGCCGGTCTCATCGCCCGAGGGGCTGGCAGTCACCGTGCCCGAACTGCCGTCGAGGGCGTCGGTCGCCCATTTGTAGAAATAGGGAACGCCGACCGTCAGAAGCTTGGCGAGGACCAGAAACAAGGACGCGTAGACGACGCGCATCTTCAGGTCCGGCCGGTCGCTGGGCCACATATAGGGCCAGAGATTTTTCAGCGTCGAAAAGGTCTCGCCGCTGTCGCCTGAGACGCGGGCGTTGCTGGTATTGGCCAAGAGTGTCCTTCACGGGCCGCGATGCGGCCGCGCTTGCTGGTGAGCGGATCGATCTGGAACCGATCTAAGCCTTGTCTGCGCAAAGATCGACCGTCGCGGGCGAGAATTGCGCAAGTCTGTCGTCACCCGGACAAGACGGCGTGTTCTTCGCGCATGTCGCAGAGCGGCGGGATGGCGGATCTTGCTCGTGCCGGCGGGTCGCCGGCGTCCGTCCCGGCGCCTCCCTTGCACCCCTTGCCCGCTTTCGCCTAAACACCGGCCACAATCCTGAACTTCTGGCGAAACGGGCGGGCGATGGTCGACACCCCCTATTATCTGATCGACGAGGCGAAGCTTCTCGCCAATATGCGCGTCATGGACGAGGTGCGGGAAAAATCCGGGGCGAAGGTTCTGCTCGCCCTGAAGTGCTTCGCGTCCTGGGCGGTGTTCGATCTGATGGCCGAGCATATGGACGGGACGACGTCGTCCTCGCTCTTCGAGGTGAAGCTCGGGCGCCGGAAGTTCGGCGGCGAGACCCACGCCTATTCCGTCGCCTATGCCGATCACGAGATCGGAGAAGTGATCGAGAACGCCGACAAGATCATCTTCAACTCGATCTCGCAGCTCGAGCGCTTTGCGGAAAAAAGCGCCGGGATCACCCGCGGGCTGCGCGTGAACCCCGGCGTTTCGACATCAAGCTTCGACCTTGCCGACCCCGCAAGGCCGTTCTCGCGGCTCGGCGAATGGGATGCGGCAAAGGTCGAGGCGGTGATCGACCAGATCTCCGGCTTCATGGTCCACAACAATTGCGAGAACGGCGATTTCGCGTTGTTCGACAAGATGCTGGGTGAGATCGAAGCAAAGTTCGGCCATCTCTTCGAACGGGTCGACTGGGTGAGCCTTGGCGGCGGCATCCATTTCACCGGCGATGACTATCCGGTCGATGCGCTCTGCCGGCGGCTCAAGGCCTTTGCCGAGAGATACGGCGTGCAGGTGTATCTCGAGCCCGGCGAGGCGGCGATCACCCGCACGACGACGCTGGAGGTGACGGTGCTCGACCGGCTCTTCAACGGCAAGGAGCTGGCGATCGTCGATTCCTCGGTCGAGGCCCATATGCTGGACCTTCTGATCTACCGGGAAAGCGCCAAGATATCGCCAAACACCGGCGCGTATCCGGTGATGATCTGCGGAAAATCCTGTCTCGCCGGGGATATTTTCGGCGAGTTTTACTTCGAACAGCCCTTGGAAATCGGCCAGCGCATCTCCATTCAGGATGCAGCCGGTTATACAATGGTCAAGAAGAACTGGTTCAACGGCGTGAAAATGCCGGCAATCGCGGTGAAGTCGCTCGACGGGTCCATTCGCCTCGCCCGCGACTTCACCTATGAAGACTATGAACTGAGCCTCTCGTAAGGCCGGACAACGAACGTCCTGAAGGGGAATGACATTCAATGGCTAAGAACGTCCTGATCATCGGCGCCGGCGGCGTCGCGCAGGTGGCCGCCCACAAATGCGCTCAAGCCAACGACAAATTCGGCGAGATCCACATCGCCTCGCGCACCGTCGCCAAATGCGAGGCGATCATCGCCTCGGTGCGTGAGAAGGACGCGATGAAGGTCAAGGATGGGGTGATCGCGGCGCATCCGCTCGACGCTCTGGACATTCCCGCCACCGTCAAGCTGATCCGCGAGACCGGCGCCGAGATCGTCATCAATGTCGGCTCGGCCTTCGTCAACATGTCGGTGATGAGCGCCTGCATCGAGACGGGCGCCGCTTATATCGACACGGCGATCCACGAAGATCCCTTGAAGATCTGCGAGACGCCGCCCTGGTACGGCAATTACGAGTGGCGCCGGCGCGAGGAAGTGGAGAAGGCCGGGATCACGGCGATCCTCGGTGCGGGCTTCGACCCGGGCGTCGTCAATGCCTATGCGCGGCTCGCCGAGGACGAATATCTCGACGAGATCACCTCCATCGACATCGTCGATGTGAACGCCGGCAGCCACGGCAAGTGGTTCTCGACCAACTTCGACCCGGAGATCAATTTCCGCGAGTTCACCGGCGTCGTCTATTCCTGGCAGAAGGGCGCCTGGCAGACCAACCAGATGTTCGAGATCCCCCGCGAGTGGGATCTGCCGGTGGTCGGCAAGCGGCCGACCTACATGACCGGCCATGACGAGGTGCATTCGCTGGCGGCGCGCTATCCGGGCGCCGATGTGAGGTTCTGGATGGGCTTCGGCGAGCGCTATGTGCAGGTCTTCACGGTTCTGAAGAATCTCGGCCTCCTTTCGGAGCAGCCGGTGACGACGGCCGAGGGGCTGGAAGTCGTGCCGCTGAAGGTGGTGAAGGCCTGCTTGCCGAACCCCGCGGAACTCGCCCCCGAATACGAGGGCAAGACCTGCATCGGCGATCTCGTCAGGGGCAAGAAGGACGGCAAGGACGCCGAGGTCTTCATCTACAACGTCGCCGACCACAAGGACGCCTATAACGAGGTCGGCAGCCAGGGCATTTCCTACACGGCGGGCGTGCCGCCGGTGGCAGCGGCGCTTCTGATCGCCGACGGCACCTGGGACGTGAAGAAGATGGTCAATGTCGAGGACCTGCCGCCGAAACCGTTCCTCGATCTCCTCGGCAAGATGGGCCTGCCGACGCAGGTGCAGGTGAACGGCACGGAGGCCGCGATCGACCTCGCGGCGTAAGGGGACGGGCGTGGTGATTGGATGAAAGAAGGCGGGTCCGGCGGGCCCGCCTTTTTCTTGCGTCGAGGCGCCCACCTCAACGCGCCGTCATTCTCGGCCCCCGTGCCGAGAATCCAGCGATCGCAGGGCGCCAGTGGCTTCAGTTGCCGAAGAAGCAAAGGACCGACGTCGCGGCATCCGCCCCTGGATTCTCGGGACGGGGCCCGAGAATGACGCAGCGTGAAGTTTCGTCGCTCTCGACCTTGCGAACGTTTTGCCCACTCGACTTGCCGGAGCCTTCAGCGTGAGACGGGTGAAGCGTGCTGTCCCCCAAACGGTATTGCGTGCCGTCAGAACGGCTTTGCGACCATCACCCCATAGGCGACGACGACGAGGGCGACCATGGCGACCGAGAGGCCGATGGCCGTGCCCTTTTGGCCGGCCGCATAGGCTCGGCGGCTTCTTGCGCCGAGGATGGGATAGGCGACGAGGACGACGAGGCCGACCCATGTGAAGGCCTGGCCGGCCCAGCTGGGCATCATCGCCAGGAGAACGAGGCCGAGAAGGCCGACAAGGCTCGTCAGCGCGACGGCGCCGATATAGACGCCCTTGCGCATGCCGGAGACGGTGGTGACCGCGCCGGAGGGTGCGGTCATCGCAACGCCGACCCAGAAGATCGACAGGAGCAGCGCCAAAAGCGCGAGGCCGCCATGGGCCTTGACCAGGATCTCGTACATTTTCGTCCTAACGTCGAACTGTTCCAGATTTGAGATCGAGCCATTCCACGCGCGGCCGCCCGAATGCAAGGCCCTTCGCTCGGCCGGGCCTTTTCGCCCTAGCCGGTCAGTCCGCTTCGACGGGCGGCAGATAGGATCCCGGGCGCGAATGGGCGGCGAGCAGATCGACGAGCTCGCCGACGGTCTGGCGCAGGCCGTCGAGGTCTTCGCGGCCGAGCCCGAGCCCTGCGCCAAGCGTCCGAGGTATGTCGGAAGCCTCCGCCTTCAGGGCCTTGCCGGCATCGGTGAGTTCGACCAGGACCCGCCTTTCGTCGGCCGGGTCACGCCGGCGGACCACCAGGCCTGCGGTTTCCAGGCGTTTGAGCAGCGGCGTCAAAGTGCCGCTGTCGAGATGCAGCCTCTCGCCGAGGCTCCCGACGCTCTGGGGCGCGGCCTCCCACAGCACCAGCATGACCAGATATTGCGGATAGGTCAGACCGAGGCGGGCCAGCGCCGGGCGGTAGAGCCGGGTGATGAGATTGGAGGCGGCATAGAGCGGAAAGCAGACCTGCCGGTCGAGGGCGAGGTCGTCGTCCTCTGATGGTGTTCTTCTCGTCAACGCCGCCTCCTACGTTCGTCTATTTCACCGAGACTTTCAGCTTCACGTCGATATTGCCCCGCACCGCATTGGAATAGGGGCAGATCTGATGGGCCCTGGCGACGATGTCGTCGGCCGTTCCCTGATCGACGCCGGCGATCTCCACCTCGAGCGTCACCGACAACTGAAAGCCACCGCTGTCATTGGGGGAAAGGCCGACTTCGCCGACGACGACAATGTCGTCGTCGCGGATCTTCGTGTCCGACTTGCGGGTGGCGTGGATGACGGCGTTTTCGAAACAGGCGGCATAGCCGGCCGCGAACAGCTGCTCGGGATTGGTGGCACCGCCCTTGCCGCCGAGTTCCTTCGGCATGGCGAGGTCGAGGGCGAGGATGCCGTCCTCGCTTTCGACCCGGCCCGAACGGCCGCCGACGGCTTTGACGCGGGTTTCATAGGCTGCACTCATGATGAAAACACTCCTGGTCTTCGGCCGCTTCGCCGCGGGCCGGCCTCAGATTGACGATGACACAATTATATTTTGTGCAATCTATCTGGTGCGATGAGCCGCGTCCTTCAAGACGGCTGCCGCAAACACCTCGAAACAGCGCCCCGCCGAAACGCGAGGATCCGTCGCGACACTGATTTTCGTGGGGAGAAGCGCGCCGTGGTCCGTAGACACTTCCCACACCGATCGTCCATCCTGTGACGACCAGATGGGCCCGGTGGGCCACCAACGGAGACGGGCATGGCCTATATCGATCCCATCATCAATTTCATGAACGACATTTTCTGGGGCTACGTCCTCATCTACGGCCTGCTTGCCGTCGGCATCTTCTTCACGCTGCGCCTCGGCTTCATCCAGATCCGCCACTTCCCCGAATATTTCCGGGTCGTCAAAGGCAGCCGTGGCGGCGACAAGGCCGGCATCTCGCCGCTTCAGGCGCTGACCGTCTCTTTGGCAAGCCGCGTCGGCACCGGCAATCTCGCCGGCGTCGCGGTGGCGCTGACGCTGGGCGGACCGGGCGCGATCTTCTGGATGTGGATGGTCGCGCTCGTCGGCATGGCGACCGCCTATGCCGAATCCTCGCTCGCCCAGCTCTACAAGATCCGCAACGAGGAGGGCCAGTATCGCGGCGGCCCGGCCTTCTACATGGCCCGCGGCCTCGGCCTGCCCTGGCTCGGCGCCCTGTTCTCGCTCAGCCTGATCCTCGCCTACGGCCTGATCTTCAACGCCGTCCAGGCGAACTCGATCGCCGACGCCGTCGAGGCGGCCTTCGGCTTCGACAAGCTGTGGATCGGCGTCGCCCTCGCGGTCCTTTCGGCCATCGTCATCTTCGGCGGCATCCGCTCGATCGCCAATGTCGCGGAAATCGTCGTTCCGTTCATGGCGATCGCCTATCTCGCCGTCGCCATCTATGTCCTCGCGGTCCACATCACCGAGGTTCCGGCGATGCTGTGGCTGATCGTGAAAAGCGCCTTCGGCTTCCAGGAAGCGGCGGGCGGCTTTGCCGGCGGCATCGCCGCGGCGATGCTGAACGGCGTCAAGCGCGGGCTGTTCTCCAACGAAGCCGGCATGGGCTCGGCGCCCAACATCGCCGCCGTCGCGACGCCCGATCCGCATCACCCCTCCTCGCAGGGTCTCGTCCAGGGCCTCGGCGTCTTCATCGACACTTTGGTGATCTGCACCGCGACGGCGCTGATGATCCTTCTGTCCGGCGTCTACACGCCCGGCCAGGAGGTGACCGGCACCGAGCTGACCCAGAACGCGCTGTCCGCCCATATCGGCGACTGGGGCCAGATCTTCGTCGCCGTGGCGATCTTTTTCTTCGCCTTCACCTCGATCATCGGCAACTACTCCTATGCCGAGAATGCCATGACCTTCCTCGGCGCCGGCAACCGGATCTGGCTGGGCATCCTGAAGATCGGCCTTCTGGCGATGGTGATCTGGGGATCGCTGGTGAAGGTCACGACGGTGTTCAACACCGCCGACGCCTCGATGGGCCTGATGGCGACCATCAACCTCATCGCGATCGTCGCCCTCTCGGGCACGGTGGTGAAACTCACCCGCGACTATTTCCGCCAAAAGTCGACCGGGCTCGAGCCGCGCTTCGACAATGACGACTATCCCGAGCTTGCCGGCAAGATCGACGGCACGATCTGGACGCCGCGCGGCGACATCGCGAGGGATTGAGGACAGGCGGGGCGCGCCGTCCTGGCCGCCCGGCTTTCCATTCCGTCCGCGGGACATTACGACTCGCCCTCGAGAACAAGGGACAGGGAGAGCGTCATGGCAGAGGCACGGCGGATCGACGGCAAGGCCGTCGCGGCGCGGATCATCGAGACTGTCAAGGCAGGGACGGCCGCGCTGACGGACAAGACCGGCACGAAACCGGGGCTCGCCGTGGTCATCGTCGGGTCGGACCCGGCGAGCCAGGTCTATGTCGGCTCCAAGGCGAAGACGGCGAATGAGTGCGGCTTCACCTCGATCAAGCACGAGCTCGACGCCGAGACCTCGGAGGCGACCCTACTCGACATCGTGCGCGATCTGAACGCCGATCCGGGGGTGCACGGCATTCTCGTCCAGCTACCGCTCCCCAAGCACATCGACGAGGCCAAGGTCATCCAGACCATCGACCCGGACAAGGACGTCGACGGCTTCCACCTGATCAATGTCGGTCGGCTGTCGACCGGTTCCACCGACGAGGCCTTCGTGCCCTGCACGCCGGCCGGCTCGATGCTGCTCATCCGCGACGTTCTCGGCGACGATCTGTCGGGCAAGACCGCCGTCATCGTCGGCCGGTCGAACATCGTCGGCAAGCCGATGGCACAGCTCCTGCTCGCGGCCAATGCCACCGTCACCATCGCCCATTCGCGCACGAAGGATCTCGCCAGCGTCTGCCGGGGGGCCGACATCCTCGTCGCGGCGGTGGGCAGGCCTGAGATGCTGACCGGCGACTACGTCAAGGAAGGCGCCGTGGTGATCGATGTCGGCATCAACCGCATCGAGGCGCCGGAAAAGGGCCTGAAAGAAGACGGCACACCGAAGACGCGGCTGGTCGGCGACGTGAACTATGCCGAAGCCGCCGCCAAGGCCGCCGCGATCACACCGGTGCCCGGCGGCGTCGGGCCGATGACCATCGCCATGCTGATGGCCAATACGTTGCGTTCAGCCTGCCGCTCGGCCGGCGTGGAGCCCCCGAAGCTCTGAGCTCGCAGGCAGGCGTCATCCCTCACTCTGGCGGTCGGGGGATTTCGCCGGCGGGCTGTCCCACTTCTGTTCACGCGCCCGCCGGTTCCTGGCGAACACCGGCGGCGTCACGATCCGTCTGCCAGACCATCTTTCGATGCAATCACGGAACTCGGCCTCTTCGCTCTTCTCGCCGTCGGTCGAGAGAAGCTCGCGGTGGAAGGCAAGCGCGTCGCGAGAGGCAAACCAGAAAAGATACCGCGTCTCATCCGCTTCGAGTGCCAGGATCGACGGCCAGGGAAACTGCATGGAGGTGACGTTCGTGGTCTGCTCATCCCAGGGGGCCGTGAGTTCGATGCCCCCTCGCGACACTTCCATGTCGAAGAGTATGCCGATCGCGCCGCGCTTGCGAAGCGAGCGCTCGAGAAACCAGCGCACAAGGCGGGCACACAGCCAGTGCAGCGGCAACGCCAGCAAAGCCGAAGCGGCGATCGCCAGCACGATGGTCGCCAGCATGCCCGCGACCTCGTGGGCGCGATAGTCGTCATAGCCGAGAAAAAGCCCGGCGCCCGCGCCGCATAACATGACCACCGCGACGAAGCTGGTGCGATCCCCAATCCAGCGAATGTCGTTTCCGACGAGAAAATCGTCGAGTGTCAGCATCGTCTGGCGACGGAACGACGGTTCCTGACGAGCTGCGCGTTGCCACGGCATTTTGCCAGGTGGTTCGGATGTCTGTTGGGTACCCAATGAACCTGTCCGTAAAAGAGGATCGTCAGTGGCGCTCACCGCTGGCGGCGCTGCGCGATTTGGTCCGTTTGCGAAAACTGGGCGGGCTGGTCGGCTCTCTCTTCCACCACGCTGCCAAGCGCTCGCGGAAGGATCGCTCCTCATCCTCGGAGAGGAAGGCCTCCCGTGGAAAGACGACCGCCCGGCGACGTCCCCACCAGAAGATGTAGCGCTCGTCGTCGCGGTCGACGGCCATGATGGAAGACCACGGAAACTGGCTGGAGACGGTCTTCTTACCTTCTGCGTCTGGAACCTCCAGGACGATCCCATCCGCCGACATGCAGAAGTCGAACGGTTCGACACCGGCAATGCGGCGGCGGCGCAAGCGCTTCATGAGGCGGCCGATCGCCGACCAGAAGAACAGCCGCGCGATCAGCGCCATCAGCGCCCAGATGACAAACGGCACGAGAAGCATCGATACCACGTCGAACTGCGGTTCGGAGAGCGACGAGACGACGACAGCCGCAAGGATCCCGATGCCGGAAAACATCAGAAGACCGCGCTCCTTCATGAGCCAGTCCACGCCCGCGACGGCAAGGTGATCACCGAAATGAAGGCTGACGCGTTTGCGAAAGGCTGAGAGAGGCTGTGACGATTCACCGGCGACGGCAGGACGCCCTGGACCCGAACTCAAGGAATCTGCCATCGCTTGCGAACCCGTTTCCTTGCACGAACACCGAAATGATAAGTTCGGCGTAATGATAGGACGGCTCTATCAATTCAGAAGGAGCTCGGGTCTCGAAAACTGGCTGGGTCGCGCCGCATCGGAATTGTTCGGGGGAAATTGGTCCGGGAGGTCAGAGGACGGTTCGACCTTTCGCAAGGTCGAACCGTCCGAGTCGCCTCCCCGGCAACTCCCGCCGCGGCAACGCATTTGCTCGTTGCTCTCCGTGGGTATCCACAGTCAGGTCAATACTATGCCCCGCCGACCTGCGGTAGTGACGGGAATCCTCGTCCCCAAGGATTTGGCAATTCTCGTTACCAAAACACTAATTCATCCACAGACAACTGGCTCTCCGTTGCCTCCCGTCAAAGCAAACGAACGGACCGCGCGCGGTCAATCGCCATGGCTCAGAGCCTGCCGGCGAGTGCCTGCGACGGCCAACAGGTTTCGGCCAAGCCGAGCTTCTTCTCAGCTTCGCCGATCGAGCGGCGGGTCTTGAAACCGGCGAGACCATCCACCGCCCCGACGTCCATGCCCATGGCGACGAGCTTCTGCTGCATGCGGAAGACGTCGCCGCGGGTCAGCCGGTCGGTCTTTCGCCATTTTCCGACGAACGGGCCGCCGCCCTGGATACGGTCGGCCACATGGCCGACGAAGAGCGCGTAGAGGTCGGAATTGTTGTATTCCTTGATGACATAGAAGTTCGGGGTCGCGACGAAGGCCGGGCCGAGCCGCCCGGCCGGAAACAGGAGATGCCCGGTCGCCTTGAGTTCACTTTGCGGAAACGGCCGACCCGAAACGCGTTTCACGCCCGACTTGACGAGATCGGCGATGCGAAAGGCCTTGTCCGGCCCCTCGCCGCGGCAGGAAACCGCCGGCGGCACCACCGCCTCAAAGCCCCAGTCGCGCCCGCGCTGCCAGCCGGCGGCCTGAAGATAGTTGGCGATCGAGGCCAGCGTGTCGGGCACCGAGTTCCAGATGTCGCGGCGTCCGTCGCCGTCGAAGTCGACGGCATATTTCAGAAACTTCGACGGCATGAATTGCGGCTGGCCGAGAGCGCCTGCCCAGGACGACTTCATCTCCGCAACCTTCAGATGGCCGTCGGCGACGATCTGCAGGGCGGCGAGAAGCTCCTCGCGGAACATCGCCTTGCGGCGGGAGAGAAACGCCTTGGTGCCGAGCACCTCGAAGGCGTTCATCGGGATCTTGGCGGCGCCGAAGGCCGATTCGCGCCCCCAGATGGCCAGGAGGATCGGGGCCGGCACGCCGTATCGCCTCTCGATCCTTGCGAGAAGATCGCCGTATTTCGACCGCAGCCGGCGCGCGGTCGCGACGTTGCCGGCGACGGCGCGCTCGGAAAGATAGTCCGCGCCGCTCTTGAACTCGGCCTGAAAATTGGTCTCGGCGATGGTGTTCTTGCCGCCGGGCAGGATCAGGTCGGGGAGCTTGGTGTCGGGGGAAACGCCCCTGAAGGCGGCGTCGAAGACCGCGCGGGAAACGCCCCTCGCCTTGGCCGCCGGCCAGATGTCGGTCTCGAGAAAACTGCGGAAGCCCTGATCGAGGCTCGAGGCCGCGCGGGAGGGTGAGGCTGCCGCGAGGACGCCCAGTGCGAGCGTCAGGGCAATGGCCCGGGCGAGGTGGCTGAAACGGTTCATCATGGGGAGAGGATAACGGCTGGCGCGGCTTACCGAAAGCATCTTCGCTGTCGCTGCCGCCACCTCATGGACCGGCAAGGCGGGCAGAGGAAAAAGGCCCGGACATCTGCGATGCCGGGCCTTTCGATCTCATGAGCAAGGGCTTTGGCAGCGAACCGCCCGAACCCTCAGGTGTTCATGGCGCGAAGCTCTTCGATGTAGCTCTTCGGAAGAAGCAGCGAATTCGGGGCCTTGTAGCCCATGTGCTTGGCGATATCGCCGACGAAGGCGCTGCAGTTGTACGCCACCGCGCTCCAGACCGGGCTGCTGTCCTGAAGTTTGTGGATATAGGCCGAGACGTCCTGATACTGGGCGGCCGTCAGCGGCACGGTCCACTCGGCCAGAAGGTAGGCCCTTTCGGTGTCGCCGTCGCTGGCGCCCGTCTCGGAGGGGACGGGAACGATGTGGCCGATCATATAGGGCACGACGCTGGTCGAGGCGGGATGAAGACCCGCGACCTCGGTCATGCTCGGGACCAGTGTCCCGGTGGAATCGTAGGGGACGTGACCGCTGGCATCCAGCTTTCCGATGACCACGAAGGTGTGGCCGTAGCTCTCGGCGTTGCGGGCGCGGAAGGAGATGAAATAGGGCTTGGCGAGGGTCGCCTGATCCTGATCGCTCGGGGCGTAAGCGACGGGATTGACCATGCCGTCATCTGGGTTGACCGACGAATCGGCCGTCCGGTTCATGGAATTGGATGCACATCCGGCGACGGCAAGGCTCAGAAAAGCCGCGGCCGCGAGCCGAAGGATGGAGGGAAGCATTCTGCCGCCTTTCTCGAAAACGATATGTGATGCCCGAACGGTTTCTTATTATCAGGCAACCGCCATCACGCATTTGGGACGCTGATGCCGTTTCCGGAAGCGTCGCGCGGCGTCATGTCACGCTGTCGATACTCCAGCCGTGGAGCAAGACGCATCAATGTCTGAGACGAAATTCCTGCGCCGATTGAACGGGCGATTTCGCCGATGCGCCAAAGTCGTGTCGGTTCTGTGACCGGTTTGCCAGTGGCCCTTGAGCCGCCCGACGAAGTGGGGAGATGGGAGGGGAAGGCCGCGAACGACCTTCCCCGACGCCAAAGGGATTAGCCCTTGGTGACGTAAGCCGGCTCGGAGTAGGCCGGCTGGACCGGGGCCTTGCCCTTGCCCTTGCCGATGCCCTTGCCCATGCAGCCAGCGAAGGTTGCGAGAGCGAGGCACGCGACCGATGCGATGATGACTTTTTTCATAGTAGCTACCTATTTATGTCTGTCGGTTGATTGCCGCAGTTTGAATCCCGACGCGAATGCGGCCGGTGCGTTGGGAACCTGTTGCCAAAACATGCTACCGGCAAGTGCTCAAAGGCCACACTCCCGGCCGAACAACGAGACGCTACGCTTATTGTCGTTAACAAATTGTTTCGGACGTGTTTTTCTAAGTCAGCGAACCCCTGTGACATCGGGATGTGAGCTATATTTACCACATCCGCAGACGGGTCGATGCAGCTCGTGTCGGATGCGTCGAAATTCGCGCGGATTTCCCCGGTGCGAAAGCCCTTTTCCGCAACCCTCATGACAGGCACGCAAGCCGCTGACCCGGTCCGGGCCTGCCGCGACTGCGAAACGATTCGCCTGCCCGCTTTCCAGCCGATCGGCCCCTCACCGTGGCGGCGAGACGATCCGTAGGCCCCCGTGAATCCTGCCTGGCCACGCTCCATCATTGCGCGATCGGAGCTTGCGGCACGATCTCGGCCGGCGGCATTGCCCCGGGCGCGTTCTGCACCGCGACTTCGGATTCCGTCACGAGGACCGAGCCTGGCGGCCCCTTGATGACGACCCTGGCTTCGGCAACGGCGGCGCGGTTCTGGTCGAGCACCATCGGCCGCTCGAGTTCGGCGAGAACTTCGGCGGGCTGGCCCGTCCATGCCGCAAATGCGGCATCGAGCTCCTGCCGCGTATTCGCACAGGTCTGGTAAGCGTTTTGCGCGACCACATCGTCGGAAAGCCCGGACGTCACCTGCTTCACGCTTTCATCGTAGTTACAGAAAGCGTCGCCCCGAAGCGCGGTATCGACCGCTTCGTTCACCGGCCCATACTGCCTCTGAATGACGGTCTTGCGGGCGTTATAGTCGTTCAGATAGGTCTTGCGCATCGCCAGCCTGCACTGGGCGTAGACGAGCTCGCCGGGACGAATCAGCAGGCTCTGACAATGGGCGTCGTCCACCGGAGCCTCGACATCCATGGCCTCCTCGACGCCGCCGGTCATGCATCCGGACAACCCGCTCGTGAGTGGTATGAGAATGGCGGCGAAAGCCATCATGCGCATGGTGATGAATTCCAAAAGAGACGATAGCATCTGGCGTTGCGAAACTGATCTGCCGCCATGCCCGCCGAGATGAATGCGACGCCTACATTCCTGAACGCGATTCGCGTTGACGGATCGGGCAGGCGCCGGTGCTATTCGGTCGACGACAGCGACATGGCCGCGTTATCGCGAACCTCATTGCGGCGAAGGTGTGACGCAGCGCAGCACAGGCGCCGCTACCGGATAAAAAATCCCAGCTATTGCGCCGGCATCACTTTGCGGATCTCCGATTCCAGCGCATCGCTCGTCTTCTTGGCGGCGCAAGTGCGCGTCGGACTGATCACCACCTGCTGGTCGAGATCGCCGCGATCGAGCGGACAGACGTCGCCGGCGACCTCGGGGGATACCTTGACCGTCAACGGAATGTCCGAGACCTTGCGCGACAGCTTGTCGGCGATCGCGGTCTTCACCTTCCAGTCTCCGAGCGAAACCTCGACGAGCGCCGTCGCAGGATCACCCGCAATCGGATCGACCGCTTCGGGCGCGCTCTCTTGAGGCGCGGGCGTGACCGTCTGGGCCGCAAGGCCGCTGCTCATTGCGATGGACGCCAGGACGAACGCCGAGACGGTAAAGGGCCTCAGCCGCCGTGCCGATGCCCTGCCAATACACTGCGATATCATCGCGCTCATTCTCCAAACCATTTCAAGCCGGCCACCGGCGATCCACTTCACATGAGGCAACGCCCCCTCGCCCATGGTCGATCCGAACTCTCTCGCGCTCTCTCGTGACGGACGAGAAACGAGCCTTGAACCCGATCCCCGTCAGCAACCCGGCAGATGCCTGGCTTCCACGAAACCACAAGCTGGCTGATCTGCGGCCGAAAGACGCCCGAACTCGGTGGCGGCGCGAGCGAAAGGCTGGCGCCGGCTGGGGCAAAGTCAATCTTCCAGAGCAAATTTTCCGGCCGATGTCGGGCGACTCGTGCGGGCCGGCCCTCTGACCGGCACTTGTTGATCAAAAGAAATGACACGATCGAAATCGTCGATCGACCCGCCTTGCTCAAATGACCCGGCATTTTATCATGGCTGCCATGCCATTGTGCGCCGCAACATTCGCGGTTATCCGTGTGATCATCCTATTGCATCGAAGTAACGAGGCTCTTCCATGAAGACCCATATCATCACTGCAGCGGCGGTATTCTTCGCTTCCGCAGCGTCCGCAGGCGCTGGCGACCTGAAGCCCGACAGGGGTCACTCCATCGATCTTGGCCCCGTCAGCGGCGCGGCCTACTACACCGTCGAGAAAGACGGCCTCAAGGTCGTCGCCACCATCGCCGGCGGCGAGACAGCAACGCCCGTCCGCTTCGTCTCGACCCTGTCCGACGGCCAGTCCGTGACGATTGCGGTTCCCGCGCTCGAAGGCGGCGAGACCAGGGAACTGACCTTCCGCCGCGACGGCGATCACATGGTCTTCGAAGACGGCCGCGATCTGCGTGCTTCCCTGACGGACTGATCGCCTGGCAGGCGACGCGCGAGACTGACGGACGAAAGGCCGGCGCGGCGAATGCTACGCCGGCCTTTTCCTATGTCGCGCCGCTTTTATCGCGCCGGCTTTAGTGCCATGCTGAGCGCATGAGCAAGACTGCGATCGGCGCCGGCGACGCCCTCATTATCGTCGATGTCCAGAACGACTTTTGCGGCGGAGGCGCGCTTGCCGTGCCCGATGGTGACGCAGTCGTTCCCGTCATCAATCGTCTGGCCGGAGGCTTCCCCGTCATCGTCCTCTCCCAGGACTGGCACACGCCGGGGCACATCTCCTTTGCGTCCAGCCATGGTCGCCAGCCCTTCGAAACCACCGAGCTCGCCTATGGCACCCAGGTGCTCTGGCCCGATCATTGCGTCATGGGCTCGGCCGGCGCCGCCTTCCACCGCGAGCTCGTCGTGCCGACCGCCCAGATGGTCGTTCGCAAGGGCTTTCATCCCGATGTCGACAGCTATTCGGCCTTTGTCGAAGCCGACCACGAGACGAAAACGGGCCTTGCCGGCTATGTTGAGGAACGCGGCGTGAAACGGCTTTTCGTCTGCGGCCTTGCCACGGACTTCTGTGTCGGCTGGACCGCGATGGATGGCCGCAAGGCGGGATTTGAGGTCGCCGTCGTGGAGGACGCCTGCCGGGCGATCGATCTCGACGGATCGCTCGCGAAGGCATGGCGCGACATGTCCGATCTCGGTGTTCGACGGGTGAACTCGGCCGACATTCTTCCGGCATGAAGCGGGCCGGCGACATTGGCGCGATCTTCGTCCTGACAGGCGCCGGCATATCCGCCGAATCGGGCGTCGAGACGTTTCGCGACGTGGGCGGCATCTGGTCGAAGGTCCGGCTGGAGGACGTCGCGACGCCGGAAGGCTTCGCCCGCGATCCGCAAAAGGTCCACGCCTTCTACAATGCACGCCGCGCCGGCCTTGCGGCGGTGGACCCGAACCCGGCGCATCGCGCGCTTGCACGGCTGGAAGCCGAATTTCCCGGCCAGCTGACCCTCGTCACCCAGAACATAGACGATCTGCACGAACGGGCCGGCTCGAAAACCGTCATCCACATGCATGGCGAGCTCGTCCGATCGCTCTGCGCCCGTTGCGGCGCGAGGGCAGACGCACCGGGCGACCTCTCGACCACCCTTGCCTGCGGCGCCTGCGGCAAGGTGGGTGGCATGCGTCCGGATGTCGTATGGTTCGGAGAGATGCCCTATCATATGGACGAGATCACCGAACGCCTGATCTCGGCGGATCTCTTCGTCTCGATCGGCACCTCCGGCGCGGTCTATCCGGCGGCCGGCTTCGTCGCCGAGGCTCGTTCGGCCGGCATTTCGACCCTCGAACTCAATCTGGAGCCTTCCGAGGGAAGCTTTTTGTTCGACGAGGCGCGGCATGGTCTCGCCTCGGCGCTGGTCCCGGCATTCGTCGACGAGATGATCGGCGCAGCTCGCAGCTCATGAGACCGCAAGATCGCGGCAAAACAGGCGCCAGTCGCCACCGCAAATGGAGAAATGACCCGGCACTTCGGCCCTTCGAGGAAGCGATATCGCCGCATCCGCGCCGTTTTGTCGGTCAAACCTGAACGAGAGACACAGCCCCGACCTCAGCCGGAGCGCGAGCACCCGAGCGACGAGGCCCATGACGGAAGCGGAAGTTATTGGGGCGTCTTGCAGGCTTTCGGGCCCGGGCCCACTTGATTCGGGACCGGCGGGGTGAAACTGTTTTGCACTGCGGTATGGCGACCGCGACCCGGAGGAGACTTTTGTGCGGCGCGCGCATAGTCGGTGATTCGGCAGCCCAATGCAAGGGGGTTAAGCCCTTCATCAAAATTATTTCATGATTGTTTTCAACGGTTTGCAGTGTAGCATGGTGAGTTGACGGGACAGACCGGCGCGCCCCGCGGACAAAATCCGAAGCGTGCCATGGCGAATGGAGGTGGGTAATGAGTGCATTGTTCGACCAGTACGCCAGGACATACGAACAGCGGCGCGAGACGCTGATGTCGCTGTCGCAGTTTCTCGAGAGCTGCAAGGACGATCCGATCCTTTATGCAGGGCCGCACGAACGGCTTCTCGCCGCGATCGGCGAGCCGGAAATGCTGGATACGTCCACGGACTCGCGGCTAGGAAGGATATTCCAGAACCGCACGATCCGGACCTACAAGGCCTTTCCGGACTTTTACGGCATGGAGGAGACGGTCGAACGGATCGTCGCCTTCCTGCGCCAGGCCGCCCAGGGCCTCGAGGAACGCAAGCAGATCCTCTATCTCCTCGGCCCCGTCGGCGGCGGAAAGTCGTCGCTGGCCGAGCGGATCAAATATCTGATCGAGAACCAGCCGGTCTACGTGTTGAAGGCTGGCGACGAACTCTCGCCGGTCTTCGAGAGCCCGCTCGTTCTCTTCGATCCGGCCACCATGGGCGAGATGCTGGAGGCCGAATACGGCATTCCCCGCCGCCGCCTGTCCGGCCTGATGAGCCCGTGGTGCGTGAAGCGGCTCGACGAATTCGGCGGCGACATCTCCAAGTTCAAGGTCGCCAAGCTGATGCCCTCGCGGCTCAAGCAGATCGGCGTCGCCAAGACCGAGCCCGGCGACGACAACAACCAGGACATCTCGTCGCTGGTCGGCAAGGTCGATATCCGCAGGCTCGAAACCTTCGCCCAGAACGACCCGGACGCCTATTCCTATTCCGGCGGCCTCAACCGGGCGAACCAGGGCGTTCTCGAATTCGTCGAGATGTTCAAGGCGCCGATCAAGATGCTGCATCCGCTTTTGACGGCGACGCAGGAAGGCTCCTATGTCGGCTCGGAGAATATCGGCGCGATCCCCTTCACCGGCATGATCATGGCCCACTCCAACGAATCGGAGTGGAAGAGCTTCAAGAACAACAAGAACAACGAGGCCTTCATCGATCGCATCTATGTGATCAAGGTGCCCTATTGCCTGCGCGTCGACGAGGAGACGCGGATCTACGAAAAGCTCGTTGCGGGCTCCGAACTCGCCGAGGCGCCCTGCGCGCCCGACACGCTGGAAATGCTGGCGCGCTTTGCCGTCCTTTCGCGGCTGAAGCCGCACGAGAACTCCTCGCTCTACGCCAAGATGCGGGTCTATAATGGCGAGAGCCTGCGCGAGGTCGATCCCAAGGCCCGCACCCTGCAGGAATATCGCGATGCCGCCGGCGTCGACGAGGGCATGAACGGCATCTCGACGCGCTTTGCCTTCAAGGCGCTGTCGGCGACCTTCAACCACGACACCGAGGAAGTCGCGGCCGACCCCGTTCACCTGATGTATGTCCTCGAACAGGCGGTGCGCCGCGAGCAGTTCCCCGAGGATGTCGAGAGCGACTATCTGGAATTCATCAAGGCCGAACTCGCGCCGCGCTATGCCGAATTCATCGGCAACGAGATCCAGAAGGCCTATCTCGAAAGCTATCACGACTACGGCCAGAACCTCTTCGACCGCTACGTCTCCTATGCCGACGCCTGGATCGAGGATCAGGACTACAAGGATCCCGACACGGGCCAGCTGCTCGACCGCGACCTCCTGAACCAGGAGCTGACCAAGATCGAGAAGCCGGCGGGCATCGCCAATCCGAAGGATTTCCGCAACGAGGTGGTCAAGTTCTCGCTGCGCTCGCGGGCGGCCAACAAGGGCCACAACCCCTCCTGGACGAGCTACGAGAAGATCCGCGACGTCGTCGAGAAGCGGATGTTCAGCCAGGTCGAGGATCTCCTGCCGGTGATCTCCTTCGGATCGAAGAAGGATTCGGAGACCGAGAAGAAGCACAACGAGTTCGTCGAGCGCATGGTCGAACGCGGCTTTACGCCAAGGCAGGTGCGGCGTCTCGTCGAATGGTATATGCGTGTCAGGCAGGCAAGCTGAGCGTTCTGACGCTTTCCACGGGATCAGCTTATGCACATCATCGACCGTCGTCCTGACCCGGGAGGCAAGAGCCTCGCCAACCGCCAACGCTTCATGCGGCGCGCCCGGGCGCTCGTGAAGCAGGCGGTGCGCGAGGCCTCCGGCTCCCGCAAGATCCGGGAGATCGACGGCGGCGGCGCCGTCACCATCCCGGCCGACGACGTCCATGAGCCGAGCTTTCACGCCGGGCGCGACGGCGGCATGCGCGACTATGTGCTGCCCGGCAACAAGAAGTTCGTCTCCGGCGACCGCATCGAGCGGCCGAAGCAGGGCGCCGGCTCGGGCTCCGAAGGCAGCGCCGACGGCGAGGGCGAAGACAATTTCCGCTTCGTCCTGTCACGCGACGAATTTCTCGACCTGTTCCTGGAAGACCTCGAACTGCCCAATCTCGCCAAGCGCCAGGTGATGGGCGACTCCGCCGAGAAGCGTCATCCGGCGGGCTTCAAGACCTCCGGATCGCCGGCCTCGCTCTCGGTCGGGCGGACGATGCGGCGCAGCCTGTCGCGGCGGATCGCGCTGAGGCGGCCGAACCCGGTCGAGCTGGAGGAGATGCGCCGCGAGCTTCTCGACCTCGAGGCCAAGTTCGGTGAATCCGAACGGATCGCCGCGCTCAAGGCCGAGATCGAGCGCCAGGAGCGCCGCGCCAAGGTCATCCCCTTCATCGATCCGGTGGATCTTCGCTACCGCCGCATCGAGGTGACGCCGGAGCCGATCGCAAGGGCCGCGATGTTCTGCCTGATGGACGTTTCGGCGTCGATGGACGAGCAGATGAAGGACCTCGCCAAGCGGTTCTTCTCACTGCTCTATCTGTTCCTGACGCGGCGCTACAAGCAGGTCGAGATCGTCTTCATCCGCCATACCCACGAGGCCAAGGAGGTCGACGAGGAGACCTTCTTCCATTCGCGCGAATCCGGCGGCACGGTGATCTCCTCGGCGCTGATCGAGATGGCGAAGATCGCCAAGCTCCGGTTTCCGGCCGATGAGTGGAACATCTATGCCGCGCAGGCCTCGGACGGCGACAATCTCTCGTCGGACAATGCCCGTTCGGTCGCCCTCCTGCGCGAGACCATCCTGCCGATGGCGCAATATTATGCCTATCTCCAGGTCGGGCGCGGGGAATTCGACCGCGAGGACGGCGTATTCGCCCGGCAGGAAACCACGCTGTGGCGGGCCTATCAGGAGCTGATCCGGCCGAACCTGCCGATGGCGATGCGCAAGGTGAACGACCGGCGCGACATCTATCCGGTGTTCCGGGAACTCTTCGAGCGCCGCGACGAAACCGCGGAGACGAGCTGATGGCACTCATCGCCGAGACGACCACAAACGCCCCTCGCCCAGGCGGCACACCGCTCTTCACCGGCCGCGACTGGGATTTTCCGCTGCTCCAGCGCGTCTATGACGCGATCGGCGAGATCGCCGAGAAGGAACTCGGCCTCGACATCTATCCCAACCAGATCGAGGTGATCACTTCCGAGCAGATGCTCGACGCCTATGCCTCGACCGGCATGCCGCTGTTCTACAAGCACTGGTCCTTCGGCAAGCATTTCGTCAGGAACGAGACCCTTTATCGCAAGGGCTGGCAGGGCCTCGCCTACGAGATCGTCATCAATTCCTCCCCCTGCATCGTCTATGTCATGGAGGAAAACTCCGCGACGATGCAGACGCTGGTGCTCGCCCACGCCGCCTTCGGACACAACCACTTCTTCAAGAACAACTACTGCTTCCAGCAGTGGACCGACGCGACGAGCATTCTCGACTATCTCGACTTCGCCAAGAAATACGTCGCCTCCTGCGAGGATCGCTACGGCCAGGAGACGGTCGAGCAGATCCTCGATTCCGCCCATGCCTTGATGAGCCACGGCATCCACCGCTACCCCGGCAAGCATTCGCTCGACCTGAAATCCGAGCAGCGGCGGCTGGAGGAGCGGCAGGCCTTCGCCGAGGAGCATTTCTCCGACCTCTGGCGCACCCTGCCGAAGACGGCCACCGGTCCGAAGCGCGACATGGACGCCGAGCGCCGACGCCAGCTCCTCGGCCTGCCCGAAGAGAACATCCTTTATTTCCTCGAAAAGAACGCCCCGCGCCTCGCCGGCTGGCAGCGCGAGCTGATCCGCATCGTTCGCCAGATCGCCCAGTATTTCTATCCCCAGCGCCAGACCAAGGTGATGAACGAGGGCTGCGCCACCTTCAGCCACTATCGGCTGATGACCCGGCTGCACGAACAGGGCAAGATCACCGACGGCTCGTTCATGGAGTTCCTGCACTCGCACACCAGCGTCGTCTTCCAGCCGGAATATGACGACCCGCGCTATTCGGGCATCAACCCCTATGCGCTGGGCTTTGCGATGATGGAGGACATCGAGCGGATCGCGACCAATCCGACGGCCGAGGACCGCTCGTTCTTTCCCGATTTCGCAGGCTGCGGCGATGCCTATGGCGTCTTGCGCGACGCCTGGGCGAATTATCGCGACGAGAGCTTCATCCTGCAGTTCCTCAGCCCCAACGTGATCCGCAAGCAGAAGCTGTTCCGGCTGATCGACGATTCGGAAGACGACGACATCGTCGTCGCCGCGATCCACGACGAGCGGGGCTACAAGGCGGTGCGCCAGTCCCTGTCGCGGCAGTTCGACGTCGGCCGGCAGGATCCCGACATCCAGGTCGCCGACGTGGACCTTGCCGGCGACCGCAAGCTGATCCTCCACCACAACGTCGTCGACGGCATCACCCTGGAAAGCCGGGACGCCGCCAAGGTGCTGCATCACCTCGCCAATCTCTGGGGCTACGACGTCAAGCTGCTCGAGATCGAGGACGGCCAGACCATCGCCGCCCATGACGGGTCGCCGTCGAGGGCGTTCCGTTAGAGCGCCCTGCGCCCTGCTGGATGCCATGGTGCGTGAGAGTCTCGTCTAACGGCGCATACCGAGGACTCGGCTTTCACAAATCAGGCATTCGTTGTCATCGCGCTCGTCATGCTCGGGCCCCGTCCCGAGCATCCAGTGGGCCAGTTAAGCTTCTGTTCTGTCGAAAGGATCTGGATTCTCGGGACGGAGCCCGAGAATGACGAAGCGTCGAATGGTGCGCCTTCTCGATCAAGTACTCGACAAAAGCATCCTTTTTCCCGCGAGAGCTTTCCATGGCTCTGGTTTTCCGCCCCTCAGTTGTTTGCGCATTGCCATATGCGATAGCCCTGTCACCATGGCGGGGCCGGGTCGTTCGTGCGGCTTTCGACTCCCTCCCGTTCTCTGTAGAAGAGCGTCATGTCAGCGCTGCCGGCACGCTGTCTGAAGTCGCCCGCCGGCGAGCGCGATCGAAGAATTTCCCGCGGCGACGCTGCGACGAGGGGCCCTTCCGAAAATTTTCATGCAGATCGAAACGACCACCACCGCCCTCGACGTCCTGAAGACGGTCTATGGCTACGACGCGTTCCGCGGCCCGCAGGCAGGCATCGTCGATCATGTCATCGCCGGCAACAACGCCTTCGTGCTGATGCCGACGGGTGGCGGAAAGTCGCTCTGCTACCAGATCCCGGCGATCGTCAGGCCCGGCATGGGACTGGTGGTTTCGCCCCTGCTAGCGCTGATGGCCGATCAGGTGGCCGCCCTGCGGCAGGCCGGCGTCAGGGCAGCGGCCCTCAACTCGGACCTGCCCGCCGACGAGCGGCGCGCCTTGTGGCGGGACATACATGCCGGCCGCCTCGACCTCCTTTATGTCGCGCCCGAGACGCTCTTGCGCAACGAGGTGCTGGAACAGCTCGGCCGCGCGCGGCTGTCGCTGATCGCCATCGACGAAGCCCACTGCCTCTCTCAGTGGGGGCATGATTTCCGCCCGTCCTACCGCCAGCTCGACACGCTCGTCCGCCAGTTTCCCGACACGCCGCGCATGGCGCTGACGGCGACGGCCGACGCGCCGACCCGTGCCGAGATCCAGTCCCATCTCGACATCGCGGAAGCCGATGCTTTCATTGCCGGCTTCGACCGTCCCAACATTCGCTATGCCATCGAGGAGAAGGACAATCCCCGCGCCCAGCTGAAGGGCTTTCTCAAGCGCCACGAAGGCGAAAGCGGCATCGTCTACTGCCTGTCCAAGCGCAAGACGGAGGAGACCGCCGCCTTTCTTCGCGTCGAGGGGTATGACGCGCTTGCCTATCACGCCGGCATGGACAAGGCGGCGCGCGAAGAAAACCAGCTCCGCTTCCAGCACGGCGAGGCCGTGGTCATGGTCGCGACCATCGCTTTCGGCATGGGGATCGACAAGCCGGACGTGCGCTTCGTCGCCCATGTCGACCTGCCGAGCAGCATCGAGGCCTACTATCAGGAGACCGGCCGCGCCGGGCGCGACGGCCTGCCCTCCGACACGCTGATGCTCTACGGCGCCGAGGACATCGCGCTGCGCACCCGCTTCACCGAGGAGTCCGACGCGCCCGAACAGCGCAAGCGCGTCGAGCGGCAGAAGTTGGATGCGCTGCTCGGCCTCGCCGAAACCGCCGGCTGCCGCCGGCAGGTGCTCCTGTCCTATTTCGGCGACCATTGCGAACCCTGCGGCAATTGCGACACCTGCGCCGAGCCGCCGGAACTCTTCGACGGCACGATCGCCGCGCAGAAGGCGCTGTCCTGCATCTACCGCACAGGCGAACGCTTCGGGCAGGCCTACACGATCGACGTGCTCATCGGCGCCACGAACGAGCGCATCTTGCAGTTCGGCCACGATCAGATTTCCACCTTCGGCATCGGCACCGAGTATGACAAGCGCGCCTGGCGGGCGATCCTGCGTCAACTGATCGCGTTGCGCCTTGTCGCCGTCGACCTCGCCGGCCATGGCGGCCTGTCGATCGCGCCCTTAGGCCGGACGTTCCTGCGCGAAAAGCCGACGCTGATGCTTCGCGTTCCCTCGCCCCCGCGCGCAAGGCGCGAGAAGGCCGGAAGAACCCAGACCCAGTCCGCCATCGCCGAGGGGGACCGCGATCTGTTTCAGGCGCTGCGGCAGACGCGCATGGAGCTGGCGCGCGAGCAGAATGTCCCGCCTTACGTGATTTTCCATGACAAGACGCTGATCGCCCTCGCAGCGAGCCGTCCCACCTCACGCGGCGAGATGGCCAAGGTGCCCGGCGTCGGACAGGCCAAGCTGGACCGCTATGGCGACGCCTTTCTGGAAGTGATCGCCGAGCATCCGTGACGGCCTTGCCGCTCGGCCGAGCTCCCGCGGTGATTGCTGACGGTTCCACCGACTGCCGGCGTGTCAGCCTTGCCTCCGGCCGGCGACCCGCAACAATCGTTGGAACTTCTGGCATTCCAGATGCGTCGGCGCCGGGCAGTCGGCGACGTGGCGCAGTGCTTTGGCCAGAGTAGAGAGCTGACGGATCTGCCCCTCGAGCGCGTCGGCGCGCGCATGCAGCCCCTCCCGCGGCAAGTCCGGGGCACCTCCCCTACCGAACATGCCTGCAATCTCGCTCAGGCTGAAGCCGGCGGTCTTGCCGAGCGCGATCAGGGACAGTTGAACGAGGGTCTGCGGGCCGAACTGCCGTCTCAAACCGGTGCGGGCGAGCGACTGAATCAGCCCGATCTCCTCATAGTAGCGCAGCGTCGAAGGCGGCACGCCGGAGCGGGCGGAGACCTCGCCGATATCGATCAGTTTCATCCTTGACCTCAACTTGGCTTGAAGTCGTAGCGTGCCCCTTCAGCCGATGACAGGCAAGGGGAAGACCGCCGTGACAACCGATCCATCCGCCCACGAGCCCGGCCTCCTGTCGTGGCCGATCGCGACACTGGCTCTCTCGACGCTGCTGGCGTCCCTCGGCATCAGCATCGCCAACGTCGCACTCCCGGCCATCGCGCAAGCGTTTCTCCGGCCTTTCTCCGAGGTTCAGTGGGTGGTGCTCGCCTATCTCCTGGCGACGACCGTCACGATCGCCGGTGCCGGAAAGGCGGCCGACGTCTTTGGACCACGCCGGGTCCTCTTCGCCGGGATCTTGCTGTTCGCCGCCTCATCGCTCGCCGGCAGCATCGCGCCGACGCTGCCGTGGCTTCTCGCCGCGCGAACCGGTCAGGGCATCGGAGCGGCCATCCTCACCGTGGCCGCGCTCTCGCTCCTGCGTGAGATCGTGTTGGACGAGCGGATCGGCCGCGCCATGGGGCTTTTCGGCACGATGTCGGCCGTCGGCACGGCGCTCGGCCCGTCGCTCGGCGGTGTGCTGGTGTCCGGACCGGGATGGCGGGCCTGTTTCGTCCTTCTCGCAGCGCTCGGTGCGCTCAATGCGGCGCTGGCATTGCGAGTTCTGCCGCCTCGGGCGGAGACGCCGAAGCCGCGCAAGCGGCAGTTCGACATGGCCGGCGCGCTGCTCTTGGCGGCAACCTTGACCGCTTACTGCCTCGCCATCGCCTCGCGATCCAATGCGGGCGTCGGCGAAATTCGCGCGGCGTTTCTCGCCGCGGCGATCGTCGGCCTCATTCTCTTTGTCCGCCTCGAGTGGCAGGCGCCCGCGCCGTTGATCGACATCGCCGCCTTGCGACGCCCCGCGACGGCCGGCGGACTTGCGGCCAACCTTCTCGTTTCAGGCGTGATGATGGCGACGCTCGTCGTCGGCCCGTTCTATCTCGCTTTCGGCCTCGGCCTTCATCCCGTCGCGGTCGGGCTCGTCATGGCTGTCGGGCCGATCACTTCCGCCCTGACGGGGCTCATCGCCGGATGGGCGACCGATCGGCTGGGAGCGACGAAGGCAAGGCTGGCCGGTCTTGCCGTGATGATCCCTGGTGCGGCCGGCCTCGCGCTTCTGCCGGCGGTCTTGGGGATCGCCGGATATGTCCTGGCGCTGCTTGTCCTGACGCCCGGCTACCAGCTGTTTCTCGCCGCCAACAGCACGGCGGTGATGGCTGAGGCGGCGCGAACGGATCGGGGCGTTGCCTCCGGCCTCATCGGCCTGTCGCGCAACCTCGGTCTGATCACCGGGACAACGGTCCTCGGCGCGGTTTTCGCCGCCTCCATCGGGGCAAGCGCCGTCGGGCCCGGCTCGCCGCAGGCCATCGGCCACGGATTGATGGTCTCGTTTCTCGTTGCGGCCGGCGGTCTGACGGCAGCTTTCGCGATCGTCATGGCATGCGCGAGACGGGAAGAAACGGTTGACGTGTGATCGCAAACCAGCGTCACATCGCGCGCAGACCGACTGGGCGTGGCGTTGGCGGCTGGCGGCCACTCACAAGGACGATCGAGTCCCAGACGAAGAGGACCGGGCGTCAGACGGAAGGGGAAAAGGGACCGTAAAATGGAAGAGAGCCGCCACGGCCTGGAGGGGGATACGCCGTGACGACTCTCTTGCACTCTCACGACGCCGGTCCTTAAGAGGGGGAAGAGGACCTCGGCATCTCAAATTTCGGCTCTAAAGCGGGGGACATGCCTTGGCCGAATACGACGCTTTGAAGCGCGTCGTCGGCCATTATAGTGCGACTCGCGCGCACCAAAATCAAGCTTGGCATAAGGTGCACCCTCTCACATCGACGTGAATTGGGTGATTTGCCCAAAATGAACATGGATCGGACCAGGATGCAACGCCGAAAACCGGCGGTTTCTCGGAGAAAACAAGCAACGTGACTTTTTGGCAACGTTTATCTGGTCGCTCGCTGCCCGCATTGCGGGAAAACTGCCGGAGGTGAGGCCAAGCGAGAGCCTCTACACGCGTTCAAAGCTTCGAGCCGTTTCCGGCGATGGACAGTCCGACACGCGCGCGATACCACGCTTGCCATGAAAAAAGGCGATCACCTCTTCCTCGTCGACGGCTCGGCATACATCTTCCGGGCCTATCACGCGCTCCCGCCGCTGACGCGCAAGTCCGACGGCCTGCCCGTCGGCGCGGTTTCGGGCTTCTGCAACATGCTGTGGAAGCTCGTCGAGGAATCCCGCGACACCTCGCTGGGCACCGCACCGACCCATTTCGCGGTGATCTTCGACCATTCGTCGACGACCTTCCGCAACGAGCTCTACGACCAGTACAAGGCCAACCGCACGGCCCCGCCCGAAGACCTCGTGCCGCAATTCGCCGTCATCCGCGAGGCGGTCCGCGCCTTCGACCTGCCCTGCATCGAGAAGCAGGGCTATGAGGCCGACGACCTGATCGCCACCTATACGCGGGAGGCCGTCGCGGCCGGCGGCGACGTCACCATCGTCTCGTCGGACAAGGACCTGATGCAGCTCGTCGGGCCGGGGGTGATCCTCTACGACCAGATGAAGGACAAGCGCCTCGGGCCCGAAGAGGTGAAGGAGAAGTTCGGCGTCTATCCCGACAAGATGATCGACCTGCAGGCGCTCGTCGGCGACAGCTCCGACAACGTGCCGGGGGTTCCGGGGATCGGGCCAAAGACGGCGGCACAGCTTCTCGACGACTATGGCGACCTCGAAACCCTTCTGGAGCGCGCCGAGGAGATCAAGCAGGCCAAGCGGCGGCAGAACCTCATCGATTTCGCCGAGCAGGCGCGCCTGTCGAAGCGCCTCGTGACCCTCGACCAGAACACCCCTCTCGATACGCCGCTGGACGACCTCTTTCTGCACGAGCCGGACGGCGAGAAGCTGATCGCCTTCCTGAAGGCGATGGAGTTCACCACCCTCACCCGCCGGGTCGCGGCGACACTCGAGGTTTCGGCCAGCGACGTCGAGACCGCCGACATCAAGGTCGACGGGCCGGCGCGGGGTCCCGATCTCGATCCGGGCGCGGCCGGCACGGCGGTGACGGCGGGCGAAGGCGGCGAAGCCCGGCTGGCGATGACGCCGCAAGGCCTCGTCGAACAGCGTCGCAACGAGGCGGCTGCCGCCAGTTTCGACCACGGGTCCTATCTGACGATCCGCGACGAAGCCGCCCTCGCCGCCTTCCTCGCCGAGGCGGCGGAGACCGGCATCCTCGCCTTCGACACCGAGACCGACAGCCTGTCGGCGATGAACGGCAAGCTCGTCGGCGTCTCCTTCGCCGTCTCCCCGGGCCGGGCCGCCTATGTGCCGCTCGGCCACGTCCCGCCCGGCGGCGAAACGGATCTTCTGTCGGAGAAGTCGGCCGAAGAGGAAATCGGCCCGCAGATCCCGCTTCAGGCGGCGCTGGCGCTGATGAAGCCGGTGCTCGAAGATCCCGCGATCCTGAAGATCGGCCAGAACAGCAAATACGACCTTCTCGTCATGATGCGTCACGACATCACCGTCGCGCCCTTCGACGACACCATGCTGATCTCCTACGCCCTCGACGCCTCGGCCTCGCTCTCCGGCCATGGCATGGACGAGTTGTCGGAGCGCTTCCTCGGCCACAAGCCGATCTCGTTCAAGGATCTCTGCGGCTCGGGCAAGAAGGCGGTGCCGATCGCCGCCTGCGATATCCGGAAGGTCACCGACTACGCCGCCGAGGATGCCGACGTGACGCTGAGGCTCTGGCGCGTCCTGAAACCGCGCCTCGCCGCCGAAGGCCTCGCCTCGGTCTATGAGCGGCTGGAAAAGCCGCTCGTTCCGGTGCTGGCGCGGATGGAAGAGCGCGGGATCATGGTCGACCGGCAGATCCTGTCGCGGCTGTCCGGGCGGTTCGCCCAGAAGCAGGGCGCGCTCGAAGCCGACATCGCCGAACTTGCCGGCGAGGAATTCAATCCCGGCTCGCCCAAGCAGCTCGGCGAGATCCTGTTCGGCAAGCTAAACCTGCCCGGCGGCAAGAAGACCAAGGGCGGCCAGTGGTCGACCGACGTCAAGGTGCTGGAAGAGTTGGCCGCGGAAGGCCACGAACTGCCGGCCAGGATCGTCGAATGGCGGCAGCTGACCAAGCTGAAGGGCACCTATACCGACGCCCTGCCCCACCACATGGACGCGCGCGGCCGGATCCACACCTCCTATTCCATGGCCTCGACCACGACGGGTCGCCTTTCATCTTCCGAGCCGAACCTGCAGAACATTCCGGTGAGGACGGAGGAAGGCCGAGCGATCCGCACGGCCTTCGTCGCGCCCGAGGGCACCAAGCTCCTTTCGGCCGACTACAGCCAGATCGAGCTGCGCATTCTCGCCCACATCGCCGACATTCCGCAGCTCAAACAGGCCTTTCTCGAAGGCCTCGACATCCATGCGATGACCGCGTCGGAAATGTTCGGCGTCCCGGTCGAGGGCATGCCCTCCGACGTCAGGCGGCGGGCGAAGGCGATCAATTTCGGCATCATCTACGGCATTTCGGCCTTCGGTCTCGCCAACCAGCTGTCGATCCCGCGCGAGGAAGCCGGCCTCTACATCAAGCGCTATTTCGAGCGCTTCCCCGGCATTCGCGATTACATGGACGCGACCAAAGCGTTTGCCAAAGAGCACGGCTATGTCGAGACGCTGTTCGGCCGGCGGGCGCATTATCCCGACATCAAGTCTCCCAACGCGGCCATGCGGGCCTTCAACGAGCGCGCGGCGATCAACGCGCCAATCCAGGGCACGGCCGCCGACATCATCCGCCGGGCGATGATCCGGATGGAAAGTGCGCTGGCCGAGGCGGGCCTTGCGGCGAAAATGCTCCTGCAGGTCCATGACGAACTGGTCTTCGAGGTACCGGAGGACGAAATCGAGGCGACATTGCCGCTCGTGCAGCGGATCATGGCGGAAGCGCCCGGCCCCCGCGTCAATTTGTCCGTTCCACTCGAGGTTGACGCGAAAGCGGCAAAAGACTGGGAAGCCGCGCACTGAACGGCTCGGCCATCGGCTCGAGCCCGCCGACAAAAGATCATTCGTCACAATAGCCTGGTCGCGAGCCTGGTCGCGGCTTGCGGCATCCCCAACCATCCGGCGAAATTGCGACCAACGCCATGCAATCATAGGGATTTCTATCGTAGCCGGGTAAATATGGCCCCTTGAAAATCAGGTGTCTTGGGCCGATGTTGTTGCGGTAACCACTCTTACGCCCTGGACCGGTTGCCGGCGCTGCAGCCGCTCCGGGTTTTCCTTGCGCTGATTTCGCAAATTCACGGCTCTATCGATACGGTGTGCCCAACGGGCGCTGGTGAGGTTTCATGGACAAGCGAGACGACGACAATTCGCAGGCCTACGGTGTTCCCTCGAACGTCACGACGGCCGCGCTTGCCAAGCTTCCACTGGCCCTGGTCCTGACCAACCCCCATCTCGACGACAATCCCATCATCTACGCCAACACCGCCTTCGAGCGGATTACCGGCTACGCCGCAGCGGCGACGATCGGGCGCAATTGCCGATTCCTCCAGGGCGACGAGACCGATCCGGAACATTCGCGCCAGATCGGGGAAGCCCTGCGCGAGGAGCGGGACATCTCGCTCGACATCCTGAACTATCGCGCCGACGGCACGAAATTCGTCAACCGGCTGATGATCACGCCGCTCTATGACGACAGTGACAAGATCCAGTGCTTCCTCGGTGTCCAGCGCGACATGAGCGATGGCGAAGACGCAAAAGTGTCCAAGACGATCGGTCAGGATGCGCCGGTCGATGCTGTCCTCGGCGAGATCCAGCACCGGGTCAAAAACCATCTCTCGATGATCGTCGGCATGATCCGAATGCAGGCGCGGGCCAAGAGCAGCAAGGAAGCCTTCAGCGCGCTTGCGAGGCGGATCGAGAGCCTGCAGCTTCTCTATCAGGAAATGACCGAATCGGGCGTCGGCTCGCACCGCTCCGAGCGAGTTCCTCTTGGCGCTTACGTCAGCCGCATCGCCGCCACCATCGGCCATCTCGACGGACGCCGCTCGGTTCGCATCAATGTCGATTGCGACGCCGTCGAGGTGAAGGTCGATCAGGCGGCGCGCATCGGCCTGTTGTTCTCCGAACTCCTGACCAACGCCCTGAAGCATGCCTTCGAGGGGCGCGAGGAGGGTCTCGTCGAAGCGCGGCTCAAGATGCTGTCCTCCGGCGTCATCCGAATGACCGTGACGGACGACGGCATCGGTTTGCCGAGCGACAGCAACTGGCCCTACGGCCCCTCCAAGCCCAAGCCCCTCGAGTCGGAGGAAATCGACGAGATCACGGAAGACGCCCGCAATGCGGCGGATCAGGAGGGCGCGGTCAACGAGGCCCGCGATCTTGCCGAATCCATGGGCATGTCGCGCGGCTCCTCGAAGGCAACGGGCAGCGAGATCGTCGAGTCCGGCGAACAGGCTCCGCGCCGGCAGAAGGCGCGCCAGACGGAGGGCGGGCTCGGCGGCAGGATCGCGGTTTCCCTGGTTCGAGGGCTCGACGCCGAGATCGATGTGAATTCCCATACGACCGGCACCACCGTCACGGTCGACATTCCGCCTCAGGAATGAGATGACGACCTCGCGAGCCCGCATCGAGCAGGGCGAGGAGGATGGACGTGAGCGTAGACAGCGCCAGGGACAGGCTGATCGTCGCACTGGACGTGACCAGCCGCGCAGAGGCTGAGACGATCGTCGAGACCCTTGGCGACAGCGTGACCTTCTACAAGATCGGGTTCCAGCTGGCGCTTGCCGGCGGCCTGCCTTTGGTCGGCGAACTCGCCGCTTCGGGAAAACGCGTCTTCCTCGACATGAAGATGCTGGATATCTCCAACACCGTCGAAAAGGGCGTTGAGAGCGCCGCCGAACTGGGCGCCTCGATGCTGACGATCCACGCCTACCCCCACGCCATGCGCGCCGCCGTGAAGGCGGCGAGCGGCAGCGCCCTCACCCTTCTCGGCGTCACGGTCCTCACATCGCTCGACGATCAGGATCTGACGGCCAGCGGATACCAGACGACGATCCGGGATCTCGTCAGCTTGCGTGTTCGCCAGGCCCGCGACATCGGCATGGGTGGTGTCGTCGCCTCTCCGGCGGAAGCGGCCGAGATTCGCCAGGTTATCGGCGGCGACATGGCGATCGTCACCCCCGGCATCCGTCCCGCGGGCAGCGACAGCGGCGACCAGAAGCGGGTGGCGACGCCGGCCGGGGCGCTTGACGCCGGCGCGTCGCATCTCGTCGTCGGCCGGCCGATCACCGGGGCCGCCGACAAGCGCGCGGCAGCGCAAGACATTCTCGCAGAAATGGGCGCCGCCATCGGCTGAGCGCCGGCAATCCAACATCGACAGGGAGGACAGACATGGCCAAGGGATACTGGATCGCGCGCGTCGACGTACGTGACCCCGAGGGATACAGGGCATATGTCGCGGCGGCCAAACCGGCCTTCGAGGCCCATGGCGCCAGATTTCTCGTCCGCGGCGGAGAGCTGACTTCGCTCGAAGGCACCGCGCGGGGGCGCAATGTCGTCATCGAATTCGACAGCGTCGAGGCCGCACGCGCCTGCTACGAGAGCGACGACTACCAGAAGGCCAAGGCGATCCGCGAGCAGGTTGCCGAGGCGGACATGATCATCGTCGAGGGCTATGACGGCTGATCAGGGCGAAGGCCGGCAACGCATGGAGCCACGGCCGGGACGCAAAGCGTTCAAGGGTTTTGCTCCGAAGGGCTACCGGATCCGCATGATGGAGCCGGGCGAGGCAGAGGCCCTGTTCCGTCTGCGGATGGCCTGCTTGCCGGCGGCCGGCGAGATCAAGCGCCAAAGCCTTGCCGACTTCGTCACTCATCTCGTCTCTCACGAGATTTTCGTCGCCGCCGACAAGCGGACAGGCGCTATTGCGGGGTTTGCGGCGGCCGGCGACCGCATCGACTTCTACTTCGTCAGTGAAATCCGCATCGACCCGCGCCTTGCCGCCCGGGGCATCGACGCAGCTCTCATCGATGCCGTGACGCAAAGGGCACGGTGGTTTTATCACCGCGCCATCGTCGTTTCGCCAGCTCTCGACTCCGGTCACGAATCGTCATCTTATGATCAGAGGGGCTTCATGAAGGTTTCACGAAAGGATTTTCCGCTTAACTCTTGCGAAGACCTCTTTGCCGGAACGGGGTTCGAGGCCCTGTCGGCAGACCGTCACTTTCGCGTCAAGTGGCTCTGAGTGCGGCACCGGGAGACCGCAGGCCGGCGCCAGAATTTGTGCATTGCAGCAATGATTGATATATTTCCCGAAAACGGAAGGCCGTCGCAATGCTTTATCAGCTCTACGAGTGGAATCATGCCGCGCTGACGCCGTTCCGCGCCGTGGCGGACGCTACTCGTCTCTTCTACCAGAACCCGCTCAATCCGATGTCTCACACGACGGCGGGCCGCTCTCTCGCGGCGATCGCCGAATTGTTCGAGCGGACGACGCGCGTCTATGGCAAGCCGCAATTCGGGCTCGACGAGACGACCATCCGCGGCTACCGGGTTCCGGTGGTCGACAAGCCGGTCTGGTCGAAGCCGTTCTGTGATCTTCTGCATTTCGAGCGCGCCCTGCCCAAGGGCCACGGCAAGGATCCGCGCATTCTCATCGTCGCGCCGATGTCGGGCCATTACGCGACGCTCTTGCGCGGCACCGTCGAAGCGCTGCTGCCCTATGCGGACGTCTACATCACCGACTGGAAGGACGCCCGCACGGTTCCGCTCTCCATGGGCGCCTTCAATCTCGACAGCTATGTCGACTACGTCATCGAGATCCTGCGCTTCCTCGGCCCGGACACGCATGTGATCGGTGTCTGCCAGCCGGCCGTGCCGGTACTGATGGCAACGGCGGTGATGGAAGAGGCGGAGGATCCCTGCGCTCCCGCCACCATGACGCTGATGGGCGGGCCGATCGACACCCGCATCAACCCGACGGCGGTCAACGATCTGGCCAAGGAACGCGGCATCGACTGGTTCCGCGACAACGTCATCATGTCGGTTCCCTTCCCCCATGCCGGCTTCATGCGTCAGGTCTATCCGGGCTTCCTGCAGCTGACCGGCTTCATGTCGATGAATCTCGACCGCCACGTCATCGCCTACAAGGACTTCTTCTGGCATCTGGTGAAGGACGACGGCGATCCGGCTGAAAAGCACCGGACCTTCTATGACGAGTACAACGCCGTCATGGACATGACCGCCGAGTTCTATCTGCAGACGGTCGACGAGGTCTTCGTCAAGCATTCCCTGCCAAAGGGCGAGATCACCCATCACGGCAAGCGCGTCGATCTGACGGCCATTCGCCGGACCGGGCTTCTCACCGTCGAGGGCGAGAATGACGACATCTCCGGCGTCGGCCAGACGGAAGCGGCGCAGACGCTCTGCGTCAACATCCCGGAAGACAAGCGCGTCCACTACGTTCAGGCAAAGGTCGGCCATTACGGCGTCTTCAACGGCTCGCGCTATCGGGCGGAGATCGCCCCGCGCATCGTCGACTTCGCGCTGACCCACGGCACGACGCATACCGGCGCCAAGCCGCCGAAGGCGCCTGCCGAAACCGGCAAGGGACCCCACCGGATCGGCGCCTATGCGGAGCGCCAGGCCAAGGCCGGGACGCTCGGGCGGACGGTCTCGATGGCGGGAGAAAGCGGTGTGGGCGCCGTCGCAGGGCTCGGCGGCTTCAACGCGGCGATGAACGCGATGGCAGCGCCGGCAAAGGCGATGATGTCGACCGCCATGGAAGCGGCAAACCTGTCCTTCGGTTCGTTTGCCGGCAGCAACAATTCCGGCTTCTCGGCCCCCTATATCGCACGGGAACCGGCCCGGACCTCCGGAGCGACGGCAAGCCCCGCTGCGACCAACGGCTCGGCGCCAAAGGCGCAGCCGGCCGAGACACCCAAGACGGCTTCCACAAAGGGAGCGGAACCGCAAAAGAACGCGACAACGAAAGCCGAAACGCCTGCCGCGAAGGCGGAGCCGAAATCGGACGAGCCTGCGGCGAAAGCCGAGGCCATCGCAAAGCAGCCCGACGATAAGCCCACGTCGAAGCCGGCCGTCGCCTCATCCAAGGCGAGCCCGGCCGCGGCCCCTGCGATCAAGGCGGAGCCAGCCGCAAAAGCTGCGGGCGCAAAGACGGACGGGCCGGCAAAGCCGGAGGCTCCACGACAGCCCGCCGCGACCAAGGACGACGCCAAGGCTGAAAAGCCGGCAGAGGCGGCGGCGACCAAGGCGGCAACGGCCAGTCCCGGAACCGCCGGCAAGGCCGCATCGAAACCCTCGCGTGCCAAGGCCGATGCCCTCAGCGCAAAAGCGTCCGATGACCGGGTTGCGGAAGCTGGCGAGGCAAGCGACCTCTTTGCCGATCGCTCCGGCCATGCGCAGACATCCGCCCCACAGAAGCGCAGCCGTTCGACCACGCGGCCGAAACGCTCGACTGGCCGCGCCCGCCGACGCTGACGCTCATCCCTCGAAATGGCGTCGAAATGGCTGGAGATCACGACGTGCCGTCGTCCCTCCGGCCTCTCGGGGCTAGAGCGGGGTGAGATGAGCCTCGCTCACCCTCCCGCTCTATCCTCTTGTCGGGGCATGATCTTTTCCGAAAACCGGTTCCCACTATTCGGGATCACGCTCTATAAGATCGGGTCGGCGTTCGCGCGTGATCCGCTCGGCCTCGGCGCGGCGCCAGCGCTCGACTGCGCCATGATCGCCCGATGAGAGCACCGGCGGGATCACCCGCCCTTCCCACTCTGCCGGCCGTGTGTAATGCGGGTGCTCGAGCAGCGGTGTCTCGAAGCTTTCATGGATCCCGGACAGATCGTTGCCCATGACGCCGGGCAGAAGCCGGATTACGGCGTCGAGCAGCACCATGGCGGCGATCTCGCCGCCCGACAGCACGTAGTCGCCAATCGAGACTTCGACGAGGCCGCGCCCCTCGATGATCCTCTCGTCGATACCCTCGAAGCGTCCGCAGACGATCAGCGCCCCCTCGCCCGCAGCCAGATCCCGCACGAAGCCTTGCGTCAGCGGCCGGCCGCGCGGGCTCATCAACAGCCGAGGACGGGTATCGCCTGCGGGCGAAGACGCGTCGATGGCATCGGCAAGGACGTCGGCCCGCAGAACCATGCCGGCACCGCCACCGGCCGGCGTGTCGTCGACGGCCCGGTGCTTTCCCCTGCCGAAGTCGCGAATCTGCCGGGTCTCGATCACGGCGTCGCCGCGCTCCAGCGCCCGGCCCGCCAGCGAGACGCCGAGCGGCCCGGGAAACATCTCCGGATAAAGCGTCAGGATCGTCGCGTGAAAGGCCATCAGCCGAGCGGCTCGGCCCTGCCGGCCTCGACGAGTTTCAGATCACGTCCAAGGACGGTGACGCCGGCGAGCGCCTCATGCCACGCGGCGATGTGCGGCGCCTTGCCATGGGCGGCAAGCGCCTCGCGGCTCTCCCATTCCTCGTAGATCCGAACGAGGCCGGGCTCCAGCAGATCCTCGGCGAAGGCGTAGACGAGGCAGCCCGTTTCGGCTCGGGTCTCGGTCAGAACGATCGCCGCCTGATCGCGAAGCTTTGCAAGATCCTCGGGGCTCAGGCGTAGGGTTCCCGACACGATGATCATCACTCTTCCTCTTTCCTTCGTTGGCCGGCCGCTGTTTTTCCGGCGGCTGCTTCGCCGGCCTCGCCAAGGCCGACATCTTCGTCCTCGTCCTCAGGGCCCGGTGCAAGGCCGGCCGCGACGGGATCGACGACGATCGTCCCTTCGTCGAGGTCGATGTCCGGGACGGCGGCTTCGGAAAAGGGGATCATCACGGTCGACCCTTTGGCCTGGGCGAGTTCCAGAATGTCGCCGGCGCCGAAATTATGGGTGGCGACGATCCGCCCCAAAACTTCACCTTCCAGCGAGCGCGCGTCGAGACCGACGAGATCGTCGAGATAGAACTCGTCGTCGTCCTCGGGCTCGGGCAGGCACGAGCGATCGACGAAAAGCTCGGTGCCGTTCAGCCGCTCGGCGGCGTTGCGATCGGCGATCTCGGCGAAGCGCACGAGCAGCATGTTCTTCTGCGGCCGCGCCGATTTCACCGTGTAGCGGTTGCCCTTGGCATCAAACAGGGGGCCGTATTGCCCGAACGCTTCCGGCTCCTCGGTGAAGGATTTCACCCGGCATTCGCCGCGAATGCCATGGGCGCCGCCGACGATCGCGAGGAGAACAGGTTGGCGCTCGGAGGCGTGGCTGACCGGCTCGGCCATATCCCCGCGGGTCGGTGATTTCGAAGACAAGGGCGTCGTCGTTCCATTCGCGTGAAGGCGCCTCGCGCCCGATCGTCTGCACCCGCTTCTGCGAGATTTTCGTCCGGGCGCAGGAGAAGGGCAATAGACGGTTCGAGCCGGCGCGTCGACCGGTCGTGACGAGGTCACACGCCGATGGCCATCATCGCGCCGCAGAGGCCGGCCCGAATGAAAGCCGTCAGCGCGTCTCACCGAGGCGTGCTCCGGGCCCGCCACGCTCGGCATCCGTCTCGGCGTAGTGCTTTCGTTTCGCCTCGTACATGCGCTTGTCGGCACGCTTGACCGCGTCTTCGAGCCGCTCGACCTGGAGCGAGGTGGCCAGGCCGAGAGAGAAGGACAGAGCGGGACCGGCGTAGAACTGATTGTTGACGTCGACGAGCTCCTCGATGTCGGCGATCATCTTGTGACCGTCGGCCTCCTGCGTCGCCGGCATCAAGATGATGAATTCGTCGCCTCCGATCCGCGCCGAGCAGTAGGGCTTTTTCACCGCCTCGGCGAGAACTTCCCCGGCCCGGCGAAGCAGCGCGTCCCCGGCGGCATGGCCGAGCGTATCGTTGACCACCTTCAGCCCGTTGAGATCGGCGGCGATGATCGTCACCGGATGCGGCCCCTTGCGTTCCAGACGGTTCAACTCGTCGGCATAGAACGAGCGATTGTGAAGCTTCGTCAGGATGTCGTGCTTGCCCAGGAATTCGAGATAGGCCTCGGCCTTTTTACGGGCCGTGATGTCCGTCAGCGCGACCTGGACGAGCGACCAGTCAGCCTCGCGTCCGGGAAACACCGAGAACTGCAGATGGACGTGAAGTATCTCGCCGTCGAGGGAATAGTTCACCACTTCCCGCTGCTGGAACAGCTTGCCGTGCCACAGATCGATCAGCTGTTCGCGGAAATGTTGCTCCATATCGTCCCGGAAGACCTCGCCCAGACGGCTGAAAAGATCCTTTTGGTCCTGCGCCTTGAAGAGCTCGAGGGTGTGGCGGTTGACGTCGAGCACCTTGATCTCGCTCATGCAGCGGGAGACGAATTCGGGATGAACGTCGAGGAAGGTGCGGAAATCCGTGACGCCTCGCTCGCGAACCTCGTCGATCAGCGCTTTGACGACGGAGAAGTCCTCCACCCAGAGCGAGATCGGCGAATGCTCGAACAAGCCCCGGGAAAAGGCCTCGCTGGATGCGAGCAGGCGACGGCTCTCCTCGCGCTCCGTGACGTCCTCGGTCGAGAGCAGGACGCGGCTCCAGTCCTGCTCGTGGCCCGGCAGAACCCGCGCCTTGAGCTGAACGTCCAGCCGCTGGCCGGAGAGCGTATAGTTGACGGCCTGGCTCTCGAAGCCGTCGTCCCGCACCCAAATCTGGCAAAGTTCGCCCATATGCGACGACATCATGTCGCCGGAGAAAACCTTGTCGAGATTGGCGATGAGATCGTCGGCATCGGCGGCCTTGAAGAGCTCGACGGTCTTGTCGTTGACGGCGACGACCTTGATGGACCGGGCCGCCTTGCGCACGAGGTCCGGATTCGCGATCAGATGGGCGCGAAGGTCTTCCACGCCGCCGAGCCGGAACTCTTCCAGCAAGGCTTTGACGTCGCTGAAATCCTCCAGCCAGAGCGGCAGTGGCGCAAGCTGGAAGACGTCACCGATCCATTCGGCATCCGCTCGATTGTCCATGCGCATGTGTTCCGCAAAAAGGGGATCCATGGTCCGGCGCCGAGCATCCGGCTGCCGGTTCGAACCGACGCGACGACGATCGAATCGCCACGTGCCCCCTTATTTTTAGCAGTCCTTAGCGTCGAGTTGCAGTGTTAAAATTCCGTAAACCTACCCTTACGAAAGAAAATGGGCGGCGCAAAACGCGCCGCCCATGAAGATCGTTTCGAATCGATGCAGACGAAGGGCTCGCAGCCTTACTCGGCCGATGCTTCCTCAGCCGGCGCGGCCGCAGCCTCGGCAGCCGCCGCCGCGGCATCCTCTTCCTTCTGCTTGCGCTCGGCCTCGCGCTCCTGCGCCTTCTTGCCCGGAAGGCCCTTGGTCGGGTTCTTGCGCTCGGGGCGCGACGCGATGCCGGCCTTGTCGAGGAAGCGCAGCACGCGATCGGTCGGCTGGGCGCCTTCGCCGAGCCAGTGCTTGATGCGGTCTTCCTTCAAGGTGACGCGCTCGGCGTCCTTCGGCAGCATCGGGTTCCACGCACCGATCTGCTCGATGAAGCGGCCGTCGCGGGGCGAGCGGGCGTCGGCGACGACGATGTGGTAGTAGGGGCGCTTCTTCGAGCCGGCACGGGCAAGGCGCATCTTCAGGGGCATTCTTCATTTCCTTCTTCGGTTTTTTCGGCACCGGCCTTCTTGTGTCGCCGGCATCCGTATCGGTTGAATTCTGATGATGTCAGGCGAGGCCTAAGGCCCCGCTATTTCTTCTTGCCCGGCAGGCCGGGCAGGCCCGGAAAGCCCCCCGGCATGCCGCCGCCGGGACCGCCGAAACCTGGCGGCAGGCCCTTCGGCATGCCCGGCATGCCGCCGGATTGCGCGGCCTTGGCCAGGGCTTCGAGTTCCTTGGGGTCCATCTTCGACAGATCCGGCATTCCGCCCGGCATGCCGCCGCCGGGCAGCCCCATCTTGCCGGCAAGGCCGCCCATCATCTGCTTCATCATTCCGCCTTTGCCGCCCTTGCCCATGGACTTCATCATGTCGGCCATCTGGCGGTGCATCTTCAAAAGCTTGTTGATGTCGGCAGCACTCGTGCCCGAGCCGGCGGCGATGCGCTTCTTGCGGCTATGCTTGAGAAGGTCGGGATTGGCGCGCTCGGCCTTGGTCATCGAGGAGATGATGGCGAGCTGGCGCTTCAGCATCTTGTCGTCGAGGCCGGCGGCGGCCATCTGGTTCTTCATCTTGCCCATGCCGGGCATCAGGCCCATCATGCCGCCCATGCCGCCCATCTTCTGCATCTGGCCGATCTGATCGGCGAGATCGTTCAGATCGAACTTGCCCGACTGCATCTTCTTGGCCATCGCCGCGGCTTTTTCCGCGTCGATGTTTTCGGCGGCCTTTTCGACCAGCGAGACGATGTCACCCATGCCGAGGATGCGGTCGGCGATGCGCGAGGGATGGAAATCCTCCAGCGCGTCCATCTTCTCGCCGACGCCGATCAGCTTGATCGGCTTGCCGGTGACGGCGCGCATGGAAAGCGCCGCGCCGCCGCGACCGTCGCCATCGACGCGGGTCAGAACGATGCCGGTGATCCCCACCCGCTCGTCGAAGGAGCGGGCGAGATTGACCGCGTCCTGGCCGGTGAGACTGTCGGCGACCAGCAGGATCTCGTGCGGCCTGGTCCTGGCCTTGATGTCGGCCATCTCGACCATCAGCGGCTCGTCGATATGGGTCCGACCGGCGGTGTCGAGGATGACGACGTCGTAGCCGCCGAGGCGGCCGGCCTGCTCGGCCCGCGCGGCGATCTCGACCGGTCCCTGCCCGGCGATGATCGGCAGCGTCGCGACGCCGGTCTGCTCGCCGAGAACCTTGAGCTGCTCCTGCGCGGCCGGCCGGCGCGTGTCGAGCGAGGCCATCAGGACCTTCTTGCCCTGCCGCTCGGTCAGCCGCTTGGCGATCTTGCCGGAGGTCGTCGTCTTGCCCGAGCCCTGCAGGCCGACCATCATCACGACGACCGGGGCCGGCGCGTTGAGATCGATCGGCACCTGGGTTTCGCCGAGCGTCGCGACCAGCTCGTCATGGACGATCTTGACGACCATCTGGCCGGGCTTGATCGACTTCAGGATCTCGGCGCCGACCGCCTTTTCGCGCACACGATCGGTGAAGCCACGCACGACTTCGAGCGAGACGTCGGCCTCCAGAAGCGCCCGGCGCACCTCGCGCAGCGCCGCCGACACATCCTTGTCGGAGAGCGCGCCGCGGCCGGTGAGGCCGTTCAGGATGGACCCGAGGCGGTCCTGGAGTGAATCGAACATCAAGCTTCCTTCCGTCCTTCCGGTGTTATCCGGAAGGTGGGGCAGCGACGGCCGGCACGCAAACCCTCATGCCCGCTCAAAGGAGCGCAAAGCACGAATGCATCCCCGAGCGACACTCGCTGGGGGATGTTGACCTCCGGGCGGCTCGTGGATCCTTGTCAGGTGCTTCCTGTCAGGACGAGGGGCCCGGTCGGCGGGTCGCGGACGGCATGTCGCGGATTTGCGGGGTTTCAAGCAGGACGGGAGGCATATGTCAAGGTGGCGGCACGATTGGGGCCGCGCCGCCCGCGCGAGGCCCCCTTCGAAAGACCGCGCAAGTCGCTGCGAATGTTTCAATCCCCGTCGATGCGAAGACGGCGCTCGCGGCCGTGGCGCGGCCCTCTCTCCGCTCCCTCCCCACTCCCTGCCCCCAATGGCGCCGAAAGGTGCGACCAGCGCGACGCAAAGCTGCGCCACCGCTAGAGATCGACAGCCGGCGACACGATGAAAGTGACAATTCCATTCGCAACCCATGGAAGATGGCCATCCGCGGAATAGGTTGGAGAGAGCGCCTCGAAAGGCTCGCCGAGCCATCCAACGCCAGCCGGAGCGAACGCACGAGATGATCTATGTCTTCGCAGTCCTCACCCTGTTCCTTCTGGCTGCGACCGGAATTTCGTTTCTTCGCATATCCCACGGCTTCGTCCGGGTGTTCTCGTTCCCGCGCCTTCAGATCCTGGCGCTCGCCATCGTCCTCGCCGTCCTGGCATTCTGGCTTATCCCCGCTCCCGGCCGGGACTGGATCATCGGCGGCCTGTTCATCGTCGCGGGCGTACAGGCGGCCTGCATCGCGCAGTTTTCGCCGATCCGCTCGGTGCAATCGAAACGATACGAGGGCGAGCCGGAGGACCCCGAAGTCGTCTCGATCCTGTCCTATAACGTCAAGATGTCCAATCGGCGCTATCAGGACGCGCTCGATCTGGTGAATCGCGAAGCGCCCGATCTGGCGCTGTTCATGGAGGTGGACGAGGGCTGGGCGGAAGCGCTGGAGCCGCTTGGCGAGACGATGCCGAACGTCGTCGCCCGCCCCTATGACAACAGCTACGGCATGATCCTCTATTCGCGACTCGAGCTTTCCGATGTGCGCATTGCCGAACTCGTCATGAAGAAGGTCCCCTCGATCATCGCCCGCGTGACCCTGCGAAGCGGCGAGGATTTTCGCCTCTACTGCGTTCATCCCGAGCCGCCGGTGCCGCACGCCGATTCCGCCGGCAGGGATGCCGAACTCGTTCAGGTCGCGCGGCTCGTCGATGCGGACAAGCTGCCGGCGATCGTCTGCGGCGATCTCAACGACGTCGCATGGTCGCATACGACGCGGCATTTCCAGAGAATCTCCAGGCTGCTCGATCCGCGTGTCGGGCGCGGCTTCTACAACACCTTCGATTCGCGCTACCCGCTCCTGCGCTGGCCGCTCGATCATCTTTTCCACAATGCGCGCTTCGATCTGGTCTCTATGAAGCGGCTCGACCATATTGGATCGGACCACTTTCCGATGCTTTTCGCGCTGGCCCTCACCCGCGACGCGGATGGGGCAGAGTATCCAGAAGAGGCCGACGAGGCCGATCGTGCCGAGGCACAGGATACGGTGGAGAATTCCAAGCAGCTAGACCGCGACGCGATCGGCACCGATTGGGAAAAATGATGGTTGCACAAGGTGCTGGCGGGGAACGATAGCCGCCACCCGACATTCTTGCCGATGTAGGGAGACGCAGACGCGATCGCTCAAGTCCAGGCCAAGAAATGGCCGGAGAGAGACGAAGCGGTTCTGCAAGCAAAGGTCAGGAATGCAATGAGCAACGTCAACGGCCGCCCGCCGGAAAACGATCGCACGACAATCATCAACAATGACCGGGGTAGCGGCGGCGGCGGCGGCGGATCCGGCTGGCTGATCGCCGGTATCGTCATCGTCGTCGTGATCGTCGGAGGATACTTCCTCCTCAACGGCAATTATTTCGGCGGCGCCGGCGGTGGCGGGGAAGCCACGACCAGCGCTCCGGCCTCCAGCGAGAGCGCACCCGCGGCCGACAGCGCCGGCGGCGCTTCGAGCACAGGTGGCGAGACGACGACAGCTCCGGCCGGGGGCAACGACGCCGGCGGCGGCAGCGCTCCGGCGACCTCGAATTGATCGCAGGATCGAGGAGAACTTCCATGATGAAACGCAGCTTCGCAGTCGCCGGTCTCCTCGTTCTCGGTTCCGCCGCCCAATCCTGGGCGGCGGACAGCTGCGGCAAGGAAACCGTCGTCGAACCGGGCGATACGATCAGCGCCATCGCGTCGCGCTGCGATGTCAGCGAAGGCCTGATCTTGCGGGCCAATCCTCGGATCGACTCCTCGGCCGACCTGCGCGTCGGCCAGTCGGTCAGCCTCACCGGGCCGATGGACAAGCTGTCGTCGATGGCGTCGAGCGCCGGCCAACAGCTCTCGCAGGCGGCGGACAATGTCGGCTCGAGAGTGAAGTCGTCGGTCGAGGGCTTCCTCAACGAGAATCCGCAGCTTCAGTCCAACATTCGCGATCTCGGCTCGCGGCTTGGTCTCAGCGACGGCCAGCAGCCGGCCGAAGTGTCGCTGGACCCGGCTTCGCCCACCCCCGGCACGACGGTGACGGTCTCGGCCACCGGCCTGCCGAAGGATTCGCCCGTCCTCATCGGCGGCGGCAATCCCGGCGCCGCTTTTACCGAACTCGACAAGGCCCGCACGACACCCGACGGTACGCTTCAGGCGGCAGTGAAACTGCCTGACGACATGAACGGCGAGCGCTACCAGCTTTCGGTGCGCGGCGAGGACGGGTCCTGGAAGGCCGTCGCTCCGCCGTTCGACGTTCGCCCCTGAGCTTCGGAACGGCACGCGCCGTCTTCGACGGCGGCAGAGATTCGACACGCCCGGGATCGAGCGGACACTGGTAACGCCTTGGCACGCCGGCGGTAGCAATCGCCGGCGTTTCTTGCCATATAGGCTCAGATTTCCGCTTAAAGACTCCGGTTTCAAAGCCTTGGCAGTGCCTTCCGTCCCCTTTGCCCGCATGAATGGTTGCGGCAACGAAATTCTCGTCGTCGACATGCGCGAGACGACGGCCCGCGTCCGGCCTGACGCGGCGATCGCCCTTGCCGGCCGGGCCGAGACACATTTCGATCAGATCATGGCCATTCATCAGGCAAAGACGCCCGGCACGGACGCCTATGTCCGCATCATCAATGCCGACGGGTCCGAGGCCGAGGCCTGCGGCAACGGCACGCGTTGCGTCGTCCAGGCGCTTTCCGCCGAAACCGGGCAGACCCGCTTCACCTTCGAGACACCGGCCGGGCTCCTCCTCGCCGAGGAGCATGAGGACGGGCTGATCTCGGTCGACATGGGCAAGCCGCGCTTCGGTTGGCAAGACATCCCGCTCGCCGAGGAGTTTCGCGACACAAGGGCGATCGAACTCCAGATCGGCCCGATCGACGCGCCGGTCCTGCATTCGCCGTCTGTGGTCTCGATGGGCAACCCCCATGCGATCTTCTGGGTGAAGGGCGACGTTGACGCCCTGGCGCTCGACCGCTTCGGGCCGATCCTCGAGAACCATCCGATCTTTCCCGCGCGGGCGAACATCTCCATCGCGCAGATCACCTCCCCGACGTCACTGACCATGCGCACCTGGGAACGCGGCGTCGGGCTCACCCGCGCCTGCGGCTCGGCCGCCTGTGCCGCCGCTGTCTCCGCCGCCCGCACACGGCGGACGGACCGTGAGGTCGCCGTCACCCAGCCGGGTGGCAAGCTGTCGATCCTGTGGCGCGAGGACGAGCACGTGATCATGACCGGGCCGGCGGAATGGGAATGGTCCGGAATGCTCGATCCCGAAACCGGGAATTTCGTCCGGGACGCCGCCGAGGGGCGGGAGATCGGCTGATGGGCGTCGAGATCGTTTCCTTCGGCTGCCGGCTCAACACCTATGAGTCGGCGGTGATGAAGCGCGAGGCCGAGACCGCCGGTCTTGGCGAGACCGCGCACGGCGCCATCGTCTTCAACACCTGCGCGGTGACGGCCGAAGCCGTGCGCCAGGCCCGCCAGCAGATCCGCAAGGCCCGGCGGGAGAACCCCGACGCGAAGATTGTCGTCACCGGCTGCGCGGCACAGACCGAGCCCGGCCGCTTCGCCGAGATGGCGGAAGTCGACGCCGTCATCGGCAACATGGAAAAGCTCTCGGCCGAGAGCTACGCCAGGCTGCCCGACTTCGGCGTCTCGGCCGAGGAGAAGGTCCGCGTCAACGACATCATGAGCGTCACCGAGACGGCCGGTCACATGATCGACGCGATCGAGGGCCGCTCCCGCGCAATCGTGCAGATCCAGAATGGCTGCGACCACCGCTGCACCTTCTGCATCATTCCCTTCGGCCGGGGCAATTCGCGCTCGGTACCCATGGGCGCCGTCGTCGAGCAGATGAAGCGGCTGGTCGGAGCCGGCTATAACGAGGTCGTGCTTTCCGGCGTCGACATGACCAGCTGGGGCGCCGACCTTCCCGGCACGCCGAAGCTCGGCGACCTCATCCAGGCGATCCTGCGCCATGTTCCGGATCTGAAGCGGCTGCGCCTGTCCTCGATCGATTCGATCGAGGCGGACGAGGCGCTGATCGAGGCGATCGCCTCCGAGCGCCGGCTGATGCCGCATCTGCATCTGTCGCTGCAGGCCGGCGACGACATGATCCTGAAGCGGATGAAGCGTCGCCACTCACGCGGCGATTCGATCCGCTTTTGTGCCGAGATCCGGCAAAAGCGTCCCGACATCGTCTTCGGCGCCGACATCATTGCGGGCTTTCCGACCGAAACCGAGGCGATGTTTCAAAACTCGCTGGCGATCGTGAAGGAATGCGGACTGACCTTCCTGCATGTCTTCCCCTTCTCGCCCCGCGAGGGAACGCCGGCGGCCCGCATGCCGCAGCTGGAAAAGTCCATCATCAAGGAGCGCGCGGCGCGGCTTCGTGCCGCCGGCGAGACGGCTCACACGGCGCATCTCGCAAGCCTCGTCGGCAGCCGCCAACAGCTTCTGATCGAGCGCGAGGGGCTCGGCCGCGCGGAAAACTTCACACTCTGTCGCATCGACCAGGGCCTCCCCGGCGAGATCATCGACGCTATCATTACAGAGACATCAAACGGTGTGGCGCTCGCGCAGAAAGCCGATGCGCGCCCCGTGGCGGCAGACGCCGGATAATATGACGAAGGACAGGCATGGCTGAGAAAAAGGGCTTCTTCCGGCGGATCTTCTCCTTCGGCTCCGAGAGCGAGGAAGAGCGCACGCCGGAACATGGCAATACGCCTCGCCCGTCCGACGTCGAGCTCGGTCGCGAGGAGGCGCCGGACCCCGAGGTCCGGCCGACGGCCGCCGCCAGCTCGATCGCCGACAGCGAAGCGGGCGCGGAGCCCTCGGACGAAGGCGGCATCACGCCGCTGAAGCAACGCGAAGACGAAGCGTCGACGAAGGCTGAGACCGGCCCGTCCGACGAGGCTCAAAAAAAAACTCCGTAGTTCCCGCTGAACTCGCCGCCGATCCGCACGATCACTGGTCCGCAACCGAAACCGGCAGCGCCGTCGATGACGACGAAGACGAGGAGAGCGCCGACTTCTCGTTCCTCGAACGCGCCGAGCCGGTCGAGGAGACAGAGGCGGATTTCTCCTTTCTCGAAGAACGTGTCGAACCGGTCGAAACCGCGACGCGCGAGCCCTCGCCCGAAGCGGAGGAAGCAGCCCCGGACGTCGCGCCGGCCACCGAGGACGATCACGTCGGCATCGAGCCGGCAGAGCCTGACGACGACGAGACCTTCGCCGAAAGAGCCGAGGACGCGGACGACGACGGCGCCGATTTCTCCTGGCTGGACGAGGATCTGCCGCCCGAAGAGGACGAGGAGCGCGTCGAACCGGTCGCGCCCGTCGTTCCAGCCGCTCCGCCGCGTGCGCCCGTGCCGGACGATGCCGGCTTTCGGCTGCGGGAAAAGCCGGCGGATCCCGCGCCGGCCGCACCGGCCCCGCGCATCTCCTGGGCGGAGCGCCTTCGTCAGGGCCTCGCCCGCTCCTCGAACCAGCTCACCGGTTCGATCACCTCGCTCTTCACCAAGCGCAGGCTCGACGAGGATACGCTTCAGGATTTCGAGGACATCCTGATCCAGGCCGATCTCGGCGTCGAGACGGCCATGCGCATCACCGACCGGCTATCGGAAGGCCGCTATGGCAAGGAGGTCTCCGGAGCGGAGGTTCGCCGCATCCTCGCCGAGGAGATCGAAAAGACGCTTCAGCCCGTCGCCCAGCCGCTGGAACTCGATCTGGAGAAGAAGCCGCACGTCATCCTCGTCGTCGGCGTCAACGGCACCGGCAAAACGACCACCATCGGCAAGCTCGCCGCCAAGCTGACGCGCGGCGGCCTCAAGGTCACGCTCTGCGCTGGCGACACCTTCCGCGCCGCCGCCGTCGAACAGCTGAAGATCTGGGGCGAGCGCACCGGTTCCGAGGTCATTGCCAAGCAGATCGGCGCCGATGCGGCGGGCCTTGCCTTCGAGGCCTATGACCGGGCGGTGGAAAACGATTCCGACGTCCTGATCATCGACACCGCCGGCCGGCTGCAGAACAAGGCCGAGCTGATGGCCGAGCTCGAAAAGATCAACCGCGTGCTTGGAAAACGCGAGCCGGACGCGCCGCACACCGTGCTCCAGACCCTCGACGCGACGACCGGGCAGAACGCGCTCAATCAGGTCGAGATCTTCCGCAACGTCTCCGGCGTCAACGGGCTCGTCATGACCAAGCTCGACGGCACGGCCCGTGGCGGCATCCTGGTCGCCATCGCCGCCAAACACCGGCTGCCGGTCTATTTCGTCGGCGTCGGCGAAGGCATCGACGATCTGGAGCCCTTCAAGGCGAAGGATTTTGCCAGCGCGATTGCGGGGACGGAAGCGGTCTCCGCTCCATGAGATGGCGGTGCCAATTCGGTGAAGCGTGCCGACTGGCCTTGAGCCAGGCGCGGATGCGGGCCATGTGAGCGACTGAATGGTTTGATTCGTTCCGGACGCACCGGCAAGATCACTGGCCCACGGCGCTCTCGATGGCGCTCCGACCAAGCCTTGGACTGCGAGGCTCGAAAAGCGACAAGGCTGACATGACGAAGCATAAGAAGAACGACGCTCACGACACGTCTGGCAAGGGGAAAGACCCCGAGGCCAGCGCCTCGCTGCCGATCTGGTTCGAGCGCGGCCTGTCGCGGCTGAAGGTCAACGCCGCCGGCGAGGTTCTGCGTCCGCAGATCGAGGCAAAGCAGCACCAACGGATCTTGGAACGCGACCCCAACAAGCCCGGCCGCAAGGAGATGAACCCGTTCCTGAAATTCGCGCTGGAGCTTGGGCCGCTACTCGTCTTCTTCTTCGCCAATTCGCGGGGCGAGGATCTCGCCCGCGCCTTCCCGATCCTCGGCGATCTCGGCGGTCCGCTGTTCATCGCGACGGCTTTGTTCATGGCGGCGATGGTGATTTCGCTGGCGGTGTCCTGGGCGATCACCCGGACGCTGCCGATCATGCCGCTGGTGACGCTCGCCGTCGTTCTCGTCTTCGGTGGCCTGACGCTCTGGCTGCAGGACGAGACCTTCATCAAGATGAAGCCGACCATCGTCAACGCGCTGTTCGGCTGCGTGCTTCTCGGCGGTCTCCTCTTCGGCAAGTCGCTGCTCGGCTACGTCTTCGATCAGGCCTTCAAGCTCGACGAGGAGGGCTGGCGCAAGCTGACCTTGCGCTGGGGCCTGTTCTTCATCTTCCTGGCCGTCCTCAACGAGGTCGTCTGGCGCAACTTCTCGACCGACTTCTGGGTCAACTTCAAGGTCTGGGCGACCATGCCGATCACGATCGTCTTCATGCTCACCCAGCTCCCGCTGATCAAACGCCACGCGACCGAGCCGCTTGGGAAGGCGAAAGATTGACGAAGGCGGCTGAGCGCTCGCACATTCTCTCTCGAGCGCGGGAGAGAAGTCGAGCTTTGGCCCCTCACCCCTCGCCGGCCGTCATCTGACGATGCCGCTCGCGTAGCGCCGCTTTTTCCGCTTCGCTCTTTTCGCCCGCACAAACCGGGCAAGAAACGCCCTCCTCGAACTCCGGCGAGGCCCTGTCTTCCGCCGACAGCGGCGCTCCGCAGCCGAAGCAGGCGGTCCAGTCGGTCTCGGCAAGGCCATGCCCCAGCGCCACCCGGCCGTCGAAGACGTAGCAGTCGCCCTGCCAGCGGCTGTCGGCTTCGGGCACCTGTTCGAGATAGGACAGGATGCCGCCCTTCAGCTGGTAGACCTCGGCAAAGCCCTTCTCCAGCATGAAGGCCGAGGCCTTCTCGCAGCGAATGCCGCCGGTGCAGAACATCGCGATCTTTTGCTGCTTTTGCGGATCGAGCTGTTCCTCGACATAGCGCTTGAAGTCGGTGAACTGGTCGATGCCGGGATCGATGGCGCCCTCGAAGATGCCGACCTTGGTCTCGTAGCGATTGCGGGTATCGAGAAGGACGACGCCCGGATCGGCGATCAGGGCGTTCCAGTCCTTGGGGGCGACATGGACGCCGGTCTTCTCGGTGGGGTCGCCGGCCTCGTCGCGCAAAGTGATGATCTCCGGCCGGATGCGCACCTTCATGCGGGCGAAAGGCCAGTCGCTGGCCGATGAGATCCGCAGATGCTCCTCGGTGAGAGCGAAGCGACGGGACAGCTCGGCGAGGAACGCGGTCATCGCCGCCGGCTCACCCGCGACCGTGCCGTTGACACCCTCGGGCGCGATCAGGATCGTGCCGCGCAGAGCCCGCTCGCGGCAGAAAGCGAGGAGCCCGGCACGCAGCGATTCGAGGTCCTCGAGCGGCAGAAAACGGTAAAAGGCGGCGACGGAGTAAGGCATGGCGGCGTGATAGCCCCAGGGCGCGCCGATCGCAATTCGGCAATCCGCTCCGCCGCCATGGAACGCGGCGCAACAGATTTCGAACGATGCCGGCATTTCGGCCATGCGCCCACCCCACCCCTGCCTTGCAGCATCTTTCTTGCGCGCGCCGCTGCCGGCGTTATGTAGAAATCTCGACATCGCCGCCGCAAGCCGGTCCGGCGTTCATGCCCGCCCGCCTGGTTCAGCCCGTGCTCGACAAAATTCTCGGCGCCCTCCTCCTCGTCACCGGGGTGGCCGTCATCCTCCGCGAATGGATCGGCTCCGAGATCGGCGCCGCCGTGGCCGCGATCGGCCTTGCCGCCTTCGTCCTGATCGCAATGCCCTTTGCCCACTGGTCGCGGCAGGCTTTCGTCGTGATCGGGCTGGTTCTCGCCGGCCTCGTGGTCGCCTTTCTCGACGACTGGCCAGCGGTCCTCGAAAAGGCCGCGGCCCAGGGCGCGTTCATCTCCACCTTCTTCATCGCCCTTGCCAGCCTGCGCACGCCCGCTGCCGCCTCGCCGGCGATCGAGCGCTGCGGCCAGTTTCTGGCCAGTCAGCCGCCGGGCAAGCGCTATCTGGCGCTGACCATCGGCGGCCATCTCTTCGCGCTGATTCTCAATTACGGCTCGATCACCCTTCTCGGCGGACTGACCGAGGCGATCGCCGGCAAGGAGAAGAACGAGGAGATTCGCGAGATCCGAAACCGGCGTATGCTGCTCGCCGTGCAGCGGGGCCTGTGCGCCTCTTTGTGCTGGTCGCCGCTGGCCTTCGCGACGGCGATCACCACCTCGGTAATTGCCGGTTCGAGCTGGGGCGGCGTTGCCCCCTACGCCCTTCTCTTCGCGGCGATCCTGATCTTCGTCGGCTGGGCCCTCGACACGCTCTACAAGCCGAAACTGAGCGGACCGGCCCCTGCCCGCAAGACGCCGATCGGTAGCGCCCGCGACCTCGCCCCCTTGCTGATGCTCCTCGTCCTGCTCTTTGCCGGGGTCGGCATTCTGGAATATCTCACCGGGCTTGCCATCATCGCGATCGTCATGGCCTTCGTGCCGCTGATCTCGATCGGCTGGATCGCATATGAAGCCGGCAATCTTCCCGAGACCTTGCGGCGGCTGAAGCGGTTGTCGCTGGTGGAGTTTCCCTCCTACCGGTCCGAACTCGTGCTCCTCGTCATGGCCGGCGTCATCGGAACACTGGGCGCGGCGCTGATCCAGCCGCTCGCCTCCGGCCATTCGGTCGATCTTTCCGGACTGCCGGTCTGGCTCGTCCTCATCGCCCCGGTCTTCATCGTTCCGCTGCTCGGCCAGTTCGGCATGAACCCGATCCTGTCGGTTTCCATGCTCGCGCCGCTTCTGCCGGCGCCCGCATCGCTCGGGATCTCCCCCAATCTTTTCGTGGCGGCGATCACCGCCGGCTGGGCGCTGGCCGGCGCGACATCGCCCTTCACGGCGACGACCCTCCTCGTCGGCCGCCTCGGCCACACCAACGCGCTGACGGTCGGCCTCGTATGGAACCGCGCCTTCACGCTCTGGGTCATGGCGGTGGTCTCGGTCGTCCTCGTCGTCTTCGCCGGCCTGTCATGAACGGTGCCATCGCGATCGGCGAATTTGCCGTCCGGCTAGTGACAAACCCGCCGAAGCCGTATATGAGCGCACCCGATTTCCTCAGAATAACCTGACCGTCACGGCGGCCATGTCGGGTTGCAAATGACCCCGGCGTGAAACGAATTGAGGCTATGCCATGAACATCATCTCCGAACTCGAGGCCGCCGAAGCCTCCCGCATCGAAGCCATCCGCAAGATTCCGGAATTTTCCGCCGGTGATACCGTTCGCGTCAATGTCCGCGTCACGGAAGGCACGCGCACCCGCGTCCAGGCCTATGAGGGCGTGTGCATCGCCCGCTCCGGCTCGGGCCTGCAGGAAAATTTCACCGTCCGCAAGATCTCCTATGGCGAGGGCGTCGAGCGCGTCTTCCCGGTCTATTCGCCGATGCTCGAATCGGTCGATGTCGTGCGCCGCGGCAAGGTCCGCCGCGCCAAGCTCTATTACCTGCGCGATCGCCGCGGCAAGTCGGCCCGTATCGTCGAGGCCACCAACGCCCGCGCCCGCAAGCTGAACGACGACGCCCGCCAGATCGCCGCCGAGGCGCGCGACAAGGCCAAGGCCGAGAAGGAAGCGGCCAAGACCGCCGCCGAGTAAGCTCTGCGACTAGACGTCTGATACGTTTCAAAGGCGGCTTCGGCCGCCTTTTTTTGTTTCGAGCAGCACGTGGGGAAAATTGGCTTTTGGCAGGGGGACCTCAGCCGGACGTGAAGACCATAGCCTGATCAGGAGCGTCGAAGTCTGCGGCCCTCGCCGAGCGACGCAGATGACCTCTCTGCCGGCGCGATGACGCCCGATCCCGAACAACGCCCGCTGACCGGCCGGACGCCGGCTGCCTCAGGGAGGATGTTTCGCGCAAGTCGCTTGGGTGCGGTCACGAAACGGGCTAGAACTGGCATAGCCGTTACAAAAATCACCAAGTGCCATGGACAAGCGCGACCGTTCCCGTCTTTTCCGCGACCGCCTCGCCAGCGCGATGCAGGCGGCCGGCATGACCAAGAGCGGCCTTGCCCGCGCAACCTCATCCGATCGCTCGACTGTCTCGCTCGCCCTTTCCGCCGAAGACGGGCGGTTGCCCAATGCGCAATTTGCCGCCGAATGCGCCAGCGCGCTCGCCGTCTCGTCGGACTGGCTGCTCGGCCTCACCGACCGGCACGAGCGCGGCGCCGACATGCTTCAGGCAGCCATGCGCATGGAAGAGGCGGCCCGGGCTCCATCCGACGAGCGGATCTTCCGCTGGCACGAAGAGGCGCGCGGCTACAAGATCCGCCACGTGCCGGCCACCCTGCCGGACATGCTGAAGTCGGAAGCCGTCTTGCGCTTCGAATATGGCGACTTCGTCGGCCGCACCTCCGACCAGGCGATCGCCGACATGCGCGACAGGCTCGGCTATCTGCGCGCGCCCGACACCGACTACGAGATCGCCATGCCGATCGACACTTTGGAAGGCTTTGCCGCCGGCGAAGGCTACTGGCGGGGCCTTTCGGCCGAAGAACGGCGCGGGCAGCTGAGGCGCCTCGCAGAGCTGACCGACGAACTCTACCCCTCGCTGAGGCTCTATCTCTTCGACCGCAAGAAGGTGTTCTCCGCGCCGGTGACGATCTTCGGCCCCTTGCAGGCAAGCGTCTATGTTGGCCGCTTCTATCTCGTCTTCGCCGAGCGTCGTCAGGTTCTGGAGCTGACCCGGCATTTCGACGGGCTGGTGCGCGAGGCCGATGTCGAGGCGAAGGCAACACCGCGCTTCATCGAGGCGATGATCGTTTCGGAGTGATCCCCGGCGAGATGGCGACAGACCTATCGCCAGAATGGCTTGCCCGCTTCGGTCAGTGCCTCTTGCCGACTGACCCCGATGTCGCGCAGCTGACAGTCGCTCAATTCCGACAGAGCGAGCCGGCTTCGACGGCGAGTCCATTTGCGAAGAAGGCGCAGCAAGAGTGGCGGCGATTGCCGCTCTCTGCGAGGTCGCAAGCGCTTCGACGCCTCCGTCATCTCCTCCGCATAAAGATCCGCACTTGCCTGCCTGGCACGCACGGGTTCATTCATTTGCAGCGTCATCGCCGGGCTCCTTGGGCTGGTTTCCTGGCACCAAGGGCTAGCGGCTTTCGGGAGGCCGATGCTTCGGCCCGCGCCGAAGCGATGCGGCTGGGCTGCGCGACCGCTCTGCTGTAGCTTCGGTCCATGACCCGATTTGCTTCCGGACTGACCCTTGCCACCACCGCCAGCCTGATCGGCGACGTTGCCCGGGCGAACATCCTTTGCACCCTCACCGGCGGGCAGGCGCTGACGGCCGGCGAACTCGCCCATCACGCCGGTGTCAGCGCCCAGACCACCAGCGGTCATCTGGCAAAGCTCGTCGATGCCGGACTGATCACCGTGGTGAAGCAGGGCCGGCACCGCTATTTCAAGCTGTCCGGCCCACGCGTCGCGGACATGCTGGAAACGCTGATGGGCGCAGCAGATCTCGGCCCGGCGCGCCATCGCCCGGTCGGCCCGCGCGACGAGGCGCTGCGCCGCGCCCGCAGCTGCTACGACCATATGGCCGGACGGTACGCGGTGGAGCTTGCCGCGCGTTTGGAAGACCGTGGCCTCGTCGTACTCTCGGACGAAGGCGGATATGTCACCGAGCAGGGCTCGTCGTTCTTTGCATTGATCGGCCTCGATCTGGATCAGCCGGCTGCCCGCCGCCGGCCGCTCTGCCGCTGTTGCCTCGACTGGAGCGAAAGGCGATTCCACATCGGTGGAAGGCTCGGCGCGGCGCTGTTCGCCCATGCAGAGCGGGAGAACTGGGTGGCGCGTCTTCCCGGCAGCCGGGCATTGCGGGTTACCCGAAAGGGCGAGCAGGCCGTTTCGGGCGGGTCATGGCGCTGCGAGGCGGTGGAGCCGCCCGCGGCCTTGCCGCGGGCGCTCGCAATTTCCGTTTGAACGAAGCCGAGTGGCTCAGTTCTGCACGGCCTGAACCGAGCCGCCATCGACCCGCAGGTTCGAGCCGTTGATGAAGGAGCCGCGTTCCGAGACGATCAGGGCGATCGCGGCGGCGACCTCCTCGACCCTGCCCCGACGCTTCAGCGCGATGCCCGGCCGCTCTTCTTCCAGAAAACTCTCGACCGCCTCGTCGAAGGAGACGCCCATCTCCTTGGAGCGCTTTTCCATCATGCCGTCGGTCATGTCGGTCTCGATGAAGGCCGGCGAGACGGTGTTGCAGAGGATGCCGTGTTCGGCCTCCTTGTAGGAGAGATTCTTGACGAAGGCCGCCAGCGCCGCCTTGGCGGTGTTGTAGGTCGCCTCGTCCCAATAGGGCTGGACGGCGTTTTCCGAGGTGATGCAGACGAAGCGGCCCCAGCCTTTCTCGCGCATCGCCGGGAAGGTCGCCCGCGCCATGCGCACCGCCGACATGAAGTCGATCTGCCAGGCCTCGAGATAGTCCTCGTCGGTGACTTCCAGCGGGTGCCCCTTGGCGCCGGTGATGCCCGAGGTGTGGATGACGATGTCGATCGCGCCGAACTTTTCCCGGCCCTTGCGCGCCAGGGTGTCGACGTCCGCCTGATCGGTCACGTCCGCAGCGATGCACAAGACCTCGGTCGGCAGCGACGCGGCGTCCTTTTCCAGATCGGTGATCTTGAGGTCGGAGAGCACCAGCTTGCAGCCCTCGTCTGCGAGGATCTTCGCCGTCGCAAAGCCCATGCCGCCGGTGGCACCGGTGATCAGCGCCACCTTGTCTCTGATCTGCAAATCCATGAAACGTCCCTTTCGAAGGAATGGATGATTTGTGCCGACAACGGCGCGCGCCGCCTTAGGTTGCGGTGCGCAACACAATGGGACGCGGACGAAATGCCCGACTACGATTTCAAGAGCCCACGCCTGTTCGTCGAGGCAGACCTGGCGGCAAATGGACGCATTCCGCTTGATCCGGCGCAGGCGAACTATCTCGGCAACGTCATGCGTCTCGACGCCGGCGCGAGCGTCCTGGCCTTCAACGGCCGCGACGGCGAGTGGCTTTGCCATCTGGAGAAACCTTCGAAGAAGAAGGCCGATCTCCTGCCGCAGGAGTGTCTGCGCCCCCAGACGCCGCCCCCGACCCTCGCCTATCTCTTTGCCCCGCTGAAACATGCGCGGCTGGACTACATGGTGCAGAAGGCGGTCGAGATGGGCGCCGGCATCCTGCAGCCGGTGATGACCCAGCACGTTCAGGCAAGCCGGCTGAATATCGATCGCATGCGCGCCAATGCCGTCGAGGCCGCCGAGCAGTGCGGCATCCTGACGATCCCCGATTGCCGCGAGCCGTTGAAGTTCGATGCAGCCTTGACGCAGTATCTGCCGCTCGGCCCGATGATCTTCTGCGACGAGCGCGAGGATGCGCAAAGTCCGCTCCAGACGCTCGCTTCCCTGGCAAAAGGGCCGATGTCGCTTTTGATCGGGCCGGAGGGCGGTTTCTCCGCCGAAGAGCGCGCGCGGCTTCAAGGCGAGGCCGGCGTCACGGCGATCTCGCTCGGCCCCCGGATCTTGAGGGCCGACACGGCAGCCGTCGCCGCTCTGGCGGTGGTCCAGGCTGCGATCGGGGACTGGTCGGCAGGAAACGGATGAGACCGATCGACCCGACTGGCCGCACCGTCAACCGAACAAATCTTGCGCCGAGCGAAGATTCCGGGCAGGACGCGGGGTTAGTGGAATGGCCGGTTCCGCGCGCCGCATGGACGGCGTTTGCGCAACGAGTGGAATGAAGACGAATGGCGCGCGACACGACCGATCTCACCCCCGTCACGTCGATGGACGATCTGATCGGACATCTGAAGGGCGGCGAGAAGCCGGCCGACCAGTTCCGCATCGGTACCGAACACGAGAAGTTCGGCTATTATGTCGAGGATCTCTCGCCGGTCCCCTATGATGGCGAGCGGGGCATCCGCGCCATCCTCGAAGGCATGCAGAAGCTTTCGGGCTGGGAGCCGATCATCGACGACGGGCGGATCATCGGGCTTTACGCCGCCGAGGGTCAGGGCGCGATCTCGCTGGAGCCGGGCGGCCAGTTCGAGCTGTCCGGCGCGCCGCTGGAGACGATCCACGCCACCTGCCGGGAATCCAACGCCCATCTCGCCGAGGTCCGCGCCGTCGCCAAGGAGCTCGGCATCGGCTTTCTCGGCATCGGCTCCTCGCCCACATGGACGATCGCCGAAACCCCGATCATGCCGAAATCGCGCTACGACATCATGCGCCGCTACATGCCGAAGGTCGGCACCCGCGGCCTCGACATGATGCTCCGCACCTCGACGATCCAGGTCAATCTCGATTTCGCCACCGAGGCCGACATGCGCCGCAAGATGCGCATCGGCATGAAGCTGCAGCCGGTCGCCTCGGCGCTCTTCGCCCATTCGCCCTTCACCGAAGGCAAGCCGAATGGCCTCGTCTCCTGGCGGTCGCAGGTCTGGCACGACGTCGACAACCAGCGCTCGGGGCTTTTGCCCTTCGTCTTCGAGGACGACTTCACCTATCGCCACTATGCGGAATGGGCGCTCGACGTGCCGATGTATTTCGTCACGCGCAACGGGCGTTATACGGACGCGACGCACGTCACCTTCCGGCAGTTCATGGACGGCGCGCTGAAGGGCGAAATCCCCGATCCCGAGCCGCAGATGGGGGATTGGACCAACCATCTGTCGACCCTCTTCCCGGACGTGCGGCTGAAGCGCTTCATCGAAATGCGCGGTGCCGATGGCGGGCCATGGCGGCGGATCTGCGCACTGCCGGCCTATTGGGTCGGTCTGCTCTACGACGAAACGACGCTTGAGGCCGTCGACGACATGACCCGCGACTGGACGTTCGAGGAAGTCTCGGCGATGCGCCAGGACGTGCCGCGTGATGGCTTCGCCACGAAATTTCGCGATGGCACCGTGCTCGATCTCGCCCGCGAGACGGTCAAGATGGCGCGAAAAGGCCTGATCGCCCGGGGCCGGCACAACGACGAGGGCTATGACGAGAGCTTCTTCCTCGCGCCTTTGGAGGAAGTGGTCGCCCGCGGCACGACATCCGCCGAAGAACTGGTGCGGCTCTACGAGACGCAGTGGGAGCAGTCGATGCCGCGCCTCTTCAAGCACCTCAGCTACTGAGCCGAGCTGGCGAAAATGCCGCACCCATGCAAGCTGCCCGAGCACGACAATCTTGAGGTGTCGCGCTGGGCATGGCGGGCCCCTGCGCTAGAATAGTCTATTCGATTTTGCTTTGGACGGCGGTGCAGCGGCATCGATGAGGTTTGGGGCATACTCCCAGGCGGCAGGGCCGACCATGACAGATTTTTTCGACTGGCTGACCGCAACCGATTCGGGCATCGGCGCCGATCGGCTGGCGGACGCGTTCAAGCTCAGCCATCAGGAGCTGCGCAACACGACGACCGCGCTCGCTCCGGCCTTCGCGCTCGCCCTGCAACGCGCCATGGTGGTTCCCGGCGCCTGGGCGGAGATATCGCGTCACTACAAGCCCTTCATGGACGGGCACTCCTCCGATCTCGCGCTCGGGGCGACCGAAAGCCCCGTCGCGAAGGATCTCGCCAATGCGCTGTTCGGCTCAAGGGAACTGGTTTCCGCCGTTTCGCGCAACGTCTCGGTGGCGAGCGGCGTTGCCCCCGATACGGTCGAGTTGATGATCCGCAACATCTCGGTCATGACCATCGGCACCATGCTGCGGATGATGATCGCGAATGTCACCCGCGGCCAGCCGAAGGGACTGGCCGAGGGCAACTACCCCGAGGCCATGGCGGAGATGCTGAGGCGCAGCGCCAATGCCTTCGAGGCGATGGGGCGTCCGTCGAACGAGCCGCCACCGCGCCAGACGCCGCAAATGCCCGGCTCGGACTATCTCAACCGGCTGTTCAGCGACGCGCTGACCGGGACGGTGCCCTGGCTCCCGCCCGAAACCGGCAGACGCGCGGAGGCTGCCCGGCCGTCGGGCGCCGGCGCGCCCCCCTCAAACGACGCCTCCAACCCCGGGGAACCACTCTTCGCGCCATATCCGGCGCTGATGGAACAGTTCCTGCGCAGTTTCGGCGGCGAGATGCCGGATCCGGCGGGGGACACGGCACCGGCGCAAGCACCGGCCGGCTCCTCCAGCTTCCCGGATCGCCCCAGGGATGTTCCCGGCACCGCGAGCGACACGTCCGGCGCGCCCGGCGAACCGGACGCCGAGAGCCTCGCGGACGCAGCTTTTGCCTTCCAGAAGGACTATGCCCGCTGGATGATGGAGATCCTGTCTCCGCCTGCGGGCCGCCAAACCGGACCGGAGGACGGCTGAACCGCGCGGATCTCGGCGCCGGGACGAACGCCCCACAAAGCGCCGGGGAGCCCTTTACTGGCCATGAGTTGGCCGGCTGGCAAGGTTCCCCTCGCGGTGACCTGTCGCCTGCCGGCAGGCGCGCCTATATCCAGCCTCTTTTCCTCGTCGTCCCGAAGCCTCGCATCATCTGCCGAGGGGATCGGAAGCGACCCATTGCCCGGGACAGATCTTGCTCTTCGTCAACGCCGCCATCGTCTTTGCACTCATTCTCCTCAACGGCTTTTTCGCCCTGTCGGAACTTGCGGTCGTTTCGGCAAAGAAGAGCCGGCTCGAAAAAATGGCGAAGGACCGCCGGCACGGCGCCAAGGCGGCCCTCAAACTCGCCGAGAACCCGACGACCTTCCTCTCCTCGGTGCAGATCGGCATCACGCTGGTCGGCATCTTCGCCGGCGCCTTCGGCGGCTCGGCCTTTGCCGGGCCCCTCGCCGAGGTGATGAAGGACTGGCCGCTCGTCGGGCCGATCGCCGGCGATGCGGCCTTCGTCGTGGTGGTCATCGTGATCACCTATTTCTCGCTCGTCGTCGGCGAGCTCGCGCCCAAGCGCTTTGCCCTGTCGCGGCCCGAAAGCGTCGCCTGTTTCGTCGCGCCCTTCATGCGACTGATCGCGATGGTCGGACGGCCGCTGGTCTACGTTCTCGAGGCCTCGACCCGGGCGCTGACGGCGATTTTCGGCCTGAAGGAAGACGAGAGCGACGAGGTGACGGAGGAGGACGTCAGGGCGATGATCGCCGAGGGCACCGAGATCGGTGTCTTCAAGGAGAAAGAGCGCGAGATGCTGGAAGGCGTGATCAGCATCGCCGATCGCAATGTCCGCTCGATCATGGTTCCCCGCCCCGATGTCGACTGGCTCAACGTCGCCGATCCGGCGCAGGAATCGATCAGCGAGATGGTCGCCGCCGGCCATTCCCGCTACCCGGTCCTCGACACCGATACGGACGCGATCCTCGGCATCGTCCAGACCAAGGACATTCTCGAGCAGCAGCACACGACCGGCAAGGTCGTCCTGCCCGATATCCTGCGCGAGCCGCTCTATGTCAGCGAGAGCATGCCGATCCTGAAACTGCTCGACCGATTCCGGGCCCATGGCGTGCACATGGCGATCGTGCTCGACGAATATGGCTCGTTCGAGGGGATCGCGACGCCGCAGGACATTCTGGCGGCGATCGCCGGCTCGCTGCCGGAGGGCGACGAGGATACGCCGGAGGCCTTCCGCCGCAAGGACGGCTCATGGCTGGTCGACGGCGCGATGACCGTCGACCGTCTGGCGCGGGTGATCGAGGATCTCTCGTTTCCGGCAGAGCGGGAATATGAGACGGTCGCCGGCCTGACGCTCGAACTCTTCGGTCATATTCCCGGCGTCGGCGAGCGCGTCCAGTGGGACGGCTTCGAGATCGAGGTCGTCGATCTCGACGGCAAGCGCATCGACAAGCTCCTGTTCCGACAGCTTCTGGTCGCCGCCGATGGCGAGGACGAGGATGTCACGCGTCTTTAGAGCATGATCGCGAAAAGCGAGAAGCGGTCTTCGGAACAGAACACGCCCCGGCAAAAGGACGGAGCGGGAGGGTGAGCGAAACTCATCTCATCCCGCCCCAAAAAGAGTTGCGGCCGGTCTTGGGGAAGACCGGCCGCAGGACGTCTCGGATGTCTGGTCCGGCGCGGCGGGAACGCCGGGCCAGGGAAGCTGAGGCTCAACCCTCCAGGACGTCCCGGCGACGGCGCGCGGCAATCAGCGCCAGCTTGTAGCTCGCATCCTCGCGCCAGTCCGCGCCGAGGGCGACGGCGATGTCGTCGCGCCGAATGCCGATGTCTTGCAGGACGTAATCCGGCATGTCGGCGAGCCGGTGCACGCGGCGGCGGTTGATCATGGTTTTGACGATCGCACGGGCGGCCGAGGCGAGGACGCGGGATCCGGCGGCCATGCGGATGGCGGCGGAACGGGTGGGGGTCAGTCTCGCTGTGATCGTCATGGCTTTTCTCCTTTTTAGCCATACGCCGGAAAAAAGTGGGGGTGCCGTCTCCTCGCCTGAGCGATGAGCAGCAGCGACCCCCGAATTGTTCCTGACTTGATCACCATACGTCTGCGATATTGATCACGCCAACGAATGTTCGTAATGTGTGACATCAGTTTTACTCATAGGCGACGCCATGGCCTCCCCCCTCGACCTCGATCAGCTGCGCACCTTCGTCGCGATCGTCGATACAGGCAGCTTCACCAAGGCGGCCGAAGACGTGTTCAAGACCCAGTCTGCGGTCTCGATGCAGATCCGCCGGCTGGAGGAGCGGCTCGGCGTTCAGCTGTTCGAGCGCAACGGGCGTTCGATCGAGGTGACGGATGCCGGCTCCCGGCTTCTGGGCTACGCGAGGCGCATGCTCAGCCTCAGCCGCGACACCCTGTCGGCCTTCGACCCCGACGCCATCCAAGGGCACGTGCGGATCGGACTGCCGGACGACTATGCCGAGCGCTTCCTGCCGGAGATCCTCGCCCGCTTCACACGCTCCAATCCGCTGGTCGAGCTGCAGATCGCCTGCGAGCCCTCGTCGAACCTTGCCGACCATGTCGACAAGGGCCGGCTCGACGTTGCCCTCGTCGCGGACTGCACTGTGGGCTCGGTGCGGCCCGAGATCGTCCGGCGCGAGCCCTTGCATTTCATGGCCTCCGCTGCCCATGACGTGCATGAGGAAACCGTCGTTCCCCTGGCGCTGGGGCGTACCAATTGTCCCTGGCGCGCCGAGGGTCTGAAGGCGCTGGACGATTCCGGCAGGCGCTACAAGGTGCTGTTCTCGTCCTGGTCGGCACAGATCGTCGCCTCGGCGGTGCTGGCCGGGCTCGCCGTCGGCGTCCTGCCGGAATGCGCCCTGCGGCCCGGTATGCGCGTCCTCGGCGAGCGGGAGGGCTTTCCCAAGCTCAACGACAATGAGATCGGCGTGATCAGGGCGCGCACGGCGGACGGGCCGGTCGTCTCCGCCCTCGTCGACCACATTCGCGAAAGCCTTGCCAATCTGCCGGCCAAGGAGAAGGCGGCGAAGCCATCCCACCTGCCCGATACACGCATTGTCCGGGCGCCGCGGCCGCGCCCCGGCATCGTCGCGGCTGAGTAGTCGTCGAGGGATGCAGCACCGTGAGGCCATGTGTATCGCGGCCTGAGGCTTGCCGCCGGGGGCCTGCGACGCCACACTAGACGCCATGAGCCTGCCCTTCGAATCGAGCCCGCCGAGCAATGTCGCCGAATACACCGTGTCGGAGATCTCCGGCGCGCTCAAACGCACGGTCGAGGACACCTTCGGCCATGTCAGGATCAGGGGCGAGGTCTCCGGCTATCGCGGCCCGCACTCTTCCGGCCACGCCTATTTCGCGCTGAAGGACGAGCGGGCGCGGATCGATGCCGTCGTCTGGCGCACGAGCTTTGCCAAGCTCGCCTTCAAGCCCGAGGAGGGGCTGGAGGTCATCGCCACGGGGCGGCTGACGACCTATCCCAACTCGTCGAAATACCAGGTGGTCATCGAGACCATCGAGCCCGCCGGCGCCGGCGCCTTGATGGCGCTTTTGAACGAGCGGCGGCTGAAGCTCGAGGCCGAAGGTCTCTTTGCCCAGGATCGCAAGCGCCGCCTGCCCTTCCTGCCACGCGTCATCGGCGTCGTCACCTCGCCGACCGGCGCAGTCATCCGCGACATCGTCCACCGGATCTCCGACCGGTTTCCCGTCCATGTCCTCGTCTGGCCGGTGCGGGTGCAGGGCGAAACGAGCGGCGCGGAAGTCGCCGCTGCCATCGAGGGCTTCAACGCCATCGAGGCCGGGGCCAAACTGCCACGGCCGGACCTCATCATCGTCGCGCGCGGCGGCGGCAGCCTGGAAGACCTCTGGGGCTTCAACGACGAGGCGGTCGTGCGTGCCGCGGCCGGCTCGGCGATCCCGCTGATCTCGGCCGTCGGCCACGAGACCGACTGGACGCTGATCGACCACGCCGCCGACATGCGTGCCCCGACGCCGACGGGCGCCGCCGAAATGGCGGTGCCCGTGCGGGCGGAACTTGCCGCCACCATCGCCAGCCACAATGCCCGGCTGTCCGGTGCCGTCTCCCGCCGGCTCGACCAGGAGAAAAAGAGCCTCGCCGCTCTCGCTCGCGCCATGCCGGGCATCGACGTGCTGCTTGCACTGCCCCGCCGCCGGCTCGACGAGGCGACCAGCGGGCTCGGCTCCAACCTGCGCCATGCCGTCGGCGAAAAGCGCCGGCTCTTCGGTATCGCCGCGGCTCGTCTCGCCCCCTCGACCCTCGAAGCCTCGCTCCGGGACAAGCGCGCGACGCTGCGCCATCACGGCCTGCACGCCGACCATGGCCTGCGACTGAGGCTCGACGCGGCAAGGCGGCGCTTCGACCGGGTGGCGTCGGACCTGAAGCCCCATGCGCTGAAGGCCAGAAGCGAAGCCGCCCGCCTGTCGCTCGGTGGCCTCGCCGAACGGCTGGAGCGCGCCGAGCAGCTGCAACGCCAGACGAGGCGCCAGCGCGTGGAGAACGCCTGGCGCCTTGCCGCCAGCCTGTCGCCGCTGAACGTCCTCGAACGAGGTTACGTGATCGTGCGGGATGAGACCGGCGGCACGGTGACAGAGGCGGCGGACCTGTCGGCCGGCATGGCGGTGACTCTGGAATTTGCGCGGGGAGAGACGCGGGGCGCAGTGATTACGGATGGTGACGCGGGGGCCGAGAGGCCCCCTGTGGTTCAAGTCCCGACACCGAAACCGGCCGCTGCCAAGCCACGAAAGGCCAGGGCCAAGCCGGCAGCGGAGGGTCAGGGCTCGTTGTTTTAGGGGCCTGCGCCGAGTTACCCCCCTCTGCCCTGCCAGGCATCTCCCCCACAAGGGGGGAGATCGCCCCCCGTGAAGCCGTACTGCCCATGCATGAGCCGTCAACGGATGTGACACGATCGGCTTTCGGCGGCTGCTGAAAGAGTGACGTCATGCTGCGAGCGGCAACGCGCCTGATCTCCCCCCTTGTGGGGGAGATGCCCGGCAGGGCAGAGGGGGATATCGCCGCGCAGACGTCGCAAAACCTTATTCACCCCCCCAGACGAAGCCCCCCCGCGCCTGCGCCGAGCCTTCAAACCCCGAGCTTGCTCATCATCGCCCTTGTGATCGACTGGCGGATGGTGGGGCGGGCGAAAGCCTCTCCCGCCTCGATCCGTTTCACGACCTTATCCATGGTGAAGTCGTCGGCGGCTTTAAGGCCATCGAGTTCACCCCAGGAAAGCGGCACGGCGACGCGCGCGCCGGGTCGGGCACGCACGGAATAGTCGGCGATCGACGTCGCAGCATGATCGTTACGAAAATAGTCGATGAAGATCCGGCCCTTGCGCTTGGCCTTCGACATCGTCGCCACATAGGCTTTCGGGGCGTCGCGGGCCATCTTCTCAGCGAACGCCGCGGCGAAGGGCTTGACCTCTGAAAACTCGCGGCGGCGGGTTATCGGCACGACCACGTGGAGCCCCTTGCCGCCTGTACATTTGACGAAACTGTCGAGGCCGAGCTCGTCCAGCCGGTTGCCGACGTCGCGGGCCGCCAACTTCACCGCCTCGAAGGGGATGCCCTCGTCGGGATCAAGGTCGAAGACCAGCCGATCGGGCACCTCCACCTTGTCGATCGCCGACGCCCACGGATGCAGCTCGATGCCCCCCATCTGGGCGAGCTGGAGCAAGCCCTCTTCGTCGTCGATGGTGAAATATTCCGTCGTCTTGCCGTCATGGGTGACGTCGACGGGCCTGATCGCCTCGCCCCAGCCCTTGCCGGCCGAGCGCTGGAAGAAGCACTCTTCGCCGATGCCGCCCGGACAGCGCAGCAGCGACACCGGATGGCCGGCGATGTCGGCGAGGATGAGCTTTGCCACCTGGCCGTAATATTCGGCGAGGTCGCCCTTCGTCGGCCCGGCCTCGTCATCGAAGATCGGCCGATCGGGGTGGGTGACCGAAACACCGGCGACGGTAATCGGCTTGTTGGAGCGCTTCTTCTTCGTCTTTTCAGATTTCGCATTGGGGGATTGCGTCCGGGTGGCCTTCTTTGCAGAGCCTTTTGTCTCGGCAGCCGCGGCTTTCCTTGGCCTGGTCTGTGCGGTTGGCTCGACGCCATCCTCCACCTCGCTCGCGGCCTTCGCTTCGTCCTCGGGCGTTTCCCGCACGACCTCACCTGCCGGCTTGTCCTCGCGCAGCCCTTTGAAGGAAGGATGGCGGATCTTGCCCTCGCCGGTCCATTCGGTGAAGGCGACCTCGCAGAGCAGCTTCGGCGTCACCCAGGTCGCGCCGCGTTTCTCGGTCGGCGTCAGCTTCTCGACCGGCGGCGTCTTGCGGGTCATGTCGTCGAGCCGATCGCGAAGCGCCTGAGCGGAGACGTCGGAAAAGCCGGTGCCGACCTTGCCGGCATAGACGAGGCCGTCCTTGGCCCTGTAGCCGAGATGCAGCGCACCGATCGCCCGGGCGCCGCCTTGGGCCTTGGTAAAGCCGACGATGACGAATTCCTGGCGCTTGATGCATTTCGACTTCAGCCAGCTCTTCGAGCGGCCAGGGCGATAGGGTGCGTCTGCCTTTTTCGAGATGACGCCCTCCAATCCCATCGAGCAGGAACGGGCGATCATCTGGTCGCCCTTTCCCTCGATGTGATCGGAGTATCGCAGGATCTTCTTGCCTCGCGCGCCCTGGCCATCGAGCACGGCTTTCAGACGCTCCTTGCGCGTCGTCAGCGGCGCTTTGGTGAGGTCCTCGCCGCAAAGATGCAGGCAATCGAAGACGAAGGCGACGATGCCGCGATCGCTTTCCTCGGACAGGGCATTCTGCAGCTTCTGGAAATCGGACCTCCCGTCCTCGTCCAGCACCACAGCCTCCATGTCGAAGACAGCGTCGGTGACGTCGAGCTCGCCGAGCGGCTTGGCGAGGCGGGAAAACTTGCCGGTCCAGTCATGGCCGTTGCGGGTGACGAGGCGGACGTCGCCGCCGGAGACGAGGCCGAGCAGCCGATAGCCGTCGAACTTGATTTCGTGCAGCCAGGCCTCTCCCTTCGGCGGTTCGTCGACGAGCGTGGCGAGCTGCGGCTTGCCGTAAGTCTTGGCAAGAGCGTCGAGAGACTTGGCCTTCCCGCCCCGCTTCGCCGCAGCGCCGGTCTTTCCCCGCTTCGGGGCTTCGGCGGGCTTGCGGCGACGCCCGGAGCCGGACGTTCGGCCACCCTTTCCGCGGGTCTCGTCGGTCGACCACTGATCGCCGCCCTCACCGCCTTCCTCGGCGGCGATGTCTTCCATCGAGCGACCGGAGACGACGCTCGTCATCTCGCCGGCGAGAAAGTCCTCTCCGTCTTCACCCGGCCGGGCGAGATCGTCCTTCTCCTTGATGAGTAGCCAGTTCTCGCGCTTTTCCTTCTTGCGCGGCTTCATGCGCACGAGAACCCAGCGCCCTTCGAGCCGCTCGCCCGAAAGCTCGAATTTCAGCTCGCCCTTTTCGAGGCCGTCTGAGACGTCGCCGAGCGGCTTCCACGTGCCAGTGTCCCATAACATGACGGTGCCGCCGCCATATTGGCCCTTGGGGATCGTGCCTTCGAATGAGCCGTAGTCTAGGGGGTGATCCTCGGTGCGCACGGCCAGACGTTTGTCGGAGGGATTGTAGCTCGGGCCTTTGGTGACGGCCCAGGAAAGAAGCACGCCGTCATGTTCGAGGCGGAAGTCGTAATGCAGCCGCGTCGCATCGTGCTTCTGGATGAGATAGGCCTCGCCCTTTGTCCGCCCCGCCTTGCCGCGCGGCTCCTTCGTCCGTCCGAAATCGCGCTTTTCATTGTAGGTCTCGAGCGACGCCATGGCCTCACGCGGCCTTGCTGCTCTTCGACCGACCACCCGATTTCTTCGCACCCGCCTTCGCGGTCGATTTGGACCCGCCGGAGGAGGACGAACTCTTCGATGCGGACTTCGACGCGGATTTGGAAGAACCGGCCGATGATTTGGCGGATTTGGCGGATGATGACGATTTCGACGATGACGCCTTGGTCCCAGAGGCTTTCGTCGAGCGCCGGCTGCCGCTTTTTCCCGCCTTCGAATCCGAGCCACCGCCAGACTGTTCCAGGCTCTTGCGCAGGGCGTCCATGATGTCGATGACATTGCCGCCATCGTCGTCCGGCGCCTCTTCGGCCTGCGGTTCCTTGCCGGCCATCTTGGCCTTGATGATCTCCATCAGGCCCTGCTGATAGGTGTCGTGGAATGCCTTGGGGTCGAAGGGCTTCGACTTCTTCTCGATGAGAAGCTGGGCGAGCTCGAGCTGTTCGTCGTCGATCTCGGCGTCGTCCTTCACCTCGTCGAAAAATTTCTTGGCGTCGCGCACCTCCTGCGCATAGCGTAGCGTTTCGAGCATCAGCCCGTCGCCGCATGGCTTTATCGCCGCAATCCGCTCCTTGTTGGCAATGACGATGCGCCCGAGCGCCACCTTCTTGGCTTTGCGCAGTGCCTCGCGGATCGTCACATAGGCGTCCTGCACGCCGTCTTCGTCGGGCGCGATGTAATAGGGCCGGTCATAATAGATCGGGTCGATGTCGGCCGCGTCGGTGAACTGGGTCAGCTCGATGACGTGGTTGCTCTCGGCCTTCAGCTTGTCGATCTCCTCGTCTTCGATCGCGACGTAGCGGCCCTTTTCGTATTCGTACCCCTTGACGATATCGTCGCTCTCGACCGGGTCCTCGTCCTTTTCCGACACCTTCTGGTAGCGGATCCGCTGCCCGGTGTTCTTGTCGTATTGGTGAAGTTGAATCGTCCTGGCCGGGCTCGTCGCGGCAAACAGCCGAACCGGAAAGGAGACAAGCGACAGCCGGATATGCCCGGTCCAATAGGCGCGTGGGGTGCTCATGACTCGCCAAACGGGAATCGGGGCGAGTGGTTCAGCGCGCTGGCGAAGATTCTTCACGCAGAGTCAACGCCGGTCCGGCAGACAGGTGGAAATTCCGGAACGGCTCTGCCGCAACCAGAGCTCGGGGAGAGCGTCAGCCCTTTGCGATCTGCCGAAGAATGCTGGCAAGATCGTCGTCGACAACGGACAATCGGATCGTCTTTTGCCTCTGGGTCAGACCCGAGACGACGTCGATCGCCGACTTCGGGATCTTCCAGCTCTTGGCGAGGAGCGCGACGAGGGCCTTGTTGGCCTTGCCGTCTTCCGGCACCGCGCGCAGCCGGATCGCCAGGCGCTCGTCACCGGCCGCATCGACGGTGACACCCTCGATCGCATCCTTCGACGCGCGCGGCGTCACTCGCACGAAGACAAAGACGCCCGCCGTGTCGGCGCTCCAGAAGGACCGTTCGGCCAAGTCTCACCCGCGAGAAGGCCGGCTCAGACCCCGGCCCGCATGATCGCCGGATCGACATAGACGACGATGAAATACTGCAGGAACATGATGGCGAACAGGACGACGAGCGGCGACAGGTCGATCCCGCCGAGGTCGGGCAGGAAACGCCGGATGCGGCGATAGACCGGCTCGGTCATCTGCCACAGGAAACGGCCGACGGAATCGACGAAGGGATTGCCCGGATTGACGATGTTGAAAGCGTAGAGCCAGGACAATACGGCCGAGGCGATGACGATCCACCAATAAAGATTGAGTGCCTGATAGAGGACGAAGGTGACAGCCAGCATTGATCCCGTGCCTTTGTTTTGTTGCCGCCGATGTAGACATCGCCGCCCGGCGGCGCAAGCTGCAAGGGCTCCCGAGCGTTAACGCCGCCCGCATGACAGGCGGGCTGAAGGATCGCTCGACGGCCGGCTAAAGACGAACGAAATCGCGCGGCGAGCACTGCCGGGCCGTTGACAGCCGGCCGCCCGAGGCTCTAAAAGCCGCTTCGCATCGGTGGACGGGGCTGTAGCTCAGTTGGGAGAGCGCGTCGTTCGCAATGACGAGGTCAGCGGTTCGATCCCGCTCAGCTCCACCAATGCTTTCAATGGCTTCCGCATTAGATTCTGGATTGTCGGGACGGCGCGCGAGAATGACGCAGCGTCGAACCGTGCGTTTTCGCGATCAAGTCGTGGCCGGCGCTCGAGCACAGTGCTCCTGTACCGTGCGCGCGCTCTCAGCAGCCACCGGCAGATTCCCATCCGGGCTGAAGACCGGGCGACCGAGAGGTTCGCGCCGAGCAATCGCAACGCCGCTTGACGCGGCCGCCGTAACCCGTATTGTTCGAAATCGAACAGTTCGTGATCCCATTCCATGATCCCGAACGGACAGAACCCGCGCAACCTGAGAAAGCGGGGCACTGTCGGCTTGATGCGAACCGCTTTGGGAGGGCGTGGGCATGGGGATTGCGGGAGAGCTGTCGCATTGGCTTCCCGAAGACGCGGGAATGCCGCTCCGCGAGATCACCCTCGGCGATCTCCTGCGCGAGCAGGCGGAGCGCTTTCCCGACCAGCCCGCTCTGATCTTCGACGAGCCGCAGCGGCGGGTCGAATACAGCTATCGTCAACTGGATAGGGAAGTCGATCGCCTCGCGCGGGCGCTCATCGCGATCGGTGTCGAACGCCAGGCCCGCGTCGCCGTGATGGCGCCGAATTCGCCCGAATGGGTCTTGCTGGAATACGCTCTGGCGCGGATCGGCGCCGTCCTCGTCACCGTCAATCCCGCCTTCCGCCAGGCCGAGCTCGGCTATCTCCTGACCCAGGGCGATGTTTCCGTGCTGTTTGCCGCAGCCGTCTTCCGTGACTTTTCGATCGCCGGCATGCTGGCCGAAATGATGCCCGATCTCGGCGGTCTCGAAGGCGCCGCGCGAAACCGCCCCGAGACCTATCCGTCGCTGCGCCGGGTCGTTGCCCTGTCGGATCAGCCGATCGTCGGCGCGCTCGCCTTTCGCGACCTTCTCGGCCTCGGCGAGGCGACCACGCAGGAGGCGCTCGCCGAACGGATCCTGGCGGTGATGCCCGGCGACGTCGCGCAGATCCAGTACACCTCCGGAACGACGGGCAAGCCGAAGGGCGCGATGCTCACCCATCGCGGCACGGTCAACAACGCGCGTCTCGCCGGCCGGCGCGCCGGCTATCGGCCGAGCGACGTCATGGTCTCGGCCATGCCGTTCTTCCACACCGCCGGCTGCGTCTGCAACGTTCTCGGCATGGCGGCCGTCGGCGGCTGCCTCGTCGCCATGGAGAGTTTCGAGGCCTCGCGAATGCTCGATCTTCTCGAGCGCCATCGTGGCACCATCGTCAACGCGGTGCCGACCATGTATGTGCGGCTCCTGCAGGACGAGGCGCTCGCTCGCGGCCGGCGCGACGTGTCCTCCTGGCGCATCGCCTATGTCGGCGGCACCTCGATCCCGCCGAGCCTGATGCTGGAGTTGAAAGCGAGGATCGGCTGCGATCCTGCCATCATCATGGGCATGACCGAGACGAGCCCGATCATCACCCAGACCCTCCCGGACGAGCCGCTCGAGGAGAAGGTGAGAACCGCCGGCGTGCCGCTGCCCCATGTGGAGATCCGCATCGTCGATCCTGAGACCGGCACGGTTGTGCCCCTCGGCCGGCAGGGCGAGCTCCAGATCCGCGGCTTCCTCGTCACCGCCGGCTATTACGCCATGCCGGAGGCGACGCAGGCGGCCATCGACCCGCAAGGCTGGCTGAGGAGCGGCGATCTCGCGGTGATGGACGAGGCCGGGCATCTTCGCATCGTCGGCCGGATTAAGGACATGCTGATCCGCGGCGGCGAAAACGTCTATCCGGTCGAGATCGAGGATCGGCTGCTCGAACATGCCGACATCGCCGAGGCGCAGGTCGTCGGAGTGCCGGACGCCGAGATGGGCGAGGAGATCTTCGCCTTCGTCGTCGCCCGCGACGGATGCACGGTCGATGCCGACGCCCTGAAGAGCTGGTGCAAGGCGCATATGGCGCGTCACAAGATGCCCCGCCATGTCGCGGTGATCGAGACGACGCCGAAGACGGCGAACGGCAAGGTCCGCAAGGTGGAGTTACGGGATTTGGCGAAACGGATGATCGAGGAGGACCGGGCGTGAGCACGGCCGGCGGCGAGGCGCCGCATCTGTTGCAGGAGGTTCGCGGCGAGGTCTTTCTGGTCACGCTCAACCGGCCGGCGGCGCGCAACGCGATCAGCCCGCAAATGGCCTGTCTTCTGTCCGACGCCTATGCCCGCTTCGCCGGTGACGACGACCTCAGGGTGCTCGTCGTCACCGGTGCCGGAGACAGGGCCTTCTGCTCGGGCGGCGACCTCGCCCTGACCATGCCGCTTCTGACCGGGGCGCGAGAGCCCGAGGACGAATTCGACCGCCGGGTGCTGGAGGATCCCGCCGTGATGGACCGCTCGGCGCTCCGTCATACGAGCCTCGACAAACCGATCGTCTGCGCGGTGAACGGCGCCTGCGTTGCCGGCGGCATGGAGACGATGCTGGCCACCGACATCCGCGTCGTCGCGCAGAACGCCCGCTTCGGCCTGCCGGAGGCCAAACGCGGCCTCATTCCCTTTGCCGGCTCGCTCGCCCGGCTTCCCCGGCAGCTTCCCCATGCCATCGCGATGGAGCTGCTTCTGACCGGCGACATGATCGACGCCGAGCGCGCTCTTTCCTGCGGCCTCGTCAACGCCGTCGTGCCGCAGGAAGAGGTTCTCGCCGAGGCGCTGGCGATCGCCGGGCGCATTGCGGCCAACGGACCGCTGGCGGTTCGCCAGATCAAGCGCACGGTCAGGCTTGCAACCGGCGTTCCGCTCGAACAAGGTTTCGAGCTGGAGGACGAGGCCAAGCGGCTCGTCATGGCGTCGAGCGACGCCCGGGAGGGCCCGCGCGCCTTCATGGAGAAGCGCCCGGCGCGCTTTACCGGGCGCTGAGTGGCGAAGGGGAGGACGCTTCGATGAGCAAAACCGCTGTCAGCCTGGACGGCCGCGCCATCGTCATCACCGGCGCCGGCCAGGGCATCGGCCGCGCCGCGGCGCTCGCCATGGCGAAGGCCGGCGGATCGATCGTCGTCAACGACATCGACGCGAAGGCCGCCGAGGCCGTCGTCGCGGACATCGTCAGCTCCGGCGGCCGCGCCGTACCGGCCATCGCCGCGATCGGCACGAGCGAGGCCGCCGATCTCTGCGTTGCGACCGCGCTCGAGGCCTTCGGCCGTCTCGACGTCATGGCCTGCAACGCCGGCATCCTGCGCGACAGGGTCTTGTGGAACACCACCGACGAGGATTTCGACGCTGTCGTCGCCACCCATCTGCGCGGCACCTTCACCTGCGCCAGAGCCGCCGCAAGGCATTTCCGCGCGGCTGGCGAGGGCGGCCGGCTCATCCTCGTCTCGTCGATCGCCGGCCAGCGCGGCAATTTCGGACAGACGTCCTATTCGGCCGCGAAAGCCGGTATCGCCGCCTTCGCCCGCACCTGGGCCATGGAGCTCGCAAGGGCCAACGTCACCGTCAATGCCGTCGTGCCCAATGCCCTGACGGCGATGACCGCGACCGTGCCGATGCTCCAGCCCTATGCCGAGATGATGGAGCGCGGCGAACCTTTGCCGGACAAGGTGCGCCGGGATTTCGGCCTTGGCGGCCCCGAGGATGTCGCGGGCATCTTCGTCTACCTCGCCTCGGAACGCTCGGCCGGCGTCACCGGCCAGGCGATCGGCCTTGGCGGCGACAGGCTCGCCGTCTGGTCCCATCCGGTCGAGGCCGCCCACGCCGTCAGGACCGGCGGCTGGAACGCCGAAATGATAGCCGAAGCCATCGAGAACGACCTTGCTGGCGCCAAGCAGAGCGTCGGCATCGATTTCCTGTAGCATGTGACGAGATCAAGGCCCTTCGGGAGGAAGGGCGAAACCGGGAGGAACCACCATGAAGAGACTGATCATCATCGCCGCGGCGCTGGCCGCATCCACCATCGCGGCGAGGGCCGAGACGACCCTGCGTCTGTCGCACTGGCTGCCGGCGACACATCCGGCCCATACCACCGGCATCGAGCCGTGGGCAAAATCGATCGAGGAGGCATCGGGCGGCGAGCTGAAGATCGAGATCTATCCCGCCCAGCAGCTCGGCGCCGCGCCCGATCACTACGACATGACCCGCGACGGCATCGTAGACATCGGCTACATCAACCCCGGCTATACGGCCGGCCGCTTCCCGATCTACGAGCTGACCGGCATCCCCTTCGAGGCGAAGGACGGGCCGAAGGCGGCCAAGGCCATCAACGAGTGGTATGTCGACGGCGGCTATGCGGCGAGGGAAATGGCCGACGTTCACTTCTGCCTGGTCAATCCGCACAATCCCGGCCGTTTCCACGCCAATGCGCCGATCCACGTGCCGGCGGACGTGAAGGGCAAGACCGTGCGCCCGGCCCATTCGACCATGGCGCGCTACGTCAACTCCCTCGGTGGCACCTCGGTGCAGGTGCCCGCGCCCGAAGCGCGCGACGCCATCGCCAAGGGCACGGCCGATGCCGTGACCTTCCCCTATGAGGCGATGAAGAGCTTCAAGATGGCCGACGTCGTCAAGTTCCACAACGACCTGCCCCTCTACCTCTCGTCCCAGGTGATCCTGTTCAACAAGGACACCTATGAGGGCCTCGGCGACGACCTGAAAAATGTCATCGACGATCACTGCACGCCGGAATGGTCGGAAAGGTTCTCGAAGGGCTGGGCGGACTACGACAACGAGGTGCGCCAATCGATCCTCGACGACAAGGAGCACGAGGTCTACACGCCGAACGCCGAGGAGGTGACCCTGTGGCGCGACAGCGTCGGGCCGGTCATGGAAGCCTGGAAGGCCGACGCCAGGAAGGCCGGCTACGACCCGGACGAAGTCCTTGCCGCCTACGACAAGGCGCTCGAGGCCAACGGCACGAAATACTGACGGGAAGCATTCCCTCCCGCGTCCCCTTCGCCCTCATGGCGAGCATCCTGAGCGTTCAGGACGCTCACCATGAGGAGATTGCGGCAGGGATGGCATGCCCCCACTGAGCCTCCGTTGCCGGCGGATGGAACGATCTCCGAACACCGAAGCATCGTCATCTTCGGGCCCCGTCCCGAGGATCCAGAACGACCTCTCACGCCGCCGACGCCCTTTGATGATTTTGACCGATGATGTCCTGATCGAACGCCGCAACTGGATCCTCGGGACGGGGCCCGAGGATGACGCCGCGTTGATGTCTCTGCCCCCATCCTGCAAAAACTGCGACGTCGCTCGACACCAGAGAGCCGATTCATGACCTCCCCCTCAAGCCTCACCGGACGCATCGTCACCGCGATCGAGCGGATTGCCGCCGTCATGCTCGGCCTCGTCACCCTCCTCGTCTTCGTCTCTGCGCTGGGGCGCTATCTCTTCGCCGCGCCGATCCCCGACGCCTTCGATCTCTCACGCCTGACGCTCGCCATCGCCATCATGTGGGGCTTTGCCTCGCTCGGCTTCCGGGGCAGCCACATCAAGGTGGACATCCTCGCCCAGATGATCGGCGCGAAAGCCCGCCGGGTACTCGATCTCCTCGCCTGGCTGGCGCTTCTCCTCTTCACGCTTCTCCTCGTCTGGAAGCTGGGCGGCCGGGTCCTGTCGCAGATGCCGGGCGGCGAGACGACGATGGATCTTCGGCTGCCGCACTGGCCGTTTCTGGCGCTCGTCGTGGCAGGCCTCGTCATGGCCGTCGTCACCACCTTGATCCGCCTGTGGCTGGTCTTGCGCTACGGCGAGGGCCTCGAGCCCCACGACACGCTCCGGGACGACGAAGCCCACGGGGCCGGCCATGAGTGAAAAGGATCTCGTCGCGGCCGGCGGCTTCGTCATCCTGTTCGCCCTGATGCTGATCCGGGTGCCGATCGGCGTTGCCATGGGCCTCGTCGGCGTCGGCGGCTTCGGCATGACGGTCGGCTGGCGGCCGGCCTTCAACCTGCTCTCCACCTCGCCTTTGAGAACCATCACCGACTTCAACCTGACGCTCATCCCCTTCTTCATTCTGATGGGGGTCTTGGCGACACGCTCGGGCATGAGCCGGGAGCTCTTCCGGGCGGCCAATGCCAGCCTCGGTTCGCTGCGGGGCGGTCTGGGGCTTGCGACCGTCGGCGCCTGCGCCGGCTTCGCGGCGATCTGCGGCTCTTCCGTCGCCACCGCCGCGACGATGACCAACATCGCCCTGCCGGAAATGCGGCGGGCCGGCTATCCCGACGACGTCTCGACCGGGGTGATCGCCGCCGGCGGCACCCTCGGCATCCTGATCCCGCCTTCGGTGGTGCTCGCGGTCTATGCCTACATCACCGAGCAGGACGTCGGAAAACTCTTCATCGCCGGCATCGCGCCCGGTATTCTGGCCATCCTCATGTACATGGCGACAGTCCGGCTATGGTACGGCCGCAGGCTGCCGGCGGGCGCATCCTTCAGCCTTGGCGAGGCATTGCGGGCGCTCTCCGGGGTCTGGGCCGTCGCGCTGCTCTTTGCCGCCGTCATCCTCGCCATCTATTTCGGCGTTGCCACCGCGACGGAGGCGTCCGCCGTCGGCGCCGTGCTGACGGCACTTATCGGCATCGCCCGTGGCCGTCTCGGCCTGCGCGGCCTGCTCGACAGCCTGGTCGAGGCGCTGCGCACATCCGTCGCCATCTACACCATCCTGATTGGCGCGATCCTCTTCGGCTATTTCCTGGCCGTCACCCAGGTGCCCCAGAACCTCACCCAGTTCCTCATCGACCTCGATCTCGGCCGCTACGGCACGCTGGCGCTGATCATGCTGTTGTTTCTCGTCATGGGCTGCTTCCTCGACGCCATGGCGATGATCATCCTGATGGTGCCGATCATCTTCCCGGTCATCGTCGCCATGGGCTTCGACCCGGTCTGGTTCGGGGTCATCATCGTCATGACCGTGGAACTCGGGCTGATCACCCCGCCGGTGGGCATGAACGTCTTCGTCATCAACACCATCGCGCGGGACGTCGATCTCGTCTCCATCTTCCGCGGGGTGCTGCCCTTCGTGATCACCGACGTCATCCGCCTGATCATCCTGATCGCGCTGCCCTGGATCGTCCTGTTCCTGCCGCAGACGATGAATTGAGGGAGCGGCTTACCGCCGCCCCTTCGCCGCCAGTTCCAGCACGATCTCGGCCGCTGCCTCGCCGGGCGCGCGGTCGATCGACATCAGCCGGCGGATGTCGTCGAAGCCGGCGAGTTGCGCGTGGCGCTCGGGCGTCTCGGTCATCAGCCGGGCGAGGCGCCGTGCCAGCATTTCCGGCCGGACGAATTCGTGGAAATGCTCGGGCACCAGCGGATGGCCGACAATGAAATTCGGCATTGCCGCCGTCCAGGCGGAGATCAGATGGCGGATCTGGTAGGCGACGGGATCGAGCTTGTAGGCGAGCGCCATCGGCACGCCGGCGAGCGCCAGTTCCAGCGACACCGTGCCGGAGGCGGCGAGCGCCGCATCGGCACCGGCAAAGGCTTGCCACTTGGCGTCGTTGCCGGTGACGATCTCCGGTTTGACCGGCCATTTGGCGACCTCGGCCTCGATGCGCTCCCGGTGCCGGACGAGCGTCGGCAGGACGGCCGTGACGCCCGGCAAAAGCTCGGAAAGCCGCGCCAGCGTCGCGCCGAAGTCGGCCGCCAGCCGGTCGATCTCGCCGCGCCGCGAGCCCGGCAGGATGACGAGGCGCGGCGGCGCCTTCGCCGCCTTGCCGACGAGCGGCGCCTCGCTTGCCAGGATCGCTGAGAGCCCCGGCTCCTTCATCAGCGGATGGCCGACATAGGTGGAGGGCGGGCCGCCGAGCCGCGCCATCGTGTCCGGCTCGAAGGGCAGCGCACAGATCGCGTGATCGACATAGGCGACCATCTTCGCCGCCCTGCTCTCGCGCCAGGCCCAGACCGTCGGCGGAATATAGTTGACGATCGGCATGGCGGGTAGCTTTGCCCGCACGCGCTTTGCCACCCGGTGGGAAAAGGTCGGGCTGTCAATGACGACGAGCGCGTCGGGCCTTGCCGCGATGATGGCATCCGCCGTCTGGCCGACACGCCGGACGAGCTGGGGCAGCCGTGCAAGGATCGCCGAGACGCCCATGATCGACAGCTCCTCGATGTCAAAGAGGGTCTCCATGCCCTCGGCCTGCATCGCCTCGCCGGCAAGTCCGACGAGTTTGAGATCGCCGGCAAGCCTTGCTCTCAACGCGCGGATCAGATCCGCTCCAATGGCGTCGCCCGAGGGCTCGCCGACGACGAAGGCGATCTTCATGGCTCACTCCCGGAGACGACGTCGGCGCGCGAAGGATCCGATGCCTCGTCGCGCGGCAGGCCAACCACGGCGATATTGGCGTCCCGCGCCGCGACGACGAGGGCGTCGAAGTCGATGATCAAGCTTTTCCCGGCGCTGACGCCGATCGCCGAGATCCCCGCGCCGTCGGCTTCCAGAATGGTCGAGACGCCGATGCTGGGAAGATCGAAGCGCTCGTCCTGTTGGGGCTTCACCACCTTCACCAGGGCAAGCCGCTCATTGCGTCCGACCCGGCCACGGGCGCGAAGATCGGCCACACGGTGGAGCATCTCGCGGGTCCCTTCGGCAGCTTCCAGTGCGATCACCCGCTCCTGCGAGGCGACGACTGCCTGGCCAACATCGAGACTGCCGAGGGTTTGCGCCACACGAACCCCGAGCGCCAGCGCGGCGCGCTCGCGCTCGTCGGCCGCGCGCCCGGCGATCGGTCCTTCCGGCGCCAGCAACTGAGGCTCGACATCCTGGACCGCCACCGGCTCCAGCCCCTGCGCCTTCAAAAACGCCGCGACGTTGCGCAAGAGCCGGTCGTCGCCGCCTCGCACGATCCGAAAGGCCGTCGGCAGCATCAAGAGCGTGCGCAGGGATGGCAGGATCGAGCGAAAGTCCGGCCGCCGGCTGACGGTGCCGCAGGCCAGCACGCGCTTCACGCCGCTCGCCTTCATGAAACGGACGGCATCGCCCGCCCGCCCCCAGGCGAAATATTCGCCCTTGAAATCCGACCAGTCGTCGTCCTTCCCGTCGGCGATCCGAACGACGACGGGCTCGAAGCCATGGGCCCGCGCCGCTTCCGCGACGATCCGTGGCAACCGCCCTCCGCCGGCGATCAGCCCGAGCGGTTCGCCGGGAAAGCGCGGCTCCATCGGCTCAGGCGTGCTGCGAGTGACGCGGGAAGCACAGCGCGCGGTCGCCGCCGGCGCGGATGAAACCCAACAGATCCTGGACGAGAGGATCTTCCGGATACTCGCCCTGCACCTCGTCGATGTTCTCCTTGAAGGTCAGATCGTCGGAGAACAGCATGCGATAGGCCTTGCGCACGTTGCGGATCGCATGGCGATCGAAACCCGCGCGCTTCATGCCGATGACATTGAGGCCGGAAAGATAGGCCCGGTTGCCGAGCACCATGCCGAAGGGGATGACGTCGCCCTCGACAGCCGCCAACCCGCCGACATAGGCATGGTGGCCGATGCGGGTGAACTGGTGGATGCCGGAGCCGCCCGCGATCGTCGCATATTCGCCGATGGTGCAGTGGCCGGCCAGCATGACGTTGTTGATCAGCGTGACATTGCGCTCGATCACGCAGTCATGGGCGACGTGAGCCCCGGTGAAGAAGGCGCAGTTGTCGCCGATCGTCGTCTCAGACCGCCCCTGCACCGTGCCGGGATTCATCGTCACATGCTCGCGGATCAGGCAGTTGTCACCGATGACGAGGCGGGTGTCCTCGCCGCGATATTTCAGATGCTGCGGGGCATGGCCGAGGGAGGCGAATGGCCAGATCTGCGCGCCGGCGCCGATGACGGTGTTGCCCCAGATCGCCACATGGGAGCGCAGGCGGCTGCCCGCCCCGAGGCGCACCTGCGGGCCAATGTGGCAGAACGGACCGATCTCGCAGCCTTCGCCGATCTCGGCCCCGTCCTCGATCACCGCCGAGGGGTGGACGCTCGTCTCTGACATGGTCACTCGGGATCGCGGGGAATGAGCATCGCGCTGACGGTTGCCTCGGCAACCTTCTGGTCGTCAACCTTGGCGATGCATTCGAACTTCCAGATGTTCGCCCGCTTCTTGGTCTGTTTCACGTGATATTCGAGCCGATCGCCGGGGATCACCGGCTTGCGGAACTTGCCGTTGTCGATCGTCATGAAATAGACGAGCGGCGGCGCGCCGCCGCCACTGGCCATCGTGCAGATCGCCCCGGCGGTCTGGGCCATGCCTTCGATGATCAGCACGCCCGGCATCACCGGCACCGAGGGAAAATGGCCGAGGAAATGCGGCTCGTTGGCCGTCACGTTCTTGATCCCGACGGCGCTCTTGTCCCCGTCGATGTCGACGATGCGATCGACCATCAAGAACGGATAGCGGTGCGGAAGAAGCTCGAGAATCCTGTTGATGTCGGCGCTTTCCAGCGTCGTTGTTTCCTCACTCATCCCGCTCATTCCTCGCAGATCGTCCCTTCATCGCCAGTTCGGACAAAAATCGCATTTCCCTGAACCATTCGCGAACCGGCTTCGCCGGTATTCCACCCCATCGTGATTTCGCGGGCACGTCCGCCGAAACCGCCGAAACCGCCGCAATCTGTGCACCGTCGCCGATCGTCACGTGACCGTTGACGCCGGTCTGACCACCGATCATGACGCCGTCGCCGATAGTGGTCGAGCCCGAAATCCCGACCTGCGCAACAATCACGCAGTGCCGACCGATCGCAACGTTGTGCCCGACCTGGACCTGATTGTCGATCTTCGTTCCTTCGCCGATCACCGTGTCGCGGATGGCGCCGCGGTCGATCGTCGTATTCGCGCCGATCTCGACATCGTCCTGAACGATTACCCGGCCGATCTGCACGACCTTGTCGAGGCCGCTCGGACCGGCGACATAGCCAAAGCCGTCCTGGCCGATCTTGACGCCCGGATGGAGCACGACACGATTGCCGAGAAAGGTGTTCGACAAGGCGACCTGGGCACCGATCCGGCAGTCGCGACCGATCGCGCAGTCACGGGCGATCACGGCGCCGGGCGAGACTATGGTGCCACGCCCGATCTTTACGCCCGGCCCAATGACGGCAAAAGCCTCGATGGTGGCGCCGTCCTCGATCTGTGCCGTCGGATCGATCTCCGCCCGCGGCGAAATTCCTTCCGTGGTCGTGATCGCGTCTGGCAGGAGAGCCGCCGGGTAGAAGCTGCGTCCGGTCTTGGCAAAGGCCGCCTGGACATTGCCCGCGATCAGATGCGGCAGACCTTCGGGCAGAAGCGCGAGGTGCTTCTGCGCAATGAAGACACAGCCGGCCCGGGTAGTGGCCAGTTGCGGGGCATAGCGGGGACTGTCGAAGAAGGAGCAGTCGTCCGGGCCGGCGCGATCGAGGGGTCCGATCCCTGTCAAGACCGCGTTGGGATCGGTGCCCTCACCGACTTCAGCTCCCGCGCGCGAGGCGATCTCGCCCACAGTCAGACCGGCACCCCGAGCAAAGAATGACGTGTCTGGCATGGTTGAACCGGCGGGAAAGCCCTCCTCCCCCGCCCCTTTTCTTGATGCGTCAGAAGCGCGAGGAAAAGCCGAAGGAGAACTCCTGCGTATCGTCGAAGTCTTCTTTCTTAAGCGGATGGGCGTAATTCACCCGCAGCGGACCGAACGGCGAAGCCCAGATCAGGCCGACACCGGCCGAGGCACGGAGCGAGAAGTCGGTTCCCTCGACGCCCGGCTGGTCCTTGAACTCGCTGCCCCAGAGCGAGCCGGCATCGGCGAAGACCGCACCGCGGAAGCCGAGATCGCGGCTGATCCCGGGGAGCGGGAAGGTCGCTTCCGCCGAGACGTTGCCATAGTTCTCGCCACCGATGGCGACGCCGTACTGGCGCGGGCCGATACCGCGGGTGTCGAAGCCGCGGACGATGTCCTGGCCCTTGAAGAAGTTGTCGAAGACGCGCAGATCGCTGCCGAGCTTCGAAACGTTGCCGGCGCCGCCCGAGAGCTGGCCGATGATGTCCCATTCCTCGCTCAGCAGATTGAAGTAGGACGCCTTGCCCGTCGTCTTGACGAACTTGGCATCGCCGCCGATGCCGGCAAATTCCTGACCGGCCGAACCGATGAAGCCGTCGCGCGGATCCTGGTTGTTGTCGAGGGTGTTGTAGGTGAACTGATATGACAGCGAGGACGTCAGATAGGGACTGTCGCAGATCGCCGCGTTAATGATCGGCGAGTCCGTGAAGGAAGGAGCCGTGATGCTATTTCCGCCCTCGTCGTAAAGATTGCCCAGCGGGTTCGGCGAGCCGCAGGTGCTGTCGATATATTCCTCAGAACTCGAATCGGTCGAGTCGTAATCCGGATTGTTGACCGTCTCGCCGGTGTCGTCGCCATAGGTCTCGCTCTTGATATTGTAGGCGAGCGTGGCCGTCAGGTGATCGGTGATCGGCGCCGAGATGCGCACGTCGCCGCCGGTGCGCTTGACGTCGTAATTATCGGTCGATGTCTCGGTATGGTAGACGTCGAACCCTGCGGCCAGACGCTGGCCGAGGAAATAGGGCTCCGTGAACGACAGGTTATACGAGCGACTGTTGGTGCCGACGCTGGCCGAGACCTTCACGAACTGGCCACGGCCGAGGAAGTTGCGCTCCTGGATGCCGACTTCGGCAACCGGGCCGGAGGAATCGCCGCTCGTCGTGTAGCCGCCACCGACCGAGATTTCGCCGGTTGCCTTCTCCGAGACATCGACGATGACGATGACGCGGTCGGGCTCGGAGCCCGGCGCCGTCGAGATATTGACCTTGGTGAAGTATTTCAGGTCCTCGAGCCGCTGCTTGGCACGCTGGATGAGCACCTGATTGAAGGCATCGCCTTCCGAGATGTCGAACTCACGGCGAATGACGTAGTCGCGGGTCTTGGTGTTGCCGCGGATCTCGATGCGCTCGACATAGGCGCGCGGCCCCTGATCGATCACATAGTCGATGGCGATGGTGTGGTTGGTGAAGTCGCGATTGCCGCGCGGCGTCACCTGGGCGAAGGCGAAGCCCTTGTTGGCCAGCGCATTGGTCAGGTTGACGAGAGAGTTCTCGACCTCCTTGGCGCTGTAGATGTCGCCCGGCGCGGTGTCGAGCTCCTTGTAGAGCGTGTCGGTGTCGACGCCGTCGATGGTCGAATCGATCCGCACCGCGCCGAAAGCGTAGCGCTCGCCCTCATCGACCGTGAAGGTGATGAAGTAGGAGTTCTGGTCGGGATCGAGCTCGGCGACCGCCGACAGGATGCGGAAATCGGCGTAGCCGTGGTTGTAGTAGAAGCGGCGCAGCGTCTCTTCGTCGGACTGCAGCTTGTCCGGATCGTAGACGTCGTCGCGCTGGATAAAGCTCAAAATGCCGGTTTCGCGCAGCGAGATGACCTGCTTCAGGCGCGCGTCGGAGAAGGCGTTGTTGCCGACGAAGCTGATCGAGGCGATCTTCGTACGATCGCCTTCCTGGATGTTGTAGATGACGTTGACGCGGCCCTGCCCGATCGGCTGGGTCTGCGCCGTGACGATCGCGTCACTGCGGCCGATCGAGACATAGGCCTTCTTGATCGCCTCGATGTCGGCGTCGACGGTCGCCTGGGAATAGGGGCCGCGCGGCGCGGTCTGGACCGTGGCGATGAGCTGCTGGTCCTTGATCTTCGAATTGCCCTGGAACAGCACCTGATTGACGATCTGGTTCTCGTCGACCTGCACGATCAGCGTCCCGCCCGACTGGCTGATCCGCACGTTTGAGAACAGACCCGTCGAATACAGACGCCTCACCGCTGCGTCCTGGTCGGCTTCGGTGACGTTCTGGCCGGGCTTGATCTGCATGAAGCCGCGAACCGTCTCGGCATCGACCCGGCTGTTGCCGCGCACGTCGATCCGATTGACGACCGCCGCACTGGCGATCGTGGTCGTGGCGAGTTGGAAAGTTAGCGTCGTTGCGACGAGGAGGGTCGAAGACAGCGCCACCGCAGTCGCCGCGCGCAGAGTTTTCGTTCCAGCCTTCATGTTCCCAACCACCTTGTCGTCTTCTTGCTGTCGAGCAGGACGTTCATTTCCAGAGTCTGCCTTGTACCGGCTTTGATATTCCGTTCAAGCAAACTCGTCGTAGTGGATTGAGGAATCGGAAACGCCGTTGCAAGGCGGTCACGAACCATGCCGACATGGTTAACCAATGCTTTCCCCCAGTCCCCCGACCGGATGCCCCTTACACCTGGCCCGAAATATCATTCCAGAACGCGAATATCATGAGCATGGTGACGAGAGCGAGACCGATCTTGAAACCCAGCTCCTGCACCTTTTCGCTGAGCGGACGACCGCGCGCCGCCTCGAAGGCGTAAAACAGAAGATGCCCGCCGTCGAGCATCGGGATCGGCAACAGATTGAGAATCCCGATCGAGATCGACAGGAGCGCCGCGAGATTGAGCAGCGCGCCGATGCCGATCGTCGACACCTGGCTCGAGACCTGCGCGATGCGGATCGGGCCGCCGATCTGGTCGGCACTCTGTCGTCCGCTGATCACCTGGCCGATGAAGCCGACCGTCTGGGCGGCGACGAACCAGGTTTGCGACACCCCGTATTGCAAGGCTTCGACGGGTCCCAGCGTCTCGACCCTAAAGCCGCCCTTGGCGTTGTCGGCCCGCAGCCCCACCACGGGCAGGGTGAAGGAGTTGCCGAACTCGTCCTTGCGCGTCTCCATCCGGGGCGTGACCGTCAGCTCGACCGGCCGCCCGTCCCGCTCCACCTTGAAGGTGATCGGGCTTTCGCCGGAGGCCGCCACGTAGCGCTGGAGATCGGAGAAGTAATCGATCGGCTCGCCGCCGGCGGAGATCACCCTGTCGCCCGGCTCGAAGCCGGCCGCCATGGCCGGCGAGCCCGGCTCGACGCCGGAAACGACCGGGTCTCCGACCACCCGGCCACTGGCGTAGACGACGCCGGCGAAGATGACGATGGCGAGGATGAAGTTGGCGATCGGCCCGGCCGCCACCGTGGCGGCGCGCCGGCCGACACTGGCGGTCGGGAAGGCGTGGCGGCGCTCGTCCTCGTCCATGCGCCCGACGGCCTCCTGGTCCGGAACCGAAGCGGCGTTCTCGTCGCCGAGGAACTTGACGTAGCCGCCGAGCGGAATCGCGGCGAGTTTCCAGCGCGTCCCCTGCCTGTCGGTGAAGCCGACGATCTCGGGCCCGAAGCCGACCGAAAACGTCAGCGCCTTGATCCCGCACCAGCGGCCGATCAGGAAGTGGCCGAGCTCATGGAAAAAGACGATGATCGTCAGGACGAAAAGAAACGGCACCACGTAGATCAGCGCGTGGTCCCAAAGGCCGGAGGTAAGCGCTCCGAATTCCATCGATCGTCACTCCTTCTGGCAGCAGCGAAGCCACCGCCCGATTGCCTCGATCTATAGCAGCGAACCAGGATGGCGCAAACACGCCCCGCCCTTGCGGCCCGCGCCCACCTTCACTGCGGGAACAGGCCCAGCGACGGCTGGTCGAACCCCGCAACTGCGACGCCTACGAGCCACGCCACCGTCCCTGCGACGATGATCGCGTCGATCCTGTCCATCAGCCCGCCATGGCCGGGAATGAGACGCCCCGAATCCTTCACGCCGAAACGCCGCTTGATGAAAGATTCATAGAGATCCCCCGCCTGCCCGGCGACGGACAAGATGATTGCGAGGCCGACGATGAGCGGCGTCACCTGCCCTGTCGCGGCATAGGCGAACAGACAGCCGAGGATGACGGCGGCAGCCAGCCCACCCAGAGCGCCGGAGATCGTCTTCTTGGGCGAGACCATCGGCATCAGCTTCGGCCCGCCGACCGAGCGACCGGTGAAGTAGGCGAAAATGTCGGTCGCCCAGACGACCGTTACCAGGAAGGCGATCGACAGGAGACCGGACGGATCGTCGCCGCGCAGCAGCGCCGGAGGAAAGGTCGCAGCTCCCGCATAGAGAAGGCCGCCGACCAGCCAGTCGGCCTTGCGCTCGTGACGGTCGATGAAGACCAGAAACGAGGTGCCGGCGAGAAAGATCAGGATCGCGGAAAGTTCGAAGCCGAAGGCAAAGGCGAGCAGGGAGAAATAGAAGATCCGCCGCCCGAAGGTGAAATGCGGCCGCAGGCGCCTTGCCCGGGTGATCCTGACCCATTCGTCAAAAACGATGAAACCCGTCACGCAGCACAAGAGGCGAAAGCCCCAGCCACCGGCGAAGACCAGAAGCAGGACGAGGATCCCCAGCACTACGGCCGAGATCAGACGAGACCGCAGATCGCTCCAACTCCCCTCGGCGAAAAACCGTCTGATGCCAAGCCCCATCGCGTCAGGATGCGATTTCCCGCGACAAACCCCCGAAACGGCGATCGCGGCTGGCATATTCGGCAAGGGCGTCTTCGAAGGCCTGACGGTCGAAATCGGGCCACAGGCAGGGGGGAAACACGAATTCGGAATAGGCCGCCTGCCACAGCAGGAAGTTCGACAGCCGGAGTTCGCCGCTGGTGCGGATGATCAGATCGGGATCCGGAATCCCGGCCGTGTCCATGTGCTCGCCGAGATAGTCGGCGGTGAGGGCATCAAGTGTCACCTCGCCCGCGGCGAACTTCTCCGCGATGCGGCGGACAGCCCGCGCGACCTCGTCCCGCGCGCCGTAGTTGAAGGCGATGACCAGCGTCTGACGGTCGTTGTCCTTGGTGAGGTTTTCCGCTTCCTCGAGCAGCGCACGGATGTCCGGCGACAGATCGTCACGGGCGCCGATCACCCGGACCTGAACGCCCTCCTTGTGGAGATCGGCGAGATCGCGGCGGATGAAATGCTTCAGGAGCCCCATCAGCTCCTCGACCTCGTCCTTCGGCCGCCGCCAGTTTTCCGAGGAGAAGGCAAACAGCGTCAGATATTCGATGCCGAGCTCGCCGGCGGTGCGAACAGCCGCGCGCACCGCCTCGACCCCCCGCCTGTGGCCCATGCTGCGCGGCAGGCCGCGTGCGCGCGCCCAGCGTCCGTTGCCGTCCATGATGATGGCCACATGTCGGGGATGCCGCACTATCCTCGCCCTTCTCTGCGGTTGGCGGGCCGGCGCAGGGCGCCGACGATCACGAACAGCCTATACCTGCATGATTTCGCCTTCCTTGACGGAAAGCAATTTATCAATTTCCGCAATCGTATCGTCGGTCATCTTCTGGACCTTGTCAGACTGCTGCCGGCTCTCGTCCTGGCCGATATCGCCGGCCTTTTCGCTCTTCTTCAGGCTATCCATACCGTCGCGGCGCACATGGCGCACCGCCACGCGGGCGCTTTCGGCATATTGATGCGCAACCTTGACGAGTTCCCTGCGCCGTTCCTCGTTGAGTTCGGGCAGCGGAATGCGCAGCGTCGTGCCGTCGGTGATCGGGTTGAGGCCAAGGCTGCTCTCGCGAATCGCCCGCTCCACCTTGCCGACCATCTGCTTGTCCCAGACTGACACCGAGACCATGCGCGGCTCGGGCACGGTCACGTTGGCCACCTGGTTGAGCGGCATCTGCGAGCCATAGGCCTCGACGGTGATCGGATCGAGGAGGTTGGCCGAAGCCCGGCCCGTGCGAAGAGCGGCGAGGTCGCCCTTCAGGCTGTTGATCGCGCCTTCCATGCGGCGGTTCAGCTCGTTGAGATCCAGTTCAGCCATGGTCGTGTCCTTTCTTGCAATGCCGAGGCGGGGAAGACACCGTCTTCCTTCACGGGGCCCTCGTCCTAGTCCGAAACGATCGTCGCGCGGCCGGCGCCGGCGAGAATTCTTGCAAATTCGCCCTTTTGATGAATCGAAAAGACGACGATCGGAATATGGTTTTCACGGGCGAGCGCGACAGCAGCGACGTCCATGACGGCCAGCCCGCGCTGCAGGACCTCGGCATGGGTCAGCTTGTCGTAGCGCTCGGCATCGGGCTGGAGCTTGGGGTCGGCCGAGTAGATACCGTCGACCTGGGTGCCCTTGAACAGAGCGGCCGCGCCCATTTCGGCCGCGCGCAACGCCCCGGCCGAGTCGGTCGTGAAGAACGGATTGCCGGTGCCGCCCGCGAAGATGACGACGCGTCCGGCCGCCTGATGCTGGAGCGCGGCGCGCTGGGTGAAGCTCTCGCAGATTTCCGGCATGGCGATGGCGGACAGGACGATCGCATCGACGCCCATCTTCGTCAGCGACGTCCTGAGTGCGAGCGCGTTGATGACAGTTCCGAGCATGCCCATGTGGTCGCCGGTCACGCGATCACCGCCCTTGGAGGCGACGGCGACGCCGCGAAAGATGTTGCCGCCGCCGATCACGACGGAAATCTCGACGCCGAGCGCCCGCGCCTCGGCGATGTCGGAGGCAATCCGATCGACCACGGCGACATCGATGCCGAAGCCCTGCTCGCCCATGAGGGCTTCGCCCGAGACCTTCAGCAAGACGCGGCGATAACGGATTTCGGCGGTCATCGAGTATTCTGCTCCACCCCGTGGGCGCGGACCGGCCAGACTTGCCACCGCACCACGATCTTTCTCTGCCTCCGGCCTCGCTGCAAGCTCGCAGCGGCCGTGGGACCATCATCGCGAATTGCTCTTTGGCCTCCCGCTCCAGCCAGCCGATACAATACGGGCGCCCGCTTGTGAAGCGAGCGCCCGATCAAGTGGCTCTGCAAATGGGAGAAAAGACCCGTTTGCTCCGGCAAAACGATGCCCCGAAGGGCGGCGTTTCGCCGGAAGCTGAAAGTTATTTCTTGCCGGCGGCCGCGGCGACTTCCGCGGCAAAGTCGCTCTCTTCGCGCTCGACACCCTCGCCGAGGGCGAAACGCACCATGCCGACGATCTTGGCCGGAGCGCCGAAGTCCTTCTCAGCCGCCTCGAGCGCCTTCTCGACGGTGAGGTCCGGATTGATGACGAAGTTCTGCTTGAGAAGAACGACCTCCTCGTAGAACTTGCGCATCCGGCCCTCGACCATCTTCTCGATGATGTTCTCGGGCTTGCCGGAAGCACGCGCCTGATCGGAGAAGATCGCCTTCTCGCGCTCGACGACGGCCGGATCGATCTCGTCCGCGGTCAGGGCGAGCGGGTTGGTCGCGGCGACATGCATCGCCACCTGCCGGCCGAAGGCGGCGAGCGCTGCCTTGTCACCGGCCGATTCGATGGCGACGAGAACACCCAGCTTGCCGAGCCCTTCAGCCACCTGGTTGTGGATATAGGTCGCCACGGCGCCGTCGGAGACGGTCAGCATCGCCGAGCGGCGCAGGCTCATATTCTCGCCGATCGTAGCGATGGCGTCGCGGATCACGTCCGAAACCGGCTTCTCAGACGAAGGATAGGTCGCGGCGGAAACCGCCTCGACGCTGCCGTCGGTCGAAAGCGCCACCGCTGCGATGTTGCTGACGAGGGTCTGGAAGGCCTCGTTGCGGGCGACGAAGTCGGTCTCGGAATTGACCTCGACCACGACACCCTTGGTGCCATCGGACAACGCTCCGACCAGGCCCTCGGCGGCGGTGCGCCCGGACTTCTTGTCGGCCTTGGCGATGCCCTTCTTGCGCAGCCAGTCGATCGCGGCTTCCATGTCGCCGTTCGTCTCGGCGAGCGCGGTCTTGCAGTCCATCATGCCTGCGCCGGTCTTGTCGCGCAGTTCCTTCACCATCGAAGCGGAAATTGCCATCTTGGGTCATCCTCGGAAATGATTTGGCGCACCAGCTCTGCGTGAACGGGTGCGCCGCAATTGTGACGCGGTGATTACGACGGCGGCTGGCAGATCAAGGCAAAGCGCCATTGGCGCCCTGCCCGATTGATCCCGCCGCGCGTAATCGTGAAGCGGTTTACTCGGCGGCCGAGGCGTTCTCGGCCAGATTGGCTGCCTCGGTAGCGGTCTCGCCGCCAACGGCCGCCTCTTCGGGCAGCTCCTCGATCGGCGCCTCTTCCATCTCGCCGATATCGATACCCATGTCGCCCTGCTGGCGGGCCAGGCCGTCGACGGCGGCGCGTGCGATCAGGTCGCAATAAAGCGAGATCGCCCTCGCCGCGTCGTCATTGCCCGGGATCGGGTAGTCGATCGGCAGCGGATCGCAGTTGGAATCGACCACCGCGACGATCGGGATGTGCAGGCGCTTGGCCTCCTCGATCGCGATCGATTCCTTGTTGGTGTCGATCACAAAGATCATGTCCGGCACGCCGCCCATGTCGCGAATGCCGCCGAGCGCCCGCTCGAGCTTGTCGCGCTCGCGGGTCAGCGTCAGGCGCTCCTTCTTGGTGAAGGCCTGGGCCTCGCTACCGGCGAGCATCTCGTCGAGCTTGCGCAGCCGCTGGATCGAACCGGAAATGGTCTTCCAGTTGGTCAGCATGCCACCGAGCCAGCGCGAGTTGACGTAGTACTGGGCCGAGCGCTGCGCCGCGTCGGCGACGAGATCGGAGGCCTGGCGCTTGGTGCCGACGAAGAGCACGCGGCCGCCGCGGGCGACGGTGTCGGAAACGGCGAGCAGCGCCCGGTGCAGAAGCGGCACCGTCTGGGCGAGGTCGAGAATGTGGATGTTGTTGCGCGCGCCGAAGATATAGGGCGACATCTTCGGGTTCCAGCGGTGGGTCTGGTGACCGAAGTGAACGCCCGCTTCGAGCAGCTGGCGCATGGAATAGTCTGGCAGTGCCATATCGTGTTTGTCCTTTGACCGGTTATGCCTCCACGGAAAGAAGCGACCAGTGGCCGCCACCGGTGGGCGAGAACGAACCGGAGCCGCAGCGCCAGTCGATCCAACCCGGTTTCCGTGTGTGGAATGGGGCGCGCCTTACAGCAAACACGCAGCCTTGGCAACAAGAGCCAAGCCGATCGGAAGGCTGCGAGAGGCGCCCGAGCCAGATAGATCGGCACCGGCACCGTGATTTTCAAGATGGCGTGTGATCCGCTTTGCCGGCAGACCACACACACCGGGCCGCCGTTCCGGCACCCGCTTTCGGGCGGTCAAGGCGGGGGCCTTGCCGTCGCGGATTGGCCGACGGGGCCGGTTTTCAAGAAGACGGGGATACGCTCCGGCCTCGTCGCTCGATGCCCCGCCGCGATCGCTCGGCGCGATCACTCCCCCGCCGGCAGCGGGCAATCCGGCGCGCCGCGAAGCTCAAGACTGGCAAGCCTCGCATTCAGCGTATAGCCGTCGAATTTCAGGATCTGGTTTCCGGTGACGCCGTTTTCGAAAAGCGTGTAGATCGTCTCGAACACCGGCAGCCCGTCCTCGTCGCTGTCCGAATTGTAGAAGGATTCGGTGACCCGCCAGGCCGTCAGGCCTTTGAGAGCCGCGGCGATCGCCGCCGGCTCCGAGGCGTCGGCGTCATCGTGTGAACGGCTCACGTCGGCGTTCGGCTGGCCATCCTGCGGCTCGGCACTGCCGTCTATCTGCGCCGAGCCATTCTCTTCACCGGCAGGCTCGTCGGCGAGCTCGTCGTTCGGCGCAAGATCGTCCCCGCCCGGCGCTTCGGCGCCGGCTGCTGGCGGAGTGGCTCTGCCGGTTTTGGCTGTCGAGCCGTATCCGGCGATCTCGCTCGCGAGCTCCGCCTTGTCGAGCGGCGTGATGATCACCGTGCTCGTCGTGTTCTTCTCCGCGTCGGAATCCCCCTGGAAGACATGGGTTTCGACGATCGGCCGGCCGGCCTTGGCCGCCGCGATGATCGCGCGGGTATGATGGACCGGAAACTGCGATCGCGGCAGCGTGACGTCCCGCGGCGCGGGATTTTCAAAGGTCACGACGGTCTGGCCGTCCGCCGTCGTCGCCTCGCCGCTGGTGGTGCTATCGGGCAGGGAATCGACAAAACTCTGCCCATCGAACCGGAAATGCCGGCCGTCGCGGGTCTCGTCGATGCGAATCTGCTGGTCGGTGACGATGGCCTCCTGATCCTTCAGGAACCGCGCCACGAAGCGATAGGCGATGCCATATCCACGACAGTCGGCGGGCTCGCTCAAGTCGACGGCGATGCGCCCGTCGACGCCGAGCAGGTCGTCGCTCCCCTCCCCGAGGCCGACATCGTAGGAGGCGCGGTGCGGCGCGAGAAGCACGGCCTCGCCGGCGGCGGCGCTCGACGCCCCCGACACCAGGGACGCCAGTGCCACGGCGAGCCCGGTGGATAGAAATTGCAATGCGGCGGCGCTTTGCATCATCAGTTCGATCTTTCACTCACGCTGAGGATCGTTTACCGAACGCTCCAAGCGACCTCGCCATCCGTCGCGGCGTTCCGGCTTTCCGGCCGCCGCAACCTTTGGTCCTATTCGCGTCAGAAGAGGAAGACAACATCATGGCCGACACGATCGAACAACGCCTTTCCGCAGCCGGCGTCACGCTGCCCGAGGCAGCCGCCCCCGCCGCCAACTACATCGCCACCATCACCTATGGCTCGATCCTGCAGACCTCCGGCCAGCTTCCGATGGAAAACGGCGCGCTCGCCGTCACCGGCAAGCTCGGCACCGACGTCGACGTCGAGACCGGCCAGCGGGCGGCAAAGCTTTGCGCCATCAACGTTCTGGCACAGGCGAAATCGGCGCTCGGCGGTGATCTGTCGAAGATCGGCCGCCTCCTGAAGCTCACCATCTTCGTCTCCAGCGATCCCGCCTTCACCGATCAGCACAAGGTCGCCAACGGCGCCTCGGACTTCATGGTCGAGATCCTCGGCGATGCCGGCCGTCACGCCCGTTCGGCCGTCGGCGTCCAAGCCCTGCCGATGAACGCTGCCGTCGAAGTCGAAGCGACGTTCGAGATCGCCTGACGTGCAAGCGCAGTATGACGGGCCGTTCCGCTGGCTGGTGGAGCGGCCGATCGCCCATCGTGGGCTCCACGACGGCAATCGCACCATTCCCGAGAATTCGATCCCGGCAGCGCTGGCGGCGATCGCCGCCGGCTACGCGATCGAGTGCGACGTGCAGATGTCGGCCGACGGGACGCCGCACGTCTTTCATGATGCGACGGCCGGGCGGATGACCGGCCACCATGCCGCAATCGCCTCGCTCTCCGACAAGGATCTGGCCGGGCTCACCCTCGGCATGACGACGACGGGCATTCCGACGCTGGAGCGCTTTCTCGGCATCGTCCACGGCCAGGTGCCGCTGGTGATCGAACTGAAGGGCGCGGACAGGAACCGCGATCCGGACTATTTCAGCCGCATCAAACCCCTGATCGACCGCTATGACGGCCATCTGGCGCTGATGTCCTTCGAGGACTGGCTGATCGACCAGATGCTCGCCGACCGCCCGCAGAACCGGCCGATCGGCCTCACGGCGGATGGCAAGCGCGCCGGCGCCCTCGCCGCGCACCGGGCGATCTTCGAGCGCGGCTGCGACTTCGTCTCCTACGACGTGCACGACCTGCCCAACAGCTTCGTCGCGTGGGTCCGCCGAGACAAGGGCGCCCCGGCGATTTCCTGGACGGTGCGCAACGAAGCCGAGGACGCGGTCAGCCGTCTGCATGCCGACCAGATCACCTTCGAGGACTTCGCGCCGCAGCAATGATCCCTTGCACGATGGCCCGGAAGGTTTACTTCTGCGCTCATGAGGCAGCAGCACGACGCCGGCGGGCCGGCGATCACGATCAGGGTCACTGACAAGATCGCTGCGATCGACGCGGCGATCTGGGATGGACTGGCCGAGACCGGCTCTGTGCGGGAACCCGGCAGCGCCGGCGGTCCCGCCAATCCGTTCCTCGCACACGCCTTCCTGAAATCGCTGGAGGATTCAGGCTGTGTCGGCGAGCGGGCGGGATGGCTGCCGCAGCATCTCGTGCTCGAGGACGACGCCGGAGCCATCGTCGGCGTCGCACCGGCCTATCTGAAATCCCATAGCCAGGGCGAATACGTCTTCGATCACGGCTGGGCCGACGCCTTCGAGCGGGCCGGCGGCGCCTATTATCCCAAGCTCCAGATGTCGGTGCCCTTCACCCCGGCGACCGGACCGCGGCTTCTCGTCGGCCGAGGCGTGGATGCCGATGCGCGCCGCGTCCAGCTCGCGGCCGGCGCAAGGGCCTATCTGTCACAGACCGGCATCTCCTCGGTCCACGCGACCTTTCTCGAACAGCCGGATATCGATGCCCTCTCCGAGGCCGACTGGCTGCACCGCATCGACCAGCAGTTCCATTTCTTCAATCGCGGCTATCAAAGCTACGACGCGTTTCTGGAAACCCTCGCCTCGCGCAAGCGAAAGGCCCTGAAAAAGGAGCGGCGCGAGGCGCTCGTCAACGACATCACCATCGAATGGCTGACCGGCAGGGATCTCAGCGAAGCGGCCTGGGACGCCTTCTTCGCCTTCTACATGGACACCGGCAGCCGCAAATGGGGCCGGCCCTATCTCAACCGCCGCTTCTTTTCCCTGATCGGCGAGCGGATGGCCGACCGTATCCTCCTGGTGATGGCCAAGCGTGACGGTCGCTACGTCGCCGGCGCGCTCAACTTCATCGGTGCGGATACGCTCTACGGCCGCAACTGGGGCTGCATCGAGGATCACCCCTTTCTGCACTTCGAGGTCTGCTATCATCAGGCCATCGATTTCGCGATCGACCGCAAGCTGGCCGTCGTCGAGGCGGGCGCACAGGGACAGCACAAGCTCGCCCGCGGCTACGAGCCGGTGACCACCCATTCGGCCCACTACATCGCCCATCCTGGTCTGCGCCGGGCCATCGAGGACTATCTGGAGGCCGAGCGCGACGAGGTGGAGCGGGTGAGCGAGGTATTGGGCGAGCATACGCCGTTCAAGCGGGGGTGATGCGCAAAGGTGATGGCGACCCCATCGCCCACAATGCCTCACGTAGAGGCAAGCTCGCTCGGCGAGAGATACGAAATCCCGAACATCGCGAAGTCACGCGAGTTTTCGGTGATGACGACCAGACCTCGGCGTTGAGCCGTGCCCGCGATCAGAGCATCGCTGATCCCCGGGTTGCCGCCGCCTCCGATCGCTCGTGCTTCCAGTTTGCCCGAAAGCGCCGCGGTCGCGTGATCGACTGGCAGGATCTTGTCGGCATAGCTGGCCAGGACACGTTCCAACCAGCCGCGGAGTTCGGCCGCCTTGGCCGTCGCGCCTTTCAGCTGGAGGCGTTCGATGCCCCGTTCGATCTCGTGCAGCGTGACCACAGACAGAAACAGAAGCTCATCGCCCTCGGCCTGTTTGAGCCAATCGACGAAACTCTGCGACAAGACCTTCTTGGTCGGCGCCAACATCGAAATGATGTTTGTATCGATCAGATAGCCATTCAAAAATCGACATCTCGCGACGGAGAACGATTGCGTTCGAACACCTCGTCGCCAGCCGGGAAAGCCATCAAGAGTTCGACTAACCCGGGCTTTCGGTTCTCCCGCGGGGCACGCGTCGTCCCGGCGGACTCGATCGGGACGATCGCCGCTACAGGGGCGCCGTCGCGGGTGATCGTCACCACCTCGCCACGCGCAGCGCGGTCGACCAGCGTCGCCAGATCGGATTCGGCTTCCTGAAATGATACGTTCGACATCGGCTCATCCGTCGCCTATCTCCAACCAGCAATTTGATCGATCTGCTTGCAAATGCAAGGTGCAGTGCCTTCTGCCATTTCAACAGCGCTGCGGCCGAACAACGCCTCCGGGGAACATTCATGACCGCCGATACGACCGCCTACGAAGACGACAACGTCTTCGCCAAGATCATCAAGGGCGAAATCCCGAGCGAAAAGCTCTTCGAGGACGATGTCGCTATCGCGATCATGGACGTTATGCCGCAATCGAAGGGCCATTGCCTCGTCATTCCGAAGGCGCCCTCGCGCAACATCCTCGACGTTTCGGACGCGACGCTGCAAGCGGTGATGCCCTTGGTGGCAAGGCTCGCCCGCGCGGCGAAGGCGGCGTTTGCGGCGGACGGCGTGCGCGTCGCGCAGTTCAACGAGGAGCCGGCCGGACAGACGGTGTTCCATCTGCATTTCCACGTGATTCCCATCTTCGAGGGCGTCGAGCTGAAGCGCCATGCCTTCGGCGACGTGCCGATGGAGACGATCAAGGCGCATGCGGAGGCGATCCGGGCGGAGCTGGCGAAGGGATAGGCGCTCTCGAGCATGTCCCAGCCGCTGCCCGCCAGCTTCGTCTCGGAACGACTGCGTTCCGAGCAATCCTGGGCGGCGTGCCGCTTCGCCGCTTGCGGGGCGCCCCCTCCCCCTTCGAGGCTCCTCCTCGCTGGGCTCGTCGTCGCACCTCAGGATGAGGGGACGGGCATATGCTGCGGCCGCTTTCACGGAAACGCTTGCAGCAAGAGTATCACCCAATCCCTCATCCTGAGGTGCGGAGCGAAGCGGAGCCTCGAAGGGCGAGGGATTGGCCGCACCACACCGCGTTGCGGCAATGCTTAAATCGACGCCGCAACCAGCGCCCATCCCCCGATGACCAGCTCTGCCGAAAAGATGCCGACCAGAATGCGCCGCCGCGACAGCTGGAAGGCCGCGAAACCCGCCGCCAGCGCGGCAAGACGCACCGGTGCCGGGATCTCGGCGAGCGCGCCGGAGGGATAGAATACCAGCTGGGCGATCACCGCGGCGACGAGGGCGGTGGCGATCGTGCGGGCGAGCGCCGCCGCTTCGCTGGTCTCGTCGATCCGGTTGGCGGAAAGAACGCCGAGATAGCGCCACATGTCGGTCGGCAACCAGCCGCCGAGGAGAATGAAGACGTAAGGCCACCACGGCAGAACGTTGGAATAGGCCCAGTCGGACATCAGACCGCCCCGCGGCGCGCTTTCACCGCCCTTGCGCCGAAATAGGCGACAAGGCCGCCGCCAATACCCGCGACGAGAAGCTCGTAACCCGGCGACAGCCAGTGCGCCGGGGGCAAGGCCGCCATACCGCAGAACAGGGCGAGTTTGCCCGAGATGTCACGCGCCGAACCGTAGAGAGAGGTCAGGAAATAGACCGGCGTCAGGAAGGCCAGCGCGCCCGTCGCCAGCGCCGGCAACTGCCCCATCAGGTTGAACACGACGGCCACGAGGATCGTGTTGATGACGGTCAGGGTGACCGCGAAGCCGCCGAAGAACGCCGCCCGCTTCTCCCGCGGCACCGCGTCCATTCGCTCCATGGCAAAGACCCAGGCCGTCACGGCGACGAAATGCGACAGAAAGAGCAGCGTCGGCGTCCTCGTCTTCGGCCCGCGCAGATCCGGCATGAGGGCGACGACCATCGGCGTCATGCGCAGCGAGGAGAGCGCCACGGCAAAGGCTGCGGCCGGCAGCGACGTTCCCGCCGTGATGGCACCAAGCAGAATGATCTTGGCCGGCAACGCCCAGACCACGGCCGTCATGAACGAGGCTTCCTGCCAGGAGATCCCGGCCTCCCGGCACAGACCGGCAAAGCCGAAGAAGGCCGTCGTCAGGATCAGCGCCGGCGGGCTGGCGATCCCTTTGACACCGAGCAGGATCCAGCCGAAGGTCGAGCGATCTTCGCGTTGCAGCGCTTTGGAAGACATGAGCCCGAAACGGCTCCTGAGGGGTGCGAACAAGAACGGCCCGGCCAGCACTGGGCTGAACCGGGCCGTCGACAGTCATAAGGACTGACGGTGCGCGCCGTCAATTCGATCGGCGCGGAACCTTCGGGACGGAACTTGGCCGGCTCTTTGCCGGCGCGGTATCGCCGTCCTCGGCCATGAGTGCGACTTCGTCGTCGCCGTCCTCGTCGCTCTCGTCGCCGTCATCGTCAGCCTCGTCCTCGATTTCCGAGCCGTCGGAGGCGACGGCCGCCCGCTTCTTGGCCGATGACTTGCCCGAACGCGGCGGCGGCACCTCGTCGGCGATCGATTCGAGCACGATCTTCTGTCCGCCCTCGCCGTCGTCGCCGACGAGCACCTTGACGGTGCCGCCGCGCTTGAGCTTGCCGAACAGAACTTCGTCCGCGAGCGGCTTCTTGATGTGCTCCTGGATGACCCGCGACAATGGCCGCGCGCCCATGTTCTCGTCATAGCCCTTGTCCGCAAGCCACTTCACGGCCTCCGGCGAAAGTTCGAAGGTCACGCCCCGCTCGGAAAGCTGGGCCTCGAGCTGCATCACAAACTTCTCGACGACCTGATGGATGACCGGCGTCGGCAGCCCGCCGAACGGGATGATCGCATCGAGCCGGTTGCGGAATTCCGGCGTGAACAGGCGATTGATCGCCTCCTCGTCGGCGCCGGTGCGCTTGGAGTGGCCGAAGCCGATATTGGCCTTGGCCATTTCCGATGCGCCGGCATTGGTCGTCATGATCAGGATGACGTTCCTGAAATTGATCTGCTTGCCGTTGTGATCGGTCAGCCGGCCGTGATCCATGACCTGGAGCAGGATGTTGAACAGGTCCGGATGCGCCTTCTCGATCTCGTCGAGCAGAAGCACGCAGTGCGGATGCTGATCGACGCCGTCGGTCAAGAGGCCGCCCTGGTCGAAGCCGACATAGCCGGGAGGCGCACCGATCAGCCGCGAGACCGTGTGCCGCTCCATATATTCCGACATGTCGAAGCGCAGGAGCTCGACCCCGAGCGACGACGCCAGCTGGCGCGCCACCTCGGTCTTGCCGACGCCGGTCGGGCCGGAGAAGAGATAGGAACCGATCGGCTTGTCCGGCTCGCGCAGGCCCGCCCGCGACAGCTTGATCGCCGAGGCAAGGTTCTCGATCGCCGCGTCCTGGCCGTAGACGACACGCTTCAGCTGCTCGTCGAGATGGGCGAGCACCTCCTCGTCGTCCTTGGAAACGGCCTTGGCGGGAATGCGGGCCATCGTCGCGATGGTCGCCTCGATCTCCTTGATCCCGATCTGCTTCTTGCGCTTGTTCTCCGGCAGAAGCATCTGCGAGGCGCCGGTCTCGTCGATCACGTCGATCGCCTTGTCCGGCAGCTTGCGGTCGGTGATGTAGCGATCGGACAGCTCCACCGCCGACTTGATCGCCTCATTGGTGAACTTCACGTGGTGGAAGTCCTCGAAATACGGCTTCAGCCCCTTCATGATGGCGATCGCGTCGTCGACCGTCGGCTCCTTGACGTCGATCTTCTGGAAGCGCCGGACGAGCGCCCGGTCCTTTTCGAAGAACTGCCGATATTCCTTGTAGGTGGTCGAGCCGATGCAGCGGATCGCGCCCGAGGACAGGGCCGGCTTCAACAGGTTGGAGGCGTCCATCGCCCCGCCCGAAGTGGCGCCGGCACCGATCACCGTATGGATCTCGTCGATGAAAAGAACCGCGCCCGGATACTCCTCGAGCTCCTTGACGACCTGCTTCAGCCGCTCCTCGAAGTCGCCGCGATAGCGGGTGCCGGCCAGCAGCGTTCCCATGTCGAGGGAGAAGATGGTGGCGTCCGCGAGCACTTCGGGCACGTCGCCGTCGACGACACGCTTGGCGAGACCCTCGGCGATCGCCGTCTTGCCGACGCCGGGATCGCCGACATAGAGCGGATTGTTCTTGGAGCGCCGGCACAGGACCTGGATCGTGCGGTTGATCTCCTCGGACCGCCCGATCAGCGGGTCGATCTTGCCGTTGCGGGCCTTGTCGTTGAGATTGACGCAATAGGCCGTCAGAGCGTCGGGTGCCGCCTTGCGCTTGCCCTCATCTTCCTGACCGATGGTCGACTGGTCGTCCTCGGCGCCGCGCAGTGGCCGGCTCTCCGAGGCGCCGGGGCGCTTGGAAATGCCGTGGGAGATGAAGTTGACCGCGTCGTAGCGGGTCATCTCCTGCTCCTGCAGGAAATAGGCGGCGTGGCTCTCGCGCTCGGCGAAGATCGCGACGAGCACGTTGGCGCCAGTCACCTCTTCGCGGCCGGAACTCTGGACGTGAATCACCGCCCGCTGGATCACCCGGTGGAATCCGGCGGTGGGCTTGGAATCCTCCTCGTGACCGGTAACGAGATTCGCCAGTTCGGTATCGATGTAGGAGACCAGATTTTTCTTCAGGAGGTCGAGATCGACGCTGCAGCCCCGCATCACGGCTGCCGCGTCCTTGTCCTCGAGAAGGGCCAGAAGCAGGTGCTCGAGCGTCGCGAATTCCTGATGACGTTCGTTCGCCAGTGTGAGCGCCTGATGAAGTGCCTTCTCAAGGCTTTGCGAAAATGTCGGCAAGCTTCACCTCAATTCTTTTCCATCACGCATTGCAGCGGATGCTGGTGCTGTCGGGCGAAATCCATCACTTGCGTCACCTTCGTCTCTGCCACTTCGAAGGTGAAAACGCCGCATTCGCCGACGCCGTGGTTATGCACATGCAGCATAATCCTGGTCGCGGCTTCCTGATCCTTCTGAAAGAAGCGTTCGAGAACGTGGATCACGAACTCCATCGGAGTGTAATCGTCGTTCAGAAGGAGGACTCTGTAAAGACTCGGTCGTTTGGTTTTGGGTTTGGTCCGCGTAATGACCGACGTGCCCCGATCCGTGCCGCCGCGATCCTTGTCGTCGTCGCCCTGCAGCCTGACCCTCGGGTCGCTCAGCCTGTGGTCCATCCCCGATCTTATCCGTTCAGCCAGCATCGCCATGGGTCATATGTAAGCACGCGTCATGAGAATTTAAGAAGCCGCGACGAAGCGTCTGTCGCGGCGCACATGCATGGATGCGCTTGCGAGAACACTAACGCAAAAAGGCCCGGCTGGAACCGGGCCTCTCGATCAAATTCGTCGGCTGTCACCGCACGCCAGCTTTCGCGGCGTTTCGACGCGGCGCGTCTCAGCTGGCCGCGCGCGATGCCTTGGTCTCGGCCTTGTCCATCGCGTCCTTGGCGGCGGCAGCGCCTTCCTTGGCAGCCTGGTCCATCTGGCTGGCAGCCTTGTCGGCGACCTTGGTCATCGTGGTGGAAGCCGATTTCGCCGTCTGCTCGAAGGGCTTGTAGCTCTCCTTGGCGATGTCGGCGTAGATGTCACCCATCTTGGTCATCTGGGCGACCCAGGTCTCATAGGCCGACTTAGCGAATTCGGTCTGGATTTCCATGCTCTTGTCGAGCGATTTCGCCTGGAAGAGCTTCTCCATCATCGCCGTCTGCTGGTCGTAGGAGCGCTTGGTGAAGTCGGCCGTCTCGGCCGTGATCTGCTGGAAGCCCTTGGTCATGGCAGCGATGGACTTGAGAGCGTTGTCCATGGCTTCCTTCTGCATGCGACCGGCGTCTTCGTAGATGTTCATATTCATGTTCATGGTGATCGTCCTTTTCCTGTCCATACAGTCACAGCAGGAACTCGAGGCGCCTTTGCAGTCGCCGGTTTCGAACCCCGCTATCGTGTTATGACTGGAATATATTGCATCGCACCATGAATTTCAAGGGTAATGCTGCACTGCACTCGTCGTGGCGTGCGGACGCCCCCCGGTTGTCGAATCCTGAACTTTCTGAAAAAATTTGAGCAAGGTGAACACAATCCCAATGATTTAAACTGATTGGTAAGCGGACGCGGCTTAGCCTGTCGGGTATGAAAGGCCCATAGAAGGGTTCGTGCCGCCGCGTTTCACCGGAGAAACCGTCGGAGGGGCGAACCTCGCGGTGCCAGCAACACGATCGAAGAGTTAATTCGTGCCATTCGACCTGTCGCAACTCAGACGCGCCGCCCGATCCGCCATCAAGCTCTCCGCCGTCGCCGTCATCGGTGCCGGCGTGCTCTTGTCCGGCGCCACGGGTGAAGCCGGTGCCGCCAATCCGAAATATGCCGGCTTCGTCATCGACGCCAACAACGGCAAGGTCCTCTACCAAGATCGCGCCGACGAATATCGCTACCCGGCCTCGCTGACCAAGATGATGACGCTCTACCTCACCTTCGAGGCCCTAAAGAGCGGCAAGATCCACAAGGGCGACAAGATGCCGGTCTCGGCCTATGCGTCCGGCCGGCCTCCCTCCAAGCTCGGGCTGCGACCCGGCACGACGATCACCGTCGAGGAGGCGATCTATTCGCTGGTGACGAAGTCCGCCAATGACGCCGCGGTCGTTCTGGCCGAATATCTGGCCGGTTCGGAAGCGCAGTTCGCACGGCGGATGACCGACAAGGCCCATCGCCTCGGCATGACCCGGACCGAGTTCCGCAACGCCAACGGCCTGCCCAATCCCGATCAGCATACGACCGCTCGCGACATGGCGACGCTGGGCATCGCACTGCGCGAACATTTCCCGGAATATTACGACTATTTTTCCACCCGGTCGTTCAATTTCCGTGGCCGGCGAATCGGCAATCACAACCGCGTTCTCAACCGGTATAACGGCGTCGACGGCATCAAGACCGGCTATATCAACGCCTCGGGCTTCAACCTCGTCACCTCGGTGAAGACCGACGGCAAGAGCGTCGTCGCCGCCGTCTTCGGTGGTACCTCGGGCCGCTCGCGTGACGACCACATGGTCGATCTTCTCAAGCGCTACATGCCGAAGGCCAGCCGCCGCGACACCGGTCCGCTGATCGCCGCCAAGCCCAATCCGAACGTTCAGGTCGCGTCGGCCGAGCCGGATCTGCCAAAGCGCGGGCCGATCCCGGACTTCCGCCCGGCGACAGGCGGCATCTCGATCAACGACCGGATCGCCATGGCCTATGGCAGCGATGCGGGCAACGAGATCGCAGCGCGCATGCCGCTGCCCACCTCCCGTCCGCTGGTCGGCCGAGACGCGATCAGGGCGGCTCTCGTCGACGATCGTCCGGCTCTGTCCAACGCCGCTGCCGCGATCCTGCCTCTGGCGCGCCCCGCAGCCGCCAGGGCGGTGAAGCGCCCGTCCGAACCGCTGATGCGGCAGGCGTCCGTCGACGGCGCGGCCACCGGTTCGATCGACCGCGAGACCGCAGCCGAGGTCGTCCAGCCCTCCAAGCCCTCGTCGCCCTGGGTCGTCCAGATCGCCGCGACCGAATCCGCCTCGCAGGCCATGTCGATGCTGAGCAAAGCCAAGGCGGCGGTCGGTTCGCCGCTGGCACAGGCGGAGCCGTTCACCGAGAGCATCTCGACCGGCGGCAGCACACTGTACCGGGCGCGCTTTGCCGGCTTTGGGTCGAAGGATCAGGCCTGGAAGGCCTGCGCGGCCCTCAAGAACCGGTCCTACAACTGCTACGCCGTTCCGAACTGAGCAGGGCCCACCGCCTTCGGCGGTGGTTCTCACAAACCAAGACGTGTCGTCGGGGCATGATGCTCCGAAAGGAAGTGCGCGCACTTCGCCGGATGGGCTTTGTCCAGCTTTTCCGGCGCAGCGGCGAACGGCTTCCTGCGACCGGCCGCACGGCATGACGCCGCATTGCCGGAAAGGCGCCTGAACCGGCTGACCCATGGGGATGGGCAATGCCGGCAGGGGCGAGGGCGGGAAAGCTTTCCTGTCCGATCTGATGCGGCGGCGACCCTTCATCCCGGGCGCCACCGTCCGTTCCCTCCCCAGCTTCGAGGCCGCGTCACGACAAGGACCGGACCGGACGGCGGGAGAGAATAAGAGTGTTGAGTTGCGAGGGGAAGTCATGTCGATCGAGAACCGAAATCTGACCGTTCCGACCCGCTCCGGTCCCGTGCCGGAAGCGATTCCGGTCGGCATTCATCCTCTGCAGCAAGCGGCTCTTCGTCTCGGCGAGGCGCGCGACGGCCGCTCGCGGATGAAGGCCAAGGAGCTTGTCGGTCTGCTCTTGTCTTATGGCGCAAGGGCCTGGCGTTCGTCACAGCCGACCAGCCATACCCGCATCCGCACCATCACGCCGAACGGCGCGGTGGCCGTGCGCATGCGCTTTCGCTGATCGATACAGGCGTCAGAGGACGCCGAGTTCCTGCAGGGCGATGGAGAGTTCCGGCGGCAGGCCGTCGCCGGCCTCGCCGTGGATCATGACGTCGGAGGGCGCATCCTCTGCCCTCAGATAGCGCCATCCCTGAAACGGGCGTTTCGGCTGATGGCGCGTAAGGACCAATGTCGGGTCGAGCATGATTCGGCAGCGCCCGATGCCGGCGTCGTCCGTGAACGGCTCGATCCCGGTGATCGCCTGGCGGGCCTGAACGCTGCCGCGAATGACCCAGTAAAGCGATCCGCCGTCGAGAAGCTCGTCCGTCCGCTTCGGCACCATCCGTGTGACATGCCAATGATGCGTCCCACCGGACATTGCCAGACGATTCGCGATGAACGCGGCGAGATCGTCCGGGCTATCGGCGCCGACGCAGAGCTTGAGCAGATTGAGGGCCATGGTCCGCTTGTGGCGAAATTCGCCGCGAGAGCCAAGAGCAAGCCGGCAGAACGTCACCGATATCCTCAGATGAGGATCGCCGCCCCTGGCAGCCGTCGCACCTCGGATACCGCTTCGACGCAGGCCGCGTTGAAGCACCAGCCTGAACCGGTTCCGGCGGTTTCGCGATGTCGATTGAGACTGTTATTTGGGCCACGCGGCGGGAGCGTCTCCCGCAGGCATGGCCACGTGTCAGTTGGCGGCGATCGCCACCGTTTCTGCGCCGGTAAAGAGAAAACCGATCACCATAAAGGCCGAGAAGATCGCGACCGTCCACACGGTCACGCCCCAGCACGACTTTTGCACGCTGTCATCCATGATCAGAAAGTGTCCTGAACCCCAGAGTTTCGTGCCGCCGGTCTTTCCCCCGACCGCGAGCACGGGCGTTAATTATCGCTTAACACAGCGCCCTACAAGCGGCCCCCGCAGGAAAATATGGGCCGTCTTTTTGCATAGCAGCCTTGCATCAGCCTTTCCGTTAGGCTCGCATGGCAAGCCCTAACCGGGAGTGAACGGGACAAGCCATCGTGCGTGCCGGTTTCAGTCCCGCACAAGAGACCGCGAAATGACATTTGCCGACAGTCTTGCCCTCGTCCTCTTCCTGTCTGCGTGGGTCATATACAATTTCGTCGTCGAGCGACATGCCCGGGCGGGCCATGGCCTTTCGGGCGCGATGAACGTCCAGCGGGCGGTATGGATGCGGGCGATGCTGACCCGCGATCTGCGGATGATCGACACGGCGATCATGGCCGGCCTGCAACAGGGGACGGCGTTCTTCGCCTCGGCCTGCATCTTCGCCATCGGCGGCTGCTTCGCCCTTCTGGGCGCCGCCGAGCGGATCTCTTCGGTCGCAGCGGATCTGCCGTTTTCCGGCGGCATCGACAAGGCGCTGGTCGAACTGAAGCTGTTCGGGCTGGTGATGATCTTCTGTTACGCCTTCTTCAAGTTCGGCTGGGCCTATCGCCTGTTCAACTATTGCTCGATCCTCATCGGCGCGGTGCCGATGCGCGAGGAGGCGGCAACCGACAAGGCCGGCGCAGACCGCGCCGTCGAACGGGCCATCACCCTCAACCGAATCGCCGGGCGCCACTTCAATTCGGGTCTGAGAGCGATCTTCTTCGCCGTCGCCTATCTCGGCTGGCTGATCGGGCCGCTGGTACTGATGGCCTCGACGGCCCTCGTCGTCGCCATCCTGCTCAACCGGCAGTTCCGCTCGCCGGCGCTGCGGATCCTCGCCGAATAGCGGCCGAGCCGCCGGTATCGGCGCGCGGCGCCGGGAACAGGGCGTCCGTGCGCCCCTGCAGCCAGTAGGCCAGAAGCCCGAGATATTCGCGAATGGCGAAATGCACCTTCTCGACATTGCGCACACTCGCCGTCGACGGGCGCCAGACCTCGCTTCCGCCCGGCGTGCGATAGTCCACCGGATAGGGCAGGACGGCAAAGCCGGCCTTGCGGAAGCAGCCGACGGCTCGCGCCATGTGAAAGGCCGAGGTGATCAGGAGCCAGGTCTCCCCCGGCCTGGGATCGGCAAGCTCCTTGGCATAGACGGCGTTTTCGTAGGTATCGCGGGCCTTGTCGTCGAGGACCAGCCGGTCCGGCGAAAGACCGGCGCCGAGGAAGAACGCCTTTGCCGAAAGCGTCTCGGGAACGTCCTCTGCAAGAACCGAGGCGTCGCCACCGGAAAAGATCACCTTCGCGGCCGGGTATCGCCGGGCGAGGATCAGCGCCTCGGTCGCCCGATCCGCCGCCTCGTTGAACTCGGCGCCGCCTCTGGTTCTGGCAATGCGCGTGTCGAATGCGCCCCCCAGAACGACGATGCCGGCGACGGCCTTCGGCAGTTCGGGACGGGGAAACCGGTCTTCCAGCGCGGCCATCATCAGGAGGCCGAGCGGCGAAAGGCTGACGACGGCAAGGCTGGCGAAGGCAAGCCCCATGAGCGCGAATCCGAGCCGCTTCCAGCGCAGCCCTGCGATCACCAGCCCCAGCGCCATGAGAACAAGGATGGCGACGAGAGGCTGGACGAGAAACCAGACGATCTTGGCGACGTAGAAGAACAGGGGGTCGAACTCCGGATGAAGGGCGGTGCATCGCCCCGAGCCATCGACAGGACGGCGAGGCATGTTTGAGGCACAGGCGTGGCGTGCCGCCTCTGGCGAAGAATGGCAAGATGGGCCCTCGGCGGGCGGCCTACTCCGCGGCCGAGCGGGACTTCTTCTTTTCGTCGTCTGGATCGCCGCCTGAGACCTCGTCCGCCGCCTGTCGCCGTGCCTTCTTCACCTCGACGCTTGCGCTGTCCTCGCCGCGATCGCCTGCACCAGCCCCTCCCCCGCCGAAGCTGCGGTCCCGCGCAAACGTCACCGGCGTGCGCATCAGGATCTCGCGATGCGGGAACGGAATTCCGATGTCGTTCTCCTTGAAGGCATCCCACAGGGCCAGCAGCACCTCGCCCCTGACATTGGTGAGCCCGGCCGGCGGGTCCTTGATCCAGAAGCGGATGATGAAATCGAGCGAACTGTCGCCAAAGCCGGTCAGCCAGCAGACCACCGGCTTGTCCGAAACGACACGGCCGACCGAGGTCGTCGCCTCCTTGGCGATGCGGATCACGTCATGGGGGTTGGAGTCGTAGGAGACGCCGAAGGTCACGTCGATTCTGACGAGATCGTTGGAAAACGACCAGTTGATCACCTGGTTGGTGATGAAGTCCTCGTTGGGGATCAGATATTCCCGGCCGTCCCGGGTGATGACGGAGACGAAGCGCGCACGCAATTCGCGGATCCAGCCGAAGGTGTCGCCGAGCGAGATCGTGTCGCCCGGCTTGATCGAGCGATCGGTGAGAATGATGATTCCCGAAATGAAGTTCGACACGACCTTCTGCAGGCCGAAGCCGAGGCCGACGCCGAGGGCACCGGACAGGACGGTGAGCGCGGTCAGATCGACCCCCACCGCGGCAAGGCCGACGAGGCAGGCGACGAAGACGAGCCCGACCTTGAGAAGCTTGCCGATCAGGACGCGCAGCGCCGGCGTCAGCTCGTCGCTGCGCTTGATCCGCGTGTCGAGGAAATTGCCGACGACCGAGGCGAGCCAGAAGGTCAGCGCCAGGACGACGACGGCCTTGATCACCAAGAGCGCGGAGATGCGCGATGCGCCGATATTTATGGCGGTTGCGTCGAGAGCCTTTGAAACCGGGTCCAGGAGATCGAGGATCGACAGCGCCGCAACGATCCATGCGCCGATGGCGATGATCCGCGACGCCAGCTTGTTGCGCAGGATGCGTGAGGCGACCGAGATGACGAGATAGGCGAGGCCGAGGTTGAAGACGACCGAGATGATCGAGGAGCGCGGCCCCCCGGCGGCGCTGTCGATCAGGGTGAGGATCCACAGGCCGAAGACGAAGTAGACGAGCTTCATGCGCCGGCGGATCGCGACGATGATCCGCAAGAGGCTGGGCGCTGCCCGGATCTTGCGCGCCTGAGCCTCGAGGGGGCCGCGGGTCAGGCGATTGAGAGCGAGGGCGATGAGAAAGCAGACGGCGATGGCCCCGATCTGGGCGAGGCTCGACGGCTGGTAGAAGAATTCCAGCGCCGAAGCTGCCCATCCCGAAACCTGCTCGCCGATCCGGTTCAGCGTCGCCGAATCCATCAGGCACGATCCCAATGCGGCGCGAAGGAAGGATCGACCAGCCGCTCGTTGCGCCGCGTCAAGGCACTGATCGCCGCCTGCTCGTCACCGGTCAGCTCGAAGTCGAAGATCGCGAGGTTCTCCGCGAGCCGCTCTCGCTTGGAGGTCCGCGGAATGGCTCCGACGCCGTCATGCTCGATCTCCCAGCGCAACACGATCTGCGCCGGCGACTTGCCGTGGCGCTCGGCAGCATCGCGGATCACCGGATGGTTCAGCACATCCCCGCCCCGGCCAATCGGCGAATAGGCGATGAGGCCCATATCGTGGCGGCGGCAGGCGGAAAGCACCTGTGCCTGCGACAGGAACGGATGATATTCCACCTGATTGCAGACCAAAGGATGCGAGGCCATCGTCGCCGCCTCGTCGAGCAGCGTCGAGGTGAAGTTCGCGACCCCGACATTGGTGGTCAGCCCGTCATCGACGGTGGCGCAGAGCGCGTCGATCGATTCTTCGAGGGCGATCTCCGGGTTCGGCCAGTGAATCAGCAACAGATCGACCGGGCCGATGCCGAGCCGGTCGATCGAATCGCGCGCGGCCGCCGCAATGGCGTCCTCGGAAAGATCGGTCCACCAGATCTTGGTCGTGACGAAGACGTCCTCGCGCTGGATCCCGCTCTTGCGAATGCCCTCGCCGACCTCCTTCTCGTTGCCATACATGCGGGCGGTATCGATATGGCGGTAGCCAAGGTCGATCGCGCGCGCCACCATGTCGACGCATGTTTCGCCCTCCAGCGTGAAGGTTCCAAGGCCGATGGCCGGGATCTTCGCGGTTCCCGCTTCGATGATCTTCATGTTTTGCCTCTCTGGTCTTCGGGCGCCCTTGCGCGTGCTCTGGAGAGGGGAAATAGGCGCAATGAGCGGTGTTGCACGTCCGATGCGCTTCTTGCGCGCAACCGCTATGAGCTCCGGCGGGGTTTGAAGGCTGCTAAGCCGCTCCATTTGCCCCGCCTCACAGCCTTCGCCGGAGGATCGAGAGCTAGGCTGCGCCGCGGTTCCGTCAAATCGTCAGTGTGCACGAAACGATCCTCGAAGGCCGACCACAGCTTGATCGATAAGGCGCAGCGTTCGACGCTTCGTCATTCTCGGGCCCCGTCCCGAGAATCTAGAAACGTTCGACACAACAGAAGCTTAATCGGCGCACTGGATGCTCGGGACGGGGCCCGAGCATGACGAGCGCGATAAAAGCGGATGCCTGATCTCGCAGTGTCAGGCACTCGATATGCGCCGTTCAACGAGACTGTCGTGCACCCTGTCAAATCGTGCGATGGACGCCTTACCTCTTCGAAAAACAAGCATCGCGCTCGCCGAAAAGCGATTCCGATTTTCAGGCCGATGCTGTAGAGGCAGCGCGACCGGAAGGGGATTTCAGTGCCTGAGAGCATCAGTCCGTCGGCCCGCGGGCGGGTCGAGATCATCGACATCGCGCGGGCGGTCGCCATCGCCGCCATGGCGACCTACCATTTCACCTGGGATCTGGAACACTTCTCCTATGTCGCGGAAGGCCTGACGGCCCAGGGCGGCTGGCGCATCTTCGCGCGCTGCATCGCCTCGAGCTTCCTGTTCCTGGTGGGCTTCTCCCTCGTTCTCGCCCATGGCCGTGAAATCCGCTGGCGGAAATTTCTCGTCCGCCTGGCCCAGATCGTCGCCGGCGCCATCGCCGTCACCGTCGCGACCCTTTTCGTCACGCCCAACAGCTTCGTCTTCTTCGGCATCCTCCAGCATATCGCGCTGGCAAGTGTTCTCGGCCTCGCCTTCCTGCGGCTGCCGGCCGTTCTGACGGCGCTTTGCGGCGTCGCCGTCGTCGCGGCGCCAAGCTTCGTCACGCTGCCGGGCTTCGACAGCCGCTGGCTCGCCTGGATCGGCTGGTTTTCCGAGAAGATGCCGCTGTCCAACGACCTCGTGCCGATCTTCCCGTTCTTTGGCGCCGTCCTGATCGGCATCGCGGCGGGCCGCATCGCGGTCGATCGCGGCTGGATCGCCATGATGCGCGGCTGGAACGACAGGCTCGCGGGGCTCTGGCCGCTCGGCGTCGCCGGCCGTCACGCGCTGATCATCTATCTCCTGCACCAGCCGCTTCTTTATGGGCTCGTGGCGCTGTTCACGATTGTCGCACCGCCCGATCGCGACGCGATCTTTCGCGGCGACTGCAACAGGGCGTGCCTGGCCACCCGGGACGCCGCCTTCTGCACCGATTACTGCGATTGCGCGGAGACGCGGCTGAAGAGCAAGAACCTCTTCGATTCCCTGATGAAGAACGATGCCGGACCGGATGAAATGAGCCGGATCCGCGAAATCACGGCGGCCTGCAGCTTCGATCCCAAGGGATAGCGCTTTGCCCCGAGGGCCGGCTGCCGGTGTCAGCCGGAACGTTTCTGGCCGACCCCGAGCTCGGCCATTCGCGTGAGGCACGCCTCTTCGGCGGCCTCGAGCTCGCCGAGCATGTCCTCGATGTCGCGGCGCTTCTGTTCGAGCTCGGCACGCCGTTCGGCGACCTTGGTCACGATCGCCCGCAGCTGCCCCGCCTCGCCGGGCGGCTCGCGATACATGTGGACGATGTCGCGGATCTCGGAGATCGAGAAGCCGAGCCTTTTGCCGCGCAGGATGTTTCTCAGGAGCTGGCGGTCGGAGGGACGGAACAGCCGCGTGCGCCCGCGCCGGATCGGGTGGATCAGACCCTCATCCTCGTAGAAGCGGATCGTCCTCGTCGAGATGCCGAACTCGCGCGTCAGCTCGGTGATCGTGTAATGTTCGCGCATATTTCCCCGGAGGCACTGCATTCCCGGATATATGCTTGCGCCACGATTTACGTAAAAGTCAAATCTGCATGGCAAATGAGACTGTGAGGCTGTCAGCGTGGTGAACGGACCGGCTGGCTCCCGGCCCGACGTCCGGCGGCGCGTCAGATCGAAAACCACCAGCTCGCGAGCCCCAGAAAGGCGAAAAAGCCGACGACGTCGGTGACCGTCGTCACGAACGTCCCCGAGGCGATCGCGGGGTCGGCGCCGAAATGGTCGAGCACCAGCGGGATCAGGATCCCCGCCAGCGCGGCCGCCAGCATGTTGACGATCATCGCGACGGCGATGACCTGGCCGAGCGCGACATTGGCGAACCAGACCGCCGCGACGACACCGATGACGACGGCGAACATCGCCCCGTTGAGAAGGCCGATCAAAACCTCCCTGCGCACGATCCTGCCGGCATTGTAGATGTCGAGATCGCGCGAGGCGAGCGCGCGGACGGTCACGGTCATGGTCTGGGTGCCGGCATTGCCGCCCATCGAGGCGACGATCGGCATCAGGACGGCGAGCGCCACCATCTGCTGGATCGAGGCATCGAACAGGCCGATGACCAGCGAGGCGAGGATCGCCGTGGCGAGATTGACGAGCAGCCAGAGAAAGCGCGAGCGCGCCGCCGTGACGACGGTATCGGAAATCTCCTCGTCGCCGAGGCCGGCCATGCGGCGGATGTCCTCTTCGGCCTCCTGCTGGACGATGTCGATGACGTCGTCGATGGTCAGGATGCCGACCAGCCGATCGTTCTCGTCGACGACGGCGGCGGACAGAAGATCGTATTGCTCGATGGTCTGTGCGGCTTCTTCCTGGTCGGTTTCGGCCGGGATCGCATGGCGCGTCTCATGCATGATCTCGTCGATCTTCTCGGGACGCTTGGCCCTGAGGATGCGGTCGAGATCGACGGCGCCGAGGAGCTTGAAGGTCGGATCGACCACGAAGATCTGGGCGAAGGAATCAGGAAGGTCCTCTTCCTCACGCATGTAGTCGATGGTCTGGCCGACGGTCCAATAGGGCGGCACGGCGACGAACTCCGTCTGCATGCGCCGGCCGGCCGATTCTTCCGGGTATTCCAAAGAACGGCGCAGCCGCAGCCGCTCGCGGAAGGGCAGCTTGGCGAGGATTTCCTTGCGGTCTTCCTCTCCCAGATCCTCCAGAATATAGACGGCGTCGTCCGAATCGAGCTCGCGCAGGGCCTCGGCCACCTGCTCGTTCGGCATCGCATCGACGATCGACAGGCGGATCGCCTCGTCGACCTCGGTCAGCGCGGTATAGTCGAACTCCTCGCCCATGAGCCTGACCAGCGACTGGCGCTGGTCGTGGTCGAGATTGCGCAGGACGTCGCCGAGCTCCGATTCATGCAGGGGCGCGATGGTCTGGCGCAGATAGGCCTGATCGTCCGTGTCGACGGCGTCCTTGACGCGGTCGAGGAAGTCTTCGGCGAGGTAGCCCTCCTCGTCATAGATGCCGATGCGAGGTTCGGGGGAAGGCGCGTCCAAGCCATGCTGCGTGTCAGCCATGTTGCCCTCCCTTCGAAAGCTGAAATGATCAGTAGTCACCCGCGTCTAACGCAAGCGGCGGCAAACAAGAATGCCCTGAATGCCGATTTCCGCGCCCCCGCACAACGTCGTGTGGCAAATGGTGAATCAGCCGACCCGCGGGCGGCGGCCGCCGCCTTCGTTTGACCGCAAAGCGGTTCGATAAGCCATTCAAACGATGTCGGAACGGGAATTGCCGAAAATGGCTACCGTTGCGCGACCGCTGGCAGCACCTTGTCGAGACCAAGAGTAGCCGTCATGAGATCTCCCTCGGCCGCCTTCACCGCCTCGCGCTTCGGACTGGGACTGCGCCCGACCGGCAGCGACGTCTTCGGCAGGGATCCCGTCGCCGCCCTTCTGGACGAGGTCGAGATCGAGGCCAGAGCCCCCGCCGGGCAGGCCCTTCCCACGAGCCGGGAGATTTTTTCCGGCGTCCAGACCCACCTCGCCCGCGTCGCGGAGATGAAGAAGGCCAGCAGAGCCCTCGTCATGGGCGAAACTGGCGCATCGCCGGCCGATGACGGAAGCGCCGGCATGCGGCCCGGCTCTGGCGAAGCCGACGACCCGGGCATGATGCAGGCGGAGGCCAGGGCCGCCGACAAGCCGGAAAAGCCGCAAAGGCCTCAGGTCGACGCCTACAACGCCGAGTTCGAGGCGCTGATCGCGCGCAAGCATGATGCACCGATCGGCTTTTACGAGCGGCTCGTCGATTTCTGGTCGAACCACTTCGCCATCGAGAAAGACCGCAATCCTCGGGTGATGGCGATCGTCGGGGCCTATGAGCGCGAGGCCATCAGACCGCATGTCCTCGGCCGCTTCGAGGACATGCTGCTCGCTGTCGCCCAACATCCGGCGATGCTCTATTACCTCGACAACTACCTCTCGGCAGGCGTTCACAGCCGGGCCGCCCGCCGCCGCCGCAAGCTGGGGCTGAACGAGAACTACGGCCGCGAAATGCTCGAGCTTCATACGCTCGGGGCCGATGGCGGCTATGACCAGTCGGATGTTCGCGCCCTTGCCAACGCCTTGAGCGGCTGGGGCATCGTGGTCAATCCTCGACGCCCCGATTGCGGGACATTTGCCTTCTTCGCCTCGGTCCACGAACCCGGGCCGGTGACGATCATGGGCAAGGTCTACGCCCAGAAAGGCGAGGCGCAGGCACGGGCGGTCATGGCCGATCTCGCCCGCCATCCCGCCACGGCCCGCCACATCGCCTTCAAGCTGGCCCAGGCCTTCGTCGCCGACGATCCTCCCAAGCCGCTCGTCGCGCGACTGGCTGCCGTCTTCGAACGCACCGGCGGCGATCTCGGCGCGCTCGCCAAAGCCCTCGTGACGGACCCTGCGGCATGGGACGCGCCGCGCAGGAAGCTTCGCACGCCGCAGGAATTCGTCTGGTCGTCGATCCGCGCCCTGCCGGCGAAATACGAGTTCCGCGACATCCGCCGCAGCCTCGCGATGCTCGGGCAGACCCCATGGTCGCCGACCTCGCCGGCAGGCTTTCCCGGCGATTCGCGCCACTGGCTGGCGGCAGATGCGATGACCAACCGGCTGGACTTTGCCCAGTTCCTGGCGGCCCGCACGCACCCCGAAAACCCCGTCATGCTGGCAGAAGCCACCCTCGGCGATCTCCTCACCGGCCCCACGCGCGAAGCGCTCATGCGTGCCGAGAGCCCTCGCCAGGCCTTTGCCCTGATGTTGATGAGCCCGGAATTTCAGCGGAGATAAGGCGATGGAAGACTGTCGCTATACGGCCCTCACCCGGCGCAATCTGCTCTTCGGCGCGGGCATGCTCACGACCTGGGCGATGATGCCGAAGGCGGGATATGCCGGGACGCGCGACCCCCGTTTCGTCGTCGTCATCCTGCGCGGAGCGCTGGACGGACTGGCGGCGGTGGCGCCCGTCGGCGATCCGCAGTACCGGCCGCTGCGCGGCCCCCTCGCTCTGGGTGAAGGCGGCAGGGACGTCCTCCCGCTCGCCGGCAGCTTCTTTGCCCTCAACGACGCGCTGCCGAAGTTCCACAAGCATTTCCGCGACGGAGAGGCGCTCGTCGTTCACGCCGCGGCGACGCCCTATCGCGAGCGCTCGCATTTCGACGGCCAGAACGTTCTGGAGAGCGGCCTCGACGGCCCCTCGGGCGCCGAGAGCGGCTGGCTCAACCGGGTCGCCGCCGCATTGCCGGCGGGGGAGCGTGTCAGCGCACGGCAGGGCCTGTCGATCGGCCCGACGATCCCGCTCATTCTCGCAGGACCGGCAGCCACCCTGACATGGTCGCCGCCGAATTTTCGGCCCGCCGCAGAAGATACCAGCGCGCGCCTCGCCTCGCTCTATGGCGAGACGGATCTCGAACTTGCCAGGCTCTTCTCCGAGGGGCTGGAGACCGACAGGATGATGGACGGCCGCCTGCAGCAAGTCGAGAAGGGAACGGGCCGCGCCTTTCGCGTCCTGGCGAATGGCGCGGCCACGCTGCTCGCACAGGAGGACGGTCCGCGTCTTGCCACGATCAGCTTCGAGGGCTGGGACACCCATGTGCAGGAAGGCGCCGATCACGGCCGCCTCGCCAACAACCTCACCGCCCTCGATCTCGCCCTCGACGACATCGCCCGAAAGCTCGGCCCGGCCTGGAAAGATACCGTGGTCGCGGTCGTCACCGAATTCGGACGGACCGCCTGGGGCAACGGCGGCGGCGGCACCGACCACGGCACCGCGACCACGACCTTCCTGCTCGGCGGTGCCGTGAAGGGTGGGCGGGTCATCGCCGACTGGCCTGGCCTCAGGGAAGCCGATCTGCAGGACGGCCGCGACCTGAAGCCGACGACGGATCTGAGGGCGGTGTTCAAGGGCGTGCTGAAAGACCATCTCGGCCTGTCGGAGCGCACCCTCGCCACCGACATTTTCCCGGGCAGCATCGGCGTCAGGCCGATGAAGGACCTCGTCGCATAAACCATGATGCCGTGGTGCGTCGGCTGGCCCTTTGCAAAGTCCTTTTCAGTGCGAAGCTGCTCATATATCCATGATGCGCAGTGCATGTGTTTCGCCGGCTTGGCGCAAGGCGGGTGGCAATTCCGAATTCCGGTCGCCTCGCGGTTCGCGCCTGTCCGGCTTTGACGGTTGCGTGATCCATTCGATGGCGGCGAAGGCTGTCACGGATCCCCGCCGACGCGAAAGGTTTTGGGGGAATAATGAGCGCGACGACAAAGAATATCGACGGTGCCATCGACGCGATCGGCGAGCGGGTCAGCGAAATCTGCGAGTTTCTGCACGACATCGAGGACGGCAAGCCGGTCGATTCCGAAGCTCTCGCCGAGGCGCAGCACGACTGTAGAAACGTCACCCAGTCGATGGGTTCGCTGAAACGCGTCGTGCATCGCATGAGCCGCGACGAGAGCTAAAGGTTAGTCGGGCCGCATTGTCCGCGCGTGAAAGCCGAACCGGCTTTCACTGGAAATGCTCTGGGCCGCGGCCCCCTCCTCGTCCTGGCCGCGCGCAGGGAAGGCTGCCCCGGTCTGGCGGGCGGCCGCCCTCACACGGGATCATCTCCCACCACCGGCAAACTTGCGATGGCTTGACGCTGCGCCATCTCGAAACGCATGAAGCGCTCGGTGGCCGCATCCCTTTCGCGGCAGGTCGAACCCGGTCGCGCGTTTTGAGTGAGATGAGCCGATGAGTGGAATGGTCGCGACGGACATCGCAACGCGTGTGTGGAACCACACGTTCAAGCTCGATCCGATCGTGCGCAGCCTGCTCGACACGGACTTCTACAAGCTCCTGATGCTGCAGATGGTTCGCGGCCTGCATCCCGATGTCGACGTCACCTTCTCGCTGATCAATCGCACCAAAAGCGTCCGGCTGGCCGACATCGTCGATGAAGCCGAACTGCGCGAGCAGCTCGATCATGCCCGTTCGCTGAGCTTTTCGAAGCGTGAGATGATCTGGCTCGCCGGCAATACCTTCTACGGCACCAAGCAGATCTTCCGGCCCGATTTCCTCGAATGGCTCGCCGACTTCCGGCTGCCCGAATACGAGCTCAGGCGCGTCGACGGGCAGTTCGAGCTCGACTTCCACGGCCCGTGGACCCACACCATGATGTGGGAGATCCCGGCTCTGGCGATCATCAACGAGCTGCGGTCGCGGGCGGTCCTGAAGCAGTTCAAGCGCTTCGAGCTCGACGTCGTCTATGCGCGGGCGAAGGCCAAGATGTGGGAGAAGGTCGAGCAGCTGCAGGCCCTGTCCAATCTGAAGATCACCGATTTCGGCACCAGGCGGCGGCATTCGTTCCTGTGGCAGCGCTGGTGCGTCGAGGCCCTCAAGGAAGGGCTCGGCGAGGGCTTCATCGGCACGTCCAACGTGCTCCTGGCGATGGAGGCGGATCTCGAGGCGATCGGCACGAACGCCCACGAACTGCCGATGGTGCTCGCAGCGCTCGCCGAGAGCGACGAGGAATTGCGCGAAGCGCCCTACAATGTTCTCAAGCAGTGGCAGAGCTACTACGGCGGCAACCTGCTCATCGTCCTGCCCGACACCTACGGCACCGGCTCATTCCTCGCCAACGCACCGGCCTGGATCGCCGACTGGACCGGCTTTCGGCCCGACAGCGCGCCGCCGATCCAGGGCGGCGAGGAGATCATCGCCTGGTGGCGGATGATGGGGCAGGACCCGCGCGAAAAGCTCCTGGTCTTTTCGGACGGCATGGATTCCGACACGATCATACGGACCTACCGCCATTTCGAAGGCCGCGTGCGCATGAGCTTCGGCTGGGGCACCAACCTCACCAACGATTTCCGCGGCGTCGCGCCCGAGCCGACCGGCGGGCTCGACCCGATCTCGCTGGTCTGCAAGGTCGCGTCCGCCGAAGGCCGCCCCGCGGTCAAGCTGTCGGACAATCCCGCCAAGGCGAGCGGCGATCCCGCTGCCGTCGAGCGCTACAAGCGGGTGTTCGGCGAAACGCCCTACGAGACCCGCCGCCTCGCCGTCTGAGCAGGCAGCAGGGCGGAGCCGGGCACTCGTTCTTCTCGCGACGACCGAAATGCGTCGCGGCGCCCGCGCCGTGAGCAGATCGTTGCGCGCAAGGATACTGACAGGCCAGCGCAGGCGCTGCCCGGCACCATTCCATAAAATCTCCGATCGACCGTTTGAGCCTTATCGGCTCTGGCGCGTAAACGACATGCGCGATCGGTCGCAGAACAAACGATCACTCTGCTCATTGTCGGCTTGCCTATCATAAGCAGAGTTACTATATGCACGGCATGAAAGATCATTTGCCCCCTCTGACCGGAACGAGCCTCGGTTTTCTCGTGGCGGACGCGTCCCGGCTCATACGCCGGCGCTTCGAGCAGAAGAGCCGCGACATCGACATGACGTCGGCGCAGATGCGCATCATCGCGCGACTTTGCCGGACCGAGGGCATCAGCCAGGCGGGTCTTGCCGCCCTGGTCGATCTGGAGCCGATGACCCTGTGCCGGCATATCGACCGGATGGAAGCGGCCGGGCTGGTCGTCCGGGAGCAGGATCCGAACGATCGGCGGGCGAGAAAGCTCTATACGACCGACAAGGCCCGCGCGTTGATCGAGCCGCTGCGCGTCGTTGCCGGCGAAATCTTCGATGAAGCGCAGACGGGCCTGTCGCCCGAAGAGCGAGAGCAGCTCACCGAAGCGCTGAAGCTCATTGTCAGAAATCTGTCCGAGGCCGAATCGGGATCCGAAGCGACCGTAGCGCGCCGCCGACGTCGGGACGTCGGGAGGCAGGAGGCATCCGTATGAACGCACAACCGAAAAGCCAGGAGTTCGCGGACTCGCGCCCGCTTTCGCCCAAGACCACGCCCGCGAACGACAAGGCGGGCACAGAGGGGACGGATGGCGGCAAGACGGCCGCCAACGATTCGGCTCCCGAGACATCGACGGCAACCCGCAAGCGCCGCCCGATCCGCAAGGCTCTGATGATATCGGTGCCGCTGCTCCTGGTCCTGGCCGGCAGCTATTACTGGGTTACCGGCGGCCGCTATGTCGAGACCGACGACGCCTATGTCCATCAGGACCGGGTCACCGTCATGCCGCAGGTTTCCGGCCAGATTTCCAAGGTCGACGTCGCCGAGAACCAGGAGGTCGGCGCCGGCCAGGTGCTGTTCACCATCGACGACAGCGCCTATCGCGCCGCTGTCGAGCAGGCGAAGGCCAATCTGGAAAGTGCGCGCCTGACGGTCGAAAAGCTGAAAGCCGCCTATCAGCAGGCCGTCGTCGACGCGCGCACGACGGGCGACTCGGTCGCGACGGCCCAGGCCACCTTCGACCGGCAGCAGGCGCTGGTGAAGCACGGCGTCTCCTCCCAGAGCACCTTCGACGACGCACGCCTCGCGCTGCAGAAGGCAAAAGGCGATCAGGCCAGCGCCCAGCAGGCGGTGATTTCGGCCAAGGCGGCGCTGGCGGGCAATCCCGACATTCCGACCGACCAGCATCCGACGGTGATGCAGGCCCTCGCCGCGCTCCATGCCGCGCAGCTCGATCTCGACCATACCGTGATCCGTGCCTCCGAGCCCGGCGTCGTCAGCCAGACCGACAAGCTTCAGCTCGGCCAGTATGTCACGCCCTCCACCTCCGTCATGGCGATCGTCGAGGCAGGCGACAGCTGGGTCGATGCCAACTACAAGGAAACCGATCTCACCCACATGCGGCCGGGCCAGCCCGTCACCATGAGCTTCGACGCCTATCCCGATGTCACGGTCGACGGCACCGTCGGCTCGATCGGCGCCGGCACCGGCTCTGAGTTCGCGCTCCTGCCGGCGCAGAACGCCACCGGCAACTGGGTGAAGGTCGTCCAGCGTGTGCCCGTGCGCATTCACATCGAGAAAGACGCAGGACTGCCCGCCTTGCGCGCCGGCATGAGCGCCGACGTCACGGTCGATACCGGCAAGGTGCGCGGTTTCCCCGACTTCATGCAGCCGGTCACCCAAACGCTCGGGCTCGACCAATGGATCGACGGCTACGACTCTGACGCCACCACCGATACCGCCGAGCTTCGCCAGACCGGGGCTACTGCCGCGGCACGGACGACCACGGGAGGGGCCGCCGGCGCGACCCGCTCGCAATGAGCCGGACTGGGAGCGGCCCCGGGAGCGCGGCCTCCTCGGGCGAGGCCGTCGATCCGAACAATGTCCCCTTCAAGGGCCTGATCACCGTCTCGATCATGCTCGCGACGATCATGCAGGTGCTCGACACGACGATCGCCAACGTCGCGCTGCCGAACATGCAGGGCTCGCTCCAGGCCTCGCAGGACCAGATCAACTGGGTTCTAACATCCTACATCGTCGCCGCCGCCATCATGACGCCGGTGACCGGCTGGCTGTCGGACCGCTTCGGCCTTCGCCAGGTCTTCATCGCCTCCGCCGCCGGCTTCGTCGCCACCTCCATGGCCTGCGGCGTCTCGACGAGCCTCGAGGAAATGATCTTCTTCCGGCTTCTGCAAGGCCTGTGCGGCGCTGCGTTGGTGCCGCTGTCGCAGACGGTGCTCCTGACCATCAACACCAAGGAGCAGCATGGCAGCGCCATGGCGATCTGGGGCGCCGGCATCATGGTCGGCCCGATCATCGGCCCGACGCTGGGCGGCTGGCTGACCGAGACCTTCAACTGGCGCTACGTGTTCTTCGTCAACCTGCCGATCGGCGCCCTCGCCCTTGCCGGCATGATCTTCTTTCTGCCGAACACGCCGAAGCGCCAGCGCGGCTTCGACTTCTTCGGCTTTGCCATGCTGTCGCTGTTCATCGGCGCCTTGCAGCTGTTTCTCGACCGCGGCGAACAGGCCGACTGGTTTTCCTCGGCCGAGATCTGGATCGAGCTCGGCCTCGCCATCACCGGCATCTGGGTGTTCACCCTCCACATCACCGGCCGCGACAACGCCTTCATCGATCCGAAGATCTTCACCGACCGCAACCTCGTCATCGCTCTGGTGATGATCTTCGTCGTCGGCATGATCCTCTTGGCCGGCCTCGCGCTGCTGCCGCCGATGCTGCAGAACATCCTGGGATATCCGGTGGTGACGACCGGCATCGTCCTTGCCCCGCGTGGCGTCGGCACGATGATCTCGATGCTCGTCGTCGGCCGCCTCGTCGGCCGGGTCGACACGCGCATCCTGATCTTCACCGGTCTCGTCCTGACGGCAATCTCGCTGTGGCAGATGTCGGGGTTCTCGATCACCATGGACGAGACGCCGATCATCGTCTCCGGCGTCGTTCAGGGGCTGGGGCTCGGCCTCGTCTTCGTGCCGCTCTCGACGCTCGCCTTCGCGACGCTGGAGCCGCGCTTTCGCGCCGACGCCGCTTCGCTGTTCAGCCTGATGCGCAACATCGGCTCGTCGGTCGGCATTTCGATCGTCTCGGTGGAGCTCGCCCGCAACATGGTGATCGCCAAAGCGGGTCTCGTCTCGCACATCACGCCGTTCGAGACGAATTTCACCTCCGTCGCGAACAGCCTGCCCTTCGATCACACGACGATGATGGCCGTCCTCAACCAGTCGGCCTCGGCGCAGGCCGCGATGATCGCCTATGTCGACGATTTCAAGCTGATGATGATCATCACGCTTTGCGCGATCCCGATGCTCGCACTGATGAGCCCGCCGAAGAAGCAGGGCGCGGCCGCTGGCGGCGACAGCCATGCGGCGGTGATGGAGTAAAGCGGGAAGGCGGCAGGCGAAAGTCGGCCAGCCGGGATCAGCGGGCGCGCTGGATGAACGGCGCGTCGATGCCGAGCGTCTTCATCACCGAATGGGGCGGCCGACGCATGCCTTCGCTCTTTGCCGCGGCCCGGCCGCCGATCAGGCGCGAGGTAACGGCATGATCCATGGCGAATGCCGTGAGGCGCGAGCGGTGCATTGTCTTGAACTCCAGCGGGAACGACTTTTCGTCTTGTTGCACCGCAACTAAGCGAGAAACCCGCTTCGGAGAAGCGCTCACTTCTCAAGACTCCCATGCGCATAGCGCATGACGTCACCAAAGCGTCATGCAAGGATCGAGGGGCCTGTCCGCCGAGCCGGGAGAAGCAGCTCCCGCGGCCACATGCATCGGCACGGCGCGTGAGAGCGCCGTGCGTCCGAACGGACGCCAGTGTACAAGACACGATCCTCGAAGGCCGGCCACGACTTGATCGAGAAGGCGCATCATTCGACGCTTCGTCATTCTCGGGCTCCGTCCCGAGAATCCTGTGTGTTCGAATTGGTGTATGGTGGGAGGCGGGAAGGAGGCCGAGAGAATCCTGGTCGTCCGCAAGGCAGACCGGTGCCTGGCATGGCCCCTTCCCGCGCCGTCTTCGAAACCTGAACAGTTGCATGAGGCTG
>NZ_JAGJCF010000003.1 GCF_017815135.1 Jiella mangrovi | reverse complement strand
GTCGGCAAGATCACGGCGCTGACACTGGTCGCCCATATGCCCGAACTCGGCTCGTTGACGCCGAAGAAGGCCGGTGCCCTTGCCGGCCTGGCACCGTTCAACGACGACAGCGGGCATCGCCGGGGGCACAGGCACATCAAGGGGGGAAGGCGCCGGGTGCGCAAAGCTCTCTACATGGCCGCCCTCGGTGCCATTCGCGCAAACACCCGTTTCAAGAGCTTCTTTCAAGCCGTCGCCGAAAGATCGGGATCGAAGAAAGTCGGCATCATCGCCGTCGCCAGAAAGCTTCTCACTGTTCTCAACGCCATGCAGAGAGACAGAAAGGCGTTCGAATGAACACAGTTGCCAGAGATCGTCGGGCACCCGTCGCTTCCAGTGCCGACGATGCGAAGGGCGGATGGTGCGGCAACCGCTCCTGGATTCTCGGGACGGGGCCCGAGAATGACGACGCGGTGGTGTCGCGGCCTCTCTTTCTCAGAGGTTTATACGCCTCTCGCGTATCCAGACCGTCGTCGCAGTGCGGCCACAGGGCCTACGGCGCAAGACCGCTACCACCATTTTGCCGGCGTAAACCGCCCGGCGGCCTTCTCGATCACCGAACCCAGCGAAAACAGCGTCTCCTCGTCGAAGGGCCTGCCGATCAGCTGCAGGCCGAGCGGCAGGCCGCCGTCGTCGAGGCCGGCGGGAACGGCGATGCCCGGCAGGCCGGCCATGTTCACCGTCACCGTGAAGACGTCGTTGAGATACATCTTCACCGGATCGGCAGCCATGTCCTGATCGCCGATCCCGAAGGCGGCGGACGGCGTCGCGGGCGTCAAGAGCGCGTCGATGCCGTCGGCATAGACGGTTTCGAAGTCGCGCTTGATCAGCGTGCGGACCTTCTGGGCCTGGAGGTAATAGGCGTCGTAATAGCCGGCCGACAGCACATAGGTGCCGATCATGATGCGCCGCTTGACCTCGCGGCCGAAGCCTTCGGCGCGGGTCTTCTCGTACATCTCAGCAATGTCCTTGCCGGAAACGCGCAGGCCGTAGCGCACGCCGTCATAGCGGGCGAGGTTCGACGAGGCCTCGGCGGGCGCGACGATGTAATAGGCCGGCAGGGCATATTTCGTGTGGGGCAGCGAGACGTCGACGATCTCGGCGCCGGCATCCTTCAGCCACGCGATACCCTTCTGCCAGAGGGTCTCGATCTCCGCCGGCATGCCGTCCATGCGGTATTCCTTCGGGATGCCGATCTTCAGGCCTTTCACCGAACGGCCGACGGCGGCCTCGTAGTCCGGCACCTCGCGATCGACCGAGGTGGTGTCTTTCGGGTCGACCGATGCCATGGATTTCAACAGAATCGCGGCATCGCGAACGTCCCGCGCGATCGGTCCGGCCTGGTCGAGCGATGAGGCGAAGGCGACGATGCCCCAGCGCGAGCAGCGGCCATAGGTCGGCTTGATACCGACGGTGCCGGTGAGCGCCGCCGGCTGGCGGATCGAGCCGCCGGTGTCGGTCGCGGTTGCGCCGGCGCAAAGCTGCGCGGCGACAGAGGCGGCCGAGCCGCCGGACGACCCGCCCGGCACGAGATCCATGTTGGAGCCCTTTTTGCGCCAGGGGTTCTTCACCGGGCCGTAATAGCTCGTCTCGTTGGACGAGCCCATGGCGAACTCGTCCATGTTGAGCTTGCCGAGCATCACCGCGCCGTCGGCGAAGAGGTTCGCCGTCACGGTGGATTCGTAGCGCGGTTCGAAACCGTCGAGGATGTGGGAGGCCGCCTGGGTGTGGACGCCCTCGGTGGCGAAGAGATCCTTGATGCCGAGCGGGATGCCCTCCAGCGGCCCCGCCTCGCCCTTGGCGATCTTCTCGTCTGAAAGCTTGGCCATCGACCGCGCCTTGTCCGCCGTCACCTTCACATAGGCGTTGATCACCGGATTGGCGGTCTCGATGGCGGCGAGATAGGCGTTTGTCAGCTCGGTCGCGCTCGTCTCTTTCTTCGAAAGCTTGTCGCGGGCCTCGGCGATGGTGAGGGCGGTGAGGTCGCTCATGATCAAAGGCTCTTTTCGTAAAAGCGGCTGTATTCGGAATCGGGATAGTCGAGAACGGCCGGACAGACGGTGAAGCCGCCGCGCTCGTAGAGGGCCCAGGCCGGCTCGAAGCCGGTGGTGGCGCCGGTCTCGAGCACCAGACGATCGAGGCCGAGATCGCGCGCCCGCTCCTCGATTGCCGTCAGAATGGCGCGGCCGAGACCCCTGCCCCTCAGCTCAGGCTCGCAGAACATGCGTTTGACCTCGCCGGTCGTCTCGTCATGCACCTTGAGCGAGCCCATGGCCACGGCCGTGCCGGTCTCGTCTCGGGCCACGAACACCGTGGCGTCGGCGCCGGCCATCTGTTCGACGGTCAGCTGAAACTGAAACTCGGGCGGCGACAACGGTTTGAGATGCGCGTTGAGCTTTGCGACCATCTTGCGGATATCGTCTTGGAGGGGCGTCTCGACGGCGACCGTTAGCGTCATGGCCTATTCGACGACCTTCGGCACCATGAAGAAGTGATCTTCGCTGGCCGGCGCGTTGGCGACGACATCCTCGGCCTTCTCGCCATCCGTGACCTGATCCTCACGCTTCTTCATCGCCATGGGGATGACCGACGTCATCGGCTCGACGCCCGTCACGTCGACTTCGGAAAGCTGCTCGACAAAGCCCAGAATGACGTTGAGCTCGGCTTCCATCGCGGTCACGTCCTCGTCGTTGACGGCGATCCGGGCGAGCTTGGCGACGCGGCGCACGGTGGCGGAATCGACGGACATTTTGTCTCCGGCGTCTGATCTTGAAGGTTCGCCGCTGCTATAACGGCGGCATCCCCGGGTGGCAACGGGCCAGCCGGGGATGCCTTGTCGAGTTCGGGCTTTTGGCGCCTTGCCGCGTTCCCTACGGCGGCAGGCTCAGACCTCGAAGGCTTCGCCGATCGCCGGGACCAGAACCTTGCCGGCCTCGCCCTCCATCGCCGCCTTGAACTTGTCCGGCGAGGGGTCGAGAATCGGCATCGTTCCCCAGTGGATGGGGATGATCTTGTCGAAGTTGAAATAGCGCCGGCAGGCGACGGCCGCGACCGCGCCGCCCATGGTGAAGCGATCGCCGACCGGCACCATGGCAAGCTTTGGCTGGTGCAGTTCCTCGATCAGCGCCATGTCGCTGAAGATGTCGGTGTCGCCCATGTGATAGAGCGTCGGCCCGTCCTTGAAATGGAAGACGAGGCCGTTGGGCATGCCCAGATAGACGATCCGGCCGTCCTCCTCGGTGTAGCTCGAGGAGTGAAAGGCCTGGGTGAGCGTGACCGAGAAGTCGTCGAACGCGACGGTGCCGCCAGTGCCGGCAAAGGCCGCCGTCTCGACACCCTTCTGGCCGAGCCAGGTATAGATCTCGTAATTGGCGACGACCTGGCAGCCGGTTTCCTTGGCGATCTCGATGGCGTCGCCCACATGGTCGGCATGGCCATGGCTGATGGCGATGTGGGTGACGCCCTTCGTCGCTTCGCCGACATCGCCCTCGAAATGTGGATTGCCGTTGAGAAACGGGTCTATGAGAATGACCGAGGAACCGGTCTCGATGCGGAAGGCCGAATGGCCGAAATAGGTGATCTTCATGGTACGAGCCTCTTGATGGCTGAGAAACATTGGCCGGCCCCGGCCCGGACGCTGGGCCCTGCGGCAGGGACGCTTGCCCCGGTAAGTGAGCGGCAGGTCCGCCGGGTCAAGGCGTAGACGATGGCGATCGTTTCACTGGAAGCCTTTCTCGCGGCCGTGCCGCCGGGCCTGCCGCTTGCCGGCCTCGATCTCGGCACCAAGACGATCGGCCTTGCCCTGTCGGATCGCGGCTGGGGTTTTGCGACACCGCGCGCGGTGATCCGGCGCAAGAAGTTCACGCCGGACGCGGCGGCGCTGAAAAAGGCCCTGGACGACGAAAACGTGGTCGGCATCGTCGTCGGCCTGCCGCTGAACATGGATGGCAGCGAGGGACCGCGGGCCCAGTCGAGCCGGGCCTTCATGCGCAACTATAGCGCCCTGGACGAGCGCCCGGCGCTGTTCTGGGACGAGCGGCTGTCGACGGTGGCGGTGGAGCGGGCGATGATTTCCGCCGACGTCTCACGGGCAAAACGCGCCGAGCGGATCGATTCGGCGGCGGCGGCTTTCATCCTGCAGGGCGCGCTGGACCGGCTGGCCAGCCTGCGCGTGTGATCGGATACCTGAACGTATCCAACCGCTCCTCGCACCTGTCTTCGATGATCTGCGGGCCGCGCTCAGCGGTTCCGGCTTATCGCGCCCTCGAGCCCCCCGTGGTCTCGGCGCGCTTCCATCGCCTGTCGCACCATGCAGCGATGGCCCGGCGGCGACGAAACGCGACGATGGCGAACAGGAGGGCCGTATCGAAAGCGATGGCCGAGGCGAACATGCCGGGAAGCCGATCCGGCTCGATCCCCAGCAGGTGACCGTAGATCAGGAAGACGCTCTCGTTCAGATCGCGGGAGAGATAAACGCCGCCGATCGTCTGACCGATATCGGCGAGCGAGAGAAAGTACCAGGACAGCACCGTGGCGAGCGGCGCGAACCACAGAAGAAGAAGCGCGCGCATCACCGCCGATCTTTTTCGGCTTCGCTGCCCTCTCGCCCTTCCCGCTTGGCGATCGCGGCGCGTTTGGCCTCTTCGAGATGGGCCATCACCGCCTCGAAGGTCGCATCGCCCTCTTCATCCTCGCGATCGGCGATGACGTGGTCGAAAAGAAGCGCGGCAAATCCCAGAGCGATGAACAGCGTGATCAGCGGGCCGTCACTGAACAGGGCAACCGCCGGAGAGCCGGACAGCGCCAGGGCGACGTAAAAGCCGAAAAGCGCCGAGAACGTCGCCGCGGCGAAGGGTTCGGCTGCACGCTCGGTTCGGCTGGCAAGGCTCATGATCCCAGCGATCGCGAGCGCAAAGGCGATCGTCAGCGCCGCGAGGATCGCCGCGATACCGATGAGTTCGTCAGGGTGAGCGCCCAGCGGCGCCATTTGCGCCTCATCGAGGAGATGCGCACCGAAGGAACCGAAGAGGACGCCCGACAAACCCGCCTCATGCGCACAGCGGAGAGCCGAGATCCCGCAGAAGCCGGCCCATCCCGAAAGTGCGAATAGCGAAGCGACCCGTTGCGTCAAAGTGTCCACCCGTCGAAAGAGGTTACCAATCGGTTAATGCGAGTGTCGCCTCTATGGTCTGATCCCGCAACACCATCCGGCCGTCATGCTTAACGGGCCTGTCCCGACGGGCCTTTCAGTCCTCTCCCGGCTCTTTCGTCAGCGCAGCGGAGGGTAGAGGTCGTCGACGATGGCGCGGCAGTCGTGCCGCAGATCGACCATGCCGTAGCTGTGGCTGAAGACGCCGCCGAGCCGGGTTTCGGCAAAGGCGGAAGCGATCGGCCCGAGGCCGAGGCGCTTCAGCGTCCCGGCCGCAGCGGCCAGCGCCATCTGCTCGGCGAGCAGCCGGCAGCCGCCCTCGTCGGACACGACCATGGCGACGGCGGCACGAAGCACGTCCGCCGTCCGGCCGGCCATTTCGCCGAGGTCGCTCTCGATGATGGCGATGACGGTCTCGAATGCCTGCGGATCGCGCCTCAGGACGCGCAGGAGATCGAGGGCGACGACGTTGCCGGATCCCTCCCAGATCGCATTGACCGGGGCCTCGCGATAAGCCCGCGCCAGCCGCCCCTCCTCGACATAGCCGTTGCCGCCAAGGCACTCCATCGCCTCATAGGTGAAGGCCGGCGCGAGCTTGCAGACCCAGTATTTCGTCACCGGCGTCATCACTCGGCTCCACGCCTTCGCCTCGGCGTCGGTCTCCATCCGATCGAGCGTCTCGGCAAGGCGCCAGGACAGCGCGGTCGCGCCCGCCGCGTCGATGGCGAGCTCGCCGAGAACCCTGATCATCTGCGGCTGGTCGATCAGATATTTGCCGAAGACCTGGCGCTCGCGGCAGTGATGCACCGCTTCGCCAAGCGCACCCCGCATCAGCCCCGCGGAGGCCAGCGCACAATCGACGCGGGTCAGCGTCACCATGTCGAGAATGGTGGCGATCCCCCGCCCCTCCTCACCCACAAGCGACGCCTCGGCCTCGACGAACTCGACTTCGGACGAGGCGTTCGAGCGGTTGCCGAGCTTGTCCTTGAGGCGCTGAACGTAAAGGCCGTTGAGCGAGCCGTCCGCGCGCCGCCGCGGCAGGAGAAAGCAGCTCGGGCCGGCATCGGTCTGGGCGAGAACGAGAAAGGCGTCGCACATCGGTGCCGACATGAACCATTTGTGGCCGGTGATCAGGTAACGGCCATCAGCGCTCCTTTCGGCGCGGGTCGTGTTGGCCCTGACGTCGGTGCCGCCCTGCTTTTCGGTCATGCCCATGCCGAGGGTGAGGCCGGCCTTTTCCATCGGCAGCTTGACGGACGGGTCATAGTTTCGCGAAGCGATCAGCGGCAGCCACTGCTCTTTCAGAGCCGGCGCGGCGCCGAGCGGCGCAACCGATGCGCTGGTCATCGTGACGGGGCACAGATGGCCGCATTCGACGCCGGCGGTCATGTAAAATCGCGCCGCCCTCGCCCGATGGCGGATCCCCGCCTCGGCGTCCGGTCCCTCCCAGATGGAAGCGCTCAGCCCTTCCGCGATCGATCGACGCATCAGCGCGTGATAGGCGGGGTGGAAGTCGACCATTTCGAGCCGATTGCCTTTTTCGTCGAAGCGCCTGAGGACCGGTTTTTCGGCATTGGCCAAGCGGGCGAGATCATGCGCCTCGTGCGAGCCGCAAAAGCGGCCGTGGCGATCGAGCGAGACGATCACGTCGGCGGGAAATTCGGACGTCAGAAGCTTGAGGAGCGGATCGGATCGATAGGCATTGTAGCCGGCAAATTCCGATGACTGGTTGAAAACCTCGTGGGTTGCGGCAAGGGGCTGCGCCATCTCACGCTTTCTCCTGTCTGCGCAGCGCGGATTTCTTGCCGCGCGCTTGAGAAATCCTTATAGGCCTTGTTCCTGATGATCGCACCCGCTCAAAGACCCGACGCCCGCCGCCATCTTCTCGGTATCGGCGGCCTGTCGCCCCAGGAAATCACCGCGCTTCTCGATCTTTCGGAGGCCGAGGTCGCCGTCTCGCGGCAGACCGAGAAGAAGAAATCGGTTCTGAAGGGGCGAACCCAGATCAACCTGTTCTTCGAGGCCTCGACAAGGACCCAGTCCTCCTTCGAGCTTGCCGGCAAACGCCTCGGCGCCGACGTCATGAACATGTCGGTGGCAAGCTCGTCTGTGAAGAAGGGCGAGACGCTGATCGACACGGCGATGACGCTCAACGCCATGCAGCCCGACATTCTCATCGTGCGCCATCATTCGGCCGGTGCCGTCGCGCTGCTGGCCCAGAAGGTCGCCTGCTCGGTGGTCAATGCCGGCGATGGTGCCCATGAACATCCGACCCAGGCCCTGCTCGACGCCTTGACCATCCGCCGCCACAAGGGCCGGATCGCCCGGCTGATCGTGGCGATCTGCGGCGATGTCCTGCACAGCCGTGTCGCCCGGTCCAACATCCTCCTCCTCAATGCGCTCGGCGCCGAGGTGCGGGTCGTCGCTCCATCGACCCTTCTGCCGAGCGGGATCGAAGAGATGGGCGTGCGCGTCTTCCGGCGGATGGACGAGGGGCTCAAGAATGCCGACGTCGTCATGATGCTGCGGCTGCAGCGTGAGCGCATGGAGGGCGCCTTCGTTCCCTCGGTGCGCGAGTATTTCCGCTATTTCGGCCTCGACGCCGCCAAGCTCGCTCATGCCAAGCCCGATGCCCTCGTCATGCATCCCGGCCCGATGAACCGCGGGGTCGAAATCGCCTCCGAGATCGCCGACGGACCACGGAGCGTCATCGAGGAACAGGTGGAAATGGGCGTTGCCGTGCGCATGGCGGTGATCGAGACGCTTCTCGCCCGCGCGGAGGGCAACACGTGAGCGATCGTCCCCTCGTCATCGAAAAGACCCGCATCGTCGATCCCGCGCGGGGGCTCGACGCGGTCGGGACCATCATCGCCGTCGACGGCCGCATCGCTGCTGCCGGGCCGGACGCCCTGAACCAGGGACGCCCGGACGGCGCGACCGTCATCGACGGCCAGGGCCTGGCCGTGCTTCCCGGCCTCGTCGACGCCCGCGTCTTCATCGGCGAGCCCGGCGGCGAACACCGCGAAACGATCGCCTCCGCCTCCGCTGCGGCCGCTGCCGGCGGCGTGACCTCGATCCTCACCATGCCGGACACCAATCCGGTGATCGACGACGTCGCCATCGCCGAATTCGTCATGCGCACCGCGCGCGAGACGGCGCTCGTCAACGTCTTTCCCGCCGCAGCCCTCACCAAGGGGTTGGCTGGAAAGGACATGACCGAAATCGGGCTTCTGGCCGATGCCGGTGTCAGGGCCTTCACCGAGGGGCGCAAGACGCTGGCCGATCCCGCTCTGATGCGCCGGATCATGACCTATGCGCGCGATTTCGGCGCCGTCGTCATGCACGAGACGCAGGACGCAGCCCTTGCCGGTCACGGCGTGATGAACGAGGGGCTGCTTGCCTCCTGGCTCGGTCTGCCGGGCATTCCGGGCGAAGCCGAGATCATCCCGCTGGAGCGCGATCTTCGCCTCGCCGCGCTGACCGGCTGTCGCTACCACGCGGCCAAGATCTCGCTCGGCGAATCGGCCGCCGTCCTGTCGGCCGCCAAGCGCCGCGGCGTCGCGGCCACCGCCGGCGTCTCCATCAATCATCTCGCGCTGAACGAGAACGACGTCGGTCAGTACCGCACCTTTTTCCGCCTTTCCCCGCCTCTGCGGCGCGAGGAGGACCGGCTCGCCATGGTCGATGCCCTCGCCAACGGCACGATCGACATCATCGTCTCGTCCCATGACCCGCAGGATGCAGACGACAAGCGGCGGCCCTTCGCCGAAGCGGAGGCCGGCGCCATCGGCCTCGAAACGCTGCTGCCGGCCGCGCTCAGGCTGCATCATTCGGGCGCGGTGCCCCTGATGCGTATCGTCGAGGCGATGACCGCCGCCCCGGCAAAACTCCTCGGCATCGATCGCGGCACGCTTAAGCCTGGAGCCCCGGCAGATCTCGCGCTCGTCGATCTCGACCGGCCTTTCGTCTTTTCCGAGGAGCTGATCCGTTCGCGTTCGAAGAATTCGGCCTTCGAAAACGCCCGTTTCGAGGGACAGGTCTTGCGGACTGTCGTTTCGGGACGCACAGTTTTCGAAGCCGCAGGCGAGTAGGTGATCGCGAAAGCAGCGCTCGTCTCGGCGGAACTGGGTGGAAGCAGAAGGACGTAGCGGTCGAGCGAGCGGATCTCATCCATTCACGCTTCAAAGATCGCGCGGCTCGTTTGACGCCGAAACCTTCGCAAGGCAACGTCCGGCGATCGCCGCCCGCGCTGGCGTGCGGGGCATTTTCGGCCGGAGGGAGACAACGTGCTGGACGACGCAACCGTAAATCTTGGCTTTGCCGCCGCCTGCCTCGTCGGCGGCTATGTCTCCGGCTCGATCCCCTTCGGTCTGGCGCTCGGCCATGTCTTCGGCCTCGGCGACATCCGCAAGATCGGCTCGGGCAATATCGGCGCGACCAACGCGCTGCGGACCGGACACAAGGCCATGGCGGCGCTGACGCTCATGGGTGACGTGCTGAAAGGAACCGTGCCGGTCGCCATCGCGCTCTATCTGCTCGGGCCGTTCTACGCGGCGATCGCCGGCGTCGGCGCGTTCCTCGGCCATGTCTTTCCCGTCTGGCTCGGCTTTAAGGGCGGCAAGGGGGTCGCGACATATCTCGGCGTGCTTCTGGGCATCGCCCCCATCGGCGTCGTGATCTTCGCCCTCGCCTGGCTCTCCACCGCCTATCTCACCCGTTATTCTTCGCTCGCCGCTCTCATCGCGACGCTGCTCGTGCCGATCGCCTACTATTTTCTGGGCTATCCGGCTGCCGCGCTCCTCACGGCGATCCTGACGGTCCTCGTCTACATCCGCCATCAGGCGAATATCCAACGTCTGATCGGCGGCACCGAGCCGAAGATCGGGGCGAAGAAGACATGACGGATCGCGAGAGCCCCTGCCCGCTGTCCGGCATGCAATTGTCCAGGGGCGCTCCATGAGCCTTCCCGCCGCGCCGCGGCGCGGCGTCGTCCTCACCGAGGAGATGCGGCTTTCCTGGCTGCGGTTGATCCGCAGCGAGAATGTCGGCCCCGTCACCTTTCGCGAACTCATCAATCGCTACGGCAGCGCCGCTGCGGCGCTCGAGGCCCTGCCCGAACTCGCGGCGCGCGGCGGCCGGCGCATCGGCGTGTGCGGCGCTGAGGCGGCTGCCGAGGAAATGACGCGGGCGGGAAAGCTCGGCGCGCGCTTCGTCTGTCTCGGCGAGCCGCAATATCCCGCCCATCTTCGCAGCGTCGACTACGCTCCCCCTGTCTTGGCGGTCATGGGCGACAGCGCTTCCTTCGAACGGCCGGCCCTGGCAATCGTCGGCGCACGCAACGCCTCCCTGTCGGGGATCAAGCTGACCCGTATCTTCGCCACCGGTGTTGGCAAGGCCGGCTACGTGGTCGTTTCGGGGCTTGCCCGCGGCATCGATGCCGCCGCCCATGACGCAACGCTCGACACCGGCACCGTCGGTGTCTTCGCCGGCGGTCTCGACCGGCCCTATCCGCCGGAAAACCGGCCGCTGATGCGCAAGATCGTCGATAGCGGCGGCGCCCTCGTCTCGGAGATGCCCTTCGGCTGGACCGCACGCGCGATCGACTTTCCGCGCCGCAACCGGCTCGTGGCGGGCCTCTCGCTCGGCCTTCTGGTGGTCGAAGCGGCGCTGCGCTCCGGATCCTTGATCAGCGCGCGGCTCGCCGGTGAGCTTGGCCGGCTGGTCTTCGCCGTGCCGGGTTCGCCGCTCGATCCGCGCGCGGCCGGCACCAACAGGCTGATCCGCGAAGGCGCGATTCTCGCCTGCGACGCGGCCGACGTTCTCGAAGCGCTGTCGCCGCTCGCCACAGGTCCAGGGCGTCCGGAGGACGCGATCGTCGAAGAACCCGCGACCGATGGTCTGACAGACGAACCAACACGCAGCGAGCGCGAGCGGATCATCGAGACGCTGGGGCCGACACCCGTGACGATAGACGAGATCCTCGCCCATACGGGCGTGAGCGCGGGCGCCCTGCAGCTCGTCCTCCTCGAACTCGACCTCGCCGGTCGGCTGGAGCGTCATTCAGGAGGTTCGGTGTCTCTGCTAATGTGATCGTTGGCTCTTGTGATTCCTGGTCGCTCGACGCCTTGGCGTCAGTCGGCCAAATCAGGCGCCGACATTTCGACGCCGCGAACCGGCGTCGCCGTCGATCCGGGCAAGCTGGTCTTCCACCTCCAGCTTTGCCAGATCGAGAAAATAGACGAGCATCGCACTCGATTTTGCGCCGGATACAACCTTCAATTGATCCAGCATATCGCGAACATATTCGAGGTTCGCACGCGCTTCGCCGATCTCGTACTTCATTGCTGCTGCCCAGACCCGCCTTGCGCACGAAGTTTCCCCAAGGATGACGGGCTGTTTTGACGCGCCATCAACCTATGGAAAGGTTATAGACATTTTCGTGCATTGGTTGCAACCGGCCGGTTCATACGAGGTGGCGGGCTTGACCGTTCCGGCCGGACTGTCCATCTGACGCATGCTCTGTGCCGGGTTTTTTGCGAATCGGGCGCGGCTTTGAGCCCGTATCTGCCAAGCTAGATCGCGAACAGGACACTTATGGACGTCGTTATCGTCGAATCGCCGGCCAAAGCGAAGACGATCAATAAATATCTCGGCAATGGCTATCAGGTCATCGCCTCCTATGGACACGTCCGCGATCTGCCGCCGAAGGACGGATCAGTGCGTCCGGACGAAGATTTCGAGATGAGCTGGGAGGTCGGCAAGCCCTCGCAGAAGCGGCTCAACGAGATCGCCCAGGCGGTAAAGGGTGCCGATGCCCTCGTTCTCGCCACCGACCCCGACAGAGAGGGCGAGGCGATTTCCTGGCACGTGCTGGAAGTGCTGCGCCAGAAGAAGGCGATCGGCAAGAAGCCGGTCAGCCGCGTCGTCTTCAACGCCATCACCAAGAAGGCCGTCCTCGACGCGATGGCCAATCCGCGCCAGATCGACGAGCCGCTGGTCGACGCCTATCTCGCCCGCCGCGCGCTCGACTATCTCGTCGGCTTCACGCTCTCGCCGGTCCTGTGGCGCAAGCTGCCCGGCGCCCGCTCGGCCGGCCGCGTCCAGTCGGTGGCGCTGCGCCTCGTATGCGACCGCGAATCGGAGATCGAGCGCTTCAAGCCGGAGGAATACTGGTCGATCGTCGCCCATCTCGCGACCGAGCGGAACGAGGCGTTCGACGCGCGGCTGACGGCCTTCGACGGCGAAAAGATTCAGCGGCTGACGATCAAGAACGGCGATATCGCCGGCACGATCAAGACGATGCTCGATTCGGCGAGCTTCGTGGTCGACAGCGTCGAGGCGAAGCCCACCCGGCGCAATCCCGGACCGCCCTTCACCACCTCGACGCTGCAGCAGGCGGCTTCCGCCAAGCTCGGCTTCTCGGCCTCGCGCACCATGCAGGTGGCGCAGCGGCTCTATGAGGGCATCGACATCGGCGGCGAGACGGCCGGTCTCATCACCTATATGCGAACCGACGGCGTGCAGATGGCGCCCGAGGCGATCGACGGTGCCCGTTCGGCCATCGGCGGCAGCTTCGGCGAGCGATACGTGCCGGAAAAGCCGCGCTTTTATTCGACCAAGGCGAAGAACGCCCAGGAAGCCCATGAGGCGATCCGCCCGACGGACTTCACCCGCACGCCCCAGGATGTGAAGCGCTTCCTCGATCCCGATCAGTTCCGGCTCTATGACATGATCTGGAAGCGCGGCATCGCCAGCCAGATGGCCTCGGCCGAGATCGAGCGCACGACCGTCGACATCGACGCCAAGGGTGGTGGCAAGACGGCGAAGCTGCGGGCATCCGGACAGGTCGTCAAGTTCGACGGCTTCCTCGCCGCCTATGTCGACCACCGTGACGATTCCAAATCCGACACCGACGACGAGAGCGACGACGCCCGCCTGCCTCAGATGGCGGCAAGAGAGAGCATCGATCGCAAGGGCATCGACGCCGACCAGCATTTCACCGAGCCGCCACCGCGCTTCTCCGAAGCCTCGCTCATCAAGCGCATGGAAGAACTCGGCATCGGCCGCCCGTCGACATACGCCGCGACGCTGCAGACCCTGCAGGACCGTGAATATATCGTCGTCGACAAGAAGAAGTTGCTGCCCGAGGCGAAGGGCCGGCTGGTCACGGCCTTCCTGCACAATTTCTTCGAGCGCTACATCGAGTACGACTTCACCGCCGATCTCGAGGAAAAGCTCGACAAGATCTCGGCCGGCGAACTTGCCTGGAAGGACGTGCTGCGCGACTTCTGGCAGGACTTTTCCGGCCATGTCGAAGGCACCAAGGAGCTGCGTGTCTCCGACGTCCTCGACGCGCTCAACGAGGAACTCGCGCCGCTGGTCTTCCCGCCGAAGGAAGACGGAACCGAGCCGCGCGCCTGCCCGCGCTGCGGCGATGGCAAACTGTCCCTGAAGCTCGGCAAGTTCGGCGCCTTCGTCGGCTGCTCGAACTATCCCGAATGCGGCTATACAAGGCAGCTCGGCACCAGCCTTTCAGGCGACGGCGCCGATGGCGAGACGGCCGACGGGCCGAAGGATCTCGGGACAGATCCCGAAACCGGCGAACCGGTGACGCTGCGCTCCGGACGCTTCGGCCCCTATGTGCAGCGCGGCGAGGGCAAGGAGGCCAAGCGCTCGTCCTTGCCCAAGGGCTGGCAGGCCTCCGAGATCGATCTGGAAAAGGCGCTGCGGCTCCTGTCGCTGCCCCGCGAGGTCGGCACCCATCCCGAAAGCGGCAAGCCGATCCTCGCCGGCCTCGGCCGCTACGGCCCATTCCTCCAGCATGACGGCATGTATGCCAATCTGGAAACGATCGAGGACGTCTTCGAGGTCGGGCTCAACCGCGCCGTGACGGTGATCGCCGAGAAGAAGGAAAAGGGCGGACGCGGGCGCGGCAAGCCGGCCGCGATCGCCACGCTCGGCGAGCACCCGACGCTCGGCGGCGAGATCACCGTGCGCGACGGCCGCTTCGGGCCCTACGTCAACACCGGCAAGATCAACGCCACCCTGCCGAAGGCCAAGGACCCGGCGTCGGTGACCCTCGAAGAGGCGATCCAGCTTCTGACCGAGCGCGCGGAAAAGACCGGCGCCAAAGGCTCCGGCGCCAAGAAGAAGGCCGCGCCGAAAAAGGCCGCCGCCGGCAAGGCGGCCAATGGCGCGGCCAAGGCCGCCAAGCCGAAAGCCAAGAGCGCTTCGAAATCCAAGAGCAGCGCCACCAAGACGGGATCGGCCTCGAAGGCAAAGGTCTCGGCGGAGGCTTCCGACAGCGTTCCCTGGGACGCGGACTGAGCGACATGGCGCGACGCGATGCCGGACAGGAAAAGACCCCGACGCTGACACGCGAGGCCGTCCTGCGCTTCGTCGCCGACAATCCCGGCCGGGCGTCGAAGCGCGAGATCGCCAAGGCCTTCGGCGTCAAGGGCGATGATCGCGTGGCCCTGAAGTTCCTCCTCGCAGAGTTGAAGGACGAGGGGGTCATCTCCGGCGACCGGCGTAAGTTCAAGACGCCGGGCGCGCTCCCCCCGGTTGGCGTTTTCGAGATCCGCCGCCGCGACGAGGAAGGCGCGCTGCTCGGCGAGCCGGTCACCTGGGACCGGGTCGAAGATGGCGAGCCGCCGCGCCTTGCCGTGCGCATCGACCGCGACAAGGGCCAGGCCCCCGGCGTCGGCGAGCGGGTGCTTGCACGCGTCGTCGAGGCGGACGACGAAGATAGCGGCGACGGCGAGCGCCATCTGAAGATCATCCGCGTGCTCGAAAAGCGCCGCACGCTCTCGCTCGGCGTCTTCCGGGCAACGCCGGGCGGTGGCGGCCGGGTCGAGCCCGTCGAGCGCAAGCAGCTCGAATACATGATCCCGCCGGCCGACACCAAAGGCGCCAGCGACGGCGACCTCGTCGAGGTCGAGGCCGGCCCGCGCCGGCGCATCGGCCTTCCGGTGGCGAGCGTCATCGAGGTGGTCGGCTCGATCGGCTCGGAGCGCGCCATCTCCTCCATCGCGCTGCACGCCCACGGCATTCCCCACGTCTTCCCGAAACCCGTGCTCGACGAGGCCGAGCGCGCCGGCCCGGCGACGATGAAGGACCGCGAGGACTGGCGACGCCTGCCTCTCGTCACCATCGACCCCGCCGACGCCAAGGACCACGACGACGCGGTCCATGCCGTGCCGGACGAGGACCCGGCCAATCCCGGCGGCTTCCTCGTCACCGTCGCCATCGCCGACGTGTCCTGGTACGTCCGCCCGGCATCGAAGCTCGACAACGAAGCCCGCATGCGCGGCAATTCGGTCTATTTCCCCGACCGGGTCGTGCCGATGCTGCCGGAGAAGATCTCCAACGATCTGTGTTCGCTGAAGGAGGGCGTCGATCGCCCTGCCCTCGCCGTTCGCCTGACCATCGGCGCCGATGGCGAAAAGCGCGGCCACACCTTCCACCGCATCATGATGCAAAGCCGGGCGAAGCTCGCCTATGAACAGGCGCAGGCGGCGATCGACGGCGCGACCGGAGATGTCGCGCCGGAAATCGTCGAGACCGTCCTGAAACCCTTGTGGGAGGCCTATCGGCTCGTGCGGCTCGCCCGGGACCGCCGCCAGCCCCTGGATCTCGATCTGCCCGAGCGCCGGCTGAAGCTCGATGCGAGCGGCAAGGTCGACAAGGTCGTCGTGCCGATGCGCCTCGACGCCCACAAGCTGATCGAGGAGTTCATGATCCTCGCCAATGTCGCGGCGGCCGAGACGCTGGAGAAAAAGCGCCAGCAGCTGATCTACCGCGCCCATGACGCGCCCTCGATGTCGAAGCTCGAGGGCCTGCGCGAATTCCTGAAGACGCTGGAGATTCCGCTGGCCAAGGCCGGCTCGCTGCGGCCCTCGCATTTCAACCAGATCCTTTCGCGGGTGAAGGGCGGCGACAACGAATCGCTGGTCAACGAGGTGGTGCTGCGCTCGCAATCCCAGGCGGTCTATACGCCGGACAATCTCGGCCATTTCGGCCTCAACCTCGCCCGTTACGCCCATTTCACCTCGCCGATCCGCCGCTATGCCGATCTCATCGTCCACCGGGCGCTGGTGACGGCACTCTCGCTTGGCGAAGGCGGCCTGTCGAAAGAGGACGAGGAGCTCCTCGCCGAGACCGCCGAGGAGATATCAAGGGCCGAACGCCGCGCCATGGCGGCCGAGCGCGACACCGTCGACCGGCTGATCGCCCATCATCTGGCCGAGCGGGTCGGCGAGACCTTCGACGGCCGCGTCGGCGGCGTCACCAAGGCCGGGCTCTTCGTCCAGCTGCCGACCTATGGCGCCGACGGCTTCGTGCCGATCTCGACGCTGGGCAACGAATATTTCCACTTCGACGAGGCCTCCCGCTGCCTCGTCGGCGACCGCTCCGGCCATGGCTATCGCCTCGGCGATACGGTAGAGGTTCGCCTCGTCGAGGCCCTGCCGCTCGCCGGCTCGCTGCAGTTCGAGATGCTGAGCGAGCCACGCAAGCTGCCGGTCGCGACGGGCTCTTTCCACAAGAGCCAGAGCCGTGGCCGCACCAAGGCGCGGGACCGGAAGGGCGGGCCGAAGGCGAGGAGAAGGCGATGACCGAGGCAAGGCAAGCCGTCCCCGCAGACACCGCCGAGTGGCGCCCGGCCAGCAAGAAACGGTTGCTCGGAACCTCGATGTGGCGTGGCTTCAGGGGCCAGTGCCCGCGCTGCGCAAAGGGCCGGCTGTTCAAGGGATTTCTGAAATCGGTGCATGAATGCGACGCCTGCGGGCTCGCGATCCACCATCACCGCGCCGACGACCTGCCGCCCTATCTCACCGTCTTCATCGTCGGCCACGTCGTCGTCGCCGGTTTCATGGGCATGGAGGAAGCCGTCGAGCTGACGATGTGGGAGCATCTGGCGATCTGGGTTCCCGTGACGATCGTCCTCAGCCTCGTTCTCCTGCAGCCGCTCAAGGGCGCGACCATCGGCCTGCAATGGGCGCTGAAGATGGGCGGTTTTTCCGACACGGGCGAGCCCGAGGAGACCTTCGGGTGACGGACGATGAGCGTCTGGAAGCCCTCGAAGCCGAACGCCTCGCGGTTCAGGCGCAAGGCGGTGAAGCGGTCGCCACCACCGTCCGCGACGCAGCGACGCTGATCATCGTCGACGAAAGCCGCGGCGAGCCGCGCTTCCTGATGGGCCTCAGAGGCAAGGCGCATGTCTTCATGGCGAACCGCTTCGTCTTCCCCGGCGGCCGGGTCGAGCAGTTCGATCGCGATTACGCCGATGGCTTCGAACTCGCCGCCGATGCCGACACCCGGCTCTGCGCCTCGACGTCGTCGGTCTTCACGGCGCGCGACGCCGCCGCCCTCGCCCTTGCGGCGATACGCGAGACATTCGAGGAAACCGGCCTCCTGATCGCCGAAGACCGACCGCCGCAGGGCCGCGTGCCGACGGCCTTTGCGGCATTTGCCGAGCGCGGGCTGACCCCGGCGGCCGGGTGGCTCGTGCCGGTCGCCCGGGCGATCACGCCGGAGGGCGCGCCGCGCCGCTTCGACACGCGCTTCTTCGTCATCAATGCCTCACGTCTTAGCGCTATCAGCGAAACCTTCGAGCCACCGACCGACGAATTCGACGAAATCGCCTGGGTTCCGACGTCGGCGCTGTCCGATCATTCCCTCGCGCCGATCACCCGGAGCGTTCTTCAGGACGTCACGACGCGGATAGAAGACGGAACCTGGCTCGACGCCTCGCACGAGATGCCGTTCTACCGCGTGGTGGACGGCGGATTTCGGAAAGATCTCATCTGACATGACGCAGCGCCCCGACCATTCGATCGACACGGCTGGACGAGTTCCGGGCGACGCTGCACCGTCCGGCCTGAGCGGCCTCGGGGCCGCACTTACCGGTCCGGCCGCGCCTGACCGGGCAAAGCCCACCCGGGAATAAAGCATTGGAGCGATCGACCCCCGACGACATCGTCGCCGAAGCGGAAGCCGAACTCGAATCCGTCGATTGGCTCACGGCCGCCGCGGCCATCGCCTCGATCAGCGCTGTCGGCATCGCGCTGGGCCTCGGGCTGCCGCTGTTGTCGGTCATTCTCGAACGGCGCGGCATTTCCTCCTCGATGATAGGTCTCAACGCGGCGGTGGCCGGCGGCGCCTCGCTGGCCGCCGCCGCCTTCATCACGCCGATCGCAATGCGGCTCTCCGTGAGCCTGACGATGCTGATATCGATCGTCCTCGCCAGCGTTTCGGCGGTCGCGTTCTTCTTCGCACCGTTCTGGATGTGGTTCCCGCTGCGGCTGGTCTTCCACTTCGCCATCACCGCGCTCTTCGTCCTGTCGGAATTCTGGATCAACGCCGCTGCCCCGCCGGGAAAGCGGGGCCTCGTCCTCGGCATCTACGCGACCGTTCTGTCGCTCGGCTTTGCCTTGGGTCCCTGGATTTTCTCCCAGGTCGGCAGCCAGGGCTTCCTGCCCTTCGGCATCGGCGCCGGCGTCATCCTCCTTTCGGCGATCCCGCTATTCATCGCCTGGAGCCGCCAGCCGGTGATCTCCAAGGAGCGCCGTCAAGGCTCGTTCTGGCGCCACATCTTCGCGGTGCCGACGGCGACGGGGGCGGTGCTCGTCTTCGGCGCGGTCGAGGCGGGCGGTTTCGCGCTGTTTCCGGTCTATGGCGAGCGCGTCGGCTTTTCCGAGTCAGCCGCGGCGCAGCTTCTCACCGCCGTCGGCATCGGCAACGTCCTGATGCAGATCCCCATCGGCCTGATGTCGGACCGCGTCAAGGACCGACGCACGCTTCTGTCGATCTGCGCCGGCGTCGGTCTCATCGGCACCTTGTGCCTGCCGGTCCTCGTCGAGGACTGGTGGCTGATGGCCGGTGTCCTGTTCCTTTGGGGCGGCGTCGTCGCCGGGCTCTACACCGTCGGCCTCGCCCATCTCGGCGCGCGCCTGCCGGCCGCCGACCTCGCCGACGCCAACGCCGCCTTCATCTTCTGCTACTCGGCCGGCATGCTGATCGGGCCGCAGACCATCGGCACCGCCATGGACCTCTTCGGGCCGAACGGCTTCGCCTGGTCGCTGGCCTTGTTCTTCGCGATCTATCTGGCGCTGGCGCTCGGGCGGCTGTTCGCCGCGCGCAGCTGAGCGGCGGACCGACAGCCAAGCCAGGCGGAAAGCGGTAACGCTCTTGACACAAGACAACCCATGGCTATTGTCCGGCCGAATTTACCGGCGCCGAGCGACGGGCTGACCGCTATGCTTTCATGCTTTGCGGATTTCCCATTCGGATCTGACCGGCAAGACATCCATCGGCGCAGGCCAGCGGTCGATTGCGGAAGGGTTCGCCCGACCGGGATCGTTCCTGCGTAGCATCACTCGAGGAAGACCATGGCCAAGGCGACCACCATCAAGATCAAGCTCCTGTCCACTGTCGACACCGGCTTTTTCTACGTCACGCGCAAGAATTCGCGCACGATGACCGACAAGATGACCAAGACCAAATACGACCCGATCGCGCGCAAGCACGTCGAGTTCCGCGAGACCAAGATCAAGTAGTCTCCGGCCGGCCCCGCCGCTTCGGGACCGCATCAGGACAAGCGAATCGCGAAAAGGCCGCAGCGAGGTTTTCCCGCTGCGGCCTTTTCGCGTTCCAGACCCGAGCGCCCTCATTCTGAGGTGACGCCGAAGGCGGCCTCGAAGGGCGAGGGTGCGGGGCACCGGCGGTGCAAGGCAAGCCCCCGCGATGGCTTGAGGGTTGCGCCAAGCGCCCCTCGCCCTTCGAGGCTCCGCCCGTCGTGCAACCGGCTCCGCACCTCAGGATGAGGGGCTGGGGACCGCCTTAGCTGCGTTCCCGATAGCTGGCGTGGCGGCTACTCTTCCACGATCGAGGCAGAGCTTCAACGCAGCCACCGTCACCGGTGCCGCCGCCTCCCCGCGTCCAAATCCGAGCGCCCTCATCCTGAGGTGCCGCCAAAGGCGGCCTCGAAGGGCGAGGGAGCGGGGCAACGGCGGTGCAAGGCAAGCCCTCGCGATGGCTTGAGGGGTGCGCTAGACGCCCCTCGCCCTTCGAGGCTCCGCCGGTCTTCAACCGGCTCCGCGCCTCAGGATGAGGGGCTCGGGAATCGCTGCCTCCTCAAATCATCCGGCGGGCTGGCGCTTCACTTTCGTCTGCGCCTTTTCGAAGGCTTCGTCCGGAACGAAGAAGTCGGCCATGGGCTGGCCGCTTTCAGGCCCGTATGGCGAAAAGTCGGTGACGCCCTCCTCCGCCAGCACGAGCTCGTCGATGAAGAAGTTGCCCGAGCATTCCCGCGAGGGCTTCGTCAGGATCGCATGGGCGGCGTCGGCGACGATCTCGGGCGAGCGGCTCATCGAGGCGAGCGGCGCGCCGCCGAGGACGTTTCTGACGGCCGCCGTGTCGATCACCGTCAGCGGCCAGAGCGAGTTGGCGGCGATGCCGTCATCCTTCAATTCGCCCGCAAGGCCGAGCGTCACCATCGACATGCCGAACTTCGCCATCGAATAGGCGACATGGCCGGCGAACCACTTGGTCTGCATGTCGAGCGGCGGCGACAGGGTCAGGATATGCGGGTTCTCGGCCTTCTTCAGATGCGGGATGCAGCATTTGGAGACGAGGAAGGTGCCACGCGCATTCACGCCGTTCATCAGGTCGTAGCGCTTCATGTCGGTCGACAGCGTGTCGGTGAGCTGGATGGCCGAGGCGTTGTTGACGCAGATGTCGATGCCGCCGAAGCGCTCCACCGCCTTGTCGACCGCCGCGCGAACCTGCTCCTCCTCGCGGATGTCGCAAAGGACGGCGAGCCCCTTGCCGCCGGCCTTCTCGATCTCTTCCACCGCCGTGTGGATGGTGCCGGGAAGCTTGGGATGCGGCTGGTCGGTCTTGGCCGCGATCACGACGTTGGCGCCGTCCCGCGCGGCTCTCAGCGCGATGGCGAGGCCGATGCCGCGCGAGCCGCCAGACATGAGAATGGTCTTGCCTTTGAGTGTTCCGGCCATGGTTTCGTCTCCTCCGATTGACGTTTACGTCAAAGTGGACCGGCGCGATCATCGAAGCAAGAGCCATTGCACTGGCTGACCTTCGTTCGGCGAAAACCGGCGCAAATTGGTCGCGCATGTCCGACTTTTCGTCGTCACGCCCTAACTGCGGCAACGCAGACCAATGGCGAGGGGCGAAACATGTCCGGAAAATCCATCGATCACGCCTTCACGGCCGGCGGCGACCGCGAGGGCGCCAGCGATCCGACCTATGCCGGCGCTCTTTCCTTCCTTCGGCGGCGCTTCACCAAGGACGTCGATGGCTCTGACGTCACCATCTGGGGCATCCCCTTCGACAGCGCGGTTTCGAACCGGCCGGGGACCCGCTTCGGGCCGCAGGCGCTGCGCCGCGCTTCGGCGATCTTCGACAACGATCCGCAATATCCCTTCGACCGCGACCTCTTCGAAGCGCTTGCCGTGGTCGACTATGGCGATTGCCTCCTGGATTACCGCCTGCCCGAAACCGCGCACAGCTCGATCTTCGAGGAAGCCTCCGTGATCCTGAAGAAAACCGGCTTTCTCCTGACCCTCGGCGGCGATCATTCGGTGACCTACCCCCTGCTTCAGGCCCATGCGGCCAGACACGGCAGATTGTCGCTGGTCCAGTTCGACGCCCATCAGGATACCTGGCCGGTCGCGACGGGGAGCAATGGCAGACCCCGCGTCGATCACGGCTCCTTCGTCAAACAGGCGGTGGAGGACGGGCTGATTGATCCGGCAACCTCGATCCAGATCGGCATCCGCACCCATGCGCCGGAAACCTGCGGCATCGAGATCCTCGGCGGCGAAGAGATCGAGGAGATGAAGAGCGCCGAGATCGCCGCGCGGATCTACGAGCGCACCGGCGGCACCAATGTCTATCTCACCTTCGACATCGACTGCCTCGACGCCGCTTTCGCCCCCGGCACCGGCACGCCGGTTTCGGGCGGTCCCTCCAGCGCCAAGATGCTGGCCGTCCTCCGGCACCTGAAGAACCTTCAGCTGGTCGGCGCCGACGTCGTCGAGGTCTCGCCGCCTTATGACCACGCCGACATCACGGCCATCGCCGGATCGACGATCGCGATGTACATCCTCGGAACGCTTGCGGAAAAAAAGGCCGGCTGAGGACGTGCCGCCCGCGGTTGACGCCGCGCCAGAGTGCCGTGATCACCGTCGTAAGCTTGCGACACCAAACTTGAGTGGCGCGCGGGCTTAATTTGGCGCACCTCGTCGGCTAGCCACCTCACATACGATTCGCAATCTTTCCAAGGGCCTGAGGCATGCAGACCATCCCGCTCATCGATCTTGCCACCCAGCGCGACCGCATCCGCGACAAGGTCGATCGGCGGATCGCCGCCGTGCTCGATCACGGCGCCTATGTCATGGGCCCCGAGATGCGCGAACTGGAGGCCGCGCTTTCGGCCTTCGGCGGCATGGAGCACACGATCTCCTGCTCCTCCGGCACCGACGCTTTGTCGCTGCCGTTGATGGCCTGGCAGATCGGCCCCGGCGACGCGGTGTTCTGCCCGAGCTTCACCTTCGCCGCGACCGCCGAGGTGGTCGCACTTCTTGGCGCGACGCCCTATTTCGTCGACGTCGACATCGCGACATTCAACATGGACGTCGCCAGCCTGGAAGCGGCGATCGCCGAGGTAAAGGCCAAGGGTGACCTGCAGCCGCGGGCGATCATCGCCGTCGATCTGTTCGGTCAGGCCGCAGACTATCCGGCCATCCGCAAACTGGCCGACGCGCACGGCCTGAAACTCGTCTCCGACGCCGCCCAGGGCTTCGGCGCGACGATCGACGGCAAGATGTCGAGCCACTGGGCCGACGTCGTGTCGACCAGCTTCTTCCCGGCAAAGCCGCTCGGCTGCTATGGCGACGGCGGCGCGGTGCAGACCAATGACGCCGATCTTGCGGGCATCATGACGTCGCTTCGCGTCCACGGCCAGAACCTCGAGGACAAATACGACAACGTCCGCATCGGCATGACCGGCCGGATGGACACGTTGCAGGCGGCGATCCTTCTGGAAAAGCTGACGATCTTCGAAGACGAGATCGCGGCGCGCAAGCGAATCGGGGCACGCTATTCGCAGAAGCTTTCGGGGGTCGTCACGCCGCAGGCGCTCTTGCGCGACGCCGTCTCGACATGGGCGCAATATACCGTGCGCCTGCCCGACGGTGTCGATCGGACGCAGATGCAGACGAAGCTGCGCGAGGCGGGTGTGCCGACAGCGATCTATTATCCCAAGCCCCTCCATCGCCAGACCGCCTACCGGAACTATCCGGTGGCGCGTGGCGAACTTCCTGCCTCCGACGCCCTGTCCCGCGACGTGATCAGCCTGCCGATGCACGCCTATCTGAGCGAAGACACGCAGGATTACATCGTCGAAACCGTGATCGGTGCGGTTCGCGGCTGAGCGCCGAGAAAAGCCGGCAGACTTGCCTTTGACGGCGAACGAAAGGTTCTGCGCGGCAGGCCGAGCGCATCGGCTCGGCATGGAGTCGGTTTGGCCGCCATTCAAGCTCGCGCCGGGACTGTGCGAGGTGCCTGACCGACATTCGGCCGGTTCATCGCAGAAACTGTCTCCATAGTCCCAAGCCAGGACGGGCGATCGAGCGCCCGTCCTCCCGACCCCTCATCCGGACCACATGACGTTGCGAGACAACGTGATTGTGCCTTAAATCCTCTGGCCTTGCGGGCTCACCGGGCCTGTCATAAAACTGTCATGTCAACGCCTGCTGGCGATGCCGCCCGAACACATCTTCGGGCGTCATCAAGCTGTTGCAGAGACTGACCAATAAGCGGCCCACCGCATCTGTCTCAGAGGAAACCCCCATGTCCCTTCGCACCCTGATTCTGTCCGGCATTCTCGCCGCGACGACTGCCCTGCCCGCCTTCGCCCAGACCGAAATCCAGTGGTGGCACGCCATGACAGGTGCCAACAACGAGGTCGTCGATACGCTCGCCAAGGAGTTCAACGACAGCCAGAAGGACTACAAGATCGTCCCGGTCTTCAAGGGCACCTATCCCGAGACGCTGAACGCCGGCATCGCCGCCTTCCGCGCCAAGCAGACGCCGGGCATCATTCAGGTCTTCGACGTCGGCACCGGCGTGATGATGGGCGCCGAGGGCGCGGTGAAACCCGTTGCCGAGGTGCTCGAGGCCGCCGGACAGACATTCGACAAGTCGCAATATCTGCCGGGCATCGTCGCTTATTATTCCAAGCCCGACGGCACCATGTTGTCGTTCCCCTATAATTCCTCGTCGCCGATCCTCTACTACAACAAGGACATCTTCGAAAAAGCCGGCCTCGACACGGCCAATCCGCCGAAGACCTGGCAGGAGGTCTTCGAAGCGGCGCGCAAGATCAAGTCCTCCGGCGCGGCCAATTGCGGCTACACCTCGACCTGGCTCACCTGGATCCATCTGGAGAACTTCGCGGCCTGGAACAACGTGCCCTACGGCACCGAGGAGAACGGCCTGGCCGGCACCGACGTGAAGCTCGAGCTGAACGCGCCGATCTATGTCGAGCATTTCAAGGATCTCGCCGAGCTCGCCAAGGAAGGCGTGTTCCGCTATGGCGGCCGGACCTCGGAGGCCAAGCAGCTCTTTCTCTCCGGCGAGTGCGGGATCCTCACCGAATCGTCCGGCGGCCTCGGTGATGTCGTGAAATCCGGCATCAATTACGGCATCGGCCAGCTGCCTTATGACGCCAACGCCGAGGGCGCGCCCCAGAACACCATTCCGGGCGGCGCCAGCCTCTGGGTCTTCGGCGGCAAGTCCGACGAGGAGTACAAGGGCATCGGCGAGTTCTTCAAGTTCCTGTCGCGGACCGACATCCAGCAGCAGCTGCACGAGAAGTCGGGCTATCTTCCGGTGACCATGGCGGCCTATGAGGCGACCAAGAAGTCGGGCTTCTACGACAAGAATCCCGGCCGCGAGACGCCGATCACCCAGATGATGGGCAAGGAGCCGACGGCGAACTCCAAGGGCGTGCGCCTGCCGAACCTGCCGCAGATCCGCGACATCGAGAACGAGCAGTTCGAGGCGCTTCTCGCCGGTAAGCAGGATGCCCAGACGACGATGGACAACATTGTCAGGCTTGGCAACGAGGCGATCGCCGAGGTCCAGTAAGGCGAAGTGCCCGATCAAGCAGACGGCGTCGCCTCCCCGGCGGCGCCGATGAACGGTCAGGCTGTCCTTCACAGCCAAGCCGGTCCTGGCCACGATGGATGGCCGGACCCCATTCGCAGGCACCGCGTTGCAAAAAGCCGTCTTTCCCAACAAGCTTCTGCCTTATCTGCTGCTTGCGCCGCAGGTGGCCATCACCATCGTCTTCTTCTACTGGCCGGCCAGCCAGGCGCTCTATCAGTCGATGCTGAAGGAAGACCCCTTCGGCCTGAAGAGCCAGTTCGTCGGCCTCAGGAACTTTGCCCAGGTCCTCGGCGATCCCGATTACCTGAATTCGGTCAAGGTCACGATCGTCTTCAGCGTCTCGACGGCGGTGCTGGCCATGGCGCTCGCGCTCTTCCTTGCGACCGCCGCCGAGAAGGTGGTGCGTGGCAAGGGCTTCTACCGGACCATGCTGATCTGGCCCTATGCCGTTGCTCCGGCGGTGGCCGGGCTTTTGTGGCTGTTCATGTTCAACCCTTCCATGGGCACATTCGCCTATCTCCTGCGCAGCGCCGGCTATCGCTGGAACCCGCTGCTCGACGGCGATCAGGCGATGCTGCTCGTCGTGGTCGCGGCAGCCTGGAAGCAGATCAGCTACAATTTCCTGTTCTTCGTGGCCGCGCTCCAGTCGGTTCCGCGCTCGCTGATCGAGGCGGCGGCCATCGACGGCGCATCCTCGACCAAGCGTTTCTGGACGATCGTCTTTCCGCTGATCGCGCCGACGACGTTCTTTCTTCTCGTCGTGAACACCGTCTACGCATTCTTCGACACCTTCGGCATCATCGACGCGGTGACCGGCGGCGGGCCGGCACAAGCCACCCAGACGCTGGTCTACAAGGTCTATAACGACGGCTTCGTCAATCTCGACCTAGGCGGTTCGGCCGCCCAGTCGGTGATCCTGATGGCCATCGTCATCGCTCTGACCGCCGTCCAGTTCCGCTATGTCGAAAAGCGGGTGCACTATGCCTGAGGGCTTTTCCCGATGATCGAAAAGCGCGGCATCGGCCGCCCCATCGCCCATGTGGTCCTGATCCTCGGCGTCCTGATCGTCGCCTTTCCGATCTACTACACCTTCATCGCCTCGACCCAGTCGCTGACGACGATCCTGCGCCCGCCGCTGCCGCTGACGCCGGGCGACCAGTTCGTGCCGAACTATTCCGAAGCGATCTTCGGCGGCATCGGCCGGATCGGCGGCGTCGATGTTCTGACGCTCCTGTTCAACACCCTCGTCATGGCGCTCGGCATCGCGCTGGGAAAGATCTTCATCTCCATCCTCTCCGCCTTCGCGGTCGTCTTCTTCCGCTTCCCGCTCCGGATGCTGTTCTTCTGGCTGATCTTCGTGACGCTGATGCTGCCCGTCGAGGTGCGCATTCTGCCGACCTACAAGGTGATGGTTGATCTCGGCATGATCGACACCTATGCCGGCCTGATCCTGCCGCTGATCGCCTCGGCGACCGCGACGCTTCTGTTCCGGCAGTTCTTCATGACCATTCCCTCGGAGCTGGTCGAGGCGGCGCGCATCGACGGCGCCGGGCCGCTGCGGTTTTTGAAGGACATCCTCCTTCCCCTGTCGAAGACGAACATCGCGGCTTTGTTCGTCATCCTCTTCATCTACGGATGGACGCAATATCTCTGGCCGCTGCTGGTCACCAACGACAATCAGATGAACACGATCGTCATCGCGTTGCGGAAGATGGTTTCCTTCGCCGATGCCGATACGCCCTGGCACATGGTGATGGTGACCTCCATCCTCGCCATTCTCCCGCCGGTGCTGGTCGTGGTGCTGATGCAGCGCTGGTTCGTGCGCGGCCTCGTGGAATCGGAAAAGTAACGTGGCGAAGATCGAACTGACTGACGTGCGCAAGGTCTATCCCGGCAATGTCGAGGCCGTGAAGGGCGTATCCCTCTCCATCCCCGACGGCAGCTTCGTCGTCCTCGTCGGCCCATCCGGCTGCGGCAAGTCAACCCTTCTGCGCATGGTGGCGGGTCTGGAATCCATATCGTCGGGCACCGTCGAGATCGGCGAGCGCGTCGTCAATGAGCTCGAGCCGGCCGAGCGCGACATTGCCATGGTGTTCCAGAACTACGCGCTCTACCCGCATATGAGCGTCCGGGGAAACCTCCAATACGGCCTGAAGAACCGCAAGATGGCGTCGGACGAGATCGCCCGGCGGGTCGACGCCGCCGCAAAGATGCTGGAGATCGGCCCGCTTCTCGACCGCAAGCCGGGGCAGCTTTCCGGCGGGCAGCGCCAGCGTGTCGCCATGGGACGGGCTCTGGTCCGCGAGCCGGCTGCCTTCCTCTTCGACGAGCCCTTGTCCAACCTCGACGCCAAGCTGCGTGTCCAGATGCGGGCGGAGATCCGACGGCTGCAACGCCGGCTGGGAACGACGAGCCTTTACGTCACGCACGACCAGCTGGAAGCCATGACGCTCGCCGACAAGCTCGTGGTGCTGAATTCCGGTCGGATCGAGCAGGTCGGCTCGCCGATGGATGTCTACGAGAAGCCGGCGAGCCTGTTCGTTGCGACCTTCATCGGTTCGCCGGCGATGAACCTCCTGCCCGTCGGCGAGGGCGGCGTGCCGGGCGTATCGGCCTCAGACCATCTTCTGTCGCCTGGCGGGCGTCCGCAGATCCTCGGCGTCAGGCCGGAACACATGCGGCTTGTCGCAGAGACTGACGCGACGCAGCCGGGAGACGCGATCTTCGAGCTGACCGTCAACGGCGTCGAGGTCGTCGGTGCGGAGAGCTTCGTCTATGGCGGATTGCCGCAGGGCGGTCCCGAGGTCGCGGTCCGGGTCGCGGGCTACAGCCATCTCGAGCCCGGCACGCAAGTGCGGGCTGCCACCTCCCACGATGCGTTCCATCGTTTCGATCGGGAATCCGGCCGACGCATCGTCGTGGCCTGACGCGGGCTGAAGCCGCCCGTGCGTTCCGTTCAAAAGTCCTGGCATTCCTCGCAGTCGTCGCAGATGGCGATGCCGCCGATGACGGTGCCGTCGGCCATCCCGAAAGGCATGGCGCAGTGGACGCACACGCCCACCGGCCGCTGATCGAAGAAGAACGGTTTCGGTCTTTCCCGCCGACGCTTGCGCGCGAGCCATTCGCGCCTTTCCTCTTCCGAAAAAACCACGGACCGCACCTCCGATGGACAGCGCAGCGTCGCCAAGAACTCCAACCGATCTTGCGAGGCGATCGCGCGCGCGCCGAAACAGCTTGGACGATGGAGCCGGGTATCGGCCCAAAACCATTCGACCAGACGGGAAGAGAATACCGGTTTGCGATTAAGGATTGCTGAGCGCAAGCCAAGCACGCCTGCTCATTCGCAAGCGTTATCAATCAGCTCTCCCGGTGACGCCGTCTTCAGCTTGCCGTTAGATCAGGCCGAGCGTCCACGTGACGATCTCGCCGGAAATCTGATCGAAGGCCCTGTTCAAAGCGGCGACATAGGCGCCGTTGCCGGACCCTGTGACGGGAGCCGATGCCGAGAAAATCCTCGTCTGACGCACCGAGCCGGTGCGATCGTTGAGCGCCTTGACCGAAATGTCGATCCGGGCCGTCCTGCCGCCCTCGATGTCGATCTCGAAGCGGCGGATCTCCATCACCAGCTGATAGTCGATTGCCAGTCCCTGCCCCGGCACGCCGACGGCGCCGATGCGGCCGGTATTTTCGAAGGCCTGCAGAAGCCTCAGCTGCACCATGCGCGGCAGCCGGTCGCTCCACTGGCTCTGGCCGAGATACTCGACGGCGTAGGGCGCCGTCTTGACGACGATCTTGTCGTTGTCGAGCGTCTTGATCGCGGTCGGCTCGGGGATCAGGATCTGCGCCCGGGTCGCGCCCCTGACGGGGACATTGGCGGGTGAGGACAGCTCGAACGTGTCCGGCGGAACCGACGTGCAGCCCGCGACCAGCCCCGCCACGAGCATAGCCAGTATCGGTGTTCTCACGCCGTTCATCGTCGCGATATTCCTTCATCCGTCGGCGCTAGGCGGGCGGACCCGCCTGTCATGTGCCAGGCGCACGCCAACGGGCGCGCTCCCCGTTGCTTGCATCCGCAACCGGAGCTGTCAATCGGACGAACCATGGTGAGCCCCCCGCCCCCGAACAAACTTCGGCGGCGGGACGAGATTGCCACAAACCGTCAGGGTGATTGGCTTCCGGCCGCGGCTGCCGCACCGAATTCTGCGAAAGACATGATCCGGGCCGGACCGCCCTCAGCGCCGGTTGCGTCCGTTATACTGCTTGACGTCGTCGCCGCCGTAGATGATCCGGCTCGGATTGTTCGAGAAGTCCGTCACGGCGTCGTCGATGCGGTTGACCGTCCGGTTGACCGATCGCATCAGCGTCTGGAACTCCTGCAGTCCCTGCCCCGAGAAACGCTGCAGATTCGCCGAGATCGGCTGCACCTGCGCCTGGATCGACGTGGCCGCACCGCGCACGGCCTGCAGGGCGCCGGCAAGGTCGGCCCCCAGCTTGTTGCCGCTGCCGGCACCCGCGAAGACGCCGTCGATCGACTGGATCACGCCGTCGATCTCGCCCGATGCGCTTTTCAGGCTCTCGCTGGTCGCCTGGACGTTGGCGATGATGGTGTCGATCTGGGGCTGCTTGTCACCGATGTCGGTCGCGACCCTGGCGATCGAATCGGCAGCCTTGGCGACGTTTCCGGTGGCCGCCGAAACGTTGTCGACGGCCTGGTTGACCTTGCCGGGATCGATGCTGGCGAGCAGCGTGTCAAGTTGCGCCCGCGTTTCGGAAAAGCCCTTCACGGCGCTGTCGATCGTCAGGACCGCCGAATTCACCCGGTCGACGATCGACTGGATCTGCGGCGTCTTTTCGCGGACCGCGTCGGTGATTGCGCCGACATTGTCGATCGACTTGTTGATCATCGCGGTGTCGATCGAATCGACCACGCCCCTGGCGCCGTCGAGGGTCGAGTTGAGCTTGGCCGAAGCTTGGCTGACATTGCTGCTGATCGGCCCGAGGCTGGCAAGCAGCGTGTCGATGTCGTCGACGCGCTGGGCAACGGCCGTGCTGATGCGGTTGACGTTCTGCGCAGCATTGGCAAAGCCGCTGATCGCGGACGAGATCGCCTCCTTCTGCTGGTTCACCGTATCCGTGAGCGACGCCGCATTGGCAGCCGTGGTGGAAACCGAATCGATCACCGAACTGACCTTGTTCGGGTCGATCGAGGCGACCACGCGGTCGGCGTTCTGTAGCGTGACGTCGAGGCGGTTGGCGACGCGATTTGCCGTGTCGGTCAACGGCGCGAAATTGGCGATCGCACGGTCGATCTCCTGGCTCCGCCCCGCAACGGCGCTGGTCACGGTTTCGACATTGGTCACGACATTCGAGGCGCCCTGCACGATCGTGTCGATGGCTCCGGACTGGTCCCGCAGGTTCTGGCTGAGAGCGGCGACGTTGGCGGCCGTGTTCGAAACACCGTCGAGGGTCGTCGAGACCTTTGCCGGATCGATCGCGGCGATCACCGTATCGGCGCTTTCGAGCGTCGTGCCGAGCTTCGTCGCAACGCTGGTTGCGGTATCGGCGAACGGCCCCAGCGCGCCGACGAAGCGATCGATGCCGTCGGCGTTGCGGGTGATCACGTCGCCGATTTCGCCAACGCCATTGGCTGCGGACTGGACTGAATCGACGACGCTGCCAATGCGGTCCGACTGGGTGCGGATATTGGCCGTGACCTGCGTCACGTTGTCGACGATCTGGGAAACTTCGTTGGTATCGACCGCCGCAAGGATGGCCTGCGCCTGGCCGATCGCCGCCGGCAGAGCATCGGCCACGCGCCGCGCGCTGACCGACATGTCCGACAGGTTTGACACGAAGGTGCTGATCTTGTCGGTGTTTGCCGCAAGGCTCGAGGTGAAGGTCTCGATGTTCTCGGAGGTCTTGGCCACGTTGGCGACCGTGGTCTGGACCCCTGGCCCTGCGCCCTTCACGATGTTCTCGAACTCGCCGAGAATGTTGTTCGCCCGATCGGCGATGTCGCGGGCCGTCGCCAGAATGTCGGTGACGTCCGAGGGATTGGCGCGAATGACCGGCGTCACCCCCTGCTCGCGGGCCTCCTCGATCAGATTGCCTTCCGAAGGATTGCCGCCCTTCAGCTCGATGAAGGCGTAGCCGGTGAGGCCCTGGAAGCCGATATTGGCCTGGGTGTTTTCCTTGATGGGGATCGTCGGGTCGACCATCGTCGTGGCGATGACGACGCCGGGATTGTTGTTGTCGATCCGCAGCGAGCTCACCTGCCCGACCGGCAGGCCGTTGAACAGGACCTGGCTTCCCTGCTGCAGACCGGTGACCGAGCCCTCGATGCGAACGAGCAGCGGGACCCGGTTGTCGCCGCTCGAGGCAAAGACGGTCCAGTAGGTGAGCCCGACCGCGAGCGCGAGAACGACAAGCGTGAAAATGCCGACACGGACGTAGTTGGCACTGGTTTCCATCAGGCGGCTCCATCGTATGCGGGCGACGGCGCAGGCGCCGCGTCGTCGGTGACGACGGTCCGGGCGCGCTTGCCGTGGAAGTAGGATTTCACCCAGGGGTGATCGTAATCGAGCATCTTCGACAATGGCCCTTCGACCAGCACCTTGCGATCGCCCAGAACGGCGATGCGGTCGCAGGCCTGGAACAGACTGTCGAGGTCATGCGTCACCATATAGACGCTGAGGCCGAGCGTATCGCGCAGCGTCATGATCAGCTGGTCGAATTCGGCAGCGCCGATCGGATCGAGGCCCGAGGTCGGCTCGTCGAGGAAGACGATCTCGGGATCGAGCGCCAGCGCCCGCGCGAGCGCGGCGCGCTTGATCATGCCGCCGGAGAGTTCGGAGGGGTATTTGTCGATGGCGTCCGGTGCGAGCCCGACGAGGTCGATCTTGAGCCGCGTCAGTTCGCGCATCAGCTTGGGCGACAGGTCGAGATATTCGCGCATCGGCACTTCGATGTTCTCGGCGACGGTCAGCGCCGAGAACAGCGCGCCCTGCTGGAACAGGACGCCCCAGCGCCGCTCGACCGAGAGCTTCTCGCGCTCGCTGGCCTCGTGATAGTCGATGCCGAAGACTTCGATCGACCCGCCCTGTTTGGGATTGAGGCCAAGGATGGTGCGCAGAAGCACCGACTTGCCGGCGCCTGACGGCCCGACGAAACCGAGGATCTCGCCGCGCCGCACGTCGAGGGAGAGGTTCTCCAGGATCTTCTTGCTGCCGAAGGCGACGTTGACCCCGCGCGCGCGGATCAGCACGTCGTCGTCGGACGCCGTCGAGACGATCGCGTTCGAGGGGTCGCCATCCTGTGCCGAAGGTTCACGTGTCACTGTGTCAAAGTCCGATCGAGGCATAGAAGATCGCGAAAAGTCCATCCATGACGATGACGATGAAGATCGACTTGACCACCGACGAGGTCACCCTGAGGCCGAGGCTTTCAGCACTGCCGCCGACCTTCATCCCCTCCAGCGCGCCGATGATGCCGATCGCGATCGCCATGAAGGGTGCCTTGATCAGGCCGGAAAAGACAGTGAACAAATCGACGCTGTTCTGAATGCCCTGCAGGTAGTTCGTGTAGGAGATGTCGGAATAAAGCTTCAGCGTCAGCATGCCGCCCGCGAGCGCCGAGATATTGGCGAGCACCGTCAGCAGCGGCAGCGCGATCGTCAGAGCGACGAGGCGGGGAAATACGAGAACGCTGATCGGATTGAGCCCGATGACATGCAGCGCGTCGATTTCCTCGCGCATCTTCATCGAGCCGAGCTCGGCGGTGATGGCGCTTCCCGAACGGCCGGCGATCATGATCGCGGTGAGAAGGACGCCTATCTCGCGCAGCACCAGAATGCCGACGAGATTGACCGCATAGACCTCTCCGCCGAAGCGGCGCAGCTGAAAAGCGCCCTGCTGGGCGATGATCCCGCCGATCAGGAAGGTGATCAGGACGATGATCGGGATCGCCTTCACGCCCATCTGGTCGATCTGGTTGAAGACCGCCGCCGGCCGGTTGCGGGTGCGGCCGGTCAGCCGGTAAGCGGCGCCGTAGATCGCGCCACCGATGATGTTGAGGGCGGCGACCGCTTCGTTGAAGACGGCAAAGACGCCGCGGCCGACATCGCCGACAAGCTCCGTCACCGGATTGGTGCGAGCGGGCGTGGCGGTCGGCGCCTCCTTCTCCATCGCGCCGCGAACGGCCTGAAACAGCGCCTCGTTGCGGTCGGCAATCCCGGCAAGCTCGACATTGCGGCCATCGGTTTGGAGGTCGCGCGAAAGCCGCTCGAGGACGAAGGCCCCGGCGGTGTCGATCCGGCCGACCCTGGAGCAATCGACAATGATCTGTCTGCCGAGATCGGAGCGAGCCGTCTCGGCAAGGAGGCTCTCCATTTCGCCGACGGTGCGGGCAAGCCAGTCCCCGCTGGCCACCAGCCGGACCCCGCCCTCGCGCTTCTCGCCTTCGAGTGCGGGCTTCACGGCCGAAAGCCGGCCGCGCGGAGCGGTCTTGTCGGTCGTTTCAGCCTCCAGCATGGTCCTCTTTCCGCATCCGGCGCGATCTTGTCGCCGACAGGAACCGATTTTCCCGCAATCTGATCGGGCTCGATCGGCCTGTCATGCTATTCGCATCGCAGCCAACCACTTCACTGGCACAGCGCTTCGTGGGAATAAACCGAAGCCGGCTTAAAGGAGATCATTTACCATGCCGCGTCGACTTTCGGTCACAGTGGAGCGTTTTCCGCTGCAACAGCCATTCCGGATCGCGCGCGGCGTCAAGACCGAGGCTGCGGTGGTCACCTGCGAGATCGGCGACGAATACGGCAAGGGCTGGGCCGAATGCGTCCCCTATCCCCGTTATGACGAAAGCATCGAAAGCGTCCTCGCACAGATCGAGGACGTCCGTCAGCTGATCGAGCGGGGCGGCTCGCGCGACAGTCTGGAAAAGGCTCTCGGCCCCGGCGCGGCGCGCAACGCTCTCGACTGCGCGCTGTGGGATCTCGAGGCCAAGTCGACGGGAGGCCGGGTTTCGGCCATCGTCTGCGGGCAGACGCCCCGCCCGGTCGAGACCGCCTATACGATCGGCCTGGACACCGCCGAGGCCATGGCCAGCGCTGCGCGAGCCGCGGGCCGCGACCTCCTCAAGATCAAGCTCGGCACCGACGACGACCGCGAGCGCATCCGCGCGGTCCGGGGCGCGGCACGCGGGGCGCGGCTCATTCTCGACGCCAACGAGGGCTGGACGGCCGAGAACATCAAGGCACATCTGCTTGCGGCCGCCGATGCCGGCGCGGTGCTCGTCGAGCAGCCTTTGCCGGCCGGGCAGGACGAGATCCTGCGCGCAATTCCGCATCCCGTGCCGATCTGCGCCGACGAATCCCTCCATGTCGGCGACGATCTGGACCACCTCGTCGGCCTCTATGACTATGTGAACGTCAAGCTGGACAAGACCGGCGGCCTGACGGAGGCAGTGCGCCTGACGAAACAGGCGCGCCAGCACGGATTCGGGCTGATGGTCGGCTGCATGGTCGGCTCATCGCTGGCCATGGCGCCCGCCCTCCTCATCGCCCAGAGTGCCGATTTCGTCGATCTCGACGGACCGCTGCTCCTCGCCAAAGACAGGGAGAACCCGCTGCGCTATTTCGGCTCGACGGTCTCGCCACCTGATCCGAAACTGTGGGGCTGACGGGCCGGACCTCACATGGCCTTGATCCTGTCCCGCAATCTTGCCTCGACGGCCTCCCGCTTAGCCTCGAGGGACTTGGTTTCGTTGTCGATCGCGCGCAGCTGATCCTCCTGCCCACGCATCATGTCCAGATAGCTGTCGCGGAGATCACCGGGGCCGACAGCCTTGATATTCTCGCGGATTCGATCCTGAGCAGCGTATATGTTGGACTTGTCCCCGTTCAGCTTGTCGATCTGCCGGTCGAGATCGGTCTTTTCGCCCTGGATGGCGGCGATGTCCTTGAGGCTCGCTGCCATTTCAGGATCGCCGGACTGGCTCGAAAAGCGCAGGAGCTCCGACTGGCTGGCATCGACGAGCGCGAAGCCCTCGTCGCGGACGAACCGATAGGTCGCGTCGATGTCGCGCGTCCCGCCGGCAGGGACAACGGCCTCCAGCCTGTAGGTGTTTTCGGTCTCGTCGGTCTTGTCCGGAGCGACCAGCTCCCAGCCGGACAGCTTGGGATGATCGATGACGAGCTTGCGATCCTCGCCCGCAGCGTTGGCGGCGGAGTAGACCGTGTTGCGCTCCTGGATCTCCTTGTAGCGAAGGACGCCGTCGATGACGCGGATTTCGCTGATGCGCTGCTGCGGGCGCTCGGTTGTGTTGACCGTCAGCTTGCGATCGAGCGCGAACTGGACCTGCCGCTCCTGCCCGGCCGGCACCGGCAGAAGCGTCGAGTCGCCGACATAGCCGGAGGCGTCGTAGACCGTCACGATGCCCGCCGGCAGCGCCGAACCGGTCTCGTTGTCGAGCCTGACCGCCGCCGTGGGATGGATCTCGCCGCGCTCCGGTGTGAACACCGCGATCCGCTCGGCCGGCACCTTCGCATCGACGATCGGCACCGAGAGTGTCGAGCCGGCCTCGAGGTTGACGGGCTGCGGCAAGCGATAGGTCACCGACACGTCGCCCTCGACGGCTTCACCGACGTCGTTCGCCCCGGAGATCGTGAAGGGCTCGCTCTCGGGCGACGGGGCGGCGGCCATCAGATTGTCGGCAAAGGCCGAGGCGCCGTCGATGGATCGCGTCGCCTTCGCCATTCTTGGCGCGCTCGGCACGGCGCCCCCATCCGCGTTCGGGATCGATTGTCTGTCAACGAAGACTGGGACTTCCGGCCGATCCTTGAAGTATGGGTCGAAGAGGTTCTGGCGCAAAGTCACCGGAGAACCCGATGACAGCGACACCTTCACGTCCTGCCAGTTTTCCCCGGTGGCGTTCTCGATCACCGCCCAGCTCTGGAGGCTGCCCTTGCCGTCTTTGCCGAGCACGAGCCGGTGCGAGGACTTCCAGACCGGCGCGGCGACGACATAGTCGAGTTCGATCGTGCGTTCGCCCGAACCCTCCACCTTGACCGAGACGAGCCGCGTGTCGTCGGAAAGGCTCTGGGCGAGCGAGGCCGCCGCCTTCTGCAATTCTTGTGCGGTCTTTTCGTCGAGGATCTCGACGCCCGTATCCGCGAAGATCGGCATCGAGCGCACCTCGCCCGTCTCGCTCAGGATCGAGACGATCGCCAGAGGCGTTTCGGCCTTGTCGTCGGGAGCGATGCGCGCCTGCGATGTGCCGAGAACCGTGCCGGTGACCGAGCGGCTGCCCTCGATGCGCACCTTCGCGCCCTTCAGCTTGTTCAGGAGAAGCGGCAGGGAATTGAGGTCCGCCGGCGCAAAATGCGCCGCGCGCGACAGCTCCTTGGCGTTGACCGAGCCTTCGAGCGAGACCTGGCCGACGCCGCCGCCCGGATTGCGCAAGACGAGGCTCTTCAGGACGTCATTGACCTGGTCGAGCGGCACTTCCATGCCGACCGTCGCATTTCCGCTGACGGCGGCTGAACGGACGATTTCCGCGACGCCGCCGGAATAAAGCACGATCGAGCGGATGTCGCCGGTGCGGGCCGGCTCGGAACGCGCCGCTTGATCGACAGTCGTCACCGTCGCCTTCGCCGGCTGCTGGCCCGCCCCGCCCGTCTGGGCTCGCGACAAGGTTGTCGTCGCCATCAGTGCGGAAAGGGCTGCCGCGGTGATCAGGGGAATGTTGTGCATGAAGTCTCCCAAGGACATGACCAGGGACGCCTGCCGCATTGCCGATCCGACCCACCGGTCCCTGCGACAATGCGTCTTGTGCCCCGCCCCGTCCCATGCCGGCCATTCGTGGCAAGTTGAAGAAGCGCGAACCGTAAATTGCGCGAATTTGTCGCGCGGTGCGATGCGAGGCCCACGACGCCCTGCCAAACTTGCAGGATCTTGAGCGGCAGCTTGTCAGCGGGAAGCTTGCGCCCAATCTTGCGCAAAGACCGTCGGCGCCATTGCGATCTTCGGGCCGACGCCTTAGGAGCCAGCACGACGTGATGAGCGAAGAGATTTTCAGCAGGGCCAAAGCGGCGGCAGATGCGCTGAACGAAGCCTTGCGCCAAGCGGCGCGTGAAGAACTTGCCCTGTCTGTCGCAATTCGGAGCGAGCCGCCCGATCACGGCAAGCCTGGCCCGAACATCGAGGTCGTCGAGGTGACGCGGCACGCCTCACAGCAAGGCCGCAGGCCCGAGGATCTCAACTCCGCCAACGACGACTGAGCTGCTCGCCGGCATCGCGTCGGGCCGAGCCGGGCCGACCGGACCCGTCGCCAGCATTTTCCGGGATCGCGTCTCCGGTCTCTTCACGGGCAATTGACCGCGCCGGCGGTTCTCTCCGGGCGTTCCGGCGTAACTCTATGCTGGAACGCGAAATCCGGGAGAGCCCTCGATGCGATCAGCCGCCACAGTCTTCCTCGTCGCTTCGTTGACGATCGCAGCCCCATTGAGCGCAAAGGCGGACGACGCCAGCGACATCCGCGCGGCCATCTCCGCACAGCTCGGCGCCTTCAACTCTGGTAACGGCGCCGAGGCCTATTCCTACGCCGCACCGAACATCAAGTCGATGTTTCCCAATCCGGACGTCTTCATGGGCATGGTCCAATCCGCCTATGACCCGGTCTACCACTCGCAGAGCGCCGTCTTCGGGCCGATGAAACCGGAAGGCCCGGGCTTCCGCCAGGAGGTCTACCTCACCGACCGCAAGGGCAAGAGCTGGATCGCCAGCTACACGCTGGAGCGTCAGCCCGACGGCTCGATGAAGATCACCGGCTGCGCGCTGCGCAAGGGCGAAGACGTCGCCGTCTAAGGCAGGCCGGCCGAAATGCGGGGGGCGGTGGCGCCTCGGCCGGTTCAGCCGAGTGGCGGCATGTCGCCCTTCGCCCAGGCTTCGCTCACCTCGGCGTGGAAGTCGTCGAAGCGCGCGGCCTCGATCGCCGCGCGAATGCCCGCCATCAGATCCTGATAATAGGCGAGATTGTTCCAGGTCAGCAGCATGCCGCCCAGGGATTCGCCCGAGCGGACGAGGTGATGCAGATAGGCGCGTGAATAGTCGCGCGCGGCCGGACAACCGGACTCCTCGTCCAGCGGCCGGTGGTCTTCGGCGTGCCGCGAATTCTTCAGGTTGATCTTGCCCCGCCGCGTATAGGCGAGGCCGTGGCGCCCGGCCCTCGTCGGCATCACGCAATCGAACATGTCGATCCCACGCGCGACCGACTTGATGATGTCGTCCGGCGTGCCGACCCCCATCAGGTAACGCGGCTTTTCCTGCGGCAGGACGGGGACCGTCTCGTCGAGCGTCGCCAGCATCACGTCCTGCGGCTCGCCGACCGCCAGCCCGCCCAGGGCATAGCCCTTGAGGTCCATCGCCGCGAGCCGCTCGGCCGAACGAATCCGCAGATCGATCAGGTCGCCGCCCTGGACGATGCCGAACATCGCCTTGCCCGGCTGGTCCCCGAAGGCGATCTTGCACCGCTCGGCCCAGCGCAGCGACAGCTCCATCGCCCGTTCGATCTCGGCCCGCTCCGCCGGCAGCCGGATGCACTCGTCGAGCTGCATCTGAATGTCGCTGTCCAGAAGGCCCTGGATCTCGATCGAGCGCTCGGGCGTCAGCGAGTGGACGGAGCCGTCCACATGCGACCGGAAGGTGACGCCCTTCTCATCGAGCTTTCTCAGCTCGGCGAGCGACATCACCTGGAACCCGCCGGAATCGGTCAGGATCGGATGCGGCCATCTTGCGAAGTCATGCAGGCCGCCGAGCCGCGCGACGCGCTCGGCACCGGGGCGAAGCATCAGGTGATAGACGTTACCGAGGATGATGTCGGCGCCAAGTTCCCGCACCTGGCTGAGATACATCGCCTTGACCGTGCCGGCGGTGCCGACGGGCATGAAGGCGGGCGTGCGCACGGTGCCGCGCGGCATGGTGATCTCGCCGCGGCGGGCGCGACCGTCTGTCGCATGAAGGCGAAAGGAGAAGGAGTTTGTCATCGCCCTTCCCGTAGCGCGGTGACGAACGGCTGGCAACGGAGAAGCTTTGCGGGCAAGGCCCTGGCAGCGATACCGCGTAACGCCTGTTTTCTCACCCATTTCTCCGATCCGACGTCGCCCACGAAGCGGTACGTCGAAGCGAAACGCGCCATTCTTTTTTCCCGGTATGGGAACGCACGACCGTGAACCGGTGTTGTCGGGCGGGACGAAATTCCAAAAGGATGAATTTGATGAAACGCCTGCTCCTCGCCGCCGCCATTGCCCTTGTCGCGCCGGCGGCCGCACTGGCCCAGACGACCACGACGACGACCACGGTCCAGACGACCGAGCCGGACTACGGCGCGATCAAAACCTATGTCATCAAGGAGAAGCACGAGTCCTACATGGCGCCGGACGGCTATACGGTGACCGTCGGCAAGCCGCTGCCTGCGCCGGTGCCGCTCTATCGTCTGCCGGACGACATGGGTCCCAACGAATACGCGGTTGTCGACGGCCATACGGTGCTGGTCGATCAGAACCGCAACATCGTGAAAATCATCGACTGATCGATTTCGCAGATCGCGTGAAAATGCGGGCGGCGCTTTCAGGCGTCGCCCGATTTCGTTCGAACAGCCGCGTTCCTGTCAAAGCTCGGATCGGTCGAGGAGACAGGCGTCGCCATAGGAATAGAAGCGGTATCCGCTTTCGATCGCGTGAGCATAGGCCGCCTGCATCGCATCCAGCCCCGAAAAGGCCGAAACGAGCATGAACAGCGTCGAGCGCGGCAGATGGAAATTTGTCATCAGCCGATCGACGGCGCGGAACCGATAGCCCGGCGTGATGAAGATGTCGGTCGGCCCGGAGAACGGCCGGACCACACCATCTTCACCCGCGGCGCTTTCCAGAAGCCGCAGCGACGTCGTGCCGACTGAGACGATCCGCCCGCCCTTTTGCCGCGCGTCATTCAGCCGTTCGGCCGTTTCGGCGTCCACATGGCCGATCTCGGAATGCATCTTGTGGCCGTCGGTGTCGTCCGCCTTGACCGGCAGAAATGTCCCGGCGCCGACATGCAATGTCAGGAATTCGGTCGCGATGCCGCGTGATCGAAGCTGCGCCATCGACTCCGGCGTAAAGTGCAGCCCGGCGGTCGGCGCCGCGACGGCGCCGCTCTCCCTGGCATAGATCGTCTGATAGTCGCGCCGGTCTTCCTCGTCCTCGGCGCGCTTGGAGGCGATGTATGGCGGCAGAGGGATGTGGCCCACCGCGGCGATCGCTTCGTCGAGGGCCGGGCCCTGGCGATCGAACCGAAGCGTCGTCTCGCCGCCCTCGCCGCGCTCTTCGGCGACGGCAACGAGTTGGCCTGCCCCCGTCACCTGCGCGTTTTCAGTCTCCTGCGCGTTGTCGGCGCCGAAGACGATCCGGTCGCCCACCTTCACACGCTTGGCCGGCCGCAGAAAAGCCTTCCAGCAATCGGGCGAAAGCCGCATGTGGAGTGTCGCCTCGATCCGCGCGACGCCCTCGCCTTCCGCCGCGCCCTCGCGCCGCCGCAAACCGGCAAGCCGAGCGGGAATGACCTTCGTGTCGTTGAAGACGAGCACGTCGCCGGGCTCGATCATCTGCGGCAGATCGCCGACCGTCCGGTCGGCGAGGGAACCGCCCTGGCCAACGTGCAAAAGCCGCGCCGCTTCACGCGGCACGGCGGGCCGGAGGGCGATACGCTCCTCCGGCAGATCGAAATCGAAGAGATCGACGCGCATGGTTCGCGTTCGCTTTTCCGACCGCCGTCAGATGTCGGCGGCGACCCGCATGGTGGTGATGGAGTCGGGATCGCGAACCGGCTCGCCGCGCTTGATCTTGTCGACGTTGTCCATCCCTTCGATGACTTCGCCCCAGACCGAATACTGCTTGTTCAGCCAGGGCGCGTCTTCGAAGCAGATGAAGAACTGCGAGTTGGCCGAATTGGGATTGGCCGTGCGGGCCGCCGAGACGGTCCCGCGCTTGTGGGATTCAGCCGAAAATTCCGCGGCGAGATCGGGCTTGTCCGAACCGCCCGTGCCGGTGCCCGTCGGATCGCCGGTCTGAGCCATGAAGCCGTCGATCACCCGGTGGAAGACGACGCCGTCGTAAAAGCCTTCGCGGGCGAGTTCCTTGACCCGAGCGACATGGTTGGGCGCAAGGTCCGGCCGCAGCTTGATCACCACCTTACCCTTCGTGGTCTCCAGAACGAGTGTATCTTCCGGATTTTCATAGGCCATTGTGACGTCCTCTCATTGCGTTTGGCGGGGTGAAGCTCGTGTCAGCCCGTTTGGCAGACGCTCAGCTGAACTTCAAACTGGAAACAGGCACGCGATCATAGAGTTGCCGAGTGCCGTCTCGATTGCGCAGTCCATCACAGGCACGGCGGCCCTTTGACGAACGACGCAAGCAACACCCTGGCGCCGAATTGCCGGGACAAGCCCGGCGACGATGACGGCTGTTTGGACGTTTGCGCAAGGCGGCGCAAGGGGAGCGCCGAACAGTGCCGGCAACGAGACGCCTTAAAAGACGCCGTCGCAAGGGCATGACCGGCCGCCGGCCTATTTTTTGTCAGCCGCGACACGGACCGTGAGCATCTTGTCGGGATTGTCGACAGCGCCGTTCGCCTGCTGGTCGCCCTTCTTGATCTTGTCGACCACGTCCATGCCTTTGATCACGTCGCCGACGATGGTGTACTGACCATCGAGGAAGTCGCCATCGGCGAGCATGATGAAGAACTGCGAATTGGCCGAGTTCGGATCCTGGGCTCGCGCCATGCCCACAGTGCCGCGGTCGAACGTCTCCTTGGAGAATTCGGCCTTGAGGTCGGGCAGCTTCGAGCCGCCCATACCGGCCCGCTGCGGGTTGAAGGTCGGGCTGCCCTCCTTGCCGAATTCGACGTCGCCGGTCTGGGCCATGAAGCCGTCGATCACCCGGTGGAAGACGACACCGTCGTAAGCCCCCTCGCGGGCGAGCGTCTTGATCCGCTCGACGTGCTTGGGTGCGAGATCGGGCCGCAGCTGGATGTCGATTTCGCCGTCCTTGGTCTCGATGACCAGCGTGTTCTGCGGATCGACCTTCGGCGCAGCGGACGCCGCCAGCGCCGAAACCGACATCGCGACCGCAAGGCCGAGCGTTGCAACGAGTTTCATGATCTTCCCCAATTGATATCAGACCGGCTATTGCGGGCCGTATTTCCCCCGGATCGCCGCAGCGACATGGGCCGGAACGAAACGCGAAACGTCCCCGCCCATGGCTGCGATCTGCCGAACCAATGTGGCGGTAATGGGCCTCGTAGCGGGCGTTGCGGGCAAAAACACGGTGACGATCTCGGAGCGCATGGCGCCGTTCATCCCGGCCATCTGCATCTCGTAGTCGAGATCGGTGCCGTCCCTGATGCCGCGGATCAGCGCGGCAGCGCCCGCCTTCGCCGCGGCATCGACCACGAGCCCGTCGAAGGAGACCACCGACACCCGCCCGGGTTCGGCACGTCCGGCAAGGCAGGAGCGGATCATCTCAGCCCGTTCGTCGAAGGAGAACAGCGGCTTCTTGCCGGGATGGACGCCGATCGCCACGACGACCTCGTCGAAGATCCGCAATGCGCCTTCGAGCACGGCCAGATGTCCATTCGTCATCGGATCGAATGATCCCGGATAGAATGCACGGCTTGTCATGTTCACCGCCTTTTCACGCCAATTCGACGCGCTCACGCAAAATTTGATCGCTGATTGGAGCCAGCAATACTTACATCAGCCATACACGGCCGAAAGGATCCCGATAACGCGCTTTTTGGATACCCAATTGATCGCCGTCGCCCGCCGCGAAGAAAAATTGGAACAAATTGCGCGAAAATCTGTTTTCAGGTCGAATTGGAGATGCGCACATGCTGATGATCGCACTGTCTATGACGATGATCCTGACCCTCGCGACCGCGACGGCGATTGCTCTGAAGGAAGAGCGTGACGACGCCAGCATCAAGGTGCTGGCGAAGAAGCAGGACGGTTTTGGCTTTCGGTCCACCACCCGTCGCTGATCGCTCGGAAAATAGCGAACCCAGCTCGGATGCCGCCCTACCGGTGTGCGAAGGCGGTTGGCGATAGCGGAAGAATATGCTTCAAGTCGCGACAGGCTGATGCCCGGTTGCTGGATGAGTTTAGTCTCATGAATCGACAAAGCCACCCCAGATTTCTGGAGTGGCTTTTTTCATGCGGATCAATCAGCTCTGTGGATCGTCGTCGCCCGGAACATCGCCCGCAGCGCCGGCATCGTCTTCGCCATCCGGCCCCTCGGCGGGATCGGTGAGATCTTCCTCCGCTTCCCCCGCCTCGTCGCTTCCCTGATCGGGAATACGCTCGACTGACACCACGCGCTCGCCATCGGCGGTGCGGAAGATCGTGACGCCGCCGGTCGAACGGCCCTTCATGCCGATGCCGTCGATCGGGACGCGGATGACCTGGCCGCGATCGGTGACCAGCAGCAGCTGATCCTCGCTTTCCACCGGGAAGCCGGCGACCAGCTGGCCGAGCTTGTCGAGCCGGTTCGTGTCGGTGGCGCGGATGCCCTTGCCGCCGCGGCCCGAGGTGCGGAACTCGTAGGACGACGAGCGCTTGCCGTAGCCGAACTCGCTGATCGTCAGGATGAATTCCTCATTGGCACCGAGGAAGGCATAGCGCTCCTGATCGATGGAAACGTCCTCGACGCCCTCTTCCTCGACCGAAGTAGCCTCGGCGCCAGCCTCGCCATTGGCGTCGCCTTCGACCGCCCGGCGCATTTTCAGATAGGACGAGCGCTCAGCCGGCGTCGCATCGACGTGACGCAGGATCGCCATGGAGACGACGCTCTCGCCCTCGCCGAGGGAGATGCCCCTGACGCCGACGGAGTTGCGCCCGGCAAAGACGCGCACATCCGTCGTCGGGAAGCGGATGCACTGGCCCGAGGACGCCGTCAGAAGCACGTCGTCGTCTTCCGAGCAGGTGGCGACGGCGAGAATCTCGTCGCCATCATCCTCGAGCTTCATGGCGATCTTGCCGTTGCGGTTGACCTGGACGAAGTCCGACAGCTTGTTGCGCCGCACGGTGCCCCGGGTGGTCGCGAACATCACGTTCAGCCGCTCGGCCGCATCCGGATCGCTCGGCAGCGGCAGGATCGAGGTGATCCGCTCGTTCTTTTCGAGCGGCAGAAGGTTGATCAGCGCCTTGCCCCGCGCCTGCGGCGTCGACAGCGGCAGCCGCCAGACCTTTTCCTTGTAGACGATGCCGCGCGAGGAGAAGAACAGCACCGGCGTGTGGGTGTTGGCGACGAACAGCCGCGTCACCGAATCCTCGTCGTTCTTCAAGGACATGCCCGAGCGGCCCTTGCCGCCGCGCCGCTGCGCCCGGTAGGTGGCGAGTGGCACGCGCTTGATGTAGCCGGTATGGGTCACGGTGACGACCATGTCCTCGCGCGGGATCAGGTCCTCGTCGTCCATGTCGGCCGCGCCCTCGCTGAGCTCGGTGCGGCGCGGCGTCGCGAACTCGTCGCGAATGGCGATGAGTTCCGCCTTGATGATCTCGCGCACCTTCACGCGCGACGACAGGATTTCCAGATATTCCTTGATCTCGGCGCCGATCTTGTTGAGCTCGTCGCCAATCTCGTCGCGGCCGAGCGCCGTCAGGCGCTGCAGGCGGAGGTCGAGGATCGCCCGCGCCTGCGCCTCGGAAAGCCGGTAGGTGCCTTCCTCCGAAATGCGGTGGCGCGGATCGTCGATCAGCCGGATCAGCGGCGCGACGTCCTTGGCGTCCCACTCGCGGGTCATCAGCTGTTCGCGCGCCGTCGCCGGATCGGGCGCCTGGCGGATCAGCTTGATCACCTCGTCGATATTGGCAACGGCGATGGCAAGACCGACGAGGACGTGGGCCCGCTCACGCGCCTTGCGCAGAAGGTACTTGGTGCGCCGGTTGACGACTTCCTCGCGGAAGGCGACGAAGGCCGACAGCATGTCGGTCAGCGTGAGCTGCTCCGGCTTGCCGCCGTTCAGCGCCACCATGTTGGCGCCGAAGGAGGTCTGCAGCGGCGTGAAGCGGTAGAGCTGGTTGAGGACGACGTCGGAGGACGCGTCGCGCTTCAATTCGACGACGACCCGGTAGCCGTCGCGGTCGGATTCATCGCGGATGTCGGAGATGCCCTCGATGCGCTTGTCGCGCACGAGATCGGCCATCTTCTCGATCATCGACGCCTTGTTCACCTGATAGGGAACCTCGGTGACGATGATCGCCTCCCGCTCGCCGCGGATCTGCTCGACATGCACCTTGCCGCGCATCAGAATCGAGCCGCGGCCGGTCGAATAGGCCGACATGATGCCGGCCCGCCCGAGCACCAGCGCGCCGGTCGGGAAATCGGGCCCCGGAATGATCTCGACAAGCTCTTCCAGCGTGATCGCCGGATTGTCGATCATCGCGATGGTGCCGTCGATCACCTCGCCGAGATTGTGCGGCGGAATGTTCGTCGCCATGCCGACGGCGATGCCGCCCGAACCGTTGACGAGGAGATTCGGGAACCGCGCCGGCAGGACCACCGGCTCCATCTCGCGGCCGTCGTAGTTCTCCTGGAAATCGACCGTTTCCTTGTCGATGTCCTCGAGCATCGGATCGGCGATCTTCTGCAGCCGGCACTCGGTGTAGCGCATGGCCGCCGGCGGATCGCCGTCGATCGAGCCGAAATTGCCCTGCCCGTCGATCAGCGGCGCGCGCAGCGACCAGTCCTGCGCCATGCGCACCAGCGCATCGTAGATCGCCGAGTCGCCATGGGGATGGAACTTACCCATCACCTCGCCGACGACACCGGCGGACTTGCGATAGGACTTGGTCGAATTCAGCCCCATCTCGTGCATCGCGTAGAGAATGCGCCGATGCACCGGCTTCAGGCCGTCGCGCACATCGGGCAATGCGCGCGACACGATCACGCTCATGGCGTAATCGAGATAGCTGCGCTGCATCTCCTCGATGATGGAAATGGAATCAATGCCGCTTCCCGGCCCTCCGGTCGGGGGCGGTGGCGGCGTATTCTCGTTTTCGTCTGCCAAGAAGATATCCTGATCAGCGGATTTCGCTGGCTACGCTATAGCGCGGCGAGGCGCCGAGCGCAAATTTTTACCCCATGGCAGGCCAGACAAAACTCCATTTTTCACAAGGACTTACGCCAAGGGTTAAAGAAAGTTGGGCATCGCCTTGTGGGAGTCCGGTGTCATTGCCTGAAAGAGCACGAATCGTTTGCAAATTGCGCGGCGCCGCCCCCTTGAAGTCCTTGCTCGGCAACGGGAAGCTGTTACGCAGGATCGCATCTCTAGGCTCCCGGCGGTGACCCCCAATGTTCGACGTCCTTTTGAATGGCTTCACCACCCTGTTCGTCATCCTCGATCCTCTCGGGCTGATCCCGCTCTTTCTCGCTTTGACCCCTGGAGCGAGCTCACAGGCGCGCAGCAAGATCGCCCTCAGGGCCTCGATCATCGCCTTCGCCATCCTCGCCCTGTTCGGTCTGACGGGCCTCGCTCTTCTCGAAGTCCTCGGTATCACCCTCGGGGCTTTCCGCCTCGCCGGCGGGCTGTTCCTGTTCTGGATCGGCTTCGAGCTGGTTTTCGAGAAGCGCTCGGAGCGCAAGCAGAAGAGCGCCAGTCAGGCGATAGACGAGCAGGACAGCGGCGACGTCGCGGCCTTCCCGCTGGCGATCCCGCTGATGGCAGGTCCCGGCGCGATCTCGGCGGTCATCCTGCTTTCCGGCAATCTGCCGGGCGTCGTCGGCAAGGCGGCGCTTCTGGCCGTCGTCTTCGCCGCGATGCTGGTGACCTTCGCTTTTCTCGCCATCGCCCACCGGCTCGACCGGTTCCTCGGTGCCACCAGCCGCGCCGTCATTTCGCGGCTCCTCGGCGTCCTTCTTGCAGCGCTCGCCGTCCAGTTCGTCGCCGATGGCGCGGCGGCCCTCATGCAAACGACCGGCACCGTCGCTCCGCCGTCCGCATAACGCGCACCGGACGGATCGCGCCGACACCGCGCAATTCGGCCCGTGACGCAACGTTTCGCGCCATCGCGTGTTGTTCGCTCGATCACGAAAAGGAGAGCTGAGAATGGCGGAAAGCGAAAAGCAGACGGGCGGATCGGACAGCTCCGAGGGAAGCAAAGGCGCGATCATAGCCGCCGCTGGCGCAAACCTCGCGATCGCGGTGACCAAATTCGTCGCCGCGCTGTTCACCGGCTCGTCGTCGATGATGGCGGAAGGCTTCCATTCGGTGATCGACACCGCCAATCAGGGCTTTCTCTTGATCGGCCTCGCCAAATCCAAGAAGCCCCCGGACGAAAAACACCCCTTCGGCTATGGCGCCGAAGTGTATTTCTGGTCCTTCCTCGTCGCCATCTTCCTCTTCGCCCTGGGCGCCGGCTTCTCGACCTATGAAGGCGTGATGGGGCTTATCTCCGGCGAGAGCGAACTGACCTCACCCCTCGTGGCGCTCGGCGTCCTGTTCCTCGCCTTCTGCTTCGAGGGCTATTCCTGGTCGGTCGCCTTCAAGGAGTTTCAGCACCGGCGTCGCGGCGAAGGCTTCCTGCGCGACTTCCGCAACATGAAGGATCCGTCGATCTTCGTGGTGCTGTTCGAGGACACCGCCGCCTGCATCGGCATCGTCATCGCCGCCATCGGCGTCGGGCTTTCCTGGGCGACGGGCATTCACATCTTCGACGCCATCGGCTCGATTCTCATCGGCATCCTTCTCGGCGTCACCGCCATCCTGCTCGCCATCGAGGTCAAAGGCCTGATCATCGGCGAGGCCGCTGGTCCAGAGGTCGATCGCTTCGTCCGCGATCATCTCGGCAGCAAGAGCGAAATCGCCGCGATCAACGAGATGCGGACGCTGCATCTCGGACCCTCGGACGTGCTGCTGACACTCAGCGTCGACTTCAAGGACGACGTCGTCTCGCAACGGATCGAATCGATCGTCACCGAAACGGAACGGAAGGTTCGCGACGAGTTTCCCATCGTCAGGAAAGTCTATGTCGAGGTGCAGTCGCAGACCGGTCACCGGGACATGAAGGTCGAAGACGCCGAAGCGCATCCCGCGGCCTGACCCCTGAGCGATGCCGCCTCGTCGCGGCATCGCTTTCACCGCCCGGTGCGAGCGCTGCAGTTTCATGTGCCGTGCCGCGAAACGTGGCACGGCAGACGCGGCATCAGCCGCTTCGGCCTCTTCGCCCAATCGGCATTATCCCTGGCGCCAAGACAGCCGCGACGAAAATCAGAATCGAATTTCTCAAAGCACGAGTCACCGATTCATATGCTCAGAACGCCTTTGCGCGTCCGATAGGGATGAAGGCGCTCTGCCCGGTGCCGCGTCCAGACCAGAACGATTCTCCCCCGAAGATCACCCTCAGGGGCAATGCCCACCTCAGAACGGGATTTCGTCGTCGAGATCGTTGGAGCGACCGCCGCCGTAATTGCCGCGATCATTGTTGCCGCCACCACGGTCCGGTCCACCGCGATCGTAGCCACCGCCGCCACCACCGCTGCCGCCTCGGCCGCCACCGCCCTCACCATCGCCGCGGCCGCCGAGCAACTGAAGCTCGCCGCGGAAACGCTGGAGCACGACTTCGGTGGTATATTTCTTCTGGCCGGACTGATCCTCCCAGGAGCGCGTCTGCAGCTGGCCCTCGATATAGACCGTCGATCCCTTCTTCAGATACTGCTCGGCAACCTTGACGAGGTTCTCGTTGAAGATCACCACATTGTGCCATTCGGTCCGCTCGCGGCGCTCGCCCGACGACTTGTCGCGCCAGTTTTCCGAGGTCGCGATCCTGAGATTTGCGACGGCATCGCCGGAATTCAGCCGGCGGATCTCCGGATCGGCGCCGAGATTTCCCACCAAAATGACCTTGTTGACGCTTCCCGCCATGCCCGTACTCCAAATTCGAATAAGTTGCGCAGACCCTAAACGACCGCGTCAGCCGACGAAAGCCGGCGGAGCCCGCACGAGCCCATCGTCCACGCCTTCATTTTTCCGGCCCTGCACTGCCGGGATGTTGATTTACCGATCGACTTCGCTCTTGCGCCGGACGATTTTCACGGTATAGAACAAAAAAAGAACACGCAAGGGGCGAGTCCGAGAATCGGGCTTCATGCGAACCCCGCCTTGGAGTTCGGGCGCAGAGTCTTAAGTAGTGGCCTGCCCCTCGGACAAAGACATTAGACGGACCGGCGACTTTCATGGCCGAATTGAAGACCATTTCCATTCGCGGCGCACGCGAGCACAATCTGAAGGGCGTCGATCTCGACCTGCCCCGCGACAAGCTCATCGTGATGACGGGCTTGTCGGGCTCGGGGAAATCCTCGCTGGCCTTCGACACGATCTATGCCGAGGGCCAGCGCCGCTATGTCGAGAGCCTCTCGGCCTATGCCCGGCAGTTCCTCGAAATGATGCAGAAGCCCGACGTCGACCAGATCGACGGGCTGTCGCCGGCGATCTCGATCGAGCAGAAGACGACCTCGAAGAACCCGCGCTCGACGGTCGGAACCGTCACCGAGATCTACGACTATCTGCGCCTGCTCTTCGCCCGCGTCGGGATCCCCTATTCCCCGGCGACAGGCCTGCCGATCGAGAGCCAGACCGTCAGCCAGATGGTCGACCGGGTGCTGGCGCTCGAAGAGGGCACGCGGCTCTACCTGCTGGCGCCGATGATCCGCGGCCGCAAGGGCGAGTATCGCAAGGAACTCGCGGAGTTGCAGCGCAAGGGCTTCCAGCGCGTCAAGATCGACGGCGAGTATCACGAGATCGCCGACGCGCCGGCACTCGACAAGAAGTACAAGCACGACATCGACGTGGTCGTCGACCGCATCGTCGTTCGCGAGGACATGAAGTCCCGGCTGGCCGATTCCATCGAGACGGCGCTCGGCCTCGCCGATGGTCTCGCCGTCGCAGAATTCGCCGACAAGCCGCTGCCGAAGGAGCGGCTCGCCGATGCCGGCGCCAACCGCAACAAGAACGAGACTCACGAACGACTGCTGTTCTCGGAAAAATTCGCCTGTCCGGTTTCCGGTTTCACGATTTCGGAGATCGAGCCGCGGCTGTTCTCCTTCAACAACCCCTTCGGCGCCTGTCCGACCTGCGACGGCCTCGGCTCGCAGCAGGCGGTCGATCCCAAGCTGATCGTTCCGAACGAGGGGCTGACGCTGAAGGCGGGCGCCATCGCGCCATGGGCGAAATCCACCTCCCCCTATTACGGCCAGACGCTGGACGGCCTCGGCAGGGTCTACGGCTTCAAACAGACCGATCGCTGGTCCGATCTGTCGGACAAGGCCAGACAGGCGATACTTTTCGGCACGGGGCGGGAAAAGATCGAGTTCCGCTACAAGGACGGCATCCGCTCCTACGCGACCACCAAGACCTTCGAGGGCATCGTCAACAATCTCTCCCGCCGCTGGAAGGAGACCGAATCGGCCTTCATGCGTGAAGAGATCGAGCGCTTCATGTCGGCGACGCCCTGCCCTGCCTGCAGCGGCTACCGGCTGAAGCCCGAGGCGTTGGCGGTGAAGATCGCCGGGCGGCATGTCGGCGAGGTCACCGCCTTGTCGATACGAGACGCCGCGGCGTGGTTCGAGGCGCTGCCCGCCGATCTGAACGAAAAGCAGAACGCCATTGCCGTACGCATCCTCAAGGAGATTCGCGAGCGGCTGCGCTTTCTCAACGATGTCGGCCTCGACTATCTGACCCTGTCGCGCAGCTCCGGCACGCTGTCCGGCGGCGAAAGCCAGCGCATCCGCCTTGCCTCGCAGATCGGTTCGGGCCTAACCGGCGTTCTCTACGTCCTCGACGAGCCGTCGATCGGCCTCCACCAGCGCGACAATGCGCGCCTGCTCGATACGCTGAAGCACCTGCGCGACATCGGCAACACCGTCATCGTCGTCGAACATGACGAAGACGCCATTCTTGCCGCCGACTACGTCGTCGACATCGGCCCGGCTGCCGGTATCCACGGCGGCGAAGTGATCGCCTCGGGAACGCCGGGCGAGATCATGGCCCATCCCAAATCGCTGACCGGCCGCTATCTCGCCGGCGACCTCGGCGTGCCGGTGCCCGACAAGCGGCGCAAGGCGCCGAAGAACAAGCGGCTGAAGGTCGTCGGAGCGCGGGGCAACAATCTCAAGGACGTGACCGCCGAAGTGCCGCTCGGCGTCTTTTGCTGCGTGACCGGTGTTTCGGGCGGCGGCAAATCGACCTTCCTGATCGAGACCCTGTTCAAGGCGGCATATCGGCGGATCGCAAACGGTCGCGACATTCCGGCCGAACACGACCGCATCGAGGGGCTCGAACTTCTCGACAAGGTCATCGACATCGACCAGTCGCCGATCGGCCGCACGCCGCGGTCGAACCCGGCCACCTATACCGGCGCCTTCACACCGATCCGCGACTGGTTTGCCGCGCTTCCCGAGGCGAAGGCGCGCGGCTATCAGCCCGGCCGCTTCTCCTTCAACGTCAAGGGCGGGCGCTGCGAGGCCTGCCAGGGCGACGGCGTCATCAAGATCGAGATGCACTTCCTGCCGGACGTCTACGTCACCTGCGACGTGTGCAAGGGCAAGCGCTACAATCGCGAGACGCTGGAGGTCACCTTCAAGGAAAAGTCGATCGCCGACGTTCTCGACATGACGGTCGAGGAAGGCGTGAATTTCTTCTCCGCCGTCCCTGTCGTGCGCGACAAGCTGGTGACGCTGAACGAGGTCGGTCTCGGCTACATCAAGATCGGCCAGCAGGCGACGACGCTGTCGGGCGGCGAGGCCCAGCGCGTCAAGCTCGCCAAGGAACTGTCGCGCAAGGCGACCGGCAAGACCCTCTACATCCTCGACGAGCCGACGACCGGCCTGCATTTCCACGACGTCGCCAAACTCCTCGAAGTCCTTCATGACCTCGTCGATCGCGGCAACACGGTGGTGGTGATCGAGCACAATCTCGAGGTCATCAAGACCGCCGACTGGCTGATCGACATCGGTCCGGAAGGCGGCGACGGCGGCGGCGAAATCGTCGCCACCGGCACGCCGGAGGAGGTCGTCAAGGTGGAGCGCTCCTATACCGGTCGGTTTTTGAAGGAGCTGCTCGAACGGCGGCCCGGGGTAAAGAGAGAAGCGGCGGAGTGAATTGCCCCGCCGTTTGACTCGCGAGCAAGCGACCGCCTTCGAGACATGCAACACGATGTGAGGACGATGGCGAGACAGAACGGCACGATCCGAACCGGCATCGGCGGCTGGACCTTCGAGCCCTGGGACGAGACCTTCTACCCGTCCGATCTGCCGAAGAAGCGCCAGCTGGGATATGCGGCCTCGAAGCTGACGACGATCGAGGTCAACGGCACCTTCTATCGCAGCCAGAAGCCCGAGACCTTCGCCAAATGGACGAGCGAGGTGCCGGAGGGGTTCGTCTTTTCGCTGAAGGCGCCGCGCTTTGCGGTCAATCGCAGGGTGCTGGCGGAAGGCGGCGAGTCGGTCGAGCGCTTCGTCCAGTCCGGCATTGCCGAACTCGGCGAGCATCTCGGGCCGATCCTCTGGCAATTTGCCGCGACCAAGCAATTCGACCCGGAGGATTTCGCGGCCTTTCTCGCCCTGTTACCGGACAAGATCGGCGGCATCGCGCTGCGCCACGTCGTCGAGCCGCGGCATGAGAGCTTCGCGGTTCCCGAATTTACCGCTCTCTGTCGCAAGGCCGGCGTCGCCATCGTCTGCGCCGACAGCGACGAGCATCCACAGATCGCCGACGTGACGGCGAACTTCGTCTATCTGCGGCTCCAGTGCGGCGACGAGAGCATCGACACATGCTATCCGCCCAGCGGACTGGAAGAATGGGCCCGGCGGCTTGAGATCTATGCCGAAGGCGGCGAGCCCGGCGATCTGCGCAAGGCCGACCCGGCGACCCCGGCCGAAAAGACGCCCCGCGACGTCTTTGCCTATTTCATCCGTTCGGGAAAACCCCGGGCCCCGCACGGCGCGATGGCGCTGAAGGATCGCTTGCGGAAAAGCTGACGGCGCGCCGCGTGCATGGGCGAGGCTTTGCTTCCCCCCCCGACCACGGCCACCACGATCTTTAAGCGGCACCGCAATCGAACGGCGCGGCGGCTCTTCGCACACCGGCTGACGGCGTCGGCCCTTGCGTTTCACGCCCGGCGCCAGGCCTGAGGTTCGCGCATCGGCTCAGCACGAAGCTTCGACCCCGGCGTGCAACCGGGGCCGTCGGCCTTATGTCTTGGCCTGCCAGGCCTTCAGCGCGTCCTTGAACACCCGATCGCCCGGAATACCCTTTTCGATGGAGATAAGCGCCCGGCGTCCGGTCGCATAGGCGATCGGAATATCGATCCAGTTCTGGTTCTCAAGAAGCGAAAGGTTGTTCTGAACTGCCTGGTCCAAGTTATTGAGAGCGATGATGAAATAGTTATCGGAGATTTTTCCCGCAACGCCGATCAGCGGCTCCCCGCGCGCCTGCTCGGTCTCCTTCAGCGCAAGCCTCTGGACATTCGCGATACTGCCACCTGAGAAATCCTGCGGGACCTCGAACTCGAGTTCGATCACGTGGCTCGCCGGCAATGTCGGGTCGCTGTTGCGCTTGATCGTCATGGTCAGCTTGAGCTTTTCCTCCGGCACGGTGACGACGGCCTGGATGGCAGGCTCGCCCGGATTGCCCTCGCTGGCGGGCTGATTGACGAGTGTCCAGACCGCCGTTCCGGTCTCCTGCGTCCCGGGAAGATCCTCGGTCTTTTCCTGATAGAAGACGGCCTTCTGCGCGACTTCGAGCTGACCCCCACTTGCAGAGGCGCTGTCGTTCGTTGCCGTTTGCGGATCGGCCGACGTCGCGTCAGGCGCGGCCGCGTCATCGGCCTGGCCGTCAGCCTCCTGGTCGGCGTTCTGACCGCCGACGACGGCCGGATCCTGACCGATTTCGCTCGAGATCGTCGGCGTCGCGCCGGAACCCGGGGCGTTCGGGTCGACATTCGTCGCGGCCGCGACATTCGTGCCCTCGTCGAAGGCGTTGGGCGTCTTGCGCGCCGGCCCCTCGTCGACCTCGCTTCCATCGGGCAGGAGCCGCTGGGTGAAACGGCGGGTCGAAGCAGGCTCCGATTCGGCAGAAGCCGTCTCGGTCGTCTGGCTTTCGTCGCTCGGCGTTCCCGCTACGGGCTGTTCTTGCTCGTCGGTGCCGGACTGCTCGGCGATCGTCCCGATGTCGCCGGGGCTGACAAGAAGCGCCTCGATGTCGTCGCGGTAGAGCCAGGCGGCCGTGCCGGCCCCACCAAGAAGCAGAATGACCGCCGCTGCCGCCGCGATCTTGCCGCCGCTCCCCGAGCGCTGTGGCCGCCTCGTCGGATAGCGCGGGGCCGTGACGTCGGCTTCCGGAATGTCGCTGTCGTCGATGCGGATATCGCTGGGGATGCGGGTCTCGCCGCCATCGTCGTCTTCGAGGGCCTGAGGCGCATGGGGGGGCTGGCCATGGGCCTGCCGCTCGTCGGGCACGAGAAAGGGCGCGCCGATCGCCTGGGGCTGATTGCCGGTCTCCGGCTCGGCGGTCTCGGGCGGAAAGAAGGGCTCGGCCTTGCGCTCGCCATTGTCGGAACGCTGTCCCGGCATGGTTGCGGCCGGAAGCGACGGTCGGCCCTGCGCCGGTTGCTGCTGCGGGCGAGGCGCCGCAGCGCCGCCATTGGCCGGCGCCGCATCTGTCCGCGCAGCGCTGGATTGGGCACTCGGCTGAGACCCGGCATCGGGCTTTTTGGGGGGACGCGCCTGCCCCTCCGCCGGCCCGTTTCGTGCCGGCGCCGGATCTCCCATCGGCGGCATCTGGCGCGGCGGCGCGCCCTCTGGCGAGCCCTGGACCGCCGAATTTTGCCGGGGCTGAGCCGGACGGGCCTGCGGCGCCGGCTTGTCTGCCGAGGCAGCGGGCGCAGTCTCGGACGACCGCTGGTCATCGCTGGCCGGCGGTTCGGATCGGGCGGGAGCTGCGGTCTTCGGCGGAGCGGGCGCTGGCTGGACGGTCTCGCCGGCTTCGCGCTGCGGGTCTGGCCGCTGCCCGCGGCCGGCGGCGTCCTGGCCCGGCGTCTGTGGCGCAGCGGGAACGGGAGCATCAGCCTGCGCATCGGCGGCCTCTGCGGCGCCGGCCTCCTGCGCGACATAATGCGCTTCGGTGCGAGAGATCGCATCTTCGAGCGCGCCAAGCCGCGCCGAGACGATGTTCTCCGCCAAAGGCGGATTGGCCGCGTTGATCTGCCTCTGGATCGCGGCGCGGGCCTTTTCGTAGACCTTTTCCCGCATTTGCGGCGATGCACGCGGCAGGCCGTCGATGGTCTTGCGAAGAACGCCGCTCAGATCCGCCATGGAATGCAGTCACTCGCTTGTCTTGAAGGATTAAGTCCCTGCGAACTCTAATCTAGTCCTGAAACGGATCGCGAACAAGTATTGTGTCCTCGCGCTCGGGCGATGTGGACAACAGCGTCACCGGCGCTTGAACCAGCTCCTCTATGTGTCTGACATATTTGACCGCCTGCGCGGGCAGCTCGCTCCAGCTGCGGGCCCCGGCCGTCGTCGCCTGCCAGCCCTCGAAGCTTTCGTAGATCGGCTCGATGCGCTTTTGCTCGGATAGACTTGCGGGAAGATAGTCGATCGTCTCGCCATCGAGCTTGTAGCCCGTCACGACCTTGATCTCTTCGAGACCATCGAGCACATCCAGTTTGGTCAAGGCGAGGCCGTGAATGCCGTTGATGGCGACGGCCTGGCGCACCAGGACGGCATCGAACCAGCCGCAACGGCGCTTGCGCCCGGTCACGGTGCCGAATTCCTTGCCCTTTTCGCCCAGAAACTGGCCGATCTCGTTGTCCTGCTCGCTCGGAAACGGTCCCTCACCCACCCGTGTCGTATAGGCCTTGGTGATGCCGAGGACGAAACCGAGGCTGCTCGGCCCAAGTCCCGAGCCAGCCGACGCCTGTCCCGCGACCGTGTTCGACGAGGTGACGAAAGGATAGGTGCCGTGGTCGATGTCGAGCAGCGAGCCCTGGGCACCCTCGAAGAGGATGCGGTCGCCGGCCTTGCGGCGTTCGTCGAGGAGCCGCCAGACGCGGTCCATATAGGGCACGATCTCGTCGGCGACGGATGTCAGCTCCTCAAGAATCGTCGCCGCGTCGATCTCGTCCTGGCCAAGGCCGCGGCGCAGAGGATTGTGATGGGCGAGCAGGCGCTCGATTCGCTCGGGCAGTCCCTCGGGATGAGCGAGATCCATCACGCGAATGGCGCGCCGACCGACCTTGTCCTCATAGGCCGGACCGATTCCCCGGCCGGTGGTGCCGATCTTTGTGCCGGAGTTGGAGTTTTCCCGGGTGGCGTCGAGCTCGCGATGCAGCGAGAGAATCAAGGCGGCGTTGTCGGCGATCCTGAGGCTCGTCGGGTCGATGGCGACACCCTGCCCGATCAGCCGCTTGCGCTCGGCGACGAAGGCATGGGGATCGAAGACGACGCCATTGCCGATCACCGAAAGCTTGCCGTTCCGCACGACGCCGGAGGGCAACAGCGAGAGCTTGTAGGAAACGCCGTCGACGACGAGGGTGTGGCCGGCATTGTGCCCGCCTTGAAAGCGCACGACGACATCGGCCCGTTCGGACAGCCAGTCGACGATCTTGCCCTTGCCCTCGTCGCCCCACTGCGACCCGATGACGACAACGTTTGCCATGAAATTCCCCACGAAACCGCCCGTCCGCGCCCCTGGCGCGTCGGATCACTGTCGGCGATGCTTCGCCCTTGAAGCTTGAAGTGCGAGACCTTCGTCAAGCTTGCCGGCTTGAATTCGCGTCGCGCTGTTAGCGCGTCAGACCCTCGCCTGTCCACAAAGTCGGCATTTTAGTTTCCTCCTCTGCGTGTCGAGGCCAGGTGGATCGCCCCAGCTTTGCAGGCAAAATCATCGGCGGCTCTGGCCAGCAGGCACAATCACGCCTAGACAACGAACGATGCCGCGACCATCCCCCGGCCACAATGAGGGGATCGGGGTCGGCGATCGGGGAAGAAATGCCGCAGCGCCTCATCCATCCCTATCTCGTTCTGACGACCGTCGCGCTTCTGTGGGCCGGCAATGCCGTCGCCGGCAAGCTCGCCGCTGGCCACATCTCGCCGATGCTGCTGACGCTCGTGCGCTGGTTCTTCGCAACCGCCCTGGTCACGCCCTTTGCCCTGCCGCATGTTCGGGCGGACTGGTCGGTCATCCGGCCCCGGCTCGTCTATCTGTCCCTTCTCGGCGCGATCGGCTTTGCCTCCTTCAACGCGATCTTCTATCTGGCGGCGAACTATACGACCGCGATCAACATCACGATCGAGCAATCGGCGATGCCGCTGGTCGTCTTCATCGCCAATTTCGTCCTGTTCCGCACACGGGTCGCATCCTTGCAGATCCTCGGCTTCGGGCTGACCCTCCTCGGCGTCGCCCTGACGACGGCGCACGGCGATCTCGGCACGCTGCTCGGTCTCGATCTCAATCGCGGCGATGCGCTCATGGTCCTCGCTGTCCTGTTTTACGGCGGCTATACGGTCGCCCTCAGAACCAAGCCACAAATCCACTGGCTGTCGATGATCTTCGTCCTGTCAGCGGCGTCGCTGGTGGTCTCGCTCGTCTATGCGGCGATCGAGTTCGCCCTCGGTCACACGAGGCTGCCAGACCTTCAGGGCGCGACCGCGGCGGCCTATACGGCGATCTTCCCCTCGCTCATCGCACAGTCGCTCTATATCCGCGGCGTCGAGATGATCGGGCCGAACCGGGCGAACCTCTTCATCAATTTCGTGCCGGTCTTCGGTGCGCTGCTCGCCGTCGTCATCATCGGCGAAGAGCTGCACCTTTACCACGTCGTCTCGCTGATCTGCGTTCTGGGCGGAATCACGCTGGCCGAACGGGGCGCGCGCGGCCGCCGGGGCTGATCGCTCATCCCAGAGCGCCGTGCGTGCGAATGCAGGGTGCACGACAGTCTCGTCGCACGGCGCATATCGAGTGCCTGACACTCCGAGATTAGGCGTCCGCTTTTATCACGTTCGTCATGCTCGGGCCCCGTCCCGAGCATCCAGTGCGCCGATCAAGCTGCTGTTGTGTCAAACGTTTCCGGATTCTCGGGACGGAGCCCGAGAATGACGAAGCGTCGAATGGTGCGCCTTGTCGATCGAGTCGTGGCCGGCCTTCGAGGATCGCATCGTGCACACCGGTCCGAATGGATGCACGCGCTCTAACCTATTGAATCCACGCTTCGCGCTCTCAAAAACTCGATTCCGATTTTCAGGCCGATGCAGTAAATCCAACGAAAAATGGCCGGAAGCGACATGCGCTTCCGGCCATCCGAACGGTTCGCCGTCGGCGAAAACCTTAAGCCAGCACCACGATCAGATGCCGAGGCCTTCGTAACGCTTCTTGAAGCGCGAAACGCGGCCACCGCGATCGAGCAGGTGCTGGTTGCCGCCGGTCCAGGCCGGATGGCTCGTCGGGTCGATGTCGAGGTTGAGCTTGTCGCCCTCGGCGCCCCAGGTCGAGCGGGTCTGGTACTCGGTGCCGTTGGTCATCACCACGGTGATGGCGTGATATTCGGGGTGGATGTTCTTCTTCATCGCTCGCTCAGCCTTGCGCCAATAGGGGTTTCGCCAAAACATCCCCGTCGCATCGGCGAGCCCTCGTTTCAAAACCGGAGGCCCGACGCGATGTCGCGGGGATCATGAAGCTTTGATCGCTTCCAAAATCGGGTTCGAGCCTATACATGAGGCGTGGGGCCGGCACAAGCTCCGGACGGCTTTTCGCGTCCGGCTCATGGTAATGCGGACGACGGAGGCATTTGTGCCCGACGACCAGACTGCCCCCACGAGCCAGAAGAAATCACGCCGCAATCTCAAACCGCTCGGCAGGCTCGTTCCCTATCTCCTTCAGTACAAGGCGATGGTGGCAGGAGCCTGTTTTTTCCTGGCTCTCGCGGCGCTGACGACCCTGTCCCTGCCGCTCGCCGTCAGGCGCGTCATCGACCATGGCTTCATCGAGGCCGATTCCGGCCTGATCAACGCCTATTTCGGGATGCTGATGGTGCTCGCCGCGATTCTGGCGCTTGCGAGCGCCGGACGGTATTTCTTCGTCATCACCCTCGGCGAGCGGGTCGTCGCCGACCTTCGCAAGGATGTCTTTTCACATCTGACGAAACTCTCACCGACCTTCTACGACACCGCCGAATCGGGTGAGATCGTCTCGCGCCTTGCCGCCGACACGACCCAGGTGAAAGCGGCCGTCGGCTCGACCGCGTCGCTGTTCTTGAGAAACGCCATCCTCTTTCTGGGCGCGCTCGCCATGATGGTGGCGACGAGCCCGGCCCTGTCTCTCATCGTCATTGCGGCGATCCCGTTCATCGTCCTGCCGCTGGTCGCCTTTGGCCGCGGCGTCCGGCGTCGTTCGCGCCATGCGCAGGACACGCTGGCACTCGCCACCGCCTATGCCTCCGAGGCGATCGGCGCGATGCGCACCGTCCAGGCCTTCACCTCCGAGCGTGCGGTGACCGGCCGCTTCGGCGCCGCGGTGGACGAGGCTTTCGGCGCGGCGCGCGCGTCGATCAAGGCGCGGGCCCTTTTGACGGCGATCGCGATCTTCCTGATCTTCGCCTCGGTCGTCGCCGTCATGTGGATCGGCGCAGCCCGGGTCACCTCGGGGACGCTTTCGCCCGGAACGCTCAGCCAGTTCCTGCTCTATGCGGTCTTTGCCGCCGGCGCGCTCGGCCAGCTCTCCGAAGTCTGGGGCGAGCTCTCGCTGGCGGCCGGTGCTGCCGAGCGTCTTTCGGAACTCCTCGCCGAGGAACCGGTGATTCTCGCCCCGGAACAGCCGGCCGCCCTGCCCGCCCCGGCCACCGGCCGCGTTGCCTTCGAGGCCGTCGCCTTCGCCTATCCGAGCCGGCCGGACATGCCGACGCTGAACGGGCTGTCCTTCACGGTCGAACCCGGCGAGACCGTCGCGATCGTCGGCCCTTCCGGTGCCGGCAAATCGACGGTCTTTTCGCTGCTCGAACGCTTCTACGATCCGACGGGCGGGAAGATCCTCGTCGATGGCGTCGACCTGACTGCGGCCGATCCCGTCGATCTGCGCGCTCGCATCGCCCTGGTGCCCCAGGACACGACGATCTTCGCCGCATCGGCCCGCGACAACATCGCCTTCGGCGATCCCGGCGCGACCAACGAGGCGATCATCGCGGCGGCGCGGCAGGCTCTGGCAGACGGCTTCGTCACCGCTCTGCCGGAGGGCTACGACACGCTTCTTGGCGAGCGCGGCGTGACGCTGTCGGGCGGCCAGCGCCAGCGCATCGCCATCGCCCGCGCGCTCTTGCGCGACGCGCCGATCCTCCTCCTCGACGAGGCGACCTCGGCCCTCGACGCCGAAAGCGAAGTGCTCGTCCAGCAGGCGCTCGACAAGCTGATGGTCGGACGCACGACCCTCGTTATTGCCCATCGGCTTTCGACGGTCCTGAAAGCCGACCGGATCCTGGTGCTCGATCACGGGCGACTGGTCGAGGAAGGCAACCATCAAAGCCTGATCGCCAAGGGCGGCACTTACGCCCGCCTCGCCAAGCTGCAGTTCGAGGCCGGGCGGCTGGAGGACGCGGCGGAGTAGGGCTTTCAATAGACTGCGCTTCGCCCGCCCCTATCCCGCCCGCTTGAATGGAGTGCCGGCGGAACACGCTTTGGAGGGGGGAAGCGACGATGACGGAAGACGGCGTTCATGGCGTCTCACTCGACGGCTATGGCCGCGCCGCGCATGTCGGGCGAACGGACGCGGTCTTTGCCTGGTGGAGCTTCACGAAGACGATCCTCGCCATCGCCGCCCTGCGGCTTTGCCATGAGCAGCGGCTCAGCCTCGACACGCCGTTTGCAGGCCAGCCCTACACGCTGCGGCACCTCCTCCAGCACAGGGCCGGCGTGCCGGACTATTTCGCCCTCGCCGCATATCACGCCGCCGTTGCCCGCCGCGAGCCGGCCTGGCCGCGCCAGAAGCTGCTTGCGGCGACGGGGAGCGACCAGCTTGAATTCGCGCCGGGAACCGGCTGGCGCTACAGCAATGTCGGCTATCTCTTCGTCCGCGATGCCATCGAAGCGGCGACGGGCAGCGATCTGAACACCGCTCTGGAAGAACTGGTCTTCGGCCCACTCGGCCTTCGACGAACGCGCGTCGCACGAGGACCGGCCGACCTCGCCTGCGTCCACGGACCGTCGCTGCGCGGCTACGATCCCGGCTGGGTCTATCACGGCTGCGTCACCGGGCCGGCGACGGAGGCGGCTGCGATACTCGCTACAACGATGTCGGGCCGGCTCCTGCGCGCCGACAGCCTCGCGATCATGCTGGAGCGTCACGAGCTCGGCGGCGCGATCGAAGGGCGACCATGGACCTCCCACGGCTACGGTCTCGGCCTGATGATCGGCACGATGGCCGGCGCCGGGCGAGCGATCGGCCATTCGGGCGGCGGCCCCGAGGGGGTCTGCGCCGTCTATCACTTTCCCGATCTTCGAGAGCCGCGAACCATTGCCGCCTTCACGGGCGGGACGGATGAAGGCCGCGCGGAATGGTCCGCCGCGCGGCTTGCACTCGGCGCCTGATGGGCGTCAGCACCCCTCGGTACACGCCCCACTGCCATCGAACGTCATCGTCTTGCCACTCAGCGGCAGATAGGCGTTGGCTTTCACGGCCTGCATGAAGGCCTCGGTCTTCGTTCCCGCGACGACCTTGCCGCCTTCGGTCGCCGCCTCGTTGGCATGGGACGGGATCACCGAGGCCGGCTTGATCAGTTCGTCGATGACGAAGGCCGCTTCCGTCGGCCCTGTCGTATAGACGTCGCCGATATTCATCACCACGAGCTGTGCGCCATACTGCTTGGAGACCACCGTGTCCTGCTCGGCCGTGACGCCGGTGTCGCCAGAAAGATAGGCGACGAGACCGTTGGAGAAGGTCAGGACGTAGCCCGTCGGCGGGCCGACATAGGCGTTGAGGCCGGCGGTCTTCAGGTTCTCGCCCAGCGGACCGTCGATGAAGTCGCCCGACAGGCCGTTGGAATGGACCGCCGGCACCGTGGTGATCGCAACGCCGCCGACCTTGCGCGAAGCGCCGAAGCGCACGAGCTGGGCGTTCTCGGGATCGGCGCCGAGCGCTTTCAGTTTGGTCGAGAAAAACTGCGACATCTCGCTGCCGACGACGACCTTGGCGTTCTTGGCCGCTGCGATCTCGGCGCTGTTGGAGTTCGGCGTCGTCGAAACGCCGGTGTCGGGCTGGGCGCAAGTGCCGGCATTCACCGCCGCGATGCGCTGGTCACCGAGATGATCGCCATGGACGTGGCTGACGAGAACCGCGTCGATGTCGCCGAGCCGCGGATCGTCGGCGCCGGCGACGGTGCGGCCGGCATCGTAGAGAATGCGCGTTCCGTCCGGATCCTCGAACACCATCGCCCGGTCGCGCGAGCAGAACTCGCCGTCATGGCTGCCGAGCGGCGTCACCTTCACGCCCTGGCTCGTTGCCGTCTCGGCGGCCGGCTGCGTCTCTTGCGCAAAAACCGGACCGGCGGTAGCGGCCATCAGAATGGCGACGAGTGTCTTCTGCATGAATGGATCTCCCTCAACCTTCCACCGCAAGCGGCGGCGTTTCCATCGCGTGACTTAGAGCCTGGGACACACCTGCAAGTCACCCATCGCCAAACCACCCGGCTTCCGTGATCACGATCGATCACGATCTCATCAGCTGCCGGGCATCGGTCGGCGGCGTCAGTCCAACTTGGGGAGTGTCGCGGTCACCTCGATCGCCGCGTACCAGGCGGCGAGATCGGCGATGTCCGCATCCGACAGGCCCTTGGCGATGATCGACATCTGCTCGTGCTGGCGCTGGCCGGAGCGGAAGGCCTTCAACTGCTCGGTGATGTAATAGGCGCTGTCGCCGGCAAGGTTCGGCGCGTCCGGCGCCACGGCGAGACCGTCCGAGCCATGGCAGGTGGCGCATTGGCTGGCCTTCTTCTTGCCGGCGGCAAGATCGGCCGCCTGCCCTGGCGTGGTGGAGCAAAGGAGGGCTGCGACGGCAAGCGCGGCGGTGGCACGCGAAACCAATGCGGTCATTCCAACTCCTTCGACAAAGTCCCGACATTCAGACCGCGCAGAGCGATCTCACCGATCTGCCGGTTCACGACGCTGGCAATGGACTGGCCCGGCGCGGACCGCATCTACGGACGCGGCCGCGCCGGTGTCGGTTCCTACTCGTCGTAGGAGATCCGGTAGACCGCACCGGCAAGATCGTCCGAGACGAGGAGCGAGCCGTCCTTCATCACTTCGACGTCGACCGGCCGGCCCATATATTCGCCGCTGTCCGTCAGCCAGCCCGATGCGAAGACCTCCGGCTCGCCGGCCGTGCCGTCCTCGTTGAGCGGCGTGAACATCACCCTCGCCCCGACAGGCTCGGTGCGGTTCCACGAGCCGTGCTGGGCCGAGAAGATCCCGCCGCGATATTTCTGCGGGAAGCTGGTTCCGGTGTAGAAATCCATGCCGAGGTCTGCGGCATGGGCCGTGAACTTCACCTGCGGCATGACGGCGTCGGCCGGTGGCTCGGAGTTCTTGTATTCCTCGGTCCTGACGTCGCCCCCGCCAAACCAGGGGAAGCCGAAATTCTGGCCGGCGGCCGTCGCACGGTTGAGTTCGCCCGGCGGAATGTCGTCCCCCATGCCGTCGACCTGGTTGTCGGTAAACCAGAGTTCGCCATTGGCCGGATTGAACTGCATGCCGACCGAATTTCGAATACCGGTGGCGAAGACCTCGCGGTTCTTGCCGTCCCGATCCATGCGGATGATCCCGCCGATCCCCTCTTTCTCGTAAAGGTCCATCTTGTCTTCGGGCGGCACGTTGTAGGGCTGACCAAGCGCGATATAGAGCTTGTTGTCCGGCCCGATCCGGCAGACGCGGGCGGTGTGATTGAAGGATTCCTCCGAAGCCGGCACCAGCTTGCCCTCTTCCACCACCACTCCGACCGCGACGTCCGGGCTCTCGTAGAAGAACTCGGCCGCCGGCAGTGTCAGGACGCGGTTCTGCTCGGCGATAAACAGGAAGCCGTCCTTGGAAAAGCAGACACCGTTGGGAATGGTGAAGCTGATCGACGGCGCCAGTTCCTTCACCTCGTCGGCGACGCGGTCCTTGTTGCGGTCGGTGACCACCCAGACATTCTGCTTGCGCGTGCCGACGAAGAGCGCGACGCCCTGCGGCCCGACCGCCATGTGGCGCGCATCGGGCACGACGGCGTAAAGATCGATCTTGAAACCGTCGGGCAGTTTGATCTCTTCGAGATTCTTGCGAAGCTGATCGGCGTTCGCGCCCGTCTGCTCGATGGTCTTGATGTCCATCGAGGTCCCGGTCGACTGCATGCCTTGGAGTTTCGTCATGTTGTCGTCGCCGGACTGGGCGAAAGCATGCGAGGCTGCCACGAGGCCGAGCGCGGCCACCGTGCTGAAGAGCACCTTGTTCATAGTTCCTCCCTGCCGCGCTGAGCGCGGTCGTTGACCGGGGCCGTTGCCCCCGCAGGAAGATGCTGTCATCAGGTCAGGCTGGCGTCAATCTTATCGTTGCATTTCGAACCAATTGCTCGCATCGGACGTCATACGTCACGCCGCCGCCTACCAGCCCATACTTCCGGGCACACCCTTGAATGGCCCGGCCTGTCTGGACGTGATCCAGCCGCCATAAAAGCTGCCGGGCTGCGGCACGACGGTTTCGCCATCGACGCTGCAGCGATCGAAGGGCGCGGCGTAGAAGGCGACGTGGTCCCGCAACAATTCGAATGCCGGTGTCGGCCTTGGATAGCTCCAGCCGACGCGCGCCAGCACGACGTCGCCGAGAACGACGTCGAAATAGGCCGCTGCCCCCTTCCACTCACAGATGGAGCCACCGCCCGCCGGGTGAAGAACACCCGGCGCGATGTCGGCCTTCGGAATGTAGTAGCTCGGCGGATGGCTGGTCTCGAGCGTGCGGATACTGGCCGTCGTATCGGCGACGATCCGGCCGGCATGCTCGATCACGATACGGGCGTTACAGGCTTCGGCGATCGCGGGCCTCGGATAGTCCCAGACGCTTTCCTGTCCCGGCGCCGGCTTGTCGGGTTTCGGCCTCATGATGCTGAACTCCCATTGGCGACGAGACGCTGCAAACGTGGCCGGACCCGCAGAAAGGCGCGATAGGCCCGTTCGAAGAGCGCAAGGACGACCGGCGACCTGGCGGCGAGCCCGAGCGGGCGCAGCACCGGGATCTGACGCCACATCGCCGCGAAGGCCGCAGCGCCGGACAACAGGCGCCCATCCTCGCGGGCATGAAAGCGCGACAGAAGATCGGCCCGGTCGATCGGACAATCGCCGAGCTCGGCCGTCGCCGCGTCGACGAAGCGGATCGCACCGCGCCGGTCGAGCCGCCGCATCAGGGCGATCTCCTTGCGGCAAAGGGGGCATGATCCGTCATGCCAGACGATCAGTTCGCTCATGCGCCAGATATGGGGCGTGAAACGCCGCGCAACATCACCGTCGCTTGCGGCAAGATCACGACGCCGTCAGCGCTCGGTCAGCTTGAACTCGATGCGGCGATTGCGGTCCCTTGCCTCGGGCGTGTTGGCGTCGTCGAGCGGCTGAAACTCGCCGAAGCCCGTCGCGGCGAGACGGTTGGGCGGCACGCCCTGATCGATCAGGAAGCGGACCACCGCGTCGGCGCGGGCCGTCGACAGCGCCCAGTTGTCCTGAAAGCGGCCGCTGATCGGAATGTTGTCGGTATGCCCATCGACCCGGATGATCCAATTGATGTCGGAGGGAATCTCCTTGACCAGTTCCTTGATCGCGTCGGCGAGCTTGGCCATCTCCGCCTTGCCGGCGGGCTGCAGGACATCCGAGCCGGACGGGAAGAGGATCTCCGACTGGAAGACGAAGCGGTCGCCGACGATGCGGATATTCTGACGGTCCGCGAGGATTTCCCGCAAGCGACCGAAGAAGTCCGACCGATAGCGCGACAGCTCCTGCACCCTCTGGGCCAAGGCGACGTTCAGCCGGCGGCCAAGATCGGCGATCTTCGTCTGGCTCTCTTTGTCGCGGGTTTCGGATGCCTCCAGCGCGCCTTCCAGAGCGGCAATCTGCTGGCGCAGCGCCGCGAGCTGCTGGTTGAGAAGCTCGATCTGCGAGCGCGCCCGCTGCGACAGCGCCCGCTGGTCGTCGAGCGCGCCTTCGAGCTCCGCCACCTGGGCGTTTGCCGTCGCAGCCGACCCGCTACCCGAATCGAGCGCCTGCTGGAGTTTGGAGCGCTCGTCCTCGGCGCTGGCGAGAGAGGCCTGAAGGGTCGCGATCTGGTCCTGGTAATCCTGTGAGGAGGATCGCTCCAGGGCCAGAAGCTGGGTCAGCTCGTTGATCTGGCTGTTCAGCCGGTCGAGCACCGCATCCTTGCCCGAGATCTCCCGGCTGAGCAGAAACTGGGCCAGGACGAAGACCGAGAGCAGGAACATGATCGCCAGAAGCAGCGTCGAGAGTGCGTCGACGAAGCCCGGCCAGTAGTCGATCGTCCGTTCGCTGCGGCGGTTTCGCGAAAGGGACATCTCGCGTCAGCCCTTCGGCTCGGCGCGGGGCTGCTTGGCAGGCTTTGCCGCCTCGTTGACCGCCGTCAGAGGCGGCCTTTCGCGACCGATCTGCCCGGCCAGTTTTTCGAGGACGAGGCGCATTTCCCGCTGCTCGTCGGCCTGGCTCTCGACGAAATCGCGCAACAGCTGCTGTTCGGAGCGCATGTGCTGGACGAGGCCCTGAATGCTCTCGGCAAGATTGGCCATCGCCGCCGAGGTGCGCGGGTTGGCGCTCTGCTCGGTGATCATCTTGTTCAAGCGATCCGACAGCATCCGCAGCTCGTCGCTGCCGTCGCGCGTCTCGCCGGAAGCGGCCGGCAGAACCATGTCCGATCCGACGTCGGTGATCGAGGAGAGCCAGTTCTCCAGCTCGGTATAGAACCGGTTCTGCGCCCGGCCGATCTGGAGATCGAGAAAACCGAGGATCAGCGAGCCGGAAAGGCCGAAAAGCGAGGAGGAAAATGCCGTCCCCATGCCGGCAAGCGGCGCCGAGAGGCCGGCTTTCAGCGAGTTCAGGACCGCATTGGTGTCGCCGCCCCCCGGATCGAGACCCTGGATCGTCGTGCCGATCGAGCCGATGGTGCGCAACAGGCCCCAGAACGTGCCGAGCAGGCCGAGAAAGACGAGAAGGCCGATCAGATAACGCGCGATGTCGCGGGTCTCGTCGAGGCGGGTCGCGATCGAATCGAGGATCGAGCGCATTGACATGGTCGAGAGCGAGACCGAGCGCCGCCGGCCGATCAGCGCGCGCATCGGCGCGAGAAGCACCGGATCGCGCAATTTGTCGAAGTCGGCCGAGCCGTCGCGATAGGCATTCACCCACCGCACTTCCCGCGAAAGCCGGATGACCTGGACGAGGGCGAGCAGGATGCCGACGCATAGAACGCCGATGATCAGCCCGTTCAGGCCGGGATTGGTGGTGAAGGCGGTGGAGATCTGACGGCCAAGAATGGCGGCGACGAAACCGGCAAGCGCCAGGAAGACCAGCATGGACCAGAGGAAGACGAGCGGGCTCGACAACCGGGTCGGATCGAAATCGACCGGTCTTCCCGTCTTTTCAGTCGGCGCGTCGAAGACCTGCATTTCGCGTTTCACTCAACTCTATGGCCGGTCATACCATGGCCCGTCGGGATGATCGTGTCGGCGCACCGGGCCACAAACCACCCCGCCGCGGGCGATTCCGACCGGCGGCCCCGTCTCTTACGGGGAAACCATAGTAAAGATCGTGCGGAATGGAAACGTCAGTGTCTGAAATGACCTATGCCGATTTCGCGGATGCGAGACGCGCCTCGTCTCACCCCGCGGCCGGGGCATCGGCGCTGCGCGCATCCGCCCGCTTCTTGGCCGCCGAGCCGAGAAGCGACGTCAGCGCCTTGTGGAGCTGCTCGTTGCCGCAGGCGATGTCTCCGACCATATGGTCGAACTTTCCGCCCTTGAGATCGGTGACGAAGCCGCCGGCCTCGCGCACGAGGATCGACCCGGCGGCCAGATCCCAGGGCTTCAGACCCTTCTCCCAGAAACCGTCGAGCCGTCCGGCCGCAACATAGGCAAGATCGAGCGAGGCCGCCCCCATGCGCCGGATGCCCGCCGTCTCGGCGATCACTTGGCGCAGTTCGTAGAGGTAGCCGGCATGATCGCCATGGCCGAGAAACGGCGTTCCGGTGCCGAACAGCGCCTCGGGCAGCCGCGTGCGGGCCGAAACGCGGATGCGCCGGTCGTTGACGAAGGCACCGCCGCCTTTTTCGGCGACGTAGAGTTCGTCCTGCGCCGGATTGAAGATCACGCCCGCGACGATCTGCCCGTCCCGCTCGAGCGCGATCGAGACCGCGAAGTTCGGGATGCCGTGCAGGAAGTTGGTGGTTCCGTCGAGCGGATCGACGATCCAGCGATGCTGCGGATCCCTGCCCTCGACCTCGCCCCGCTCTTCCATCAGGAAGCCCCAGTCGGGTCTGACCCTGGAGAGTTCCTTGTAGACGATCTCCTCGGCCTTGGTGTCGGCATTGGAGACGAAGTCCGCCGGTCCCTTCACGGAGACCTGCAGGTTCTGGACCTCGCCGAAATCGCGGATCAGCGAGCGGCCGGCCTTCATGGCGGCCTGCGTCATGACATTGAGCAGTGCGGAGCGGGCCATCTCGACCTTTCACGTATTTTCATCCGGGCGCCTTTCCCCGAAAGCCGAGGCGGCGCGGCGCGGCAATGAGCGTCAGTCGGCGCGGCGCAGATAGGTGATTTCGTTGGTGTCGACGAGAATCTTCTCACCAGCCTCGATGAAGGGCGGAACCATGACCCTGACGCCGTTCTCCATCACCGCAGGCTTGTAGGACGACGTCGCCGTCTGACCCTTCACCACCGGGTCGGCCTCGACGATCTGAAGCACCACCTGGTCGGGGAGCTTGATGCCGATCGGCCGGTCCTCGTGGCTTTCCACCGTCACCATCATGCCGTCTTGCAGGAAGGAGGAGCGCTCGCCGACGAAGTCCTGCTGCAGTTCCAGCTGCTCGTAGGTCTCGCTGTCCATGAACACCAGCATCTCGCCCTCGGCGTAGAGATACTGGTAGTCCTTCTGCTCGAGGCGGATGCGCTCGACGGTCTCGGCGGCGCGGAAGCGCTCGTTGAGCTTGGTCCCGTCGATCAGGTTCTTCAACTCGACCTGGGCGAAGGCGCCGCCCTTGCCGGGCTTGACGTGGGCGGTCTTCACCGCGACCCAAAGCCCGCCATTGTGCTCGATCACGTTGCCGGGGCGAATTTCGTTGCCGTTGATCTTCATTGGAGTTCTCGAATTCTTCTCGTTCGTTTCCGGCCCGGCGGATTTCGCCGGCCGCCAATCTGTCGCGCGCCAGGTATTCACGGTGCGTCCTGCGTCCGTTGGCAGGCAGCGGCGGGATGCCGCGCCCGCCTGCGCGTCCGGTCGGCGCTCAAGACCATAAATCGCCGACCCGTTCAAGCCATGAGGCTCGGGCAAGGGTCATCCGGACCGGATCCGATTCGCAGCTTCGAGGGCGGCCTTCTGCGCCGCGGCGTCGAGACCACGGAAAAAATCGTCGAGGACGGGATCGCTGTTCTTCATGCGTTTGGCGAGAACCGCCCATTTCGCCGCCTCGGCAAGGTCGGGTTCCGTGCCGATCCCGTCCTTGTAGAGATGGGCGACGCGATTGACGGCAATCGGATTGCCCAGCACGGCTGCGTGTTTCAGGAACAAGAACCCTTCCTTCAACCGGGCCGGCCCGCCTTTGCCGTTGATCAGCCAGATGCCGTATTCGATCTGGGCGATGGAAAAGCCGTTGAGCGCCGAAGCATGCAGGAAGGCTCTCGCCCGGTCGAGGTCGCGCGGAACGCCGCGTCCGTTGGCAAAGAGCTGCGACATCGCATACTGGGCCTCGGCGACGCCGGCGCTCGCCGCCTTCTCGAAATAGCCGGCCGCGTCCTTGAAGCCGCCCGAGGGTGAAGCCTCGATCAGCATCTGGCCGAAATTGTATTCGGCGAGCGGCAGCCCGCGGTCGGCCGCCGCCTGCATCAGATCACGCGCCTGGGCTTCGTCCTTCTCGACGACGGTTCCATCGAGAAGGATCATCGCATAGCGAAACTGCGCTTCCGGATTGCCGGCCGTCGCGGCCGCCTTGAACCAGCGTGCCGCCTCCTTCATGTCGCGCCGGACGCCGAGCCCGCGAGAATAGATCTCGCCAAGCAGGGTCTGTGCCGCCGGATCGCCGAGATTGGCGAGCGGCTCGGCCAATTTGACGGCCGTCAGATAATAGCCGCGCTGAAAGGCGCCATAGGCCAGATCGGCCTTGCTCGGCCCCTGGCTTTTACCGGCAGCAGCGGCGTCCTTCGACCCGGCGGCCGGGGCGGCGGTGCCCTGCGCGGCGGCTTGCGACGGGGCGTGACAGGCGATGATGGCCAGGAAAACCGCAGCCAGGACAGATCGCGTTGGCACATCGGGCCCGATGCTCAGCTGATGCCTGAAAGGGTTCGCCCGGCGCTTCACTGCGACATCCGTTCGAACACTGCGTCGAAGGTCGAATTTGCCTGTGCCACGGCCGCCGCAGGATCGACGCCATCACCGAAGACCGCACGCGACAGCGCCACGAACTCGGCTCGCGTGGCGGCGGCGACCTCGAGCGTGGAAAGCTCCGCGCCGCCCATCACGATGCAGGGCACCTCGACGATCTGCGCCCACCATTCGGCGAGCGCGAGGTTCTTCTTGTGCGGCTCGGCTTCGGTGTCCCCGGCAAATCGGCCGAACAGGATATAGTCGGGCATCCGCTCGCCGGCCTCCAGCGCGCCGTGCCGCGACGTGAAGCCCGAGCCGCCGACGATCAGCTTCGGCTGATGCCGGGAGACGGCGTCGCCCAGGGCCTCGATGTCACCGCCCGTCAGATGCAGGCCATCGGCCCGGCTTCGGCCGGCGACACGGCTGTCGTCGACGACGATCGCCGCCGCACCCGCCGCCTGGGCGAGCGGTACCAGCGTTTCGGCAAGCCGCTGAAATTCGGCGGCGTCGCGTCCTGCGGCGTCGATCAGCACGGAGGCGACGTCGCCGCCAGAGAGTGCGGCACGCATTCTCTCCTCGGCGTCGGCGTCGGTCAGCGGCGTCGTGACGAGCACGAGCCTCGGGCGAATGAGATCATCAGAAGTCATAATCGATCGTCGATACTCCAGACGCGGCGGACTGTGAAGCGGCAAGGCCGGATCGCCCGTCACGGCAGCTCGCGAGTGCCTTCAGCCGCGCGGCGGAGCGCGGGGTCTGCCTGGGCTGCGCCGGATGGCCCTTGCCGGCAACAGGATCGCTGCCTATCGACATGGGATCGAAAGGACGCGAAGACCCGTGATTACCGACCCGCTCTTTTATGCCCTGGCCGTTCCGGCGGTGATCCTGATCGGTCTGTCGAAAGGCGGCTTTGGCGGCACGGCAACGCTCGTCGGCGTGCCGCTGATGGCGATGGCGGTCGATCCGGTCACGGCGGCCGGTGTCCTTCTGCCGATCCTCGTCGTCATGGATCTCATCGGCCTCGTCGCCTGGCGCGGTCAGTTCGATCGCGGCATCGTCCGGACCATGATCCCCGCCGCCGCCATCGGCGTTCTCGTCGGCTATCTGACCGTGGCTTCGGTCTCCGCAGACGCCTTTCGCCTGACACTCGGCCTTCTGGCCCTGTGGTTCTTCGCGAACTGGTTCCTCGGGCGCGGCAGGGATCGGCCCGCCCGGCCCCAGCAGCCGGCGAGAGGAGCCTTCTGGGGCGCCGTCTCCGGCTTTTCCAGCTTCGTCAGCCATGCCGGAGGCCCGCCCTTTCAGGTCTATGTCGTGCCCTTGAAAGTTGATCCGCCGATCTTCGCGGGAACGTCCGTCGTCTTCTTTGCCGCCGTCAACGCCATGAAGCTCCTGCCCTACGGGCTTCTCGGCGAATTCTCGCCCGGCAATCTGGGAACCTCGGCGGTGCTTCTGCCCCTCGCTCCGCTGGCGACCCTGGCCGGGATCTGGCTGGTCAAGCGCGCCGATCCGGCCGTATTCTACCGCATCATCTACTGGCTGCTGCTGCCGATCGGCCTGAAACTTACCTATGATGGCGCGACGGCGCTTCTATCATGAAGCCGGCTATGCAATCGATGTCGGCGCAAGACCGACACGAAGTCCAGAATGGGAGGGCCTCTTGGGAATCTACGACGACGATCTCGACCGAAACGCGGCGAATTACCAGCCGCTGACGCCGCTGAGCTATCTGTCGCGGGCGGCGCAGGTCCATCCCGATCGCACCGCGATCGTCCACGGCGCGCTGCGCCGCAGCTATCGCGACTTCTACGCTCGCTCGCGCGCCCTCGCCTCGGCCCTGACGCAGCGCGGCATAAAGCGCGGCGAGACCGTCGCGGCGATGCTCTCCAACACCCCGGCGATGCTCGAGGCCCATCACGGCGTGCCGATGGCCGGCGCGGTGCTCCTGTCGATCAACACGCGGCTCGATGCCGACATCATCGCCTTCCAGCTCGATCACGCCGAAGCGAAGGTCGTCCTCGTCGATCGCGAATTCTCTGCCGTCATGGCGGAGGCGCTGAAGAAGGCGACCGTCTCCCCCCTCGTCGTCGACTATGACGATCCGGACTTTCCCGAAGACGCGCCGGCGAGGAAGGGCGATCCGATCGGCGAAATCGAATACGAGGCGCTCGTCGCCGAGGGCGACCCGGAATTTGCCTGGCAGATGCCGGGCGACGAATGGGACGCGATCTCGCTGAACTATACGTCGGGCACGACCGGCAATCCGAAGGGCGTCGTCTACCACCATCGTGGCGCGGCCCTGATGGGCTACGCCAACATCGTCGCGGCGGGAATGAGCGGTCATCCGGTCTATCTGTGGACGCTGCCGATGTTTCACTGCAACGGCTGGTGCTTTCCCTGGACGCTCGCCATCCAGGCCGGCACCCATGTATGCCTCAGATGGGTGCGGGCCAAGGCGATGTACGACGCCATTGCCGATCACGGCGTCACCCATCTGTGCGGTGCCCCGATCGTCATGGCGACGCTGATCAATGCCGACGAGGGCGACAAGCGCCCCTTCGAGCAGACGGTGACGTTCAACACCGCCGCCGCGCCTCCGCCCCAGTCGGTGCTTGCCGGCATGAGCGAGGCCGGCTTTCAGGTGACCCATCTCTACGGCCTCACCGAGACCTACGGACCGGCCGTCGTCAACGCCTGGAAAGCCGAATGGGACGCGCTCGACGCGCCGGCGCGAGCCGCTCAGAAGGCGCGTCAGGGCGTGCGCTATCCGGCGCTGGAAGACCTCGCCGTGATGGATCCCGACAGCATGGAAAAGGTGCCGTCCGACGGCGAGACCATCGGCGAGGTCATGTTCCGCGGCAACATCGTGATGCGCGGCTACCTGAAGAACCCGGACGCCACCGAAGAAGCGTTTCGCGGCGGCTGGTTTCATTCCGGCGATCTCGGCGTCATGCACGAGGACGGATATATCGAGCTGAAGGACCGGGCGAAGGACATTATCATCTCGGGCGGCGAGAACATCTCTTCGATCGAGGTCGAGAACGCGCTCTACCAGCATCCGGCCGTGGCGACGGCGGCCGTGGTCGCCAAATCCGACGACAAATGGGGCGAAACACCCCTCGCCTTCGTCGAGTTGAAGCCCGGCCGCGAGGTCTCGGAGGAAGACCTCATCGCCCACTGCCGGGAGAAGCTCGCGCGATTCAAGTGTCCCAAGGAAATCCGCTTTGCCGAGGTGCCGAAAACCTCGACCGGCAAGATCCAGAAATACGTGCTGCGCAAGATGGTCGACGGGTAGCGGGCCCGGCATTCGATTCGCGTCTCCGATCCGAAGGCCGGGCACAAAAAAGGGCCTTGCGGCCCCCTGAAAACCGAGCGTGGCAATCGCCACGCCCGGCATCTGATTTGCGCCGATCAGTGCTCGGCGCGCCTCAGCCGTTCGATTTCATCCTTCAGCCGAAGCTTTTTCAGCTTCATCCCCCTGATCTCCGCATCGCTCATGGCTGGCTTTGATGCCATCGCTGCCGTAATCTCCTGATCGAGGACAGTGTGGCGCTGCTCCAGCGTCGTGATGTGGGTGTTCAAGGACATGGGCATCTCCCTTCGAGAGTTGGGTCCGGCACGCCAGACTTGAGCCGTGACTGAAACCAGTCGAGCGTGTCACAAAACCTTGGTACTGTCGAACGGGGAAACAAGATTCCGGCGGGTCAACTCAGCGGGCGGTTTACAAAATATGACGGTGTGGCAAGAGCTTCGAACCGGCTCGCGGTGAGCGTGCGGCGAAGTGTCTCGAAAGGAGTTTCATGGGGGAACAAGAGCAGGCAGGGCTGAGGCTCGCAGTGGCGCGGCTTCGCCAGGATCACGCCGACTTCGACGTCGCGATCGAGGCGATGGAGGCGATGGGCTGTGACAGGCTGCGCATCCAGCGGATGAAGAAGAAGAAACTTGCGGTCAAGGACAAGCTGCAGGACCTCGAGGACCAGATCATACCGGACATCAGTGCGTGAGCATGCCATCCACACCCGTCGCCATCATCATGGGCAGCCAGTCGGACTGGCCCGTCATGAAAAACGCCGCCGACACGCTGGATGGTCTCGGCATCGGCTATCAGGCGCGCATCGTCTCGGCCCACCGGACCCCCGACCGGCTCTACAGCTTTGCCAAGGGCGCCCGTGACGAGGGCTTCAGCGTGATCATCGCCGGCGCCGGCGGCGCCGCGCATCTGCCCGGCATGACCGCGGCAATGACGCCGCTGCCGGTGTTCGGCGTGCCGGTCGAAAGCCGCGCCCTTTCCGGCGAGGACAGCCTGCTTTCGATCGTCCAGATGCCGGCCGGGATTCCCGTTGGAACACTCGCCATCGGCCGGGCCGGCGCGGTCAATGCAGCCCTCCTTGCGGCAGCCGTCCTCGCCTTGTCGGACGAGGCGCTCGCCACCCGCCTCGACGCCTACCGCGCGGCCCAAACGGCGGCGGTGGAGGAAATCCCGAGGGACGAAACGTGACCGACTTCCCGCTGCGCCCAGGCGCTACCATCGGCATCGTGGGCGGCGGTCAGCTCGGCCGCATGCTGGCCATGGCCGCTGCAAGATTCGGATACCGGATCACCGTCCTCGATCCGAGCGCGGCCTGTCCCGCAGCCCAGGTCGCGACGGAGATGATCGTCGGCCCCTATGACGACGAGGCCTGCCTGAGGCGTCTCGCCGGCCTGTCCGACGTACTCACCTACGAGTTCGAGAACGTCGCTGTCGCGCCGCTCCGCAAGGCGATGGGGGAAACACCGCTGGCCCCGCCGGCCGAAGCCCTCGAGGTCTCCCAGGACCGCGTCGTCGAAAAGGCTTTTCTCAACGGCATTGGCGTCGAGACGGCGGACTGGCGGGCGATCGATGCCGCCGACGAGCTCGGGCACGCTCTCCTCGACCTTGGCGGCGACTGCATCCTGAAAACCCGCCGATTCGGCTATGACGGCAAGGGACAGGCGAGGCTGAACGCTGATACGACCTTTACCGACGCATTCGAGGCGATCGGGCGGGCTCCGGCGATTCTCGAAAAGCGCGTCCCCTTCGCCTACGAGATCTCGATCATCGCCGCGCGCGGCCAGGACGGCGCCATCGCCGCCTACGATCCGGCGGAGAACGTCCACAGCCTCGGCATCCTGAAGTCCTCGACCATCCCGGGCCGGGTAACGGACGAGCTGGCGGAGCGGGCGAAAGCGATCGCGGCGCAGATCCTGTCGCATCTGAACTATGTCGGGGTGATCGGCGTCGAGTTCTTCGTCGGCAAGGACGACACGCTCCTCGTCAACGAGATTGCCCCGCGCGTCCACAATTCCGGCCACTGGACCGAGGCCGCCTGCCTCGTCTCGCAGTTCGAGCAGCATGTCCGGGCGATCGCGGGCCTTCCTCTTGCGAGCCCGGAGCGGCATTTCGACTGCGTGATGGAAAATCTCATCGGCGAGGACGTGGATCGATTCGATCGCCTCGTCGCCGAGCCGCGCAGCGTCCTCCATCTCTACGGCAAGGCCGAGGTGCGCCGCGGACGCAAGATGGGCCATGTCACCCACGTAACGCCACTCTCCCGCGGGGCATGACCGGGTTTTCGGGCTTAGACAGATTGACATCAAAGCGTCTTCTGGCTATCTGCCACCCATCAACTTGGCGCGCTCGAAATGGCGCGCCTTTCCTCATGCGGCGGAGCGGAAGGACCCGATCGTCGCGACGATCGATCCGGTGAAGTCATGAAGATCAAGAACTCTCTCAAAGCTCTGAAGTCCCGCCATCGCGCCAACCGCATGGTTCGCCGCAAGGGACGCATCTACATCATCAACAAGGAAGCGCCGCGCTTCAAGGCCCGCCAGGGCTGACGCGCCGATCCGGGCCCTGGCCCGGGCGCTTTGTTGTTCGAGACTGCAAGACCCGCCCTTGGATCCGTTCCAGGCGGGTTTTCGCTTGTGGCCTCACGCGATCGTCAAATTGACAGGCGGGCTGCGATCGATGATTCTTCGCTGATGCGGCACGCTCTTCATTTCGCTCTCGCCCTGCCCCTCGGCCTCGGTCTTGGCCTCGGTCTTTCGAGCCACGCGGCGGCTCAGGAGCAGACGCCACCCTCCGTCATGCCACCGGAGGGCGGGAAGGCTCCCGAGGCACCCTCCGCGCCCGGCGGCGAGGAATCGCCGATGATCGTCCCGGCGCCCGACGTAGCGCCCGACACGCCGGACGCCTTCGGCAGCGCGCCCCTTGCCGAGGACGACGCGACCAGCGATCCCGCTCCCGTCGATCAGGCCGACACCGCGCCCGCGAACCGGCCGGACGAGACCCGGGAGGAGAAGATCGAACGGCTGTTCTCGGAGCTGCGCAAGCAGGCCGACGGCACCAAGGCCGCCCGCATCGCAGCCAGAATCGAGCGCGAATGGCGCCGCTCCGGAAGCGCCACGATCGATCTGTTGATGCAGCGTGCCGCAAAGGCCATGGGCCACAAGGACAATGCGGCCGCGATGGACGTCCTCGATCAGACGCTGGTTCTCGACCCGGATTATGCCGAGGCGTGGAACCGGCGAGCGACGTTGAATTTCAGCATGGACCGGTGGGGTCGATCGCTGGCCGACATCGAGCAGACCCTCAATCGCGAACCGCGCCACTGGGGCGCCCTGATGGGGCTCGCGATGATCCTCGAACGGCTCGACGAGAAAAAGAAGGCGCTCGAGACCTACGAGAAGGTCCTCGCCGTCTATCCCGCGCTGAAATCGGCGCAGGACGCCGCCGGCCGGCTGTCCGAGGAGCTGACGGGCCCAGCGATCTGAGGCGCCCCCCCCCCGGACGCAACGCATCCGTCTGTGTCCTGACGCTCCTAGAGAGGATGAGATGAGCTTCGCTCATTCTCCCGCTCTGTCCTCTCGTTGGGGGCCGGATATTTTCCGAAAATCGGCTCCCATTGTTCGGGATCATGCTCCAGGGGTGCGGCGGTCTCTAGTATCCTCGTTTGAGGATAGATTTGCTGGCCAACAATACAGCGATTATCACCGGCCCCCTCTTCTGACAGGTGATGCTCTTGCCTGGCTAATTGCTCTTAATGATTTTCTAAATTCGTCTTTTGGAACGATCGAGACATCTTGGGATTGGCCTTCGTGAACCCGGCGCGAACCGGCGCCTGGATAAAGAACGGAGGAACACGATGAAAAAGTTCATTCTCGCAACGACCGTCTTTGCTTTCGCCGCAGCGCCCGCACTGGCGCAGTCCGATACGTCCGGATCGACGACCACGCAGCAGCCGGCGATGTCCGGGGACAGTGGCTCGACCGATCAGTCGACATCGACGTCGGGCACCAAAGCGATGTCGGCCGGCGACATGGTGACCTCGCAGAACAAGGTTCTGAAGGCGCTGCAGTCCGCCGGCTACACCGACGCCGCGATCATGGACGCTGCTTATATCGTCGGCGCCACCACCCCCGACGGCGAACGCGTCGTCATGATGATCGACACCAGCGGCCGCGTCATGGGCGCCCAGCGCCGGGACGGACAGGGTGGCCAGTCAGGCTCGAACATGTCGTCGGGCGGCTCCTCGAACAGCTCGATGCCCGCCGACACATCTTCGGATAGCACCGACACCGCGAAGTAGCCCGCGGTCACGGGAATTCCGCTGCGAATCGAAAAGGCCCGGCGTGGAGATTCACGCCGGGCCTTTCGTTCGAGCGGCGAGGCTGTCTACACGGCTGACAGGCCGTCCGAACCGATATAGGCGATGCGCAGCATGTTGGTGGCTCCCGGCGTCCTGAGTGGCACGCCGGCTGTGACGATCACCCGTTCGCCGGACTTGGCGTATTTTTCCTCGACGGCGATCCGGCAGGCGCGATCGACCATGTCGTCGAGGTCCTGGGCGTCCTCCGTGACGACGCAGTGCATCCCCCAGACCAGCGACAGCCGCCGCGCGGTCCCGAGCACCGGCGAGAGCGCCAGGATCGGGATCTGGGGCCGTTCGCGCGCCGTTCGCAGCCCGGTGGTGCCCGTGGCGGTGTAGGTGACGATGGCCGCGACGCCGAGGGTTTCGGCCATCTGCCGCGCGGCGAGCGAAACGGCGTCGGCGCCGGTCGGCTCCGGCTCGGGCCGCTGGGCGAAGATGATGCCCGGATAGAGCGGGTCCTTTTCCACGCGCTGGGCGATCCGGTCCATCATCGAAACGGATTCGATCGGATACTGCCCCGCCGCCGATTCGGCCGACAGCATGATGGCGTCGGCGCCCTCATAGACGGCGATCGAGACATCCGAGACCTCGGCTCTCGTCGGAACCGGCGCGGAGATCATCGATTCCAGCATCTGCGTGGCGACGACGACGGGCTTGCCGGCCTTGCGCGCCGCGCGGGTGATCCGCTTCTGGATACCGGGCACCGCTTCGAGCGGCAGTTCGACGCCGAGATCGCCGCGCGCCACCATGATGGCGTCGGACAGCTCGATGATCTCGTCGAGACGCTCGACCGCCTGGGGCTTTTCGATCTTCGACAGCAGGAACGCCCGGCCCCGGGCGATCTTGCGCGCCTCGGCCAGATCGTCCGGCCGCTGGATGAAGGAGAGCGCCACCCAGTCGACATCGGCGGCGAGGACCGCATCGAGATCTTTTCTGTCCTTGTCGGTCAGGGCGCCCGTCGCCAGCGTCGTGTCGGGCAGCGAGACGCCCTTGCGGTCCGAGATCTTGTCGCCGGCCACGACCTTGCATTCGATGTGGCGGTTATCCGTGGCGACGCATTCGAGCTGCAGCCGGCCGTCGTCGATCAGGAGCCGGTGTCCGACCTCGACAGCCTCGAGGATCTCGGGATGCGGCAGCTGCACCCGGTTCGCGTCGCCGGGCTCGGGATTGTCGTCCAGCGTGAAGGTCTGGCCGAGCGAGAGCGACACCTTGCCCTCGGCGAACTTGCCGACCCGCAGCTTCGGCCCCTGCAGATCGGCGAGAATGCCGATCGGCCGGCCGAGCTCGGCCTCGACCTTGCGGATGCGGGCGACGAGGTCGCGCATCAGGTCGTGATCGGCGTGGCTCATATTGATGCGGAAGACGTCCGCGCCGGCCTCGTGGAGGCTGCGGATCATCTCTTCGGACGAGGATGCCGGTCCCAAGGTCGCGAGGATCTTGACCCTTCGGTTTCGTCTCATTCGTTCCCCGATTCGGTTCTTGGCGCTTCGGTGAGCTGCACCATCCAGCTCGCCTGCTCGCCGGTGTCGTACTCCCGGAACCCCATACGCTGATAGCCGCGTTTGAGGCAGTCCTTGCGTCCGGTGATCTTGAACTCGTTTTCTGCGATGCAAAGGTTGATCTGGCCGGCCCAGCGGCTGCGGCCATCGGCATCTTCGGCGTAGAGATAATAGTAGCGCGAGGAAAGCGGCCCCTCGATGATCGACTTGCAGGTCGTCGCCGGTATGCGCCACCAGCCCTCCGTCGTCCAGCCGGCTTCGGCCCGGTAGCCGATGGCGACGCCGACGAGCGACTGCGTGCCATTGCAGACCCTGAAGTCGGCCCTGGCGCCGACGGCACTAAGCGGCGCACTGAGCACGAAGGCGCCAATGGCAATCGTGGCGAGACGAATGGGCTTCGGCACGGCCTTGAACACGCCTAAGAGCTTCATATTGCACTTCCTGAAAACAATCGACCCTTCGATCCGCAATGTTCGCGTTGCACCAGGCGGTGTCAACGAGGGGAAGAACGCGCCGCGTCCTACCTAGCACCTATCGATGACAAGCTTGCGCGACGCTGCAGCCGACCGGACGAAACAGCCAAGGCAACAGCTGATCCTTGCCCCGCGCCCTCGCCGTCTGCCTCCAAGCCCGTGCCGATCACGCCGCAATGCCTCCCCCGAACGGCAATCACCGGCCAGAAGAAGGACGGCGATAGCACGGCAAACGCAACCGTTAGAAGCCCCCAGCGCGCCTGCAAGGCCCAGAACGTTTCGCTGGCGCAAGGAATGATCGACCCGCCACGGCTGATCGGCCCTCGAAGGACAGCCCGGCTCCGGCATCCTTGATGCCGGCCGCCCGAGGGTCGATATGCGGGCGACGAATCATAAAACCGGAGACTGAGCCATGCCCGATCTTTCCAAGGAGCAGCGCATCGCACTCGAGGCGGCGGCGTTTCGCCGGCTGCGCGATCACCTGTCCGAGCGAACCGACGTCCAGAACATCGATCTGATGAACCTCGCCGGCTTCTGTCGCAACTGCCTGTCCAACTGGTACCGCGAGGCGGCCGAGGCCGACGGCATCGCCATGACCAAGGACGAGTCGCGCGAGATCGTCTACGGTATGCCCTACGACGAGTGGCGACAGAAGTATCAGCGCGACGCCAGCCCTGAGGCACAGGCGGCGTTTGCCGCGGGCGCAACGGGCGATCGGCACTGATCGGGCCCACCATCCTCGCTTTCCACACCTTTCTCCCCTTGCGCGTCCGATCCGGGCAGGCGCATTCGCCATGGTAACGAAAGGCTTAGGAAAGCCCTTTAAAGGCTGCCCATCGGAACCAACGAACACGGAGTGCCAACATGTCTGACGTCAACGGAGTCGCACAGGATCAACTCCGCTCTTTCGTCGAGCGGATCGAGCGGCTCGAGGAAGAAAAGAAGACGATCTCGGACGACATCAAGGACGTCTATGCCGAGGCCAAGGGCAACGGCTTCGACACCAAGGTGCTTCGCCGCGTCATCTCGCTCCGCAAGCAGGACGCCGAGGAGCGCCAGGAAATGGAAGCGGTCCTCGACCTCTACCTTCAGGCGCTCGGAATGGCGCCCAGCGCTTCCGAAGAGTAAGGCACCGCCTGTTACCGATAGTCTTCGAGACGATCGCCGTTCGGCGCAACACCGGTCGACCAACGCCTTCATCCTTATCGCATGAACGCTGGCTGACCGGTGGATTTTCTTAATATATGCAACGGTTACGAAAACTACGTTTTCAGGTTGTGTTTTCTCTGCAATACCTGAAACAACGCTTCCATGATTACTGGTTCTCCGTTCATAAACGAGGGAATCAACCATGCTATCGTTCCGTAATGCTCTGTTGGCGGGTGCAGCATTCGTCACCTTGACCTCGGCAGCTGAGGCGGCCGACGTCATCTACGACGCTCCGGTCGCCGTTGCGCCGATCGTTTCGGCCTATGACTGGAGCGGCTTCTATGTCGGTATCTACGGCGGCTACGGCTCAGGCGATCTTACCGCCGAGTCGGAAGGTGGTGTCTTCCACTCGCTGAACGACTTCGCCGATCCGCTCGATGATGCGAAAGGCGGCTTCTACGGCGGCACGCTCGGCTACAACTATCAGATCGACAACTGGGTTCTCGGCCTCGAAGCTGACTTTGCCGGCAGCGATTTCGACGCAGACTTCGTCAGTTCCGATCCCGAGTGGCACGCCGACCTCGACTGGCTTCTGACCGTGAGGCCTCGCGTCGGTTATGCCTTCGACAAGTTCCTGCCCTACGTGACCGGCGGTCTGGCGGTCGGCCGCGTCGGCATCGACACCTTCGACCGGGTGGCCGACGACGATGGCGGCTCGGACTCCCGGACGATGACCGGCTATACGGTCGGCGCCGGCGTCGAATATGCCGTGTTCGACAATCTGACTCTCAAGGCCGAATACAACTATGTCGATCTCGGCAGTCGGGAATTCGATCTGACCGGTGGTCCGGCGGACTTCTTCGGCGTCGAGGATGTCGATGTCGATTTTCATCTCGGCAAGATCGGCCTGAACTATCGCTTCTGAGGTTCAGTGACGAGAAAGGCGCGATCGTCGGCCTGGCCGATGGTCCGCCGCTTCATATCGCCATGGCCGGATTGGGGTCACCTGCAAAGCGTTGCCACGGACATCGCTTGTATTCGCACGCAGCGCATGCTGCCTTGGGACGAGAGGATCGCTATCGGTGCTGAAAACATGGCTGGTGCGGTCGAGAAGACTCGAACTTCCACGGGTTGCCCCACAGCGACCTCAACGCTGCGCGTCTACCAATTCCGCCACGACCGCACGCCGTGATTCCGACGGTTGTTTTCCGTCGGTGGCGGGCGTGTAACAAGAGATGCCGGGCGGCACAAGACCAAACTTCTCGCCCGTCGCGGAAATCGTGATGTTGTCCGCCCCTGGCATGAGACAGGCCCGTCTTCAGCGCATGATGCGCCGGCAGAATGCCGATCGAGGCCGCGTGATTTCCCTTTCCCGGTGAAGCCCCCCTTCCCCGGTGACGGTTGGAATCGCTATATCCCGCCCATGACGAGCCATCCCCCGCAGACCGCAGCGCCCCGGCTTCTCGCCGCGACCGATCGCTTCTTGCCCTCCGACGGGTCGCCGCCGGTCGAGTGGATCGTGCTCGACGGCCTGACATCCTATGACACGGCGCTTGCGGCCATGGAGGCTCGCGTCGCCGCCATTGCCGAGGGTGAGGCGGCCGAAGCGGTCATGCTGGTGGAACATCCGCCGCTTTATACGGCCGGCACCGGCGCCAGGGACGATGACCTGCTCGATCACCGCTTTCCGGTGTTTTCGGCCGGGCGCGGAGGCCAGTACACCTATCACGGGCCCGGCCAGCGGGTGGCCTATGTGCTCCTGGATCTCAAACGCCGGCGCCAGGACGTCCGCGCCTTCGTCGCCGCGCTGGAATCCTGGATCATCGCCACGCTCTCGGAGTTTCAGATCGTCGGCGAGCGACGCGAGGACCGCGTCGGCGTGTGGGTCGCGCGGCCGGAGGGTGAGCGGTCCTCAGACGGGGCCGTCAGCGAGGACAAGATCGCGGCGATCGGCATCCGCGTTCGCCGCTGGGTGACGTTCCACGGCATCTCGCTCAACGTCGATCCCGACCTCACGCATTTTTCCGGCATTGTGCCCTGCGGCATTCGCGGCCACGGCGTGACCAGCCTGGCCGATCTCGGCATACTCGTCTCGATGCCCGAGGTGGACGCCCTTTTGCGGAAGAATTTCGAGACGGTGTTCGGAGCCTCGCGGCCCGCGACCGTCGGGGGGTGACCCCAGCGCCCCCCGTGCTGGCCGGCCGCCTTACTCCGTCGGGCGAACCTCGAATTCGCCCTCATAGCTCTCGACATCGCCGATGACGCGGACATCGTGGACGTTGCTGCAGGCCGGCCCCGCCTCGGCCGCGCCGAGCATCTCGTCGACGGCGGCATCCTCACCGCTGAAAACCGCCTCGACGGCGCCGGAGCGGCAATTGCGCACCCAGCCCGACAATTCCAGCCGCCGCGCCTCCTCTTCGCACCAGGCGCGATAGCCGACGCCCTGCACCCGGCCGGTGATTTCGACGTGAACGCTCTTGACCATGCAACATCCCCTGTTCGCGCGGCTCGCGCCTGACGCCTCACGGTTGATAGTAGTCTTCGCGAAGGATGTTTCGAATCCGATGAACAGCGCGCTTCCGAAAAAAGCCGAATCGGAAGATCGAGACGCTCAGTGCGGCGGCGGCACCCGGCGGATTTCGACGACGGCCATTTTGGCCTTGCGTTCGCGCAGGAAGACGAAAAGGCCGGATGCGACGATGATCGCCATGCCGAGCCATTTCGCGAGGTTCGGCAGGTCGCCGAAGACCAGATAGCCAAGACCGATCGCCGAGACGATCTCGACATAGCCGAACGGTGCGAGGACCGAGGCGGGTGCGAGGCGATAGGCATAGATGAACATGAGATGGCCGACGGTTCCGACCAGGCCGGCGAGAAAGAGCAGCATCCATGCCGTCGCCGTCGGGGGCCAGCTGAAACGAAGCTCCTCGATGCCGCTCCCCTGCCCGAGCGCGATGGCCAGCGCCAGGGCAAGGGCGCCAACGAGACCGCCATAGACCATCATCGCCAGCGGGCTCGTCCCGCGCGAGACCTTGCGACTGAGAATGAGATAGAGGGCGACCGCGAAGGCCGCCATCAGCGGCAACAGCGAAGCGGGGCCGAAAATGGCGTAGCTCGGCTGGATGATGATCATCGCTCCGACAAAGCCGATCGCGACCGCCGCCACCCGTCGCCAGCCGATGGTTTCCTTCAGAAAGACGGCCGACAGGAGCGTGACCATCAAGGGCTCGACCAGAAACACCGCCGTCGCGTCGGCAAGCGGCATGAAACGAAGCGCTGCGAAAAACGACAGGGTTCCGAGTGCGAGGAGCAGACCACGCAGGACGTTGAGAAACGGCCGCGTGGTCGCAAGCCCTGCCCATCCATTGGCGACGAGGACGATCGGCAAGGTCAGGCCAGCCTGGATACCGAGGCGAAACATCCCGACCTCGCCCGGCGAGAGCTGATGGACCGTCACCAGCTTCTTGCCGAACACGTCGAGAATTGGAATGAAGGCGGCGGCGAGGATCATGATCGCCATGCCTCGCAGGGTCTCGCTCGGCGTATTGGTGTAGGATTGGCTGGTGTCGGTCATTCCGCTGCATGGCATGGTTCGAAGGATCCCGCCATCGACGGAAACGAAGTGCGATGGATTTGCTGTCCGGTTAAGGCGCCTTTCCGGCCGGGCGACAAGCCCGCCCGTTCGCCTGGCCCGCCCCGAAAAGACCGATCGAAGCGAGGATGAGACTGCCGTGACGACCCTTTTTGTCGATGCCGACGCCTGTCCGGTGAAGGACGAGGCCATCACCGTCGCCACCCGCAAGGCTGCGGCGGTCATCCTGGTCTCCAACGGCGGCATGCGGCCGTCGCGCTTTCCCGAAGCCCGCATCGTTGTCGTCCCGGATGGCGCAGACGCTGCCGACGACTGGATCGTCGAGAACTGCACTGCCGGCGACGTGGTGATCACCGCGGACATCCCCCTGGCGGCCCGGGCGCTCGAAAAAGGCGCTGCGGCCCTCGGCCCGACGGGCCGCGAGTTTACCGCTGAGACGATCGGGACCGCCCTGTCGATGCGGGCCTTCAAGCAGCATCTGCGCGAAACCGGCGAATCGAAGGGCTACAATGCCAGCTTCACCGCCGCCGACCGCTCGCGCTTCCTGCAGGCGCTCGATCAGGTTCTCACAAGGGTTTCGCGCTGATCCCTTCGCGCCTCGCCTGAGATCACGATGGGGAGAGCGACCTGAAACCTCCTGGCACTTCCGTGCGAACAAGGCCCTGATCCGTCGTCCATCTGCAACGACGGAAAATCCGCAGAAGAGCGAAGGAAGACTTTCGCAATGGCGACAATGAGCGATGTCGACGCCCCGAAAGACCGGGGCGGCGGCGATGAAACGGAGACCGAAACTTCAAGCAGAGATGCCGGCCGGCTCGTCTACCGCCAGAAGATCGCGACCCGCGTGACCCACTGGATCTGGGCGATCACCCTGTTCTTCATGCTGCTTTCCGGCCTGCAGATCTTCATGGCACGGCCCGACCTTTATATCGGCCAGCAATCCGGCTTCGGTTTCGACAATTCCATCCTGTCGATCGGCACGGTCCAAGTCGGCGGCGAGCTTCAGGGTGTGACCACCATCTTCGGCCACCAATTCGAGACGACGGGCTGGCTCGGCCTCGTTCCGCAGGGCGACGGCATGGCCCGCAAGAGTTTCCCCGGCTGGCTGACGATCCCCGGCTACCGGGATCTGGCGACCGGCCGCGTCGTCCACTTCTTCTTCGCCTGGGTGCTCGTCGCGACGCTCCTCGTCTGGCTGATTGCCAGCATCGCCAACGGTCACCTGCGCGAGCTGGTGCCGACATGGCGAGACCTCAAGCGCCTGCCGCGCGACGTCGCCGATCATCTGCGCCTGCGGTTCCGTCACGACGGCGCCTACAACGTCCTGCAGAAGCTGTCCTATGCCGGTATCCTCTTCGTCGTCCTGCCACTGATCGTCCTCACCGGGCTGACGATGTCGCCGGGGGTCGTTGCAAAGTTTCCTGTTCTGCTTGACCTTTTCGCCGGCCGGCAGACCGCCCGCACGATCCACTTTGCGCTGATGCTCTGCCTCGTCGCCTTTTTCCTCGTTCATATCCTCATGGTGGTTCTCGCCGGCCCAATTAACGAGCTCCGCTCGATCATCACCGGCTGGTACCGCACCGCCCCGGAGAAGCGCCGATGACCCGCCTCACCCTTTCCCGGCGCAGCTTCCTGACGGGCGCGGCCGTCGCTTCGACTGCGCCGCTCGCCGGCTGCTTCGACGGCGTGGCATCGAGGGACTCCACGATCCGCGACGTTCTCGAGACGGCGAACTCCCTGACCTACCGCGTCCAGCGCATGCTGCTCGGCAGCGACGATCTCGCCCGCGAGTATTCGCCAAGCGAGATCCGCCAGCCGCAGCGGCCCAACGGAACGACCAACCCCGGTGACGTGGATTACCGGCAGCTCGCGGCGGACAACTTCGCGTCATACCGGCTCAAAATATCCGGCCTCGTCGAAAAGCCGGCGCAGTTCAGCCTCGACGAACTGCGCGCCATGCCGAGCCGAACCCAGATCACACGGCATGATTGCGTCGAGGGCTGGAGCTGCATCGCCAAATGGACGGGCGTCCCGCTCGCGGCGCTGCTCGACGAGGTCAGACCCACGGCGCCAGCCCGTTTCGTCGTCTTCGACTGTTTCGACACGATGGAAAATGGCTTCGCCGGTCCGATCAGATACTACGAATCGATCGATCTCGCCGATGCCCGCCATCCCCAGACGATCCTCGCCTACGGGCTGAACGACCAGGCTTTGCCGGTCTCCAACGGCGCTCCGCTCCGCGTTCGGGTCGAACGTCAGCTCGGTTACAAGATGGCGAAATACATTCGCAAGATCGCACTGGTCGATTCCCTTTCAGCTTATGGTCAGGGAAACGGTGGCTACTGGGAGGACAGGGGCTACGAGTGGTTTGCCGGAATCTGAGTGCGGGCGCCGGAAGCAATTTGCTCAAAGAGCGATATTCTTCGCAACCACAACGTTAAATTAAGGATATGTTATAGAAGTTGGCTTTTTCTGGAAACGAGGAATTGGGAGATCGTTTCCGATGAGAGCGATAAGGCAGCACCGGAATTTCGCGGTTCGCTTGATGGAGCATCTCGTTGTTCCGACATTCGTCCTCGACGAGACCGGCCGCGTCATCATCTGGAACCGATCCTGTGAGCGTCTGACCGGAATAAGCGCCGGTGACGTCATCGGCACCAAGGACCATTGGCAGGGATTTTATACCGAAGAGCGTCCGTGCCTTGCGGACCTCGTGATCGGCAATGCAGCCGAAGAGATCGCCGACCTTTATTCGGTCGACTGCTCGTCCGACCCAGCCCGGGGAATCTTCTCAGCCGAGAACTGGTGCCATCTGCCTGTCGTTGGAGGTCAGAGATATCTCGCGATCGATGCCGGGCCGATCAAGGACGAAGACGGCAGACTGATCGCGGTGGTCGAGACGCTGCGCGACATCACGGTCCAGAAGATGGCGCAGGAAAAGCTCGAGGTCCTCGCTCGGCAGGACCCTCTGACAGGGATCGCCAACCGGCGGATGTTCGATGAGTATCTGGAGACCGAGTGGCTTGCCTCGACCGCCGTCGGACACTCGATGGCACTGCTGATGATGGATATCGACCACTTCAAGGCCTACAACGATACCCTCGGCCACCTCGCCGGCGACAGCTGCCTGCAGCGAATCGCGCATCTCGTCACCAATGAGACGCGGCGCGATTGCGACATGTGCGCCCGCTATGGCGGCGAAGAATTCGCCATCATCCTGCCGCGAACCAATCTTGCCGGAGCGGTTGCCGTCGCCAAACGCATCAGCATGGCGGTCGCGCTGGCCGCTATACCCAATCCGGGAGCTGGTCGCGGCGCCAAGCTGACGCTCAGTATCGGCGTCTCCGCCTTCGACGGCGACAACCGCCCAAATTCGCCGACGGATCTGCTCAATGCCGCCGATCTGGCGCTCTACGCTGCCAAACAGTCCGGACGCGCCTGCGTATGCACGCCGCATCAGACACTCGCTGCGTGAGAAGGTGGGGCGAACGCAAGCTTGGATCTGCAGAGCCGATGGCCCGAGGAACCGGGTATTTTGCGGATTGTGCCACAGTTTATGATTGTGAATATTTAGACCACCGCTTAACGTAACGGCACTCATCAACGTCGATTCTTCGCAGTCGAGATCTATACCGCAGGGCAGATGCACCGTGAAATCAGCGAAGGATAAGGGCCTCTGGTTATGGTGGCAGGCGATCTTTCCGATTGGCGGTCCCGTTTTCGTACCGATCGCGTGCCTGGGGCTTTGGTCTACCGGCAATGACGCGTTCCATATCGAACTTCAGACGGTGTTCGCCGAAATTACGCCTTGGGCATTGTTATTCTACTCTGCCACCATGATTGGAACGGCTCTGCATCTCTGGTTTCCAAAGTTCAGCCAACATCCCATGCTGAGTTCGGCGCTGATTGCTGACCTCGTCGCAGTCACGATTTACGCGTCGTTTGTCGCAATTTGGCGGCATGAGGAGAACTATTCTCCACCTCTCGCGGTTTATATGGTGAGTTGCGTTATCCTGTTCGTCACCATCTTCTTGTCCTACATGACGTGGACGAAATCCTGAACCAGGCCTTTTCAATGTCCTCAACCGACGAAAAATCTCCCAAATCCTCGTCCAGCGAAGACGTCGGAGCCGGCGCCCTGGGCGGCGCCGCGCTCGGATCCGTCATCGGGCTCGTGGGTGTCGGCATCGCATTGCCGCTCGTCACGTCGGGGGCCGGTGCGCTGATCGGCGGGGGCATCGGATATCTCGTCAACCGATCATTGCGCCCGCGGGATGTGGACGGTGCCAAGAGGCCGGTTACGCCCGAAGTCGCGAAGGAAGGATAGGCAATCCATACGGTTGCCTGAAACGAACTCAGACAGCGAGCGTGGCGGGATCTATTGCCGCTCGCGGGCAAGCATCACCGCGGCCGCCTGCATTTCCTGCCAACGGGCATCGCGCCGCGCCATCGCCTCGTCATCCGCGCCCCACTGCTCGACGTTCCAGTCCTCGTCGAGATGGGCGAGCGCCCATGCCTCTTCCGCCGAAAGCCGTCCGTCGGCAATGGCCATCGCCAGTAGGGCCGAGCCCGTCAGCGTCGTCATCTGGTGAAGCGCAGCGACCGAGAATCCGTCGGCAAAGCCCTGAAGATGCGCGCGGACGACCGCAAGCGAGGCGTCCGGCTGGGCGACATGCATGACGCCCTCTGCAAGGGTGAACCGCGCCCCCAGACGCTCCTCTGCCCATGCGAGGATCGGATCCCAGCGCTCACGCTGGCGCTCCACCAGCCGCTCGGGTTCGCCGGCCCGGTAGAACATCATGTCAGTCTCGGCGAAGCGGGCAATCTCGGCCCGAACCGGCTCGGGATCGTCCAGGATGCCGTCGATGACCGTGTTGGCGAGCCGCGTCACCGGCATCGAGGCGGGATCGATGCGCTCGCTCTGGGCTTCCCACTCGGCCGCGATCGCATCCGCCGCCGGCTTCGTCGGCACCGCGAGAGGCTTTCGCGCCGGCGTCTTCACCGGCCGGCCGTCCAGCGACACGGCAAAACCCTGCGGCGTTTCGGTGACCGCGACGGCCTTGTAGAAACGCTTCGGCAGTTCCGGTCGGGCAAAAGGGGGCGTGTTCGACATGATGACCCTTGGTGGCGCTGCAGAATCGGGCTCGACTTTCGCAAAGCACGATGCGGTGCTTCAATAAGTTAGAGCGTTCTTTGTGCGTTTATTCGGACGCACGGCGCATTATGGAACGCGCGGCGAGGCTGCGCGCGCGGTGCCCTTGGCCTCTCACCTTGCCAGAAAACGCTCGAGCGCCGCGACCAGCGCATCGACGTTTTCGGCGATCTCGTCGGCTCCGGCCCCGCGCATCAGCTCGACCGAGTGGCTGCCCCAGGACACGCCGACGGCATGAGCGCCCGCCGCCTTCGCCATCTCCATGTCGAAGGTCGTGTCGCCGACGACGACCGCCTCCTTCGGGGCGACGCCGAATTCCTCGCAGCATTCGAGCACCATCGCCGGATGCGGCTTCGAGGGACAATCGTCCGCCGTCCGCACCGCGGAAAAGCACGTCTCGATGCCATGATGGGCGGTCAGGGCGGCAACGCCGCGACGCGACTTGCCGGTGACCATGCCGACAAGCACCTCGTCCCGTGCCGAGAGCTCACGCACCAGATCCGCCATGCCGGCGAAGAGTTCTTCCGAAAAGTCCGGCCGGGCCCGTTCGGCGCGGTATTCGACGCGATACCCCTCGGCGATCTCGCGCGCCTGGGCTGGATCAAGCGATGGTCGCAGCGCCTGCACCGCCGTTTCCAGAGACAATCCGATGATCGCCCGCGTCGCCTCCGGCGGCGGCGGCTCCAGGTCGAAGCGGCGAAACGCGCGCGTCATGATGGCCGAAATCAGCCCGGCGGAATCGGCAATCGTTCCGTCGCAGTCGAACAGGACGGCCTTCATCTGAGCCGCCTCAGTCACCGAGCTCTGCCTCGTCGAAGCCGAACAGGTTGAAGGTCTGCACCATGTGCGGCGGCAGTGGCGCGATCTGATCGATCACGCCGCCGGCCGGATGCGGAATGACGATCCGCCGGGCGTGCAGATGCAGCCGCTTCTGCACGCCGCCGGGAAACTCCCAGTTGGTGTCGTGTTCGAAATATTTCGGATCGCCGATGATCGGATGGCCGAGATGAAGGGCATGCACACGCAGCTGGTGGGTGCGGCCGGTATGCGGCTGCATCTCCAGCCAGGCGAAATTCTGCGCCACCTGATCGATCACCCGGTAGTAGGACAGCGCGTGGTCGGCCCCCTCGTCGCCATGCTTGGCGATGCGCATCCGGTCCCCGTCCGGCGTCTGCTCCTTGGCGAGATAGGTCGAGATCCGCCCCTCATGCGGCGCCGGCACGCCCTTGACGATCGCCCAGTAGTGCTTCTGCGTATCGCGCTCGCGAAACGCCTTGGTCAGCGCCGTCGCCGCGCCGCGCGTGCGGGCGACGACGAGAATACCGGAGGTGTCGCGGTCGATGCGGTGGACGAGGCGCGGCTTCTCGCCCTTCTTGTTGCGCCAGGCCTCGAGCATCATGTCGACATGGCGCACGACGCCAGAGCCGCCCTGCACGGCGAGCCCCGCCGGCTTGTTGAGGACGATGACCTTGTCGTCCTCGTAGAGCAGCATCTTCGACAGGATCTCGCCGTCCTCCCGGTGCTTCATCGTGTTGGCGGTCAGGGGCTTGCTGTCGAGGGTCTTCAGGTCGCTGCCGACCGGCGGCACCCGGATCATCTGTCCCGGCTCGACGCGCGTGTCGGATTTTGCCCGGCCGCCGTCGACGCGGATCTGGCCGGAGCGGAGCAGCTTCTGCAGATGACCGAAGCCGAGGCCCGGATAATGGAGCTTGAACCAGCGATCGAGCCTGAGACCCGCCTCGTCCTCCTCCACCCGTTTTTGCTCGACGCCTGCCAACGGTCCATGCCTTTCGATTTAACGCAACTGTCCATGTGAGATGGCCGAGGCGCTTGTGTTTCTCGTTTCCTAATGAAAGCGGCAGCAATGAGCAATGAAGTCCCGTTTCTGCACATTCACGCGTCCTGTCTCAACGGGCCGGTGGTGCTCAATAGGCCATGTTTTGTCCGGTTGGTCTCGTCGCCAAGCAAAACAGCCCACCTTGAAATGTACATACAAACGTGCATATTTTAACCTATGCGGGTCGCCGGATTCGACTGGGACGCCGGAAACTGGCCCAAATGCGGCAAGCATGGTGTCGGTCGAGCGGAGATAGAGCAGGCGATCCGCGCCGCGGACTTCCGCGTGATAAATCCGCATCCCACGGAGGAGCGATGGCGCATCGCGGCGCCCGCAATTTCGGGTCGCTACGTGTTCGCCGTCATCACCTATCGCGAGACGACCGAGGGAATGTTGATTCGCCCCATCAGCGCCCGCTACATGCATCGAGACGAGGTCAAGCTCTATGAGCAGCATAGACAAAAAGCCTTGGCCCAGTCTGCCGACCGATGAAGCCGCCGAGCAATTCGTCGCGGAGGCAGACCTGACGGCCTACGACTGGAGCCGGATCGAACCAGTTCATCACGAATTCGATGAGAAATCGGCGCGCGTCACCATGCGGATGCCGGAACGCCAGCTCGCCGCGATAAAGGCCGAAGCCGCACGGCGCGGAATGAAGTATCAGCGTTTCATGCGCGAGCTTCTCGAGCGCGGCCTGCAGTCGCTTCATTGATCCCCAACTGCCCGGCTGCCTTGTCGAAGGGCTCCTGCTCGACGCCACCATCACTGTCGATTGAGTCTAGCCCAGCTCCCGGTTCGTCGAGACTGGACGCGACCTCTCCTTCGGCGACACGTAATTGGGATCGTGATGAAACGGCAGGTCGGCGCCCTCCTCCAGCACTGCCAGAATGGCGGCGAAATCCGTCCGGCAACGAAAACCGAGGACACGCTCCATGCGGCGCGCGTCGTAGACCCGGCCAATCGATCTTGGCAGCAGCCAACCGCGCCGCGCGTATAGCTCGGCGGCATCGGGGAAATAACGGGCAATCACCGAAGCCGCGTCGGCCTTCAGCTCCCTCGCCTCAGACCGCGCGAACGGCGTCGGCGCCGAAACCACGAGAACGTCGAAGCCGATCTCCGGCGCCTTGTCCAGCGCGGCGATGTGAGCGTCGGCCGCATCCTCTACAGTCAGTCGCCGGTTCAGGAATTCGTTCGCCTTCAGATTCGGTCCAGACAGGTGGTCGAGCGTGTCGTCGTCTTCGGGGAAGAAGCGCGATGTTCGCAGTACGATCGTGTTCAGCCCATGCTCGATATGGAACAGCCGGCAAAGCCCCTCTGCGGCGAGCTTGGTGACCCCGTAGATGTTGCGTGGCGCAAGCGGCCCTGCCGCTTCGTCGAGCCACACCGCAGCGTCCCCGGCCTCGGCACGGATCGCCTGGGAAATCATCAGGGACGTCGTCGAGGTGAAGACGAAGCGATCGTGCCCCGCTTGCGTCGCGGCTTCGAGAAGGTTCAGCGTGCCGGTCACATTGACGTCGACGAAGCTTTGCGCCGGATAGCGGGCGATGTCCGGCTTGTGCAGCGCGCCCGCATGGATCACCGCCTCGATGCCGTTTTCCGCGAACACACGATCGACCAGGGCCCCGTCGGCAACCGAGCCCAGCACGTCGGTGTCGGCGCCCGGCGCCACGTCGAGGCCGATCACCTCGTCGCCCCTCGCCCGCAGCCTTGGGGCTAGAAACCGCCCGAGCCAGCCGGACGAGCCGGTCAGAAGGATGCGCAACGCCCTCTCCCCGCAGTGAGCGGATCTCAGGAGGCCGGCTTCGCCGCCTCGCCCCGCCGGTCGATCATCTTCCAGTTCTTGTAGAACATCGCCTTCAGCCGGTCGGCCAGAGCCGAGACGCCGATCAGAAGCGTCGACAGGAAGCCAGGCACCGGGCTCGGCCGGATGACGTCCATGAAGACGTTGTAGCGCCGCGCGTCGACCTCGTTGACGGACTGGTGAAACAGCGTGTCGTCGAAGATGTAGAGCGGATCGTCACGCCACAGATGCTTGACGCCGTTGCATTCGATGAACACGCGGTCGCTGTCGGCCGGCTCCAGATTAAGAAGAACCCGCAGGGTCAGCCGCAGCGGGCCATAGTGCCAGGTGGTCGATTCCTTGCCGGAAAACACCGAGACGGCGATCGTCTTGACGTATTTGAACTCGCGATTGAACTCCGGCACGTCGTCGACGAACTGCTTGCCGAACCACTGATAGACATACATGCCGCGCCGGCCGGCCGGGAACTGCTGGTCGATGTCGGCGATGATCTCGGTCTTCTTTTCGCGGAAGGTATCGAGCACGGTATCGATCTCGGCCCGCCATTCGGGCGGAAAATCCTCAAGCCGCCATACGCCGGGATTTTTGTAGCTGAGAAGATCGATCAAAAGATTGAACGGGGAAAGCAGCCAGGTTGGAATGCCGTTGCCCATGAAATAGCGGCTGTACATCAGCTGCGTCTTGGCCTTGTTCCTGCCGACGTCGATCAGCCCGCAGACGATCCAGACGATCGTCACGATCGGGATCAGCCAGAAACATAAAACCGCCAGAGGGAGGGCGATCGCGATCCGGCGGATCAGTTTTCTTGTCTTGCGGGTCATGCCAACGGTCCTTGCGCAAACTCGGCGCCACACGGCTTCTTTCGTCTGGCCATACGCCCGGCCAAAGCGCCAAGGCAAGAGGCCGGCGGTTCAATCTCGACTGGGGCGTGATCGGATGGGATGCGCGGTGGGCGGTCGAATCGGCGCGAAAATCGCAACCGACTGGCGGCCAGGACGATGCTCGGGTCCGGAGATCGAGAGCGCCTTCCTTCCGGCCGACGCGACGCAGGGCGCCGTTCCGGGCGTCAGGCCAGAGCCCGGACGATCGCCAGCCCCGCGAAGAGAGCGGCGATACCGATGACCACCGATCCGATGACGTAAACCGCCGCCAGCATGAGATCGCCACGCTCGGTGAGAAAGGCCGTGTCGAGAGAAAACGACGAGAAGGTGGTGAAGCCGCCGAGGACGCCCGTCGCAAAGAACAGGCGCAGATCGGCAGAGGCGCCGAACCTTCGGGCGAGGAGCTCGATGAAGACCCCCATGACGAAGGAGCCGACGACGTTCACGAACATCGTGCCATAGGGAAATCCGGCGCCGAAGAGCCTGAGGGCGGCAATCCCGGAAAGATGCCTGAGGGCCGCGCCGAGACCGCCGCCGAGCGCCACGAGAAGAAGCTGATACATCGGGTCACTTCGCTCAATAAATCGTCCGACAAAACACATTCGGCCGGCGCGGGAGGCGCCGGCCGAGGGGAACGAACCGTTCCTTGGCCCGAACCGGGCCTAGATCTTGTTCTGCGCCTTCATCTTCTCGAGGAAGGGCTGCTTGCGCTCTTCCGCCAGGCCTTTCCATGTCGACCAGCAGAGGAACAGAAGCAGGATCGCGAAGGGGAAACCTGTCGCGATCGCCGCCGCCTGCAGGGCGCCGAGGCCGCCGCCGAGAAGCAGGGTGATCGCCACCAGCCCCTCGAACGTCGCCCAGAAGACCCTCTGGGGCACCGGTGCATCGATCTTGCCGCCGGCGGTGATCGTGTCGATGACCAGCGACCCCGAATCCGACGAGGTGACGAAGAAGACGATGACGAGAATGATGCCGATGAAGGACGTGATCTGCGACAGCGGCAGCTGAGCCAGCATCTCGAACAGCTTCACCTCGAGGTCGGCGTTCACGATGCCATCGAACCCGCCGATGGTCTCGTAGAGCGCCGTTCCACCGAAAACGGTCATCCAGATGATCGAGACGATGGTCGGGATGATCAGAACGCAGATCAGGAACTCACGCACCGTGCGGCCGCGCGAGACGCGGGCGATGAACATGCCGACGAAGGGCGACCAGCTCATCCACCAGGCCCAGTAGAACGTCGTCCAGCCGGTGCGGTATCCGTCGTCGGCCCGGCCGAACGGGTTCGACAGCGGAACGAACTCGCGGACATATGCCCAGGTGTTGCCGACGAAGCCCTGCAGCAGCTGGACCGTCGGTCCGATGAAGAACACGAAGAGCAGAAGCAGAAGCGCGAGCACCATGTTGATCTCGGACAGGCGCCTCACGCCCGAATCGAGACCCGCCAGCACCGAGACCAGCGCCACGCCGGTGATCAGGCAGATCAGCACGATGTTGGACATCACCCCGTCCGGCACGCCGAACAGGTAGTTCAACCCGCCGGTCGCCTGCTCGGCACCGTATCCGAGCGACGTCGCGAGGCCGAAGAGCGTCGCGAAGACGGCGAGAATGTCGATGAGGTGGCCGGGCCAGCCCCAGGCCTTGTCGCCGAGCAAAGGATAGAAGACCGAGCGCATGGTCAGCGGCAGGCCCCAGTTGTAGCTGAAGAATGCCAGAGCCAGCGCCACGACGGCGTAGATCGCCCAGGGATGCAGAGCCCAGTGATAGATCGTGGCGGCCATGCCCAGCTGGCGCGAGGCCTCGGTGTCGCCGGCAGCGCCCATCAGCGGCGCCGACGCCCCGCCTTCCATCGAGGCGGAGAAATGGGTGATCGGCTCGGAAACGCCGTAGAACATCAGGCCGATGCCCATGCCGGCGGCGAAAAGCATCGCGAACCAGCCGAAATAGCCGAATTCGGGCTTGGCATCCTTGCCGCCGAGCCTGACCTTGCCGAGCGGCGAGACGACGACGGCGAGGCAGAACAGCACGAAGATGTCGCCGGCGAGGATGAACAGCCAGTCGAAGGTCGAGGTGATGGCCGGGCGCAGCCAGTTGAAGAAGCCGTCGGCCTGCCCTGGGAAGAGCAGCGCGAAGGCGACGAAAGCGATGATGATGCTCGCCGAAATCGGGAAGACCGGATTGTGGATGTCGAGCCCGAAACGCTGGATATTGTCCTGGCCGACCTCATAGTCGGTCACGGACACGTCCGGTATCTCGGTGGTCTGTTGTGTGGACATCGAGACCTCGTCGTTGAAAAGAAAAAAGCGCCTCGTTGAGACGCACGGGATGCCGGGAGCCTGTCGCGCGGCTCCTGATCATTGAGCCGATTAGATGGCTCAAACCCCAACCGATCAACCCCGCAGGGCCCGATTTTTACAGGTTTTTGCCGGTTTTTCGCCAGAATTCGCGAGTCCGCCCGGTCAGCCGAGGCGAGCTACCCGGCCGGATCCGGGGCTCTGATGGCGGATCAGATCCGCGTTCCCGATGCGGACGCGGCTTCAGACGACGCGCCGGCGATGGTGTTCCTGGCGCGCCGGCAAGCACCCCGATCCCGTGGAGATCGCAGCTCTTCGATCCCGCCGGTCGCCGCACTCTCCGTCGCCCGCGACAGGGTCTGCGGGCGGCGCAAGGACGGCCGGCACCAGGGCTCAGGCCCCGTTTACCAGCCTAAGCCAGCCGTCTTCGTCGATCACCTCGATGCCGAGCTCCTCGGCCTTCTTCAGTTTCGAGCCGGCGCCCGGCCCGGCGACGACGAGATCGGTGTTCTTCGACACCGAGCCGGCGGTTTTCGCCCCGAGGCCCTCCGCCATGGCCTTGGCCTCGTCGCGGGTCATCTTTTCGAGCGAGCCGGTGAAGACGACGGTCTTGCCGGCGACCGGCGAGGCGGCGGTGCTTGTCGAAGACAGATCGTTGGTCGTGGTCACCCCCGCCTCGAGAAGCTCGGCGACGGCTTTGCGGTTGTGCTCCTCGCCGAAGAACTGGATCAGCGAGGCCGTGGCCACCTGGCCGATGTCGCGATCGGCCTTCAGCAGCTCGTAGGTCGGACCCGGCGCGGCCAGACGCGCCGCGCGAATGGCCTGCCGGAGGCCGGCCGCGTCGCCGAACCGTTCCTTCAACGCCGCGCGCTGGTTGGCCTTCAGGCCGATCGCCTTGTCGCGGAAGGGATCGTATGTCTCGTCGTCCAGCGCCTCGTCACCGACGCCGAGCAGCGCCTCGAAGCTGCTGTCGCCGACGAAGGGCGTGGCCTTGAGCCGATGCCAGGCCTCGCCCGGCTGCTCGCTTGCGGCGGCGTCGACGCCTTCCAGAAAGGCCGGAACGTCGCCGAAATGCCGCGCCAGCGCCTTGGCCGAGGTTTCGCCGATATGGCGGATGCCGAGACCGAAGATGAAGCGGTGAAGCGCGACCGTCCGGCGCGCCTCGATCGCTTCGAGAAGATTCTCGATCGCCTTGGAGGTCTCGGCCTTCTTGGCCGGCTTCTCGGGCTCGGATTTGCCCAAAGACTTGCGACGCGCCTCGGACACCTCCCGGCGGCGCGCCTCGATGGCCTGTCGCAGCGGCTCGAAGGTCAGGGTGAAGATGTCGGCTGGCTGGCGCACGAGCCCGGCGTCGAAGAGCGTCTCGATGTAGGTTTCGCCAAAGCCCTCGATGTCGAAGGCGCCGCGCGAGACGAAGTGCTTCAGCCCCTCGCGCCCCTGGGCCGGGCAGGTCAGACCCGCCGTGCAGCGGCGCTTGGAATCCGGCCGGCCGGTGCGCGGGTTCGTCTCGCGCACCGCCTTCGATCCACAGACCGGACAGTGATCGGGAAAGACGTAAGGCTCTGCGCCATCCGGTCGCTTGTCCATGACGACGTCGAGCACCTGGGGGATGACGTCGCCGGCGCGCTGGACGATCACCGTGTCGCCGATGCGAATGTCGCGCCCGTCGCGAATCGCCTCGCCATCGGAATCGCGGCCGGCGATGTAGTCCTCGTTGTGCAAGGTCGCGTTGGAGACGACGACGCCGCCGACGGTAACCGGCTTCAGCTTGGCGACCGGGGTCAAGGCGCCGGTGCGCCCGACCTGGATCTCGATCCCCTCGAGCACCGTCGTCGCCTTCTCGGCCGGGAACTTGTGGGCGATCGCCCAGCGCGGCGAGCGCGAGACGAAGCCGAGGCGGGACTGCAGATCGAGATCGTCGACCTTGTAGACGACGCCGTCGATGTCATAGCCGAGATCGGCACGCGCCTCCTCGATCAGATGGTAATGCGCGATCAGGCCCTCGATCGCGTCGAATCGCTTCATCATCGGGTTGACCGAAAAGCCCATCTTGCCGAGCGCAGCGACCACCTCGGTCTGGGTCTTGCCCGGAACCTCGCTGACCTCGCCCCAGGCATAGGCGAAGAACTTCAGCGGCCTTGACCGCGTCACGCCGGCATCCTTCTGGCGCAGGGAGCCCGCGGCGGCATTGCGCGGATTGGCGAATTGCCGGACCTTGACGGCGGCATCGCCCGCCTCCTCCAGCGCCTCGGCGCCGGCCGCCTCCCCTTCGGCGCCCTCGCCCGTCTCGTCTGCCGTATCCGGCTCTACGCCGGCGGCCAGCCGCTCGTTGAGGGCGGCAAAGTCGGCATGGCTCATATAGACCTCGCCGCGCACCTCGAAGACGGCCGGGCGGATACCGCTGAGGCGATGGGGGATGTCTTCGATCGTCAGGGCGTTGGCCGTCACGTCCTCGCCGACGGCGCCGTCGCCCCTCGTCGCCGCCGAGACGAGGCGTCCGTCCTCGTAGCGAAGAGACAGGGAAAGGCCGTCGATCTTCGGCTCCGCGGTGATCGCCAGCGGGGCATCGTCGGCGAGCTTCAGAAACCGGCGCACCCGCTTGGCGAAATCCTCGACGTCCTCGTCGGAAAACGCATTGTCGAGGGAAAGCATCGGGATGGCATGGGTGATCTTGGCAAATTTCGACGACGGCGCCACGCCGACGCGCACCGAGGGCGAATCTTCGCGCACGAGCGCCGGAAAACGGCGCTCGATGGCGCCGTTGCGCCGCCTCAGCGCGTCATATTCTGCGTCCGAAACCGTCGGCGCGTCCTCGCTGTAGTAGCGCGCGTCATGCTCGGCGATCTCTCTTGCGAGCCGCCGCAGCTCCTCAGCGGCCTCGGCCTCGTTCAATTCCGCGACCGGTCGTTCGGCCATGTCCAACATCCACCTTCATGAATCTCGATCGGAGCCTGATCGGCCGCCCGCTTTATAGCAAGGACGGGGCACGACCAAATGCTTGGGTCTCAGGCTTGTCCGAAGCGTCTTTAGGCGTCCGCGTTTCGGCCCCTGACGCTCGACCAGCCGTCATCGCCACATTCTGCGGCGAAATCGTCGCGGAGCGATCGAGGGGCGCGGGCGATCGGCGAGAGCCGTCACGGCTGTGGCAGGTCGAGGGCGAGAACCCGCTCGGCGATCTTGCGCCGGAACGAGGGCACCATTTTCGCCATCGGCATGGCGTATTTCAGGACCGGAGCGAGATGCGTTGGCGGCTGTGCCAGTCTGTCCGTCATCTGGCGGGTCTGGGCGATGACGGAGCCAATAGCCGGCAGACGCCGCGATTCGTATTCGCTCTCCCGGCGCTCGGCAAAAAGCCGGGCGAAGACCGCGGCGTCCCAGATGCCGAGATTCATGCCGCGCCCGCCTACGGGCGAATGGATGTGCGCGGCATCGCCCGCGAGGAAGATCTGGCCGCGCGCCATCCGCTCGGCGTGGCGGAACGAGACGTGGAAGCTCGAACGCCAGGTGACGGAGGCGATTCCCTCCACCGAAGCCACAAGCGCGTCCGGCGTGTCCTCGAAGCCGATCAGCCGCGCCCAGTTGTCGCTCATCGGAAGGAGCGCATGGGAAGCGCGCTTGTCCGACCCGACGACGATCATCGCGCGATGCGGGTCGATCTTCTTGTCGAATGTGACGTCAGCCAGAGCGAAGGCGCCCGGATAGCCTTCGCCGCTCCACGGCACGCCGAGTTCCTGGCGCACCCGCGAGTGGCTGCCGTCACAGCCGAGAATCGCCGCAACCTTGATACTTTCGCCCGTCGAGAGCCCGGCGACCGGACGATGGGTCTCGCCAATCTCTTCCAGCGCGACATTCCATTCGACCTCGACGGATCGCTCGGTGAGCCAGTCGATCAACAGCCGCTCGGTCCTTCCTTGCGGCAAGGAGAGAATGAAGGGAAAGGCGGTCTTTGCGCCGGAGAAATTCATCGAAAAGGACGGTTTGTCACCAAGCCAGATATCGGCTCCGGTGATCTTCGTTCCTTCGGCGATCATCCTGCCGCTCAAACCCGAGGCTTCGAAGATCGTCAGCGTCGTCGGCAGGACAGCCAGCGCCCGCGACTGATCGGCCGATGTCGGCCCGTCTTTCGCATCGACGATCCGCACCGGCACGCCGCGCCGCGTGAGCTCGACGGCGGCGGCAAGCCCGACCGGGCCGGCGCCTGCAATGAGGACAAGATCTTCGCGTGCCATACCATCTCCGACTGTCGGGCTCATGGTATCACAGGTGGCGAAAAGCCGTCGACGAGGATCAGATCCCTTCCGCGCCGATCAACCGGGCAGCGGCGGCCCTCGCCTCCTCCGTGACGCTCTCGCCGGCAAGCATGCGGGCAATCTCTTCACGGCGTCCGTCGGGGTCGATCGTCACGACGCGGGTCGCGACGCGATCGTCGGCGCCGACCTCGATGCTGGCCTTGGAGATCAGGAGATGGGTCGAGGCCCGCGCCGCGACCTGGGGGGCATGGGTCACGGCCAGCACCTGGACGGAGCCCGCGAGGCGTTTCAGACGCCTTCCGATCGCATCGGCGACGGCGCCGCCGACGCCCGTGTCGATCTCGTCGAAAACGAGGGTCGGCGCCGAGCCGCGATCGGCAAGCGCGACCTTGAGCGCGAGGAGAAACCGCGAGAGTTCGCCGCCGGACGCCACCTTCATGATCGGGCCGGCCCGCGTGCCGGGATTGGTGCGCACGTGGAACTCGGCGGTGTCGATGCCGGACGCGTCCCGGCGCTCGGCATCGGTCGCGATGACCACCATGAAGCTGGCGCGATCGAGCTTGAGATCGGGAAGCTCGCTCATCACCGCAGCTTCCAGCATGACGGCCGCCTGACCGCGCTTTTCAGAAAGGCTTGCAGCCGCCCGATCGAATCGCTCGCGCTTTTCCTCGACCTCTTGCTCGAGCAGCATCAGCCGTTCCTCGCCGGCGTCGAGATCCGCCAGATCCCCGATCATCTTGGCCGTCAGCTCCGGCAGGTCGTCGACCGGAACGTTGAACTTGCGCCCCGCCGCCCGCAGCGCGAACAAGCGCTCCTCGGCCACCTCCAGCGCCCGGGGATCGAATTCGAGGTTTCTGAGCGCCGCCTCGAGAGACGTCTGGGCGTCGGACAAGGCGTCCAGCGCGGTGTCGAGCTGCTCGATCGCGTCATCGAGAAGGCCGGGCAGTTCGTCCCGCTTTCGATCGAGACGCTTCAACAGATTGGCAAGGCCCGGAATCGGCGAAGCCGGCCCCGAAAGTTCCTCGCTCGCATCGTTGACGTCCGTCGCGATCTTCTCGGACCGCATCATCACCTGCCGGCGCTCGGCGAGTTCCTCCTCCTCGCCGGCGATCGGCTGAAGTTCGGAGAGTTCGTCGACGGCGCTTCGCAGGAAATCCGCCTCCCGTGCCGCGGCCTCGACCTTGGCGCGATGCTTCGACAGCGCCTCGCGCGCCGCCCTCCATTCGCCGTGCAGCTTTCCAACGGCGGCTGCGTCGAATTGCAGCCCGCCAAATTCGTCGAGCAGCGCGCGGTGGCTGTCGGTCTCGACCAGAGCGCGATCGTCGTGCTGGCCGTGGATCTCGACGAGCGAAAGGCCGATCTCGCGCATCAGAGAGACGCTGGACGGGCGATCGTTGATGAAGACACGGGTGCGCCCGTCGGCATTCTGGACGCGGCGCAGAACGACGTCGCCGTCGTCGTCGAAGCCGTTGTCCGAAAGAAGCCGGCGCGCCGGGTGCTCGAGCGCGACGTCGAAGGCGGCGATCACCTCGCCCTGCTTGGCGCCCTGGCGCACGAGGCTGCCATCGCCCCGCCCACCAAGCGCGAGAGACAGGGAATCGAGCAGGATCGACTTTCCGGCGCCGGTCTCGCCGGTGAGCACCGACAGGCCGGCCCCGAGCGTCAATTCGAGGCGCTCGATCAGTACGATGTCTCGGATGGAAAGATGGACCAGCATGTCCGTATCAGCGAGCAGACCAGGATTGGGCTGGGGCTATCTTGGTCTTCGGCGGCGATTCCGCAACCCGTCGACGAATCTGAGCGATCGATCCGACCGTCATTCGAAACGAAACGGGCGCCGCCGCCGCGCCGCCCGAACGACTGTGTCGACCGAAGGTCCGCGCTTTGCGGGTGCGAACGGATACCAACGTCGATCGATCAAGATGCGCCGATGATCTTCTTCGTCGCTTCGGCAAACCAGGAATTCGACGCGCCTTCGCGCGGCTCGAGACCGTTCCCCTTCAAGAGCGCGTAGGAGTCCCGGTACCAGGGCGAATCCGGGTAGTTCTGGCCAAGCACCGACGCCGCGGCCTGCGCCTCGCGCACGAGCCCCATGGCGTAATAGGCTTCGGTCAGACGGGCCAGCGCCTCTTCGACCTGACGAGTGTCGGGATAGACGTCGACGACGTTCTTGAAGCGGTTGATCGCGGCGAGATAGTCGCGGCGCTCGAGATAGTAGCGGCCGACAAGCATCTCCTTGCCGGCGAGCTGGTCCCTGGCAACCCGCAGCTTGGACTTGGCGTCTTCGGCATAGGCGGTATCGGGAAAGCGATCCATCAGCGCCCGCATGGCCTGGGCCGTATAGGCGGCCTGCTTCTGGTCGCGAGTGACGTCCGAGATCTGGCGGTAGTGCGAAAGGCCGATGATATACTCGGCATAGGCGGCGTCGTCGGACTGCGGATAGAGCGAAATGTAGCGCTTGGCCGCGGTGGTCGCCTCTTCGTAGTTGCCGCCACGATAGCTGGCGAAGGCCTGCATGATCAGAGCCTTGCGGGCCCATTCCGAATACGGATGCTGGCGGTCGATCGCCTGGAACTTCTTGGCCGCCTCACCGAGGCGGCCGCCTTCGAGATTGGCGAGCCCCTGATTGTAGAGTACGTCCGGCGGATCGGTCTCGGCGGCCAGAGCCAGAGCGTCGACATCGTTGTCGCCACCGGACATGCATCCGCCAAGACTGAGCGCAGCGCCGATGACCGTTGCGCTCAAGGCCATGCGTGTCGCAAATCTGAGTGGTCCGGCAAAATGCCTGTTCGCTTCGATCATGTCGTGCGAGTCCCCTACCCCGGTTCAGCCCCCGCCGGCATCACTACCGCCCACGCCGGGCTCCGACAATGGCGAAGCGGGAGCAAGGTGCCTTTTTTGTGACCGCGGCGTGGAATTGCGTCGCGGCGCGAAGTTTCACGAGACGCTTGTTACCGCAGCGTCACCATTCGTTACTGAAGGGCGAGCGTGATGCGGTGTCACGGGGCGGCTCGGGCCCGGCTCTCCGTTAAGGTCTTCGCCAAGCGAAATGCGGAAAATCATCGGCCGAGAGCGTCACCGCCGCGTGCGAAAGCATGAGGCGCTCCAGGTCGTCATCGAGGAAGCGATGCTGCATCCGGGACGGCCACCGCCAGCCAGCCGGCGTTCGAAGACCGCTTAAGAGCCTCTTAGAGGACCTGCGGCCCGTAAGCCGGGGCCGCCACCGCGACCAGCGGCGCATGCCGCACGGGATCGACCCGGCGCGACGGCATTTCGACGATCTCATAGGCCTTTCGGTCGGCCAGAAGCGCCTGCAGCGCCAGGGCGTTCAGCCTGTGCCCGCCGCGATAGGACCGGTAGCAGCCGAGAATGCGTGCCCCCGCGAGCGCCTGATCGCCCACCGCGTCGAGCGCCTTGTGGCGGACGAACTCGTCCTCGAACCGCAGGCCTTCCGGATTGACCACTCCGCCGTCGTCGGACAGGACGACGGAATTCTCCAGCGAGGACCCGAGCGCATAACCAGCCGCCCAGAGCCGCTCGACATCGGCCATGAAGCCGAAGGTGCGGGCATTGGCGAGATCCTTGGCGAAGCGGCCCGCGGTCAGATCGGCGCGATAGACCTGCCGCCCGATCGCGGCATTGGCGAAATCGATCTCGATTTCGAACCGTGTGCCGGCATAGGGACGGTATTCCGCCCTCGCCTCGTTCATTTCGACCGAAACCGGCTTGAGAACCCGCAGGTAGCGGCGCTTGGCGACCTGGCTGACGACACCAGCATCGGCGATGCCCCGGATATACTGCGCCGAACACCCATCGAGGATCGGCGTTTCCTTGGCGTCGATCCTGACGACGACATTGTCGACGTCCATGGCGTAGAGCGCCGCCATCAGATGTTCGATGGTGGAGACGTAGGCGCCCTTCAGATCGCCGACGACGGTCGACAGATCCGTCAGCGCCGAGTGTGCGGAGATCGCCGGGATTTCGTGGACGAGGCCGTTCGAGCCGGCAAGATGAAACACGATGCCGGTATCGATTTCGGCCGGGAGCAAGGCAAGCCGCACCGGCAGACCGCTGTGCACACCCACGCCGTCGAAATCGATACGCGATGCTATCGTCTGCTGGAACATCAACACGTCTTCAAAACCTTTCCAACCCGGTCTCCGGCGATACATTCGCACCAGATCCGATCACACACGAAAATCGCGCCTTCTCTCCGATCGACGCCCCTCGAGGAATCATTGAACGTTCCTCTGTCGTTGAGATCGTTGGTAAATCGGTCATCGCAATTGGCAAAATCACGGTTCGTTACCCCATGTTAAAACAAAGACGGCAACGGCCGATCGGACCACAGTAATTTCAAAGGGTTAAACAAATACGCCCGCCGGATTGCTCCGACGGGCGGTGTCACTGTCCCGCAACAATGGCGGGTATTCAGTTCGCCTGGCGCCGAAGGAAGGCCGGAATTTCCAGCTGGTCCTCTTCGCTGGTCGGCCGCGTTGCGGTCGCCGGACGCGCGGCCGAGTCGGCGGCGACGCGGCGCGGAGCATAGGAGCTGGGCTCCACATGCGGCCGGCGGGCCGGCTCGCTCGCCTGGCCCTCTTCCTCCTCGCGGCGCGACAGGCCGGTGGTCAGGCGACGCAGGAGCCCCATGGCGCCGCGCTCGTCGACACCCTGGTCCGCATTCGCGGCCTGGCGCTGCTCGATCTCGCCGCGAATGACCGGCGGAAAGTCCTCGACGCGGGGCATGCGTGCCGGCTGGACCGGATCCATGGCCGTGTCTTCGCTCGGCACGCTGGTGCGAGCCGACGCCTGCGGTGCGACCTGGGCGATCTCTGCGGCGAGGGCCGCGGTGAAGGCATCCTCGACCTCGGCTTCTTCTTCTTCCGGCTGGGCCGTCGCGGCCATTGCCGGGGCGGGCTGTGCCGCCGGCGCGGGCTGCGGAGTGGCGCGCTGCTGCGCGACCGCGGCCGACTGGTTGGCCGTCATCATCGAGCGCTCGGCCATCTCCATCTCGCTCTTGTCGATGCCGGTGGCAACGACCGAGACCCGGATGACGCCTTCGAGGTTTTCGTCGAAGGTCGCGCCGAGAATGATGTTGGCGTCGTGATCGACTTCCTCGCGAATGCGGGTCGCGGCCTCGTCGACCTCGAACAGGGTCAGGTCACGGCCACCGGTGATCGAGATCAGGAGGCCCTTGGCGCCCTTCATCGAGGTCTCGTCGAGCAGCGGGTTGGCGATCGCAGCTTCCGCGGCGGCCATCGCGCGGCCCTCGCCCGAGGCTTCGCCGGTGCCCATCATCGCCTTGCCCATCTCGCGCATGACCGAGCGGACGTCGGCGAAGTCGAGATTGATCAGGCCTTCCTTGACCATCAGGTCGGTGATGCAGGCAACGCCCGAATAGAGCACCTGGTCGGCCATCGCGAAAGCGTCGGCGAAGGTGGTCTTGTCGTTGGCGATGCGGAAGAGGTTCTGGTTCGGAATGACGATGAGCGTATCGACGTTCTTCTGCAGCTCCTCGATGCCCTGCTCGGCGATGCGCAGCCGGCGCTGGCCCTCGAAGTGGAAGGGCTTCGTCACGACACCGACGGTTAGGATGCCCTTCTCACGCGCCGCCCGTGCAACGACCGGGGCAGCGCCCGTGCCGGTGCCGCCGCCCATGCCGGCGGTGACGAAGCACATGTGCGAGCCGAGGAGGTGATCGCAGATCTCGTCGATCGATTCTTCGGCGGCCGCGCGGCCGACTTCAGGCTGCGAACCGGCGCCGAGACCCTCGGTGACGGCGACGCCCATCTGGATGATGCGCTCGGCCCGCGAGGAACGCAGCGCCTGCGCATCGGTGTTGGCGATCACGAAGTCGACCCCCTCGAGGCCGGCACTGATCATGTTGTTGACGGCGTTGCAGCCACCGCCGCCGACACCGAAGACGGTGATGCGGGGCTTCAGTTCGGTGATGTCCGGCTTTTTCAAGGTGATACTCATGCCCTCATTCCTCTTTCAATTCGCAAAGGCCGTCTCGCCGCGCGGCCGTTCCTTGCCAGTCTCAAAGGGCGCGCGGCGCGCACCGTTGGTCTTCGTTCCGGAGCAGCGCCCGCTGCGTCCGATTCTTTAGAGCGCCCTGCGCAGCCAGGAGCCGAATCGCCCCCCCTCAAAGGCCTTGTCGAAAGCCTGGACGGCGATCGATCGCTCGGCGACATATTCGCGGTGGGCAACCTGCGGGTAAATCAACAGGCCGACCGACGTTGAGAAACCCGGTCCCTTGCTGGACGGGTTCAGACCCGTAACACCCAGCGGTCGCCCGAGCCTTACGTTTCGCTGAAGAACAGTCCGCGCGGTTTCCGCCAGACCGGCGAGCTGGCTGGCGCCGCCCGTCAGCACCACCCGCTTGCCGATCACATGGCCAAGGCCCGAGGCATTCAGGCGGTCGCGGACGAGTTCCAGCGTCTCTTCGACGCGCGGACGGATGATCTTGGCGACCAGCGAGCGCCTGACCACGATCGGATGAGCGTCAGGGCTCTCGCCGAGCGGCGCGACGCTGATCGGCTCGCCCGTATCGTCGAGAAGCTCGGCCATGGTCGAACCATGCATGACCTTGATGCGCTCGGCGTCGGCCGGACTGATCGACAGGCCGCGAGCGAGGTCCATGGTGATGTTGGAGCCGCCGACGGCGATCTGGTCGGCATAGACGAAGCGGCGATTGTGAAAGATCGCGATCGTCGTCGCGCCGCTGCCCATGTCGATGCAGGCCGAGCCCATCGCCGCCTCGTCCTCGACCATCGTCGCGAGCGCGCTAGCATAGGGCGTGGCGACGAAGGCCTCGACCACGAGCTGTGCCCGGTTGATCGCGGCCTCGAGATTGCGCAAGGGCGCGATTTCGGCCGTCAGCACATGGAGATTGGCCGAAAGGCGGCTGCCGGTCATTCCGACGGGATTTTCCAGCCCCGCCTCGTCGTCGAGCGCCACGTCGTAAAGCGTGGAATGAAGCGCGACGCGCCCCTCGTCGAGGGGCAGCTTGCCGGCATTGGCGGTCACCCGCGACAGATCGGCGGAAGAAACCTCACCGACGACTTCCGTCTCGGCGCGCCGGCGCATGCTCTTCGGCCGCCCGGCCGTAAACGAGACGATCAGCGATTCGACGGTGAGGCCGGCCATGCGCTCGGCCGCATCGACGCATTGGCGGATCGCCATCTCGGCCGCGGCGATATCGACGACGGCGCCGGCCTTGATCCCGCGCGAGCGGTGATGGCCGATGCCGATGATCTCGATCGTGTGGGACCTGTCGGGCAGCATTTCCCCGGCGACGCGGGGCCGAAGCCGCGCGATCAGGCAGGAGATCTTCTCCGAACCGACGTCAAGCACGGAGATGACGCGAGCGCGCCGAGGCGACAGCCCCTTGATCCTGGGCAGATCGGATGTGCCGAACCCAAACAGACTCATACCGGCTTGTCCTTGCCAAGGCGTTTGATCAGCTTGGCGCGCTCTGCGAGACGCTCCTTGCGACGAGAAGCGGAACCCTCCGTGAGCTGCACCACCACGCGATCGGAGAGCCGCATGTCCACCGCGGCGATATCGCGCTCGAGCAGGGGGTTTTGCCGGTCCATCTTCACGACTTCCGCCAACGCTTCCAAAGGCTTGTCCTCGGGCAGCCGGATCAGGACACCATTCTTGAGTTCCAGATCCCAACGACGACCGCCGACTCGAATGTAGGCTTTGACCCTTGCGCGAAGCTCGGGAAATCCCTCCATGTCGTCGATGATGCCGGCGGCGGTTTTCGCCGCGCCCTCGCCGACGACGACGGGCAAGGCATCGAAGCGACCGGGCACGTAAGGGACGATCGTCTTGCCCAGCCGGTTGACGACATAGAACGACCGATCGCTCTGCCAGATCGCATAGGGGCGATGCTCATCGAGGTCGATGTCGACGCGGTCGGGGAAGATCTTCGACACCGAGGCGCGATCGATCCAGGGCATGGCTTCCAGCGTCTGGCGCGCATCGGTCGGATCGAGCGAGAGCAGCGTCGTCGAGCCGGTCTGCCAGAGCGCCTGCAGAACATCGATCTCGGAGGTTTCGCTGTTGCCGTGGACCGTGACCTTGTCGATCGAAAAGCCGAGCGGCTGGCCGACGCCATCGAGCACGTCGTCCGTATGCCCGCCCAGAATCACGCCATAGACGACGGCACCGGCGACGATGACGAAGGCGAGCGATCCGAATCGCGGCAGCGAGTAGCTGGAGACCGTCGCCGAAAGGCTCGCGACCCGGCGCGTCACGCGCCCGGCCAGTATCGACAGTCGGCCCTGCCTCGGCTCCAGCGGAAAATCCATGTGGTGGTTCAGCGGCCGCAAGACGCATCCTCCACCATCCAGCCAACGAGCTCTTCGAAGCTGTGTCGGGCGGCCTTCGCCATGTCAGGAACGAGAGAGGTCGGTGTCATGCCCGGCTGGGTGTTGACCTCCAGCCAGATCAGCTCGCCACCCTCCCCGAAGCGATCGTCGTAGCGAAAGTCCGAGCGGCTGACACCACGACAGCCCATCGCCTTGTGGGCGGCCAGCGAATGCTCCTGAACCCGGCGGGCGACGCCCTTCGAGATCTCGGCCGGCACCACGTGGCGAGAGCCACCGGGCCGATACTTCGAATCGTAATCGTAGAAGGCATGGCCCTCCGGCACGATCTCGCAGACATCGAGCGCGACATCGCCCATGACGGCGCAGGTCAACTCGCGGCCATGGACGTAGCGCTCGACCATCACGATGTCGCCATAGGGCCAGTCTGCGGAATAAAGCTCCTGCGGCGGCGTCGACTGATCCTCGCGCACGATCAGGACACCGAAGCTCGAACCTTCGGCCACGGGCTTGATGACGTAAGGCGGCGACAGGACATGGGCGGGCGCGGCATCGAGGCGGTGAAGAACGCGCGCCTCGGCGACCGGAACGCCGGCCGCCCTGGCGACGATCTTCGCCCGCTCCTTGTCCATCGCCAGTGCCGAGGCGAGAACGCCGGAATGGGTATAGGGAATCTGCAGATATTCGAGGACGCCCTGAATGGTCCCGTCCTCGCCGTAGGGACCATGGAGCGCGTTAAAGGCGACGTCCGGCCCGATCTCGGCAAGCTTCGCCGCGACGTCCCGGGAGACGTCGAGACGCGTCACTTTATGGCCGATCGCCTCCAGGGCATCGGCGCAGGCATTTCCCGAGGAGAGGCTGACCGGCCGCTCCGACGAGAATCCGCCCATCAAGACAACCACGTGCTTCGCCATCACCCGCAATCCGGAATTAACAAAAGGTTTGAATCAATCTTTTGCAGACCGATGGTTAAGCAGTGGTTAACCGACTGTGGCGAAAGCAAGAATTTTGAAAGGGTCGGGCGGATCGGGCCTGTGGCCAAGAAAATGACGCGCGACGCAGATTTGCAAAACTTGGCCCTCGCGCCTCTTGCGAAACGAAGGCCATGTCAGTAGGTAGGCGCCGTTGAGGCCTCGTGGCGGAGTGGTTACGCAGAGGACTGCAAATCCTTGCACGCCGGTTCGATTCCGGCCGAGGCCTCCAGCACCCCGCCCCTGTTCAGCTCACGCGTTGCGGCAATGCCGTCTTGCCTGTGATGCAAACCATCACAGGATCGATCGCCTCTGGCGATGGGTTCGTTGCCATCGCGAACGCCGGGACAGCGCGCAATGAGACGGGCGGAACGGATGGTCACAGCCGAGTCCCGCCACATCGCACCGGCGCAAGGGAGCTTCCCGCCTGGCATTTGCCGGTCGACACACCACATCCTCGCTCACGACGGCCGGGCCGATTGTGATCAAGGGGGTTTTGGTCTATTCACCGGCTCGATATGCGCTCGCTCCCATGCGATTCCCGCCGGGGAGCGTAGCCTTACCATGATAGAGTATTCGTGATGACACGTCGCCGCCGCATCTATGAAGGCAAGGGCAAGATTCTTTATGAGGGCCCCGAGCCCGGCACGCTCGTTCAATTCTTCAAGGACGACGCCACCGCCTTCAACAAGAAGAAACACGAGATCGTCGACGGCAAGGGCGTCCTCAATAACCGGATCTCGGAATACATCTTCTCGCACCTCAACAAGATGGGCATTCCGACCCACTTCATCCGCCGGCTCAACATGCGTGAGCAGCTGATCAAGGAAGTCGAGATCATCCCGCTCGAGGTGGTGGTACGCAACGTCGCCGCTGGCTCGCTGGCCAAGCGCCTCGGCATCGAGGAAGGCACCGTGCTGCCGCGCTCGATCATCGAGTTCTACTACAAGGCCGACGCGCTCGACGATCCGCTGGTGTCCGAAGAGCACATCACGGCCTTCGGCTGGGCGAGCCCGCAGGAAATCGACGACATCATGGCGCTCGCCATCCGTGTCAACGACTTCCTCTCCGGCCTTTTCCTCGGCGTCGGCATTCAGCTCGTCGACTTCAAGATCGAGACCGGACGGCTGTTCGAGGGCGATATGATGCGCATCATCGTCGCCGACGAGATCTCGCCGGACTCCTGCCGCCTCTGGGACGTCCAAACCAACGACAAGCTCGACAAGGACCGGTTCCGCCGCGACATGGGCGGCCTCGTCGAGGCCTATCAGGAAGTCGCGCGTCGTCTCGGGATCATGAACGAGAACGAGCCGCCCCGCCCCTCCGGGCCGGTGTTGGTCAAGTGAAGCGGCGAAGGCCCGTGAAACAGCCGGCACCGGCACTCAAGCTCGTTCATTCAAGCGATCCGCTCAAGGAGCGCCCGCAGCCCCGCGCAGAGGACCAATGATCAAGGCCCGCATCATCGTCACCCTGAAAACCGGCGTTCTCGATCCGCAAGGCAAGGCGATCGAGTCCGCCCTCGGCAATCTCGGCATCGACGGCGTCGGTTCCGTGCGCCAGGGCAAGGTCTTCGACGTCGAAATCGACGGCGAGGATGCGGCGGGTGCCAAGACCAAGCTCGACGCCATGTGCGAACAGCTCCTCGCCAACACGGTGATCGAGAACTACCTCGTGGAGATCCACCACGGGTAGCATGGAGCCTTTGCGGTTGCCGAGGTGACGAACGAACTGATCTTCGAAGTCTCGAGGCAGCTTCAGGCCAGAATGGGCAACGTAGAGGGCGGCCTTCGGGAGGTGAAGCAGGAACACATCTCGATCCGAGGGCATGCCGTCTCGATGCAGACCGATATCCACAGCATCTACGACAAACTGGATCGCCACGAAGAACGCCTGGAGCGAATCGAGCGCCAGCTGGAATTTCGTGAACTGGCCGAACCACACAAACCGTTTGAGCACGATCGATGAAAACCGCCGTCGTCCTCCTCCCCGGCCTCAACCGTGACCGCGACATGATCGCTGCGCTGAGGACGATCACGGGCAAGAAACCCGTCACCGTCTGGCAGACCGAAACGGCCCTGCCCGACGTCGATCTCGTCGTCGTTCCCGGCGGCTTCTCCTTCGGCGACTATCTGCGCGCCGGCGCCATCGCCGCCCGTTCGCCGGTGATGCGGGCCGTCGCCGATGCGGCGGCCAAGGGCGTTCCCGTTCTCGGCGTCTGCAACGGCTTCCAGATCCTGTGCGAGGCGGGCCTCCTGCCCGGCGCGCTCATGCGCAACGCCGCGCTGCGCTTCGTCTGCCGCGAGGTGAAGCTCGAGGTGGTGAATGCCCGGACGCGGTTTTCCACAGCTTATGAAGAGGGCCAGATCATTCGCTGTCCGGTCGCCCATCACGACGGCAACTATTTCGCCGACGACGCGACGCTGAAGAGCCTGAAGGACGACGGCCAGATCGTGTTCCGCTATGCCGAGGGCACCAATCCCAATGGCGCGATCCACGACATCGCCGGCATCGTCAACAAGGCCGGCAACGTCCTCGGCATGATGCCGCATCCGGAAAATCTGGTCGAGCCGGAGCATGGCGGCACCGACGGTCGCGGCATCTTCGAGAGCCTTCTGGGGGCATCCACGAGCGTCGCGGCCTGAGTCCCGAGTGATGGGCACCCTTCCGTCGATGACGGTCCCCGCCATGGCTTGCCTGATCTTGCTGACGGCATGCGCCGCCAGACAGGAGGCGGCGACACGGCCGAGCGCCGATACCGGCCTCGACCGGATGGAGCGGCTGACGCTCAATGCCAATCGCTGCTGGTTCAAGTCCCGCGATCCGGCTTTCGCATCCTATTCGCTGGCGCCGGAGCTTTCGTCCTTTTCAGGCCGGCCCCGGTTCCTGCTGGTGCCGAAGGGCAAGCCGGAGGCCCGTCCGCTGGTCGTCGTCGAGGGCGAGAGCGGCTCGGCAAGCGTCGCCACCTACGGCCCGCTGATGAACCAGACGATCGGTTCGCGTATTGACGCCGATGTGACCCGCTGGGCCGCCGGCGGCAACGGCTGCTCGACCTGACGATCCGATGCGCGCGCGACGCTCCCTACCTCTCGCCATTATGGGTATGTTTGCCCTGCCCGGCTGCGCTGCCAGTGGCAGCACCGACACGCTGGCGCTCGCGTCCCTGCCTCCAGCCACGATGGCAAGCGGAATACCGGCGCAGGACAGCGGTGTCGGCGTCAATGGAGACGCTGAAACGACCCCAGACCGCAGCGGAGCGTCATCATCAGCCATGGCGAGGGCCGGAGCCGGAGGTGGCACGCCTTCCAAGGCGGAAATCGCCTATGCCGACGCCACGGCCGCCGGCGTCTTTCGCCGTCGCAAAGCCGAGCGGGCAAGGACCTTTCTTCCGACCGGCACCGTCGATGGCTACGGGCTGTGCCTGCGCTCGCCATCGCGCAAACATGCCGGATACGACTACGTCCTGATCCTGCAATCCAGCCGCGACGCGGGCGGTCCCATCTCCCAAGTCGACGACGACACTCTGGTGATGCGCCGGCCGGCCGACACCGCGCCCTGCGCGACCGCGCGACTGGACTGGGTCAATGCGGGGTGATGCCCCCTAGCCGCGAACGCAGCACAGCCTCGTCGAAGCGGACCACCGTGCCCTCCTCTCGAAGCGGCGTGAATGCCAGCTTCCACGAGGTGCCCGGGACGTCTTCCCGGGTGAGCGTTGCCTCGAGTTGCCTGACCAGTGCCCGAACGATCCCGCTGCCGGATCCGCGGTCATGCCCGGCCCGGTCGCCAAGACCGATACCGTCGTCGGCAATGACCACAGCCACTCCGCCTTCGAGATCCGTCGTAAGCCGAATCGACACATTGCCGACAGCGCCTTTGGGAAAGGCATGCTTGACGGCATTTGTGACGAGTTCGTTGACGATGAGCCCGAGCGTCGTCGCTTGTGAAATATGCAATCGCACCGGCGCAAGATCCCACGATATCACCACGCTCGGCGGCGCCAGAGAGCGGGACAGCTCGCCGCAGATCTCCGCGATCAGGATATCGGCCGACAGATGGTCCGTCTCGCGATCGCGGTCGAGAAGGTCGTGGATCTTGGCAACCGACTGTATCCGCCGTTCGAGAGTCTCGAACTGCGTCCTCGCGGCAGGCAGACCGCAGCGCAGGCGACCGATGGAAACCATCGAAGCGAGCAGCATGAGATTGTTCTTCACGCGATGGACGAGCTCCCGGTGCAACCGCTTCTGCGATGCGAGCAGATCCGTCAGCATGGCCTCCATCCGCTGGCGGTGGGCGAGTTCGACGTTCAGCTTCTGAATCAGCGCCCGGTGCTCTTCGAACTGCCTGCCGCGCGAGACGTCCTGGACGAGTGCCACGTAGAGGCTGCGGCCGCTTTGCGTGTCGGCGAGAAATCCCCGTGCTTTGAACGCAACGGCCTCGCCCGCTTCGCCCTCGCCTCGGCGGCGGAGCGAAATTGCCTGCCACGTCGAGGTCGCGGCAAGCCGGTGCAGCATCTGGGCGGCAGACCGCTCGTCGAGTTCCCAGTAGAGACTGAAACTGGAATGAGGGGGGTCTGAGGGCCCCAGACCGGCGCGGCCCTGCGCGCGCGGATTGGCATAGACGACGGCTCCCTCGGGCGAGGCCACCAGCACTTCCAGTTCGAGACTTGCCAGGATCTGGTCGGAAAGGTCGATGCGCACCAGAGAAGCCGGATCACTGTCAGCGATCGGCGGGGACGGCACTCGGCCGCAAGCGGTAATACTCGCGCTCATCGGCTTCCAGCCCGTTCCGCGGAGACAGATGCACCTCGACATGACATTCGCGATCCCCCCTGGCGATGGATTGGAGCAGTTGAACGCGCGCATAGCCGCGATTGTCGGCGGCTATCCGGCCAAAGACATTGGAGGTCATCATGCAGAGAGACGGCCGTCCGATCACATTGTCGCCAAACGGACATCGCGTGTTCCGCAAGACGATCCGGTCGGGTTCGATCGCCACGACATAGAAGCCGCCATCGATGCGGCGCTTCAGGTCGACGAAGATCTGCGCCACCGTCTCGATATCGAAGTCCTGCTCGCCGAGGCCGTCATGATACGCAGCGTTCAGCCATTCGCCCATCATGCCGCCGACCGTGGCGACATAACCGCCGGCATCCTCCTCGCCGACGACGCGCTCGATCGTACCGCTCAAATCGCGCAGGAGCTTGAGGACGAAAGATTCCCGATCAAGGTTGAGATCGACCGCTTCGAGGCGATCGAGCCGTGCTTGACGAAGTTGTACCGTCATGGACAAGAAACCCTCACCCTTTGCACGAACAACTTACTTCATAAGCGAAGCAATTCGCCATGATAACACCCCACGTAAGAAGCGATTTGGATGAAAATTCACGACGATACAGTAACACAGATACCCTTCGCTGCAACACCATAAATTGCATCACCGTCAGTTTTCAATGAATACTATATTCTTTATTATCTAGGATCATTACTTTCTGCAAAGACGGATAGTCGGAAAGGCCCGCACGGTCGCGGTCAGACACGACATGTGGCGTCCTCTTTTGACAAGACATCGCCAGGGCGGCGGCGGAATTCCGCACGCCCATCTTCGTCATCGCCGGGCAAAGAGACTTGGTGAGGAGGAAGCGGAATGCTAACAGCCCCACCTAAAGGTCAGCGTGGATGGACGAACGATGCCGACGGAGTTGAAGATCACACCAGAGCTCGTGGCTTTGCACGGCCTGAAGCCCGAGGAATATGAGCGCGTGCTCTCGCTCATCGGCCGCGAGCCCAGCCTCACCGAGCTCGGCATCTTCTCGGCCATGTGGAACGAGCATTGTTCCTACAAGTCCTCCAAGCGCTGGCTGCGGACGCTGCCGACGAAGGGCGAACGCGTCATCCAGGGCCCCGGCGAGAATGCCGGCGTCGTCGATATCGGCGACGGGCTCTGTGTGGTCTTCAAGATGGAGAGCCACAACCACCCCTCCTATATCGAACCCTATCAGGGGGCGGCGACCGGCGTCGGCGGCATCTTGCGCGACGTATTCACCATGGGCGCGCGGCCGATCGCGGCGATGAACGCCCTGCGCTTCGGCGCGCCGGATCATCCCAAGACCCGCCATCTCGTCGCCGGCGTCGTCGCCGGTGTCGGCGGCTACGGCAATTCCTTCGGTGTTCCGACCGTTGGCGGCGAGGTGAACTTCCATTCCCGCTACAACGGCAACTGCCTGGTCAACGCCTTTGCCGCCGGCCTGGCGAAGAGCGACGCGATCTTTTATTCCGAGGCCAAAGGCGTCGGCCTTCCCGTCGTCTATCTCGGCGCCAAGACCGGGCGCGACGGCGTCGGCGGTGCCACCATGGCGTCCGCCGAATTCGACGAGACCATCGAGGACAAGCGCCCGACGGTCCAGGTCGGCGATCCCTTCACCGAAAAATGCCTGCTGGAAGCCTGCCTCGAACTGATGCAGACCGGCGCGGTCATCGCCATCCAGGACATGGGCGCGGCGGGCCTCACCTGCTCCGCCGTCGAGATGGGCGCCAAGGGCGGTCTCGGCATCGAGCTCGACCTGAACGCCGTGCCCGTGCGCGAAGACGGCATGACCCCCTACGAGATGATGCTGTCGGAGAGCCAGGAGCGCATGCTCATGGTACTCGATCCGGACAAGCGCGCCGAGGCGGAGGCGATCTTCGTCAAATGGGGCCTCGATTTCGCGATCGTCGGCAAGACCACCGACGACCTTCGCTTCCGCGTCCTCTTCGACGGCCAGGAGGTCGCAAATCTCCCGATCAGGGAGCTCGGCGACGAGGCGCCGGAATATGACCGCCCCTGGGTGGAGCCGAAGCCGCGCCCGGTGATTTCGGCCTCTGACGTTCCTGCCCCGAGCGACTGCGGCGCGGCGCTCCTGTCGCTTCTCGGCTCGCCGGACCTTTGCTCCCGGCGTTGGGTCTTCGAGCAGTATGACACGATGATCCAGGGCAATTCGCTGCAGCGGCCCGGCGGCGATGCCGGCGTCGTGCGCGTCGACGGCCATGCGACCAAGGCGCTGGCCTTCTCCTCGGACGTTACGCCGCGCTATTGCGAGGCCGATCCCTATCAGGGTGGCGCCCAGGCCGTCGCCGAATGCTGGCGCAATCTTTGCGCCGTCGGCGCCGAACCGCTGGCGGCGACCGACAACCTCAATTTCGGCAACCCGGAAAAGCCGGAGCTGATGGGCCAGTTCGTCAAGGCCGTGGAGGGCATCGGTGCCGCCTGCAACGCCCTCGCCTTCCCGATCGTGTCGGGCAACGTCTCGCTCTACAACGAGACCCACGGCCAGGCGATCCTGCCGACCCCCACCATCGGCGGCGTCGGCCTGATCGAGGACCGGACGAAAACCGCCCGGATCGATTCGCTCAAAAGTGGCGACGTCCTCTTCCTCGTCGGTGCGGACGGCTCGCATATCGGGGCTTCCGCCTATCTCGCTACGATCGAGGACCGCGAGGACGGCACGCCGCCGCCCGTCGATCTCGCCGTCGAAAAGCGCAATGGCGACTTCGTGCGTAGCGTCATTGCCAAAGGCATGGTGCGCACCTGCCACGACCTTTCCGACGGCGGGCTTGCCGTCGCTCTGGCGGAACTTGCCATGGCCTCGCGTCTCGGCGCCGACATCGAGGCCGGCGACGGCCCGGATCACGCCATTCTCTTCGGCGAGGATCAGGCCCGCTATGTCGTCGCCCTCGCCCCGGACGACGCCCAGCGCTTCGAGGCGGCAGCCAGGGATGCCGGCGTGCCGATCCGCAGGCTCGGCACCGCCGGCGGCGACAGGCTGCGGATCGCCGGGCGGCTCGACCTGACCGTCAGGGCGATGACCGTGGCCAACGAGAGCTGGTTCCCGAGCTATATGTCGGGAACGCTCGTCGAGCCGCCGGCCGCAGCCTGACGCCTTGAGTGAAACCGCGTCCTGATTGCAGCGAGACCACGCGCCCTCTATCATCGTGACGCAAGCGACCCGAGCCGGAGATGCGACATGCCGATGAATGCCCAGGACATCGAAACGATGATCAAACAGGAGATCCCGGACGCGATCGTCTCGATCCGTGATCTTGCGGGCGACGGCGACCACTACGCAGCCGAAATCGTCTCGGAGAGTTTCCGCGGCAAGTCGCGTGTTCAGCAGCACCAGATGGTCTACAAGGCCCTGCGGGGAAACATGGGCGGCGAATTGCACGCGCTTGCGCTGCAAACCAGCGCACCTAAATAGTCAGGATGCGCGTCGAAAAGACCATTGCCAGCCCAGGAAGCGTCCGTCTGGTGCGGGGCTACCCCTGTTTCCCGCCGGTCGCTGAGCCAGCGACCGGGCGGCGCGGCCGAGGCGCGCAACTGTATCGTTCGGCGAGCGAGGGTTACGGTATCGATCAACGCGGCGAGCCCGCATTCGGAGGCCGCCGGACCGAAATGACTGAACATTTTTCCAATCTCGCGTACCCGGCAGCCAGTCGCGTCATTCCGGCCATGGGCCTGAACCGACGACGCGAACGTTGCGAGACAATCACGGCACCAGGGATGGCCCGTCCGGCGTCCCCAGCCAACGAAGGAGCTTTTTCATGAGCGGCATCAACGAGTGGATCGATAACGAGGTCAAGTCGAACGACGTGATCCTCTTCATGAAGGGCACGCCGTCCTTCCCGCAATGCGGATTTTCCGGTCAGGTGGTGCAGATCCTCGATTATCTCGGCGTCGAGTACAAGGGCGTCAACGTCCTGACGTCGGACGATCTGCGCCAGGGCATCAAGGAATATTCCGAGTGGCCGACGATCCCGCAGCTCTACGTCAAGGGCGAGTTCGTCGGCGGTTGCGATATCCTGCGCGAGATGTTTCAGGCCGGCGAGCTGAAGAGCCACTTCGAGGAGAACGGCATCAAGACCGGTCAACCTGCCGGCGCCAACGGCTGACGCCGCCGCGCTCGTAAGGGGCGCGACACGGACGGCGGATTTGCAGGCATTTCAGCGGGATGCGGGGCTTTTTTGCTTGGCAGAACTCGCGCAAGCTTTGGCGGGACACCCGGTCCCGCCTTTTCGATTCGGGCGACACCTGCTCCGCGCCCGGCCTCCCGCCCATGTCGATGCCGATGACTCGGCCCCGTCAGGCCTTGACCGCCGGTCGGACGCGCGCACCGGTCTTGAGGCACCGACCCGACGACAGGTTCGCCACCTGCGTTGAACGCAGCGTATTGCTGCAATGCGACTTTAGTCGCCCCGCCGCCTTATCCGGCTGCTATTGGTATGTTCGGCTCCCCGGCGAATCTTCCGGGACGTGTCGATGAGCCCATGCTTTTTGCAATCGCGTCGACCCCATCTGTCCGTTGCGGGCCAGACAGGCTGACGGCGGCTTTGCCACTTCAAGAACCCGAGGACTTCATGGCTTTGCCAGCGCAGAAGACGGAAACACACGGCCTGCCCTATTGGGAGCTGGTGATGATGGTGGCCTGCCTGATGGCGATGAACGCGGCCGCGATCGACATCTTCATTCCCGCTCTTCAGGATATCGGCACCGCTCTTCAGGTTTCTGACGCCAACCAGCGACAGCTGGTGATCACGGCCTATCTGCTCGGTTTCGGCGGCGGGCAGCTCCTCTACGGCCCGATCAGTGACCGGTTTGGACGGCGCAACGTGCTTCTGGTCGGCATCACCATCTATGTGATCGCGGCAGGCCTCGGAACCTTTTCGACTTCCTTCAGCATGCTCCTTGCCCTTCGCGCGATCCAGGGTTTCGGCGCCTCGGCGACCCGCGTCATCGCCGTTTCGGTCGTGCGCGACTGCTTCGGCGGGCGGCGCATGGCGAGCGTCATGTCCCTCGTCATGATGGTGTTCATGGCGATTCCGGTCGTCGCGCCCAATATCGGCCAAGGCATCATGCTGTTCGGTTCCTGGCGCGAGATCTTCGTCATCGTTGCGCTGTTCGGAGCCGGCGTCGGCATCTGGGCGGCCATCCGGTTGCCTGAGACCCTCGCGGCCGAGAACCGCCGCGAGCTGACCGGCAAGCGGGTCGCGGAGGCCTTCCGCATCGTCCTCACCAACCGCATCGCCTTCGGCTATACGATGGCGACGGCGATGATCTTCGGCGTCCTGTTCGGCTTCATCAACCAGGCGGAACAGATCTACACCCAGGCCTACGGCCTCGGCCCCTATTTCACGCTGGTCTTCTCGGCCACGGCGATCTTCATGGCCGCCGCCTCCTTCATGAACTCCCGCCTTGTCGAGCGGTTCGGCATGCGCCGGCTCTCGCACGGCGCCCTGATCGGCTTCATGGGCATGGCGGCCTTGCACCTTGCCGTCGCCTATTTCTGCGGCGGGCGGGCGCCCCTGTGGTTCTTCGTTCCCATGATGACGCTCAATTTCTGCCTGTTCGGCTTCATCGGCACGAATTTCAACGCCCTCGCCATGGATCCTCTCGGCCATGTCGCCGGCACCGCCTCGTCCGTCCTCGGCTTCATGCAGACCTTCGGCGGCGGCATCATCGGCGCGGTCATCGGCTATTTCTACGACGGCACGCTGATCCCGCTGCTCCTTGGCTTCATCACCCTGTCGATCCTCTCGACCCTTTGCGTGTTTCTTGCCGAGGGACGGCTCTTCGACGCAAAGTACGAGCCCGTCACGACCCCGCATCCCGACAGGATAGAGCCGAGCGCCGCCGAATAGGACCGCGTCACTTCGATCTTGCGGTATTCGGGGAAAGGGGTCCTTTCTGCGTCCAGCTGGACGCAGAGCTCTCTATACCGCGCTGGGAAACAACGTCGCCTTCACGGCATGCCAGGCTTCCTCGCTCGCAGCCGCGATCATCGCGCCCTCGCGGTCGAGCGGCGTGTAGGGCGAGCCGTCGATTTTGGCGACGTGGCCGCCTGCTTCCATGGTGATCAGCGCGCCGGCGAGATGATCCCATGGCATGAGCTTGGCATAGGCCGAAAACTGCGAGCCGCCCGAGGCCAGAAGCCGGTATTCGTGGCCGGCGCAGCGATAGTTGGCGGCGATCTTGATCGCCCCGAGGCCGGGCAGAAGGTGCGCCTTCAGCGCCTGCGGAAAATAGCTGGTGCTGATGCAGCCGACGGCCTCTGACAGCGGCATGGGGGCAGCGGTGGAGAGCCTTGCCTCCTCGCCTGAAGCCAAGAGGCGTCTGGCACCGCCGCCTTTTTCCGCCAGGATGCAGTCGTCGCCAAGCGGGTCGTAGATCAGCCCGGCCACCGTTTCGCCCTTTACGACGATGGCCGCCATCACCGCAAAAAGCGGAAGCCCGCCCGCGAAATTGGCCGTGCCGTCGACCGGATCGACGACGATCGCCAACTCGGCCTCGTTCAGACGGTCGAGAAGCCCCGGATCGGCGGCCACCGATTCCTCGCCCACGAACAGCGCATCCGGCAACAGGCGCTGGCACTCGCGGGCGATGAAGCGCTCCGCCGCTTCGTCGGCTTCGGTGACGAGATCGGTCGCCGAGGTCTTCTGGCGAACGTCGCCGTCGGACAGATTGCGAAAGCGCGGCATGATCTCGGCTTTCGCCGCCTCGCGCAAAAGCTCGGCGAAACGGGCGACATCGATGGTCTGGGTCAAGCGTCGGATCCTGGTTTGATGGAGAGGCCGGCAAAGTCGAACGCTGCGGGATCGACCAGATGACCCGGCCGGACATTCGACAAAGCCCGCATCATGACGGCCTTGCGGCCGGGATAGCGGGTCTCGATCTCGTCGAGCATCTGCTTCGTCAGATTGCGCTGCAGACCGTCCTGGCTGCCGCAGAGATCGCAGGGAATGATCGGGAACTGCATCGCTTGGGAAAAGCGCTCGAGATCGCTTTCCGCCGACTGGATCAGCGGCCGCAAGACGAAGAGGTCGCCCTCGTCATTGAGGAGCTTTGCGGGCATAGCCGACAGCCGGCCGCCATGCAGGAGGTTCATGAAGAAGGTCTCGAGACAATCGTCGCGGTGATGGCCGAGAACGAGCGCCTCGCAGCCTTCTTCGCGCGCGATGCGATAAAGGTTGCCGCGTCGCAGGCGCGAGCAGAGCGAGCAGTAGGTCGCCCCCTCGGGCAGCGTGTCGGTGACGATCGAATAGGTGTCGCGATACTCGATGCGGTTGGCGATGCCGTATCGCGCCAGCCATTGCGGCAGAACGTGCTTGGGAAAATTCGGCTGCCCCTGATCGAGATTGCAGGCCAGGAGATCGACCGGCAAAAGCCCCCGCCACTTCAGATCATGGAGAAGGGCGAGAAGCGCGTAGGAGTCCTTGCCGCCGGAGATCGCAACCAGCCAGCGCGCGCCCGGGCGCACCATCGCGAAGCGCTCGACGGTCTCGCGGACCTCGCGCAGCAGTCGCTTGCGCAGCTTCTTGAAGCCGACGCTCGATGGAACGTCGCGAAACAGCGGATGGGCGCCCTCCGCAGTCTCGCCACCTTCGGGCAGGCGAGCCGCCGCGGTCTCGTCGTCTGAGGCCTTCGCCTCTTGAGCATCGAGCATGTCGTCACCTCGCGAGATTGCGAGGCCGGTGTAGAGCGTCGGGGCTGAAAACGGAAGAGCGCCTGGGGCGACGAAGCGCCCGCTCTTCAGCCGCCGGAGTTTCTCTGTCGAGCGACAGGCCGCCTCGCCGGCGGGTGACGCCGGGAATGCCACTCGGACGCAGCGAGAAGAGAGAGAGCACCGAGCGGGAGCACTGAAAGAAGGACAAGCTGATACAAAGTCATTGGTCCAATCCCTTCAGGGTGGCATATGCCCGAATATGTAAGATAAAAGCGATCGCGAGGCAAATCAGCCCAACCAAGATCGATTGAAAGACTTCACTGAGGTTCAAACCCGATTGGAAAAGCGCTCGCGACGTCGAGGCAAGCGTCCCCACCGCAAACGTCGCCACCGAAAGGCCGTTCAGCCAACTTGCGCGGAATTTGATCTGCTCCTTCGCCGCTTCGGTCAGCGGCAGAGCCTTCTCCCCGCTGTCGAACTCATCTGCCATGCTACCTGAAACCGCTTTATGAAATGAACACGCCTTTCGAGAGCATAAGCGAAACCGGCCTTTGGCAAAGCCCGTGAAATGAAAAAGGCCGCCCCGAGGGACGGCCTTTCGAAATCGTCGCGGTGATCGATCGATCAGCGCGAATAGAACTCGACGACGAGATTCGGTTCCATCTGCACGGCGTAGGGAACGTCGTGGAGACCCGGCACCCGGGTATAGGTCGCGACCATCTTGTGGTGGTCGGCGTCGATGTAGTCCGGCACGTCGCGCTCGGCGAGCTGGGTCGCCTCGATGACGTTGACGTTCTGCTTGGACTTTTCGCGAACCTCGATCACGTCGCCCGGCTTGCAGACATAGGACTGGATGTTCGTGCGAACGCCGTTCACATTGACATGGCCGTGGTTGACGAACTGGCGGGCGGCGAAGACCGTCGGCACGAACTTCGCGCGATAGACGATGGCGTCGAGCCGGCTCTCCAGGAGGCCGATCAGGTTCTCCGAGGTGTCACCCTTGCGACGGGCGGCCTCGTCGTAGATCTTGCGGAACTGCTTCTCGCGGATGTCGCCGTAATAGCCCTTCAGCTTCTGCTTGGCGCGCAGCTGCACGCCGAAGTCGCTGACCTTGCCCTTGCGGCGCTGGCCGTGCTGGCCCGGGCCGTACTGGCGCCGGTTCACCGGGGACTTCGGACGGCCCCAGATGTTTTCGCCCATACGGCGATCGAGCTTGTATTTCGCGGATGTGCGCTTTGTCATCGCATTTCCTTTTGGAAAAAACACAACAACCCGCGGATCACCCACGGGCCGTTCCAGGAAACGCGCCCTCCTCTGTCCTTGCGGACTGACAGAGCGATGTGGGCACAGACCGACACCGCTCACGGGACACGTTGAAAACCGGCCAAAGCGTTGCTCCAGCCGGTTGGTGGGGTGTTAGTCGGACATGTGGCAGCTGTCAACCGGTCTGCCGGTCCGATTGCGCCGAAGGTGTCAGTACTTGGCGATGACCCAGACCGCGTGGACAATGCCCGGGATATAGCCAAACAGCGTCAGGATGATGTTGATCCAGAAATGCTTACCGAGGCCGACCTGCAGAAAGACGCCCAGTGGCGGCAGCAGAATTGCGACGATGATGCGGACGATATCCATGAACGGCAGGCTCCGTAAGTAAGGGTTCTGACCTTAACGTGACCGGCCTGCGCCCGTTCCCGAGCTTTTCCGGCGCAATGGCCGTCGTTTCGCCATTTCGTGCGGCCATGCAAGAATTAAGACCCGCCCCTGACGAAGGGGCTCGATCCGATGGCCCGGCCATTCCCCGACCATTCAAGGAGCCCGGCTCTTGCCTTCATCGACTTGTCTCGCCTTTGCGGGAACGCTCGCCCTTTGCGCAGGTCTTGCGATCGGGTCTCCCGCCCTCGCCGCCTCCGACTATTTTTCCCGCTTCGACGGCCAATGGCGCGGCGGGGGTAGCGTCAAGGTCAAACAGCTTCCCGCGCCGACCAACGTCTCCTGCACCGTCTCCGGCACCCGCAAGGGGCCGAGCAGCTTCGACATCGCCGGAAGCTGCCGGGCGATGTTGGTGATGAGCCGCGACATCGCCGCCCGGCTCACCTACGACAAGGGCGCGAGGCTCTATCGTGGCACCTATACGGGCTCCTCGAGCGGACCAGCGACGCTGGCCGGCAAGCTGCGGGGCGATACGCTGGATCTGAGGGTGAAATGGGCCAAGAAGATCTATGACGACGATTTTGCCCGCATGCTGATCAAGAACACTGGCCGTGGCGCCTTTTCCATGCAGGTGGTGGAGAAAATCAACGGCAAGAACGTCGTCGTCTCGAACCTGTCCTTCAAGGGTCGATAAGCGCCTTATGCTGTGAGGCCAAATCCCTGCATGAGCCGCCGGGTGACCGCATCGGCCCCGCCAGAGGTGAAGACCGCGAGGTCGACGTGCCGCTCGAACGCTGCGTTGGAATCGACCTTCGGCAGGATCGACAGCGCCCGGCGGGCAATCGCTTCCGCCGGATCCAGCCAGTCGACCGGCCAGGGCGCCATCTTGCGCATGCGATTGACCAGAAACGGATAGTGGGTGCAGGCGAGGACGACGATATCCGTCTGCCGCCCATCGGCATCGACGAAGCAGGGCGCGATCTCCGTCCGGATCGCCTCCTCGTCCACCAGCCCCTCGCGCATATAGATCTCGGCGAGCCGCGCCAGCGTCACGCTGCCGACCAGATTGACCTCGCACTTCATGGCCCACTGCTCGATCAGGTCGCGGGTGTACTGACGCTTCACCGTGCCCGGCGTCGCCAGAACGGTCACGAGACCGGACCGCGTGCGCTCCGCCGCCGGCTTGATCGCCGGCACGGTGCCGACGAAGCTCATCCCGGGATAGGCGGCGCGCAGCGCGTCGAGACTCAAGGTCGATGCCGTATTGCAGGCGATCAGGCAGGCGACCGGATCATGCTCGGCGATCAGATCGCCGAACAGATGGACGAGCCGCTCCCTCAGCGCCGCTTCCTCCCAGTCGCCATAGGGAAAGGCGGCGTCGTCGACGACGTAAACGAAACGCCGGTCGGGCATCAGCACGCGCGCTTCGCGCAGGACGGTCAACCCGCCGATCCCGCTGTCGAGGACGAGCAGCGGCCGGTTCGAAGGCGGGGCCCCGGTCATTGACCCTCGGCCTCGCCGTCGTTCTGACCGCCAGTGCGTGCCAGCCGCCCCACCTCGTAGTCGAACGCCTTGATCACGCCTCTCAGTGTTCGCACCTCCGGCTCGGAGAACGAGGCCTTCGTCAGCATCGTCCTCAGATTCTGGGCGAGCACGTCGCGTTTCGGCTCGGGAAAGAAATATCCGGCCCGATCGAGCGATGCTTCGAGATGCTCGAACAGCCGGAACAGATCCGCCTTGGTCGCCGGCGGCGGCACCTTCGCCTCGAATCGCGGCGAGAGGTCGCCGCCCTTGCCGGCCACCTGATAGGCGTAGCTCATCAGGAGAACCGCCTGGGCGATATTGAGCGAGGCGAAATTCGGATCGACCGGAAAGGTGACGATCTCGTCCGTGAGCCCAACCTCGTGATTGTTGAGGCCCCAGCGCTCGCGGCCGAAGAGGATGCCGCAGCCCTGCCCGTCGCCGGTGCGTCGCCGAAGATCCACCGCCGCCTCCTCGGGACCGCGAACCGGCTTGAAGCTGTCGCGCGGCCGCGCCGTCGTCGCGAGAACGAAATTGAGATCGGCCGTCGCCTCCTCGACCGTATCGAACAGCCGCACGGCATCGATCACGTGATCGGCCCGAGACGCCGCCGCCCGCGCCTTCTCGCTCGGCCATCCGTCGCGCGGTTTGACGAGGCGCAGATCGCCGAGGCCGAAATTCGCCATGGCTCGCGCGACCATGCCGATATTCTCGCCGAGCTGCGGCTCGACGAGGACGATGGCCGGGCCCTTTTGGTCTTCGTCAGGCATCACGTCGCTCAAGGCTTCCAAAACTCCACTTTCGCCCGGACGGGCGAGCTCGACGGACGATCCATCCGTCATCCATGCTCAACCCTTCAGGCTCACAAGCGTCGATAACGCTTCGCGGAGCGCGGGCCAAGCGGCGCAAGGACGGAATTCAGCTGGCAAAACCGTCTATGCCCTTCCATGCGATCCGGTGCACCGCCTCGGGATCGGCGCCCACCCGGTCCTCGACGTTGAAGATCATCGTCTCACGCGTGTTCGGGCGGTAGGCCGGCCACCCTTCCCCCGGCCTTCCGTCGCGCACGAACGAAAGCCAGTGATCGCGCATTCTCTCGGCCAGCCTGTGGCGCCCCGGATCGGGAAGGACGCCGAGATAGGCGGAGCGGAACGGCCGCAGAAACCCTTCAAAGAGCAGCGGCAGATCGACCGAATGGGTGGCGCCGAGCTTGGACAAGAGACCCTTGGCCTCCCAGTCGAGGCGATAGAAATAGACGGAATTGTCGTTCTTGGCGTGACCATCGGCGAATGCGATCGCCGGCATGCGAAAGATGAGATCGGTGCCGAAGGCGATGCGGCCCGGCCGGTCGTCGCGGTAGAGGCTGGCGATGCGCTTCGACGCTTCTTCCCCGGCGAACTCCGCGACCATCGCCGCCATCTCGGCCTTGCCCGTTTCCATGGGCAGGATCGGCAACTGGCTGAAGAAGGAGAACTCGTCGCGGTTGGTGCCGATCAGGAGGGGGACGGGCTTGGCGGCTCTGGCAAGATCTGCGGGAAGCGACGCGCCGATTTCCACTTCGTCCGCATAGGGCCGCGAGATCACCCCGGTATGGCGCGAAACGGCAGCCTCTGCGGCCTCCTGGAGCTGCTTCGGCGACAGCTGGAACAACGGCTCGGGCCCGGCGGCGAGCGAAAGGCCGGCGCGCAGTTCGTCGCCGATCGCCCGCGCCCGTTCCAGGCCGTAGAACAGGCTGAGCGTGCCCGATTGCATGATGGCTCGAGCGTAAAGGGGCTGCGATCCCTTCGTCACGAGATGCCAGGCGACGGAAACCGACCCGGCCGATTCGCCGGCGATCGTCACCTTGTCGGGATCCCCTCCCAAGGCCGCGATATTGTCGCGAACCCATGTCAGCGCCAGCCGCTGGTCGAGGAGACCGGCATTGGCGACGAACCGATCGTCGCCTTCGAATACCTCGGCAAACGGATTGAACCCGATCAACCCGAGCCGGTAGTTCAAGGTGACAACGACGACGTCGCCGCGAATGGCGAGATCATCGCCCGGATACTGGCTGCCGGCGCCGATGATGAAACCGCCGCCATGGATGAAGACCAGCACCGGCCGCGAGCCCTTGACGTCGGGCGTCCAAACGTTGAGCGACAGGCAGTCCTCGGAAATTTCTTTGGTCGCACCGGCAATCCTTGCGATCGGCGCGGGCACCGCGCGTTTCTGCGGGGCCGCCGCGCCATAGGCGAAGGCTTCGAAGGGCCTTGCGAACGGCGCCTTCGCCCGGGGTCTGGCAAAGCGTCGATCCCCCACCGGCGGCTCGGCGTAGGGAATTCCCAGAAAACTGACGAAACCGTCGTGTCTTTGTCCGACGAGGCGGCCGCAGGCTGCCTCGACACGTACATCTCTCACCATCGGCCCATCTCGAACGGTCTCGCGGCAGGGCCCTTCGATCCGGCGCTGCACCAAAGCTTCGCCCGTCTCACTTTGCGTCTGCCATAGTGGGTGTTATAGGGCCGGGCACAGGATCACCCATCCGAACATGGCGCGGCGATGACCGCACCCACTCTTTTCCCAAGGAAGGCCCCAATGGCGAAGATCAAGGTCGCAAACCCGGTCGTAGAGCTCGACGGCGACGAGATGACCCGGATCATCTGGCAGTTCATCAAGGACAAGCTGATCCATCCCTATCTCGACATCGACCTTGAATATTACGATCTCGGCATGGAGCATCGCGACGCCACCGACGATCAGGTGACCGTCGATGCCGCCAACGCCATCAAGAAGCACGGCGTCGGCGTCAAATGCGCGACGATCACGCCGGACGAGGCCCGCGTCGAGGAATTCGGCCTGAAGAAGATGTGGCGCTCGCCGAACGGCACCATCCGCAACATCCTCGGCGGCGTCATCTTCCGCGAGCCGATCATCATGAAGAACGTGCCGCGCCTCGTTCCCGGCTGGACCCGGCCGATCATCGTCGGCCGCCACGCCTTCGGCGACCAGTACCGCGCCACCGACTTCAAATTCCCCGGCAAGGGCAAGCTGACGATGAAGTTCGTCGGCGAGGACGGCGAGACCATCGAGCACGAGGTCTTCGACGCCCCGGCCGCAGGCGTCGCCATGGGCATGTACAATCTCGACGAGTCGATCCGGGATTTCGCGCGCGCGTCGTTCAACTATGCCCTGCAGCGCAACGTGCCCTGCTATCTGTCGACCAAGAACACCATCCTGAAGGCCTATGACGGCCGCTTCAAGGACATCTTCCAGGAGATCTTCGACGCCGAGTTCAAGGCCGAATTCGACGCCAAGAAGCTGACCTACGAGCACCGTCTGATCGACGACATGGTCGCCGCCGCGCTGAAGTGGTCGGGCGGCTATGTCTGGGCCTGCAAGAACTACGACGGCGACGTCCAGTCGGACATCGTCGCGCAAGGGTTCGGCTCGCTGGGCCTGATGACCTCCGTCCTGATGACGCCGGACGGCAAGACCGTCGAAGCGGAAGCGGCTCACGGCACGGTCACCCGGCACTATCGCCAGCATCAGAAGGGCGAGCAGACCTCGACCAACCCGATCGCCTCGATCTTCGCCTGGACCCGCGGCCTCGCCCACCGGGCCAAGCTCGACGACAATGGGGACCTCGCCGAGTTCGCGGCGACCCTGGAAAAGGTCTGCATCGCGACCGTCGAAAGCGGCTTCATGACCAAGGATCTGGCGCTTCTTATCGGCCCGGACCAGCCGTGGCTCTCCACCACCGGCTTCCTCGACAAGATCGACGAGAACCTCCAGAAGGCGATGGCGTCTTCCTGAGCTTTTTCGAAGCCAGCCTGATAAGATCGAAGCCCGGCGTGGTCGTTCCACGCCGGGCTTTTTTGCGCCCATAGGAAAGAACCGTTCGATGCCCCACAAGAGCCGCCTCGGATGTATCGTCGTCGATTGCCAGACGTCGGACCTTCACAGCGCCGTCGCCTTCTGGTCCGGCCTGTTCGGCTGTGCCGGCAAGGTGGACGACGACGGCAAATATGCCGTTCTCAAAATGCCGGACGGCGAAGCAAAGGTGCTGATCCAGGCCGTGGATCATCCGGCCCGCGTTCATCTCGACATCGAGACCGACGACAAGGAAGCGGAGGCAGCCCGCCTCGAAGGCCTTGGCGCAAAACGCATCGGGCCGGTCAAATCCTGGATCGTCATGGAGGCCCCGACCGGCCATCGCTTCTGCCTCGTCAATCCGCAGCGGGCGGATTTCGACGAGCGGGCGACGACCTTTTCGCACTGACCGCCGCCCGCCTCGCGGACAGGCGAAGATCGCCTCCGCCTCACTCTGCCGCGCTGCCGACAACGCCCTCCCGGGCGGGCTTTTCGGCAGCGCCAAGCCCCTCGCCGGCGAAGGATCGATTGGACCGATCATACCCGAAGCCGGCCAACGCAGCGACGGCGATCGCCACGACGATGATCTCGGCGATCAGCACGAAGCCGTAGTCGTTGTTCCAGTGCGCGGCAAGGCCGGTCTGCATCGTCGCATTGGCCGACGCGATCAGATTGCCGAGCTGGTAGACGACGCCCGGAAAGGTGCCGCGCACGGCGGGCGGCGACAATTCGTTGAGATGGGCAGGCACGACGCCCCAGGCCCCTTGCACGAAGAACTGGACGAGAAACGCGCCGATGGCGAGCAGGATCGCGCCTGGCGCATAGACCCACAGCCAGGAGGCGGGAATCACCAGGACGGCCGCGATGACGATCGCGTTCTTGCGGCCGATCCGCTGCGAGAGCGCCCCGAAGAACAGACCACCGAGAATGGCGCCGACATTGAAAAAGATCGCGATCGCCCCGGTGACGTGGCTGTCATAGCCGCGCTGGACTTCGAGGAAGGTCGGATAGAGATCCTGGGTGCCGTGGCTGAAGAAGTTGAAGGCGGTCATCAGCAGGACGGCCCAGACCACCAGCATCAGATTGCCCTTCAGCACCGCGCCGAAGGACGGACGCTCCTTCGCGTGGGTCCTCGCCACGAAGTCGGGCGATTCCTTCACCGACTGGCGGATATAAAGGACGAGCAGAGCCGGCAGGACGCCGACCATGAACATGCCGCGCCAGCCGATCACCGGATAGAGAAAGAAGAAGATCAACGAGGCGAGCAGGTAGCCGGAGGGATAGCCGGCCTGCAGCAGGCCGGAGACGATGCCCCTCGCCTTCGGCGGCACGCTTTCCATGGTGAGCGACGCGCCGACGCCCCATTCGCCGCCCATCGCGACGCCATAAAGGGTGCGCAGGATGATCAGCATGGTCAGGCTGGTCGAAAAACCAGAGGCGAATTCCAGGACGGAATAGCTGAGGACATTGAGCATCAGCACCGGCCTTCGCCCATAGCGGTCCGCCGCAAGGCCGAAGATCAGGGCGCCGACCGGCCGCGCCGCGAGCGTCAACGTGATCGCCAGCGCCACCGCCGGGATGCCGGTCGCGAACTCCTTGGCGATGTCCTTCAGGACGAAGACGAGGATAAAAAAGTCGAACGCATCAAGCGTCCAGCCGAGATAGCTCGCCGCCACGGTGTGGCGCTGGTCGCGATCGAGGCTCTTGAGGTCGTCGAGAAACTGCATCGGATCCTCCCTGCCGAACCGGCGAGGGAGCGATTCGCGCGGCCGGCTGACATACCGCCCGCCGGCTTGGCCGAGCACAGGGCACCCGGCCGGAACAGGCCGGCGACGCGACATCGATTGAATGCAGGGACGTCGTGAAAATGTCGGCGAACTGGCACGTTGCGCGGCGACCCGTCTGACCAGGCCAAAATCGCAAGGAGCGATGTCCGGCCATGGTTGCAAAAGCAATCTTGCGCCACCGCGTTCCGAAAAGACGAATTAACTTTCGGACAGGCAGGCCGACGGCTCGCGAGCTGGTGAGACGGCGGAAGAAAAGCCCATCGGATTTCGGATCGCCGCCGAAGATCGGACATCGCGGCAGCAAAGCGCACGCGGGTGGCAATCCCCTCCCGCGCCTTCAGCCCTGCCGACGGCCTCGCCCGATCATGGCTTGGGGACGCAAGACATCCCGAAGCCGGTCCCGGCCAGCCCTGATCAGCCAGCCATGGCGGCTTCGACCGCGGCGATGGCCTCGCCGGCCTTGTCGCCGTCGGGGCCGCCGGCCTGCGCCATGTCCGGCCGCCCACCGCCGCCCTTGCCGCCGATCGCGGCGCTCGCGGCGCGTACCAGCGTGACCGCATCGAAACGACCGACGAGATCAGCCGTCACACCGACGACGACGGAGGCCTTGCCGTCCGCCACGGCGACGAGAGCGACGACGCCTGATCCGATCTGCGCCTTGGTCTCGTCGACGAGGCCCTTGAGCTCCTTGGCCGGCACGCCCTCCAGCACGCGGCCGACGAAGGCGACGCCCGCGACCTCTTTCGGCGCCGCGCTGGCGGAGGCGCCGCCACCGTCGCCGACAAGGGCAAGCTTCTTGCGCGCTTCGGCGAGTTCACGCTCCAGCCGGCGGCGCTCCTCGACGACCGCGTCCAGCCGGTCGGCGGCCTCGGCCTGCGAGACCTTCAACGCCGCAGCCATGCGGCGGACGCGGCGATCCTGCTCCAGAAGATGCGCGCGCGCCGCATCGCCAGTCAGAGCCTCGATGCGCCGGACACCGGCGGCAACGCCCGCCTCCGCGACAACGTGCACGAGACCGATATCGCCGGTCGCCCGCACATGCGTGCCACCGCAAAGCTCGACCGAATAGGCCTTGCCTGCCTTCTCGCCCTCCTGCGCGACGCCCATCGAGACGACCCGCACCTCGTCGCCGTATTTCTCGCCGAACAGCGCCATGGCACCGGACTCGATCGCGTCGTCCACGGCCATCAGCCGCGTCTCGACCGGGGCGTTCTGGATGATGATCGTGTTCGCCAGACGCTCCACCTCGGCAATCTCGTCCGCTTCGATGGGCTTGGGATGGGAAAAGTCGAAACGCAGCCGCTCCGGCGCGACCATCGAGCCCTTCTGCGCCACATGGCTGCCGAGCACCTCGCGCAGCGCCTCGTGCAGAAGATGCGTCGCCGAGTGATTGGCGCGGATATGCGAACGGCGGCCATGATCGACCTCGAGGTCGAGTGGCGTGCCGACCTTGATGGAACCCGTTTTGACGCGCGCGCGATGAACGAAGAGACCTTCGGCGAACTTGCGCGTATCCGTCACGGCGATCTCGACGCCCTCGCCGCGCATCACTCCGGTGTCGCCGAGCTGACCGCCCGATTCGCCGTAGAACGGCGTCTGATTGACGACGAGGGAGATCTCGTCACCCTCGACGGCTTCGCTCACCTCGGCGCCGTCCTTGACCAGCGCCACGACGGCGCCCTCGGCCCGCTCGGTGTCGTAGCCGAGGAATTCCGTCGCCCCGACCCGCTCGCGGATCGCAAACCAGATGTTTTCCGACGCCGCCTCACCCGAGCCGGCCCAGCTCGCCCGTGCCTCGGCCTTCTGTCGCTCCATCGCGGTGTTGAATGTGTTCAGATCGACCTCGATCCCGCGCTGACGCAAAGCATCCTGGGTGAGATCCAGCGGAAAACCGTAGGTGTCATAGAGCTTGAACGCGGTCTCGCCGGACAGTCGCTCGCCCGAGCCCATGCCCTCCGTCGCCTCCGAGAGCAGAGTGAGGCCTCTGTCGAGGGTCTGCAGGAAGCGCTTCTCCTCGAGCTTGAGCGTCTCGGAGATCAGCGCTTCGGCCCGGCCGAGTTCGGGATAGGCGCGGCCCATCTCCGCGACCAGCGTCGGGACCAGCTTGAACAGCACCGGCTCCTGAGCGCCCAGCATGCGCGCATGGCGCATGGCCCGGCGCATGATCCGGCGCAGCACATAGCCGCGCCCTTCGTTCGAGGGCAGCACACCGTCGGCAATGAGAAATGACGTCGCCCGCAGATGATCGGCGATCACCCTGTGGCTCGCGACCTTCTCGCCCGTGGCCTGCGAGCCGATCGCCTGCTCGACGGCGGCAATCAGCGTGCGGAACAGATCCGTCTCGTAGTTCGAATGGACCCCTTGCATGATCGCGGCCATGCGTTCGAGGCCCATGCCGGTATCGATCGAGGGGCGCGGCAGATCGAGGCGAGTCGCCCCATCGACCTGATCGAACTGCATGAAGACGAGGTTCCAGAACTCCAGAAACCGATCGCCATCCTCGTCGGCGCTCCCGGGAGGGCCGCCCGCGACACTTTCGCCCTGGTCGAAAAAGATTTCAGAACATGGCCCGCAAGGGCCGGTCTCGCCCATGGTCCAGAAATTGTCGAAGGTCGGGATGCGGATGATTCGATCGTCGGTGAGACCCGCGATCTTCTTCCACAAGGTCGCAGCGTCCTCGTCTTCCGAAAAAACGGTAACGAGCAGCCGCTCCCTGGGCAGACCGAATTCCTTGGTCGTCAGGTTCCAGGCGAGTTCGATCGCCCGTTCCTTGAAATAATCACCGAAGGAGAAATTCCCGAGCATCTCGAAGAAGGTGTGATGGCGCGCCGTATAGCCGACATTGTCGAGATCATTGTGCTTGCCGCCGGCGCGCACGACCTTCTGCGCGGTCGTCGCGCGGCTGTAGGGGCGCTTTTCAAGGCCGGTGAAGACGTTCTTGAACTGCACCATCCCCGCATTGGTGAACATCAAGGTCGGGTCGTTGCGCGGCACGAGCGGAGACGATGGAACCCGCTCGTGCCCGTTCTTCTCGAAATAATCGAGAAAAGCCGACCGGATTTCATTGACGCCACTCATGAGCGAGACCTTCGAGACATTGCGGAAAGAATGTGCCGGCCTGCCTCTTCTCTTTCAGAAGACCGGCGAACCGTCGCGCCTTTTACAAAGGCGAGCCGAGCCTGTCCATCGGCTGCGCGAACGCCGCGAAGCTCCGGTTCAAACGCTTAGTGCTGCAAGGATCTGATCCACGCCACAGCCGCATCGCGCCTCGAAGATCGACGCGATCAGTCGTCGGCACCATCATCTTCGCGGCCATCGTCGAGAAGCTGCTCGGCGAGCAGGCCGGCATTCTGGCGGATCGACGTTTCGATCTCGTCGGCGACAGCCGGATTGTCGCGCAGGAAATTCTTGGCGTTTTCCCGCCCCTGGCCGAGCCGCTGGCTGTTGTAGGAGAACCAGGCGCCGGATTTCTCCACGATGCCGGACTTGACGCCGAGATCGACCAGTTCGCCCATCTTCGAGACGCCCTCGCCATACATGATGTCGAACTCGACCTGCTTGAAAGGCGGCGCCATCTTGTTCTTGACGACCTTCACCTTGGTCTGATTGCCGGTCACCTCGTCGCGATCCTTGATCGAACCGATCCGGCGGATGTCGAGACGAACCGAGGCATAGAACTTCAGGGCGTTGCCGCCGGTGGTCGTTTCAGGCGAGCCGAACATCACGCCGATCTTCATGCGGATCTGGTTGATGAAGATGACCATGCATTTCGATCGCGAGATCGAACCGGTCAATTTGCGCAGGGCCTGACTCATCAGCCGCGCCTGCATGCCGGGCAGCGAGTCGCCCATCTCGCCCTCGATCTCGGCACGCGGCGTCAGCGCCGCCACCGAATCGACCACCAGCACGTCGATCGCGCCCGAGCGCACCAGCGTGTCGGTGATTTCGAGTGCCTGCTCGCCGGTATCAGGCTGAGAGATCAGGAGATTTTCGAGATCGACCCCGAGCTTGCGCGCATAGACCGGATCGAGCGCGTGTTCGGCATCGACGAAGGCGCAGATGCCGCCCTTTTTCTGAGCTTCGGCAATGGTGTGCAGGGCGAGCGTCGTCTTACCCGAGCTTTCGGGACCGAAAACCTCGATCACCCGGCCCTTCGGCAGACCGCCGATGCCAAGAGCGATATCGAGCCCCAGCGAGCCCGTCGAAACGGTTTCGACTTCAACGATTTTCTCGTTGGCGCCGAGCCGCATGATCGAGCCCTTGCCGAAGGCGCGTTCGATCTGCGACAGAGCCGCGTCGAGGGCCTTGTTCTTATCCAATGAATTATCCTCGACAAGACGGAGACTGTTTTGTGCCATGGTGAAAGGACCTTATTTCACGCGTCAATGAGGGGTGCAACATCCGAAATCCGCATCCACATGTACTCTTTTTGTTCTAAGCCTGCAAGCGCATGATCGCGTTTTGTTCCATATTTCGAATCGGATCCGAGCACCGAGATTGATGAACAAGTGATGAAAACCACCCCGAAGGCCTCGGCCACGGCCAAACTCTTGCTCGTCGGCGCTGCGCATATGGACCGCCGGGCGAAGGCGGCGAGCCCCTTCCATCCGAAGGCGTCGAACCCCGGCGTCCTCGTCGAGTCGCCCGGTGGCGCGCTGTTCAACGCCGCGACGGCCCTGCGCGCGCTCGGCTGTCATGTGGGTTTTCTCGGCGCCCGCGGCGGCGATGACGACGGCAGGCGAATCGCTTCTGCCATTGCAGACCTTGCGGTCGAGGATCTGAGCGTCACTTTTCTCGACCGGGCAACGTCGACCTATACGGCGATCATCGACGACCATGGCGAGCTCGTCGCCGGCATCGCCGACATGGCGCTCTACGATCGGCTTGGGCCGAAGCTCCTGCAGCGCCGCAGCGTGCGCGACGCCATGGCCAAGTCGGACGCGCTGATCATCGATGCCAATCTGCCTGGCGAGATGATCGTCGGCGCCGTGGAAGCCGCCAGCAAGCGGCCGGTCGCTGCGATCGGTGTCTCGCCCGCGAAGGTTCGCCGGCTGGTTCCGGTTCTGCCGAGGCTTGCGGCGGTGTTCCTGTCGCGCGCCGAGGCCGCCGCGCTGGCCGAAGTGACGGCCGCGACGAATCTGCGGCTGATCGCCAGCCTGATCGGTGAACAGGGCGTGCGCCGCGCGGTCATCAGCGACGGAGCGCTCGAGGCGGCAATCCTCGTCGGCAAGGATCTGATCTTCCAGCGGCCTCCCGCCGTCAGGCCTCTCGATGTGACCGGCGCCGGCGATACGCTGGCCGCCATCGCCTTCGCCGCCCATCTGCGCGGCGCGCCCTTCGTCGAATGTGCAAGACGCGGCATCGTCGCGGCATCGCTGCGCATATCCGACCCCGACTTTCCCCCGCGCGACCTTGCCGGCGACATCGATCGCCTGCTCCCGCAGCTTTCTGAGCCTCTGACGGACCCATCGAGACCATGACCACCCTTGATCGCCATCTCGCCTTTTCGCCCCGCATCCTTTCCGCACGAGCCGCCGGCAAACCACTCGTCGCGCTGGAATCGACCATCGTGACGCATGGCATGCCCTACCCCGACAATCTGGAGACGGCGCTGGCCGTCGAGGCATCGGTGCGAAAGAGCGGCGCGGAGCCCGCGACCATCGCGGTGATCGACGGTGTCGTTCGCGTGGGTCTCGACGAAAGCGAACTCACCGGCCTCGCCAAGGCCGAGGGCGTGATGAAGCTGTCGCGGGCAGACCTAGCCTATGCCGTCGCCTCGGGTTGCACGGGTTCGACCACCGTCGCGGCGACGATGATCGCGGCAAAAGCCGCCGGCATCGCGGTCTTCGCGACGGGCGGCATCGGCGGCGTCCACCGAGGCGGGGAGACGAGCCTCGACGTCTCCGCCGATCTGGAGGAACTCGCGCGGACCGATGTCATCGTCGTTTCGGCCGGGGCCAAGGCCATTCTGGATATCGGGCGGACGCTGGAATATCTGGAGACGAAGGGCGTGCCGGTCGCTGCCTACAGGAGCGACGATCTGCCGGCCTTCTGGTCTCGCGAATCGGGTTTTCCGGCCCCACTTCGGCTCGACAGCGCGGAGGCTGTCGCGAAGTTTCAACGAACCCGCGAGGCGCTGGGCATCGTCGGCGGCATGCTGATCGCCAATCCGCTCGCGAGCGAAGACGCCATTGCCCGCGAGACGGTCGAGGGGTGGATTGAACAGGCGCTGGAAGATGCGGCGCGAAAGGCCATTACCGGCAAGGCCGTGACGCCCTTCCTCCTTGGCCGGATCGTCGAACTGAGCGGTGGCCGCTCTCTTGAGGCGAACATCGCTCTCATCAAGGCGAATGCAAGACTGGCCGGTGAGATCGCCGTGGCGCTCGAAGCGGCCTGAGGGCCGATGCCTTTCGGTGAGAGCCGGTCCGGCGCTCACCGAAGAGACCATGCGCTTCGACGACGACGCTCGACAAAGCGATCGCGCGTTTCGGGTGAATTCACCTCTGCCCCAAAGGCTCCGGCGCACAAGCTGCGCGCCGGCCGTCTTGTCTGCCGGCCCGTTTCTGCCGGAATTGTGCCGGATCAGTCTTCGTTCAGCATGGTCTTGACCGCGACGGCCAGCTCCTTGAGCGAGAAGGGCTTGGCGAGGAAGCCGAATTTCTCGCCCTCCGGCATGTTCTTGGCGAAGGCCTCCTCCGCATAGCCGGAGACGAAAATGAACTTCAGATCCGGCCGCGTCTTGCGCATTTCGCGCAGCAATGTCGGCCCGTCCATTTCCGGCATGACGACGTCGGAGACGACGAGATCGATCTTGCCGTCGAGTTCCTCCAGAACCTCGAGGGCCTCGACCCCGGAGGCCGCCTCCTGCACGTCGTAGCCGCGCATCTTCAGCGCCCGGACGTTGCCGGCCCTGACATGATCCTCGTCCTCGACGAGAAGGATCGTCTCCGTCCCCGAAAGATCCATCTTGGCGCCGCTGACGACGGCCGCAGTGGAATCCGAGCTGACCCCAAGGGTCTCCGTCGGCACGAAACGCGGCAGGAAGATGCGGAACGTCGTCCCCTTGCCTTGCGTCGAATCAACGAAGATGTAGCCGTTGGACTGCTTGATGATGCCGTAGACCATCGACAGACCGAGCCCGGTGCCCTTGCCGATCTCCTTGGTCGTGAAGAACGGCTCGAATATCCGCTCGGCCACCTCCGCCGGCATGCCGGTACCGGTATCCGTCACCTCGACGAGGACATAGTCGCCGTCGGTGAGCTCGGAATAGCCGAACCCGCTTGCCTCGCTGGCCGGCACGTTGCGTGTGGTGATCGAGATCTTGCCGCCGCTCGGCATCGCGTCGCGGGCGTTCTGGACGAGATTGGTGATCACCTGCTCGAACTGGCCGATATCGGCCATCACCGGCCACAGATCGCGGGCGTGGTGGCGCTCCAGCGCCGCATGGTCGCCGCTGACCCGCTTGAGAAGCAGGTGCATGTCGGCAACGACGTCCGTCAGATTGAGCATTTTCGGCCGCATCGTCTGGCGGCGCGAATAGGCCAGCAGCTGGCGCACGAGCGAGGCGGCACGGTTGGCGCTCTGCTTGATCAGGAGCAGGTCCTGGAAGGAGGGGTCGCCGGTGCGGTGGTTGAGCAGCAGGAAATCGACCGAGGCGGTGATGATCGTCAGAACGTTGTTGAAGTCGTGGGCGATACCGCCGGCGAGATTGCCGATCGCCTGCATCCTCTGGCTCTGGGCGATCTGCTCCTCGAGCGCGCGCTGCTGGGTGATGTCCACCCCGTAGACGATCGCGCATTCATCGCTGTCGGCGCCGATCTTCGGAACGGCGCTGAGATAGAGCCGCACGGTGCGCGGGCCGTCACCGATCACCTCGGCATCGACGGGCAGGATGCCGGAGCGGCCGTCGCTCGCGTCAGACAGCGCCTTCCTGAACGCTTCGTGCCCCGATTCGCGAATGGCCATCTGGAAGCCGGTGGCCCCCTCCGCGGCCTCTGCGCCGAAGATCCGGCGGAAGACGGCGTTGAAACGCACGACGCGGCCGCCGGGATTGAGTGTGGCGATCGCCATGGGCGACGAGTTGAAGAACCGCGTGAACCGCGCTTCGGCAAGTTCGACCGGCGTCGCCGCCTCGTTGTCGCCGCTGCGATCGAGCACCAGCGTGCGAACCGTTCCCGGCGCAGCACTGTCGTCCTGAACCGGGCGGCGGAGCAGCCTGACCGGCAGGCTTTTGCCCGAGCCGGAAACGAGGTCGAGGTCATCGATGCTCTCGGCTTGCGCCTTCGAGCGCTCCACATAGACGGTCCGCGAGGCAGGAGCGAGGAATTCCAGGAACGAGCGCTCATAGGGTTTGACGTCGGACAGATCGAGGTCGAGCCACTCGGCGAGCGTCGCATTGAGATAGGCGATCCGGTGCTCGCCATCGGCGGCGAAGAAACCGGCGGGCGCCTTGTCGAGATAGTCGATCGCGTGCTGCAGGTCCTGAAACGAGCTTTCCTCATGCTTGCGGTCGGCGGTGATGTCGAGGATCTGCCAGGCCTGCATCTGGCCGCCGCGCGTGGCGAGAGGCCGCACCGAGACGCGGTACCAGCAGGGCGAATCCTTGTCCCTGCCCGACGGCGCGAGGCTGTGGGCGAGCCGGAATTCGCGCTGGCCCGAGCGCCCGTCGCGCGCGAGATTGGCGAGGTGATACACCGCTTCGGTCGCCTCGGCCTCGCGGGCGAGCATGCGTTCCAGGGTCCGCACCTCGCCGGCGCGCGCGGCGCCGGTCAGATCGCCATAGGCGCGATTGGCATAAACGACCTGCCCGCGCCGGTCGAGAATCAGCAAGCCGGTGCGCGCGCTGTCGAGATAGTCGCGCGCAATGCCGCCATCATTCGCCCGGCTCGAAAACCGCAGAACCCCCAGGGCGGCGGCAAAGATCGCTCCGATGCCGACGACCGAAAGAAAGCCGAACGTGGCGAGCAGCGCCATCTGACCGTAGCTGCGGCCGAACAAGGCGAGACTGGCGCCGGCGAGAATCAGGGCACCGCCGAGCAGCAGAAAGCGTCTCACGCCCGATGCGGCCGCCGTCCGGTCGATCAACGGTTTGTCAATCGTCCCCCGAGCCGCTCCGTTCATGACAATTCGCCTCTCTTTTGCTTGCGATTCGCTTCGATTGTGAAGGAAATCCCTACCGGAATCGAGCGCTTACGCCACCTTATTCGCCTCGGCCAGCTTGCCGCCCTAGAATCGGTAACATGCAATCCTTGTCCGAACTCACGGGTCCCTTAGCAGGGTGGTGAGCTGCGGGTAATTCTTCATTACGCCCTGGCCGACCGGGCTAAGGGCTTGCCGAGCTTGCGTTTATGCGGCACCGCTTTGTGAGAAAAGCGCCTGCCGAGCGGTTCCCTTGTAACGGAGTTTCCGAAACCATGCCGCAATGGATCGTCGATCTGTTCGGGGCGAGCCTCGCCCCCATTGTCTGGGTCGCATTCGTTGCGGCAATGGTCTGCCTTCTGGCAGTCGCGGTCATCCTGCTCGCCAAGCGACTGGTGGGCAGTGGCGCCGGCGTCGGGCCCAGGGCGAAGGCGCCGCGGCTTCAGGTGATCGACAGCGTGCGCGTCGACGACAAGAGAAAGCTGGTTCTTCTGCGCCGGGACGAGGTCGAGCATCTGGTTCTCGTCGGCGGCCAGACCGACATTCTCGTCGAGAGTTCGATCCTGCGGTTTCCCGCGACCAGACGACCGTCCACGGCGCCGGACGACGGGCGCGCCGATGTTCCGACCGTTTCGTCTTCGCCCAATCGCAGGGCGCAACAGGCACCGCAGGTGATGACCGCCGCACGGAACTGGGATGTGCGACCTGTCGCGGATGACGAGCCGGTTGAGCGTGAGCCGAAAGCCATGCCACGACCGGCCAACGAGGAGCGGCGCGAGCCAAGCTCTCCTACGGTCGCCCGCGGCGCGCCATCGCCCCGCGCCGAGCCTCGCCTGCCCGAACAATCAAAACTTCCGCCCGAGCCGGCAAATTCGGTCACACGGCGCATGGACCCGGCTCCCACGATCGAGCTTGCCGAAGACGAGGGGCGCGACCGGACTGCCCGAAGCGAGACCACGGCTGAGGCGAGGCAGGTGGCCGTGCCATCCGCCGATGCCGGCCGCAGAACCGGCGAGGCGCAGACGCTCAATCCCTCGACCCTCGCCTTCACGCGGGCAACACCGCGGCTGCCGCAAAGGACCGAACCGGAACTGGAGGCGCCGACCCCGGACGAGCGCCCGGCGAGCCCCCGTGCCCAGTCCGAGCCGGCGCCGCAAGCGCCCGTCCGGGCGCCAAATGCCGCGGCTTCGGGCAGTAACGGACAGAATGCGGGGTCACGGGCTTCCGCAGCATCGGTGGACGCACCCGTTGCACGGTCGAACCCGCCAGCAGATAGAGCCGGCCAGACGCAGAGCCTGTCGAAAGCAAGCGGCATGGATGCCGATTCCCGCGAAGAGCCGCGACCGCTCTCGGTGCGCAGTTTCGCCAGCGCCATCCAGGCCAGAAAATACGGCCGCGCCGACCGGCCAGACCCGGCCGTCGCGACGCCGGCAACACCGGTGCGGGAAAACCCGGCGACGGGCCGCTCGACTTCGCAGCCAGCGGCCCGCCGCGATGAGCCCGGCGCCGCCGTCGAGCAGAGCCTGGAAGACTTCCTGTCGGCCGAGCTGAACATGGAAATGCAGGAGGAGACGGCGCCCCCGCCCACAACCGCGAAGGCGCCTCCCCGTCCGGCCGCGGCCCCTGCGCCACAGAAGCCGTCCGGCGAAGCCGAGCGGAAACAGGGCGCCCCCAGCACCGATGGAAGGCAGGCCGAGAAGCCGGCATCGGACGCTGGACGCCCATCTTCCAGCGACGGCGCCGGTCGTGCGCAGGCGACAAATCGGCCGCCTGCTCCGGCGGCCAGAAATGGCGCGACACAAGCTGCGTCCAGGCCCGGAAAGCCGGCGGCTGCGCCGGCGCAGCCCCCAGTCCCGCCGCGCCAGCAGCCGCCTGCCGTCAATGCCAAGCCCGAACCTGAGAAAAAGCCCGCGCCGGAAAGGCAGCCGGCAACTCCTCCGGCAACGCCGGTTTCGCAGCAGGCCAGCGAACCCAAGGCGAATCCCGGAACAGCCCCTGCCCGCGCACCGGAAGCTGATGGACCGAGCCGGCAACCGGCCTTGTCCCCGGCGAACGACGTGGATCTCGAAGAAGAGATGAAACGGCTCCTCGGCGACATCGGCGCCGAGAAGGAGAAAGAGAAGGAAAAAGGCAAGGCATGATGCCTCGCGCCGAGGGACGTAACGCGGGCACCGGCAAGCCAATTTGGCCATACCTCTCGGTCGACACCGACTTATCAGCGGCCCCTTGAGGTCGCCGGGAGGGCAGTTTCCGCGTTCACGACTTTCTTCTGATCGCCCTTCCCTCAGACACTTCCGCAGGCAGCACCAAAAAAAACAGAACGGCCGCGAGAGGGCATCTCTCGCGGCCGTTTTCAGTCAGATCATCGCTTCCCGCGTCTCGTCAGCTGCAACGGGCTTCGCCGCGCCATCAGTCCGGCCAGGCTGCCCGCCGACGAGTGCGCCTACTGGAGATACTTCATCGGATCGACCGGGGTCGAATTCTTGCGAACCTCGAAATGCAGGACCGGAACGTCCGTGTCGCCGCTCATGCCGGACTGGGCGATGACCTCGCCGCGCCTCACGGTCTCGCCCTTCTTCACCTTCAGCGACTCGGCGTGGCCGTAAACGGTGATGAGACCGTTGTCGTGCTTGACCAGAACCGTGTTGCCGAATTCCTTCAGGCCGTCGCCGGCATAGATGACGACGCCGTTCTCGGCGGCCTTGACCGGCGTGCCGCGCGGCACCGAGATGTTGACGCCATCATTGCGGCGACCGTCGACCTTCTCGCCATAGCGGTTGACCACGCGGCCCTGCACGGGCCAGCGGAACTGGTCGATGCCGGTGGAATTCGGGGCGCGCGCTGCGCTGTCGCGCTCCGCTTCCCTGCTGACCGAACCGGTCTTGGTCGTATCGACGCTCGGAGCGGGCGCGGCGATCCGCCCGCCCCTCGCGGCAGCCTCGCTCTGCGTCTCGGCCGGGGCCGTGTCACGCGATGCAACGACGGTGGATGGCGCGGCGGTCTTTTCGGCCGGCTTGGGCTGCGCGGAGGCAACTTCGCTCTGGGTCCTGGCCGGGATCTTGCCGCCAGCCGGGATCATCAGCGTCTGGCCGAGCCGGATCGTGTCGGAATCCAGATTGTTGGCCTGCCGGATCGCATCGGCGGTGACGCCCGTCTTGCGAGCGATGCCGAGAAGCGTGTCCCCGGACGAGACGGTCACGGTGCCGGCAGCCGACCGGGATTGCGCCGGACGAGCGCCCGTCGTGCCGCGGCTATCGTTCATGGGCCGGGACCTGGGCGTCACAAGATTGGACGCCTGGGTCTGCAATGTGGTCGGCGGAGCGCCGCGCGTTGCGGGCAACTGCGTATTCGAAGCCACACCGCGAGGTGCCGGAGCCATCTGGTTCGTCTCGTCGTAGCGGGCCGGCGTCTGCCTGGTCATCGCAACGCTCGTTTCGCTTCGGACGGGCGCAGAACTGCTGCGATAGCTCGGCTCGGGCGGAGGCGGCAGCTGGCTGCGCTGCATGGTCTGGCCGGACGCCGGGTAGCCGGACTGGGGCGGGCTGGAGACATAGCCGCCTCCGGCCGGCGCGATCGCACCGGTCATCGTGCCGTCGACGGCACCGGGATAGGCCTGCGCGGTCGGCGCCTGCTGGACCGGTGGGGTCTGTGGAACCGCACCCGTGTAGAAGCCGTCGTCAAATCGAACGACATCACCACTGCAGCCGGCGAAAAGGCCAGCCACCGAGAGTGCGGCGACGGAGGCGAACATGCGTCGGCGTGAACGACTTAACACTGGTAAGCGCATCACAGTCCCTTTGAAGGCAGTGGATTCTTCATAGGTCATTGAAGCGTGTTAATCTTACCGCCCGGTTAAGTCTGCCGGTCGAAAGGCAAATTTTCCCGATCAGAGAGGCCCGAGAGGGCCAAGCGTCACAAGACGTCGGCCTTGCCGAAGGCGATCGCCTGATAGCGCACGGGGCCGAGATCCTCGCGTTCGAAGCGCGTTCCCACCTTGCGCAGCCGTACCAGCACCTGCTCGCCGTCCCCCGGGCCGATGGCACAGATCAGCGAGGCGTGCGGCGACAGTTGTTCGAGGAACTGCTTGGGCGGAGCCGGGAAGGCGCTGTGGACGATGATCCTGTGATAGGGACTGCCGCTGGCAAATCCCTCGCGGCCATCCTCGAAGATCGGCGTCACATTGCTGATGCCGAGCTCGCGGAACCGCTGCGACGCCCCCTTCAGCAAACGCCGATAGCGCTCGAAAGTGGTGACGTGGCCGACGATGCGGGCCATCAGCGCGGTGACATAGCCGCTGCCGGTGCCGATCTCGAGAATCCGCTGCTCCGGCTCGGGCTCGAGCGCTGCGACGAGGCGCACGGCGAAGAGAGCACCCGGCATCGTCTCGCCGCAGGCGATCGGCGCGCTGCGGTTCTCGTAGGGATCGTCGATGCCGGCCGGCAGAAAGAGCCGCCGCGGCACCGTCTCGACCGCCTTGAAGAGCGCCGGCGGCATCCGCGGTTCGCCCCGCAGCCGGACGAGGAACTCGGCGAGTTTCTCGCGGTCGGGATCGACGGCCGTCATCTCAACGCTTCGGCGAGCTTGCCACGCAGGGCCTCGGCGGTGAGGTCGATCTGTAGCGGGGTGACCGAGATCATGCCGGCATTGAGGGCGGCGATATCGGATTCGGCGACTTCCGGACCGGCCTGGCGGCCGAACTTGAGCCAGAAATACGGAAAGCCCCGGCCGTCCTGGCGCTCCTCGATGCCGAGCGAATAGTCGAGCTTGCCCTGTCGGGTCACGGCGACACCGTTGACGCCGCCGGCTTCGACCGCCGGGAAGTTGACGTTGAGGAGATGGCCGGGCGGCAGGTCGAAGGCAGCGAGCTGCTCGATCACGCGGGGCGCATGGGTCTCCGCCGTCTTCCACAGCGCCTCGCGGTCGGTGCCGGGCGAAAACGCCTGGCTGAGCGCGATCGACCGGATGCCGAGCATCATGCCTTCCATGGCGCCAGCCACCGTTCCCGAATAGCTGACGTCCTCGCAGATGTTCTGGCCGGCATTGATCCCGGACAGGACCAGATCCGGCAGCCCGTCCATGATCTTGCGCGCCGCCATGATGACGCAGTCCGTCGGCGTGCCGCGCACGGCGTAGCGCTTCTCGCCAAGCTTGCGCAGCCTGAGCGGCGAAGACAGCGTCAGCGAATGCGACAGACCGCTCTGGTCGGTCTCGGGCGCCACCGTCCAGACATCGTCGGACATGGCCTGGGCGACCCGCTCGAGCACGGCGAGGCCCTCGGCATTGATGCCGTCGTCATTGGTGATCAGAATGCGCATCGCTCAGGCCGCCGTGATGGTTTCGAGGCCGCCCATATAGGGCCGCAGCACCTCGGGCACCGTGATCGAACCGTCGGCGTTCTGATAGTTCTCCATCACCGCGATCAATGCGCGGCCGAGCGCGACGCCCGAACCGTTCAGCGTGTGAACGAAACGCTGGGCCTTTTCGCCGGCGACCTTGTAGCGGGCGTTCATCCGCCGGGCCTGAAAATCGCCGCAGACCGAGCAGCTGGAAATCTCGCGATAGGTTCCCTGCCCCGGCAGCCAGACCTCGATGTCGTAGGTCTTGCGCGCGCCAAAGCCCATGTCGCCGGTGCACAGCGTGACGACGCGGTAGGCGAGGCCGAGACGTTTCAGGACTTCCTCGGCGCAGGCGGTCATCCGCTCGTGTTCGGCGATGGACGAATCCGCGTCGGTGATCGAGACCAGCTCGACCTTGTAGAACTGGTGCTGGCGCAGCATGCCGCGCTGGTCGCGGCCTGCCGCCCCCGCCTCGGAGCGGAAGCACGGTGTCAGCGCCGTCACCCGGATCGGCAGCTCGGCGGCGTCCAGCGTGCGCTCGCGCACGAGATTGGTCAGCGGCACCTCGGCGGTCGGGATCATCCACCGGCCCTCGGTCGTCTGGAACAGATCCTCGGCAAATTTCGGCAGCTGGTTGGTGCCAAACAGCGCCTCGTCGCGGACGAGCAGCGGAACCGCGGTTTCCTCATAGCCATGTTCGCCGGTGTGCAGGTCGAGCATGAACTGGCCGAGCGCCCGTTCCAGCCGCGCCAGTGGGCCCTTGAGGATGGTGAAGCGGGCGCCGGAGATCTTCGCCGCCTGTTCGAACTCCATCATGCCGAGGGCTTCGCCGAGTTCGAAATGCTCCTTGGCGGAGTTCAGCCGCGGCCGCTCGCCGACCTTGCGGATCTCGACATTGTCGGCCTCGTCGGCGCCGGTCGGCACATCGTCGAGCGGCACGTTCGGGATGCGGGCGAGCACGTCCTGAAGATCGGCGTCGATGCGGCGCTCGGTCTCCTCGCCGTCCTGGATCTCGGCCTTGATCTTGCCGACTTCCTCGATCAGCGCCTCGGCCTGTTCGTTATCGCCGGAGCCCTTGGCCTTGCCGATCGCCTTCGAAGCGTCGTTGCGGCGGTTCTGGAGGTCCTGAAGGATCTTCAGGTGATCGCGCCGCCGTTCGTCGAGCTTGATGATGTCCATCGCAGCCGGCGGAGCGCCGCGCTTTTCGAGCGCTTCATCCAGCTTCGCCGGATTGTCCCTGATCCACTTGATATCGAGCATGTTTCCCTCGTCGTGGGCGGCGAGGGAGAAGGACCGGCACGCCCGGCTCAGGCCGGCGTCTCGGCCTCGCGTTCGGCGGTCTCTTCCGCCTTCTTCTTTTCGATCATCCGCGCCGCCAGAATGGAAATCTCGTAGAGAATGATCGTCGGCAGGGCAAGGCCGATCTGGGACAAGGGGTCGGGCGGCGTCAGGATCGCGGCCGCGACGAAGGCGAGCACGATCGCATATTTGCGCTTGCTGGCGAGACCCTTCGAGGATGTCAGGCCGGCCCGGACCAGAAGCGTCGCGACGACCGGCAGCTGAAAGACCAGTCCGAACGCGAAGATCAGGGTCATGATGAGCGAAAGATACTCCGACACCTTCGGCAGAAGTTCGATGCTCGCCTCACCGCCGGCGCCCGATTGCTGCATCGACAGGAAGAACCACATCACCATCGGCGTGAAGAAGTAGTAGACCAGCGCCGCGCCGAGAAAGAACAGGAGGGGCGTCGCCACGAGATAGGGCAGGAAAGCGCTGCGCTCGTTGCGATAAAGGCCCGGAGCCACGAACCGGTAGATCTGCGTCGCGATCACCGGGAAGGCGAGAAAGAACCCGCCAAAGGCCGCGATCTTCACCTGGGTGAAGAAGAACTCCTGCGGCGCGGTGTAGATGAGCCGCACCTGGTCGCCGTCCATGCCGGCCCAATAGGTCGCCGTCTGGTAGGGAACGACGAGGAAATTGAAGATCGGCTTGGCGAAATAAAAGCAGATCAGAAAGGCGATGAAAAAGCCGACGATCGACCAGATCAGCCGCTTTCTCAGTTCGATGAGGTGATCGATCAACGGCGCGGAGGACGATTCGATCTCGCTGTCGTCGCGTTTGCTCACGCCACGTCCCTCGCCTTGCCGGTCGTCTCGCGGTCAGCGTCTTTGCTGTCGGATTTCACGGATTTCGCGTCGGTTTCCGGCGATGGGCTCGCCTTTGCGCCGTCGCCGGCCTCCGCAACTCCCATCTCGGCGTGGCCGGTCTTGACCGGCTCGCCCTCGGGCTTCGGCGTATCCGACGGGCTCGGCACCCTTGGTTCGGGCGCTGCCGTGGCGCTGTTCAGCGACGAGCGGATATCGTCGCCGATCGCCTTCATCGGGTTCATGGCCTCGCGGATGGAACGGCGCGGGTCGAGCGAACGCACGTCGTCGATTCCCTTGCGCACGTCGTCGAGCTCGGCCTCCTTGAGGGCCTCGTCGAACTGCCTGCGAAAATCGCCGGCCATCCCGCGCAACTGCCGCGAGACGCGGCCGAAGGTGCGCAACATGCCCGGCAGATCCTTGGGGCCGACGACGACCACGAGGACCACCGCAATCACCAGAAGTTCGGACCAGCCGAGATCGAACAGCACAACTCAACTGCCTAGAAGCGTCGCGTCGCCCACAGCGTCACGACTTGGAGAAAACAAAGGCCGGCGCCTCAGGCGCCGACACAAACCGGCATGGACGCGATCGGGACGCGAGCGTCCGATCAGCCCACCGACTTTTCGGTGTTGACATCGCGGCTGACGACATCGCCCTCGCGGCTGTCGAGCGTGCGGCGCTCGGCGGGCTTTGCCTCCGTCTCGTCGTCGGACATGCCCTTCTTGAAGCTCTTGATGCCCTTGGCGACATCACCCATCAGCTCGGGGATCTTGCCACGACCGAAAAGGAGCAGCACAACGGCCAGAACGATGAGCCAGTGCCAAATGCTGAAGCTACCCATAACCTTACTCTCCCTCGAGCGTGTTGATCGCTGTCTATCGTAGCTAGCGATCCGCGGGTGTCTTTTCAAACACGATAACGTCCTGCGGATCAATCGAAACGACGACGTCCCGTTGATTTTCCGGCACGAGGCCGGCTCGCATCCTGGAGCGCAGCGGCATGTCGAGCCCTTCGACGGCGACCGTCATCAGATCGACGCCGCCGAGAAAACGCCGCGCGACGATGCGGCCGGAAACCCCGGCCTCGCGCTCGTTGAGCCTCAAGCCCGTGAGCCTGAGGGCGACCGTCACTTCGCTACCGTCCGATGATGGCGAATCCGCGACCGGGCCGAGCGCGGTGACGACGCGCCCTGCCCGCACCACGCCTTCGACGATGTTGAGTTCGGAAAAGAAGCCCGCGGCGAAAAGATTGACGGGCCGGCCATAGAGTTCGGCGGCCGTCCCGACCTGGACGAGCTCGCCATCCTTGATGAGAGCAATGCGATCGGCGAGCCGCATCGCCTCCTCCGCATCATGGGTGACAACGATCGCGGTCGCATGGGCCTCGCGCAGGATCTGCAGCGTGTCGGTGCGCACCACGTCCTTCAGGCGGCTGTCGAGGCCGGAGAAGGGCTCGTCCATCAGGAGAACCGACGGACGCGGCGTCAAAGCGCGCGCCAGTGCGATGCGTTGCTGCTCGCCGCCCGACAGCATGTGCGGGTAGTCCTGCGCGGCCTCTTGAAGGTTGACCCGCGCCAGCGCGGCCATCGCCTCCCGTTTGGCCGCCCCGCTGCCGAGCTGTTTCAGGCCGAAGCGCACATTGTCGAGGATGGTCATGTGCGGAAACAGCGCGAAGTCCTGGAACATCAGGCCGACGCCCCGCTTCTCCGGCGTGATGAACGTCCCCGGACCGGAGATCTCGCGTCCATTGAGGAGCAGCCGCCCCGCCGTCTGCCGTTCGATGCCGGCGGCGATCTTGAGCATCGTCGTCTTGCCCGAGCCGGAGGGCCCGAGAAGGCAGAGGATCTCGCCCGGCTGGGCGGCAAGGGTGATGCCTTTCAGGATCTCCGTCGAGCCGACGCGGTAATGAATGGTCTCAAAGGCGAGGCTCGCGGCGAAGCTGACACCGGCGCTGGTGCGCTCCCGTGCCGTCTCGCCGGCTCTCGCCGCTGATGAGGGTTCTGCGCGCACACTACGCCTGATGGCTTTGGCTATGCCGGATCGAGAAAAGACAAGCGCGATCCGCCACCGCTTCGAAACACAGGATGGTCAGCCACCGCCGGTACGGTTTCCTGGATGGCGACCAGCCCTCTCGCCCGGTTGCCTAGCCTCTCGCAGAGACCGGCGCAACTACCGGATCGCGCGTCAGCCGACTCGCGACATCAAGTCGGCATATTCGGACCGCAGCGTCTCGAGCGCCGCCGTCTCGGCGCCTTGCGCGATGACCGCCTCACATGCCTTCGCCCGGCGCTCGGCATCGCCGGAAAGCGGCTGCGCGGCGCTGGCGATCCGGCGCATCTCGTCCATGTCGCCATTGCAATGAAGGACGAGGTCGCAGCCGGCCATCAGCGCGGCCACCGAAAGATCGTAGAGATCGCCCGACAACGCCTTCATCGACATGTCGTCGCTCATCAGGAGCCCGTCGAAACCGATTTCCATGCGAATGACGGAATCGATGACGATCGGCGACAGCGTCGCGGGATGGACGGGATCGATGTCCGTATAAAGGATATGCGCCGTCATCGCGGCTGGAAGGGTTCTCAGTGCCCGGAACGGCGCAAAGTCCGATTTCGCGAGTTCCGCCCGGCTCGTGTCGACCCGTGGCAGGGCAAGGTGGCTGTCGGCGTTGCCGCGGCCGTGGCCCGGCACGTGCTTCATCACCGGCAGGACGCCGCCGGCCATCGCCCCGTCGGCGACCGCCCGGCCGAGCGTCGCCACCGTGTCGGGATTGGTGCCATAGGCCCGGTCGCCGATCACCGAATGGGCTCCGGCGACCGGAACGTCGAGACATGGCACGCAGTCGGCATTGATCCCGTAGGCCATGACGTCGGCAGCCAAAAGCCTGCCCTGCAGCCAGGCGGCGCGTTCGCCCGCCTTCGGATCGGCCGCAAAGAGAGCGCCGATCGCCGCCGGCGTCGGATAGGCGGGCGCGAGCGGCGGGCGCAAGCGGGCGATTCGTCCGCCCTCCTGGTCGATGAAGATCGGCGTCGTCTCCCGGCTGCCGACATCCTTCAGCGATGCGACGAGGTCGGCGAGCTGTCCCGGCGATTCGATGTTGCGGGCGAAGAGAATGAAGCCCCAGGGCCGCTCGCCCTCGAAGAAGCGGCGCTCTTCACCGGACAGCGTAAGGCCGGCGGGCGCGGCGATGAAGGCTTTCGAACCGGTCATCCTCGGTCTCGTCTCCAGGAATGGTGAGGAAGCGGCCGACGAATTCCCGTCGTCGGCCGCTTCGCGATGTCTCGATCGGAAGGAAGAAATATTTGCCAGGCGACCAATCGCGGCCGCACCGCAGAAACCGGCGCCTCCGGCTAGCGCGAGACGAAGCAGCTGCCGCCGGCTGATTTCAGGTCGCCGCACAGACGCCCGCCCTCCGTCTTGGAATCGACCGGAACGCGGACCCGGTAATAGGTGCCCTTGCCGGGAATGTCGGCCGACTGGATGACGACGTTGCGCCCCGCGATCACGCTGCTGTAGCGCTGGGTGAGGTTCCGCGAGGATGCCTCCGCCGCATCGCGAGACGGCTGTGACGAGATCTGGACGTAGTAGCCGTCATGGACCGGAGCGGAGGCCGGTGCAGACGCCGCCGTTGCAGGCTGCGCCTCGATGGCCGCCGTGCGGATCGGCTCGACATTTTCAGGTGCCGCCGCAGGCTGGGCAGAAGCGACAGGCTCGGCAGCGGCAACAGCCACGTCACGCGGCTCCGCGCCTTGGCTGTGGGAGGGCCTGATCGTCGGGACCGGAACGTTCGGCGCCGGAACACCTTGATCCGCCGAAGCGGCTTCGACCGGAGCTTGCGCGTCGCTGGAAGCCGTCTGCAGACCATCGGCGCTGGCAGCGTCCGCCGTTGTACCGATGTCCTGTGTCGTGGCGAGCGGCCGCGCCGACGCTTCGATCAACGGACCGCGATTCGACGTGTCGGCGCCGGCGTCGCTGCCGGCATCGCTGACGACGAGCGTGCCGTCGGAGCGGACCGAATAGGTCTTGGCGCGGCGCGGCGACAGCACGCCGATCGGCGACGCTTCGCTGTAGGCGTCGGCTTTCTGTGTCGAATCACCCTGTCGGTCGGCAGCATTGGCCGTACCGACGCCGAGTTCCACGCCCGGAAGATCGGACAGCGGCGGGTTTTCCGTCGGCAGGTCGATCGGGGCTTCTTCGGCACTCACCAGCGTCTTCTGTTCGGGGGTGACGATGGCGTCACCGCTCTCGACCCGGCTGTAGACCATCTTGTTCTGATTGGGGATCTGACGGCCACCGGGGTTTTCCGGCTTGACCTTCACCGGATCGGGATCGGCCCGCACGATCAGGACCGAGCCATCGCCGGCCGTCCCTTGCGTGCCGCCCATGAAGAAATACGCGCCACCGGCGGCAAGGGTCAGCGCGATTGCGCCAATCCCTGCCCCGATGAAGCTGCTGCGCCCGACGTGACCGCGGGCGACGACGGCAGCTGCCGGGCGCGATGCGCGCAGCTCGTCGTCCTCGTCGTCATGCCGCTGCGCCCTTGCATCGTCCTCCGCGCGACCCGCCACCTCGAAGGAGGCCGGCCAATCGGAACTGTCGAACGCCTCGTCCGAAGCCGCCTCGGCAAAGCCGGCGGGCGCGGTCGGCGCTGGCTGCTTGAGCGCGGCGAGCTCACTGGCGATGAGCTCGTCGAAATCGTCGAACACCTGCGCGCTGCTGTCGTCCTCGGCAACGACCGGCTTGCGATCGGGCGCGAAGGCCTCCGCGTGGTGGATAGCCGATTGCCGCGGATTGGCCGGCTCCGACAGGCCGAGCAGCGCCTTTTCGAACTGGTCGTCGAACGCAAAGGACGCGGCCGTGGCGGCGGCAGCAGCCGCCTTGCCCTCTTTGGCCGATGGATGCCGATGCTCCGCAGTAGAAGCGGCATCGTCCTTTTGCGGCTTCGGCGCTTCCGCCTTCGCGGCAACCGGTTGAGGCGCGGCCTTCACCGGGGCCTCCGGCTGTATGGCAGTTTGCTGCGGCTTGGGCGCCGTGGCCTGCGCTGTCGGCGCAGCCGGCTTTGCCTGCGGCTGAGCGGACTGGGCCGCCGGCGCTGCGGGCTTTGCCTGCCGAGCCGGAGCCTCGACCGAACCCTGCGCGGCGGGTTGCTGCGGCTTTGCCGGCTGGGCTGCCTGCGAGGCAGCCTGTGCCTGCGGCCGCACGGTCTGAGCTGGGGTTTGCGGTGCCTTCTGCGCTTGCGCGGCCGGCTTTACGGGCTGCTGCGGAGGCCTTTTGGCCTCGGCATTTGCCGGCGCAGCCGCATTCGGCTGTGGCTTTGCCCCCTGCGCAGCGGTCTGCTGGGCATTCTGGCCCTGCGGCGCCTGCGGCTGAGGCTTTGGCGCCTCGGCATTCGGCGACGGGACGGCGGCGTTGGCTTGAGGCCTCGGCGCCTGACCGGCGGGCCGCGCAGTGACGTGCTGCGGCTTTGCGGCCTCGGCTTTCACGGCCGGCTGAGGCTGGTTGTTCTGTGGGGGCTGCGGCGATGTGGGCTGGCGGTTCGTGGCAACGGCTGCGACCGCGCCGTTGCCGGCGGCCGCCGCATCCCCGGATTCGTCCGAAAGCTCGACGTCGAAATCCGCCGCCGCAAGGTCGAGAGCGTCGGCCAGCTCTTTCGTCAGCGCCGCACTCATCGCAGCATCGCCGAAGGCGTCGTCCTCAGCCATGGCCGCACCGGATCCGGCGTCGAGAGCCGGGGCGCCAGCGTCGTCTTTTGCCATGTTTGCAGAATTGGTGGGCGCAAGACCGGCCGCGCTTCGAAAAGCCTCGGCGGGATCTCGCCCTGTGGTTGACTGCGACTGTAGCGGCCCTTCGAGAATCCGGGCGAGTTCCTCGAACGGGTCGTCCAGCTCGGCCTCGAACGTTTGACCACCCTTTCGGGCGGAACCGTTATGGTCCCCCAGCGACATGATTATCCCCGCTCTTCCCCGCGTGAAGGCCCCATCCTCCACAGTTTCGATGGCTAGGCGAGGAAATTGGCCAAAGCGTGGTGACCTAGCGCATTTCTTCCGGCGCATCGGCGCCGATCAGATCGAGACCGACGAACAGGACGGTCGCGACCGCTTTGACGAGCCCAAGCCTCGCAATCGACAGTTCTGGCTGATCTTGGTTAACAAACCGTAAGTCGGGCAAGTCTTTGCCGCGATTGTACTGGCCGTGAAACGCTGCGGCGAGGTCGTTCAGATAAAAGGCCAGCCGGTGCGGCTCTTTGGCCTCGGCGGCCTGGCCGATCAGCCTTGGAAACTCCGCGAGCTTGCGAATGAGGCCGATCTCGCCAACATCGCCGAGCCCCTGCAGCGCAGCGACCCCGGTCTTGTCGTATTCGGGAATCGTCAGTCCCGCCTCGGCCGCCTGCCGGAAGATCGACGCCGCCCTCGCATAGGCATACTGGACATAAAAAACCGGATTGTCCTTCGACTGTTCCGTGACTTTCTTGAAGTCGAAGTCGAGCGGGGCATCGCTCTTGCGATAGAGCATCATAAAGCGCACCGGATCACGGCCGACCTCTTCGACGACTTCCGCCAGAGTGACGAAGTCGCCGGAGCGTTTCGACATCTTCACCGGCTCACCGTCGCGGTAGAGCTTGACGAGCTGGCACAACACGCAGTCCGCTTTCGCCGCGCCGCCCGAGATGGCCTTCGCCACCGCTTCCAGCCGCTTGACGTAACCGCCATGGTCGGCGCCGAGCACATAGACCATCTCGGAAAAGCCGCGCTCGTACTTGTCGCGGAAATAGGCGACGTCGGCGGCGAAATAGGTGTAGGCGCCGCTCGACTTGATCAGCGGCCGGTCCTGGTCGTCGCCGACTTCGGTCGAGCGCAGGAGGGTCTGCTCACGATCCTCCCAGTCCTCGACGACCTTGCCCTTCGGTGGCTCCAGCGTGCCCTGATAGACGAAGCCCTTGGCCCTCAGGTCGGCGATCGCCTCGGCGATCCGGCCGCCATCGGCGTCGTGCAGCGTCCGCTCGGAGAAGAACACCTCGTGCTCGACGCCCAGAAGCTTCAGATCGGCGCGGATCATCGCCATCATCGCTTCGACGGCCCGGTCGCGAACGATCGGCAGCCACTCCGTCTCGTCCCTGCCAAGGAGCGTGTCTGAGAACTCTTCGGCCAGCGCGGCGCCGACCGGCTTCAGATAATCGCCCGGATAAAGCCCCGCCGGGATCTCGCCGATCTCCTGGCCGAGCGCCTCGCGGTAGCGCAGATAGGCCGACCGGGCGAGAACGTTCACCTGCTCGCCGGCGTCGTTGATGTAATATTCGCGGGTGACGTCGTCGCCGGCGAAGGCCGCAAGCCGGGCGATCACGTCGCCGACCACGGCACCGCGCGTATGACCGACATGCATCGGCCCGGTCGGATTGGCGGAGACGTATTCGACGTTGATCTTGCGCCCGGTCGCAGCCCCGCGCCCGTAATTGCGGCCGGCATTCAGCAACTGTGCGAGATGATCGGTCCAGAAGGCCGGCCTCAGCGTCATGTTGATGAAGCCCGGCCCAGCGATCGACACCGTCTCGATGTCGGGATCCGCGCCAAGCGCAGCCACGATCCTTTCGGCGAGATCACGCGGCTTCATGGAAAAGCCCTTGGCCAGCACCATCGCGGCATTGGTCGCAAGATCGCCATGCGCGGCATCGCGCGGCGGCTCGACGGCCACGCGGGTGAAGTCGGCCTCTTTGCCTTCAGGAACAAGCGGTTGAACCGCTTTCTTCACCCGGTTTTCGAAATCGGCAAAGATATTCATCGATCAATCCTCGGTCGAACGGCCGGCTTGGCCACGGCATCAACGGGTCCGCCGCGTCCAGCATCACCGCCGCGTCCGGCAAGCGTTCCGGCAGCATTGCGAGCCAATCCTGTCGGCAAAATCCACGCGGATCGTCAGGCCCGGCAGCGCATGAATGACGAGCGACGGCGGCTATCGCAAATGCGGCACCGCGTCAAACAGGCGCTCATATTCGTTGATCGCATAGGTATCGGTCATTCCGGACAGATAATCCGCGATCCGCCGTATGAGCTGCTCCTCGCCGAGCCCGTCCACACCGCTGGCCCAGTCGCCCGGCATCAGGTCGGGGCGCTCGTGAAACCGATCGAACAGCGCCTCGACCATGCGCTCGGCCTCGCGCATTACGCTCATCACGCTTTCGCAGCGATAGACGCGCGCGAACAGGAAGCGCCTGGTCTGTCCGACGGCCGCTTCCATCTGCGGCGAGAAGCGCACGAGCTGGCGCCCGGCATTCCGAACATCGTCTGCGCTTTGCGGGCGCAGGTCCTCGAGCTCCTTCGCGGTGGTGGTGATCACGTCCTCGACGAGACGGGTGATATGCCGGCGCATGATCTCATGGATCGTTCGCGCCGGATCGAGCGCCGGGTATTTCGCGCGGACCTCGCGAAGAATGTCGCCGGCGAGATCGAGCTCCTCGATGTCGGCGAGTTCGATCAGCCCGGCCCGCAGACCATCGTCGAGATCGTGGGTGTTATAGGCAATGTCGTCGGAGATCGCCGCGGCCTGGGCCTCCAGATCGGCAAACCGGTCGAGGGCGAGCGGCATGACGGCGTTGAAGTCGAGGATGGGCCTCGCGACCGGGCGAAGCACCCCGTCATCGGCTGCGGCGTGGCGTCCAAGGATCGGCCCGTTGTGCTTGACGAGACCTTCCAGCGTCTCGAAAGACAGATTGAGCCCGTCGAAATCGGCGTATCGGCATTCCAGCGCCGTCACGATCCGCAGCGACTGGGCGTTATGATCGAAACCGCCGAACGCCGCCATCTTGCGGTCAAGCGCCCTTTCCCCGGCATGGCCGAAGGGCGTGTGCCCGAAATCATGCACGAGGGCGACGGCCTCGGTCAGATCCTCGTCGAGACGGAAGGCGCGGGCGAGTGCCCGGGCGATCTGCGAGACCTCGATCGTATGGGTCAGGCGCGTTCGGTAGTAGTCGCCCTCATAGGGCACGAACACCTGCGTCTTGTGCTTCAGCCGGCGAAAGGCGGCGGAATGGACGATCCGGTCGCGGTCGCGCTGAAAGGGCGTGCGGGTGGCGCTCGCGGGCTCGGCGACGAGGCGTCCGCGACTGAGCCGCGGATCCTCGGCGAAGCTGGCAAGGCCAGAGGGGCCGACGGCAATTTCCATCGAACGATGCGTCAAGACCATGGATCGACGCCTTCCTGCCCGAATTCGGCGATTGACCAGCCAGTCCCGCGTCCATACCTAAGAGACATGTTTCAAACAAGGAGCGACACGCGCCGCAACGCCGTGCCGACGATCAGATGAGCGAGACAGTTTCAAAGCCGGTCACCCTTTCGGACAGCGCGACCAGACGGATTTCCTCGATCCTGTCGAAGAGCGAGGGCAATCCGAGCCTTCGCATCTCGATCGAGGGCGGCGGCTGCTCGGGCTTCTCCTACAAATATGATCTCACCGAAACGCGCGAAGACGACGATCTCCTGATCGAACGGGACGGCGCGCGTGTTCTCGTCGATCCGGTCTCGCTCGCCTATCTCGATGGCTCGGTGATCGATTTCGTCGACGACCTGATGGGCCAGTCCTTCCAGATCCGCAATCCGAACGCCGTCGCGTCCTGCGGCTGCGGCACCAGCTTCTCGGTCTGACGGCGACGGCATGCTGATCGCCACCTGGAACATCAACGGCGTCAAGGCGCGCATCGATTCGCTCTGTGCCTGGCTCGAGGCCGCCTCCCCGGACATCGCCTGCCTGCAGGAGATCAAGAGCGTCGACGAGGGCTTTCCGCGCGCGCCGATCGAGGCGCTCGGCTATCACGTCGAGACATTCGGCCAAAAAGGCTTCAACGGCGTTGCACTCCTGTCGAAGCAGGCGCCGGCGGAGGTCCTGCGCGGCCTTCCGGGCGACGATACCGACGAGCAGTCGCGCTACATCGAGGGGCTGTGGAAGATCGACGGGCGGCGGCTGCGCGTCGCCTCGATCTACCTGCCGAACGGCAATCCCCTCGGCACCGAGAAATTTGACTACAAGCTCGCATGGATGGAGCGCCTGATCGCTCATGCCGGAACGCTTCTGGAAAACGAGGACGACCTCGTCCTCGCCGGAGACTACAACGTCATTCCGATGCCGATCGACGTCGCCAATCCCGAGGCATGGCTCGGCGACGCGCTCTTCCAGCCAGAGAGCCGCGCGGCTTTGCGCCGTCTCGTGAATCTCGGGCTGACGGACGCCGTTCGCGCATGCTCCGAGGCGCCGGAGACCTATACGTTCTGGGACTATCAGGCCGGCGCCTGGCAGAAGAACAACGGGATCCGCATCGATCACCTGCTGATCTCGCCCGAGGTTCAGGAGCGGATGGTGTCCGTCGGCATCGAAAAGCATGTTCGCGGCTGGGAAAAGCCGTCCGACCACGTGCCGGTGATGATCCAGCTCGCGGCCTGAAGGCGCCCTCCGGCGAACGCCCGTCCTATCGGCCGTTACCCATCCCGTGAGCCAGCGGCACGAGACTCAGTTCTTGGCGCTGACCACCGGGCCGGCGGGCGGCACCGACTGCTGATCGACATAAAGCTGCGCCTGACGCCGGACCTCTTCATTGGCGACGGAGAAGGTCTCTTCCTGCAGCGGCCGGATCCATTTCTGGTCGCTCGGCCCCGCCTGTTTCAGGGCAAGGGTCAGCATTGCGAGCCCGCGCGTCGGCTCGGGCCGCAGCTGGATCTTCTTGCCGTCGAACAGGAGATAGCCGAGCAGCGCCTTGGCGCCGACATGGCCCTTCTCGGCGGCGAGGTTGAGCCAGCGGGCGGCCTGCCTCGGATTGGCGCGTCCCCCGTCGCCGTCGAGCAGCATCCGGCCGAGTTCGAACTGTGCCTTCGCGTCGCCGAAGAACGAGGCGGCATGGAAGTAGAACTGCCGGGCCCGCGGCAGGTCGGCGATCACCGGGCTGTTGGGAATGCCGGACTTCAGATAGTCGGCGAGCGCGACGACGGCGCTCGCGACATAGGCGGCATTCGAATAGCTGCCGGTCTCGTCGTCCTGATCGCGAACGATCTGCTCGAAGATCTTGAACGCCTCGTAGTCGTTCTCCGGCACGCCGTCGCCCTCGGCATACATCTTGCCGAGTTTCCAGCGCGCGCCGGGATGCCCCTTGTCGGCCGCGTAGCGCAGGGCCTCGAAGGCCTCGAGCTTCTCGCCGCGCTGATAGGCCTTGAAGCCGAAGGAAAACAGCTCCAGCGGCCCGGCGTCAGGGTTCACCTGAGCGTCCGGATCGAGCGCGTAACTCGCCTTGCCGGCCGAAAGAAGCGCGGCAAGGGCGAGTGCAACAGAAAGAGTGGTGCGACTAGATATCCGCATAGCAATGCTTTTCCGCAGCGCCGCCCGGATGGGTGACCGCACCATGGCGCGCCGTGCCGACCTGCTGCGCGTATTTCCAGATCGCGCCGGAGGCGAAATCGGTCTCGCGCGGAGCCCAGCTTGCCGCCCGCTCCTTCAGTTCGTCATCGCTGAGCGCGACATCAAGAGTGCCCTCCACCGCGTCGATGGTGATGACATCGCCATCCCTGATCAGGCCGATCGGTCCGCCGACAGCGGCCTCCGGTCCGACATGACCGACACAGAAGCCGCGGGTGGCGCCGGAGAAGCGACCGTCGGTGATGAGAGCGACCTTGTCGCCCATGCCCTGGCCGTAGAGCGCGGCCGTCGTCGCCAGCATCTCACGCATGCCGGGGCCGCCCTTCGGGCCCTCATAGCGGATCACCAGGACTTCGCCCTCCTTGTAGGAGCGCTCGGAAACGGCCTTGAAGCACTCTTCCTCCGAATCGAAGCAGCGGGCCGGGCCGGAGAATTTCAGGTTCTTCATGCCCGCGACCTTCACGATCGCCCCGTCCGAAGCCAGATTGCCCTTCAGGCCGACGACGCCGCCGGTGACGGTGATCGGGTTGTTGGCCTCGCGCACCACGTCCTGATGCGGGTTCCAGGCGATCTTTTCCATGTTCTCGGCAACGGTGCGGCCGGTCACAGTCATGCAGTCGCCGTGAAGATAGCCGTGCTCGAGCATGGTCTTCATCAGAAGCGGTATGCCGCCGGCCTCGAACATGTCCTTGGCGACATATTTGCCGCCGGGCTTCAGGTCGGCGATGTAGGGCGTCTTCTTGAAGATCTCGGCAACGTCGAAGAGATCGAATTCGATGCCGCACTCATGGGCGATGGCCGGCAGATGCAGCGCGCCATTGGTCGAGCCGCCGGTCGCCGCGACGACGGCGGCAGCGTTTTCCAGCGCCTTGCGCGTGACGATGTCGCGCGGGCGAATGTTGCGGGCGAGCAGCTCCATGACGATCTCGCCAGAGGCGAAGCAGAACCGGTCGCGAATCTCGTAAGGCGCCGGCGCGCCGCAGGAATAGGGCAGCGCAAGGCCGATCGCCTCGGCGACGGTCGCCATGGTGTTGGCGGTGAACTGGGCGCCGCAGGAGCCGGCGGACGGGCACGCGACCTGCTCGATCTCGTCGAGATCGTCGTCGGACATGTCGCCGACCGAATGCTTGCCGACAGCTTCGAAGATGTCCTGAACGGTGACCTGCTGGCCGCGGAAATTCCCCGGCAGGATCGAACCGCCATAGATGAACACCGACGGCACGTTGAGGCGCACCATCGCCATCATCATGCCCGGCAGCGACTTGTCGCAGCCGGCAAGGCCGACCAGCGCGTCATAGGCGTGGCCGCGCATGGTCAGCTCGACCGAGTCGGCGATCAGATCGCGCGAGACCAGTGAGGCCTTCATGCCCTGATGGCCCATGGCGATGCCGTCGGTCACGGTGATGGTGCAGAATTCTCGGGGCGTACCGTTGGCCGAGGCGACGCCCTTCTTGACCACTTGGGCCTGGCGCATCAGCGAAATGTTGCACGGTGCCGCCTCGTTCCAGCAGGAGGCGACGCCGACCAGCGGCTGATGAATTTCGGCCTTCGAGAGCCCCATGGCGTAAAGGTAGGATCGATGCGGGGCGCGTGCCGGCCCTTCGGTCACATGGCGGCTGGGCAACCGCGACTTATCGATCGATTTGACGTCCATGGAGTCCCCCTCGTCTTGCAGCCGACCCCTCCGCCGAGAGTTCAGCCAAGGATCGGGGTGACGATGTTTTGTGGCGGCAACTGGGCGCCGATACCGTCGGCATGACTATAGCCGGTGCAAGCCTGCAATAGTGTTGCCTCGAAATCACACGGCGATTTTCGCAAGAAACCGACGGAACCATCTGCCACCAAACAAAAAAGACGCGCCGTGAAAGGCGCGTCCTTTGGATCAGGTGAAGCTGACGCGGGCGTTGCGGCTGCCGCGAGGCAGGCGCAGCGTACATTGAAAGGTCAGAGCGTCCTTTGTGCGCCCATTCGCACGCACGGCGCTCCGAGATCAGAAGGTCAGCCGCATCGTGGCGTTGATGCCGTAGACGAAGTCGTCGCCGACCGTGGCATCGTAGTAGCTGCCTTCCGAGACGGACTGGCTGCCGCCGGTCCAGTAGCCAAGGAGGCCGCCCAGGCGAATCTCGGCCATCTGGTTCGCCTTGAAAGCGACCCCGCCCGAGAGCGTGTAGAGGTCCGTATAGGTGGTTTCCGATCCGGTCGAGACACCCCGGTCGTATCCGACGGCGATGGCAGCCGAAATCTGATCGTTGAAGGCATGTCCGACACCGACCTGGGCGGTGTAGCCGTCACGCCAGTTATAGGGAGAGTAGGATGAGGAGGTGCCGAGGACCGAGCTGGAAATGGTGCTGACGGAAGCCTGGTTAGTCGACCAGTCGGTCCAGCGGAACGAGCCGAGCACGAGCCAGCCGGGTGCAACGCCGGTCTGCGCCTTGATCTCCAGCGACTGCGGGCTGATCGCTTCACTCAGATAGGAATCGACCGGGAGGACCGTGCCGGCAGGCAGGGTCGGCAAAAGCGACGAGAGGATCGTCACCGTGCCGTCACCGCTGACGTCGTCGTGCTTGACCTCGGACCGGTACATTGCCTGGACCCGCAAGGCATATTCTGGAATTTCGTAGGCAGCGCCGATGCGGAAACCCGGCTTGTAGTCACCGTCGCTCTCGACCTCGATACGGCTGGTCACCGCCGCGATCGGAACACCCGCCGCCGCATAGCGAGTAGCGAAGCTTGTTCCCTCGAATTGGAAGTCCTCGACGAAAACGCCACCGAGCAGGCTGTAACGGCCGGAATCGGCCGTATAGCTGAGGCGACAGGTCAGCCCCAACTCCTTTGAATCGAAGGAGATCTTCTGAGTCCGCGACACTGCTGTCGCTGAGGTGAAGTCGAGGCGGTCGGCGGCGGAAGTGCTCTGCGTCGAGCTTACCTGTTCGGGGAGCGCTCCTTCCGGCAGGCCTGAATAATCAGCGCTGGCGGCAAAGGGCTCAGTCGCCGTTCCGGCGCAGCCGACCATGTCGTTGCCGAGCGAGATCGAATAGCTCGGGATCACATAATCGCCGGTGTAGTAGCCGCCATCGACGCTATCGCCATCGACCGAGGTGAAACCGCGCTGCGGATCGACATAGGTAAGGCCGGCGCGCATGTTGACGGTGCCGGGCTCGAACAGAATGTCGGTATCGGCCGTGCCGCGCTGAAAGCCGCCGGCGAAGGCGCTGCTGCTGGCAAGCGTCGCGATGACCGCTGCGATCGAAATGCTTCTGTGACCCAAGACCATGAATTCCCCCCTTATTTCGACGCCGGGCCGCCACGGCTTGATGACGTCGATTGCGGGGAAAAGCTTAATCCAAAAATGACGATCTGAGGATGGGGCTAATTTGCGGACCTACTCTTGCAGAATGTCTGTAAAAGTTCAATATTTTATAATTTCACTTGTTTTTCCGAAATATTGTTTCGCTCAATATTGCCGCCTTTCCTTGAAAGATGCCCAAAGATCAACGGCAATCAGGCTGTCTTTCTCGCATCGTTGCGGCGCATTCGCGGCGGGCCGTGGCGAAAATGTGACAAATTTTGGCTCTTACGCATACGTCAATCGCGGTGGTGACAATATTCGGCCGCGACAGGTGAAATATTGCCTGTAAAGGGGACGGGATCACTTGCGCTGCGGCGACCTCACGCAACGGGCGGGAGTGCTACGCCGCCGATGTCGTTCAGATGCCGCAAAGGCCGGTGGCCGAGCGTCCCGGCTGCGGGCCGCCGAGCTTCAATGATGAGTGAGCGAGAGGTCGCAAGCGGCGCGGCTTTCTCTATCGCTGTTTCAACCGCGCTCACCCGCCGGCTCGACGACCCGATCCGCCTCGAATCGTCCGAGCCGTTTGATCTCCCAGTCGAGCAGGGTGCCTGAGTTCTCAAGGACACGCCTGCGAACCGTCTCGCCGAGGCTTTCCAGATCGAAGCCGCTGGCCTGTCCGGTGTTGATCATGAAATTACAGTGCATTTCGGACATCTGGGCGCCACCGACCGTCAGGCCCCGGCAACCGGCCTGATCGACCTCTTTCCAGGCGGAGCGACCGGGCGGGTTCTTGAAGGTCGAGCCACCGGTCTTCTCCCGGATCGGCTGCACGGTCTCGCGATGGGTCTGGACCTCGTCCATCTTCGCCCGAATTTCGTCCTGCGGCGCCGAATAGCCCTCGAAGATCGCAGAGGTGAAGATGAGGTCGGCGGGCGCCTGGCTGTGGCGATAGGAATAGCCCATCTCGGCATTGGAGAGGACATGCCGTTTGCCCTTGCGGTCGATCGCATGGACCTCGACGACGCGCTCGACGGTCTCGACGCCGTTGGCGCCGGCGTTCATCCTGAGGGCACCGCCGATCGCGCCTGGAATGCCGTGATAGAAGTGAAATCCGCCGATGCCGGCGTCATGCGCCGCCGCGGCAAGCCGCTTGTCGGGGATCGCGGCGCCCGCGAGGATCCTGGTGTCCGAAATCTGCTCCGCGCGCCCGAACCCCTTGGCCGACAAGCGAATCACCCCCCCCTCGATGCCGCCGTCGCGCACCAGGAGGTTTGAGCCGACGCCAATGGGAAGCACCGGGATGTCATCGGGAAGATTTTGAAGGAAGAGCGCCAGATCCGCCTCGTCCGCCGGCTGGAACAACAGATCGACCGGTCCGCCGACCTGGAACCAGGTCAGCTTGCGCATCTCCGCACCGGCGGTCAGACGTCCGCGAACGCCCGAAAGCCGGTCGCCGAGAGCATCGAGAAGCGAAGTCATCCCCGGCTCCCGGCGCCGAGCTTCTCGAGTTCCTTCGGCAGCGCGTAGGCCCAGCCGGTGATCGAACCCGCGCCGAGAAAGACGACCATGTCGTTCGGCTCGGTTAGATTCTGAACGAGGGGCGCGATCTCCTGTGGCCCGTCGATCAACCGCGCGTCGCGATGGCCCCCGAGCTTCAGGCGCTCGACCAGCATCTCCGAATTGACGAATTCGATCGGCTCTTCGCCCGCTGCATAGACCGGCGCGATGACGACCGTGTCCGCATCGTTGAAGCAGGCAGCGAAATCGGCGAACAGCGATTGCAGGCGCGAATAGCGATGCGGCTGGACGATGGCGATGACACGGCCCTGCGCCGAGGATCTCGCAGCCGCGAGAACCGCCTTGATCTCGACCGGATGGTGGCCGTAATCGTCATAGATCGCGACGTCGCCGACGATCCCGGTCAGGGTGAAACGGCGCTTGACGCCGCCGAAGGATGCAAGCCCGGCACGGATGGCGTCGGCCGGAATGCCGAGACGGTGTGCGACGGCGATCGCAGCCGTGGCGTTCGAGACGTTGTGGCGGCCCGGCATCGGCAGGACGAGATCGGTGATCTTCTCGCTGCTGCCCGTCACCCTGTCCCGCAAGGTCACGTCGAACAGCGACTTGCCGGGTTCGAAGCGCAGATTCTCGAAGCGCACGTCCGACTGCAGGTTTTCGCCATAGGTGATGACCCGCCGGTCCTCGATCTCGCCGACGAGGGTCTGAACCTCCGGATGGTCGAGGCACATCACCGCAAATCCGTAGAACGGCACGTTCTCCACGAAGGCCCGGAAGGCCGCGCGCACGGCCTCGAAGGTGCCGTAGTGATCGAGATGTTCGGGGTCGATATTGGTGACGACGGCAACGTCGGCCGGCAGCTTGAGGAAGGTGCCGTCGCTTTCGTCGGCCTCGACGACCATCCAGTCGCCCTCGCCCATGCGCGCATTGGTGCCATAGGCGTTGATGATACCGCCATTGACGACGGTCGGGTCCATGCCGCCGGCATCGAGAAGCGTCGCGACCATCGAGGTCGTGGTGGTCTTGCCGTGGGTGCCGCCGATGGCGATCGCCTGGCGAAAGCGCATGAGCTCGGCCAGCATCTCGGCCCGCCGCACGATCGGCAGAAGCCGCTCGCGGGCGGCCGACAGCTCGGGATTGCTGCGGCGGATCGCGGTCGAGACGACCACCACCTCGGCCTTGCCGAGATTCTCCGCCGCGTGGCCGACATGAACGGTGACGCCCTTTTCGCGCAGCCGCTGGACATTGGCGTTTTCGCTCTGGTCGGAGCCCTGCACCGTGTAGCCGAGATTGACCAGCACCTCGGCGATGCCGCTCATGCCGATGCCGCCGATCCCGATAAAATGCACCGGTCCGATATTCGGCGGCATTTTCATGGCGTTATTCTCCTACCTTCGATTGGCCCTGTTCTTCGACACCGGGCATAGAGACAACAAGGTCCGCGAGCAAGGCGGCCGCATTCGGCAGGCTCGTCGCCCGAGCCGCGGCAGCCATCGCGGCGGCGCGTTCAGGGCTGCCGGCAATGTCCGCGATCAGACCGGCAAGACGCCCCGGCGGGAGCTCCGACTGCTGAACGACGATCGCCGCACCTTCGGCCTGGAGCTTTGCGGCATTGGCCGCCTGGTCGTGGTCGAGGGCGTAAGGAAACGGCACGAGGATCGCCGGGCGGCCGATGACCGAGATCTCCGAGACCGTGGAGGCGCCGGAGCGACTGACGACGAGATGGGCGGTGCCGATACGCTCGGCCATGTCGGAAAAGAAGGGCGACACGTCGGCTGGAATACCGTGCTCGGTGTAGAACGCACGCACCCTGGCCTCGTCCTCGGCACGGGCCTGCTGCGTGACGGTCAAACGCCTGCGGAGGTCCTCCGGCAGCTGCTCGATCGCACGGGGGACCGCGTCCGAGAAGAAAGACGCGCCCTGGCTGCCGCCGAAGACGACGAGGCGGAAGGGCTCGTCCGGGCCAGCCGCCGCATAAGGCCGTTCAGCCGCCTTTAGAACGGCGGGGCGTACGGGATTGCCGGTGACGATGATCTTTGCGGCAATCGCCGGCTCGGCGCTCTCCTGCGCGATGCCCGCCGCGATCCTGTCGACGCGGCGCGCGAGAAACTTGTTGGCCCGCCCCATCACGGCGTTCTGCTCGTGCACGATCGTCGGCCGGCCGGCACGCGTCGCGGCCATCAGCGGCGGCACCGTCGGATAGCCGCCAAATCCGACGACGACGGCCGGCCTGAGCTTGCGGACCAGGGCGCCCGCCTCGCGGAAGCCGCGCCACAGCGTCCAGAGGGTTTTGAAGATCGCGATGGGGTTTTTCGACGCGAAGGTCGCCGACCGGACGTGATGCACCTCCTTCACCGGAAAGCGTTCGGCAAACCGCCCTGCCCGGTCGTCCGTCACGAGCTCGACGGTATAGCCGCGCGCGATCAGCTCGTGGGCAAGCGCTTCGGCCGGAAACAGATGGCCGCCCGTGCCGCCGGCGGCGAGAAGAATGGTGGTCATGAGAACTCATCGAGAGGGCGATCGGAAGGGCGTTGGTTTTCGTTACCGCAAAATGCGGCGAAATCGACAGTTCCAGATCCGTTTGCGGCAGATTCCAGCGCTCTATCCCCAGGCCGGTCCCCAGGAGCACTTCGAAAACCTCGCCTGCCTCGGCTCCCGAGATGCGTCAGCACCCATTTACGTGGCGCGCATACGCGCCTGTTCGATAACCTTCCGAGACTCTGAGTTGCCTCACAGACCTTCGGAAAGGCGCCGTTCGGCAGCGTGAAAGCCAGAACAAAGAACTCCAGGAGATTATCGGTCGATCTCCCTCATTCATCGCCGCCATCCGACGCACAGCCAGACTGAGTCAGAAGCAAAGCCCTGCCACGATCGCATTTGGGCGCCGGGCGGCCCTACTGCGAGCGTTGCCGAGCCTTCGCTCGTGCGTGCGCCTGTTCCGTGATCCGCCGGGAGTCACGCAAAACCAAAGCAGCAATCACGAAGGCGCCAATCGGCAGCATCGAAGCGAGTAAAATCGTCTCGACCACACTCATCGATCCAGTTCCTTGAGCGAGCTTTTCGCCACTTTATGTAGTCCGAAACTCGCGACAAAGCAAAGCGGAGCGAAAATCGTCGCGAAGACGTAGTTGCCGGAACTGAGGACGATCGACGTCGGAATAGTGAAACCCCCGACGATGAAAACGCCGATTGCAATCCCGTTCATATAGGTCGCCTGCAACTTGATCTGTTCGCGTTCGCCTTCGGTCTTGTCCTTTACGAGGAACGCGCCGCCGGTGCCTTCGCTCTGCGGACTACGCTCCCGAGCTTCGAGCCCATCTTCGTCCGCCACCCCTCAGGCCGCCCCGTGCAACACCCAGGTTCTGTGCACGAGCTGGTCGGTATAGGAGCGGTTCTCGGCGCGCTTGCGCGTGAGGGCGAGGATGAAGCCGGCCGACATGGCGATCGCCAGCATCGAGGAGCCGCCATAGGAGACGAAGGGCAGCGTCATGCCCTTGGCCGGCATCAGCTGCAGGTTCACGGCCATGTTGATGATCGACTGCAGGCCGAAGATGAAGACGAGCCCGCAGATCGACAGCCGCACGAACGGGTCGCGCTGCTTCAGGGCCGTCGACAGGCCGCGCAGGACGATGAAGGCAAAGAGCGCCGCCAGCACCATGCAGGCGATGATGCCGAACTCCTCGGCGAGGACCGAGAAGGCGAAGTCGGTGTGGCTGTCCGGCAAGAGCCGTTTCACGGTGCCCTCGCCCGGCCCCTTGCCGATCCAGCCGCCGTTGAGGATCGCCTCTCTGGCCCGGTCGGTCTGGAAGGTGTCGCCCTCGCCCGTCCAGAACCGGTCGATGCGGCTCGCCACGTGATCGAACATGAAATAGGCGCCGGCCGCACCGACGAGGCCGACACTGCCGAGCATGACGATCCACAGCCAGGACAGGCCCGCCATGAAGACGAGACCGCCCCAGGCGCCGGCGACCAGCATCGTCTGGCCGAGATCGGGCTGGGCGACGAGCAGCGCCGTGACGATCAGAAGCAGGATGAGGGCGTAGAGATTGCCCGGAACGTCCGCACGCTTGACCTTTTCGGCAAGCAGCCAGGCGCAGATGACGATGAAGCAGGGCTTCATGAACTCCGACGGCTGGATGTTCAGCGGGCCGAAGTCGATCCAGCGCCGGGCGCCCTTGATCTCGGTGCCGAAGAACAGCGCCGCGACCATCAGGACGATCGCCCCGATCAGGATGACGAAGGACGCCCGCCTGACGCCGCGGGGCGACAGCAGCGAGGTCCCGAGCATCACCAGAACGGAGGGAACGAGAAAGAGCGCGTGACGCTTGACGAAGTGAAACGGCTCGAGGCCGATGCGCTCGGCGACCGGCGGGCTGGCCGCGAAGGAGAGCATGAAGCCCGCAACGAGAAGAATAAGGAATGCGGCGAGCAGCCACTTGTCGAGGCTGCGCCACCAGTCGGCGATGATCGTGCTCGTCGCCTGCCTCGTCGTTGCGCTCATCATCGCGTCTCTCCGCGCCTTCCTTCGACGTCCGGCAGGGCGGCCACCGCTTCGCGGAAGGCATCACCCCGGACTTCGAAATTACGAAACTGGTCGAAGCTTGCGCAGGCCGGGGACAACAGAACGACTGCCTCCTCGCCGGCCGCTTTCGCGTCGGCCGCCGCATGTTCGACGGCGACATCCAGTGTGCCAGAAATTTCGTAAGGAATTCGTTCACCAAGAGTCGCGGCGAAGGCCGGCGCCGCCTCACCGATCAGATAAGCCTTCGCGATGCGCGGAAAATACGCCTTCAGGGGCGTGATACCGCCCTCCTTGGGAAGGCCGCCGGCAATCCAGTAGATACGCTTGAAGGCCGCGAGCGCCGGGGCCGCGGCATCGGCGTTGGTTGCCTTGGAATCGTTGACGAACAGAACGTTGCCGGCATGGCCGACCTCTTCCATGCGGTGGGCAAGCCCCGGAAAGCTCGTGAGCCCTCTTTCGATCGCCGCGTCGTCGATCCCGAGAAGCGTCAGCGCAGCGACGGCCGCGGCGGCGTTCTGGGCGTTGTGGCGGCCGCGCAGCGAACCGACCGTCGTCAGATCGAAACTCGCCTCCGCAAAGCGCGGCATGCGGCGATGGAGCGCCTTGCCATCGAAGCCGATGCCCCGCGCCGGCACGGCGGCCTGGGAGATCCGCGTCACGAGAGTGCCGTCCGATTCGAGACCGTCGGCGATCTGGCGGCAAGGCTCGGTATCGATGCCGATCACCGCCATTTCGGCGCCCGAGACGAGCCGCGCCTTGATCGCCGCGTAGTTTCCCATGCTTCCGTGCCGATCGAGATGGTCCGGCGACAGGTTGAGAAGCAGACCGACAGTCGGCTCGATCGTTGGCGCAAGGTCGATCTGGTAGGACGAGCACTCGACGACATAGTGGCGCTTTGCAGCCGGCGGATCGAGCGTCAGGACGGCGACGCCGATATTTCCACCGAGCTGGGTGTCCTTGCCCGCGACCTTCAGGCAATGGGCGATCAGGGCGGTGGTGGTCGACTTGCCGTTCGTCCCGGTGATCGCGACGAAGGGCGCCGTCGGCGCTTCGGCGCGGCGCTGCAGGGAGAACAGTTCGACGTCGCCGATCACCGGCACCTGATGAAGGCGGGCGAGATCGACCGTCCAGTGCGGCTTCGGGTGGGTCAGCGGCACGCCGGGCGACAGCACCAGCGCGGCGAAGCCCGGCCACTCGGCGGCCCTGAGATCGGCCGTCGCAATGCCGGCGGCGGCAGCTTTCTCGACGCTTGCGGGATTGTCGTCGAAGGCCGTGACCTCGGCCCCGCCGGCGACCAGCGCCTCGGCCGTCGCAAGGCCCGATCCGCCGAGACCGAACAGCGCGACTTTCTGGCCGGCAAGGCAGGTGACGGGTATCATCGCGTCTCGTTCATCTCAGTTTCAGGGTCGAAAGGCCGACAAAGGCAAGCATGAAGGCAATGATCCAGAAGCGTACCACCACCTGACTCTCGGTCCAGCCCAGCTTTTCGAAATGGTGATGGATCGGCGCCATCAGGAAGACCCGCTTGCCGGTCAGCTTGAAGGACGCGACCTGGATGATCACCGACATCGCCTCGATGACGAAGAGGCCGCCGATGATCGCCAGGACGATCTCGTGCTTGGTGGCCACCGCGATGGCGCCGGTCATGCCGCCAAGCGCGAGCGAGCCGGTATCGCCCATGAAGATCGCGGCGGGCGGTGCGTTGAACCACAGGAAGCCGAGACCGGCGCCGATCACGGCGCCGCAGAGCGGCGAGAGCTCGCCGGTTCCCGCCACATAGTGGATCTGCAGGTAGTTCGAGAAGTTCACATTGCCGGCGATATAGGCGATCAGGCCGAGGGCGGCGGCCGCGATCATGATCGGCACGATCGCAAGCCCGTCGAGCCCGTCAGTCAGATTGACCGCATTGGCGGAACCGACGACGACAAAGGCGCCGAAGGCGACGTAGAACCAGCCGAGATTGAGCAGGAATTCCTTGATGAACGGAAAGGCGAGCGAGGTCGCGAAAGTGCCTGTCCCGGCATAGACGATCGCCCCGACCGCAACGCCGGCGATGAGGAATTCCAGAGCCAGACGCGCCCGGCCCGAAAAGCCCAGATCGCTCTGCTTCGTCACCTTCAGATAGTCGTCGTAAAAGCCGATCGCGCCGAAGCCGACCGTGACGAGGAGAACCGTCCAGACGTATATGTTCTGAAGATCGGCCCACAACAGCGTCGATACGAGAACGCCGGACAGGATCATCAGCCCGCCCATGGTCGGCGTCCCGGCCTTCTTGAAATGGGTCTGCGGCCCGTCGGCGCGGATCGGCTGCCCGCGGCCCTGACGCAGCCGCAAGGCGGCGATGATCGCCGGCCCGAACAGGAAGACCACGATGAATCCGGTGATCATCGCCGCGCCGGTGCGGAAGGTGATGTAACGGAAAACGTTGAAGATCGGGACGGTGTCGGCGAAGGTGCCGAGATAAGCGATCATCGAGCCTCTCCCTCCTTCACCGCCGCAGCGCCGGTCTCGTCAGACGGGGCCTTTGCCTCCGGCTTGGCTTCGTGGCGTGACAGCAGCGTTGCGACCAAGGGTGAGAATCCGATGCTTTTCGAGGCCTTGACGAGAACGACGTCGCCGCCGCGCATGGTGTTTTCCAGATCGGCGAGAAGCGCTTCGTTGCTATCGTGCCAGCGGCAGGCAACGTCGCCGGCCAGCACCTCGTCGAGCGCCTTCATCTCCTCGCCGGCGAGGAACACGATATCGACCTTCGCCGCAAGCACATGCTCCTTCAGGCCGGCATGGAGCTCGCGAGAGAAAGCGCCGAGTTCCAGCATGTCGCCGAGAATGGCGATGCGCCGACCGCCGTCCCGTGTCTCGGCCCGCGCCAGGACGTCGAGGGCAGCCCCCATCGAGGCGGGATTGGCGTTGTAGCTGTCGTCGATAAGGGTGACGGCCGAGCCGTCCTTCAGCGTCATGCCGTGCCGGGCGCCCCTGCCCTTGACGGCCCGCCAGTCGGACAGGGCCGCAGCCACCTTCCCGACGTCGGCGCCGATCCGCTCGGCCGTGCCGAGCACCGCGAGAACGTTCTGCGCCATGTGCCGGCCCGGCATGGACAGACTGACATTGACCGCCTCGCCGGCGATCTCCGCATCGATCCTGGCACCCTCGCGGGTCGCCTCGAAGGCGATCAACCGGAAGTCGGCATTATCGGCCTCACCGAACCTTGCGATCTTCGAGACGCCGGCCTTACGCGCGTAATCCTCCAGGAGTCCGCATTTCGGATCGTCGGCGTTGACGATCACGGTTCCGTCCGCGACGACCCCTTCGAAGATCTCCGCCTTGGCCTCGGCGATCTCGTCGAGATCACGGAAATGGCCGAGATGGGCCGGGGCGATCAGCGTGACGATGGCGACGTGGGGACGAACGAGGGCGACGAGCGGGCGGATTTCGCCCGGGTGGTTCATGCCGATCTCGAAGACGGCATAGTTCGTTTCGGCCGGAAGCCTGGCGAGCGACAGGGGCACGCCCCAGTGATTGTTGAAGGACGCGGCGCTCGCATGGACGCTCCCGACGGCTGAAAGCCCGTGGCGCAGCGCCTCCTTGGTCGTGGTCTTGCCGACACTTCCCGTCACCGCGACGACCTTGGCCCTGGAGCGCGCGCGCGCCGCTTCAGCCAGCCGCGAGAGCGCCTTCAGAACGTCGTCGACGACGAGCATCGGCGCCTGGACGTGGCCAAGGGCGGGAAGCTTGTGTTCGGCGACGACCACGAGGCCGGCCTCGGCCCGCTGGGCCGTCGACAGGAAGTCGTGTCCGTCGAATTGTTCCCCCTTGATGGCGAAGAAGGCGTCGCCTGGCTCGAGGGTGCGTGTGTCGATGGAGATGCCTGTCACGCCCTGCGGCAGGCTGCCCATCGGGCGCGCCTGCATCGCGTCGAGAAGGACGCTCGTCTCCCAAAGCATTTCGTTCATTCGTGAAGCTCCGCGATCGCCGACCGCACTTCTTCGTGGTCGTTGAAGGGATGCACCACGTCGCCGATCTTCTGGCCGGTTTCGTGTCCCTTGCCGGCAATGATGACCGTGTCCCCAGCCTTTGCCGTGAAAATCGCCTCGCGAATCGCCTCGCGCCGGTCGCCGATCTCCCTGGCGCCCGGTGCCGCCGCCATGATCGCGGCGCGGATCGTCGCCGGATTCTCCGACCGCGGATTGTCGTCGGTGACGATCACCACGTCCGCAAGACGCGTTGCGATCTCGCCCATCATCGGGCGCTTGGCCCGGTCGCGGTCGCCGCCGCAGCCGACGACGATGATGATCTTGCCTGTGGTGAACGGCCGGACCGATTCGATGACGTTCTGCAAGGCGTCCGGCTTGTGGGCGTAGTCGACGAAGACCGGCACGCCGTGGGGCGTCGTTCCGGTCAGTTCCAGGCGGCCGCTGGCGCCCTCGAGGCTTTCCAGCGCGGCCAGGGCTGTCGCGACCGGAACGCCTGCCGCGATGGCGAGCCCGGCGGCAACGAGGGCGTTCGACATCTGAAAGCTGCCGGCGAGCGGCAGGACGACCCGGTGGATACGCCCCTCCGCCTCGACTTCCGCGACTTGCCGGCTGCGCTCGTGTTCGAGCCGCTTCAGCGTCAGAAAGCCGCCCTTGCGTCCGACGGTCAGAACCTGCGCCGAAACGCCTGTGGCGACCTCGATCGCCCGGCCGGACCAGGCGTCGTCGGCGTTGATCACGGCCGGCGCGCCCTTCGGCAACCGCATCGTGAAGAGCCGCATCTTGGCCGAGAAATAGCTTTCCGCATCCGGATGATAATCCAGATGGTCGTGGCCCAGATTGGTGAAGGCGGCCGCGCTCAGCCTGATTCCGTCGAGCCGGCGCTGATCGAGCCCGTGGCTCGATGCCTCGATCGCGGCGTGGGTGACACCGTCCTCGGCAAGCTGTGCCATCAGTTCGGCAAGCGCGATCGGATCGGGCGTCGTCAGCGTTCCGTCGATGACGCGCTTGGGCGATAAGACGCCGGTGGTGCCGATCGAAGCGCTCACATGACCGGACTTCTCAAAGATCTGGCGCACGAAGGTTGCGACCGAGGTCTTGCCTGCCGTCCCGGTCACGGCAACGACGTGCTCCGGCTGAGCCCCGTAGAAACGGGCCGCCATCACCGCGAGGGCATGGCGAGGATCGGTGCTGCGAACGACCGGCAGCGCGGAGGAAACCGTCGCCGCCTCGTCGCACAGGATCGAGACCGCCCCGCGCGACTGCGCATCGGCGACGAAGGCCGTGCCATCGGCCTTGGTGCCCGGCAGGGCCGCGAACAGCGCGCCCGGCTTCACTTGCCGCGAATCGGCCGTGATCGCGGCGATCTGAGGATCAGCGTCGCCTTCGACCGCGCCGAGGCCATCTGCCAGAAGGGAGAGCTGCATGAACCCCAGTCCTTGCTTCGTCTACGGTCGACGAAAGGCCGGCCGGTTCCGAGATCTTCTAGTGGAGCGAGGTCGACTTTTGAATGCCGTCGACGCAACCACACGGACCAAATTTCAAATTCCCGCCCTCTGCCCGCCGACGCGGCATCTGAACGATCTAGTACGAGACGAGCAGCGACTTTCCCGCATCGCCGAATTGCGGGTGCACGCCGAGGAAGGTCGCCGACCGCCGGATGATGTTGCCGGCCATGACGGCCGCGTTCATACCCGCCGTCGCGTAGTATTTGCCCTTTTCGGGCTTGGGTTCGTCGATGACCGTCAGGACGATGTAGCGGGGCTTGTTCATCGGGAACGCGGCCAGGAAGGCGTTGAACTTCTTGGTGTTGGAGTAGCGGCCATGGACGACCTTGTTGGCCGTACCGGTCTTGCCACCCACCAGATAGCCGGGGACGTCGGCATTGTTGCCGGAGCCGCGCTGATCGGCGACGTTGAGGCGGAAGAGATAGCGCATCTCGTCACTGGTCTTCTTCGAGACCACCGTCTTTGCCAGGGCGTCGGCCTGTTCGGGCGTGCGCGGCAGGAATGTCGGCGGGATCAGCCGGCCGCCATTCATCAGCGCCGCGGCGGCGACAGCCGTGTTCATCGGGGTCGTCGAGACGCCGTGGCCGAAGGAGATCGTGATCGAATTGATCAGCTTCCAGACCTTCGGCTGGGTCGGCGTCGCGACTTCGGGAAGCTCGGTCTTCCATTTGCTGAGCAGGCCGAGCTTGGTGAGGAAGGCCTGATGCCCCTCGATCCCGACACGCTCGGCTTCCTGCGCGGTACCGATGTTCGAGGAGTAGATGAAGATCTCGGGCACCGAGAGGACACGGCGCTTGCCGTGGAAATCGCTGATCGAAAAGCCGCCGATCCGGATCGGCTTCGAGGCGTCGAAGGAATCGGTCAGCTTCACCTTGCCCGAATCGAGCGCCATCGCCGTCGTGAAGGTCTTGAAGGTCGAGCCCATCTCATAAAGGCCCGCGGACATGCGGTTCAGCCGGTTCTTGTCGAGCGCCTGTGACGGCACGTTCGGATCGTAATCCGGCACGGAGGACATGGCGATGACCTCGCCGGTCTCGACGTCGAGGACGATGCCACCGGCAGCCAGGGATTGGTAGCGCTCCATGGCTTTCGTGATCTCGTCCTGGACGATGTGCTGGACGCGCAGATCCATGGAAAGCTTGACGGGCGTCAGATCGGCCTCGCTGGCAAGCCCCGTATGCTGCAACGCCCGGAAGCCCTGGTCATCGATCCACTTCTCCATCCCCGCCGTGCCCTGATTGTCGACATTGACGTGGCCGACGATGTAGGCGGCGGTGCTTCGACCGGGATAAAAGCGGCTCTTTTCGGACCTGAAGCCAATGCCGGGGATGCCGAGATCGAGAATCGCCTGCTTCTGGCCGGGCGTCAGCTCACGCCGCAGCCAGGTGAAGCCCTGCTTGCCCGAGAGGCGCTTGTAGAGCCACTTGGGATCGAGATCCGGCAGGACCGTCAGGAGAAGTTCGCTGGCCTCGTCGGGATCGATGATCCGGCGCGGCTCGGCGAAGAGCGAGAAGGTGGTGATGTCGGTGGCAAGAACCCGGCCATTGCGGTCGAGGATCTGCGGGCGCGCCGACATGCTCTGGTTGGCGCTGCGGAAATAGGTCGCCGTCTCGGCCGGCTCGACGCCCCATTCAACGAGGCGCGCACCGATGACGAGGTAGACGGCCGCGAATAGACCGATGGCCAGAGCAAAGCGGCCCGAATTTCGCGGCGTTTCGGCGCCGCCCCGGCGACGGCCGAAGCGATCGTATTTCGAAACGCCGGGCTCGGTGCCGGCAGCCGGCGCCGGACGCACGGTCCGCGTCAGGAAGGCCTTGAAACGCTTCATTGTCCAGCCACTCCCGTATTGTAGGCATAACGCCCGGCGGGAGAGACCGGGACAGGCACGGAGCCGGGCGCCGGAAGAGCGCTCGGCGCCGGCAGCTCGTCCGGCTGTACGATCTGGTCAGGCTGAATCGGCTTCAGCTCGAGTTCGGCCGAATAGACGTCGATCAGACGCTGCAGCCGCCCGGGCTGATCGAGCAGCGTCCAGTCGGCCTGAAGCAGCGAAATCGTCTCGCGCTCGAGGGAGATCTTGCGATCGACCTTGGCGATCGCCTCTTCGAGCAATTCCGCATCATGCTTGATCTTGTAGGTGTAGGCCGCCGCCCCGAGCATGACCAGGATCAGAAGGATGTTCAGCGTCTTCAGCATGGTCTCAGTCTCCCCTCTGCGGCAGGTCGGCAAGGCTTGGCAGGCCGGCAAAATCGAGCGCACCTGCCGCCTCGCGGGACGCTGCATCGGTTCTGACGCCAAGCCTGAGCTTGGCCGAGCGGGCACGTGGATTTCGCTCCGCCTCCGCCTCCGTCGCCGCGACCGCCTTGTTGCTGGCCGTGAAGGTCAGCAGCCGGGTGGCGGCATCCGGCAGATGCCGCGAACCCGACGGCTGCGACGAGCGATCCTTCAGGAAGCGCTTGACGATCCGGTCTTCCAGCGAATGGAAGGTCACGACGACGAGCCGGCCGCCGGGCCTGAGGATCCGTTCTGCGGCCACGAGCGCGCGGGCCAGCTCGCCGAGCTCGTCATTGACGTAGATTCTCAGCGCCTGAAAACTGCGGGTGGCGGGATCGATCTTGTCCTTGGGCGAGCGCCCGACGACCCGACCGATCACCTCGGCGAGGTCGAGCGTGCGCTCGAACGGCCGCTCGGCGCGCCGCGCCTCGATCGCCCGGGCGATGCGACCGGCCTGGCGCTCTTCGCCGTAAAAGCCGAGAACCCGGGCGAGATCGCCGGGCTTCAGCATGTTGACGACATCGGCCGCCGTCGGCCCGTTGCCGCCCATGCGCATGTCGAGCGGCCCGTCCTTCTGGAAGGAAAAGCCGCGCTCGGCCTGATCGATCTGCATGGAGGAGACGCCGATATCGAGCACGACGCCGTCGATGCCATTCGGATGGCGTGCCTGCACGATCTCGCCGAGATCGGAAAACCGCCCTTCGACAAGGACGAGGCGGCCGCCAGCTGCGTCGACGATCGGCTTTCCGGCCGCGATTGCGGTCGGATCGCGATCGATCGCGATCACCTCGGCGCCGGCATCCAGAAGCGCGCGCGTGTAGCCGCCGGCACCGAAGGTGCCATCCAAGATGACCTGGCCAGTGGCCGGCGCGACCGCGCCGACCACTTCTGGCAGTAGCACCGGAACATGACGGACTGGTCCGCCAACGCAGGGATCCTCGGTCCCTTTGTCGCCCGCCATTATTCCGGTGTTTCGACGGGAGCCGCGGCCCCACGAAGACTTGGTAGGCGCTCCCTGAGCTTCTCCCGCAGCGCACCGCGGAAGGCCTCGAAGCGCTCGGGAGCCCAAAGCTGGAATGAATTCTTCACGCCGACGAAGGTGACGCGGTCCGTGATCCCAGTGTGGGACCGAATGAAATCGGTCATCAGGATACGCCCCTCCGAGTCGGTCTTGAGATAGGCGCCGTCGCCATAGGCGTAGATCGCCAGCTCCTGGTAGAGATCGCTGAACGGATCGACGGCCTCCATCCGCTTCTCGTAATGCTCCATCAATTCCGGTCCGCCAACGTCGATCGCCGGCTGCGACAATGAGCGCATTGCGAAGAGTTCGCGAATGCCGCGGTTGTGGATCACCTGACGGAACGAGGACGGAATCGAAACCCGGCCCTTGGCGTCGACATTGTGGACATAGCTCGAAAGAAACCGGTCCATCGACGCCTACTCGATCCGCTCTGCCACATATCGAAGCCTTCGCATCGATCATCCCGCCTCCCCCGACCCTCAGGTCGAAGCCACGCGAACAGACCCCGACCGTAGCTTGCGACGAAGCCAAGACCGCCTCTTCCGCCACCTGGAAGCACGCAATGCACTGTTTGATTTTGGGCCCGAACCGGCCCTCTCGATGATGCATTTGGGATAACATGGGCATCCATGGGCGTCAATGGGAACACGCCTGCGGCAAGGCTTCCGAGAGCTGGTTCACACCTTACAGCGACGCCGTTAACGGCTTACTAACGCTAATAAATTACCTGGAGGTGATGGAATGATCTTTTTTACTTATAGTAGCAAGTGCAAGGAAAATTGGCCGGCGAGCAGGCCTCAGGCAAGGTTCACAGTGCCAGCCCGACAGTGCCGCAAATTTTTGGCTTTGAAGTTGCGTTGCGGCTAACAAGTCTCGGCCGCTCAGGGAGTGCCGGGCGGCTTCGTTCTCGTCGCAGACGAAGGCAGGTCCGTCCGCCCCACGTGACGAAAGAGCCGACGCTCGGACTGTCTGCAAAGACAGAGCGTTTTCGCTTGGCGGCGCGATGCCACGGGGGCGCCTGCGCATGTCCTTTCCAAACGTGGTGAGCTCGGGCGAACGGGTCTTTTTGGAAAAGAGTGTCAGCCGGCCTGTAAGCCGGGTTCTGTAAGCGGCAGAGCCGCCTGGCGACCATTCCTCTGGGACGGCCCTTGCGGACCGCCTCTAGCAACCTACCCGGACGACTGACCCGGAGAGAGGCCGGCGGTGGGACGAAATCCCACGCCACGTCGTCCCTATTCGGTCTTGCTCCCGGTGGGGTTTACCTTGCCGGCCCTGTTGCCAGCACCGCGGTGGGCTCTTACCCCACCCTTTCACCCTTACCCCGCCGACGGCCCGGCTCTTTCTGTCGAGGCTCTAGCCCGGCAGAGCCGGACTGTAGGCGGGGCGGTTTGCTTTCTGTGGCACTTTCCCTGGGGTCGCCCCCGCCGGACGTTATCCGGCACCGTCTCTCCGTGGAGCCCGGACTTTCCTCCCCCGCCGTCTTTCGACACATGACGGGAGCGGCCGCCCGGCCGGCTGACGGCGCTTCACTCGGCCAACCAGCCCTCCGTGTCAATCATCACGAGGCGCCTCGAGGAGAGAAAGCGCCAAAATCAGGCGAGCAATACGTCATCGCGCGCGACGAGCGCGGCGCTGAGCGCCCTCAGCGTCTCGACCGTCGAGACGTCGGCGACGCCATCAACGCGCAAAGGACGAAAATGGCGCTGGAAGGCGATGGTCGCGCACCGCGTCGGCGGGTCGAACCGGCCCGTTGGCAGAACGTCGTAGCCATAGGCGGCGAGGCGCTTCTGCCAGGACAGAACCGCCGGGCCTTCGTCGTCCTGCGAAAGCGTCTCGCCGTCGCAGATCGCCGCCGGAGGGACGAAATGGCCGACCCCCTCGCGATGCAGCCGCGCCCAGGGAAACTTCTCTCCGGGGTCCTGCTTGCGCGCCGGCGCGACGTCGGAATGTCCGAGCACGCGCTCGGGCGGGATCGTGTGCCGGGCGAGAATGTCGGCCGACAGCCTGATCACCGCTTCGAGCTGCGTCTCGCAGAAATCCGGCAGGCCGCCAGCATGGCCGGGATTGACGATCTCGATGCCGATGGAAAGCGAGTTGATGTCGGAAACGCCCTGCCAGCTGCCCTGCCCCGCATGCCAGGCGCGGTGCGCCTCCCGCACCATCTGGACGACGCGGCCGTCCTCATGGACGACATAGTGGCAGGAAACCTCGCTTGCCGGATCGGCCAGCCAGCGCACGGCACCCTCGCCGCTGCCCATGCCGGTATAGTGCAGGATCAGCATGGTCGGCCCGCCGGCAAAGCGGCGCTCGTTGAAATTGCCGGAGGGCCGAAGCTCGCCGACGAGCGCGCTGTCAGGGCTCAAGCCGCGTGCCTCTTGGCGATCTTGGAATAGGCGTCGTTGATCGCCTTCATCCGCTCCGAGGCGATGAACATGAACTCGTCGGGAACGCCGCGCGACGCCAACCGGTCGGGGTGGTTTTCCTTGACCAGCGAGAGATACTGCGTGCGGGCCTCGGCCGGCGTTGCGTCGGCATCGAGACCCAGCACGGCGAAGGGATTGTCGGGACCGGCGATGTGGCGCTCGCGCAGCCGCGTGAAAGCTTCCTCGTCGAGCCCGAAGATCGTCGCGATCTCCTCGAGATAGGCGAGCTCGCGCTCATGCACGAGCCCGTCGGCCTTGGCGATGTGGAAAAGCGCGTCGAGGACGTCGCCGAGAAGCTGGCAGTTGCCGTTCTCGTCCTCGCAGAGCGCCCGCAGCCGCGCCGCATAGACCTCGAAGCCCGCCACGTCCTCCTTGGCGATGTCGTAGAGCCGGAAGACGTTCTTCATCTCGTCGGGCGGAATTTCGAGAATCTGACGAAAGGCAGAGATCTCGGCGGCCGAGACCACGCCGTCGGCCTTGGCCATCTTGGCCGAAAGCGCGATGATCGCGACGGAGAAGGCCACCTTGCGCCGCGTCTCGCGGTCACCGGCAAAAAGGGACCTGACGGCTTCCAGAATGGCGCCGAGCGTCGCCCGGCCGCTGGCGGGGACCTGCTGCAGGAGGGCACTCAAGCTCGAGAAGATCGCCATCGGTACGCACCGGTCCGCTTCGCGTCCTTCGCCCGATGTCCGCCGTGGGGGTCCTCTCCCGCTCACGCACCGCGCTCGAACGCCGACTTTGAGCCTTTCAGGCTTCCTCGAAGCGGTGAAAGGGCGCTGCGGCACTATCGACGATGGCGTGCCGCGACGCAAACGAGCTTTTGCTATCGCGCCTCCGCAAGGCCCGGTCAAGTTGCCCGTGTGAGGTTCCGCCGGGCCAGGCCATCCGTCGACTGCGCACGACTGCGCTGGATTCTCGCGGCTTTTTCCGCAATTGCGCCAAGCTTTTCGTCACACAAGAACCCGTGATGGGTCGGCAGATCGGGGAGGATCACCAGCGATGCATGGTCGAAATGTCCAGCGGACGGGGACGGTCGAGACACAAACCGCAAGGCGCGCATCGCGGCGCGCATTCCTCGCCGGACTTGCGGCGACGGCCACCCTCGCCGGCTGCCGCTCGACGGCGATCAGCGTCGAGGATCTCGGCCTCTCCGACTTCGCGGCAACGGCTGCGCATCAATATCCGATCCATGGCATCGACGTCGCCAAATATCAGGGTGACATCGACTGGGCGGCGGCACGCGACGGCGGGGTCGCCTTCGCCTGGCTGAAGGCGACCGAGGGCGGCGACCGCGTCGACGATCGTTTCGACGACAACTGGCGCGGCGCCGGGGCCGCCCGCATCCCGCGGGGCGGCTATCATTTCTGGTATCACTGCCGGCCCGGCCACGAGCAGGCCGAATGGTTCATTCGCAACGTCCCGAAAGAGCGGGGCGCGCTGCCGCCGGTGATCGACGTCGAGTGGACGCCGTTTTCGCCGACCTGCACGATTCGTCCGCCCCGCGACGAGATCATCCGCGAAGTCGGCGCGATGTCGAACATGCTCGAGCGCCATTATGGCCAGCGCCCAATCCTCTACATTCCGATCGACGTCCACCGTGAGCGCCTGGTCGGCGCCTTTCCCGATCACGAATTCTGGCTGCGCGCCGTCGCCGACCATCCCGACAATGTCTACGAGAACCGCAAGTTTCGCTTCTGGCAGTATACCGCCACAGGAAGGGTTCCGGGCGTCAAGGGCGACGTCGATCGCAATGCTTTCGCCGGCACGCGGGATGACTGGATCAAGTGGTTGAGAGCACATCTGGCGAAATAACTTCTTCAATCCGCCATCTAGACGCGGTATCGGCGCGACATGAAACCGTCTTGTGGCAATGTGCTGCCACCCATCCGAGCGTCCGGAGTGCCTGCCCGATGACAGTTCTGCCCCGCCTTGCCGCCACCCTCGCCCTTCTCGCCGCAGGGACCACCGGCGCGACCGCCCAGCAATGCGGCGGCGACTTTCAGAGCTTTCTGGAAGGTGTCCGGCAGCAGGCTCTCGCCGAGGGAATTTCCAAGACCGCGGTCGATGCGGCCGTGGCCGACATGCGGATCAACCCGAAGGTTCTCGCGGCCGACCGTGCCCAGGGCGTCTTCGCCCAGGACTGGCGGCAGTTCGCCACCCGCATGGTCAGCGGCTACCGGCTGAAATTCGGCCGGCAGAACATGCAGAAATATGCCGACGTCTTCCGCGACGTGGAAGCGAAGACCGGCGTCCCAGCCGCGGTGATCAGCAGCTTCTGGGGCCTCGAGACCGACTACGGCGCCGTGCTCGGCGACTTCGAGACGCTGCCTGCGCTGGCGACACTCGCCCATGACTGCCGGCGGCCGGAGCTCTTCCGCCCGCATCTGATGGCGGCGATCGAAATCGTCGACAAGGGCTATCTGACACCCGCCGAAATGCGCGGCGCCTGGGCCGGCGAGATCGGCCAGACCCAGCTTCTGCCGGAAGAATACGTCAAGTTCGGTACCGACGAAGACGGCAATGGCCGCGTCGATCTGCGCAAGGACGCGCCGGACGTCCTGATGACCACCGGCAAATACATCGCCTCGCTCGGCTGGCGGCGTGGCGAACCATGGCTCGAGGCCGTCAATGTCCCGGCCGATTTTCCCTGGGACCGCGCAGCGCTCGTCAACAAGGAGCCGCGGTCGAGCTTCGCGTCGCTCGGCGTCACCAAGGCGGACGGCTCGGCTCTGGAATCGGACGATCTGCCCGCCGCGCTGATCATGCCCATGGGCCGCAAGGGACCGGCATTTCTGACCTTTCCGAATTTCGACATCTATCTCGCCTGGAACAAGTCGCTCGTCTATTCGCTGACCGCCGCCTATTTCGCGACACGGCTCGACGGCGCCGAGCCGATCGACATGGGAAACCCCGAGCCCGGCCTTTCGGTGGATCAGACCAAGGCGCTTCAGCAAAGGCTGGTCGATCGAGGCTATGACGTCGGAGGTATCGACGGCATCATCGGCGAGAACACGCGTGCTGCCGTCCGCCAGGAACAGCTGCGGCTTGGCCTACCCGCCGATGGCTGGCCGACGGCGAACCTGCTCTCGGCGATGTAGCGTAGATCGCTTCCGACGCCTCCGGCGATCCGTCAAAGGCGCCCATGCCGCCCTTTGCCGGATCCAGCGACCGGTCCTGGCGAACAAGGCCTGCCTCGGTCCGCTCGGCGCTCTTCTCCGTGCGCCGTCTCTGCGAAACCGAAACGGAGCGTCCTGCCGGATCGTCTATCAGGGCGAAAGCAGCCCACTCGCCTGCCCAGACCAGAGCGGGGACCAGCCAGAAGCCGGCAGCAATCGCTCGGCCGGTTCATGCCCGGCATAGACCAGGCCATCTAAAGGGCCTTGCGTCCATCCGGACGACCAAGGAACGCTCCGCTCCATCCCTGAGAAGGAAGCATTCCTGCGCATCCGCGCCCACAGGCCCGTCACCGCGGCGAGATCCGCCTGCCCGCCCCGACGACTCCCGCTTTCGTGCCAGCGACGAAGACGGCTGACGCAATGATAAATCACAGCAACCCGCGCTTTGCGCATCGGGGACGGCCGCAGAGCACATGAAATGATTCCGCCTCTGCGCGTGCTCACTGCGCATTTTGCTATCTACTTAGGTAGCTGAATATATTATGCGACAACATTTTGGACCGTACGAACCGTAAGGGAATGAACACGTCAGCCCCAATGTCCGGGCCTTGAATGAAACGCAATACCATCCCTACCGCAATCGCAACACGCTGAAAAACCGCCATTAGCTTTATCGCAATGCGAAACGAAGTGGAGCAATACTTCTCCCGCCTGCGCTCATTTGCGGCGTAACAGCGCAAAGTGCCGTTGACGAAAGGCAAAATTCATAGTTGTCTTGCCCGGAAAAAATAGAGCACCGCAGGATGCTATGGGCCAATCCACCTCGGACGCTATGTTCAGGTTCATCGATTGCATACAACATCTGGAAGACCAACAGGCCATCGCGACTGAGTTGTTGCGAACCGCCGGGGCTTTCGGATTCACGGGCTTTGGCGTTTGCGGAATTCCGAAACCCGGAGAATCGATCGAGCCCTATCTGATCTTGCCGGGATGCGATCCCGAATGGCTCGCGCGCTATCTCGAGAAAGGCTACATCCATTGGGATCCGGTGATCGGCAACGTGCGCAGGACCGATACCCCATTCACCTGGGATGAAGCCTGTCGCGGCAAACTCGACCCGAATGCGCAACGCGTCATGGACGAGGCAAGCGAGTTTGGAATGCGCGACGGTCTGATGGTCCCGATTCACACGCTGGAGGGTCTGTCTGCTTTCGTGACCTTCACCGGCGAGCGCATCGAGCTGTCCGAACGCGATCGTGGCGCCCTGCACATGATCGCCATCTACGCCCATAGCAGGATCAAACAGCTCCTGGTCAATCACGCCGAGGACTTGGAGGCGAGCGTGCCGTTTTCCCTTCGTGAGCGCGAATGCGTGCTCTGGTGCGCCGCCGGCAAGACCAACTGGGAGATCGGTCGCATTACCGGGCTGGCGGAAAAGACCGTCGAAGCCTATCTGCGCAATGCCAGCTCCAAAGTCGGCGCGATCAACCGTGCGCAACTGGTCGCAGAAAGCCTGCGACAGAAACGGATTCACTGAGCCTGGTCACGCAATTGTGACAAGGCCTTCGACCAAGCAATCTCGACTTTCGCGGAGAGTGCGTGGCCAGCATCGGCCTCCGGGTCAAGATCGACACCATCGTGGGACCGGCGGCGAGCTCGCCGAGCAGATCGAAAACCAACACGGCAACTTGAAACTTTGCGATGCGCGACCGAAAGCGTTCGACCCGCTTCGGTTGCCGAAGTCGAAGTGGAGCGACCACCTCCAACCCGCTCGGTCGGATTTGTATAAAAGGCTTACAATAAAATAAACGGCGCTGTTACGGTGGGGTGCGGTCGGGATACGGCAATACTATCGGCCTATTTCCAACCGATGGCTTCGACATTAACGTTAGCCTGCCCACGATATTTAGACGCATTGACTCCGTTCAGATGATGGAGGTGGGCACCCGTCAATACCGGGAGATTCCCAGATAGGAATTCCGCGCCCCTCGCCGCAAAAACAGCGTGCAGGGGAAGGAGAACCGGCAATGATGACGATGATCACGGCCGCCAATATCGCCCGCCATGGACCAACCATGGAGGATGTCTGGTCATTTCGGCATCGTCAGTTCGTCGATCGGTTCCGATGGAACAACCTGCGCAAGTCCGACGGACGTGAGATCGACGAGTTCGATACAGAATGCGCGATCCATCTTCCACTGCTCCTGGGCGGCAGTGTCGTTGGCTATACGCGGTTCCTGCGGACGGACCGGCCGCATCTTCTTTCGGAAAACTATCCCGAACTGATGGGCGGCGCGCTGTGGCCGCGCGGCGACGACATCGTCGAGTGGACGCGTTGCGTCGCAGAGCCGGGGGCGGCGGACGCCGAGGGGATCAGCGCGATCAGCCTGGTCTATACCGGCGTTGCGGAAGCGTTCCTGGCGCTTGGGCTGCGTGGCGTGATCATGCGCACGCACCCCAAATTCGTCTCGCGCCTGATCGAGGCGGGCTGGAACGTGCGGCCGCTGAACGTCCCGTGCAGTCTGGAAGGCAAGCCGCTGGCGGTGATCTTCGCTGCAGCCACCGCCGAGACAGTGCGCATCAGCCAATCCATGTGCCGGCGGACGAAGCCGGTACTCGCCATCGAAACGGATATTCCTCACCCGACACAACCCGAGGCTTCAATCCGGATCGTTTCGCATGCGACATATGCGCGCATGTCCGGTCCGAAATTGCCGCCATGGCGAGCGTGAGTCGACACTGAAACTGGGAAGCGAATAGTGATGATATGCGAGAACAGCATGCGGTTGTCACCGGACCGAGAAGCCGCGCATTTTCTTATCTCAAGCCTGTCGGCAGTGCGCGGATTGTCCCCCGCGGCGGCCTGCGCGCTGGAGGCTGCAATCGTCGAGTGCGACAGCCGGCTGGTGATCCCGCAGCGTGCTCTGCCGGAGGACGCCATAAACCGAAATGCCGTCCTGCATACTTTGATTTACGCAATTCCTGAGTTAGAGCAGGACCGTCCAGAAGCTGCCGCTGCGGTGACTTTGGCTGTCACGATTCTGCTTCAGCAGCCGGAGCGGCAAAACCAGTAAGATAGTCGAACTATGCGTAATTCAAAAGCAGCATCCGATATAGACAGACAGATCGCCGCCCGCATCAGGCTCGCACGCCTCGAGACAGGCATGTCGCAAGAGAAACTGGCCGAAGCGCTGGGTATCACCTTCCAGCAGGTCCAGAAATACGAGAAGGGTCTGAACCGCATCTCCGCCGGCCGCTTGCGGGAAATTTCCGATACTTTGGGTCGCGAAGTAACCTGGTTCTTCGAGGAAATGCCGACATTCGAGGCGTACCCAACGCTTTCGAAAGCCGATCTTCGCATTCTGCGAAACCTCAAGGCGCTTTCTCCGGAAACTCGCCGTGCGCTCGACGCGCTTCTCGTTTCGCTGGCCCCGGCGGTCGAAACGGCTGAATGAGGCCAGATGCACGTTGTCATCGGGGCCTTCCCGTGAGGCGCCTCGGCATGAGCCGTGCAACACAGTGCAGTACGCGAAGTTGGACGGGCTTCGCCACTTTTCCTTCGAGGCTTCACGGCTTCGACAGATCACCCGAAGTTTGCGAGCGCAGCATCGTGAATTCGGAAGCTCACTTCCTGCTCGCCGCGAAAATGATCGGCGGAAGCACTCCCAGCGACATGCAGAGGCCTGCCTTGCCCGGCGTGGAGAAGGTCTCCCAGCTCGCTTCCTGCAGCCTTGAAGGCGATCGCGCGCATCTTGACGCCATCTTCGCCCATGAGCCGCACAGCAACATGCCCATTGCCGACGATACGAGCATCGACGATCCGGTGACGGGCCACTGCCAGAACCGGCGGTTCGTGTCCCGCCCCGAACGGCCCGGCCTTTTCGAGCATCTCGCACAATTGAACGCTGAGGCCCGCCGCGCTGATCGTCCCATCGATCTTCAACACATCCGAATTGCGCAGCTCCGCGACGTCCGTGCCGGCTGAGGCTTCCAGATGCGCCCGCAAATCGCCGAGCCGTTCCCGTCTGACGGTCAGCCCCGCGGCCATGGCGTGGCCACCGCCCTTCTCGACGATAGCCAGATCCACCGCCGCGCGCACGATGCGGCCGAGATCGACGCCGATCACGGACCGACCGGATCCCGCCCCCTTGCCTGATGCGTCGAAAGCGATGGCGAAAGCCGGCCGGCGATAGCGCTCCTTGAGGCGAGAAGCGATCAGACCGACGATGCCGGGATGCCAGTCCGCCGAAGCGGCGACGAGGACCGGCGGCCCCTCGCCGTTTCCGATCTCGGCCGCCATCTCGGCGTCCGCCTCGGCCAGCATCCGCGCCTCCATCGCCTGCCGCTCCTGATTGAGAGCGTCGAGCTGCGCGGCGATTGCGTCCGCCGCCGCAGCATCGTCGAGGCAGAGGAGCCGGCTGCCGAGGGCGGCATCACCGATCCGGCCGCCGGCATTGATCCTCGGGCCGAGCAGGAAACCCAGATGGCCGGAACGCACCGGCCCTGACAGGCGCGCGATGCGGCAAAGCGCCCGGATCCCCGGATTGTCCTGGCGCCGCATCACCGCGAGACCCTGCACGACAAGGGCGCGGTTGAGCCCCTTGAGCGGCACGACGTCGCAAACCGTCGCCAGGGCCACCAGATCCAGCATCCCCATCAGATCGAGGGGCCGGTCCGGCAAAAGAGCGCGCGCGCGCAGAACCCGCTGCGTCGCGACGAGCGCCATGAAGACGACGCCGGCTGCCGCCAGGTAGCCGAGCCCGGAGAGGTCGTCCTGGCGGTTCGGGTTGACCAGCGCCGTCACGCGCGGGATTTCGACGCCCGCCTGGTGATGGTCCAGCACGACGATGTCGAGGCCGAGTTTACAGGCATGATCGAAAGGATCGAAACTCGCGGTGCCGCAGTCCACCGTGACGAGCAGCGTCGCCCCGCCCGCGGCAAGGCTCTCGATGGCCTCTCGATTGGGGCCGTAGCCCTCCGTGATGCGATCGGGGATGTGGATGACAGGATCGAGGCCGCAACCAGCCAGGAAACGCCAAAGCAGCGCCGAGGAGGCTGCGCCATCGACGTCGTAATCCCCGAAGATCGCCACACGCTCGCGCCGCGCGACGGCATCGGCGAGCCGCGAGGCCGCGACATCCATGTCGGTCATCACCGAAGGATCGGGCATCTCGTTTCGCAGCTTCGGCTCGAGAAAGCGTGAGGCGTCATCCGCCTCGACCCCGCGGGCCGCAAGCACGCGGGCGACGATGTCCGGCAGGCCGAGCTTTTGCGCCATGGCGAGCGCCTGCGCCTCGCTGCGCGCGTCGAGAGCGGTGCCCCAGCGCCGCCCCGTCGCGGACTTCTCGACGCCCAGAAATGTCTTGCTCGAAGATGGTGGCATGTCGTCTCGTCAAGCTGGCGAAGGCGGCACGGTCCTTGCGCGGCTTTTGTGGCAATTTCCTCCAGCCTGCAGCGCGGACCGCAAACCGGCCGCGAGCTCAGCCGCCGTCCTGCGATGTGCCATCGGCGAGATCGCTCACATGGTGGTGGGCCCGCACCTCGCGGATGGTGCGTGAGAACGAGCGCATCAGGAGCGTGTGGGTGGTCACCCGGTCGCGATAGAAGCGCACGCCGTCGAGCAGGTTGCCGTCGGTGACGCCGGTGGCCGCGAAAATGACGTTGCCCGAGGCCATCTCCTCGGCGGTGTAGATCTTGTCCGGGTCGCCGACCCCCATGCGCTCGGCCCTGACGCGCTTGTCGATGGTGTTGAGCTGCAACCGGCCCTGCATCTGACCGCCCGTACAGCGCAGCGCTGCCGCCGCGAGGACGCCCTCGGGAGCGCCGCCGATGCCCATATAGATGTCGATACCGGTCTCTTCGGGATCGGTCGTGTGGATCACGCCCGCCACGTCGCCGTCGCCGATCAGCCGGATCGCAGCGCCGGCCTCGCGCACCGCTGCGATCAGCGCGGCATGACGGGGCCTGTCGAGAATGCAGGCGGTCAGATCGGCGACCTTCACGGATTTTGCGTCGGCGAGGGCCTGAAGATTTTCGCGGGGCGAACGCGACAGGTCGACGACGCCCTTCGGATAGCCGGGGCCGACCGCGATCTTTTCCATATAGACGTCGGGCGCATTGAGCAGGCTGCCGCGCTCGGCCATCGCGACGACCGCCAGCGAATTGGGAAGGTTCTTTGCACAGACCGTCGTGCCCTCGAGGGGATCGAGCGCGATGTCGACGGCAAGGCCGCCCTTACCGACCTTTTCGCCGATATAGAGCATCGGGGCCTCGTCGCGCTCGCCCTCACCGATGACGACCGTGCCCTCGACATCGATCTGGTTCAGCGCCTGTCGCATCGCATCGACCGCCGCCTGATCGGCCGCCTTCTCATCCCCCCGGCCGCGCAGGCGCGCAGCAGCGATCGCCGCCTGCTCCGTGACACGGGCTAGTTCGAGAGAGAGGACGCGGTTCAGATTGTCGCTGATGTCGGCCATGGTCCCGGTCACCGTGATTTGCTCTTTGTCTGGCCCAATTCGTCTGGCCCGGTCTCGGGCAGAGCGCTCCGTGCTGTAGCAGAGATCGCCGCCAATTGCCTTCGATCGTCCGTTGCCTGGCGAAATTTCGACGTTTCCATGCCAACGGGCGCGAGCCACCCATCAGACCATCATAGTCGAAACTTCGCCTAAAATCCTGATTTTGCGAGCGGATCGCGGATCTCGGCGCCGGCCTCGACGCAATCCCGATGACGGGCCGTTCTGCGACCATCGCCCCCGGGCCGTAACGCCAGGAACTTGCGAGCCTCCTGCCCCGCGGCGCCAGGATCGGCCGCCGATATGCGCCAATCGCATGTCACGCCGATGTCAGGACCGCCCGGTCCGATCGCTCCGCGATGCGACGGCTGCGACGCGCGAGGCGGCAAACGCGCGATAGGCGGAGCGGGGTCACAGTCGGCAGCCAGCGCCCGGCGGCAGCCGACAGCCGGTCACTCGAGATCTTCGATCCGAATCATCTGCGGCTCGCCGGACAGATACCCGTCGCGCGAAAGCGCTTCGAGGGCGCTTCTGATCGCCGCTTCGGTCGTCTCATGGGTGACCAGCACCACCGGTGCCGTCCCCTCGCCCTTGTGGTCCGCCTTGCGCTGGACGATGGATTCCAGCGAAATGCTGTTTTCGGCCATCCGGTTGGCGATCGAGGCGAATGCCCCGACGCGGTCGTAGACCGCCAGGCGAATGTAGTAGCCGCCCTCATGGGCGCGCATTCTCGCCCGCTGATAGGGCTGCAGCCGCGACGGCGGCAGACCGAGCGTCGGCGGCACGAAGCCGCCGGCAACGTCCATGACGTCCGACAGGACGGCAGACGCCGTCGCGGCCCCGCCGGCCCCGGGCCCCGCCAGCAGGATCGACCCGAGAAGATCGGAGTCGATTGCCACGGCATTGGTCACACCGTCGACCTGGGCGAGCGACGAGCGCGCCGGGATCATCGCCGGATGGACGCGCTGCTCGATGCCGCTGTCGGTGCGGACCGCAACGGCAAGCAGCTTGATCCGGTAGCCGAGTTCTTGGGCGGCCGTGATGTCGTCGATCGAGATCTTCGATATCCCTTCGATGAAGATGCTCTCGAGCGAGATCTCCGTTCCGAAGGCAAGCGAAGTGAGGATCGCCAGCTTGTGGGCGGCGTCGTAGCCGCCGATGTCGAAGGTCGGATCAGCTTCGGCATAGCCGAGGGCCTGAGCGTCGCGCAGACAGGCGTCGAAGCCGATTCCCTCTTTCTCCATACGTGTCAGTATGTAGTTGCACGTGCCATTGAGGATGCCGTAGACGCGGCTGACGTCGTTGCCCGAAAGCGCCTCCCGCATGGTCTTGATGACCGGGATGCCACCGGCGACGGCCGCCTCGAACAGCAGCTCGGTTCCGTTTTCGGTGGCAAGCTTTGCAAGTGCGACGCCATGATGGGCAAGCAGAGCCTTGTTGGCGGTGACGACCGGAATACCGCGCTTCAGGGCCGCCTCGACCGCTTGAAGAGGGATCCCCTCGGAGCCGCCGATCAGTTCGACGAAAGCGTCGATTTTAGCTTCCCGCGCCAGCGCCACCGGATCATCGAACCACTGCATGCCATGCGTGTCGAAGCCCCGGTTGCGGCTGCGGTCACGGGCGGAGATGGCGGTGATCCTGAGGTCGCGACCAACCCGCTCGGCCAGAACGTCGGCCTTGCGCTCGATCAGCTGCGCGACATTCGCGCCGACAGTGCCAAGCCCGGCAATGCCCAGCCGCAATTCGGTTTTCATGACATATCCGTCTCAAGGCATGGTGCGGGGACCGGACAAGGCCAGCCCGACGACATCATGCGGCAATAGCATTTTCAGTGGCCGGAAAGGTGGCCCAGCAGGACCGTTTCCGACCGACCCGTCGAGCCCTCGGCGCAGCGCTTCAGGACTGCGCCCGCAGGGAAACGACGTTCTGCCCCGCTTCGCCGCCGGACGCAAGGAAGCGGCGGATGTTGCGTGCGGCCTGACGGATCCGGTGCTCGTTTTCGACGAGGGCGATGCGCACATGATCGTCGCCATGCTCGCCAAAGCCGATCCCCGGCGCGACGGCGACCTGCGCCTCTTCGATGAGGAGCTTGGAGAATTCGAGCGAGCCGAGATGGCGATAGGCCGGCGGGATCGGCGCCCAAGCGAACATGGTCGAAGCCGGCGGCGGCACGTCCCAGCCGGCGCGGCCGAAGGAATCGACCAGAACGTCGCGGCGCTTGCGATAGATCGCCCGCACCTCGTCGATCGCCGCCTCGCCGCCGTTGAGGGCTGCCGTCGCCGCGACCTGAATCGGCGTGAAGGCGCCGTAGTCGAGATAGGACTTGACCCTGGCGAGCGCCGCGATCAGCCGCTCGTTGCCGACGGCAAAGCCGATGCGCCAGCCCGGCATGGAGAAGGTCTTCGACATGGAGGTGAACTCGACCGCGACGTCCATCGCCCCCTCGACCTCAAGGATCGAAGGCGGCGGCGCGTCGTCGAAATAGATCTCGGCATAGGCGAGATCGGACAGGACGACGATCTCGTTCTTGCGGGCGAAATCGACGATCTCGCGATAAAAATCGAGATCGGCGACATAGGCCGTCGGATTGGACGGATAGTTCAGGATGATCGCGATCGGCTTGGGGATCGAGTGGCGCACCGCACGGTCGATCGCGGCGAAGAAGTCGCGATCGGGCTTGGCGGGGATCGCGCGAATCGTGCCACCGGCCATCAGGAAGCCGAAGGCGTGGATCGGATAGGTCGGGTTGGGGCACAGCACCACGTCGCCCGGCGCGGTGATCGCCTGGGCCATGTTGGCGAAGCCCTCCTTCGAGCCGAGCGTCGCCACGATCTGCCTGGCCGGATCGAGCGTCACCCCGAATCGACGCTTGTAATAGGCCGCCTGGGCACGCCTCAGCCCGGCGATGCCCTTCGACGCCGAATAGCGGTGCGTGCGCTGGTCCTGGATGACCTCGCACATCTTGTCGACGACGAATTGCGGCGTCGGCAGATCGGGATTGCCCATGCCGAGATCGATGATGTCGGCACCGCCGGCCCGCGCGGCCGCCTTCAGGCGGTTGACTTCCTCGAAGACGTAAGGCGGCAGACGCCGGACTTTGTGAAATTCTTCCATCGTTTCTCGTCCTCCGGCGCCATGCCGGGAAATCATTCTTGTAACGACGCTCGAGCCCGCGAATTACTGGCTGGACTGGATCTCGCGCAGCACGTCGTCGGGCGATCGGCTCGGCTTGGCCTGGGTGCCGACGCGCACGGCGTTGCCGCTCGGTTTCTGCGCGAGCGCGGTATCGACCTCCTCGGCCTGCCGGCGCTTCACCCGCTGCATGCGGGCAATCTCGGCGTCGTAGCTGCGCGTCGACAGCGTGCCCTTGCGACGGCTGGCAATGGCCGCGGCGCGCCGCTCCTGTGCCGTGACCGTCGCGTCGTCGACTTGGCGCGCAGCGCTGTTGGGATAGGCGCCGAGCAGCGGATAGCCGTCCGGCCCCAGTCGCTGCCCGGAGCGACCGTCGGGCGCGACGCGCTGATAGGCGACGGCTTGCGGCGAAACCGCCTCGTCATAGGCCGACTGGCAGCCCGACACGAGGCCTGCCATCGCAACTGCCGCCATCACCCGAGGCGCGATCAAACCGATCATCCCGCTCTTGCCTTCCCAACGACCGGCCATCTGCGCTCCGGCCGCTTCAATTCCGCGATCGCTGTGTCATATCCCACAGATAGTGCAATTACAAAGAAGACAGCGTTCGTTTCATGTCGCCGTTGCAATAAAAGCGCTTGGAACCGAACCTGCACTCGTTCAGCAACGAGCCGCGCCGCAGAACGTGGCCGAGACAGCCGGAAATCCAGGGAGGACGAACGACCATGGCCACCAAAGCGAAAAAGCCGGAAAACTGCGCGAACGAGGCAGGCGCGGAGGACTTCGTGGTCAAGGATCCGGAGGCTTTCGGCCTCAACATGGCGCGCATGCTGGAGCAGATCGGCAAGGCCGCAGCCGCCTGGGTCGGCCCGCGAGAGAAGGGTGAGGTCGTCGAAAGCAGTCCGATGCAGATGTCGGAGGTCATCCAGACTCTGTCCAAGGTCTCCGAATACTGGATGACAGACCCGGCGCGGGCGATGGAGGCGCAGACCAACCTCTTCGCCAGCTATATGACCGTCTGGAACAACTCGATCCGCAAGCTTGCGGGCGACGTGCCGGAAACGCCGATCAACGCTCCGAATGGCGACAAACGCTTTGCCGGCGACGGCTGGAACCAGCACCTGTTCTTCGACTTCATCAAGGAGACCTATCTCCTCACCACCCGCTGGGCCGACGATCTCGTGGAGCGCGCCGACGGGCTCGATCCGCACACACGCCAGAAGGCCGCCTTTTACGTCCGCCAGATCTCCAACGCTCTGGCGCCCTCCAACTTCGTCATGACCAATCCGGAGCTGTACCGCGAGACGGTCGCCTCCAACGGCGCCAATCTCGTCAAGGGCATGAAGATGTTCGCCGAGGACATGTCGGCCGGCAACGGCAATCTGAAGCTGCGCCAGTCGGACTATTCGAAATACGAGGTCGGCCGCGACATGGCGGTGTCGCCCGGCAAGGTCGTCGCCGAAAACGAGCTGTGCCAGATCATCCAGTACGCACCGACGACCGAGACGGTGTTCAAGCGCCCGCTGATGATCGTGCCGCCCTGGATCAACAAGTTCTACATTCTCGACCTCAACCCGGAAAAATCCTTCATCGGCTGGGCGGTGGAACAGGGGCTGACGGTCTTCGTCGTGTCCTGGGTCAACCCCGACGAGCGCCATGCCGACAAGGACTGGCACGCCTATATCGAGGAGGGCATCCGCTTCGGCCTCGACACGGTCGAACAGGCGACGGGCGAGAAGGAAGTGAACGCCGTCGGCTACTGCGTCGGCGGCACGCTGCTCGGCGCCTCGCTGGCCTATTTCAAGGCCGGCGGCGACGAGCGCATCACCTCCACCACCTTCCTCACCACCCAGATCGATTTCACCCATGCCGGCGATTTGAAGGTCTTCGTCGACGAGACCCAGCTGAAGACGCTGGAGAAATCGATGGAGCAGAAGGGCTATCTGGAGGGTTCGCAGATGGCGACGGCCTTCAACCTGCTACGCTCCGGCGATCTCATCTGGCCCTATTTCGTCAACAACTATCTGCGCGGCAAGGAACCCCTGCCCTTTGACCTTCTCTACTGGAACGCCGATTCGACGCGGATGCCGAAGGCCAACCACCTGTTCTATCTGCGGAACTGCTACCATGAGAACCGGCTGTCGCGCGGCAAGATGGAGATCGGCGGCGTCCGGCTCGACCTCTCCAGGGTCACCATGCCGATCTACAATCTCGCCACCAAGGACGACCACATCGCCCCGGCCCGCTCGGTCTACCGGGGTTGCGGCGCCTTCGGCTCGAAGGTCGACTTCGTCTTGACCGGCTCCGGACACATCGCCGGCGTCGTCAACCCGCCGGCCAAGAACAAGTACCAGTTCTGGACCGGGCCAGCGCCGAAGGATACCGGCTCGTATGAAGACTGGCTGCTGGCAGCGAAGGAAACGCCCGGTTCGTGGTGGGGCCACTGGCTGGAATGGCTGACGCCGCTGTCGGGCGACCAGGTCAAGGCGAGAAAGCCCGGCGGCCGCAAGCTGAAGCCCATCGAGGACGCGCCGGGGCGCTACGTGAAGATCAAGGCGTAAGCGCCGGACTGCCCGGAAACGACAGGATCATGCCGCCTGCGATTGCCCGGCGGCGGCGTCCGCTCGCGCGCTGAACCAGCCCGCTGTCATTCCCACACCACCGACATTCGCGGTGATCGAGATCACTGCACGACGACCCCGAACTGCCGCAAGCGATAGGCCATCGCAACCATCCGTTACAGGATCAGACTCATGGCCACGCAACTCGACCCCGCCCGCAATGCCCCGTTGCGGGTAAACCCTATCGCCCTGATGAGGGAGCCACACTCGTATCTGGCGCATCTTCGCGCCGATCATGCGATCGTCGAGCTCGGCGACAGCTACGTCCTGGCGCTGCGGGCGCAAGACGTGCTCGCCCTGCTCGCCGATCCGCGCACCGAGCAGATCGATGGCCCGGCCTATGCGCAGCTCCACAAGGTTCCGGCCGGGGCCGTGTCGCGCTTCCTCACGGAGATCTTCGTCTTCGGCAACGGCGCGTCGCACAGGGCCAAACGCAGCCTCTTCGCCCGAGCCTTCTCGTCCAAGACCATGCGGGACAAGACGGACGACATCCGCGCCGTGGCCGACAGGATCGTCGCGGAGTTGCCGCGGGGCGAGACCTTCGACTTCGTCGAGGCGATGGCGGCGCGCCTGCCGTCCGAGATGATCGCAAGCATTCTCGGGCTGCCACTGAGCGACGCGACCTATTTCGCCAAGCTGGTCGCAGACCTCGCCCTGGCGATCTCCCCGGTCTACCCCCACGCCGCTCACCCGGTGATCGAAGCGGCGGCATCGGAGCTTTCCGCCTATGTCAGCGACGAACTGCGCAATCGATTGCACTCTCCGGCAGGAGATCTGCTGTCGACGGTTGTCAAGGATTGGGCGGCAAATCCGCTGATCACCTTCGACAGCCTCGTCCAGCAGGTCATCGCCCTGGTGATCGGCGGCACGGATACGACGCGGGCAGGCTTTGCCATGCTGGTGTCCCTGCTTCTGCAGCATCCCCGGCAGTGGCGGGCGGTAGGGGAAGACGCCTCGCTCATTCCAGGCGCGGTGAACGAGGCGTTGCGCTACGAACCCCCGGTCGGCACGATCACGCGCCTGACCGTCGCTCCGCTCGAAATCGACGGCGTCTTGCTGCCGTCCGGCACCGTCATCAAGCTGAGCACACTGTCGGCCCTTCGCGATCCGATGCTCTACGCCGAGCCCGACAGGTTCGACATCCACCGCACGGACCATCCACGCATCCATCCGGTCTTCGGCAGCGGGCCCCATCGATGCATCGGCGAGATGCTGGCAAGGCTGGAAATCCGGGAGGGTCTTGCAGCGCTCGCCGAAAACGCGCCGCAGATCGCTCTGGTGGAAGCAGCGACGATGTCTGGCTTCGGCGGCATCAGGCAAATCTCGCCGATGAAGGTTCGGATCGACTGAGGCCGTCTGATGCCCGCACTGGCCTTCCTGTTCGCGGGCCGCTCCTCGGAATTGACCGGCGGGGGCCGAGAGGCTACCCGCCGGCCATGCTGTTTCCCTCCCCGCTGATCCCCGGCCGCCTGATCCAGCGCTACAAGCGCTTCCTCGCCGACGTCGTCATCGACGGCGAGGACGAGCCGGTTACCGTCCATTGCCCCGATCCTGGGGCGATGATCGGGCTGAAGGCGCCGGGCTCGCGCGTCTGGCTGTCGCGCTCGGCCAATCTGAAACGCAAGCTTCCGCTGACGCTGGAGATCGTCGAGGCGGACGGCACGCTCGTCGGCATCAACACCTCGCTTCCCAACCGCATTGCCGAGGAGGCGATCGCCGCCGGGCTCGTGCCTGCCTTGGCGGACCTCGGACCGGCCCGCCGCGAAGTGCGCTATCAGGCGAATTCGCGCGTCGATCTTCTTTATCAGGAGGCAGCCGGCAGGCCGGTCTATGTCGAGGTGAAGAACGTCCACCTCATGCGCACTCCCGGCCTTGCCGAATTCCCCGATTGCGTGACGACCAGAGGCGCCAGGCACCTCCTCGATCTCGCCGCCGAAACCCGGGCCGGCAACCGGGCCGTGATGCTCTATGTCGTCCAGCGATCCGACTGCGACCGGCTGGCCTTTGCCGCCGATCTCGATCCCGCCTATGCGGCCGGCTTTGCCGAGGCGCGGCGACGAGGGGTTGAAGCCTACGCCGTTCGGTGCGACATCAGCCTGAACGGGATCACTCCTGTGACACCCCTTCCGATCGTCGAAACGAAGCTGCCATGACAACCTATCTCGAGGCCGAGGCGAACCCGATCCGCAACACCGGCGCCATCAGGATCTATGGTCCCGACGCGTTCGAGGGCATGCGCCGGGCCTGCCAGCTCACGGCCCGCTGCCTCGACGGTCTGGCCGAACTCGTCTTTCCCGGCGCCCTCACCCAGACGCTGGACGATTTCGTCTATGATTTCGCCATGGCGAACGGCGCCGTTCCGGCGACGCTGAACTATCGCGGCTATACGAAAAGCGTTTGCACCTCGATCAATCACGTCGTCTGCCACGGCGTGCCGAACGACAAGCCGCTGAAGGAAGGCGACATCGTCAATATCGACGTCACCCTGATCGTCGACGGCTGGCACGGCGATTCCTCGCGCATGTATCCGGTCGGCAAGCTGAAGCGCGCCGCCGAGCGGCTTTGCGAGGTGACCTACCGCTCGCTTCTCCTCGGCATCGACGCCGTGAAGCCCGGCGGCCATATCGGCGATATCGGCCATGCGATCCAGACCTATGCCGAGGGTGAACGCTGCTCGGTGGTTCGCGACTTCTGCGGCCACGGCGTCGGCAAGCTCTTCCATGACGCGCCGAACATCCTGCATTACGGCCGCCGCGGCGAAGGCCCGGAGATGAAACCCGGCATGATCTTCACCATCGAGCCGATGATCAATCTCGGCCGCCCGCATGTGAAGATCCTCAATGACGGCTGGACCGCCGTGACGCGGGACCGCACGCTCTCGGCCCAATACGAGCACACGCTGGGCGTGACCGAGGACGGCTGCGAGGTCTTCACCTATTCGCCCGGCGGGCTCGACACGCCCGGCATCGATTTCAAGCGCGATCCGGCGACGGCCGAATAGGCAGGGGCGATGGCGTCTTCCGGCGGAAACGACGACGACGCAGCGCCCGAGGCACGACGCAGCGGCCTGTTCGGGCTCGAAGAGCGGCCGGAGCGCGTGCCCCGCAAGGCCGACACCAAACCCGGCGAGGCAAGCGCCCCGCGTCATCACGACGGCCACCGCGACCGGCTGCGCGAGCGCTTCGCCAATGCCGGCGCCGACGCCCTCGCCGATTACGAACTGCTCGAACTCATCCTATTCCGCACCATCCCGCGCCGGGACGTCAAACCGATCGCCAAGGCGCTGATTGCCCGCTTCGGCTCGCTTTCCGAGGTGCTCGGCGCGCCGCATCGGCGGCTGACGGAAGTGCCCGGCGTCAAGCATGCCGTCGCGCTCGACATCGCCATCGTCGCGGCGATCAACCGGCGGGCGATGCGCTCGGCCGTGAGGCAACGCGAAGTGCTGTCATCCTGGGCGGCGGTGATCGACTACTGCACGGCGCAGATGGCCCACGAGGCCCGCGAGCAGTTCCGCATCCTCTTCCTCGACAAGAAGAACGCCCTCATCGCCGACGAGGTGCAGGGAACCGGCACCGTCGACCACACGCCGGTCTATCCGCGCGAGGTGGTGCGCCGGGCGCTGGAGCTGAACGCGACCGCGATCATCCTCGTCCATAATCACCCCTCCGGCGACCCGACGCCGTCACGCGCCGACATCGAGATGACCAAGACGATCATCGAGACGGCGAAGTCCCTGGGGATCTCGGTTCACGATCACATCATCATCGGCAAGAACGGCCATGCCAGCCTGAAGGGGCTACGGCTGATCTGACTTTCGGGGGTTCCAATCCGGTCCGTCGCGCATCGTTCCCGTAGCCGGCGAGGCTGTCGCGCGGCATCCGCGATAGTTGAAGACCTGCGAAAAGCTGCCCTCCCCAGCGTGCAACCGCCAAAAAGCATCACCTGAAATTGTATTAAACTCGTCATGCTTGAGTGCGACGCTGCTGCGGTGAGCACGGGTTTGCAGAGGCGAGATCGCAATGGCCAAGACCTTCAGCATCGCCACCTTCAATCTGCGAAATCTCAACGAGCCCGGTCTCGAAATGTATGGCCGCGCTGGTTGGAGCCAGGACGAATACGATCGCAAAATCGTGTTCACTGCCCGGATGCTGCAGACACTTCCCGCCGATGTCTGGGGTTTTCAGGAGCTTTGGCATGCCGAGACGCTATCGAAGGTCCTCGAAGGTGCCGGACTCCACACGGAGTATGTTGCCGTGGCGCCGGAGGGCCACGACGGCGGCATGATCATGTGCGCAGCGGCGCTTCGCCGCTCAATGCTCGTCGGCGAGCCGGAATGGATCAGGGATTTTCCGGACGAAATGATTCTGAAGAGCGGCGGCGACGATCCGCAGACCGAAAGCATCGCAGTTTCGCTCCGGTCCTATTCGCGCCCGGTGCTTCGTTTCCGCTTTCAGCCGGACGAGCGGGCCGACCCGATCCATGTCTTCGTCTGTCATTTCAAGTCCAAGGGACCAACCTGGATCTCGCGCGAGGAATGGTATGATCGCCAGCTGCACAAGCCTCATCAGGAAGCGATCGGCGCTGCGATATCCACAATACGGCGTACCGCCGAGTCGGCAGCACTGCGGGTTCACCTGACCAAGCTGATGAAAGACACGGACGAACCGGTGATCGTCATCGGCGACATCAACGACGGAACGCTTTCCAACACCATGAACATTCTGACCGGCCAGCCCAACTATCTGATGGGCGAGAGCACGGGCGGCAGCGACGTCGATCTCTATACCGGCCAGACACTGCAGGACTACCGCTCGACCCGCGACGTCTACTACACCCATATCCACCAGAACAATTTCGAGTCCCTCGACCAGATCCTCGTCAGCCAGGAGCTCTACGACAACAGTCGCAAGCGGGTCTGGGCCTTCAAGAAGCTCGACATTGCCAACGATCATCTTCACTACGATCCCGACCATGAGGCGGGAACCAGCGATCACGGCATCGTCCGCGCGACGTTCAAACTCGATCCAGCCTGAGGCTCTACGCTGCCGGGAACGACATCCAGTTGTTCAGTGCAGCTCACCGCCATCCCTCACGAGCCGAATCTCCTTGGGCGCGATCAGGCCCCGATGCATGACCCGGACGGAGTGGATCATCGCCTCGATCTCCCGTTCCCAATGGTCGAGGAAGCGCTTCAGCCGCGGATAGTCCGGCGCCATATCTTCGAACTGCCAGAAGAACGTCTGCAGCAATGTCGGGTGATCGGGCATCCGGTAAAGAACTTCCGCCGACGTGAGGCTATGCCCCTCAAGCATCCGGAGGAACGAAGCGTCGACAGGTCTTGCAGTCATCGGCACACCTCTTCGTCGAGCGGCGGCCGGCAAAGGACCGACGCTTGGAATGTGTCGATCCTACTGGTCCCATAAGACATGGGGCAAGTGGATCGACATCATCGATGCTGCGCCTCGTCGGTTAACGGAACCTTAACCGGCAGTCGCGCAACAAGGCCGGTTTGCCGAGTTAAGGCGCTTTGCATGGGGGCTGGCAAGCGACCAATCGCCGCATTTGAAGGCAGACGCAGCTTTCGCACAACAAAAGTGCATGTCGGCTGACAATCAGTAATCCCCGCTCGCCACCAGCCCGTCGAGAAATTCGGCCGCCTCCTTGCGGATCGTCTCGACCTTGCCGGCGTCCATGCGCTCGAGCGTCGCATAGGTGCGGTTCATCCGAGGATTGCCCTTCAGCCGATCCTCGTTGCGGGCGACGAAGTCCCAATAGAGGAGGTTGAACGGACAGGCGCCCTCGCCGGTCTTCACCTTCGGCGAATAGCGGCAATTGCCGCAATAGTCGGACATCTTGTCGATGTAGTTCGCCGAGGCCGCATAGGGCTTTGAGGCGAAGAGACCGCCGTCGGCATAAAGGATCATGCCGACGACATTCGGCATTTCCACCCATTCATAGGCGTCGTGATAGACGGTCAGATACCATTCCTGCACCTCGCGCGGGTCGAAGCCGCAGAGAAGGCAGAAGTTGCCAAGCACCATCAGCCGCTGGATGTGATGGTTGTAGGCGCTCGCCTCGACCTCGCGGATGCATTGATGAAGACAGTTCAGCTCGGTCTCGCCGGTCCAGAAGAAGTCCGGAAGCTTGCGCTGGGCGAGAAGCTTGTTCGAGCGCTCATAACCCGGCATCTCCCGCCAGTAGACGCCGCGCACAAATTCCCGCCAGCCGATGATCTGGCGGATGAAGCCCTCCACCGCATTGATCGGCGCGTCGCCCGCGCGCCAGGCCGCCTCGGCGCGATCGCACGCTTCGCGCGGATCGATCAGCCCGCAATTGATCAGGCCGGAGAGATGGGAGTGGAAAAGGAGCGGCGCGCCCTCACGCATCGCGTCCTGATAGGTGCCGAATTTCGGCAGCGCCTCGTCGACGAACCAGTTGAGGTAATGCAGCGCCTGGCGACGCGAGACCGGATAGTCGAAGTCGTCGAGCTTGCCGAAGTGATTGCCAAACCGTCCGGCGACGAGATCGAGCACCTCCTGCGTGATCTCGTCGACGGAATAGGTCGGCCGTTCCGGCGGCGTGATCCCCTGTTTCAGCGGCTCGCGATTGGAATGGTCGAAATTCCACTTGCCTTCGACCGGCCCGTCTCCCTCCATGAGATAGCCCGTCTCCTTGCGCATCTCGCGATAGAAGAACTCCATGCGCAGTTCCTTCAGCCCCTCGGCCCATGCCTCGAAGCGCTCATGGCTGCAGACGAAGCGATCGTCGGGCCGGATCTCGACGGGCACGTCCAGCTCCTCGCGCCAGTCTTCCATCATCTGCAGGACCCGCCACTCGCCGGGCTCGGTGACGACGACAGCGTCCGGCGAGTGGCGCGCCACCGCCCGTTTCAGCTCGCCTGAAAACGAACCGGTGTTGTCACCATCGTCGAGCGTGACATAATCGACTGTCACGCCGCGATCGCGCAGATCTTCCGCGAAATGGCGCATCGCGGCGAACAGAAAGGCGATCTTGCGCTTGTGATGGCGCACATAACGGGTCTCGTCGGCGACCTCGCACATCAGGACGACGTCGCCCTCTTCGAGGTCCTTCAGCGAGGAAAGCTCCCGGCTGAGCTGATCGCCAAGCACGAACCGAAGTGTCGCCATCCGATCAGACTGGCGTGGAGCGGGTCTTCCAGACCCGAAGGGTGCTGAAGGCAACGACGTCGATCTTTGAGCAGCGCATGGGGCTCCCGTCTCCGATCAGCTTGAGGCCGGACGCCGGTGTCCGCCATCTATCAAGAGATCTGTGTCAGCGAGGACCGTCCGACAGGGCGAGCGACGGCGTGGCGGGTGCGACCGATCGCAGCCCTTCGGGTCACCGGCAGACGATACCCTCCACCGATTTCACCTCCTCGACGAGACGGTCGGCGAAGGCGCGCACCACCGGGCGCATGAAGCGCACCGAGGGATAGGCGAGCATCATTTCCGCCGATTTCACCTCATATGCCGGGAGGATGCGCCGCAACCGGCCATCCTTCAACGCCTCGCCGGCAAAGAGAGCCTGGATCGGACCGCAGGCATGCCCCGTGAGCAATGTGTTGAGGATGACATTTGCATCATTGGTATGAAGGAACGGGCGAACCGGGATCTGATGCTGTTCATTGCCCTTCGTCAGCGTCAGGGACCGTCCCGGCGAAAGCACCTGAGCGGTGGTCACCAGCGGAACGGCGCCGAGCTTCAAAGGATCGTCGATCCCTCCGACACGCTCGAGAAAGTCCGGGCTCGCCGCGAGAATGCGCTCGACGAAGCCCAGCCGGCGGATGACGACGTCCTGGCTCTCCGGCCGTGAATAGCGGATTGCCATGTCGAAATTGTCGTAGACGAGATCGATCGCGCGGTTCTCGAGCACGAGCTCGATGCGCACCTCGGGATGATCGCGCTGGAAGTCCATCACGATCGGATGGATGACCTTGCCGCCGACGCAGGTCTGGGCATGGATGCGCAGCTTGCCTTCGATCGCGCCGCCCTCGATCCGAATGCCTTCCATTGCCGCGTCGATCGCCGCCAGCCCGGAGCGCGTCGCCTCATAGAGCGTCTCGCCGGCAGACGTCGCGCGAACATGGCGCGGCGAGCGCTCGAGAAGCCGTGCCTGCACGTGTCGTTCGAGATTGGCGAGATGCTTGGAAATTGCGGGTTGGCTGATGCCGAGATCGGCAGCCGCACCAGTCATGGAACCGCGCTCGATCGTCCGCGCAAAGGCGCGCAAGGCAGCCGTGACGTCCATCATCATTCCAAACAGCTATGAATATCATATCATCATTGCCGTTGCTCATATCTCAGCCGGATGATGTTCTCAAGCCGCGATTCGACGGACAGCCACAACGAGGCGCTTCATGACAACCACCCCCATTTCCCTGTCGCGGCGATCCTTTCTCGTCGCATGCGGCGCCGCCGGCCTCGCCGGCTGTTCGACTGCTGGCCGCAATCCCGCCCTAGAGCCTGAGCCCATGGCCGATGTCGCAGCAGCCGAGCCACTCGCTTCGTCTCGTCGAACCGCGGAACTCGACACGCGCTACGGCGCGCTGAATGACGGTGGCCACGAGCTGCCTGCCGTCCCCTACTGGAAGATGGACCGGAAATACTATCGTCAGCGCGTTGCCGATCCCACAGGAGAGTCCCCGGGTACGGTGGTCGTCGATACGCCGAACCGGTTCCTCTATCTCGTCGAGAACGACGGCATGGCGATGCGCTACGGGGTCGGCATCGGACGGGCGGGTTTCGAATGGGGCGGCGAAGGCGCGATCCACTGGCGACAGCACTGGCCACGCTGGAAGGTTCCTGCCGAGATGATCGCGCGCAAACCGTCGCTTGAAGTCTATTCCGTCGAAAACGGCGGCATGGCTCCCGGCGTGACCAATCCGCTGGGTGCCCGCGCGCTCTACATCTTCAAGAACGGCAAGGACACGCTCTACCGCCTGCACGGGACGCCCGAGTGGTGGACGATCGGCGGCGCCAATTCCTCGGGCTGTGTTCGCCTGGTCAATCAGGACGTGATCGACCTTTACGAGCGCGTCCCCTATCATGCCCGGATCGTCGTTCATCAGGCACCGATGAACGACCGTGTCGCGGGGCTGTGAGCCAGAACCAATGCGCCGGCTCGCCCGCCTAGCTCCGCATGACCCGGATCGCCGATCGGCCACCATCGACGCCGATCACCTGACCGGTGATCCACGAGCCGGACTCGGTGAGGAGGAGTTCGGCCATGGCGGCGATGTCGTCGGGTTTGCCGAGACGCGGCACCGCGTGCATCCTGGCGATGGCCTCCGCCATCTTTTCGTTGCCGGCCACCGTCTGGCCGAGCGGCGTGTCGACGAGCGAGGGGGCGATCGCGTTGACCCGGATCTTCGGCGCATATTCGGTGGCGAGCGTGCGCGTCAGGCCGACGACGGCGCCCTTGGCCATGGCGATCGAGGCGTGGGCGGCAAAGCCCTGCTCGACGGCGACCGTCGAGAAGAACAAGGCGCTGGCGCCGTCTTCCGCCTTCAGCAACGCCGGCAGCGCCGCCTGGAAGGCGAGAGCGGCACCGAGGGAATTCAGCCTGAAGTCGGTGAGGAAGTCCTCCGCGTTCGCCTTTTGAAACGGCTTCAGATTGATCGAACCAACGGCATAGACGAAGCCGTCGAGGCGATCGGGCATGTCGCGCGCCGCATCGGCGATCGCGTTCGGCTCCATCACGTCGCACAAGATCGTGTCGGCTGAAAGCTCGTCGGCCAATTTGCCGAGTTCGTCGCGATTGCGTCCACAAAGGACGATCTCGTGCCCCGCTTTCGTCAGTCGCCGTGCGATCGCCTGCCCGACGCCGCCATTGCCTCCGAAGATCAGATGCCGACCCATGCCTGTCCCTTCGCTGTTTTCGCAGCCGTGACGCGGCCGCTCATCGAGAGCGAACTTCAGGGCGTTGGAAGGGTTGCAACTTGCGCTCGGGCTGCGGCGAATTGTCAGCCCGGCTTTGCTTGCGACCCGCGCGAGGGACCCGGCGAATGGCGCCTGTGCAGCCGCAGTGTCGCCGGGCGCCTATCAGGCATTTCAACAGAAAACGCCCTCCCGAGCTTATGCTCGAAAGGGCGTCTTGTCTTGGTTGCGGGGAGAGGATTTGAACCTCTGACCTTCAGGTTATGAGCCTGACGAGCTACCGGGCTGCTCCACCCCGCGTCAGCAACGGTGCGTCTCTGCGCCGCCGGTGACCGCTATGTATGCGACAGCTGGATGAATGAAAAGGGGGTCTGGCCATTCAGCGGGAGTTTTTTGCAGAAATCGGCAAAAGCCCCTGAAATGGCTGGATAATATCAGCTTGCGCATTTCGGGCCGAGGATCGTTCCAGCTCGAATTGGCGACAGATGGCGATCGAATTTCGCCCTGGCGAGGCACTCGGCCGGGAATCGGTCCCGCGATCACCACCGACAGGGCGCCGCAGCGGCCGGGCCGTTCTCGAACGAGCGGCCCGGCCGAATCGCTGGGCTCAGGCCTTGGCCTTCTCGGCATCGGCCCGGGCGACCGCCTCGATGATCAGCTTGCGCGCCATGTCACTGCCGCCCCAATCGCCGATCTTCACCCACTTGCCGGGTTCGAGATCCTTGTAGTGCTCGAAGAAGTGCTCGATCTGCCTGAGCGTGATCTCCGGCATGTCCGAGGGCTCGAACACCTTGGCATAGCGCTGGGTGAGCTCGGGCGACGGCACGGCGATGATCTTCTCGTCCTGGCCCTTGTTGTCCTCCATGACCAGGACGCCGATCGGCCGGCAATTGATCACGCAGCCCGGAAACAGCGGCCGGGTGTTGCAGACGAGAACGTCGATCGGATCGCCGTCGTCGGAAAGCGTATGCGGCACGAAGCCGTAGTTCCCGGGATAGGTCATCGGCGTATAGAGAAACCGGTCGACGACGAGGCAGCCTGCGTCCTTGTCCATCTCGTATTTGATCGGATGGCCGCCGACGGGCACCTCGATGATGACGTTGATGTCTTCCGGGGGATTGATGCCGCGCTGGATGGCGTCGATACGCATGAGAGCTCCTTGCAACTGGATCGACCCGGCCGCTGACGCTGTTCTCGCGGCTTTCGGGTCCGATTGAGACGCCGATGAGCCCAGACCGCGCAGGTGGCCGCTGGCAGGCTGCTTACCGGCTGGACGCTGGCGTTGCAATGTTTTCGCATCGACGCCGAAGCAACGGCCTTGATCGGCCGAAGGCCGCAAAGACGACGCGGACCGCCGGAGCGAAGATCAGCTTCGTACGCAAAAATATGGAAATGGTCGGAGCGAGAGGATTCGAACCTCCGACCCCCTGGACCCCATCCAGGTGCGCTACCAGACTGCGCTACGCTCCGCCGAGAGACTGCCTATCCAAACGGGGCAGCCGACGCAAGATGTTTCCGCGCCCTGCCGGGACGCTTTATCCGAAAGGGGCGGGCGACGTCGCGTGAAATCGCCCTGCCCTGCTGGCGTTCAGGCGCTGGCGCGCATCAGCGGCGAGCCGATCCGCTCGATATCCCAGCGCGGCACCCAGGACGCGGTGATGTCGACGATCCGCCGCATGTCGAAAATGTAGCGACGATCGACCAGCGCCTCGACCGAGGCGAAGTCGAAGGTCCTGAACGCCGCCCATTCCGTGGCGACGAGAACCGCGCTGACACCCTTACAGGCCTCGGCGATCGTCTCGCACTGGCTGTAGCCGCGATGATCGACGGCAAGCCTTGCCACCGGATCGAAGCTCTGCACGTCGGCGCCCTCTTCGAGAAGGGCGTGGACGAGATCGACCGCCGGGCTGTCGCGCACGTCGTCGGTATCGGCCTTGAAGGCGAGGCCCAGGACAGCAACGCGCTTGCCCGAAAGCTTGTCGCCCATCGCCGCTTCGATCCGCTTGAGGATGTGGAACCGGCGCGAATCATTGATGCGGATGACCGTCTCGACGATCTGCTGCTGCACGCCGTGACGCCGGCCGATCGTCGCCAGAGCGAGCGTGTCCTTGGGAAAGCAGGAACCGCCATAGCCCGGGCCGGCCTTGAGGAATTGCGGACCGATGCGGCTGTCGAGGCCGATGCCCCTTGCGACCTGATCGATGTCGCCGCCCACCGTCTCGACGAGATCGGAGATCTCGTTGATGAAGGTGACCTTGGTGGCGAGGAAGGCGTTGGCGGCGTATTTGATCGTCTCGCTGGTCGAGGTGTCGGTCACGATCATCGGCACGCCGCGATCCTCGAAGGCGGCGTAACTGTCGCGCACCTTCTGCCGCGCGGCCTCGCTGGTGCCGCCGATGACGATCCGCTCGGGATTGAAGAAATCCTTCAGCGCCGTTCCCTCGCGCAGGAACTCCGGGTTTGAAACGATCTCGAGGCCCTTGCCCGGATGATTGCGGTCGAGCCGAGCCTGAAGGCCGGCACAGGTGCCGATCGGCACCGTGGACTTGACGACGATGACGGCCTCGGCAGGTGCGATCTCGGCAATGCCGGCGACGGCGGAATCGAGATAGTCCAGCCGGGCATTGCCCGTCCGCTCGCTGGTGGGCGTGCCGACCGCGACGTAGAACAGTCCGCAGTCCCTGGCCTCGCCGATGTCGGTGGTGAAGACGATATTGCCGCGGGCGATCACCTCGCGCAGGGCGTCCTCGAGCCCGTCCTCGAAAATCGGCGGGATGCCTTTCTTCAGCATCGCGACCTTGCTCGCATCGAGATCGACGCAGGTGACCTTCAGGCCCAGTTTCGCAAGTCCGACGGCTTGAATCAGTCCGACATAGCCGACCCCGACCACACAGATGGTTTGTGCCTGCACTTTTGTGATCCTAAACGTTTTACCCCCCGGCGGAGGCGTTATGCCTTTTCGCTTGTCAGTCAAGCAGAGTTTGCCGGCGGTCCTGTGTTGCATGGCAAGCGCGGCAATCGTGCAACCCCGCCTCACGGAGAGGTTGTCGGACCGCCGGGCTCGCAGGAGAAGAAGGCGGAAAACTCACACGAAATGCTTCGAGAGTTTCAGCCCCTGAGCCTGATAGTTCGAGGCGAGGTCCGTTCCGTAAAGCCGTTCCGGCTCGGCCGCCATCTTTTCGTAGACGAGGCGCCCGACGATCTGGCCGTCTTCCAGAATGAACGGAACGTCGTGGCTGCGCACTTCCAGCACCGCCCGGCTGCCCGCGCCCCCGGCAGCCGAATGACCGAAGCCGGGATCGAAGAAGCCGGCATAATGCACGCGAAATTCGCCCACAAGCGGGTCGAAGGGCGTCATTTCCGCCGCGTGGTCCGGCGGCACGTGCACCGCTTCCTTGGAGACGAGGATGTAGAATTCGTCCGGATCGAGAACGAGCTCGCCGGTGCCGCGCCGCGATATCGGCTCCCAGTACTCGGCCAGCGGATAGGCGGCGCGCCGGTCGACGTCGACGAGCCCTGTGTGGCGTTTGCCGCGATAGCCGACGAGGCTTCCGGGCTCGCCGGAAAGATCGATCGAAAGGGCGATGCCGGCATCGGAGATGTTGGCGTTGTCGCCGGAGGTGAGACGCGACCGCTCATGCAGCGCGGCGAGTTCGGCCGCAGATAACGTCGGCTCGCCGCAGCGAAAGCGGATCTGCGACAGGCGCGAGCCCTCGCGCACCAGGATCGGAAAGGTTCGCGGCGAAATTTCCAGATAGAGCGGGCCGTGATAGCCGGCCGGCACCTTGTCGAATTCCTGGGCGTTGTCGGCGAGGACCCTTGTGAAGATGTCGAGCCGGCCGGTGGAGGATTTCGGATTGGCCGTCGCCCTGACGTGATCGGGCAATGCCAGCCCTTCGAGCAGCGGCACGACATAGACGCAGCCGGTCTCAAGGACAGCGCCCCCTTCGAGACTGAACTCGTGCAGGGCAAACCGCCTCAGCTTGTCGTCGACCGAATGGGAACCGCCGGGCAGAAAGCTCGCGCGCACCCGGTAGGCGACGGGGCCGAGCCTCAGATCCAGCGAGGCCGGCTGGATCTGATCACCGTCGCGCTCGCGCGTCGCCGACAGGGCGCCAGCCTCGAACAGCCTCGCGATTTCCCGATCCGGCAGGATCCCCTGCATTGCAGCGCTCACCGTCGAGCCGTCCTTCTCATCATCGTCACTGCCCGGCACGGTGCGCGCGGGGCATCCCAAGTTTTCGCGGATTGACGCCTAACCCCATCGGAGCTATTTGCAAACCCATCGTGGTGATTTGGCCGGCCGGCTTGCAGCCACGTTAAACAACTCGCTAAAGGGCCGATTCCGAAGACGGGACCATGTTTTCGAACCGGCGTTGCGCGATCGCAAGGGCCGGTTTTTTGCTGTTCGGAGACCAGACGATGCTGAAGCGCACCCATGACAAGAAGCCCCTCAAGCCCGCGACCCTGATGGTCCATGGCGGCACGATGCGCTCCGGCTTCGGCGAAATGTCCGAGGCGATGTTCCTGACCCAGGGCTTCGTCTACGAGACCGCCGAGGCGGCCGAGGCCCGCTTCAAGGGCGAGGAGCCGGGCTTCATCTATTCGCGCTACGCCAATCCGACGACCCGCATGTTCGAGGAGCGGATGATGGCGCTGGAAGGCGCCGAGGACGCCCGCGGCACGGCGTCTGGCATGGCCGCCGTCGCTTCCGCCATCCAGTGCCAGCTGAAGGCCGGCGACCATATCGTCGCGGCGCGCGCTCTCTTCGGCTCCTGCCGCTACGTGGTGGAAACGGTGATGGCGCGCTGCGGCGTCGACTGCACGCTGATCGACGGCCGCGACCTCGACCAGTGGCAACAAGCGGTCCGTCCGAACACCAAGGTGTTCTTCATGGAGACGCCGACCAATCCGACGCTGGAGGTGATCGACATCGCCGCCGTCGCCGAGATCGCCCATGCGGCCGGCGCGACGCTCGTCGTCGACAACGTCTTCGCGACACCGATCCACCAGAAGCCGCTGGAACTGGGCGCCGACGTCGTCGTCTATTCGGCGACGAAGCACATCGACGGCCAGGGCCGCTGCCTCGGCGGCATCATCCTCTCGTCGAAGGACTGGATCGACGAGAACCTCCACGATTTCTACCGCCACACCGGCCCGGCGCTATCGCCCTTCAACGCCTGGACGCTGCTGAAGGGGCTGGAAACCCTGCCGCTGCGCGTCGCCCAGCAGACAGCCTCGGCCGCGACGCTCGCCGATCGTCTGGCCGAGCGGCCGGAGATTTCCCGCGTGCTCTATCCGCACCGCGAGGACCATCCGGACCATGCCATCGCCAAGCGCCAGATGGCGGCGGGCTCGACGCTGATCGCTTTCGACGTCGCCGCTGGCAAGGAGGCGGCCTTCCGCTTTCTCAATGCCTTGGAGATCATCCTGATTTCCAACAATCTCGGCGATGCCAAGAGCATCATCACCCATCCGGCGACGACGACCCACAAGAACCTGTCCCCGGAAGCGCGCGCCGAACTCGGCATCAATGACGGGCTGATCCGCCTGTCGCTCGGGCTCGAGGATGTCGAGGATCTGTGGGACGACATCGAGGCCGCGCTGTCGGCGGTCTGAGGGCCGCGGTCTTTCTGCGAATGACGGTCAAATCTGCTCGATGCGGCAGCCCGGGTGATTCAGCAGCTCGCTTCTCTGCGCCTCCCATCCTGACGTCGGAGTGAGGGCGGGCGGGCGACATCAGGCGATGCGCCAAGCGCCCCTCGCCCTTCGAGGCCGCCTTTGGCGGCACCTCAGGATGAGGGGCTATGGTGGCGTCGCGCGGCTCGGCTTTGCCTCATTCCAGCAGTTGCTTGAATCGCATACGCTTTTTCCGGCTGACCCGCCTGCCCTAACGCGGCAGAACCGAGCGTCCTCATCCTGAGGTGCCGCCGCAGGCGGCCTCGAAAGGCGAGGACGCGGGGCGCAATCGGGAGAAAGACTGCGACCGCAGAAAGGCTTCGACGGGACGCACTCGTCATTCTGCGCCCCCTCACCCGAAGGTCCTAACCGCCAGCCAGACCCGCGCCGCAAACGTCCACGCCGTCATGGCTGCAAAGCCATAGGCGATCACCGGAAACCAGGCGGGAAACAGGCAGAACAGGCAGAACGCGATGATCGTCTCGCTGGCCTCGGCGAGGCCCGTCGTGAAAAAGAATGCCTTGCGGCCCCTGACGTCGGTGGTGATCCGCCGCTTCTCGGCAAGGATCGCATAGGCGAGAAAACTCGCGCCATTGGCATAGAATGTCAGCAGGAGGACCGCCGCGGGAACGGCATTGCTGGCCGGATCCAGAACCGCGAAGGCGAGCGGGATCGCGCCGTAGAAGACGAAGTCGAAGACGATGTCGAGATAGCCGCCGAGATCGGTCGGCTGTGTCTTCTTGGCGATCGCGCCGTCGAGGCCATCGCACAGCCGCGACGCTAAAAGAAGAAAAAGCCCCAAGAGAACGGCGCCAGAAGCGATCGCGACGGCGCCGAGGAGACCGATGCCAAGACCGGCGACGGTGACGGTATTTGCGCCAACACCCCACGCGACGAAGCGCGCCGCCAGACGCTCGACGGGCGGGTCGATCCGCCGTCTCAATATGGAATCGAACACCTCAGATGAGCCCTTTGAGAACGAAACAGCGGCCGTTCTTCAGCCTATCATTGCCGGACAACCCGCGCGAACATCCCTCCCACCGGACCCGCGAACAGTTGCAAACGCCTGCCATCGGATCATATGCGGATTTGCCGCGCAGGAATTCCGAAAGGTGAGTCCGCGTTTGAATTGCGCTATAGCCGTGGAACGTGACTGTCATCTTGTCTGAAAGGCCATGTCTCCGATGTACCAGGCGACGACCCGCCAAATCGTCGTGACCGTGAAGCCGGCTTATCTGGAGGACCAGTCCGACCCGAGCGAGCGGCACTGGGTCTGGGCCTATCAGGTCGAGATCGAGAACTGCGGCGAAGTCGCCGTGCAGATCGAGTCGCGCTACTGGCAGATCACCGATGCGACCGGTCATGTGGAGGAAGTGCGCGGCCCGGGTGTCGTCGGCGAACAGCCGGTGATCCTTCCGGGCGACAGCTTCACCTACACGTCCGGATGCCCGCTCCCGACGCCGTCCGGCATCATGCGCGGCACCTATCAGCTTCGCGCCGACGACGGCGAGGCCTTCGAGATCGAGATCCCGGCCTTCTCGCTGGATCTGCCGACGCAGGACCGCGTTCTCAACTGAGATATCCATCACGACCTGACGCGCCGCTCCTCTCCGGTTTGTTGGCGTCGTCCTGCCGGCGACGTTTTGCCAATGGCGCGTTCAGGGTCTAGAAGCGGCGCGCAACGAACGGAGGGGGCAATGGAAGAGCCTCAAAAGGCCGATCCCTCGAGGCTGGGGGAACTGAGAGCAAAGATCGACGCGATCGACGAGTCGGTCCATCGTCTCTTGATGCAACGGGCCGTGGTGATCGACGAGCTGATCGCGGTTAAGGGCACTGCCAAAAGCGGCGCTGCCTTTCGCCCGGGCCGCGAGGCCGACATGATGCGCCGGCTCGCCGAGCGCCATTCGGGCCATCTGCCGCTCACCGCCATCGAGCATCTCTGGCGCGAGATCATCTCGACCTTCACCGCCCTGCAGGCGCCTTTTGACGTCTTCGCCTGCGGCGAGCCGGTCTCGGCCATCGACACCGCCCGGTTTTATTTCGGCTTCACGGTCCCGCTGACGCTTCTCGATTCGCCGGCCGCCGTCCTCAGTGCAGTTCAGGAAGGCGGCGATGACCGGCTCGGCGTCGTCGGGCTCACCGGTGACGACGGTGCCTGGTGGGACGAGCTGACCAGCGCGCATGTCGTGGCGCGTCTGCCCTTCTTCGACATGGCCGGCCGGCCGGCGGCCTCGCCGAGCCTCGTCATCGCGCCGCCACTCGCGGACCCCGTGCCGCCCGAAATCGGATGCTACGCCGTCCAGGGTCTCGGGGAGACTGACGATCTCGGCGAAGGGATTGCCATCTTGGCCTTGGCCAGGTCGCGATCCGGGACCAGCGCTCTCGTTGCCTCGCGTCTTTCCGGCGAAGACCTCGCCATTCGCCTCGGCTCTCACCTCGACATCCGTCCCGTTGGCGGTTATGCGGCTCCTTTGGCGTTCCCAGCTCCCTGAGAGCCAGCGAAGCGCTTCTCAATCAGGGTTTGCGACGATGAAACCGGTTCCCAAGAACGGCGTGCTCGACATCGAGATCTACGTCCCCGGCAAGAGCCGGGCGCCGGAGGGAATCAAGCTGCACAAGCTCTCCTCCAACGAGACGCCGCTCGGCCCCCCGCCGTCGGCCGTCGAGGCGGCGCGCCAGGCAATCGGTGACCTCGCGCTCTATCCGGACGGCCAGGCGAGCCAGCTGAAAGCCGCGATCGCCGAGGTCCACGGCCTCAACACGAAGAACATCATCTGCGGCAACGGCTCGGACGAGCTGCTCGGCCTTCTCTGCCAGTGCTATCTGGCGCCCGGCGACGAGGCGATCCACACCGAGCACGGCTTCCTCGTCTACGCGATCCAGATCAAGGCCGCAGGCGCAACGCCCATCGTGGCTCCCGAGAAGAACGCGACCGCCGATGTCGACGCCATTCTGGAGCGCGTGACCGAGAAGACCAAGCTGGTCTTCCTGGCAAACCCCAACAACCCGACCGGCACCTACCTGCCGTTCGACGAGGTTCGCCGGCTGCAGGCCGGCCTGCCGGGCCATGTCGTCCTCGTTCTCGACGCGGCCTATGCCGAATATGTCCGGCGCAACGACTATGGCGCGGGCATCGAACTCGTCTCCTCGGCCGACAACGTCGTGATGACGCGGACCTTCTCGAAGATCTACGGTCTCGCCGGGCTGCGCATTGGCTGGCTCTACGGGCCGGAGGCGATCGTTTCGACTCTCGACCGGGTGCGCGGACCGTTCAATCTCAACGCGGCGGCCATTGCGGCCGGCACGGCGGCGATCCGCGACCGTGCCTTCATCGAGGAAGCGGCAAGCTTCAACGCCCATTGGCTGGAATGGACCACCCGCGAAATCGAGTCGCTGGGCCTGACGGTGACGCCGAGCGTCGGCAATTTCATCCTGATCCATTTCCCCGACGAGGACGGCAAGGGCGCGGCCGAGGCCGACGTCCATCTCTCGGCACGCGGCTATATCCTGCGCCGCGTCGCCGGATACGGCTTCCCCAATGCCCTGAGAATGTCGATCGGCAGCGAAGAGGCCAATCGCGGCGTCGTCGCCGCGCTCGCCGAATTTCTGAAGAGCCCTTCCTGATGAGCGAACCTCTCTTCGAGCGCCTGGCGCTGATCGGCATCGGCCTGATCGGTTCGTCGCTCGCCCTCAATGCCAGGACGAACGGCCTCGCACGCCACATCGCTATCGCCACGAGGCGCAAGGAGACGCTGGACAAGGCCGAGGAACTCGGGCTCGGCGACAGCTATCATCTGGAAGCGAGCGAAGCCGTCGCGGACGCCGATTTCGTCATCCTGTGCGTTCCAGTCGGCAGTTGCGGAGCGATCACACGCGAGATCGCACCGCATCTCAAAGCCGGCGCGATCGTCTCCGACGTCGGCTCGGTCAAGGGCGCGGTGATCGCGCAGATGGCGCCGCATCTGCCGAGTTCGGTGCATTTCGTGCCGGCGCATCCGCTGGCCGGCACCGAGCAGTCCGGCCCGCAGGCCGGCTTCCTCGAACTCTTCACCAACCGCTGGTCGATCCTGACGCCCCCCGAGGGCACAGATCCAGCTGCGGTCACCAGGGTCGAAGCCTTCTGGCAGGGCTGCGGCTCGAATGTCGAGACGATGACCGCCGAGCATCACGACCTGGTGCTGGCAATCGTCTCCCACGTGCCGCATCTCATCGCCTACAACATCGTCGGCACGGCCGCCGATCTCGAGACGGTGACCCAGTCGGAGGTGGTGAAGTTCTCGGCGTCGGGCTTCCGCGACTTCACCCGCATCGCGGCCTCGGATCCGACCATGTGGCGCGACGTCTTCCTGACCAACCGCGACGCGGTGCTGGAGATGCTCGCCCGCTTCTCGGAGGATCTGGCAACGTTGCAGCGGGCGATCCGGTGGGGCGACGGCGATACGCTGTTCGACCTCTTCACCCGCACACGGGCAATCCGGCGCAACGTCATCGAGGCCGGCCAGGACACGGCCAAGCCGAATTTCGGCCGCGAGCCGGCCAGCGGCGAGCGGGCCGGCACCAAGGGCTGAGCAGGCCGCGCGAAGTCGCAGCAAACGTGGTTTGCACGATGGCCGGCGAGAGACCTGCGGGCCTCAGTCGCCCGCGCGCAGCCCGTCAACGAACACGTCGATCAGCCGGATGACGGCCGGCTCCCAGCGCTCCTCGCGGCGCGCGAGGCACATCCCGATGACGGTCTGGAGAATGTCGTCGGCGGAGATGTCGTCGCGCAACCGTCCGCTTGCGACGGCCGGCCCGTGCAGCCGTTCGATGGCGGTCGACAAACTCGCGAGCGAGAAGCAGGCGATCTCGGACGAGCCGTCGATGGCGACGGCGAGCGCCGCGATCATCCCCTTTTTCGTCGCCACCATCCCGACCATGCCGTGCAGGAACGAACGCAGCGCCGCGACGGGATCCTCGGCACCTTCCAGCTCCTCGGAAAGCTTCGCGAGCTGCTCGATCTCGCGTCGATAGACCGCCTCGAACAAGGCTTCGCGCGTCGGGAAATGCCGATAGAGCGTGCCGATGCCGACGCCGGCCCTGCGGGCCACGGCCTCCAGCGTCCCGCCGCCGCCCGTCTCGCGAAACACCACCGCGGCCGCGGCGATCAGCTTCTCACGGTTTCGTAAGGAGTCGGCGCGCGGTCGGCGCATTGCCGTCGTCAATTCGCGTTCCATCTCGGAATTTATAATCCTTCCACACTTGAAAGCGGAGGGTCCCTCCGTATAATAGGCACGGACAGGCTCTCCCGTCGACCGCAGACCGTCTTTCGAAACCGGCTGGAGCGACAAGTCAAATCGCCGGACACCCGCCCGGCGGCGCCCCGCGATCCAGCGCCACGGCGGCGCGAACGCCTGTCCCGACATTTTCATTCCTCGAAAGGTAACCCGATGAACCTTTCTCTCACACTCACCATCAATGGCGAGACACGCGAAATCGTTCTCGACGATCCCCGCGTCACCTTGCTCGACCTTCTGCGCGAGCGGCTCGGCCTGACCGGCGCCAAGAAAGGCTGCGATCGCGGCCAGTGCGGAGCCTGCACCATCCTCGTCGATGGCCAGCGCATCAATTCGTGCCTGGCGCTGGCGATCAGCTACCACGGCTCGTCGATCACAACTGTCGAGGGGCTCGCCCAGGGCGGGACGCTGCATCCGGTCCAGCAGGCCTTCATCGATCACGACGGCTTCCAGTGCGGCTTCTGCACGCCGGGCCAGGTGATGAGCGCCGTCGGCCTGATCGCCGAAGGCCAGACCGGCGACGATCCCGAGCGCGTGCGCGAAGCCATGAGCGGCAATATCTGCCGCTGCGGCGCCTACATGGGCATCACCGAGGCCGTCATCGAGGCGCGCGGCAAGATGTCCGAAACCAAACCGGAGAAAGCGGCATGAACCTTTTCGAGTACATCCGCCCGACCTCGGTTGCCGAGGCGATCGCAGCGGCTGGCGAACCCGGCTCGGCCTATCTCGGCGCCGGCACCAATCTCCTCGACCTGATGAAGGGTGGCGTCACCAGCCCGAACCGGCTGATCGACCTCACCCACCTGCCCGATCTCGGCAAGATCGAACAGCTCCCCGACGGCTCGATGCGCATCGGCGCACTCGTGAAAAATGCCGCCCTCGCCCACGACACGGCCTTCTCGAAGGCCTATCCGGCGGTCGCCGAGGCTCTGCTTTCGGGCGCGTCGGCACAGTTGCGCAATGCCGCCACGGTCGGCGGCAATCTGATGCAGCGGACCCGCTGCGCCTATTTCGCCGACCCTGCCAGCGCCTGCAACAAGCGCGAACCGGGCTCGGGCTGCGATGCGATCGGCGGCGAGAACCGGCATCACGCCATTCTCGGCTGGAGCGAAAGCTGCATCGCAACCCATCCCTCTGATTTCTGCGTCGCGCTGACAGCGCTTGACGCGACGATCGAGATCGAAGGCGCTGGCGGCCGGCGGGAGGTTCCGATCACGGACTTCTATCTCCTGCCCGGGGACACGCCGCATGAGGAGACCGTGCTGGAAGCCGGCGAGATCATCGTCGCGATCAAGCTTCCGGCAAACGCTGCCGGCTTTGCGGGACATCAGCGCTATCTGAAGGTTCGCGAGCGCACATCCTATGCCTTCGCCCTCGTCTCGGCGGCGGCGGCTCTCGAAATCGAGAACGGCACGATCACCGAGGCCCGGCTGGCGCTCGGCGGCGTCGCCATGAAGCCCTGGCGGTCGGCGGCGGCGGAAGCCGCGCTCGCCGGCCTTTCGCCGACCCGCGAGGCCTTCGAGAAGGCCGCCGAAGCGGCTTTTGCCGATGCCCGCCCCTCCGGCGAGAACGCCTACAAGATCGAGCTCGGCAAGCGCGTCGTCGCGCGCGCACTCGCCATGGCGGCCGCCGGAACGCCGGAGCGCATGCCGGCTCTGCCCGCTTCTCCCTTCGCCTCCGACACGGGAGCCATCGCTCATGTCTGATACAATCTCCCTGCCGGGCGGCAATGCCCGCTTCGGCTCCAACAGCGGCCAGCCGATGACCCGCCGCGACGGCGTCCTCAAGGTCACCGGCGCCGCCACCTTCGCGGCCGACAATCATCCCGACGGCATGCTCTATGCCGTCACCGCCAATGCCACGATCTCCCGCGGCAGGGTCACCTCCCTCAACGTCGAGGCGGCCAAGGCCCATCCCGGCGTCGTCGAGGTGATCACGCCAGCCAACCGGCCGCCTTTGGCGATCACCCCGGAGGCAAAGCCCTACCCCTTCGCCTTCAACATCGAGGTGCTGCAGGACGACACCGTGCGATATGCCGGCCAGGAAATCGCCATGGTCGTCGCCGAAACGCTCGAGGCCGCGACCGAGGGCGCGCGTCTCCTCGCGCCGACCTATGAAGCCGAGACGGCCCGAGTGGGCTTCGACGACGTCGACAGCTTCGATCCGGACGCCGTCGGCGTCGGCGCTCCGCCGGTCGCCGAGAAGGGCGACATCGACGCCGGGCTGGCGAAGGCCGTCAATCGGATCTCCGCCAGCTATGAGACCCCCGCGCAATATCACAACGCCATGGAACCTCACGCCATGGTGGCCCAGTGGGACGGCGACCGGGTAACGCTCGACACGCCGAACCAGGCACTCGTGATGTCGACGGGCGCCTTCGGGGCATGGTTCGGCATCCCGCCCGAGAACGTCACGATCCGCAGTCCGTTCCTCGGGGGCGGCTTCGGCTCCAAGGCGATCGTCTTCGGTGGCCAGGTGCTGACGGTGCTCGCAGCGAAGATGCTCGGCCGTCCGGTCAAATATGCGCTGAGACGCGACCAGATGTACGGCCCGGTCGGCCATCGCGGCGCCACGCGTCAGGCTTTCAGGATGGGGATGGACGCCGAGGGCAAGTTGACGGCGCTTGAACATCTGACGACGTCGACGACCTCGACCTTCGAGGACTTCATCGAGCCCGCCTCGAACGCCTCCCACGATCTCTACGCATCGCCCGCCCTTTCCTCGCGCCACAAGGCGGCGCGGCTCGATATCGGCACGCCGGGTCCGATGCGCGCGCCCGGCGAGGCCTCCGGTTCGGCCGCTCTCGAATCGGCGATCGACGAGGCGGCGCTCGCCGCCGGCCTCGATCCGCTGGAGTTCCGCCTCAGGAACTACGCCGAGACGGCGCCGATGTCTGATAAGCCCTACTCGGCCAAGGCCCTTCGCGAGTGCTATGCGCAGGGCGCCGAAAAATTCGGCTGGTCGAAACGGCCGATGCAGCCGCGGCAGATGAAAGACGATGCCGGCCGCCTTGTCGGTTGGGGCATGGGCACGGCGCTGTTCCCGGCGCCGATGTTCCAGGCAAAGGCCAAGGCGACGCTGCGCGCCGACGGCTCGGCGCTCGTCGAGACTGCTGGTGCCGACATGGGCCAGGGCGCCTGGACGGCGCTGCATCAGATCGCGGCGGACGGGCTCGGCCTCGACATCGCGCAGGTCGAGTTCCATTCCGGTCATTCGGGCCTGCCGGATGGCGGCATCGCCGGCGGCTCCGGCCATACGGCGACCGCCGGCAGCGCTCTGCATGCCGCCGGCAAGGACGCCATCGCCAAGCTCACCGAGCTTGCGGTCAACGACGAGGCCTCGCCGCTCTTTGGCGCCGGCAATATCGGCGTGACGGCGCGGGACGGACGGCTCCACCGCGCCGACGATCCGAGCCGGTCGGAGAGCTACGGCGAGATTCTGGCGAGAGCCGGCGTGTCGGAGCTCGGCGGCGAAGGTCAGGGCGCGCGCGATCCCTCGAGCGCCGAGGAATACGCGATGTTCTCCCACGGCGCGGTCTTTGCCGAGGTGAAGGTCGATCCGGAACTGTGCCAGATCCGCGTCAGCCGCCTCGTCGGTGCCTTCGCGGCCGGCCGCATCATCAATCCGCGCCTTGCGGCGAGCCAGCTCTATGGCGGGATGATCTGGGGCATCGGCTTTGCGCTGCTCGAGGAAGCCGTTCACGACAGACGCTCGGGCCGGATCATGAACGCCAATCTCGCCGAATACCACGTGCCGGTGAATGCCGACGTGCCGCCGATGGACGTGATCCTGGTCGACGAGGACGACCGCTACGTCAACGCTCTCGGCATCAAGGGCGTCGGCGAGATCGGCATTACCGGAACCGTCGGGGCGATCGCCAATGCCATCTGGCATGCGACGGGCGTCAGGGTACGGAAATTCCCGATCGGCATCGAGGCGCTCTTGGCCGAGACCTCAGCCCACTGACGCGACGAGGTCGCCGGTCGCCCGGTGACATGACAGACGAGCGAAGCCGCCAGGGCATGGGCCTTGGCGGCTTTGTCGTCCCGGCTTGAAGCAAGGGCGGTCCGACCCGGTCATCCGGGCCTGCGCGATTTTTCGCTTAGCGAGCGGGTGATTTCCGCCTATGTCACCCTTGGACCGTTCATGGTGGTGGACGCGGATCAAGGGAGAAGGACATCATGCTGGCTGTGCTCGACGCGGGCAAACCGGAAGATCCGGCGATCGGAGCGACGGACCGGGCGGCCCTGACATATCGAGGGCTCTCCGATATCGCCGAAGCGACGGTCGCGCAGCTCAACAAGCTCGGCATCGGCATCGGCGACCGGGTCGCGATCGTCCTGCCGAACGGACCGGAAATGGCTGCCGCTTTCGTCGCGATCGCAGCCGGCGCGAGCGCCGCCCCGCTCAATCCGGCCTACCGGGCCGAGGAGCTGGAATTCTATCTGTCCGATCTGAGGGCCAAGGCCCTCGTCGTCGACACCGCCGGTCACGAGGCGGCCGAGGAGGTCGCCGCGAAGCTGAACATTCCGATCCTCACCCTTTCCGTCGAAGCGGGCGGGCCTGCTGGCGCCTTCACCCTTTCCGGCGAAACGATCGGCGAGACCGCTCGCCCCGGAATGTCGGCAGACGAGGACGAGGCCCTCGTCCTCCACACCTCCGGCACCACCTCGCGCCCCAAGATCGTGCCCCTGAGCCTCGGCAATCTGAAGGCCTCGGCGCGGCACATTCGCGGATCGCTCGAGCTGAAAGCCGCCGACCGCTGCCTCAACATCATGCCGCTCTTCCACATTCACGGGCTGATCGCGGCCGTTCTGTCTTCGCTCTCGGCGGGGGCCGAGGTGATCTGCACCCCCGGCTTCAACGCCCTCAAGATCTTCCAGTGGATGGATGAAGCCGCCCCCACCTGGTACACGGCCGTTCCGACCATGCATCAGGCGATCCTGTCGCGCGCGCCGCGCAATCCCGACGCCGTAGCGCGGCTGCGGCTGCGCTTCATCCGCTCCTCCTCCTCTTCCTTGCCGCCTCAGGTGATGGCGGAGCTAGAAAAGACCTTCGACTGCCCGGTGATCGAGGCCTATGGCATGACGGAGGCCTCCCACCAGATGACGTCGAACCAGCTGCCGCCGGGCGCCAGGAAGCCCGGCAGCGTCGGGCCGGCGGCCGGCCCGGAAGTGGCGATCCTTTCGGCAGACGGCCGCCCGCTCCCGGCCGGCGAGATCGGCGAGGTCTCGATCCGCGGGCCGAACGTCACCGCCGGCTACGAGAACAACGAGGCGGCGAACGCCGAGGCCTTCGCCCATGGCTGGTTCCACACCGGCGATCAGGGGCGGCTCGACGAGGACGGCTTCCTGTTCCTGACCGGCCGCCTCAAGGAGATCATCAATCGCGGCGGCGAGAAGATTTCGCCCCGCGAGGTCGACGAGGTTCTGATGGACCATCCGGCCGTGCAGCAGGTGGTCTGTTTCGCCATGCCCCATGAGAAGCTCGGCGAGGACGTTGCGGCGGCCGTCGTCTTGCGTGACGGGGCCACCGCCACCGAACGCGAGATCCGCGATTTTGCGGCAACGCGGCTCGCCGACTTCAAGGTGCCCCGCAAGATCCTCTTCCTCGATGAGATCCCGAAGGGCGCGACCGGCAAGCTGCAGCGGATCGGCCTCGCCGAAAAGCTCGGCCTCGGCGCGGGGCCGGCGAAATGAAGGTCGCGATCTTCGGCGCGGGCGCGATCGGCGGCCTGATCGGCGCGCGGCTCGCTGAGCGCACTGATGCCGAAATCGGCCTCGTTGCGCGCGGCCCGCACCTCAAGGCTATGCAGGAGAACGGGCTGACGGTCAGAGCCGAGGACGGCGAAACGACCGTCAAAGTCCGCGCCTGCGAAGACCCGGCAGAGCTCGGGCCGCAGGATTACGTGATCATCGCGCTGAAGGCCCATTCGGTGCCCGCGATCCTGCCGTCGCTGCAGCCACTGCTGGGCCCGCACACCGCCGTCGTCACGGCACAGAACGGCCTGCCCTGGTGGTATTTTCACAGGATCGGCGGTGAGCATGAAGGCCGGCGCATCGAGGCCGTCGATCCGGGCGGGGCGATCTGGGAGGCGATCGGGCCCGAACGGGCCATCGGCTGCGTCGTCCACCCGGCGGCCGACATCGAGGCTCCCGGCATCATCCGTCACATCGAGGGCGAGCGGCTGCCGCTCGGTGAGCCGTCCGGCGAGAAGAGCGAACGGGCGCTGGGCCTGTCGAAGCTTCTGGTCGAGGCCGGATTTCGCGCTCCCGTGCGACCGCAGATAAGGTCCGAAATCTGGGTGAAGCTTTGGGGCAACCTCTCCTTCAACCCGATTTCGGCGCTGACCGGCGCCACACTCGCCGGCATCTGCGCCGATGACGGTGCCCGTTCGGTCGCCCGCGACATGATGCTGGAGGCCGAAGCCATCGCTAAGGCGCTCGGCATCACCTTCCCCATCGACGTCTACAAGCGCATCGCGGGCGCTGCCGCCGTCGGCGAACACAAGACGTCGATGCTGCAGGATCTGGAACTCGGTCGGCCTCTGGAGATCGACGCGCTGGTCACCTCGGTTCAGGAAATGGGCCGACTGACGGGCATCGCGACGCCGACGATCGATATGGTGCTCGGCCTTCTGCGCCTCAGGGCAGCGACGCCTCTCGGCGGCTGAGCCCGGAGCATTTTTCCAGCGAAAGCCGGTTCGGCTTTCACGCGCGGACGATGCGGCAGGGCACAGCGATAAGGGTTTCCGGTGAACGCGTGTTCGCCGGAAACGCTCTACGCCGGTATGCCGGCCTTTCAGAACGCGATCAGATCGGCCAAAACCTTCGGCACCATCGCGGGAAGATCCTCCGCAATCAGTCCCGGGCCGAAAGCCTCGGCCGCCTTTCCATGCATCCAGACAGCGGCGCAGGCCGCCTCGAAGGTCGGCGTATTCTGGGCGAGCTGCGCGGCGACGAGGCCGGCGAGAACGTCGCCCGAACCGGCGGTCGCAAGCCATGCCGTGCCGGTGGCGTTGATCGCGGCCCGCCCGTCCGGCGCGGCGATCACCGTGTCGCGGCCCTTCAGGATGACGACGGCGTTCGAGCGGGCGGCGGCCTTGCGGGCCCGATCGGCTTTTCCAAGCTCTGCCTCGGCAAGGTCGGGAAACAGCCGCTTGAACTCGCCGGCATGGGGCGTGAGAACGAGCGCGGGGCCATCGTCCTCCCGCCCGTTCCCTGCCGCCACGGCTGCATCGAAAAGCGCGTCTGGCATGTCCTGAAACGCCGTGATGCCGTCGGCATCCAGCACCAGCCGACGCCCGGCCGACAGGACGGCCTCGGCATAGGCCCGGGCGCCCTCGCCGGCCCCGAAACCCGGCCCCAGGACGAAGGCGTTCATCCGCCCGTCCTCGAGCAGAGTTTCGAGTTCGGCGGCGTTTTCGCATCGCTTCAGCATCACCGCCGTCAGATGGGCGGCGTTGACGAGGATCGCGCTGGCCGGCGAAAACACCGTCGCCAGCCCTGCCCCGCCCCGCAGCGCCGCCATCGCCGCCATTCGCGCCGCGCCCGTCTGCGAGGCCGGGCCCGAGAAGACGACGGCATGGCCGCGATCGTATTTGTGGCCGGCCTGCGTCGGCAGCATCAGGCGGTGGCGCCAGAGCGCCGGCCGGTTTTCAAAGCTTGTGGGAGCGATCTCGGCGAGGACGTCCGCCTCGATACCGATGTCGGCGATGGCGACCCGGCCGCAACGGGACCGGCCGGGCTCCAGCAGATGCCCGGGCTTCCTGCGGAAGAACGACACCGTCGCCTCGGCCTCGATCGCCGCTCCAAGCACGGCGCCGCTCGTCCCGGAAATGCCGCTCGGCAGATCGATGGCGAGCACCGGAACCGCGCTGGCGTTGAGCTGATCGACCAGATCGACGACTTTCCCTTCCAGCGCCCGCGACAGGCCGGCCCCGAACAGCCCATCTACCACCAGATCGAACTCCTGCGGCTGAAAATCCGCAAGCGGGGCGGCCTGCCCTCCATAGGCCTTGGCCGCGATCGCGGCGTCGCCGGTCAGCTCCTGCGACGGAACCAGATGAAACAGCCGGACGTCACGGCCATGCCGCTCGAGGATCGCGGCCGCGGCATAGGCGTCGCCGCCATTGTTGCCCGGTCCGGCAAGGAGGGCGATCCGTGCCGCGTCACCGAAACCGGTCTCGACCGCATCGGCCACGGCCTTCGCCGCACGCTCCATCAGGACGATGCCGGGCGTCCCGGCGGCGATCGTCAGGCGGTCGGCCTCGCCCATTTCGGTCGGCGTGAGCAGCGCGGCATCCATTGCACTTTTTTGCGCCAGCATCGTTGCGCTTTTCTTGCTCATTTTGCGTATTCCCTGTTCATTCCAGCCAGCCGCCTTATCTCGAAAGGCGGTCGATGACCGCAGCGTTGCAAGAACGGTGGAAAATGCCGCTCTTCGGCAACGCCGATGGCTTCGCCTCCATTGCCCCGGACGGGATTCAAGCTATTTCCGGTAAGGCTTCGTCGTCAGGCTGTTGGCACGACACCTGCATCGTCAATGCCGGCGGGCAAGAGGCTCGGTCGAAGATGAAAACCACGAAAAGGGCAGTCGATGAAAAAGGTCGAGGCAATCATCAAGCCGTTCAAGCTGGATGAGGTGAAGGAGGCGCTGCAGGAAGTCGGCCTCCAGGGCATCACCGTGACCGAGGCCAAGGGATTTGGTCGCCAGAAGGGCCACACCGAACTTTACCGCGGCGCCGAATATGTCGTCGACTTCCTCCCCAAGGTGAAGGTCGAGATCGTTCTTTCCGACGAAACGGTCGAGGCGGCGGTCGAGGCCATCCGCAAGGCGGCCCAGACCGGACGCATCGGCGACGGCAAGATTTTCGTGTCGCCGATCGAGGAAGCTATCCGCATTCGCACCGGCGAATCGGGCACCGACGCGATCTGATCGCATCACGAGCCGCGATCGCGGGTAGGAAATGACGCACAGGCCCCTATAAAGGCGGCGAACCGGGACGGATCGTCGGGCAGACTGAAAAAAGCTCGCAGCGATCCACCGGGGACCCGGTAGGCAACACGCAACGGGCAGATGAAACGGGAAGGAACGCCATGACGAGCGCCAACGAGATTATGAAGCAGATCAAGGACAACGACATCAAGTTCGTCGACCTGCGCTTCACCGATCCCAAGGGCAAGATGCAGCATGTCACGATGGACGCCTCCATCGTCGACGAAGACATGTTTTCGGAAGGCTCGATGTTCGACGGATCGTCGATCCAGGGCTGGAAGGCCATCAACGAATCCGACATGGTGCTGATGCCGGATCCCGAAACCGCCCATATGGATCCGTTCTTCGCCCAGGCGACGATGGCGATCACCTGCGACATCCTCGATCCGATTTCCGGCGAGGGCTACAACCGCGATCCCCGCTCGACGGCGCGGAAGGCCGAGGCCTATCTCTCCCAGTCCGGCATCGGCGATACCTGCTTCTTCGGTCCGGAAGCCGAGTTCTTCGTCTTCGACGACGTGCGCTACAAGACCGATCCCTACAACACCGGCTTCAAGCTCGATTCGACCGAGCTGCCGTCGAACGACGACACCGAATACGAGACCGGCAATCTCGGCCATCGTCCGCGCACCAAGGGCGGCTACTTCCCCGTCCCGCCGATCGATTCCTGCCAGGACATGCGTTCGGAAATGCTGACCGTAATGGCCGAAATGGGCGTCGAGGTCGAAAAGCACCATCACGAGGTGGCGGCGGCCCAGCACGAGCTCGGCATCAAGTTCGACACGCTGACCCGCAACGCCGACAAGATGCAGATCTACAAATACGTCATCCACCAGGTGGCGAACGCCTACGGCAAGACGGCGACCTTCATGCCGAAGCCGGTCTTCGGCGACAACGGCTCGGGCATGCACGTCCACCAGTCGATCTGGAAGGGCGACAAGCCGGCCTTCGCCGGCAATGAATATGCCGGCCTGTCGGAGAGCGCGCTGTTCTACATCGGCGGCATCATCAAGCACGCGAAAGCGATCAACGCCTTCACCAATCCCTCGACCAACTCCTTCAAGCGGCTGGTGCCGGGCTACGAGGCGCCGGTGCTGCTCGCCTATTCGGCCCGCAACCGCTCGGCCTCCTGCCGCATTCCCTTCGGCCAATCGCCGAAGTCGAAGCGCATCGAGGTCCGCTTCCCGGATCCGACGGCGAACCCCTATCTCGCCTTTTCGGCCATGCTGATGGCCGGCCTCGACGGCATCAAGAACAAGATCCATCCGGGCGCCGCCATGGACAAGGATCTCTACGACTTGCCGGCCGAGGAGCTGAAGGAAATCCCGACGGTCTGCCGCAGCCTGCGCGAAGCCATGGAAAGCCTCGATGCCGACCGCGACTTCCTGAAAGCCGGCGGCGTCTTCGACGACGATCAGATCGACGCCTTCATCGACCTGAAGATGGCCGAGGTGCTGCGCTACGAGATGACGCCGCATCCGGTCGAGTTCGAGATGTACTATTCGGTCTGAGACCGGCCGCAAGCCTCGCCGGTCAGGCCCGCCGCATAAGGGCGGATCGGGAATTGGTCGCGCCACGAATGAAAGGCCCCGGCAGACATGCCGGGGCCTTTTTGTTTGCCATGCCGAGGGTCGGCGATCGATGACGAGCAAGGCTCGAAGCGCCCGATGGCCTCGGGTTCGCGGAGCCGCCAAGCCAACGCTCTCACATGGCGCCAACGGCAACGCTGACAGACGGGGCGCGGTTCAACGTCCCTTGTGAAGCGAACCCGGTGCCTGCCTCCTTCGAAAGCGGCGCTCTCGATCGCCGGAGCGGCGCCGGTCTCATCTCAGTCACGACGATCCCTTCCACGGGGAAGCCGCGGCCCTCTCGACCTCATCGCAGCCAATCCACTGTTACGTGGCGCGCAAAAGAATTTCTGGAACATTTCTTCGTTGTTTCATTCAACATAGACTTTCAATCGAATTGATTGATCACGCGCAATATCAAGAATCTGTTACCATTCTCATAGATTCATTTCATATTGACGCTGAAATTTACGCAGCGTAATCCTTGATCACCTTGCGCCAGTCGACGCCCACCTGACGTCGATGAACGGAGTGGCGGCTCGTCACAAGAGAGTTTCGCCAAGCGGCGCTTCGGTGCCGACAATCAAGGTGCAAGGCTGTGCTCCGTCCTTGAGGGGGCGGAGTTCCATCATGTCGCGGCCGCGTCTCGATCGGGCTGCAGCCAGGATTATCAAGCCATCCATCCCAAACGCTCCTAATTGAAGGACTACGACAATGGCAGATACACTCGTCTCCTCGGACTCCAGCACTGCCCGAACCCTCTCTGCGGGTGACGACCTTCTGGTGACGCAGGATGCGACGCTGACGACCTTCGATCCGTCAGCGCCGATCACGACCACCGGCGGCGCCAACCAGATCACGATTCTCGGCGGCCTCGTCGGCTTCAGCGGGCAGGATGCCCTTTCGACGACGGGCGGCGTCACCTTCCTTCAGTTCAATGTCGGCAGCCTCGGCAATGTCGTCAGCACCAATGGTGGCGGCCTCGACATCGACAACATCACCACCCTGTTCGAATTCAACAATGCCGGCTCGGTCCAGGCCGACTTCGACGCAATCAACATGTCGAGCGCCAATGGCAGCGCCGCCACGGCTGAAATCATCAATACCGGAACCATGACGGCCTCCGCCGACGCGGTGGATCTGAACAACGCGGGGACCGTCTATATAACGAACGGTCACGGCGCCACGATTGGCAGCTCGAATGAGTCGGCGCTTGAGATCAACGCGCAACGTTTCGAACTGACCAATGCCGGCTCGATCCAGGCCCGCAGCACGGCGGTGGACGTGCGGCCCAACACCGCGGTGACCACCGCCGTTCCCGTCGACATCTTCAATTCCGGCTCGATCCAGTCCTCGGTGTCGAACGGCATCTTCGTTTCAAACGGCAACGGAACGACGATCGACAACAGTGGGCTGATCGCCGGAGAAGGCAGCGGCATCTACCTCTCGTCGGGGCTCAGCGTCGCTTCGATCACGAATACGGGCACGATCTCCGGCAGCACGAGCAACGGCATCTACGCGTTCAACGCGTCGGCCAACATCAACAATTCCGGCACCATCTCGTCGGCTGATACATTCGCGATTTATCTCAACGAAAGCACGTCCGACGCGCTGGAATATACCATCACCAATACCGGAACGATCTCGTCCAACGAAAACTTCGACGCGATCCTGGTTTCCGGCAACACCGCCGCGGCGATCAACAATCTGGGCCTGATCGGCGGCGGGATCACGCTGGACGAAGGCAGCGACACGGTCAGGAACAGCGGCGTCATCGGCCGCGCCATCGAACTCGGCGATGGCAACGACAGCTACATCGCCTCGGGCAGCGGTGACGTCCTCGGCCGCGTGGCCGGCGAAGGCGGCACCGATCTCCTCATCGGCGCCTCCGCCGCCGACACCTTCAACGGCGGCGACGGCAACGACACGCTTCTCGGCGAAGGCGGCAACGACATTCTCGTCGGCGAGGCCGGCACCGACACGATCGAGGGCGGCGACGGCGAGGACGAGATCTTCGGCGGTGACGACAACGACACCCTTTCGGGCGGAGACGGCGACGACATCATCTTCGGCCAGAGCGGCCTCGACACCATCAATGGCGGCGCGGGCGCCGACATCATCTCGGGTGGCGACAATGCCGACGTCATCAAGGGCGGCAGCGGCGGCGATGTCATCGAGGGCGATGCCGCCAACGACGTCATCTTCGGCGATGCCGGCGACGACGAACTCTTCGGCGGCAACGGCGCCGACGTCATCCTCGGCGGGTCTGGCGACGACCTGATCGACGGCGGCCTCGGCCGCGACGTCATGCGCGGCGGCAGCGGCACCGATACGTTCGACTTCAATTCGACCGCCGATAGTCCGAATGGCGGCTCGCCCGACATCATCACCGATTTCGAGGCGGGGATCGACCTTTTCGATCTGACCGATGTCGCGCCCGACCTCTCCTTTGTCGGCACGTCCGCCTTCTCCGGCGGCGGCAGCCAGGAGGTGCGGATCTTCGAAATCGCCGCCCAGAACCGCACGCTGGTCTTCGTCGACAGCGACGGCAATGGCGGCGCCGACATGCAGATCGTCGTCAATACGCTCGGGCTCAGCGCCGACGACTTCCTGCTGTGACAAGCGGGGCGGCACAACGCCACCCCTGCCCCTTCACCACAGGGCCGGCCGCATCGCGATGATGCGGCCGGCCTTTCAGCATGTCGGGGCGAAAAATTCGGGATCACCCGTCCGGGCACCGTGTTATCCGTGGAAAACGGGCAAAGCTTGCGCTGAAACGCGCGTTGCGGCAAAACCGCGGCTTGAAGAACATTTCGTGAAAGTATAGCACTAGGGCCGTGATCGCGGCGCCGCGTGAGACCCCTTCGAACGCACGAGGAACCTTCAGCCGATGAGCGACGACCTGTTTTCGGGCAACGCCGCGCGTCAGCCACGGGCGGCCAAGCCCGCCTCGCCGACCCGAAAGCCACCCCAGGAGTTCGTCCCCGGCGCGGATTACACCGCCGCCGACATCGAGGTTCTGGAAGGGCTGGAGCCGGTTCGCCGCCGGCCCGGCATGTATATCGGCGGCACCGACGAGAAGGCCGTTCATCACCTCTTCGCCGAGGTCATCGACAATTCGATGGACGAGGCGACGGCCGGCCACGCGAACTTCATCGAGGTCCAGCTGGAAGCCGACGGCACATTGGCCGTCAGCGACAACGGCCGCGGCATTCCGATCGACCCGCATCCCAAATACAAGGACCGCTCGGCGCTCGAAGTCATCATGACGACGCTGCATGCCGGCGGCAAGTTCGATTCCAAGGTGTACGAGACCTCCGGCGGCCTCCATGGCGTCGGCGTCTCCGTCGTGAACGCTTTGTCGGAGCATCTGGAAGTCGAGGTCGCCCGCAACCGCAAACTCTACCGCCAGACCTATGCGCGGGGAATTGCGACCTCGAAGCTCGAAGAGGTCGGCGACATTCAGAACCGGCGCGGCACGAGAGTGCGCTTCCGGCCCGATCCGGAGATCTTCGGTGCCAATTGCCGGTTCCGCCCCGAGCGGCTGATGGCGATGGCGCGCTCCAAAGCCTATCTCTTCGGCGGCGTCGAGATCCGCTGGTCCTGCGACCCGTCGCTGCTGGCCGCCGATTCCGGCGTGCCGGCCCGCGAGACGTTCCACTTTCCCGGCGGCCTCAAGGACTATCTCGACGTCACCCTCGGCTCCGAGAGCCGGGTGACCTCGCAGATCTTCGCCGGCCGCACCGAGAAGCTGACCGGCCACGGCGCTGTCGAATGGGCGGTCTCCTGGACGGCCGAGGACGGCTTCGTTCGCTCCTACTGCAACACCATCCCGACGCCGGAGGGCGGAACTCACGAATCCGGCCTGCGCTCGGTCCTGCTGCGTGGCTTGAAGGCCTTCGCCGAAGTCTCTGGAAACAAACGCGCTTCGATCATCACCGGCGACGACATCATGCAGACCGCATCGGCCATGCTGTCGGTGTTCATCCGTGAGCCGGAATTCGTCGGCCAGACCAAGGATCGCCTCGCCACCGCCGAGGCCCAGCGCATCGTCGAGCAGTCGATGCGCGACAGTTTCGACATCTGGCTCGCCTCCTCGCCCCAGGATGCCGCGCGCCTGATCGACTGGGTCGTCGACCGCGCCGACGAGCGGCTGCGCCGGCGTGCGGAAAAGGAGGTCAGCCGCAAGTCGGCGACGCGCAAGTTGCGACTTCCCGGCAAGCTCGCCGACTGTTCGCAGACCGGCGCATCCGGCGCCGAGATCTTCATCGTCGAAGGCGATTCGGCTGGCGGCTCCGCCAAGCAGGCGCGCGATCGCAGGGTCCAGGCGATCCTGCCGCTCAGGGGCAAGATCCTCAATGTCGCGAGCGCCGGCCGCGACAAGCTCGGGGCCAACCAGCAGCTCGCCGACCTCACACTGGCGCTCGGATGCGGCACGCGGTCGAAATACCGGCAGGAGGATCTGCGTTACGAGCGGATCATCATCATGACCGACGCCGACGTCGACGGGGCGCATATCGCCTCGCTCCTGATCACCTTCTTCTACCGCGAGATGCCCGAGCTGATCCGGGGCGGCCACCTCTTCCTCGCCGTGCCGCCGCTCTACAAGCTTTCCAGCGGCGGCAAGACGTTTTACGCGCGCGACGACAAGCATCGCGAGGAAATCGTCGCCCGGGAGTTCAAGGGCCGCAAGGTCGAGGTCGGCCGGTTCAAGGGTCTCGGCGAAATGATGCCCGGGCAGCTCAAGGAAACGACGATGGATCCGAAGAAGCGCACGCTGCTGCGTGTCGTCGTCGATGAGACGCCGGAGGCCGGAACATCCGGCGCCGTCGACGCGCTGATGGGCAACAAGCCGGAATCGCGCTTCCGCTTCATTCAGGAACGCGCGGCCTTCGTCTCCGACCTCGACATCTGACGCGGCAGCCGTATCTGGACCTCGAGCCCTTGCTCCCGAGTTTGAGAAGAGATGTTCAAGAGGCTGCGGATCGTCCGGACGGACCCAAGCGGCTTCGAGCTTGCCCCGGCGCATCGCGACAAGCGGAGCCCACCCCAACAACGACGGCCGAGCCGCGCAAAGGTAAAAACGATGTCGAGCCCTTCCCGTTCTCAAATCGCCGGCATTCTGGCGGCATCCCTGCTTTTCGCAGCTCCCGCAAGCGCGCAGGACGGGGCCGAGCCCCCCGCGGCGCAGCCTGCCGCGCCGCAGCAGGCCCCGGCGGCAGCCGGCACCGACGCCGCGGCTCCATCGTCGAGCGAGTTCGCCTCCGCCATCGAGAGCCTTTCACCCATGGTGCAGGACGTCCAGGTGGTCGGCCCCTGGTCGGATGGTGACGCCCAGGGCGTCTGGCGAACGGTGATGGTGCAGCCCGCCGGGAACGATGCCCAGACGTATTTCTTCATCCAGCAGCTCGAAGCCTCGGGCGAAGGCGCGCTGGCCGTGCGCTCGTCGGCGGAAATCCCGGAAATCGGCAAGATGGATGGCCAGGTCGTGGGCTACCGGGCCGACGACCCGAGCGACACCGAGCCGAACAGCCTGACGCTCTTCTTCGAGGTCGTCCCGAGCGACGGGGAAATCAGCGAGACCTACGAGCTGCATTACGTGCCGGGCCAGCCATATGTCTTCGGCCCGGCCTCCAACTGAGCGGCTGTGCGGATCGAATTGTTCGGCAGTCCGGCAAATGCGCGACGCTGGTCGCACTCTGCCAAGGGGACGTCTCGCAGCTAGATCGTCCGGGCGAGCAGCGCGGCGATCGCGGCAGTCGTCGCGTCAGGCGCTTCGACCGGGACCATGTGGCCGATGCCCTCGATCGTGACGAGCTCGCCCCCCGGTATCGCGGCGGCCATCTCCTCTGACCGTTCCGCCGGGATGATCTCGTCGTCGGAGCCGGTGACGACGACTGTCGGGGTTGCGATCCGCTGCAGCTCCGGCCGCTGATCCCGCCGCCCGATGATGGCCGCCTGCTGCCTTGCGAAGGTCTCGACGCCGCAGGCGATGGACATGTCGAGGTTAAGCCGTTTCAGCGCCGGGCTCGCCGTCGGCGGCGAGAACAGCTTCGGTTCGAGGAGCCGCGCGGCGGCCTCGATGCCCTGCGCGCGTGCCATGGCGACGAGCCGATGACGGATCGCCGTCTGCTCCTGCGTGTCCGGCCACGCCGAGGTGGCGATCAACGCCAGGCCCCGAACGCGCTCGGGCGCGAGCCGCACGACTTCCAGCGCGACATAGCCGCCCATCGAGTGGCCGCAAAGAACAAATCGGCTCGGCGCCTCGGCGAGAATTCGCCGGGCCATGGCTTCGATCGTATCGTCAAGTCGGGTTTCGGCAACGAGGACTTGGTCGCTCAGTGCATCGATCTGCGGGCGATAGACCTCGCCGGTCGATAACAGCCCCGGAACCATGACGATCTGCGAATTTTCCATGACACCACCTTCAAAAGCTTGCGAAACGGGCCCATATCACGGGAAACGGTTGACTCAGACGACCGGTCACCCTATCGCCCCATACAAGATGGGCTCACAAAGGCGCCGATGCGCCGTCATCTCCATTTGAAGAGACACGCCAGCTTGACACTTTTTTCCGAACTCGGTCTCAGCGCCAAGGTGCTGGCGGCTGTGGAAGCCACCGGATACACCGAACCGACGCCAATCCAGGAACAGGCCATTCCGCATGCGCTTGAGCGGCGCGACGTGCTTGGAATCGCCCAGACCGGAACGGGCAAGACGGCCTCCTTCGTGCTGCCGATGCTGACACTTCTGGAAAAGGGCCGGGCCCGGGCGCGCATGCCGCGCACGCTGATCATCGAGCCGACGCGCGAACTCGCCGCTCAGGTCGAGGAATCCTTCGCCCGTTACGGCAAGGACCAGAAGCTCAACGTCGCGCTTCTGATCGGCGGCATGTCCTTCGACGAACAGGACAAGAAGATTGATCGCGGCGCCGACGTGCTGATCGCCACGCCGGGGCGCCTGCTCGACCATTTCGAACGCGGCAAGCTGCTTTTGACCGGTGTCGAGGTTCTCGTCATCGACGAGGCCGACCGGATGCTCGACATGGGCTTCATTCCGGACATCGAGCGGATCTGCAAGCTCCTGCCCTTCACTCGGCAGACGCTGTTCTTCTCGGCGACGATGCCGCCGGAAATCACCCGGCTGACCGAGCAGTTCCTGCAGAACCCGGTTCGCGTCGAGGTCGCCAAACAGGCGTCGGCCGCCCTCACCGTCACCCAGCGGCTCGTCGCCACGGGCGGCAAGGAGTGGGACAAGCGCGAGACGCTTCGCACCATCCTCAAGGAAGAGGACGAGCTGACCAACGCGATCATCTTCTGCAATCGCAAGCGTGACGTCTCCACCCTTTTCCGTTCTCTGGAAAAGCATGGCTTTTCTGCCGGTGCCCTTCATGGCGACATGGACCAGCGCTCGCGCATGGCCATGCTGCAGGGATTCCGCGACAACAAGATCACCCTGCTCGTCGCATCCGACGTCGCAGCGCGTGGTCTCGATATTCCCAAGGTCAGCCACGTCTTCAATTTCGACGTGCCGATCCATGCCGAGGACTATGTCCATCGCATCGGCCGCACCGGCCGCGCCGGGCGCTCGGGCAAGGCGTTCACGCTGGTGACGAAGTCCGACAAGAAGTATCTCGATTCGATCGAGAAGATGCTCGGCGCTTCGATCGAGTGGCAGGGCACGACGGTCGCCGACCTGCCGGCCGACACCGAAGAGGACGATCGTCCGAAGCGGCGCGGAGCGCGCAAGGCGGCGGGCGACAAGCCCGAGCGCCGACCGAGGCGTTCCAAGAGCCAGCCGCGGCCCGAGGCGGAAGCTACGGCCGAGCCGGTTGCCGACGCCGCCGTCATGGAGCGCGCCGAGGCCGGCGAGCTTGACGTCCCCGTGGAGGCGATCGCCGAGCGGCCGGTCGCCAGCGAGGCCGGCGCGCGGGCGGCAAGCCAGAGCGCGTCTGCGCCGAGCTACGCCCGTAGCAGCGGCACGAGCCGCGGCCGGAGCAAGCGCGGGTCGGAAGGATCGAGCGGCAATTCCCGCCAGCGCGGCGGCAACGACGACGGCGGCAAGCAGCCGGTCGGCTTCGGCGACGATATCCCCGCCTTCATGCTGATCGAAACCGGCACCTGACGGCCCGAGGCGCGGACTAGGACGTCCCCGCCTCTCTGACTGCTTCCCACCGTCATGACATTGCGGCCACGGCGATACCGGCGTGCCACGTGACGGCGCCGTCGCAAATCGCCCGGTCGCCTCGGTCTTCGAACAGGCATATCCTGCCTGGGAGTGCCTTTTCTCGAGAAGGCTTCGGCAAATCCGTCCGTCGCCTCAGCCCTCCCCCCGCGTCTTCAAGAACACCTTCAGAAACGAATTCAGGGTCCGCGAGGAATTGGCGGGGTGCCAGGCGAGCGAGAGCGCGATCGTCGGCGCATCCGGCGGAAGCGCGACGGCAACGACGTTGCGCGGAAACAGCTTGACCGCATGTTCCGGCACGATGGCGAGACAGCCAAGGCTTGCGACCAGTGACAGCGCCATTGCGAGGTTTCCGGACGACGAGACCGTCGGCACCGTAACCTGCCTCGGCTCCAGATAGCCGGCGATGGCCTCCGCCAGGACCGGCGCCTGGTCCGACGTGACCTCGACCATCGGCTCTGTGGCGAATTCCTCCGGTGACACCATCTGGCGGCCAGCAAGGGCATGGTCCGCGCGCATCGCAAGGATCAGGCGCTCGCTTCGCAGCGTGCGCAGGTTCAGGCCACTTGCCTGCTGCGAGGGCCGCACGAAACCCAGATCGATTTCGCGATCGATGATCTTCTGGATCACCTCCGGCGAGGACAGGTTTCGCAGCACGATGTCGGTGTCGCCGATCTCTCGCAGGGCGGTGATGACACGGTCGAGCTCCTCGGCCTCCATCCCCTGAACGAAACCCAGAACCAGCGTCCGGGCCTTCGTGCGCGCAAATTCGCGGGTCCTGACCGTGGCATTCGTCACATGGTCGAGAATGGACCGTGCCTCTTCCAGGAAGATCGCGCCCGCTCCCGTCAACTCGACACGGCGGCTGGTCCGTTCGAACAGACGAACACCGAGATCTTCTTCCAGATCGCGGATCTGCCGGCTCAAGGAAGGCTGGGCCGTATGCAGCCGTTCGGCCGCGCGGGAAAAGCTCGCCGCCTCGGCGACGGCGACGAAATAGCGCAAATGCCGCAGCTCCATTGTCGTCGATCCATGCCTTTGAAGCATCAATTCAGCCGTCGAATGACTTGGCCATGAGCCTTGCGTCTATCCTATATCAGTTTCGAAAATGATGATATTTCACAGGAGTTTGTCATGTCAGATCCATTCGAGTCCACCAAGCCGGAACAACTCGCCGGTTTCGTCGGCAAGCACCTCATCTATACATACGACAATGGGTGGCAATATGAGCTATACGTCAAGAACCCCTGGACTATCGACTACCGGATCCATTCCGGCATGGTCGGCGGGCGCTGGGTTCGCGACCAGAAGGCCCATATCGTGCGCCTCAGCGACGACGTCGTTAAAATCTCCTGGGACGAGCCGACCGGCACGACCGTCTCCGTCGCGGTGAACTTTGCCGAGCGGCGCATTCACGGGGTGATCTTCTTCCCGCGCTGGATCGCCGAGGAGCCGAAGAAGACCGTCTGCTTCCAGAACGACCATCTCGATTTGATGCGGAGCTATCGCGATGCGGGGCCAACCTATCCCAAGCTGGTCATCGACGAATTCGCCACCGTGACCTTCGTCGAGACCTGCGCCGAAAACGACGAGACGGTCGTCTCATGCGGCCCGGAAGAGCTTCCTGCCGGTTACGCCGCACGCCGCAACTAGGGCGTGATCCTCACAATGCGGGAACCGCATTCCCGTTGAGATCTTGCGCTAGCAACGAGATCGGGCGGCCTTGCGATCGAAGGCGATCGCGAAGGCCGCTCGCACCGGCCTGCCGAGACTTCATCCGGCCATCAAGGAGAAACGCAATGCAACTCGATCCCCATGTTCTGGCCCATCTGAAGGCGATGCAGGAAAACGGCGCTCCCGACATGAGCAAGATGTCGGTCGAGGAATGCCGCGCCGCCTATCGCCAGCAGAGTGAGCTTTTCGGTGGGCCCGTGCGTGAGATGGCCCGCGTCGTGAACACCGCGGCAAAGGGTCCGCGCGGCGAAGTTCCGCTGCGGGTTTACCGCCCAGAGGGCACGCCGGAGAAGGAGGCGCCGGCGCTCGTCTACGTCCATGGTGGCGGCTGGGTGATCGGCGACCTCGATTCCCACGACAAGGTCTGCCGGCAGATCGCCGCGCGGGCCGGCTGTGTCGTCGTGTCGGTCGATTACGCCCTTGCGCCGGAACATCCGGCGCCCGCAGGCGCGGACGATGTCCGCACCGCCGTCTCCTGGATTTTTGAAAATGCCGGCGCCCTCGGCCTCGACCGCCAGCGGATCGGCGTCGGCGGCGACAGTGCCGGCGGCGGCCTTGCCGCCGTCGCCGCCATTCACTGCCGCAACGAAAGCCTGCCGCTGGCCTGCCAGGTGCTGATCTATCCCGGCCTCGACAACCGCGAAACGGCCTGGGCCTATCCCTCGCGGATCGAGAACGCGCAAACGCCGCCGCTCGATCGACCGATGATGGACTACTTCATGGCCAAGGTGCTGCCGGACAAGGCGATTGCGGGCGACTGGCGGATCTCGCCGATCACCGTCACGGACAGTGCCGGCCTTGCGCCCGCACTGATCATCTCCGGCAGCTGCGACGCGCTTCACGACGAGAACAACCTTTATGCCGCGCGGCTCGACCACGCCGGCGTGCCTGTCGTGAAGCGGAATTTTCCTGGAATGATCCACGGCTTCATAGAGTTGGCCGGCGTCCTGCCGGCCACGATCGAGGCGCTGGACCTCGTCGCGACGTTTCTGCGCGAGCGGCTGGCGATCAGCCCCGCCGGGTAACGCACGGTCCCGAACGGCCGGAACCGGGTTTGGCGAAAGATCCTGCCACGGCTCGAAGATCGGGGCAGGACGATGGATCGAGACGGACGAGCGGCGCCCATCTGGTCATGCGTCACACGTCTTGCGCCCTGATCGCCGGCGGCGGACGGTGCCGCCGGCATCAGCCCGCGATGGTGATCCCGTCCGATGTCGCGCCGAGGCGGCGCAGCTCGGTCCGGGCCTGCGCCGTCATCTCGGCCTTGAGATGCACGACGCCGTCTTCCCCGTCCTCGCGCTCCAGCACCGTTGCATTGTCGTAGAGCCAGGGCAGGACGCTCATGCCCTCCGGCGCCACGTCGAGGGTGACGCCGGTGAGGTTGCCGGCGATCCGGCGCTCGACGTCGGCGAGCAGCGCGCCGGTTCCCTCGCCCGTGACGGCGGAAACGAGATAGGCGGCGTTCGGCTCCGCCAGCGAAGCCTGCGCCGCGCCCATCAGGCTCCGCGCATCCTCGTCGAGCCGGTCGATCTTGTTCCAGACTTCGACGACATGGCCGGTGTCCTCGGTATCGACGTCGAGATCGCGCAGGATCTGGCGAACGTCCTCGGCCTGGGCAAGCGTGTCGGGGTCGGAGACGTCGCGGACGTGCAGGATGAGATCGGCTTCCAGAACCTCTTCCAGCGTCGCCCGGAAGGCGGCGACGAGATGGGTCGGCAGGTCCGAGACGAAGCCGACCGTGTCGGAAAACAGGATCTCCGTTCCATGCGGCAGGATGGTCTTGCGCAAGGTCGGGTCGAGGGTCGCGAAGAGGAGATCGCGGGCCATGACGTCGGCGCCGGTCAGGAGGTTGAACAGCGTCGACTTGCCGGCGTTCGTATAGCCGACGAGAGCGACGATCGGATGCGGACGTTTGCGGCGCTTTTCGCGATGCAGCTGGCGGGTGCGGCGGACCTGGTCGAGCTCTTTTTCGAGCCGCTTGATTTTCTCCTGCAACTGTCGGCGATCGGCCTCGATCTGCGTTTCGCCTGGGCCGCCCATGAAGCCGGCGCCGCCGCGCTGGCGTTCCAGATGGGTCCAGGAGCGAACGAGCCGGCCGCGCTGATAGTTCAGATGAGCCAGCTCGACCTGCAGCCGGCCCTCCTTGGTGCGCGCCCTGCGGCCGAAGATCTCGAGGATCAGGCCTGTCCGGTCGAGCACCTTGGTGTCGAGCTCTTTTTCGAGATTGCGCTGCTGCACCGGCGTCAGCGGATGATCGACGATGACGAGGCCGACGGCCTCTGCCGCCACGAGCCCCTTCAGCTCTTCGACCTTGCCGCTGCCGATCAGCGTCGCCGGCTGAGGCTTCTGGCCGGAGACGATCTGGGCGGCGACGATGTCGAGATCGATCGCTGCTGCAAGGCCGACAGCCTCATCCAGCCGCGCCTCGTCGCTGCGGCGGACCGCCTCGGAGCCAGTTACGCCGCGGCTGTCGGCGTCGCTGCGCTGTTTGAAGACCGGCACGAACACGGCCGCCCGCGTCGGCACCTTCCGGTGCTCGATCGGTCCGCGCGGCGCTTTGTCTGAAAATTCCGCCAATCAGGCCTTCCCGCTCTCGTCGACGCCTTCATACATCTGCACGGGCTGCGAGGGCATGATCGTCGAAATCGCGTGCTTGTAGACGAGCTGCGAATGGCCGTCGCGACGCAGAAGGACGCAGAAATTGTCGAACGACGTGACGACGCCGGTGAGTTTTACACCGTTGACCAGAAAAATCGTCAACGAAATCTTTTGCTTGCGAACCGTGTTGAGAAACAGGTCCTGAAGGTGCTGGGTCCGCTCTGGCATGCAGAGATATCCTTTTTGATTTGTGCTGCAGCCTTGATTGCTCGTAGTCGCGGCCGGTCTCTTGCGGACGCTTTCTCATTGATACCGCAGGTGCGAATGACTTCGAAGCCCCATCCGTTGCGAATCACGACGCAATTTTCTGGCGAAGCGCGAGTTTGACATGCGCGCTGTAAAAATCACCGGTCAAAAGAACTCCAGCGACACCCGGAACATCTGCTCGACATGACGTACGGCGGCCGCCGCCGCGAAGATGACGACCCTGTCCTTGGCCCGGATCTTCGTCTGGCCGCTCGGTTTGACATAGGCGCCGTTCCGGTAAATCGCCCCGATCCTCAGATTGTCGGGAAGATCGAGGTCGCGCAGCGGCTCGCCGACCAGCGGCGAGGTCTCGAGCGCCTCGGCCTCGATCACCTCCGCAACGCCGTTCTGGATCGAATGCACCGCCCGGATGCGCCCGCGCCGGACATGCTGGAGAACGCGCGAGATCGTCACCGAGCGGGGATTGATGAAGGCGTCGATACCCAGCGTCCGGGTGAAGCCCTGATAGTCGGCATTGTTGAGCAGCGCCAGATTGCCCTTGCAGCCCAGCCGCTTGGCCATGACGCTCGACAGGATGTTGACCTTGTCGTCGTTGGTCAGAGCGACGAGGAGATCGCTCGAGCCGATGTCCGCTTCCTTGAGGATCGACTGGTCGAGGCCGTTGCCATGCAGGACGATCGTCCGCTTCAGCCCGTCGGCGATCGTCACGGCGCGGTCGTGATTGTCCTCGATGACGCGGATCTTGGCCCCGATGCTGCGCGTCTCGATCTGCTGGGCGACGAAGTAGCCGATATTGCCGCCACCGACGATGACGATGCGGCCAGCCTCCGGTTCCTCGTGGCCAAACAGGCCGAGGGCGCGGCGCACATGGCCCTTTTCGGCCACCACATAGGCGACGTCGCCCGGCACCATGTGGTCGGTCGATGAGGGAATGAACAGCCGGTCGCCGCGCCAGATGCCGACGACGGTGGCGTTGAGATCGGGGAAGAGGTCGGTCAGCTGGTCGAGCGGCGTGTTGACGACCGGGCAGTCCTCCGAACATTCGATCGCCACCATGGCGATGTTGTCGTCGGCAAAGCGCACCGCGTCCATCGCCCCGGGCAGGGCAATGCGCCGCAGCACCATCTCGCCCACCTCGACCTCCGGCGAGATGATCACGTCGATCGGCAGATTGTCGGTCGAGAAGAGGTCCTGCCAATGCGGCCGCAGATAGCTCTGGGAGCGGATGCGGGCGATCTTGGTCGGCACGTTGAAGAGAGAATGCGCGACCTGGCAGGCGATCATGTTGACCTCGTCGTGCAACGTCACGGCGATGATCATGTCGGCCTGTTCGGCGCCCGCCTCGGCCAGAACGTCCGGCTGCGAGCCGTGGCCGACGAAGCCTCTGGCATCGAGATTGTCGCGAATCGCCTGGACGAGCGTGCGCGAGGTGTCGATCACCGACACGTCGTTACGCTCGGAGGCCAGCCTCTCGGCAATGCCGTAGCCCACCTGCCCCGCGCCGCAGATCACCACCTTCATTCTGGCCGCTCCATCGCCATGAGTTCCAGGGGCGCACCCTTAAAGGAAAGGCAGCTCAAATGCCGAGAGATTTCAGCTTGCGGTGCAGCGCCGAGCGTTCCATGCCGACGAATTCTGCCGTGCGCGAGATGTTGCCGCCGAAGCGGTTGATCTGGGCGACGAGATACTCCTTCTCGAACACCTCGCGCGCATCGCGCAAAGGCAGAGCGAGGATCTGGCCATTGGCCTGGCTCGGCGTCCTCGGCAGCATGTCGCCGACCTCGTTGGGCAGCATGTCGGCGGTGATCGGATGGTCGGCGTCGGTGTCGCGGGACAGGATCATCAGCCGCTCGACGTTGTTGCGCAGCTGGCGCACATTGCCCGGCCATTCGCTGGCCTGAAGAACGGCCATCGCCTCGTCGCTGATTCGCTTCGTCTTGATGCCGGTCTGCTCGCTGATCTGATTCATGAAGGCCTCGATCAGCATCGGCACGTCCTGGCGTCGATCGGCGAGAGGCGGGACCTGGATCGGCACCACGGCGAGGCGATGATAGAGATCCTCGCGGAACAGGCCCTCGGCGATCAAGGAATCGAGGTTCTGCGAGGTCGAGGAAATGATCCGCACGTCGACCTTCACCCGTTTCGAGCCGCCGACGCGCTCGAAGGTCTGCTCGGTGAGAACCCGCAGGATGCGGTTCTGCGTCTCGCGCGGCATGTCGGCGACCTCGTCGAGGTAGAGGACGCCGCGATGGGCCTCCTCCAGAGCGCCGATCTTGCGCTCCGTGCCCGGCGGCGTCTCGTTGCCGAAGAGTTCGAGCTCCATGCGGTCGGGCGTGATCGCCGCGGCATTGAGCGCGACGAACGGGCCGGAGGCGCGCGGCGAGGCCGCGTGGATCGCCCGCGCCACCATCTCCTTGCCCGATCCCGAAGCGCCGAGGATCATCACCCGGCTGTTGGTCGGCGACACCCGCTCGATGACGCTGCGCAGCTGGTTCATCGGCTGCGACTTGCCGATGAGCTCGGCGAAATCGGTGGAACGGCGCTTGAGCTCGAGAACCTCGCGCTTGAGCTTCGAGGTCTCCAGCGCCCGCTCGGCGATCAGCACCAGCCGGTCGGCCTTGAAGGGCTTCTCGATGTAATCATAGGCGCCGCGCCGGATCGCCGAGACCGCGGTCTCGATGTTGCCGTGGCCGGAAATCATCACCACCGGCACCTCCGGGTGCTGGGCCTTGATGGCATCGAGCAGGTCGAGCCCGTCGAGCCGGCTGCCCTGCAGCCAGATGTCGAGAAACACCAGCCGCGGCACCCGGTCGGTGATGGCCTGCAGGGCCGCGTCCGAATTGCCGGCGGTTCGGGTCTCGTGCCCCTCGTCCTCCAGAAGCCCCGCGACGAGTTCGCGAATGTCGGCTTCGTCATCGACGATCAGAATATCCGATGCCATGGCTCACCACTCCTTCTTTTTCTCAGTCTTTCAGTGCGCTCGCGTCGTGCGGAGCAGGGCCTGCCGGCAGCACGATCCGCACCAGCGCGCCGTGCGGCTGATCGGGTGCATCTTCGAGTGAAATCGTGCCGCCATGGTCTTCGATGATCTTGCGAACGATCGCGAGGCCGAGGCCGGTCCCCTTCTCGCGCGTCGTCATGTAGGGCTCGAGCAGCCGATCGCGATTCTCCTTGGGAAAACCACGACCGTTGTCGACGATGTCGATCCGGTACACGTCACCTTCGGCCGTCGCCCGGATGACGATCCGCCCCTCGATGTCTTCGCAGGCTTCCAGCGCTTCCACGGCGTTCTTGACCAGATTGCCGAACGCCTGGGACAAAAGCCTTATATCGTATGAGCCGAGCATCGGCGTGTCGGGAATCTGCGCCGTGAACGCGATCCCGTGATCGCCCATCTCGCGCATGAACACCGCCTCGCGCAGCGCGTCGCGAAGATCCATCCGCTCCATTGTGGGCTTCGGCATGCGGGCGAAGGTGGAAAATTCGTCGACCATGCGGCCGATGTCCGAGACCTGCCGGATGATGGTTTCGACGCAGCGGTCGAAGACCTCGCGGTCGTCTTCGACGCGCTTGCCGTAGCGCCGGCGGATGCGCTCGGCCGACAGCTGGATCGGCGTCAGCGGGTTCTTGATCTCGTGGGCGATGCGCCTTGCGACGTCGGCCCAGGCGGATGTGCGCTGAGCATCGACGAGATCGGTGATGTCGTCGATCGTCACCACCGACGAATGATCGCCGTCGCTATCCTCGGACGAGGTGATGCGGATCGCAAGCGTGCGCTCGCGTTCGCGGATCCGAAGCTTGACCTCTTCGAGATGCTCCGCACGCCGCGAGGCTCCGACGGACTTGTGGATCTGCCCGATCTCGGGAAATGCGACCTCGAGCTTCTTGCCGGTAACGCCGTCGGCCTCGACGCCGAGTATGCGTTCGGCGGAGGGGTTCAGCATGGAGATCGTGCCGTCGCGCTCGATGCCCATGACGCCGACGGTCACGCCCGACAGCACCGCCTCGATGAAACGGCGGCGTTCGTCGATCACGTCCTTGGCGTTGACCAGCTCCGAGCGCTGGCTTCTCAGCTGCAGGATCATGTTGTTGAAGGTGTTGGAAAGCGATCCGACGTCGCCATCCGACACGCGGACGGGCACCGACACAGAGAGATTGCCCTCCGACACCTCGTCCGCCGCGCCGATGAGCAGCCTGATCGGCCGGACCAGCCGATCGGCGACGCCGATTCCGGTCCAGATCGCCGACAGAAGGACGATGAGCGTGATGCCGAGATAAAGCAGCGCGAAAGCCAGCTGCAGGCCAAACCGGTTGTCGGACAGGCTCGAATATTCCGCCGAGCGCTCCTCCATTTCGCGCAGCGCCTTGATCACGTCGGGATCGACGGCGCGCACGGTGTAGAGATAGGCATTGGCGATCTGCCGGAGGCGAATGATCGAGCCGACGAGATTGGTCACCCCCGGCGGGATGAAGACAAGATTGCCCGCCGCCGCCTGTTGCAGAGCGTCCGCCGGCGGCACCGGCAGCGGCTTCTTCTCATCGACATCGGCTTTCAGGATGGGCTTGCCGTCGAGACGCAGGATCTGGGCGCCGAGCAGCGCCCGGCCCCGCGCCTGCTCGGTCATCAGATCCTGAAATCCGCCCCGGTCAAGATCGAAAAGCTGGCGCTGCTGATCGAGATCATAGGCCATCGACAGCGTCGTGCCCTGCAGGTTGCGGGCGTTCTCGTTCACATAGGCCTTCGCGACACTGATCGAGGATTCGACGATCGCGCGGGTGCGCATGCCGAACCAGCGGTCGAGACCGAGATCGAGGGTGACGCTGGCGACGATGGCGACGAGGAGCGCCGGCAGCGCGGCGACGATCGAGAACAGGACGACGATGCGCACATGCAGGCGTGAAGCCGCCCTGCCCTGACGCCGCGCCCTCAGCATGCGCAGCACCTCGCGGCCGATCAGGACGCAGAGAAGCAGGACGAATCCACCGTTCACCACCGTGGCGATGGTGACGATCGTATCGGTCGGCTCGATCGGCGTGAGGCCCATCAGGACGACGAAGGAGATCGCGCCGGTAATCAGCGCTCCCGCCACGGCGAGAAGACCGGGGAACAGAAGGAAGCGGCGTCGCTCCATCAGGAACGGCACTTCGGAATCGGTATGGATCGGGTGTGTCGTCATGTTTTACGGACAATTCGAGTTCCGTTGCCACTGAGCAACGGAATGTGTCCAAACTGCAACGAAACTCCGAAAAAAGCGAGTCAGCGGATCGAACGAACCACTGAAATATCGAGATCGCGGATCTTCTTGCGCAACGTATTGCGGTTGACGCCGAGGAGATCGGCGGCCTTGACCTGATTGCCCCGCGTCGCCGCAAGCGCTGCCGCGATCAGCGGATATTCCACTTCCCGCAGGATACGACCATGCAGGCCCGGCGGCGGCAGATCGTCGCCGAAGGACGAAAAATATTCGCTGAGATAGCGTTCCACCGCAGCACTGAGATCAATGGGTTTGCTGCCGTCCGTCTCGATTCCCGGGCTTTTGATCGGGTCGCTGGTAAGCTCGTGCTCGAGGATCTCCGCGGAGATCTCGTCCTGCGGATAGAGCGCCGCCAAACGGCGGATGAGGTTTTCCAGTTCGCGGACATTGCCCGGCCAGGCATAGCGCCGCATGACGTCGAGCGCGCCCTGACTGAGCGTCTTGCGGGGCAGCCCTTCCTTCTCGGCGGATGCGAAAAAATGCCGCGCCAGATCGGGCAGGTCCTCGATGCGCTCACGCATCGGCGGCAGGCGCAGCGGCACGACATTCAGCCGATAGAACAGATCCTCGCGGAAAAGACCCCGGGAAATCAGCTGGCGCAGGTCCTTGTTGGTCGCGGCGACGATGCGCACGTCCGTCGCGATCGGCGTCCGGCCGCCGACGATGGTGTATTCGCCCTGTTGCAGGACGCGCAGGAGGCGGGTCTGCGCCTCCATCGGCATGTCGCCGATCTCGTCGAGGAAGAGCGTGCCGCCTTCGGCCTGTTCGAAGCGGCCGCTGGTGCGCGCCTGGGCGCCGGTAAAGGCGCCCTTCTCATGGCCGAAGAGTTCCGATTCGATCAGATCGCGAGGGATCGCGGCCATGTTGATGGCGACGAACGGGCCTTTGCGCCGGCGGCCGTAATCGTGCAGCGCCCGTGCGACGAGCTCCTTGCCCGTGCCGGATTCGCCGGTGATCGTCACCGTCAGGTCGGTCTGCATCATCCGCGCCAGCGCGCGATAGATGTCCTGCATGGCCGGCGAGCGGCCGACCAGCGGCATCGATTCCTGCAGGTCGTCCTGAGCGCCGGCACGCGGACCGGGCTTGGGTTCGGACAGGGCGCGGCGCACGATCGAGACGAGCTCGGTCAGGTCGAAGGGCTTCGGGATATAGTCGTAGGCGCCCCTCTCCGACGCCTTGATCGCCGTCATGAAGGTGTTCTGCGCGCTCATCACCACGACCGGCAGTTCGGGCCGCGAATTCTTGATTTTCGGCAGGGTGTCGAAGGCGTTGCCGTCGGGCATCAGGACGTCGGTGATGACGAGGTCGCCCTCGCCGGCCGAAATCCAGCGCCAAAGCGTCGCGATGTTCGAGGTGACCCGCACTTCGAAGCCGGCACGCATGAGTGCCTGTGAGACGACCGTCCGGATCGCGGCGTCGTCGTCGGCTACGATGATCTGCATTGCCATTCGGTATCAGCCCTATTCGTCGGTCTCGCCGGGCACGGAAAGCTCGCGCCAGGCCGGCATCAGAATGCGAAAAACGGTATGGCCCGGCTGCGACTCGCATTCGATGACGCCGCCATGATCGCCGACGATCTTGGCGACGAGCGCGAGGCCGAGGCCGGAGCCGCTCGGCTTGGTGGTGACGAAGGGATCGAAGATGTGCTCGCGAATGTCGTCCGGCACGCCATCGCCATTGTCCTCGACGGCAAATTCCAGGGGCAGCGTCACCCGGTCCCGCGTCCCGGGGACGGAAAGCCTGACGCCCGGCTTGTAGGCGGTGGTCAGCCGGATCTCGGCGCCCTCTTTCCCACGCACCGCCTCGGCGGCGTTCTTGACGAGATTGAGGAACACCTGGACGAGCTGGTCACGATTGGCGAAGACCGGCGGCAGCGACGGATCGTAGAGTTCGACGATCTTCATGTCCCGCGCGAAACCGTTCCGGCTCAGGGTCTTCACGTGTTCGAGCACGGAATGGATGTTGACCGCCGAGCGCTCGATCGGCCGCTGGTCGGAAAACACCTCCATCCGGTCGACGAGTTTGACGATCCGGTCGCTCTCTTCCTGGATCAGCCGCGTCAGCCCGCGGTCCTCGTCGCTGGCGGAGGTCGCCAGAAGCTGCGCCGCGCCCTTGATGCCCGAAAGCGGATTGCGGATCTCGTGGGCGAGCATCGCGGCAAGCCCGGTGACGGTGCGGGCCGCCGAGCGGTGCGTCAGCTGGCGGTCCATCTTCTCGGCAATGGAGCGCTGCTGGATCATCACGACGACGAGCTCCGGCGCCTCGTTCATCGACGAGACGTAGAGATCGACCAGCCGCTCGCCTCCGAGCCGCGGCGAAGAGATGTCGACGCGATATTCGCTGATCCGCGCCTGCTGCTCGCGCGCCTGCTCGATCAGGAAGAACAGCGGGCTGTCGCCGGGGACGAAATCCTGCAGCGTCTTTCGGGCGAGATAGGCCGAGCCTGCCGAAAAGAACTGCTCGGCATCGGAATTGGCAAAGCAGAACCGCCCCGCCTCATCGACGACGATGACGGGATGGGGCAACGCGTTGAGAACCTGGGCAGCCGAGGCACAGACCGGCGTCTCGTCTTCGGATGAAGCTGCCATCGTCACGCCGCCTCCGCTTTGACTTCAGTCGCCGCCAGCTCGACATCGGCGAGCGTCGTGCCGGCAAACAGACGAACCAGCCGCCGCCTCACGTCGTCCTGATTGGTTGCGGTCATGACCGCCTTTCTTTCACAGGAAGGAACCGGTGCGCCCGTCGCCGCAAAGCGGTCGAGGTACCAGCCCAGATGTTTGCGGGAATGGCGAATGCCCGTCGCCGATCCGTAATGGGACAGCATCGCCTCGTAATGCTCGACGACGAAATCGGACAAGTCGATCCGCGCGAGATCGGACAGGCCGATCGCCCGTGCCATCAGCCCGGGAAGCCAGGGACGACCGTAGCATCCGCGCCCCACCATCACCGCGTCGGCGCCGCTCGACCGCAGCATCTCCTGCAGGCGGTCATCAGAGGAGAGGTCGCCATTGGCGACGAGCGGAAGCCTCACCTGACGGCGGACGGCCGCGATGGCCCGCCAGTCGGCGACGCCGTCGTAAAATTCCATCCGGGTCCGGCCATGGACCGTGATCATCCTGACGCCCGCGTCCTCGGCGCGCGATGCAAGCCAGGGGGCATTCATGGTCGAGCGATCCCAGCCGAGCCGCATCTTCACCGTGACCGGCACGTCGCCCGCGCCGGCGACCACGGCCTCGACGATGGCCAGCGCAAGCTCGGGCTCGCGCATCAGGGCCGACCCCGACAGACCGCCGACGACCTTCTTGGCCGGGCAGCCGAAATTGATGTCGATGAGATCCGCGCCCGCACCGGCCAGCCGCGCCGCGGCCTCGCCCATCACGGCCGGCTCGCGCCCAGCGAGCTGCACCGCATGAATGCCCGGCGCGTCGCGCAGCGCGCGAAGGCTCGTCTCGCCGACGCCTTTCAGATATTCTCCGCTCGCGACCATCTCGGAGACGACGAGCCCCGCACCGAACCGACGGGCGAGCCGGCGCAACGGCACGTCGCTGACGCCGGACATCGGCGCGAGCAGGACGCGATTGGCGAGCGTCAGCTCCCCGACCGCCAGAGGACGGGAAACGTCTTTGATCCTTCTCATTTCGCCTAAAGTCTGAGCGATCATCGCAACTGTCGATTCTTGCAGCACCTGGGCTGTACTTAATCGGAGCGTGCTCAAATGACAAGCAAATTGCTTGCCTTTGCTGACTGCTTTGTGCTCCTGCGAAGCGAGTTTTCGAACGAGGACAGACCGGATGACGACGAGCATCGCGGCGATCCTGGTGGCGGCCGGCCGGGGCGAGCGCGCCGGCCACACCACGGAGGGCCCCAAGCAGTATCAGAGCATCGGCGGCCGGGCCGTCCTCGCCCATACGGTCGCGCTGTTTGGCAGCCACCCGCGGATCGACAGGATCGTCGTCGTCATCCATGCCGATGACCGCGACCTGTGCGCCCGCGCCCTCGGCGAACGAGCCGACGGCCTCGAAATCGTCATCGGCGGGGCCGAACGGCAGATCTCGGTCTGCCGCGGCCTCGACGCTCTTGCGGCGGCCGGAACGGGCCCCGATCTCGTCCTCATCCACGACGCCGTGCGCCCCTTCGTCGACACGGCGACGATCGACCGTGTGATCGATGCGGCGGCAACAAACGGCGGTGCGATCCCGGCCGTTGCCATCGCCGACACAATCAAGCGTGCCAACAGCGACCGCTCGATCGCCGAGACGGTGCCGCGCAAGGGCCTTTATGGCGCGCAGACGCCGCAGGGCTTTCGCTTTGCGGCAATCCGGAGCGCCCATAGAGACGCTGCGAGCTCCGGCCGCTCGGATTTCACCGACGATGCCTCGATCGCCGAATGGGCGGGGCTGGCCGTCACGCTGGTCGAGGGCTCGTCCGGCAATGTGAAACTCACCACCCGCGAAGACATCGTCGCCGCGAACGACAGGCTGAAGGAGACCTTGCCCATGACCGCCCCTCAGATCGACGTTCGCACCGGCAATGGCTACGACGTCCATCGCCTCGTTGCTGGCGACCACGTCACGCTTTGCGGCGTCAGGATCCCCCATGACCAGACGCTCGACGGCCATTCCGACGCCGATGTCGGCCTCCACGCCCTCACCGACGCGCTGCTGGCCACCTGCGGGGCCGGCGACATCGGCGATCATTTTCCGCCGAGCGATCCGCAGTGGAAGGGGGCGGCGTCCCATATCTTCGTCGAGAAGGCCGTGGAGATCGTCGCGGCCAGGGGCGGGCGGATCATGAATGCCGACATCTCGCTGATCTGCGAGGCGCCGAAGATCGCGCCGCATCGCGAGGCGATGCGCGAGGCCATTGCCAGGATGACCGGGCTTTCGATGGACCGGGTGTCGGTCAAGGCGACGACCAACGAGACGATCGGCTTCGTCGGCCGCCGCGAGGGCATCGCCGCGATCGCGACGGCCTCGGTGGTCTATGGAGAGGCGCAATGACAGACGACCCGCTGGACACCGAGAACCGCATCACCGCCCTCGCCCGCGAGATCGTCGAGCGCTACACAGCTGCCGGCTGGACGATCGCCACGGTCGAATCCTGCACCGGCGGCCTCGTCGCCGGCGCGATCACCGACATCGCCGGCTCCTCCGCCGTGATCGACCGCGGCTTCGTCACCTATTCCAATCAGGCAAAGATCGAGCTCGTCGGCGTCGATCCGGCGGCGCTTGAGTCCCATGGCGCCGTGTCGGAGGTGGTCGCCCGGCAAATGGCCGAGGGCGGGCGAGAGCGTTCAGGAGTGACGGTAGCGGTGTCGATCACCGGGATCGCCGGGCCGGGCGGCGGGTCGGAGACGAAACCGGTCGGGCTGGTGCATTTCGCCTGCGCAGGGCCGGACGCTACGGTGTATCGGGAGAAGCGGTTCGGAGACTTGGGCCGCGCCGGAATACGGGCGGCATCGGTGATTGTAGCGCTGGAGATGCTGCTGAAAAACTAGCAACTTGAAGCTCCAACCGCCCGGGGTATGGCGAACACCGATTTCAGTATTTTGCAATTTATAGACGGTGGCGTAGGGGCCATTATGGAATCGCTGGGATGAGTGGTTTGCTGCCGCTCGCAGGGCCATGGTTCGATGTCAACTATGCAACCCGCTTTCGACGCCAGAAACGCCAGCCCCTCCTGTTTCTCTTTCGCTCATCGCGAAACGCCCATTTTCGGAAGCTTTCTTCGGAAAGGGCTCTGACACAGAAGGCGACGACGGCCGTGAAGGCGATTGCGACCGCCACCCTCCCCACGAGTACGCCCCAGATATCGGCTCCGAGCGCCACGACGACAAGCGTGTCCTCGATGATGCTGTGTGCGAAGCCCATGAAGACGCAGGCGACGAAGATCTGGCGAGGCTCGACGACATCTGATCTGGCTTCCCGGATCAGGAGCGCGCCTCCATAGGAGATGCCGAGCAAAAGACCGATTGCGGCGAATGGACCTACGTCCCTGCTCATGCCGGAAAGACGAAGCACCGGCCTGATCATTGCGATCAGTCGATCGAGAACGCCAAGTCGTTTTGAAAGCTCCAGTCCTACGGATAAAGCCCAGAGGATGGCGAACATCGAAATCAGGGTCTCGGCTAGACTGCCGAACATCGATACCCAGCCCCCTGTGGCGTCCTCCATCGGGACCCACGCAGGAGCGAGCGGTTGGGAGAGCCAACCCGTCGCCGCGAAGAGATGATGCAGCATGAATGCGTAGAGCAACCCGCCACCAAGGCGGAGAAGGGAAGTCAACAGGAATGACGGCCCGGCCTGCGCGATGATCCGCTGCTCCACCGGCAGGCCATGCGCGATCAGGAGAAGAGCCGAGAAGACCGTCATGTCGGCCGTGCTCAGCTGTTCCACCGGAACAAGGGTGAAGACGATCGGGACCGCCCCCCAGAGCCCGACTAACAAGCCAGTCAGCCAAGCGAGGCCGAGTTCTGGCGGTAGCCCGATAAGCGCCATAACCGGTCCGAAGGTCGGCGAAATGAAATCGAGCGCACCGAGTTCTTTTAAGAGTTCCGTCGCGAGGATGACGGGCACCATGATGCGCACGAGAAGCCAGTAAATCTCAAGCGTCTCGCGTGTCTGGCGAGCAAGAAATCGGACAAGCTTCATATCGACCTCCATGGAGTTGCTATCCATTGGATAGGCCGAGCGCGATCGAAGATGCGGTCAAAGATTGCAAAACGATGCAATTTTATTGCATGACGGGGCAGCTGTGTTGGGAGTCCGATGGACAGAATTGACAGAAAGCTGTTGGAGCTGCTGCAGCGAGACGCCTCGCGGACGAACGCCGATCTTGCAGAAAAGATCGGCCTGGCGCCTTCGAGCTGCCTGCGTAGGGTCCGGCGTTTGCGAAAGACAGGGGTTATCGACAGGATCGTCGCGATCTTGAACCCAGCCAAGGCGGGGCGCACTTTGAAGGCTGTCGTCACAGTGGAGCTCAAGCTGCACGGCGAGCAGCATATGCGTCGGTTCTTGGACTTTGCCACACGAGAAAACGCGGTATCGCAGGCCTACGCGGTTACCGGTCAGACCGATGTCATCCTGATCCTACGTCTACGCGACACGGAGGAACTCAACGCTGTTTGTGAGCGTCTCTTCGAGGATCAATCGAACGTGACGCGCTTCTACACGATGCTGGTCAGGCGGACTGCCAAGGATGACACGGCCATATCGATGTGACGCTCGACCTTTAGAACGCAGCCAAAGTCTGACGCCGACATTCGCCGCATGTTCTCGGAACGTCCCACAAGGGTCGAAATCCGCCGATCATCTCTTCTGAAACAGAATTGATGATTCCATTCCCATTATTTCGCCCCCTCAACGAAAGAGCATTTCACGCCATTTCAGAACGAAACCCAACGGCATCACGAAATGAGCGAAAGCGACGGGAAAATGCGTGATGCTCAAAAAGCCAATTCCAAACCGATTTCAAAGGAAAACGCCGCCAAGGCATCGACGGTAAGGAAGCTGTTGGTTATTGCTCTTGCAATTATTGTCGGAACTCTGCTCGGCCTTCTTGTTTAGCCGATCGGTGCGCTTTTGAAACCTCTTCATCGTATTCTGGTTCAAACGCGGAACTGGCGATTCGTTGATGATGGCAGGCCCTGCACCCGCCATGCCCTTCACCCATAGACCTTGTCCGCCCGCTCCTCGAACGCCACGGCGAACCGTCTGAACGCGTAGTCGAACATCGTGCCCATCAGCATGCCGAGGGTGCGGCTCTTGAACTCGTATTCGATGAAGAACTTGACGTCGCAGGTGCCCTCGCCCGTCGGCACGAAGTCCCAGCGGTTGTCGAGGAACTTGAACGGGCCGTTGACATAGGAGACCTCGATCCGCCGCTCCTCGGGCTTCAGCAGCACCTGCGACGTGAAGGTCTCGCGGACCATCTTGTAGGCGACCGTCATGTCGGCGACGAGCAGCCGCTTGCCGTCCTTCTCGCGCTCGGAGCGCACGGTCAGCGCCTGGCACAGCGGAAGGAATTCGGGGTATTTCTCGACATCGGCGACGAGGGCGAACATCTCGTCGGCGGTGTGATGGACGGGGCGGGTCGTTTCGAATTTCGGCATGATGCTCGGGGATCAGGCGGCGGACTGGCGCGCCAGGCGGGCGGCCTTCAGGCGTTCGAAATCCTCGCCGGCATGATGCGAGGAGCGGGTGAGCGGGCTTGCCGCGACGACGAGAAAGCCTTTGGTCAGCGCCACCGTCTCGAAGGACTTGAACTCCTCCGGCGTCACATAGCGGATCACCGCATGGTGCTTCTTGGTCGGCTGGAGATACTGGCCGATGGTGAGGAAGTCGACGTCGGCGGTGCGCAGATCGTCCATCAGCTGCAGAACCTCGTTCCGCTCCTCGCCGAGGCCGACCATGATGCCGGATTTGGTGAAGATCGTCGGGTCGAGCTCCTTCACCCGCTGCAGCAGCCGGATCGAGTGGAAATACCGCGCACCGGGGCGCACCGTCAGATATTTCGACGGCACGGTCTCGAGATTGTGGTTGAAGACGTCGGGCTTGGCCTCGACCACCCGCTCCAGGGCGCCTGGCTTCCTCAGGAAGTCCGGCGTCAGGATCTCGATGGTCGTGCCGGGCGCCGCAGCGCGGATCGCGCGGATCGTCTGGACGAAATGCTCCGCGCCGCCGTCGGCGAGATCGTCGCGATCGACCGAGGTGATGACGACGTGGTTGAGCCCCATCTTGGCAACCGCTCGCCCGACACTTTCCGGCTCGCTCTCGTCGAGCGCGTGCGGCATGCCGGTGGCGACGTTGCAGAAAGAGCAGGCGCGCGTGCAGATGCCCCCCATGATCATGAAGGTCGCGTGCTTCTTTTCCCAGCAGCCGCCGATATTCGGACAGCCCGCCTCCTCGCAGACCGTGACAAGCCTGTTCTCGCGGGCGATTTCGCGGGTCTCGAAATAGCCTTTCGAAACCGGCGCCTTCACGCGAATCCAGTCCGGCTTCGGCGGACTGGCGTTGGCGTCCGGCCGGTGGGCCTTTTCGGGGTGGCGAAGCCTCGGCCTGTCGGCCTCTGACTGGCGGGTATCGAGGATGGTGACCATGGAGCCTACTTAGGACGCAGAATGGCGTGATGCAATCGGCTTTGGCGCATGGTGGATATGCTTGGCGGAAGGACCACGTCCCGCCGGGCCGGCAGCGATGAGGCCGCCGGGCGATCAGGCGCCGGCGATGAGCCCGAAGATCGCAAGCACGATCACCGCCGCGCCGGCAAGCTCGAGGCGGGTGACGGTCTCACGAAACCAGAAGAGCGACGAGGCCAGGGTAAAGACGAGCTCGATCTGGCCCAGCGCCCGGACATAGGCGACCTTCTGCAATGTCATCGCAGTGAACCAGCCGGCCGAGGCACTGGCGCCGGCGAGGCCGACCAGAAGGCCCGGCGCCCAGGCCATCGCCACGCGACGCAATTCGCCGCGGTCCCGCAGCGTCATCCAGGCGAGCATCACGGAACTCTGGATGAAAAGGGTGACGACGAGCGTCAACGCCGCCCGCATCGCTACCGATCCGTCCGCGATCGCGAGGGCGGCCGCCCGAAAACACACCGCCGAAACGCCGAACAGGGCGCCGCAGGCGATGCCGATGAGCGCTTCCCGCGAGCCGAGCCCCCTGAGCACGCTGCCACCGCCCGAATTGCCGATCGATATGAGGACCACGCCGACCACGCCGGCGACGACCGCCAGAAGGCCGAAGGGCGAGACCGTCTCGCCCAGAATGAGGAAGCCGAACAGGGCTGCCTGGACCGGCTCTGTCTTGGAATAGGCCGTGCCGACCATGAAGTTTCTGAAGCCGAAGAGATAGACGAGGAGGAAGGTCGCACCGATCTGGGCGATGCCGCCAGCCGCCGCGGCCGCAAGGAATACGGCAGTCGGCCGGGGGACCGCCTCGCTGTTCACCCCCGCGACAAGGATCAGATAGACGATCGCGAAGGGCAGGCCGAAGCCGAAGCGCACGAATGTCGCGCCGGTCGTGCCCATGCGTCCCTTGAGACGCTTCTGCATGCCCGATCGCAGGTTCTGGCAGAAAGCCGCTGCGATTGTGATCGGAATCCAGAGGGGCATCAGACGAATCGTCCTGTCTTCGGCAAGGTCCGCCGTCTATCATCGGCGGATGTTTCAAAAATCAAACAGATCCTCGACACCAGCGGACACCCCGATGTCATCCAGCATCCAGAAGACCGAGGACGTGAAACGCGGCGATTTCGCCGGCATCCGTGATTGGGTGTTCGATCTCGACAATACGCTCTATCCGCGCCACTCAAACCTGTTTTCGCAGATCGATCAGCGGATGACCCTGTTCGTCGCCGATTTCCTCTCGCTTCCCAAGGACGAGGCCCGGCTTCTCCAGAAAGATTTCTATCGCCGCCACGGCACGACCTTGCGCGGGCTGATGCTGGAGCACGACGTCGATCCCGACGTGTTTCTCCAGTATGTCCACGACATCGATTACAGCTGGCTCAGCCCCGATCCGGCGCTCGGCGAGGTCATCGCAGCGCTTCCCGGCCGCAAGTTCATCTTTACCAATGGCGACCGGAGACACGCCGAGAGCGCCGCGCGCCAGCTCGGCATCCTCGAAAATTTCGAGGACATCTTCGATCTCGTCGCCGCCGATCTCGTGCCGAAGCCCGCCGCCGAAACCTACGACAAGTTCCTCGCGCGGCATGAAATCGACGCCCCGAACGCGGCGATGTTCGAGGATCTGGCGCGCAACCTCGAAGTGCCCAAGCGTCTGGGAATGCGGACCGTCCTCATCGTCCCGAACAATTTCGAAGACACCTTCGGGGACGTTTGGGAGCATGAAGGCCATGACGGCGACCATATCGACTATGTCACGGACGATCTCGCCAAGTTCCTGAAAGGCCTGACATAGGTCAGGCCCTGCCATGCCATGAGGCGACAAGGAGGGCTGATGCGGAGCCCCACAGTGGCTGACAGTCTCGTCGAACGGCGAACACCGAGTGACTGGCACTGCGCGATCAGGCGTCAGCTTTCATCACGCTCGTCGTGCTCGGGCGCCGCGCCGAGCATCCTGCGCACCACCTAAGCTTCTGTTTTTCCAAAGTTTCTGGATTCTCGGGACGGGGCCCGAGAATGACGAAGCGTTGAATGGTGCGCCTTCTCGATGAAGTCGTGGCCGGCCCTGGAGTACCGTGTCATCGGCTATGGCGGAGCATCCGAGAAAACGCCTAACTGGCTCTTATCCCTATGAAAATAGGGTGCCGGCAGTGATCACTCTAGCCTCCCGCGCCGACCTCAGCCGCCGAGGAGCGACCGCCCCCGTCTGACGAGCCCCTTCTTGGGGTGACCGGGCTCGGCGCTTTCAGGTTTCGAAGAGCCTTCCTTCGCGCCGTTCTGGCGCAGGATGGCGTCCATCTGGTCCTCCTGCGAGCCGCCTTCTCCCTCCAACGCAGCTTGCCGCTCTGCGGCGCTTTGCGCGTCGCTGTCGGCCTGCCGGCGCGCCCCGTCCTTCTCGCCAGCGTTTTCCTTCGTATCCCTGTCCTGCTGTTCACGCATCATTTTCGGGTCGGTGTCGAGGTCGGGCATGACGGTCTTCTTCTGCCTTGGCGTCGTTGGACGAAACGTTTGGTCACGGCGAAATCATCGTCGCGATCCATGGTCTCATGGGCGAACGAGGTGGGTGAGCGAGAGTTCCGTCGCAGCCAGCACGAACAGGGCTTCGCGCCACTCCTCGACCGCTAACAGGCGGACATGACGCCCCCGGACCGGCCAAGCGTTCCCGAATGACGCTTCCCTCGCGCGGCGCTCGGTCGCCAGATCCGCCATGGCTCTTAACGGCTTACCCCGTCAAGGAACCGTCAGAACGCCGGTCTTGCAACGGACATCAAAGCGTTGCCCGTCTGCCATGCAACTGTCAGCGCGATGAGATCGGCGGCCGCTATTCCCTCTTCCCGAAAACAAGGGGGAAGATGGATGAAGCAGCTGCGCTTGATCACGGTTTGCGTCACAAGCGTCTTCGTTGTGTGGATCGGCATCCTGATGGCGAATCTCGCTTATATTCATCTCACCGGCAATATTCATACGGTGGAAGCCGGACGTCTCTACCGGTCCGGAACTCTCTCGGCGGGTAGGCTCGAGCGGCTTGTCGAGACAGCCGGGATCCGCACGATCTTGAACCTGCGAGGCGACGAAGGCCGCCCGTGGTACGAGGCCGAGCGCGCCGTGGCCAGGCGTCACGGACTGGACTTCCTCAGCTTTCACCTGTCGGCGAAGCACGCTCCCGACATGAACACGGTCGAGGAACTCCTCTTCGTCCTGAAGACCGCTCCAAAGCCCATTCTCGTCCATTGCAGATCAGGCTCGGACCGTGCCGGCCTGGTTTCGGCCCTCTATGAACGGTTCGTCGCGGGCAAGAGCGTTTCAGAGGCGGAACGACAACTCTCGTTCCTCTACGGTCATTTCCCGTGGCTGGGGAGTCGAACGGTCGCCATGGACGAAGCCTTTGCGCAGATCACCGCACCACCGAAAATCCGCGAGGAAGAGAGCGTGCAGGTCGCGGCTGACTGATGGGAAAGCACCAACCGGGCGTCGTGAAAGAGGCCTTGGATAGTTCGGCTGGTGTCTCAGTCGGTGCAGACGACCGGATAGACCGAGTCCTTCACCTTCGCCGTGGCGTCCGGCACGCTTTCGAGTGCCGATTTCGGATTGGCCGTGCGGAAGGCGATCTTGTTCTTGTGAAGGAAGGCAGACACGGTATCGGGACGGATAGCGAAATTGATGGACTGCGGAATGTCCCCCGTCGCATCGGCGACCGCGACCGCATCGAGCTTTGCCGTGACCACTCCGACCACACGTCCGGCCAGATCGACAAGCGGGCCACCGGAATTGCCGGGCTGAACGGGCGCCGAGATCTGCAGATAGCGCGGATCGTTCATCAGCCCGAGAAGCGAGGAGACATTGCCGCGGGTGACGTTGAGGGAGTCCGCCAGGATCGAGCGCAGCGGAAAGCCGAGCGCCAGGATATCCTCGCCGAGGCGCGGCTTTGCCGCCGAAATCGCCAGGGGCGAGCCGAGGCTTTGCCCCACATGGACGAGAGCCAGGTCGTTGGAGGAGTCGATGCGAACCTCGGATGCGGGAATGTTGTTGCCGACCTCGACCTTGCGGCAGCCACGAACGACATGAGCGTTGGTCAGGAGCCAGCCATCCGAGACGACGAAACCGGACCCGGCCATGTCGAAGGCCGGTGCGGCGCCGGCTTGCCGGCCGGCTTCCTGAGCGGGCTCGATCGCCGCATTGTCGTAGCTGCGCTCGCGGGGCAACTCGAACAGATGGGAACGACGGCCGTCCGCGTCGTTGTCAGCCATCGCATATCGCGCCGTTCCCGACTTGTCTGCGGAACGCCGCCGTTCGAGCAGTGCGGAGAACGAATTGCCGCGATTGTCCGCAACGAGCGGCGCTTCGGGCTCGCCGGCGAAAGGCTCGAAGAGATTGGACGCAACCGTCACGAAAGAAGCGACTTCGCTCTCGTCGCTTTCCTTGTAGGAGACCGAAAACCCGCGCAGATCAGACTTCGACCCGGAAAACCGCATGAAGTACCGCCGGCCGGATTCGACCCCGGCGACAGTGAACCAGTCATCCGCCTTCTGTGCACCGAGCACCGAACGCTCGGCCGTCGCCTGGCTCAGCGTATCGTAGAGCCCCGACAAGGTCTGACCGGTATCGGCAATCCTGACCGTCTCGATCTCGACACTACCGTCTTGGGCGCGCCAGAGATGCCCGACCTCGGTCCGGCCGGCGTCCTTGACGAGATTGAGAGGAAGCGCGAGGCGCACACCGGTTTCACGATCATCGACGACGGACACACCAAGATCGGACTGCACGGCATCGGATAGTGCGATCAGCTTCTGCAGCATCGCCTCGGTGATGACGCCGTCGGCACGCAGACCGTGGCGGGCCTGGAAATCGCGGATGGCCCTAAGTGTGGCCGCCTCGATGACGCCCGAGAACGGCCCGGCATAGTCGCCCGTCCAGCCCAGCCTGATCTGCAGGCCGCGGCGGAAGGAAAGGTCCGTCTGCGTGTTGTAAGCGAGCGACAGATCTGCCGGCGAGGACGTGATAGCAGTCGTGCTAGAGGCAAAATCACGCGCAGATGCTGCCGGCGAAGCCGCCAGCACACATGCCGCCATGATGATCCCCAAACCGCGTCGCATATCATTCCCCTGCGGTGACCGACGTTTAGCCTATAATGCAGCCAGAGCTGGTTCGATCCGTCGAGCGTAATCTTTTTTTAAGGTTTCTCGACAGACTTAACCCTTACGCAGCGGAATTGACATCGCATCACGAAGCGTTGATGTCATACTGACGAAGGTTGCCGGCGATGACCGCCGTCGCACGGGGCTCCTCCACGGCAGCCTCAGCCATCGAGCGGAGCGTCAGTCGTTGGCGACCTGACGTTCGCGCGCGGACGCCTCCTCGCCGAGTTCGATGTCGGTGATACGGCGTCCCCTTCGCTGCAGCTTTTCGCTCGACACGGCGATCTGGTCGAGGTCCCGCGAGGTCTGGGCGAAGTGGCCCTTGAGGGCGGCGACGCGCGTTTCCAGCCGATCGAGATCTTCGGCGAAAAGCCGTACCTCGGCCTGAATGCGCCCAGCCGAAGCGCGCAGCCGCGCATCCTTCAGGACGGCCTGCACGACCTGTATCGAGAGATTGAGCAGGGACGGCGAGACGATGACGACGCCTGCCCGGTAGGCCCTTTGAACGATATCGTCGAACTCTTCGTGGAGCGTGGCGAAAATCGTCTCCGAGGGAACGAACATGAATGCCGTGTCCTGCGTCTCGCCGGGAATGAGGTATTTCTCGGCGATCGCCTTTACATGAACGTCCATGTCCCGGCGAAGCCGCGACGCGGCCGAGGCCCTCGCCTCGCCGTCCTGCGAGGCTTCGAGCGCCGAATAGGCCTCGAGGGGAAATTTCGCATCGACGACGAGACCGGGCGCGCCGTTTGGCATCTTGATCAGACAGTCGGGCCGGCGACCGTTGGAGAGCGTTGCCTGAAAGGCATAGACCGAGGCCGGCAGGGCGTCCGCGACGATCGCCTGCATACGACTTTCCCCAAAGGCGCCACGGGTCTGCTTGTTGGCGAGAATGTCCTTCAGCTTCACCACCTCGCCCGTCAGGTTGCGGATTTCACCCTGCGCACGGTCGATGACGGCCAGCCGCTCGGACAGGACCGAGAGCGACGCCTTCGTCTCCTTGGTGGTTGCGAGGATCGACTGGCCGACCCGGCTGGTCAGGCCGTCGAGCCTGTCCGACAGCGACCGCGTCAGATCGGCCTGACGCGCCCCGATGATCTCGGCCATGGTCTGCATCCGGCCGGACATCTCGGTCTGCGCCCGCATCAGAGCATCCAGCCTTCCGGCATCGGCCTCGGCGGCGTCGGCTGCGGCGTCGGCCGTCCTCGCCCGCGCGGCCGCCCGCAGCCACAGAGCCACGACGGCCAGCAGAAAGCCGCAAAGCAGGAGTGCGAGACCCGTCACCTCGACGCCGGCGACGAAGACGATGGGCTGGTTCAGGAAGGCGGTGATGTCGCGAATCATGGGGTCACGATAGCAGGGATTTCTTAACAAAGAGACCAAATCGGGAACAAATGCGCCGAAAGCTTCCCAGAAGGGTATTTTCCGCCGCACGAACCGGATTGACCCGTTTCACGCCAGCGACTACCTCACCGCCATGACGATCAAGCCGCTTATCATCCTGCCCGACCCCAAGCTGCGCGAGGTTTCCAAGCCCGTGGAGCGGGTCGACGACACCCTTCGCAAGTTCGCCGACGACATGCTGGAGACGATGTACGATGCGCCCGGCATCGGCCTCGCCGCGATCCAGGTGGGCGAGCCGCTCCGCATGCTCGTCCTCGACGTGTCCAAGGAGGACGAAGAGAAGGCGCCGCAGGTGTTCCTCAACCCCGAGGTCGTGGCGAGCGCCGAAGAGCGCAGCGTCTATGAAGAGGGCTGCCTGTCGATCCCCGACTACTATGCGGAGGTTGAACGTCCCGCCGGTGTCACCGTGCGCTATCTCGGCCTCGACGGAAACATGCACGAGCAAAGCGTCGACGGGCTCTTCGCCACCTGTCTGCAGCACGAGATCGACCATCTCGATGGCGTCCTCTTCATCGACTACATTTCGAAGCTGAAGCGCGACATGGTGATCAAGAAATTCACCAAGCAGGCGCGGATGAAGGCAGGCTGAGCCGGTGGCGCTCACCGTCACCTTCATGGGAACGCCGGCTTTCGCGGTGCCGACGCTCTCCGCCATTGCAAACGCGGGACACAGGGTGCCGGCGGTCTACTCGCAGCCGCCGCGAAAGGCCGGTCGCAGAGGCCTGAAGCTGACGCCCTCGCCCGTCCAGATCGAGGCCGAGCGGCTCGGGCTGTGTGTGCGCACACCGCTGAATTTTCGTGACCCGGCCGAAATCGAGGCCTTCGCCGCGCTGAAAGCCGACGTTGCCGTCGTCGTCGCTTACGGGCTGCTCCTGCCGCAGGCGCTGCTCGACGCCCCGCGCTTCGGCTGTCTCAACGGCCACGGCTCGCTGCTGCCCCGCTGGCGCGGCGCGGCACCCATCCAGCGGGCGATCGAGGCCGGCGACGCGCGAACGGCCATGATGGTGATGCAGATGGAGGCGGGGCTCGACACCGGCCCGGTCGCCCTCACGGCCGAAACGGCGATCGGACCCAGTGAGACCGCCGGCGAATTGCAGGAGCGGCTTGCGCTGATCTCCGCCGAGCTTCTGGTCGAGGCGCTGGCAAAGCTCGAAGCCGGCACCCTCGCCTTCGAGGATCAGGCCGAGATCGGGGCGCGGACCGGCCGCCAGCCTGTCTATGCCAAGAAGATCGACAAGGCGGAAACGCGGATCGACTGGCAGGCGGACGCAAGAGACATCGCGGGAAAGATCAACGGGTTTTCGCCCATGCCCGGCGCCTGGACGACGATCGCGTTTTCGAAAGAACCGGAGCGGATGAAGCTGCTGCGGGCCGAGGTCGCCGCGGGTTCGGGCCCGGCCGGAACGGTCATCGGCGACGATCTGACAGTCGCCTGCGGCACGGGCGCCGTGCGGCTCCTGGAAGTTCAGCGCGCCGGCGGCAAGAAGATCGCGGCAGGCGAACTCTTGCGGGGGACCCCGGTGCCCATCGGCACGGCGCTGGGTGGAGAGCCGGCGTGAGCCCGGAGCGCCCTCATGCTTCAAGACTGGCGCCGCGCAGCCACTCGCATCGCGGGATCGCGGGCGGTCGCCTCGATGCCCGGCCGCAATCGTCCCCCGCCAGCTGATGCCGCGCTACAAGCTCACCATCGAATATGACGGCACGCCCTATTGCGGCTGGCAGCGCCAGAAGAACGGCCTGTCGGTGCAGGAAGTGATCGAGACCGGCATCCACGGCTTTTCCGGCGAGCCGGCGGTGATCTTCGGCGCCGGGCGGACCGATGCCGGCGTCCATGCCACCGGCCAGGTCGCCCATGTCGATCTTTCCCGCGCCTGGGACGACGACACGGTGCGCGACGCGCTCAACGCCCATATCCGCGACGAGCCCGTTTCCATTCTCGCAGCCGAGCGTGTCGCCGATGATTTCGACGCCCGTTTTTCGGCACGCAAGCGCTGGTATCTCTACCGGATCTTCAACCGCCGGGCACCGCCCGCGATCGATCGCGGGCGGGTCTGGTGGGTCTCGAAGCGGCTCGACGTCGAAGCGATGCACGAGGCTGCGCAGGCACTCGTCGGAACCCACGACTTCAACACCTTCCGCTCCAGCCACTGTCAGGCCAAGAACCCGATCCGCACGCTGGAGGAACTCTCCGTCGCCAAGGGGCCGGGTGACGAGATCCACATCACCGCGATGGCCCAGTCCTTCCTGCACAACCAGATCCGCTCCTTTGCGGGAACGCTGAAGCTGGTGGGTGAGGAGCGATGGACGAAAGACGATGTGGTCGCCGCGCTGAAGTCCCGCGACCGCACGCGCTGCGGGCCCGTGGCGCCGCCGGACGGGCTCTATCTGACGAAGGTGGAGTACGGCAACGCGCCGAAGCGGACGTTGCCGACAACGGCGGTATGACGGGCGCAAGAGACGTATGCCGTAAGATCCGGCCTGCCTGCATAGAGCGCCTCCCCGGCCCGCCGGCTACACCAGCGGAACGCCGGTCACGTCCATCACCGCGCCGTAGCTCATCAGCGATGCGACGATCATCATCACTGTGATGGCGACGGCAGCGGCGAAATCCTTTCCCAGAGCGAAATAGATCAGCCGCATGGTGGCGGTCACGGTCGCGATGGTGACGATGAGGCCGATGAAGGAGGTGACCTCGCTGACGCCGAACAGGACGACGATCAGCCAATAGGGAACCACCGCCCAGGCGAGCAGCGCCCCGCCCCAGTTGGTGGCGACGACGAGTGGCACGATCTTCTTCGAATAGCCGATCCGCCTGGCCGCGAGCATCAGGATGAAGACCGGCAGGAGCCAGGCGAGAACGTCGGCGAAGGCATGAGCGCCGTAGGTGACGAAGCCGTTTGCCTCGTTTCCCGAAGGCTGGCTGCCACCGACTTCATAGGCGAGCCAGGACAGCGCCAGCGGCGGCAGGGCGACGAGCACCGCGGCGAAGGACTGCCAGAACCCGTCGGCCGAAAGGTCGAAGCGCCTCAACCCGTCGGGCCGTCCGGCCATCAACAGCACGGCAGCGGAAAAGAACCTGAGGACGTCATCGAAACTTGGCATGGACTCAGGCGTTGGCGGCGAACCAGCGGGCGATGAAGGCTTCATAGATTTTCGTCAGTCCCTCGAGGTCGGACAAGGCGACACGCTCATTGGACATGTGCATGGTCTTGCCGACAAGCCCAAATTCGATGACCGGGCAATAATCCTTGATGAACCTGGCATCCGACGTTCCGCCTGATGTCGACAGCTCCGGGCGGCGTCCGGTCGTTTCGAGGATTGCCCCGACGAGCTCGCCGGTCAAGGCGTCGGAGACGGTGGAAAAGGCCTCGGACGGCCGCTCGCGCCAGATGATCTCGTAGTCGGGTAACGCTCGCCCAGGCCGCAGCCGCTCGCCGGCCGCTCCCCGCGCCACCCGTTCCGCGATTTCGTCCTGAAGCGCCTCGATGCTCCAGAGATCGTTGAAGCGCACGTTGAAGAGGATCGAACAACGCGACGGGATGACGTTGACGGCGCCATTGCCGGTGTCGATCGCCGTGATTTCCAGATTGGATGGCTGGAAGGCATCGGTGCCCTGATCGAGCGGCGTCGCCAGAAGTTCGCCGGCGATCTCGACCGCGACGGGCACCGGGTTGTCGGCAAGATGGGGATAGGCGACGTGGCCCTGCCGCCCGGTGATCCGGATCTCGCCGGAAAGCGAGCCGCGCCGGCCGATCTTGATCATGTCCCCGAGAGCGTTCGGATTGGTCGGCTCGCCGACGAGGCAGGCATCGAACCGCTCGCCCCGCTCGGCCGCCCATTCAAGCAGCTTCACCGTCCCGTTGACCGCCGGCCCCTCTTCATCGCCGGTTATGAGAAAGGACAGCTGCCCCATCGAGGCGCCATTCCTGCGGGCGTGGCGTGCGCTGGCCGCAAGGAAGGCTGCGATGCCGCCCTTCATGTCGGCCGCGCCGCGGCCGACCATCTCGCCGTCGACGATCTGCCCAGCGAAGGGATCGACGCTCCAGTCGTCGAGACTGCCCGGCGGCACGACATCGGTGTGGCCGGCAAAGACGAGATGCGGGCCGGCATCGCCGAGCCGGGCAAAGAGATTTTCGACCGGATCCGTGCCCTCCTCTTCGAAGACCGGGCGGCTGACGGCGAATCCCTCTCGCGCGAGAAGAGCCTCAAGCAGCCCCAGCGCACCGCCTTCGCGCGGCGTCACCGAGGGGCATCGGATCAGGCCGGCGAGAACGGCGACGGGATCGGTGGGGTCGATGCCGGCGGCGATGGTTTCGGCCTCGGCGGCGGAATGGAATGCTTGCGTCATGATCGAGGGATAACCCAGTTGATGCTGCATCGCCACACCAGCCTGGCAGAGTGACCTTTTGTTAAGGTTTGTCGCGACCGGGAGCCGCCTTGCCACGATAGTGCCGCGATCGGCCGGGAGAGGCAGTCAGGGGATGATTTCGAGCGGGGACGAGTGTGCTGACTGAACGGATGGACCGCTGGATCGATCTGCACCGGGCGCGGGCGTCGGCCTCCTGCGCGCTCGTCGTCGCGCTATTGGCCGTATCGGGCTGTATCGCCGATGGTCCCGGCGGTTCGCCGCTCGGCGTCGCCTTCGCCGGCAAGGAAGACGGCGCGACGGAGGATCAGCCGGAGGAATCGGCAAAGACCGCCGAAGTCTCGACCCACGACGTCAAAAAATCCGACCGGGTGATCGCCAGACGCGAATCCGCACAGGCGGCCGAGAGCGGGACGATCTCCGGCAGCGCGGCCATCGACCGGATGATCGTCCAGCACGCCAGGGAAAATGGCATTCCGCCCGCCCTCGCCTTCGCGGTCGTCCGGGTCGAAAGCCGGTATAATCCCCGGGCGCGCGGCCGCGGCGTCTACGGCCTGTCGCAGATCAAACCGGCCACCGCGCGCAGTCTCGGCTTTTCGGGCTCCGCGAGCGACCTTCTCGATGCCGACACCAACCTCACCTACGGCATGCGCTATCTGAAAGGCGCCTGGGAAAAGAGCGGCCACGACGTCTGCAGAACCGCGATGAAATACAAGGGTGGCCACCGGGCAACGCGAATGAGCGCCTCGGCCCGCAGCTACTGTTCCAAGGTCAAGGCGCATATGGCCGAGCTCGACCTCTCCCGCCGCGGCCCGGCCCTTGCCGTGCCGGCTTCGATCACCACCCGCGCGTCCCGGCAACACGCAACGCCCGGCGTCGTTACGGCTGCGGCCTTCGCGCCGGGGGCAGAGCCGGACACGGCCATGGACGACAGGCAACGCTCCGCCCCGGTCGAGGCCGTGCCCCGGACCATCCGGGTGACGACGGGCCACAGGGACCCGGATGCCGTCTCCCGCAAGGCTGGACGCCTCGCCGCCTCGACGAAGAGCGAGCCCGCCACCGAGGCCGAGCGTCAGGCGTCGAAAGAACGGGACGAAAACCTCGCCGCGCGCTTCGGCGATGAGACGGGCGGCGACACGGGCAGCCGCGATACCGCCGACGCAGGCGGCTTTGTGCCGGTTCCACAGTTGCGGCCGTCATTGAACGACTGAGGCTCCCTGCCCCCGCGATACTGCGCGAATGCCCTCAGCGATCGGTGACGACCAGCATCGGACCGAGGCGATCGCGGCGATAGTCGATCCCGCCTTCGGGATAATATAGGCTTGAAATCGTGCCGTCGAAGAACAAAGCGTCACGGCAGCCGAGCTGATCCTTGAAGAAACTGCCGAAGTCCCAGAAATTCACTGGCGATCGGGACAGAACGAGGGTGACGAGCCGGCCACCCTCCCGCGCGCAGACGCCGTTGCGCACATGGCGGCTGTCGGAATTCTCGATGAAGCGCGGATGCAGCTTGCCGTCGATCACCAGCATCGGCCCGGACTGGGTGGCGAGGTCCGGGCGGTGATCGCCGCTCGTGTAGCGGGTCGATTCCATCACATGCGCCCGCCCGTTCTCGACGAAGAACACGCCGTTGGGGCGAAGCGAATAGTTGCCGCTGCCGGTGCCGAGCACCGCGCCGTGAACCTCCCTGCCGTCCTCGACCGCAAGCCCGACGGGCCGTCTGTCCGCGTGATACATGCCGGCATTCATGATCAGCCGCACATTCGCACCGCCCATCGAGGCCCTGGCCGCCTCGAAGGTCTCATAAGGCTTGCCGGCTTCGTCGACAGCGCGAAGCGATAGCCGATAGCGATCGAGCGGCACATCGCAGACGATATACTCGACGTTCCGGACCGTCTCCGTCCGGCAAAGGCCGGCATGACCCGCCGGCAGATCGGGAACGACCTGAAAGAAGCCGAACAGGCTGGTTGCGGCAGTGATGGCGGCAGCGAGACTGAGATGGAGCATGGCTTTCGGTTCTTAGGCCGTTTGCGAAACATCCTCAACCAATCGAGGATGTGCGGCCTCGATCGCGCGCCATGCGACGGGATGAACCGTGTCCACATAACTCGAACCGCGCAGGGAGTGTAGCTCCAAACAACAATTTTATATTGTAAGAACCACAACTTCCAATATACTCACCTTCCGTTGCGTCTCATGCGAGTGAGAGATCTCATGGCACCGTTTCGAGTGGCCGACATCTATGTGGGTGAGAAGGATTGCACGGGTAAGGTCGTGGACTTCGTCTATGCGAAAGTCACGGGGCGATATGCCGTCTACCGCACGCTCGAGCGGGTCCTCGTTCAATTCGCCGACGAAGAGGTCATGGCCGACAGCGGCACCCCTCTCGGCCGAGAGCAACGCCTCTCCTTGGCAAAGCTCGGCCCCGTGCGTGGGCAGATCAACGGCCTGATCGATGGCTGGCGCACGAAGAAACCCCGATCGAAACACGCGGCTCTCGCAAAGCTTTTCGATCGGCGTACGGCCGATGCGCTCGTCATCAGTCTCCAGGGTTACCAGGATGTCGCACTTGCCATCTTGAATGAGGTCAAGGCCGACATATTGGAAGAACGTCTGTCGCTTGGACGAACCCAACATCTCAAGGCGGCAGGATTGACCGCCATTGTCTTCCTGATCCCGGCATTGATCGAAATCTTATGGAAGACGTTTTTCACGTCTGTATTCAGCACGAATTTTTTTGAATACATCGGATCCAGCTATCCTTCGGACACCGGGAATGCGTCCGGACCTTCGGGGGATTTCTGGATCTATTTTCTCGAATTTGCTTCCTGGTTGACGCATTTCTTCGGTCTGTTTTTCGCAGAGGCCAGTTTCTGGCGTTTCGTATCAAGCAGCAACATAACGCTCGCGATCGCGCTCGGTGCCATCGGCGCGATGTTCTCGATAGCGATCAGTATCCGGGATCGCAGCATCAAGACCGATATCCAGAGACGGGACAATATCTGCGACGCCATTTTGCGGATATTTATCGGGGCGACGTCTGCCGTCATCCTGTTTTCGATCTTCAAGAGTGGCCTCATCTCGCTGACCATCGGCGAGCGACCGATCGATCTGACGATTGGTGGGCCATCCGGCGACTTTGCACCGTCGCGAATCACGCATCTTGAAATCGTCGTCGCATTTCTCGCCGGCTTTTCCGAGAGACTGGTCGGCGACGTGCTCAATCGGTTTGCCCGAAATCTTTCGAATGCCGAGAACCTCGCCGGCAGCGAGGGCATGGCCGTCGGAACCGATGGCAAGGCCGGCCAGGGCGAAATGAACCCCCTCGGATCTGCGGCCGAAGGACAGGCGGCCAATCAGCAGGCAGCAGCCTCGGCAAGCGCCTTCCAGGCCTCCGACGAGCTCGGCGATGGCTGCATCCACAAGAGCCCGCTGCGGGCGGCTGACATGACCAAGGACGAGAACCTCCCCGCTTCGACAGGCGGCGTGAAGGCGGCCTGACTGCGGTCAAGCGGTCGAAGAATGGGAGAAGGAAGACAAACTTGGCGTATGCTCTCACATGGTTGGCGGGGACGCTTCTTGATCACGGATTGAAAGTCGCGGAGGTCGACGGCTGGGAGGATCGTGGCACGGCACAGATCGGCAGACCGCTCGGCGTGATGTGCCATCACACCGGTTCGAAGGACGGCGCCAACATGCCTGCCCTCGACGTTCTGACCAAGGGGCGCCCCGGTTTTTCGGGGCCTCTCGCCAATATTGGCGTCGGCCGCGACGGCACGTTTTACGTCATTGCGGCGGGACGCGCCAATCATGCGGGTCGCGGATCGTGGAAGACCGTGACCAACGCCAATGCCGGCTTCATTGCGATATGCGCCGAACACAGCGGCCTTGCGCCCGACCCCTGGCCGGCGGCCCAGATGGAAGCGTTGCAGTGGGGTGCTGCGGCCCTTTTGAAGAAGCTCGGTGCCGGCGCTGAAATGTGCTGCGGACACAAGGAATATGCGGAGCCATTTGGCAGCTCCTCCGATCCCGCCTTCGACATGGAAGCCTTCAGGCGCGCGATCAGCGGCATCCTTGCCGGAGACGCGCAGACGGCGACGATGATCGAGGCCGTCGATCCGTCGTCGAAGAAACCCACCCTTCGCCGCGGCGCAAAGACCGAAGACGTAAAGATCATCCAGAGAAAACTCGGCTCGAGCGAGACCGGCGAGTTCGACCATATGCTCGAAGCCGGAGTGCGCGCATTTCAGCGCACCAAAAGCCTCAACCCGGACGGCATCGTCGGGCCGAAGACGTGGTCTGCCATTCTCAGATAGCGATGCATGTATCGGGCTGAACGAAGCAGCACGAACAACGCGCCGCCATCTGGAGCGTTTCCGGCGAACACGAGCTCGCCCGAAACCCTCGTCACTTTGTCGAGCCGCATTGTCCGCCGATGAAAGCCGAGCCGGCCTTCACGGGAAATGGCCCAGCCCGAGCGTATCAGCTGCGCAGCAGCTCGTTGATCGATGTCTTGGAGCGGGTCTTCTCGTCCACGCGCTTGACGATGACGGCGCAGTAGAGGCTGGGGCCGGGCTCGCCGTTACCCATCGGCTTGCCGGGCATCGCACCCGCAACGACGACCGAATAGGGCGGCACTTCGCCATAGCTGACCTCGCCGGTGGTGCGATCGACGATCTTGGTCGACTGGCCGATATAGACGCCCATGCCGAGGACGGAGCCCTCGCGCACGATGCATCCCTCGACCACTTCCGAGCGCGCGCCGATGAAGCAGTTGTCCTCGATGATCGTCGGCCCCGCCTGCAGCGGCTCGAGCACGCCGCCGATGCCGACGCCGCCGGAGAGGTGAACGTTCTTGCCGATCTGGGCGCAGGAGCCGACCGTCGCCCAGCCGTCGACCATCGAGCCGGTATCGACATAGGCGCCGAGATTGACGAAGGACGGCATCAGGACGACGTCCTTGCCGATGAAGGAGCCCTTGCGCACGATCGAGCCGGGAACGGCACGAAAGCCCGCCTCGCGGAAACGGTTTTCGCCCCAGCCCTCAAATTTCGACGGCACCTTGTCCCACCAGGTGGCGCCGCCGGCGCCGCCCTCGATCACCGTCATGTCGTTCAGCCGGAACGACAAAAGCACCGCTTTCTTCAGCCACTGATGCACCGTCCAGGCGCCGTCCGCCTCGCGGCTGGCGACCCGCGCCTCGCCGCTGTCGAGCAGCTCCAGCGCCGCCTCGACGGCCTCGCGCACCTCCCCGGTCGTCGAGGATGAGATGTCGGCGCGGGCCTCGAAGGCGCGTTCGATCGTGGCTTCGAGGGCGGCGCGGTCGGGCGCGGTCATCGGCATGGCTCCATATCAGGCAAGGAATGGACGGCGGCAGGCCCTGTCCAAATCGCCGCGGACCCTAGTTGCCCGACTTCGCAAGGTCAATCGAAGCAGAAAGATGCAGCGCCTGCCATGACAGACGAAACGCCTCGAAACCACGACGGCTGGGATCCCTTTCCAAGTTCGCGCCGCGACCGGAACGACGCCGCGGCCAAATCCGGCGGCACGCCGCAGACCCGCTCTCCGACCTACCGCCTCGCCTTCGACGATCCGGAATTCCTGACCCGCGAAGAAACGCGCGGCGTTCGGTTGCAGCTGGAACTGATGAAGCCCGAGCTCGCCTTTCTCGATGCCGGCATCCTGTCGACGGTGGTGCTCTTCGGCGGCGCGCGAATCCCGGAGCCGGGCAAGGACGCCTGGGCCGCACGCAACGAGACGCAGAAGAAGAACCTCGAAGCGAATTCGAAATTCTACGACGAGGCGCGCCGCTTTGCGCAGATCGCCTCGAAGCACTCGGCCACCTCGTCGGGAAGCAAGGAGTTCGTCATCGTCACCGGCGGCGGCCCCGGTGTGATGGAGGCCGGCAACAAGGGCGCGTCGGAGGTCGGCGCACCGTCCATCTCGCTCAACATCACCCTGCCGCACGAGCAGGAGCCGAACCATTTCGCGACACCGGAGCTGTGCTTCAACTTCCACTATTTCGCCATCCGCAAGATGCATTTCCTCCTGCGGGCCAAGGCGATGGCGATCTTTCCCGGCGGCTTCGGCACGATGGACGAGCTGTTCGAGGCGCTGACCCTCATCCAGACCAAACGGATGCAGAAGATCCCGGTGGTCCTGTTCGGGGAAAAATTCTGGAAGCGGGTGATCGACTTCGAGGCGCTGGCCGAGGAAGGCACGATCGCGCCAAGCGATCTCGACCTCATCACCTTCGCGGAGACAGCCGAGGAAGGCTGGAAAGCGATCCGGGATTTCTACGGGTTCTGACTGCGGCGGCTATCGGCTTTCGATACGCCGTCACTCGGAGGCGGTGCCCGCCTTGCCCTTCAGCCGGGCGCGCAACGCCTCGCACGGGTCATCGACATCGGCCCGAGGGGTGAAGATCGTGAAATCATAAGGCGCCGGCGCCTCGGCCGTCAGGCCGTAATCCGCCAGGTCGCCATCCTCGTCCGCGACTTCCATCATGCGGACCGAAAGCGTCTGCGCCTCCGGGTCGTTGCGCTTGATGATCGACGGGACGCCGCGATCGTCGCGGACATGGCCTGCCCCGGCGATCAGGACCGCCTTGTCGCCGGTCTTGGCAGCATCGACCATGGCAGCGGCAAGCGAACCGTCTCGGGCGCGCTGCGCATCGACCATCGGCATGATCGCAGCCTCCGGCATCAGGCCGCAATGGGCGCTGCGGACTTCTTCGCCGAGATCGGCGATCATGGCTGGATCAGCGGCGCCGTCGAGAGACAGGCGCGCGCGCTCTTCGGCCGAAAGGCCGGAAACGCCGTTCCTGGCGATGGCGCTGACCACGTCCCGGTCGAGATCACCGGCCTCGACGGACAGCCCCTGGCGCTTCGCCGTCTCGAACAGCGGCCGGTACATGGAAAATTCCGGCCAACCACGGTCCGACCATTCCAGCCGGTCCGCCATCGAATCGAGATCGATCGAACTGCTCCGCGACGTGCCAAAGCTCGCGACCGCATCGCCGAGGCGGTGGGGGATCATCTCGAAGACCAGCGCCAGATCGGTCGACTGGTCCGCAAGATCGGAAACGATGTCGCTTTGCAGGCGGTGGTGATCCGGATTGTCGTGGGTCTCGCCGAGCAGAACGTAGCGGGCCGATTTTGCCGCGCCGATCAGACGCTGGGCATCGGACCGGTTTCCGTCACCCTGGAAAATACCGCCGACGAGCGGGTTGTCGGCAAAGAAGCGTGATTGCCAGGCCGGTTCGTCATTATCGATCAGCCGGCTCGAAAGCCGCGTCGTCTCGAAGGCGGGAGCTTGCGCCGGCGCAGCATCGGTCTGATCGCCACTGGCGGCGGCATCGCCGGCCGCCGCGACCTTTCTCAGGAAGGCGGAGGCACCGTTCTGTGCCGGATGATCCGAACCTTTGGAAGCAAGCGCCGTCTCCCCGGCGATGTGTGCCTCCGACGTCGCGGCGATCCTCGCCGCGATATGATGTTCGACCGCCGAAGCACCGCCGAACGGCTCGACCGTCGCAACCTTCACTTCGGCGAAATTCTCATCGCCCTTGCGGCGATAGCTCAGCGAGACCCGGTCGGACGTCCCGGGCGTCTCGGCCTGCGCCAATGATTCCCGAACGGCGGGCGCAGCCGGCGTCGTATTGGCCATCTGCGCGGACGACATGTTCTGCGCGACCCCGTAGCCGATCCCACCGAGGGCGGCTGCAAGCGACGGAACGATCCAATGACGGCTCTTCAAGTCCTGTGACCCCCAACCCCGGCTGTCGCAAGCGACCCCATCCCCATGAGACCGCCGCGTTCCAGAGCATTACGAATTACGCCATGATGTGGCAAAACTATTGCAGATCCACCCTCGCAGCCAAATAAATCGCCATATTCGGGCAGGCGCGCCCGAAATCGCGGGTCTGCCCACCGATTCGCGGCGCCGGTCGCGGCTCAGTGCTCCGCAAGCACCGCCCTGGCGACGATCACCCGCATGATCTCGTTGGTGCCCTCGAGAATCTGGTGCACCCGCAGATCGCGGACGATCTTCTCGATGCCGTAATCGGCAAGATAGCCGTAGCCGCCATGCAGTTGCAGGGCCATGTTGGCGACCTCGAAGCTCGTATCGGTGACGAACCGCTTGGCCATGGCGCAGGCCTTGGTTGCGTCGGGGGCCTTGCGGTCGAGCTTCCAGGCGGCCTCGCGCAGGAAGATGCGCGCAGCGCAAAGCTCGGTCTCCATGTCGGCGAGGCGGAACTGCAGGGCCTGGAACTGCGTCAGGGACTTTCCGAAAGCCTGCCGCTCGCGCATGTAGCCGACCGATTTGTCGAGGGCGGCCTGGGCCGCGCCAAGCGCGCAGGCGGCGATGTTCAGCCGCCCCCCGTCGAGCCCCATCATGGCGTAGGAGAATCCCCGGCCCGCCTCACCAAGAAGGTTGGCCGCCGGTATCCGGCAGTCCTCGAGCCGGACTTCGGCCGTCGGCTGGGCGATCCAGCCCATCTTCTTCTCCTGAGCCCCGAAGGAAAGGCCCGGCGTTCCCGCCTCCACCAGAAAGGCCGAGATTCCTCTCGGCCCGGCCTCGCCGGTGCGGGCCATGACCACGTAGAGGTCGGAGAACCCCGCGCCCGAGATGAAGCTCTTGGTGCCGTTGAGGATGTAGCCGTCGCCATCCGCCCTGGCGGTGGTTCTCAGCGCGGACGCATCTGAGCCCGAGCCGGGCTCGGTGAGGCAGTAGCTGGCAATGGCCTGCATCGAGCAGAGCTTCGGCAGCCACTCGGCCCGCTGCTCTTGGGAACCGAAACCGTCGATCATCCAGGCGACCATGTTGTGGATCGACAGAAACGCCGAGACCGACGGATCACCATAGGACAGCGCCTCGAAGATCAGCGCAGCGTCGAGGCGCGAGAGGCCGGAGCCGTGATCGTCGCGGACATAGATCCCGGCCATGCCAAGGGCAGCCAGCTCTTCCAGAACCTCGCGCGGCAGCCGCTTTTCGGCCTCCCAGGTCGTAGCGAAGGGCGCCATCTTCTCGGTGGCGAAATCCCGCGCCATCGCAAAGATCTGCTGCTGCTCGTCGGTGAGTGAAAAATCCATGGCTGGCCTCCTCCCGCCTCGTTTGATCGTTCCATGGAAGCATAGTCGGCGTCCCACCGCCTTTTCGCAGCCTCATCTCGACCAAGGCGTCTGGCGGCCACCCAGCTTCTGTTTAAAGCACATATAGCTGCGCCGTCCGGCATCTATGCCAGGCCGGCCGCCTCGGGCCGAAACGGACAGCTATCCTCAGGCAATCGGTTGGCGACGAAGCCTTCGGTTACAGCGTCCTGGGAGAAGATCTCGTCAGACCGACGCTCACGGCAACGAAATGGCGATCGATTTCGCATTGGATGTCGAAGGGGGAGGTAATTGGTACGCCCAAGGGGAATCGAACCCCTGTTTGCGCCGTGAGAGGGCGCCGTCCTAACCGCTAGACGATGGGCGCGTGCCAATGCGGCGGGATATAACTGGCCGTTTCCGGATTGGCAACCCGTTTCGGCACGGTCCGCTGTGGAAATTCTCATTGCCCGGGAGGAGCCGGTGCCGTGCCATCGACAGCCGCTCCTTTCCAGCCGGCTTTACATGGCTTCCGGCGCGGTTCCGGCGAACACGAGTTCCCCTGAAACTATCCTCGCTTTGTCGAGCCGAATTGTCCGTACTTGAAACCCGAACCGGCTCTCACCGAAAAGGCTGCAGGGCCTACTGCCCGGCCGCTTCTGGCGCGATCTGCAATCGTTTGAGAATCCGGCCGTCGGCGATGGCGACGACATAGAGGTGGTCGGCACCGTTCGCCCGGGTGTGAATGAGGGCGCGATCGCCGTCGAGGCTCGTATCGACGATCTCTTCGCCCGGCGCCAGAACGACGGTCGCCGTTTCCTCGCCGAGGCCGCCCGCCTTCGGCAGGGTCTTGTAGACAACGACGCCGAGCACCGCCATAACGCCGATGATCATGATCCCGATCGAGACGACCAGAAGGCGCACCATCTTACGGCGCAGGCGCTCCGCTGCCGGGTCGAGGGGCTTGTCGTCCTCGACTGCGTCCTGATTGCCGAAACCCATGATGCGTCCCCTCGCGGTGCCATACGTTCTTTCCGGCACACCGCATCACTGGTGCGGCTGCCTCGTCGTTCCGGCCGCTCCTACAAGGCTTTAGACCATGCAGACAAGACGCTTCCTCGTCGACGACACTCAAGACGGCGAGCGCCTCGACGTGTTTCTGACCGAGGCCTTGGAGGGAGAATTGTCGCGCAGCCGCCTCAAGACGCTGATCGAGACGGGCCAGGCACGGCTCGGCGGTGCGCCGGCGCGAAGCGCCAAGCAGAAGGTCGTCGCCGGGGAAACGGTCGAGTTCACCCTCCCCGCGCCCGAGGATCCCAAGCCCAGACCCGAAGCCATCCCCCTCGACATCTGCTACGAGGACGACTGGATCCTCGTCCTCGACAAGCCTGCCGGCATGGTCGTCCATCCCGGTGCCGGCAATCCGGACGGGACGCTGGTCAACGCCCTCGTCGCCCATTGCGGCCCGAGCCTCACCGGCATCGGCGGCGTTCGCCGGCCGGGCATCGTCCATCGTCTCGACAAGGACACCAGCGGCCTCCTCGTCGTCGCCAAGACCGAGCTTGCCCATCGCGGCCTGTCGGAACAATTCGCCGCCCACGGCAAGGACGGAAGGCTCGTGCGGGCCTATCTGGCCGTGGTCTGGGGCGAGCCGCAGCCGCGCAAGGCGAGCGTCGATGCCGCGCTGGGGCGCTCGGCGACCAACCGGATCAAGCGCGCCGTGGTGCCAGCCGGGCGCCCTGACGCCCGGCATGCGATCACCCATTACGAAACGCTCAAGGTCGGCGATGCGGCTGCCAAAGCCTCGCTCATCCGGTGCCGGCTCGAGACCGGGCGCACCCACCAGATCCGCGTCCACATGGCCCATATCGGCCATCCGCTCGTCGCCGATCCGCTCTACGGCGCAGGGATGAACACCAAGAGCGCCAAGCTCGACCCCACCGCGCGGGCGACGGCTGAGGGCTTCGGACGGCAGGCATTGCACGCCGCCGAACTCGGCTTTCGCCATCCGCAGGACGCCCGACGCCTGTCGTTTCTTTCGCCGCTTCCCGCCGACATGGCCGCCCTCTGCCACGCATTCGAGATCGGCGTTCCCGAAAACGTGACCACCCGCTCCGACGGCTGAGCATGCAACACAATCGGCCATAGCCCGTTCATCTCGAACACTTGTGGCGCGCCGGATTCTGCCGGCCGCCTTCGATCAGCGATGCGGATAAATTGTCGGTCATCTTTGCCGCGCAAATGATGCAATCGATTGTCAGCATCCCCATATCACCACATGGGCGATTGCGGGCTGGCGACAGCGGCCTGCACGCCGGCCGGGTTCTTGACGAAGCGGCCGAATTCTAGCGATGGAGGGCGCATATGGCCCAGATGAATCTTCCCACCCTGTCTTCGGGTGACGGCGGACTGACCCGTTATCTGGAGGAGATCCGGCGGTTTCCCATGCTGCAGCCGCAGGAAGAATACATGCTTGCCAAACGCTATGCCGAGCATGACGACCGGCAGGCGGCGCATCGGCTCGTGACCAGCCATCTAAGGCTCGTCGCCAAGATCGCAATGGGTTATCGCGGCTATGGCCTGCCGATCGGTGAAGTGATCTCGGAGGGCAATGTCGGGCTGATGCAAGCCGTCAAGCGCTTCGATCCCGAGCGTGGCTTCCGGCTGGCGACCTATGCGATGTGGTGGATCAAGGCCTCGATCCAGGAATATATCCTGCGCTCGTGGAGCCTCGTGAAGATGGGCACCACGGCCAATCAGAAGCGGCTGTTCTTCAACCTGCGCAAGATGAAGAGCAGGATCCAGGCGCTCGACGAGGGCGACCTCAAGCCTGACCAAGTCAATCAGATCGCGACGACGCTCGGCGTTTCGGAGGCCGAGGTGGTTTCGATGAACCGCCGGCTTTCCGGCGATTCGTCCCTCAATGCGCCGATCCGCGCCACCGAGGGCGAATCCGGCGAATGGCAGGACTGGCTGGTCGACGATTCGGACTCTCAGGAGGACGTCCTGGTGCGTCAGGACGAGTACGACCAGCGGCGCGGCATGCTGCAGTCGGCGATGGATGTCCTCAACGACCGCGAGCGCCGGATCTTCGAGGCGCGGCGACTGTCGGAAGATCCGCTGACCCTCGAGGCCCTGTCGGGCGAGTTCGACATTTCGCGCGAGCGCGTCCGTCAGATCGAGGTTCGGGCTTTCGAGAAAGTGCAGAAGGCCGTTCGCGACAAGGCGGACGCTGCGAAGGAGGCTCTGACCCCCGTCAGCGCCTGATCGCGGTTGATAGTGAGCGATCGAGACGATGAGGCCGGGGCAGACGTCCCGGCTTTTGCGTGTCTGCTTTCCGGCGCGAGCCCTCGGACGAGCGGGCTACAGCATCGGCCCAAAAATCGGAATCGCTTTTTGGAAAGCACGATGCGTAGATTCAATAGGTTAGAGCGTCCTTTGTGCGTCCATTCGGATGCACGGCGCTCTAAGTCGTGAACGGCGTGCCGCCGGGGCCCTCACCGCAGCGACGGCAACTTGCCAATCGGGAAGATGCCGACGGCAACGACGCCGTTCTTCACCCGCAGCTCGATCGACGTGCGCCCGTCCGCCTGGCGTCCGGCCATCGGCAGCGCCGAGGCGATGCCGCTCGCAATGTCCTTGAGGTTCGGCGCAACGGTGGTGACGAGCCGGGCGATTTCCTTGGGATCGGCGATCGCGAGGTTGAACTTTCCCGAGACCCTCCCCTCGTCGTCGAAGGAGAAATCCCCGCTGAGTTCGGCATTCGCCGAGGCCATCTCGACCAGCAGCGACCGCAGCGAGACGTGGCGGCCGGCAAAGAGCTGCCGCCCCGTCAGCCCGCGCGCCGCCCCGGACAGCCAGTCGGCGGCGCCATCGATCGTCAGGTCTGTGCTCGCATCGAGCGGCGGGAGATCCGGCGCGCCGGGAAAGACGAGTTTGCCGCCCTTCATCAGCGTGAAAATGTCGAGATCGCCGTCCCTGCGCCGCGCGTGCAGCTCAGAATGATCCGCATCGACGAGCCCCTCATTGCCGGCGGCCGGCTGAACCATCGCGATCTTCGGATCGTCGGTCACGACCGAAAACCGGTCGAGCCCTTCGGTCCAGAACGTCGCCGAGGCCTGAGCCAGCGACCAGCGGATGTCGAGGGGCGGCAGGGACGGGCCGGAGATCAGAAGCGGCCCGTCGAGCTCTCCCACGAGACGGTTCGGCCGGTAGATCTGGGCGGCGGTCCGCACCGCCCCTGCGGAGGCCCGGCCAAGCCGGCCGTCATTCCTGATGACCGAGATCGCGTCGCACCGAAAACCGATCCGGAACGGAAAGCCGAAGACCTCGCGGTTGGGGCACTCGATCTCGGTGCCCCTTGCCCGCACCTGCTCGATCGCGCGCGTCAGCTCGCCATCGAGCCGGCTCGACAGGTAGAACCACGCGCCGCTGAGGGCGACGGCCAAAAGCACGACGACAGCCACGACCCAGAAGAGGGCGCGGCCGGCCTTGGAGGGACTGTCGCTTGACGAGGCCATCCCGTTATCCTCTTAGACGGAGCCGATTGTGCTGGATGCACGGGTCGGAAAGATTTGCAGTCAATGGAAGATTTTTGGGTATTCGGTTACGGGTCGCTGATTTGGCGTCCCGGTTTTGACTATGAGGAACGTTTAAAAGCAAGGCTTTCCGGCTTCCATCGTTCCCTCTGCGTCTATTCGCACGTCCATCGCGGCACACCGGAGCGCCCGGGCCTCGTATTCGGTCTCGACCGTGGCGGCTCCTGTATCGGTATGGCCTTTCGCGTCGCAGGATCCAAGCGCCAGGAGACGCTGGATTATCTGAGAGCGCGCGAACTCGTCACCAACGTCTACCGCGAGGCCAGCCTGCCGATACGCACCGCCGACGGCCGGCGGCTTGCAGCCGTCACATATGTCGTCGATCGCGGCCACACCCAATATGCCGGAAAGGTCGACGCCGCGCACGCGGCGGCGATCGTCGCGCGCAGCCACGGCCAGTCCGGGCCGAATGTCGAGTATGTCACGAGCGCCTTTGAACACATAGAAGCGCTCGGCCTGAAAGACCGCTGGCTTCAGGATGTCGTTTCGCGGCTTTGATCAGGCCCGTTTGTCGTGTCGGCGGGATGGCTGTCCGGCGCGCCGGACCGGGAAGGCCCCGGGTCGATCCAGCCGGCTTCCGCCATCAGTTCGCGCGAGCGCGTCTCGATGGCCGTTCGAAGCGTATCGAGAAAGCGGCGGCGGTCGAGCCCCGGCCCGATGGGGTCGAGGAAGTCGCCCCGGATCGTTCCGGACCGCTTCATGAAGCTGTTGCGGCCCCAGTAGAGACCGGAATTGAGCGCCACCGGAACGACCGGCAGATCGAGCGCCTCATACAGCCTGAAGACGCCCTGGCGATACTCGACGGCATCGCCCGGCGCGGTGCGGGTGCCTTCGGGAAAGATGATGATTCGCCGGCCATTGGCGATCGCGCCCTTTGCCGCTTCCATCATTTGCGGGATCGTGCCGCGCCCCTTCGCCCTATCGACGGGGATCATGCCCATGTGGCGCGCGAAGGCGCCGAACAGGGGAATGCTCAACAGCTCCTTCTTCAAGATGAAGGTCGGCCGATCGACGGCGACAAGGAGCGCCAGGATCTCCCAGACCGACTGGTGCTTGGCGGCGACGATCGCGGAACCTTGGGGAAGATGTTCACGGCCCAACAGGACGGACCGTGCGCCGGCGACATGTTCGAGCAGCCAGAGGCTCGACCGCGCCCAGTTGCGGACGATCCGCCATCCCGTCGCCTCGCTGCAGAAGAAGAAGAACGGCGACCAGAAAATCAGCTGCAAAGTGAGATTGCCGTAGAAGAGCACATTGAATGCGATCGAACGCAAAAGCGTCATGGCCGAACCAGTTCCCATCGGTCGCGCGCGCCGGAAGGCGCGCGTCGATCCGTTCATAATCGGCGATGGGCGCGACGCAAAGTCTCTGCCTGGAATGTGGGAAGCGCCCTGCCCGCTCGTCAGAGCTTCTGCAGGCTTGCGAGATAAGCGATGGCCTGTTCCTGCTCCTCGGGACCGAGGCCAAGTGCTCCGCGGACACGGGTCGCGATGAACTTGCCGTATTCCGTCAGAAGCAGCTTGAGGCCGGAGCCGGTCGGCAGCGTGTCGCGGCTCCACAGATCGGCCCTGCGGACCGCCACGGGAACGACGGATCGAATGCCCTCGACCCGGTCGAATTCGAGCAGCGAGCGCGGCATATGATAGTCGCTCGTCACCAGAATGAGGTCACGATAGCCGCGTCTTTCGGCCCAGCGCCCGGCGATCTCCGCATTGCCGATCGTGTCGGCGGCGACGTAGTCGATGTCGACACAGCAATCGAACCAGGATTCGTCGGTCTTCGTCAGGCGGGCCAGCGTCGCTACGCTGGTGCCCGGGTGAACGCCGCTGATCAGAAGCCGCTTGCCGTGACCGCTGCGGAGCAGGTCGAGCGCGTAGTCGATCCGCATCGCACCGCCGGTGAGAACCACGATCGCATCCGCGTTCGGGCTGGACGACGCGATCGAGAGCCGATCAACCTCCTCGGTAAACCGCCAGAAGCCTCCCAGGAGATAGCCGGAGACGGCGGCGAGAAGGAGCAGTGCGACGAGCCGTTTGCGGGCCTTCGGGATCGCTCGCCGCGCGCCTTTGCCGCTCGCCTTGCGATCACGGCGCACAGGATCAAGCGATGGGTCGACAGCAACCGTCATTGGATCTCCAAATCGACGGGGAACGAGGCTTGCGAACAAGGGCTCATGGTTTCGTCGATTAGCATCTGAAAATGGCACCAAGCTGAGCGGATTTCCATCCCATCGGCCATCTGCGCCTTGCAGGTCTCGTTCTTCCCTTGCCATCGGCGCTGGCCGACGCCGCTTCCAGCCTCGGCCAATCGAATGAACCGTTGCTTAATTTTCCACCGGCGAGATCATGTCGATCTCCGCCAGATGCCGGGTCACGGTCAGTCGCGACGTCAACGCCGTCAGGGTCGCAACCGTTGCAATGAGGATTATCACGCCGGCATAGCCTGTCCAGCCGATGGTGAAGGAGCCGAACAGCGCGCTAATCTGGTCGGCCTGCGGCGTCTGGCGGTTGACCTCGGTGAAATAGCCGATGAGGACGAAGAGAACGATCGCGACACTGCCGCCGGCCACTGCCCCCATCAGGCCGAGCCGGAGGAAGTGGCGCTCGAATTCGCGCGCGATGAAGCCGGACTGCGCGCCGACGAAATGCAGCACCTCGACGATATGGCGGTTGCCGGACATCGCGCCGCGTGTGGCGAAGACGACGGTCATCGTCGTCGCGACGATGACGAGGGACAGGACGAAAACGCCGATCAGCACGACCGTCCGAGCCATGGTGACGAGCCGCGACACCCAGGCCCGATGGTCGTCGAGCTCGGCCTCGGGCACCGCCTCCTTCAGCTCCTCGCGCATGAAGGCGAAGTTCGGCGGATCGTTGGTGTCGATCGAGACGATGACGAGACGCGGCACCGGCAGGGCGTCGAAATCGATATTGTCGCCCAGCCAGGGCTCAAGAAGCCGGCTCGTCGCCGCCTGATCGAGGATCGAAGCTCCGGTGACGCCGGGTGTCTGCAGCGCGATCTGCCGGGCCGTTTCGAGCGCCGTCGGCATGTCGATGCCCTCGGCGGGCTTCACCTGAACGGTCACTTCGTCGGAAATGTCGTTCTGCCAGCGCGACGCGGTATCGGAGACGAGGCTCACCGTGCCGACGGTCAAGGCCGCCAGAAACGTCATGATCGCAATCACCGTCGTCAGGGCCCTGCCGGCGACGTTGCCGGCCGGCACGATCGCGGTCTGGCGTTCGCCGCGCATCCGCGTGGCCAGCCGTTTGGCTCGCGCTACGAGGACGGCGGAAGAAGCTGCGGCGTCAGTCATAAAATTCCAGTCGTCCGTCGGAAAGCACCAGCCGGCGCGCGTCCACCTGATCCATCAGACCAAGATCGTGGGTGGCGATGACGACGGCCGTGCCGGACCGGTTGAGTTCGAGAAAGAGCCGCAGCAGCCGCCGCGCCAGCGGCGCGTCGACATTGCCGGTCGGCTCGTCGGCGAGCAGGATGTCGGGCTGGTCGATCAGCGCCCGCGCGATCGCCGCGCGCTGCTTCTCGCCGCCCGAAAGAACGATCGGCAGCGCGTTCATGCGCTCGCCAAGCCCCACCCACTTGATGAGGTCGACGACGTCCTGGCGGTATTCGCTCTCCTCCTTGCCGCGCACTCTCAGCGGCAGCGCGACGTTCTCGTAGGTCGTCATGTGGTCGAGGAGCCGAAAATCCTGGAAGACGACCCCGATTCGGCGCCGGATCGAGGGCAGGTCCTTGCGCGAAAGGGTCGCGACGTCACGGCCGAGAACGGTGATCAGCCCGCGAGTCGGCTTCAGCGCCAGAAACAGCATGCGCAGCAGGCTGGTCTTGCCCGCGCCCGACGGTCCGGTGAGAAACTGGAAGGACTGGCGGCGGATCTCGAAGGTCAGATCCCGCAGCACCTCCGGCCCCATGTCGTAGCGCAGACCGACATTTTCGAATCGTATCAAACCGGAAGCCCCATTTCCTTCTGATCTCGGCAGAACGACGCTCTGACGCCACCATGATGGCCATTTGACGATTGCCCGCCGCAGTGGTTTGCCGACACGAGCAATTTCACCGCTCGTTAACCATAAATCCTTACGGTTTTCTGGATCGGCGATCGGAGGCAGGCATGCGCGAGCAAAAAGACCCCGCGGTTTCCCGGATGACGGCGAGGGACGCAGCCACCGGCGCGACTTCCGGCGTGGGGTACATCGAAGGCGTCGCCGAAGTCACATCCCGGCGCTCCGGCTCCACGGGCAACTCCGCGCAGGCGAACCAGCCGCTTCCGGCCTTTGGCCGTCGCCGCACCGATGCGCCCCGGGAGTGGACGAGCATTCAGCCTCGCCAACCCGCCTCACCGGCAATCGGTGACACGGGCGCCGCCGGCGCAGAAGCGCTCGCCGGGGCCGAGACGACCCGCAAGCCCCGGTCCGGCCATCGCCGGGAACGAGCCCGTATCGCACCCGGCCGTCTCGGTCTCGTCGCATGTGCCTTCGCCTTCGGCCTTCTGCTGCTGCCGGCCTTTCTCGTCTCTTTTCCCGACACGCCCGTCGCCGCGACGGCGTCGAATGTCGGCGGCTACGCCGTCAGGCTCGACACCGTCAGCGCCAGCCTTGTCAGCCATGGCAATGGCCGGATCCTGAAGATCGCCGGCAAGATCTCCAATTCCGGAACCGCCATCGCCAGCGTTCCTCCATTGAGGATCGACTTCGCCGATCGCAGCGCGGGCTTGCGCTCGCGCACGCTTCAGACCAGTGTCGGCCGTCTCGGCGCCGGCCAATCCGTCGACTTCGTCTCGATGATCGCCGTGCCGGACAATGCGAAGGGAGATGTCCGGGTGGGCTTCTTCGGTACAAGCGGCAAAGGCGAGCAGTGATCACAGTCAGTGGAAGATCGATCGAGGTTCTGTTCAGCAGCGAACAGATTGCGGCAGAGGTCCAGCGGTTGGCCGAGGAAATTGCCGCTGCGGCCGATAAAGACCTCGTCGTCGTCTCGGTTCTGAAGGGCGCATTCGTCTTCGCGGCGGATCTCGTCCGGGCCATGCATCATGCCGGCGTCGCGCCGCAGGTCGAGTTCATCTCACTGTCGAGCTACGGGGCGGGAACGCAAGGCGGCGACGTGAAGATCATGCGCGACATTGACGCCGACGTTGAGGGCCGGCCGGTCCTTCTGCTCGACGACATCCTGGAATCGGGACGCACGCTCGCCTTTGCCCGCAAGCTGCTTCTCGGCCGCGGCGCGACCAAGGTCGAACTCGCCGTCCTCCTCGACAAGAAGGGCCATCGCAAGGCCGATATCGAGGGCGACTATGTCGGCTTCGACTGCCCGGACTATTTCGTCGTCGGCTACGGCATGGATGTCGGCCACGCCCTGCGCGAGCTGCCCTTCATCGGTCACGTTGTCGACTAGGCCAGCGCGAGACCACAGTCCTCCGGACGCCTGACCATCCCGCCACGACCGGCATCGCTGCGAAGGCTATCGCCGCAATCGCGATTTTCGTCTGAAAGCATTTGCCGGACCTCAAAACGCTGCCTCGGCGAACACGCGACGGTAAAGCTTTGGGGAAAACCCGGCGTCGTTGTCGCAGCGCTTCGCGCAATTCATTAAAAGCAAGCTCCACACAAGTGATTTCGGCGAAGGTCGTATATCTATCGATTCGTCGATGATTGAGGGAGTTTCACGTGGCCAAACTGCTGATCGCAGAAGATGACACGAGTGTGCGCCTCCTGGTGGAGCGTGCGCTGCGTCTGGAAGGCCATGAGGTCATTTCCGTCGAGGACGGCGAACTTGCCCTCGAAATGCTCGAGGAGCACGACGGCGCCTTCGATCTGCTTTTGTCCGACATCCGCATGCCGGCGATGACCGGGATCGAACTCGCCCATGCCGCAGCCAGCCGGTGGCCCGGCCTGCGCATACAGCTGATGACCGGCTATGCGGAGCAGAAGGAAGCGGCCGAGGATCTGGCGGCGATCATCGTTGGAGTGATCGACAAGCCGTTCAGCCTCGTCGATATCCGCCGCCATATCGGCCGGGTTCTCGCGTCACCGACCTCGAGATCGCACGGCGGCGAGACGGCCGAGCGCTTCTGCGCCTGAGGGGGAGTGCCCGACCATGATCGGCGGCGGGCAGAATCGATCGCCGGCACGAGCTGTGGCGGGCACGATCGACGGTCAAACTAATCCTCTCAAACGCCACGGGCGTGCCCTGCTTGCAGGGGCATGGGCCGACAGAGTTCTCGAAGTGGCTATGCGCCCGGCGGCCTTGCGGCTCGCCCGGCGATGTAAGGCACTGATCAAACGCGCCGGGCGATCTCGTCGCCCGCCGCGTCAGTGGAGATCCACCTTGCGGCGATACTCCTGAAGCTGGGTCGTCCGAAGCCCGGCCAGGCCGTGCTGATCGATCGACATCTGCCAGGAGACGAACTCCTCGACAGTCAGCGTGTAGCGGGAGCATGCCTCGTCGAGACTGAGCAACCCTCCCCTGACGGCCGCGACGACCTCCGCCTTGCGACGGATCACCCATCGCCTCGTGTTGGTCGGCGGCAAATCCGCCAGTGTCAGCGGGCTTCCATCCGGCCCGATGACATATTTTACCCGTGGTCTAACCTGATCGGTCATTGCACTCTCGATACGCTGATACTCTAATCACAGACCCAATCAGGCTGAGCGTACGCCCGGCTTCTAAAAAAAGAGTCAAGCCACGCGTAAGGTTTCGATAAGAAGTTGCTGAAAATCCTTGGCGAACTCAGTGCACTCGCATGCCTGAAGGTCGAAACTTGACCTTGCTTGCCAAATTTGCGCCCCATCCATGCGTTGAAAGGGCGGCGCAAATCGCCGATATGGCATCGGAACGATTGTTTCGGCTCGCCGCTTTTCAAGATTTTCAGACGCGCGAACGAAACGGACGTCACAAAGGTCCGAGCATGTCCCCGCACGTTTCGCTGAACAGCCTCGATATCGCCAAGCCTCCGGCCGAGACCCGAATTGTCGTCGCCATGTCCGGCGGCGTGGATTCGTCGGTGACTGCGGCGCTGCTCGCCGAGGCCGGCTACGATGTCGTCGGCATCACGCTCCAGCTCTACGACGCCGGAACAGCGCCGCGGCGCGCCGGCGCCTGCTGCGCCGGCCAGGACATCCACGACGCCCGCCGTGTCGCCGAGACGCTCGGCATCGACCATTACGTGCTCGACTACGAGGAGCGTTTCCGGAAGGCCGTGATCGACCCCTTCGCGGACAGCTATCTCTCAGGCGAGACGCCGATCCCTTGCGTCGCCTGCAATCAGACGGTCAAGTTCCGCGATCTTCTCGCCACGACCGAGGATCTCGGTGCCGACGCGCTGGCGACGGGCCACTACATCGAAACCCGCCAGCGCGGCCCCCACCGGGCAATGTACCGGCCGAAGGACCTCGACCGCGACCAGAGCTATTTCCTCTATGGCACCACCCAGGCGCAGCTCGACTTCCTGCGCTTTCCGCTGGGCACCATGACCAAGGACGAGACCCGGCAGGTCGCCGAGCGCTTCGGGCTTTCCGTTGCGGCCAAGCCTGACAGCCAGGACATCTGCTTCGTCTCCAAGGGCCGCTACTTCGATGTCATCCGCAAGCTGCGCCCAGAGGCGGGCGAGCCGGGCGACATCGTCCATCTCGACGGCCGCGTCCTCGGCCGGCACGAGGGCATTGTCCACTACACCATCGGCCAGCGCCGGGGCCTCGGCATCGCCGCCGGTGATCCGCTCTACGTCGTGGCACTCGATGCCGCGAACGCGACGGTGACCGTCGGCCCGCGCGAGGCGCTGATGACGCGGCGCATTCGCCTGCGCGACGTGAACTGGCTCGGCGAGCGGACGCCAGAGGCGTATCTCGGCGCCGAAGGCGATCTCTTCGTCAAGGTCCGCTCGACGCGCCCGCCCGCTCCCGCGCGCATCGTCGCGGTCGACGAGGGCTCGGTCGAGGTCGAGCTGGTTCTCGGCGAAGACGGCGTCGCGCCCGGCCAGGCCTGCGTCTTTTATGACGGCATGGAGGCCGGCGCCGAAGTGCTCGGCGGCGGCGTCATCGCGGAAAGCCTTCCGGCGGGCCGCCTTCCTGCACGCGAAGCGGTCGCGGCGAGCGCGTAGGGTTTCGCTCGAGGCTGGTTTTTGTGGTTTTGGCCGGTGGGTTCTGACAGGCAGCGGCTGTGCGCCCCCCTCTGCCTGCCGGCATCTCCCCCACGAGGGGGGAGATCGGCAGCTTCAGTGCCGTCGCTCTTTGCTGAAATGCCAGTGCAGAACGGAAACGCTGCAGGAAGACCACTGTCGCCGAAGCAAGATCAATCTCCCCCCTTGTGGGGGAGATGTCCGGCAGGACAGAGGGGGGTAAGACGCCAGCCGCAAGCCCCCACCCCACACTCACCCCAGCGGAGACGCCTCGTTCAAAATCCGCACCGTCTCCACGGCCTCATCCGCGCCGGTCTCCGGCTGACGGCGGTTGACGATGCAGTCGATGAAGTGCCGAAGCTCGCGGTCGAGCGGCAGTCCGGGCGAAACCGGCAGATAGGTGACCGGCGCATTCTCGAAGGCGAAGACCGCCCCGTCGCGCCAGACCTTATGGGGATAGAGACCGAGCTTCTCCCCCTCCGGCGCGAGGTCGTCGAAGACGATCATGCCCTCGGTCCCGATCACCGAGAAGCGCCGATCGCGATAGGGCGAGACGCGCGAGGCGTGAACCTCGGCCTTCAGCCCGCCGGCGAACTCCATGAGGATGTCGGCGATGTCGGTCGCATCGGACATGACCGTCCGGCGCATGGCCGTGACCGAGAGCGGCATGGAACCGGCCATCTTCAGGATCAGCGAAAGGTCGTGGGGGGCGAGATCCCAGACGACATCCATGCCGAGGAAGCGGCCGAGCCCCATGCGATTGGCGATGATGTGGCGCACCGTGCCGATCCGCCCTTCCGCCACGGTGGCGACGAGCTTCTGGAACACCGGATGAAAGCGCAGGACATGGCCGACCATGAGGATGCGGTCGGCCTTGCGGGCGACAGCGGCCGTCAGCTCGGCATCGGCGACGTCGAGCGCGATCGGCTTTTCGATCAGGACGTCCTTGCCGGCCGCGAAGGCCGCGCGCGCTACGGGCCCGTGAACGCTGGCAGGCAGGGCCAGGACGAGAGCATCGATCTCGGACGATGCGATCGCCTCGTCAGGGTCCATGGCGGCGACGCCATGGCGCTCGGCAAAGACTTCCGCCCTCTCGAGATTGCGGTCGGCGACTGCGGCGAGCGCCCCGATCTCGGCAAGAGTTCGAACGTGGTTCTGTCCCCACTGCCCGCAGCCGATCACGGCGATCCTTGGAAGCATGGTCCTCTGGCCCTTCGTACTCTGAGTTACTCGGTCGGCCGAAGGCGAATGTCGGGACAATCGCGCCAAGCCGCCCCCCTGAGGGGCAGCCAACTATACCCCAGGGCGGCCGAGGGCAAGGCTGAGGGGCCGGGCCCGGCATCCTCGGGTCCCGCCCATGTCGGGCTTTGCGGAACACCCGCACGGTGGCGACTGTCGCGACCGGGCGCGACCCGACCATCGATCGCGCAGGCAGAAACGGAGACGGCCCGCGCGATCGTCAGATCACACGGGCCGTCATCGATCTCTGTCGCAGGATGTCAGCTGTCGAGGAAGCTTCTGAGCTTGCGCGAGCGCGACGGGTGCTTGAGCTTCCGCAGCGCCTTCGCCTCGATCTGGCGAATGCGCTCTCTTGTCACCGAGAACTGCTGGCCGACCTCTTCCAGCGTGTGATCGGTGTTCATGCCGATGCCGAAGCGCATTCTGAGAACGCGCTCCTCGCGCGGCGTGAGCGAAGCCAGCACACGGGTCGTCGTCTCGCGCAGATTGCCCTGAATGGCCGCGTCGATCGGCAGGATGGCGTTCTTGTCCTCGATGAAGTCGCCGAGATGTGAATCCTCCTCGTCGCCGACCGGCGTTTCGAGGGAGATCGGCTCCTTGGCGATCTTCAGGACCTTGCGGACCTTTTCGAGCGGCATGGCGAGCTTTTCGGCCAGCTCTTCCGGGGTCGGTTCGCGGCCGATCTCGTGCAGCATCTGGCGCGAGGTTCGCACGATCTTGTTGATCGTCTCGATCATATGCACCGGAATGCGGATGGTGCGGGCCTGATCGGCGATCGAACGGGTGATCGCCTGCCTGATCCACCAGGTCGCATAGGTCGAGAACTTGTAGCCGCGGCGGTATTCGAACTTGTCCACCGCCTTCATCAGGCCGATATTGCCCTCCTGGATGAGATCCAGGAACTGCAGGCCGCGGTTCGTATATTTTTTGGCGATCGAGATGACGAGCCGAAGGTTCGCCTCGACCATCTCCTTCTTGGCCTGCCTCGCCTCGGCCTCGCCCTTCTTGACCATCTGGACGATGCGGCGGAACTCGGTGATCTCGAGGCCCGTCTCGGTAGCGAGGTTCTGAATCTCCTGGCGGAGATTCTTGATGCCGTCCTTGTCGTTCTGGACGAATTTCAGCCAGCCCTTGCCGGAGAGATTGGCGACGTGGCGGGTCCAGTTCGGATCGAGCTCGGAGCCCTGATATTCGCGCAGGAATTCCTCGCGCTTGACGCCGTGGGACTCGGCGAGGCGCAGGAGCTTGCCTTCGTTGCCGACGAGGCGCTTGTTGATGTCGTAGAGCTGGGCGACCAAGGCATCGATGCGGTTCTGGTTGAGCGAGAGGCTCTTGACCGCCGCGACGAGGTCTTCCTTCAGCTTCTTGTAGGAGCGCTCCTGGCTCGGCGACAGGGTGCCCTGGGCCGCGAGACGGTTTTCGACCTGCTGATCCTGGAGCTTGCGCAGACGCCGGTAGCCCTCGGCGATCTGGTCGAAGATGTCCATGACCTGCGGCAGGATCTCGGCTTCCATCGCCGCCAGCGACAGGTTGTTCTCGAGATCGTCCTCGTCGTCGTCATCGTCGGTCCCGGCCTGCGCGCCGTCGCCATTCATCCGCTCGCCGGAGGATGCCTCGGCGCCGGCGCCGTTCGCGCCATTGGCCCCGTTCGGCGCCGCAGCGCCCCCCTCGACGGCAGGCGCGGCCGGGGTCTTGGCCTCCGGGCCGGCATAGGTCGCTTCGAGATCGACGATCTCGCGCAACATGATGTTGCCTTCGTTGAGCTCGTCGCGCCAGATGATGATCGCCTGGAAGGTCAGCGGGCTTTCGCAAAGCCCGGCGATCATCGTCTCGCGGCCGGCCTCGATGCGCTTGGCGATGGCGATCTCGCCCTCGCGCGACAACAGCTCGACCGACCCCATCTCGCGCAGATACATGCGCACGGGATCGTCGGTGCGGTCTCCCGCCTCGCGCTTGGGGGTCGTCGCGACCTGGGTCGTGCCGGCCTCGGCGACTTCGGTCGATTCCTTTTCTTCGGATTCTTCCTCGCCGCCCTCTTCGTCGTCCTCGACGACGTTGATGCCCATGTCGTTGAGCATGGCCATCATGTCCTCGATCTGCTCGGACGTGACGTCGTCCGAAAGCATCGAGTTCAATTTGTCCATGGTCACGAAGCCGCGCTTTTTCGCGGCCTTGATCATTTTCTTGACGGCGTCGTCCGAAAGGTCGAGCAGCGGTCCGTCCGGCGTGTTGTCGTTACGCTCCTCGACGGCTGCTTCGCTTTCCTTGGCCTTTGTCGCCATACGTTTCATTCTCCAGTTCGCATGCCCGTCGGGCGGGCCCCTTTTTCAAAGGTCAGGGGCGGTCGCCACGCTGCGACCAGCTCGGCCACCAAATGCAACATGTGCCGTTAACGACGGCTTAACCATAACTCGACCGCGGCTTGGCGTGACAATTCGGCACTTTTGCCGCGAGGCGCCTTTAAGAAGGCGCAGTCGCGCGATCTTTCAAGCTCTGGCGTCTGATAGTTCGCCCTCTCGACCGAACAACTGTGTTCTGTCAAGCACCGATCCGCGATGGTCTTGGGCGATATTGCGGGGTTTTGCCCACGTCCCACACTCGACCAGAGCTCCCACCGGACCCCTCAAATGGACTTCATCGGCCGTCCTGACAAGAGGCCGAAGCCGTCGATCAGCGCTTCCGTGCCGTCGACGCGCTCGATCTCGCTCTTGATTTCCATCATGTGGGCATAGGTCGCATCGTTCACCTCGCGACCAAATGCCTCCTCGGCGAATTTGAGCTCGCGGCGAAGCGCCAGAAACCTGTGTTGCAGCTGCAACATCTGCTTCAGCGCCTCACGCGCATCCTCCGGCGCCGCATCGGCCAGGACCGGCCAGAGCCGCACCGCCTTCAGCTTCGTCTCGAAAGCCTCGAACAGACCGGCCGTGCCGTGAGCGCGCAACTGGGCCAGAAGCTCGTCCCGGCTGTGGGGCGGATTGGTGGCGTGGGCATCCAGCACCGAGGATCGAAGGCGGGCGAGATCACCATTCGGCAGATCGAGAGCGGCGAAGATCTCGAACTCTTCCTCCATCAGAAGCGGATGATTGACGAAACCGACGACGATCGCGATCTCCCGGAGGGAAGCGGCCGGCAAATTTGCCGAGGAGGCCAACCGCGAGCGCGCCAGACGATCGGAGATCGCCGCGCGGCCCGGCTGTCCCCGCCCCTTTGGGCCGTCGCGCCGGCCATAGCCCGAGCCGCCGCGATTGCCTGCGTCCCGGCCTTTCCATCCCTCGCGCTGCCCCCGCTCGGCGCGATGGCCGGAGCCGAAGAAGCTCGACAGGCGCGCCGAAAGGTCGTCGAGATAATGGCGGCGCACCGCTTCGTCGCCGATCGTGCGGAACAGGCCCTTCATCCGGTATTCGAGCTCGGCCCGGCGTTCGGGCGTGTCGAAATTTCCGCCCTGCGTCTCGCGCATCCAGACGAGATCTGCCAGCGGTCTTGCGGCCGAAAGCACCTGCGTGAAGGCTTCCGGGCCACCCTCGCGCACGAGATCGTCGGGATCCTTGCCCTGCGGCAACAGCGCGAACCGCAAGGATCGGCCGGGCTTCAAAAGCGGCATTGCGAGTTCGGCGGCGCGGTTCGCGGCCTTCAGCCCCGCCGCATCCCCGTCGAAGCACAGGATCGGCTCGCCGGCCGTGCGCCAGAGAAGCTCGATCTGGCGCTCCGTCATCGCGGTGCCGAGCGGCGCGACGGCGTGATGAAAACCCGCCTGCGCCAGCATGATGACGTCCATGTAGCCCTCGACGAGGATCAAGGTTCCGGCATCGCGTGCGGCTCTGCGAGCCTTGGCGAGATTGAACAGCATCTCGCCCTTGTGGAAGACCTCGGTCTCCGGGGAGTTCAGATATTTCGCCTGCGCGTCCGCGGCCATCGCCCGGCCGCCGAAGGCGACGACCTTTTCGCCGGCATCGAGGATCGGAAACATGATGCGGTCGCGAAACCGGTCGTAGGAAACCGAGATCCCCTCGCCATGGACGACGAGGCCAGCGCCCTCGATCTCGTCCTTGCCGAGCCCCTTGCCGGCCAGATGCTCCTTCAGCCGATTGCGCGAATTCGGCGCAAAGCCGAGGCCGAACGAGCTTTGCGTGCGCGGATCCATGCCCCGGTCGCGCAGATAGGCCCGGGCTTTCGCGCCATCGGATTCGTGCAGTTGCTGGCGAAAGAACGCTGCCGCCTCGCTCAAGGCGTCGAGGAGCGTGCCGCGCTTTGCCTCGCGCGCTTCGGACGCCGCGTCGCGCTCTGGCATGGCAAGACCCGCCTCGCCGGCCAGCCGCTCGACGGCTTCAGGAAAGGACAGGCCTTCGAGCTCGGTGAGAAACCGGAAATGATCGCCCGAAACGCCGCAGCCGAAGCAGTGGTAGCGGCCCTTCTGATCCTCGCAGTGGAAGGACGGCGTCTTTTCGCCATGGAACGGACAGCAGGCCCAGTAATCCCCGCGCCCCGGCTGGGATTTCTTGCGGTCGAAGGTCACCCGCCGACCGATCACCTCGGATATCGGCACCCGGTCTCTTATCTCGTCAAGGAAGGATGGTGGGAAGCGCATGGGACTTTCGAGTGATCGCGGAACCGACAGCGATAGCACAGGCGCCGTCCGAGATGGGGGCGCATTTCAACTTGTCACCGTCATTCAGCGACAGGAGTGCGTAGCGGCTCAAAAAGGACTCACCACCGGGGCTGTCGCCTGTTCAGCAGGCGATCGCTCGTACATAACCGGCAGCACTGTATGACAGGATGCCCCGGTCTCGGGTCAAGATCGTCAAACCGTGCTCCCTGGCCGTCGCCATGATGATCCGATCCATTGGATCGCCATGCACGGTCCCGGGAAGGAATGACGAGGCGACGAGGATCGAAGGTGTGACGGTCTCGACCCGAACGCCACCGACGCGAACGAACTGCTCGAACCACCGATCAGCCGGCAAGCTGGCCGGCAACCGTCCCTTCGCGACGAGCATTCCGAGTTCCCAAGCGGTCATGACGGAAACCCGCACTCCACCATCGCCGGACTTGCGAGCCTCCGCGATCGCTTCTGTTGCCGCATCAGAGACCTCCACTCCCTGCGAAAGCCAGATGACCGCGCAGGTATCGAGAAGCAGCGACTGATCGGTCACAGTGACAAGCTCTCGGACCAGTCCGATTCGAACGGCTCGGTCAGATCGACACCATCCAGGAGTTTCAACGTTCCGCTCATGCAGCCGAAAATCGGGTCGCGCTTCGGGAGGGCGTCGTCGCGCTCAGCGGCCACATCGTCGCTGCCTCCGCTGGGCTCCGGCGCTGACACCGGGAACGCCCCGCCCCCAGCACGTCGGAACGTCAACCGCTCGCCGGCGATATCGACGGCCTCGGTCTCGTAGCCGGCTTTCAGCCATTGATATGTCATGACGTTGTTACTGGGATTGTTGCTCCACCACGCCCGGTGCTGCTTCGAGCGCGGGAGCGGGAATGTGAGGATCTGCTCGATCTCACGAAACGTCATCGTGATGCGAGATTTGTGTTGAGTACCAAGATAGACGCCAAGGGGATCGTATTTGCTCATTGCGCCATCCTCTCTGGCCGCTCTCCAAATGCACACTTAAACACTTACACACCTGCATCAAGGGAGACGTTTGTCTAACTTGGCTTCGCCGGGATGGAACAAGGGCGGTGCGCTCAAATCTCGGAGGCGGTCATCGTTCGTCCAACCGGCCACGGCACGGCTGCTATCCCCATCTCCGCATTGCTGCGGCGCAATCCATCGCTAACATGGCATCGTCGGCAAACGTCCCGCTCGATAAGGTCTTCCCATGCTCCAGGCACTCACCGCCATTCTCCTCTGCCAGCTCGCGGGCGAGACGATATCCGCCGCGAGCGGCCTGCCTCTTCCCGGGCCGGTGATCGGCATGGTCATCCTGTTCGCGGTCCTTGCGATCCGCAAGGGCGTGCCGAAGGACATCGGCGCGGTCGGCGATACGCTGCTTTCGAACCTTTCGCTGCTGTTCGTGCCCGCCGGCGTCGGCATCATGCAGCATGCTGCGCGGCTGGAAGACGAGGCGCTGCCGGTGATCGTGGCCCTCGTCGTTTCGACGCTCGTGACCATCGCGGTCACGGCGCTCGCCATGAAGCTGATGGGCAAAGGACGGCAGGACGGCCCGGAGGCCCCGGCCGGAAGGGGGCAATAACATGCTGCCCGAAACGATCTCCGACATCTGGGTCTATCTCGCGGCAAGCCCCCTGCTCGCCCTGACGCTCACCCTCGTCGTCTACCAGGCGGCGGTGTGGCTCTATGTCCGGGCCAAGCGGCCGGCGCTGCTCAATCCGGTGCTCGTTGCCGTCGCCGCCCTCGTCGCGATCCTCGTTGCGACGGGCACGTCCTATCGGACCTATTTCGAGGGCGCGCAGTTCATCCATTTCCTGCTCGGGCCGGCGACCGTCGCGCTGGCGATCCCGCTCTACCGGCAGTTCGAGAAGGTCAGGAAGAGCGCCATCGCCGTCGTTGCGAGCCTTCTCCTCGGCTCGCTGACGGCGATGGGCACGGCGCTCGGCCTCGGCTACGTCCTCGGGCTCGATCACGTCAGCCTGGTCTCGCTGGCGCCGAAATCCGTCACCGCGCCGGTCGCGATGGGAATTGCCGAAAAGCTCGGCGGCCTGCCCTCGCTCACCGCCGTCTTCGTCATCGTGACGGGCATTCTGGGAGGCTCGCTGGGTCCGCTCCTGCTCGACCGCCTGAAGATCGGCGATCCGACGGCGCGCGGCTTCGCCCTCGGCACCGCCTCTCACGGCATCGGTACGGCGAGAGCCCTCCAGGAGAGCGAGGCGGCCGGAGCATTTTCCGGTCTCGCCATGGGGCTCAACGCGTTGGCGACCGCGATCCTCCTGCCGCTCCTGTGGGCGCTGTTCGCCTGAGCGGGTTGGCGCGGGCCGTCGGCCCGGATCGGCCGCGCCGCTCCGTCGAAACCGAGGATATCCAAGATCAAGCAATCTCTCATGTTTTTTATAAAAACCTCTGTTTTATATGGGAAATCATTGATTCAATTTTTGGCATTTTTGGAAAAGTAATCCGCGGGTGCCCGATCACAGGCGATCCTTGCGAAGATTCTTCTCCACAAGGACCTAACCATGCCCGACACAACGGATCGCCTCGCCCTTCCCGTCATCCTCGCCGATCAAGCCCAGAAGCACGTCACGCACAACGACGCGCTGATCCGGCTCGATGCCCTCGTCCATCTCGCCGTCCACGCCCGCGACCTGACCGAGCCGCCGGCCGATCCCCTCGCCGGCGATCGCTACATCGTCTCCAGCAGCGCCTCGGGAGACTGGATCGGACAAGGCGGCAACGTCGCGGTCTGGCAGGACGGCGCCTGGATGTTCCTCGAACCGCGGGCGGGATGGCGGGCCTGGTGTTCATCCGAGGGCAGACTGCTCCTTCACGACGGGGCCGGTTGGACATCCGCCGTCCCGGGCGCCGAGGAGTTCTCGTCCGGCACGCTCTCGCGTCTCGGCGTCAACACCGCGGCCGACGACAACAATCGCCTTGCCGTGAAGACCTCCGCCGTCCTCATCAGTCATGACGACGTGTCGGGAAGCGGCAATGGCAGCGTGCTCGGCACGTTCAACAAGGAGGGTGCCGGCAAGGATGCCGGCTTCAATTTCCAGAGCGGATGGTCGACCCGCGCCCTGATGGGGCTTTACGGCGACGACGATTTCCGCCTCAAGGTCTCTCCCGATGGCGCGACGTTCCACGATGCGATCGCGGTCGAGCGGACGACGGGGCGCGTCACCTTCCCCCAGACGGCCGCGCTCGAGCATCTGGCGGCGGGCCTTTTCCGCAAAGCCGACCCCGCGAGCGTCGCCTTCACGCGAACCGGAACGGGAACACTCAACATGAAGGCGGGCACGCTTGTCGGCGTCGCCGGCTTCGTTCACGCGTTTGCCGCGCCGACCGCCGTCGAGATGCCGGCGCTCGTTCCAGGGACCGACTACGCGATCTATGTCTGCTCCGACGGGTCGGTCAAAGCGGACGCGAATTTTCAGGCGCCGTCCGGACATACGACGGCGGACAGCCGGAAAGTCGGCGGCTTCCACTATGCGGCCGGCGGAAATGCCGGGGGCTACAACACCGGCGGCGATGGGACACCGCAGATCAATCCCTACAGCCTGTGGGACCTGAAATGGCGGCCGGCCTGCGCCGATCCGCGCGGCATGGCGCTGGTGGCGGGCCAGTTCTGGTGCGACATCTATCTGACCGGCACCAATGTCGACGTCGACGGATCATCGCGCGCCGGCGCGACGATCGCCACCGGATCGGTTCCACCGAAAGTGCCGGGGATGTTCGGCGGCGACGGCGTTGCGACCTACGGCTCGCTGACCTGGTACGAGGCGACGGAACTGCTCTCGTCCGTGGGCAAGCGGCTGCTCGGCTACGGCGATTTTTCTGCCGCAGCGTTCGGAACGCTCGAAGCGGCATCGCGCGGCAGCGATCCGGTGACGACCGGCCTTGCAACGACCAATGTCGGCGCATCGAACCACGATCGCAAATTCACCTCGAAATGGGGCGTCACCCAGGCGACCGGCTGCCTCTGGGTCTGGGGGAATGCATTCGGCGGCCCCTATGCCAATAACTGGGGCGACAACACCGAGGGCCGAGGCCAGACATTCAGCCAGCCCAATGCTGTCCGGCTCGGCGGCTCGTGGAGCAATACGGGCTATTCGGGCTCCAGGACCGCCTACTGGTTCAGCGCTCCCTCCGCCTCGATCGAAATCGTCGGCGCGCGCGGCCGCGCGGATCACATGCGCGAGGCCTGACGAGAGAGCGCGGTTCGAGGAACGCGAGCCCGCGCTCGAAAATCGAGGCGGCTCGATTTACCGCTCGATCCGGTCGATGAACCAGCGGGTGAGCCGGGTCCAGACCTCGTCCTTCTCGACCTGATCCTCGACACCGTGTTCGAGGTTCGGGTTGTCGTTGACCTCGATGACGAAGACCCCGTCGTCGGTTTCCTTGAGGTCCACGCCGTAAAGCCCGTCGCCGATGCAGCGGGCGGCTCGCAGCCCCGCATCGAGGACGTGAGGCGGCGTATCGCCGAGCGAGAAGGTCTTGAAGCCACCTTCGAGCGGGCGACCGCCGGTCTCGTGATTGATGATCTGCCAATGGTTGTTGGCCATCAGATACTGGACCGCGAAGAGCGGCTCGCCGCCCAGAACGCCAATCCGCCAATCGAATTTCGTCGGCATGAATTTCTGCGCGATCAGAAGGTCGGAATCTTCCAGCCACGCCGTCGCCAAAGTTTCGAGGCCGGCAAAATCGGCGACTTTCTTGACCCCGCGCGAGAACGAGCCGTCGGGAATTTTCAGCACCATCGGAAAGCCGAGTTCGTCGGCGGCGCGTTTGAGGTCCTCGCGGCCGGCGATCATCAGGCTCTGCGGACAGGCGACGGCGTTCGCCGCCATCAGCTCGTTGAGATAGACCTTGTTGGTGCAGCGGATCATCGAAATCGGATCGTCGATGACCGGCATCCCCTCCTGCATCGCCCGGCGGGCAAAGCGATAGGTATGGTTGGAGATCGAGGTGGTCTCGCGGATGAACAGGGCGTCGAAATTGGCGAGCCGCGGCAGGTCCTTTCTGGTGATCGGCTCGACGTCGACACCGAGCCGGGCCGCGACCCGGGACCAGTGCTTGAGCGTATCGACCGAGGACGGCGGCAGCTCCTCGCGGGGATCATAGAGGGTCGCGAAGGCGTATTTCGCCGGCGTCTTGGTCTTGGCGGCGCGCCATTCACGCGCCGTATAGCGCTCCATCGCGGCATAGAGCCGCGCCATCTCGCCGTCGTCGAACTTGCCGAGCGGCGAAAACGCAATCCGCTTGATGGTCGGCACGGCGGCGTTCGGTTCGATGTGAATGTCGAGTGCCGGCGCCCGAAACCAGTCGAAGACCAGCTTGGCAAATCGCTCGAGCCGCGCGTCGCAGGCATAGCCGAAATAGATTCTTATCGGCGACGAGACCGTCTCACCTTTGGCACAGGCCTTGCGAAGCACGGAATCGAGTTCGGGCAGCGCGTTTTCGTAGAGCTTCTTCTCCGACAGGTCGATCATCGTCTCGACCGAGGGAATGATGCGATGGCCACGCGCCTCGGCCAGCAGCGAGGCGTAATAGCCCCGGCTTTGATAGGTGTAGCTGCGCGACAGATTGATGATCTTCGGGCGCTGTCCGCGAAACAGGCCGGGACGGGCAAGATAGTCCCGGCTGGTCATCACCTTGTGCGGGGTGGCGCTGTTGTCGAGGTCGGACAAGCGACCGGCGAGGACGACCCATTGGGACATGAAGGAGGTTCAGCTCCGGCGCGGTGAGAGAAAAACGGCCGCCCGCAGGACGGACTTCCCGAAGCGCGCCATCTTGTCAAAGGTTGCATAAGGCAGCGGCAAATAGGCCGCGTCGGCGATGGATTCGCCCTTTTCGTCAGCGACCCAGGGGTCGTGGATGACAATATGGCGACCATCGTCCCCATGGGCGAGCACCCAGTGCGGCACCTTCTTGGCGAACATGTGGTAGCCGGAAACGAGCACGATCGCCGTGCCGCCTTTCTTCAGATGAGCCGAGAGCAGATCGAGGGTGAACGGCTCGACGACGGTCGGGATCTCATACTCTGCGGCCCGCCGGCGGAAATCCTCCTGGGCGAGCATCATCACCTTCTGCTTGTGGACGTTTCTGACGCCCTCGAGAAAGAGATCGCCGGCCTGAGAGACGTGTATCTGCGCATCGAGGCCGAATTCATGGGCCGTGACGGCGAGGCCAAAGGGGTCGCAGCCGCCAGGGCCGGACATCATGAAAATCGTCGTCGCCTCGCGCCAGAGGCGGATTTCCATCACCGGATCGAGACGAAATCCCGGCACGTCCCGCGCCATCGCCATCATCAGACAGCATGACCCACAGGTGAAATCGGTGGTCTGCTCGTAATAGGGAACGCCGGTCTCGAAGAGCTTTTCGCCGCGCAGGGTCTTTTCGAAGCGCAGCGCCGGCATGTGGTCGTCGTAATAGTCGAGATAGCGACCGATCGGCCGATAGCCGTTGGCGCGGTAGAGCTTGATCGCCCGCTCGTTGTCCTCGCGCACCTCCAGCCGCAAGAGGATGCGGTCGCGCTCGAAGGCCTCGGTCTCGGCGGCCTTCAACAGCGCGCGACCGATGCCCTTTCCGGCGGCGCCGACCGCCACCGCGAGCGAATAGAGCCGCGCCAGCGCGGTGCCCCGGCGAAACAGCAGCGCGGCATAGCCGGCGAGCGTGCGCTGGTCGCCGCCACAGGCAACGATGATGAGCGCACTCGGCGAACCGATGAGGTTTCTGAACGATCGGCGGGTGATGCGGTCCGCGACGAAGGAGGCCTCTTCGAGCGCGACCAGCGCATCGATGTCTTCCGCGGTCGCCGGCCGCAGACGGGCCAGCGGTTCTTTTTCACGGGATGGATCAAGTGCATCGATCGAAGCGCTGTTTGCGAGCATGGCAGTCATAATCCGCGAACATCCATACCGGCCGCACGACTGCGCCCTTATGCCTTGATGCGGGCTGAAAAGCGACGGAGAAATTCATCGCCATCGCCTGCTTGCAACCTGCCGCTATCGCCACCGCGCAGCTTCCCATCGGTGTCTAGCCGCTCCCTCCAGCCAAGCGCCAGAAAGAACCGATAAGGTTTTGCCTGCTAACATTCCGCTGCCGACATCCGGCCGAGTGCCGGAACGTGACGCAACGGATTTCGGTATCGAAAGGACACGCGGTGAAGATCTGATTTCGTGTGGTGTTTTGGAAATTCAGCCTCGCCTTCGCGCCTTTCCGGCGAAGAGAGCCACTTCAAGCCGAACACACCAGCATCTGTGACCGAAACTCTCAAGGCGAGCGCACGAACCAAGTGGCAATCCGCGCAACACTTTCAGTGGAACCAATGAAATGATGACAGCAGAAGCCCCCGCCAGCCAAAGCCACGCGAGCGAGCCCCCGATCGAGATCATCGCCTTTTATCTCGGCGAGCAGCAGTTCTGCGTGCGCACCACGTCGATCCGCGAGATCCGCGGCTACGCCAAGTCGACGCCGCTGCCGCATGCCCCGCCCGAAGTCATGGGGATGATGAATCTGCGCGGCGCAGTGATTCCCGTCATCAATACCGCCCGCAAGCTCGGCCTCGGCCGCTCCGAGCCCACCGAGCGCAGCGCCATCGTCGTCGCCGAGCTCGGCGGCGCCATCTTCGGCCTGATGGTCGATCGCGTCTCCGACATCCTCTCGGTCGCCACCGAAGTGATCCAGCCCGTGCCCGAAATGAATTCGGGCTTCGACAAGAGCTTCGTCGAGGGCATCATCCCCCAGCAGGGCGAGATGATCTGTTTCCTCAATCTGGAGCGGATGTTCTCCGAGACGAACAAGGCGGAATTCTTCTGATTGTCGTCTCGCCGCTGCCTCCTATCAGCGGCAGATTCGGCGAAGGACAGCCGGCGCGAGCTTTCTGGCGGGCGCGCCGGCCTGTCGCTCAGCCACGCCCGACAAAGGGCATCTGGTTGGCCATCACGGTCATGGTGAAGACGTTCGCATCGAGCGGCAGGCTCGCCATGTAGGAAACCGCCCGCGCGATGTGGGCGGCGTCGATGGTCGGCTCGGGGCGCATCTCGCCATTCGCCTGCATGACGCCGCCGGACATCTTCGATGTCATTTCGCTCGCGGCATTGCCGATGTCGATCTGGCCGACGGCGATGTCGAACTTGCGCCCGTCGAGGGAAGCCGCCTTGGTGAGGCCGGTGATGGCGTGCTTGGTCGCCGTATAGGGCGCCGAATTCGGCCGGGGCGTCGTTGCCGATATCGAGCCGTTGTTGATGATCCTTCCGCCGCGCGGGCTCTGCGCCTTCATGATGCGGAAGGCTTCCTGGATACAGAAGAACGAGCCGGAGAGATTGGCGCCGACGGCCTTGTTCCACTCCTCCGCCGGCAGCTCCTCGAGCGGCACGGAGGGCGAAAAGACGCCGGCATTGTTGACGAGGAGATCCAGCCGGCCAAACTTCTCCTCGACCCTCGCAAACAGCGTCGCGACGGCGGCCCGATCGGAGACGTCCGCGGCGACGGCATGAACCGCGCTTGCATCGATCTCTTTGGCAGCCTCTTTCAGCACACTCTCGCGCCGGCCGGTGATCACCACCTGAAATCCGTCGGCGACCAGTGCCCTGGTGATCGCCTTGCCGACGCCCGTCCCGCCGCCGGTCACAACCGCAATCTTATCGCTCATCTCTTCCTCCCATCGGCGCCTCACACACAGGGGCGCCCATAGGACGAGAACTAGACGATCAGTCCCGCCGAGCCAACGGCGCGACCTCGCCATTTCGCCTCAGCCGGCTTGAAGCCGCCGGATGCTGGTGACGGGAACCCCTTTTGCTTCCAGCCGCTCGACCGTGCTCGACAACGGCTCGATCGCCGTCATCATGTGATGGGCATTGGCATGGAGGAGATGCTGTCCGTCGGCCATGATCCCGAGATGGCCCTTCCAGAAGACGAGGTCGCCGCGCTGCAGCCCCTCGATGCCGGCGAGCCGCGTTCCAAGTGCGCGCTCCTGGACGCCGCTGTCTCGCGGCGCCCGCCGCCCGGTCATCTCCAGAGCGATCTGGACGAGGCCCGAACAGTCGATGCCGAGCACGCTCTTGCCGCCCCACAGATACGGGACACCGAGGAATTTCTCTGCCACCGCGACGAAATCCGCCTGCAGCGCATCCAGCGGGGCGAGATGCTGCACCACGACGTAGCCGCCGGAGGAAAGCTCGGCATAGTCGGCGTTGTGGTCGCTCGCGCCGCCCGTCACCGTCACCAGGGCTCCCATCGGCAGGGCGCCGAGCGGCTTGAGCTTGATGTCCGGGCCGGAGAAGACCAGCGTTCGCGGAGCCACGACCCGCGCGGTGGGAACCCGATCGTCCTGTGGCCCGAGGCAGGAGGCCGGAAGATAACCGACATAGCCGTCGGCTTCGGCCTGCACCCAGGACCAGCCGTCCGTCGTCGTCTCGAAGACGAGGACGCGTTCGCCCATCAGGAGTTCCGTGTCGAGCGGCGCCTCGTCATGCGGCCGGCGCCTGAGCGGCGCGAGAGGCACGACCACGCGCTGCGCCTGCCCCTTCACGAAACGCTCGGCCTCGACCCTTCCTTCCAACCGAGCATCGGCCAGATCGCCGCGAAAGGCGTTCAGCCGAGGGTTCAGTCCATCGGACATTCTCATCCCCTTTCGAGGGCCCCGTTCGAAGGCCCCGTTCTAAGGCCATGTCAGCCCGCCTGCCGGACGATCACGCTCAGGACACCGTCCCGAAGCGCTGCTGCAACACGGCATAGATCGCGCGGATTGCCTGAGCCTCACCGCCGACGGGTCCGATCGGCGAAGCCTTCGGCCTCCAGCCATAGACGTCGAAATGCGCCCAGCTCTTGGCCCGTTCCACGAAGCCTTCGAGGAACAGCGCGGCCGTGATCGACCCGGCGAACCCGTCGCTGGTGACATTGTTGATGTCGGCGATCTTCGAGGAAAGGTTTTCCGCATAGGGCTGGTAGAGCGGCAGCTGCCAGACCGGATCGGCAACGGCGACCGACGCTGCGGCAAGGCTCGCCGAAAACTCCGCATCGGAGCTGTAGAAGGGCGGCATGTCCGGGCCGAGCGCCACACGCGCCGCGCCCGTCAGCGTCGCCATGTCGATCAGGATCTCCGGCGTCTCCTCATCGGCGAGTGTCAGGGCGTCGGCGAGGACCAGCCGGCCCTCGGCATCCGTATTGCCGATCTCGACCGTCTTGCCCTTGCGGCTTTGAAGCACGTCGCCGGGGCGGAAGGCCGAAGCGGAGATCGAGTTCTCCACCGCCGGAATCAGCACCCGCAGACGAACGTCGAGCCGGCTCGCCATGATCAGGCGGGCAAGTCCGAGCACATTGGCGGCGCCGCCCATGTCCTTCTTCATCAGGAGCATCGAGGAGGACGGCTTGATGTCGAGGCCGCCGGTATCGAAACAGACACCCTTGCCGACCAGTGTCACCTTGGGCGCGTCGGCGCGGCCGCAGGAAAAGTCGATCAGCCTCGGCGCATCGGCGCTCGCCCTGCCGACGGCGTGGATCATCGGGAAGTTTCGGGCGAGGAGCTCGTCGCCGGTGATGACCGAAAACTCGGCGCCGAATTCGTCGGCAAGCTTGCGCGCGGCGGCTTCGAGTTCGGCGGGTCCGAGATCGTTCGTCGGCGTGTTGATCAGATCGCGCGCCAGAAAGACCGCGTCGGCCAGGCGGTTCGCCTCTTCTAGGTCTGCCTCTTCTCCGGCGAAGACCTCGACATCGGCCTCGTCCTTCCCGGCCGCCGCCTTGTAGCGCGAAAAGCGGTAGCCGCCGAGGCGCATTGCGAGCGCGCGCAGCGTCGGGTCCCCGGCACCGTCGTCGGCTTCGACATGCCATTGCCCGGCCGGCAGCTTGCCAGAAAGAGCGCCGAAGCTGAACGGGACGGCGGCCTTGCGCCAAGCGTCTTTCTGGGACGCCCCGATCCCCAGAAGCGCCGAGACGGGCTCGCCGCCCTCGCCCGGCACGACCAGGAACGACCCCGCCTCCCCGGAAAAGCGCATCGTCTTCGCCCACTTACTCTCGGATCCGGAAAGACTGTCCAGGCCGGCAGGCGTCACGGCGCGTATGGGGCGCGATCCGGCTGCGGGGCGAGAGGTAAGCTTGATGGTCATTATGGAAAGCTCCGAGAGGAATGCGCCGTTTATGGAAGGTCTCGTAAGGCCCTTCCATGCGGCAGAACGAAGGCTGGCGCGGACATTGCGAAAGGGTTTTTGACGAGCCCGACCCAGCCATGTGGTTAACCGCTCGTTAGGGTTAACGAAATATTGTCGTCCGCGAAACCGGCTCTCACGGCGGGTCGGCGACAAGATTTTCACGATGGAGATGATCAGATGGCCCTGCGCGCCCACCGTCCGACGCGGCACTTCAAGCGCGGCGGCATTTGCGCCGCAACGCTGGCGCTTTTGGCGATTCAGGGCTGCGCCTCCGTCTCGAGTGAAACGACGGGCTCCATCGGTCGCAGCAATCCGGCGCAGACGGGACAGCCGGCTTCGGGGGTTCCGGCCGCGCAACTCGATGGCGCCGTCAGATCCTACGGGCAGGCCTACCAGAAAAATCCCAAGGACAAGGGCACCGGGCTCTCCTACGCAGCCCTCCTGCAGATGGTCGGCCGCAACGACCAGTCGCTCGCGGTGATGCAGCAGGTCGCCATCGCCCATCCGGACGATCGCGATGTCCTGTCCGCTTATGGAAAGGCTTTGGCGGCAGCGGGCAATCTTCCCAAGGCGCTCGAGACGATCCGCCGCGCGCAGACGCCGGATCGACCGGACTGGCGGCTGTTTTCAGCCGAAGGCGCGATCCTCGATCAGATGGGAAAATCGGACGAGGCGCGGACGTTCTATCGCAAGGCTCTCGAAATTCAGCCGAACGAGCCGACCGTCCTGTCCAATCTCGGCATGTCCTACGTTTTGACGAACGACCTCGCCTCCGCCGAGCGCTATCTAAAGCAGGCGGTGCAACAGCGCGGCGTCGACAGCCGCGTGCGTCAGAACCTGGCGCTGGTCGTCGGCCTGCAGGGACGTTTCGCCGAGGCCAAACAGATCGCCAGCGCCGAACTCGACCCGCAGCAGGCGGAGGCGAATGTCGCGTTCCTGCAGTCGATGCTGGACCAGCAGAACACCTGGTCGCAGCTCAAGGAAAAAGACAAGCGCAGCTGATTATGCCCTGTCCGCGGCGCTCGCTCGAGCACCGCGGCACCAGCCATGGGCTTGCCGCCAGTTCCGGTCGCTCGATCCAGCTCAGCCGCTTCGGCGCATGCGCGGCGGAGCGTCCTGCAGGATCGCCGGATCCGGCATCGGCCTCGGACGCCGCCAGGCCGGTCGCTGTGAGACGACCTCGTTGGGATAAAATTCTCTGCCGAAGGGCTCGGGTGTCCACAGAGCCTGTCTCAGTCGTTCGACTTCCGAGAGCCCGGCAGTGAACGCCTCCGGCTCGATTTCCCGCGCCATGACGGGCGTTGCATCGACCGGGTGAAGCTCGGCATAGATCCGATTGGCCTCGGCCCAGTGCTCGTGCTCGCGCCCGGTGGGGCAGCCTTCCTGTTCCCAGATTTGGTATGCAAGAGCCCGGATCTCGGCCGCGTCGTCGATCCTCGGCATGTTGTCTCCTCCCTGCCCGCCCGTCGGCAAGAGTTGTGATTCAAGTCGCTCCGCAAAAAGTCCAAGCGCCGGTAAATGGTTGCATCACCAGATCGCCAAGTTTGCCTAAACTCTTTGGCTGCATAAGCTTTTTTACGCCCGCCACCTCTTGCGAACACCGTCCCGCGCTGAATCGCCTCGCGCGAATCACCGCGAACGTGCATTATCCGCTCAGTGCGCAGGCTACTGCAACCACCACGAGCCATAGACCGATTGTCGCAACGAGGATGCTGTCCTCGGCTCTTCTGTAGTTCATCATGATTGCCCGATCTCCCGCCGCGTTCCGGCAACAGTGCGAGCCGCATCTAGGGTAAACATCTAGGGCATTGAAAAGAAAATCAAATACGGCGGGCAAGCCGCAAGTCGCGTGGACGATTGGCGCAACTGGATTTGCCCAGATAAGGTTCGTTTTCCTTACGGAATTGGCCGCCAGCATCTCTGGCGCTACTGTCTCAGCGAAGCGTCTGGAACAAAGCCGGCAGATCAGCGAGGCTGTCGACCGCGGCATCCGGGGCAAGCTCTTCCGGCGACAGAGTCGTATAGCCGCCGATGACGGCGACGACGGTGATCTTCGCGGCTTTCCCCGCCCCGACATCGTTCTCGCTGTCGCCGACGAAGACGACATCGGCGGGATCGAGGCCGAGTCTCTCGCAGGCGAGAAGAAGGAGCCCCGGCGCCGGCTTGGTCGGCGGCCCGGCATCGCCGCCGATAATGATATCCATCAGCTCGAAGAGCCCGAAATGCTGCAGGATCTCCTTCGTCGCATGGCCGGGCTTGTTGGTGACGATGCCGATCTTTCGGCCATCGGCCTTCAGGCTTCGCGTCACCTCGCTGGCGCCGGCGCAGAGCGTCGTGAGTTCGGTGCTGCGCGGCTCGTAGATCTTGAGGAAGCGATCGACGATCCTGTCGCGTGTCGCCGGATCGAGCTCCTTGTCCAGCGCGGCATAGGCGCGCTCAACGAGCTTTGGCACGCCGGCGCCGATCATCCGCGTGACCGCCTCGAGCGTGAAGGGCGGCTCGCCATAGCTCTCCAGCGTCTGATTGAGCGCGGCGTGAAGATCCGGCGCCGAATCGATCAGCGTTCCGTCAAGATCGAACAGAACCGCCTTCGGCCAGTCGGCGCGGGCCATCAGGCGGCCTCCTTCCATTTGATCGAGCAGCCGATCGAGGGGATCTGCCCGGAAGGTCCCTCTCCCGTCTCGGCGACCCGTCGCATCGCGTCGAAGAGGTCGCGGGCGGTGCCTTTGGGCGCCTCCTCCTTGCGGGACGCGTCGATCCGGCCGCGATATTGCAGCTTCAGCGCCTTGTTGAAGCCGAAGAAATCCGGTGTGCAGACGGCGCCATAGGCCCGCGCGACGCTCTGGTCCTCGTCATGAAGATAGGGGAACGAAAACCCGTGGGCCTGGGCAAAGCGCTTCATGTTCTCGAACGAGTCCTGAGGATAGGCCTCGGCGTCGTTGGAGGAGATCGCGACCGTGCCGATCCCGATCGCGGAAAGCTCTGCGGCGTCGCGGACCAGCCGGTCGATCACCGCCTTCACATAGGGGCAGTGATTGCAGATGAAGGCGACCAGCAGACCGTTCTCGCCGCGACATTCGAAGATCCTGTGCTTCTTGCCATCGACGCCGGGAAGCTCGGCATCGACGGCCGGCCAGCCGAACTCGCAGACGGGGGGATGTGCGGCCATTCGTGATACTCTCGTTCCAGACGGGTGCCCCGCTGCATTATGGGGCGTCACGCCGAAGTGGAAAGCGCAACGAACGGTCAAGGAGCCCCAAGGTCAACCGGTCGAGTCTCGCCGGGTCGGCGTTACGCCCGGGAGCCGTCAGACGGCTGGCCCGTCGCCGGTCAGATCGGATCCTGCCGCTGCCCGGGCCATTCACAGCGCCACTTGGTCACCTTCCATTTGGGGTGATTGCCGGCCCATTCGGCGACATAGGGCGAGGACAGCATCATGCACTGCGCCGTCGTTCCCCGCGCCTGATACGTCAGACGCTCCTCCTTGCAGCTCGCCGGGTTGGCGACTAGGCAGACGGTCATGACGAGATCGATCATCGGCTGCGTTTCCTTCCGATCAACACGGCGCCCACCGTGCAAGGGTCAGGTCCCGGAGTTTCGCAGAAAATAGCGACATGGATGCATGGTGGCAGGCGGCGCGGTGCCGCAGCGGGCCATCCGGCGCTCGACAGGGCATATTCGCCGGTTTCGCGGCGCCAACTGCCACTGGACGACGGGCAGCGGATGCCAAATGCCCTCGCCTTGCCGCCGGCTCAAAGCGGCAGGAAGATCTCGCCGAGCCCCAGAACCGCCGTGTCGCCGCCAAGCCGGCGCATCGCCATCCCGTCGAACCCGACCGGCCCGACCACCCCTTTTGAAAATTCCCGCGCCATCACGCTGAAAATGAGGAGATCGGCCGGCCCGTTGTCGAGAAAGGTCGGCGCGAGATGCTCCGCCCCGCCGCACAGGAACAGCGTGCCGCGCTTCATCAGCCGGCCGGGTGTGCCGCCCGCCCGCCCCCCGACGATGATGCTGCCGGCGATCATCCGGCTGCCGACATCGTCTTCGGCATCGCCCATGATCGAAATCACGCCGCGGCGCATGCGATCGCCGGCCCGAGGCCCGGCCTTGCCGGCAACGACGATCGTGCCGCCTTTGATGCCGGCCATCTCGCCCGCCAGCGGGCCGCCGAGGCGCTCGCCGCAATCGCCCGCGATACGGATCACGCCACCGGACATCGCCGAGCCGGCATGGCCACCGACCGAGCCCTCGACGGTGATCCGACCGCCGCTCATCGCCCGCCCGAGCCGGTTGCCGGCGTCGCCATCGACGCGGATTTCGCCGGCATCCATCGCCTCGCCGATCCGGTCGAAACGCGGCGAACCGCCCTCGAAGCATATCTCGGCCGCATCGTCGCCGGAAATGTCGAACAGGTCTCCGACGGTCAGGCGCAGCCGCGTGGTTCCGACGACGACCCCCGCCATGTCCTTCCGCGTCAGGCCCTTGAGCCGCGACGGAACCAGTGGCGACAGGTCCAGCCGCTCCTGCGGCTCGCTCTTCTTGCGAAAGGTCAGCCCGGTCATGGGAGCAGATCCTTCAGATGGAAATGATGGGGCCCGAGATTGCCGCCGTAATTGCCGGCGCCGATCCGCAACGCCCCGTCCTGCGGCCCGAGTTCGGTGATCGCCTTGATGCCGACGCGCATCGCATCGGACACCGCCCCGGCCGTCAGCCCGTCGATCACGATCTCCAGCACCGAGCCGATCTCCGGCCCGAGCTCGGATTTCGTAACGCCCTTTAGCGTCGGGCAGTAGGCGTCGTTGGTGGAGGCCATCATGCCCTCGTACTTGCCGCCGACCTTCGAGCCGGAGCGCACGATCCCGCCGGGAAACGGCATGATCACGTCTGGCACCTTGCGCATGGCGGCGATGGCGGCTTCCGATGCGGCCAGCGCCTGGGCGCTCGTCGCGGCCATGATCAGGAGATTGCCGCCGCCGACGCCGTTGGTGGTGACGCCCGTGCGCGCCTCGCAGAGGAACTCCCCCTCCATGACAGGCATGCGCCAGAAATGCCTACCCTCGAACTTCTTCGAGATCTGCCAGCCATCGGCGAAATAGCGGATCCCGGAGCCCAGATCGATCTCCGCCTCGCCTTCGAGATCGGCGTAGCAGGCCGATGACGGGCTGGTGAGGACGCACTGGCCAAGGCGGGTGGTGACCTGCTTTTCGAGCCCGCCGGCATCGAAGGAGAAAAACAGGACGCGCACGCCCGGCCGGCCGTCGCGGGTCTCCTCCGGCGAAAGGACGCGGTCGATCCCGCCCTCGCAGCCGCAGGCGATGACCGAGGTGGCAAAACCGGTCATCGAGCGGGCCGCCTCCAGAGCCCATTTCTCGTTGACGGCGGTGATCTGCAGGGCCGTGCCGGCCATGGGAAAGGCCTCGGCGAAGCCGTCGTCGATACGAACGCCGTTGACGACCGACGCGACGCCGCCCTCACCTACCAATGTCTCGTTCACGCCCGGCATGGCATCACCTTGAACGGCTCCTCGCGTCCGAGCGCGCCTTCGGGCACTTCGAACCATCGGGAGGACAGCCCATATTTGTCGTCGAAATACCGGTCGAGACGGGTCTGCATCGCCTTGTCCGGTTCCGGCCTGAGGGTGAGCGCCCGGCCGAACTTGCGCTTGACCACCGCGCCATCGCGCACGACCAGATCCCCGTCCTTCAGGACATAGGCGGCCCTCGCGAACATCGCCGCCTTGTCGTCGCCCGGCCGGTAGACCGAGACATCGCCGACGGCGCCAGCGCCCAGATGGCCACGATCGGCCGTCCCCAGCAGCCTTGCTGGGGCAGCTCGCGTCATCGTCGCGATCTCGCCAAGCGTGTATTCGCGCTCGATCTCGGGCAGCGACGTCATCTTCGCGACCGATTTCGGCAGCGCTTCGAGCCATCGGGCCCTCACGCCCCGATCCATCAAAAGCGCGAAAATGTCAGGATAGGTGGTGAAGGGCGCGCCGTTCGGGTGGTCCGTCGTGAAGAACACGCGGGACGGATCCTCGATCAACAGGAATAGCTCGAGCCCGATCGCCCATTGCAGGGCGTTGTGGAAGCTCTTCTTTTTGTAGTCCATCGGCACGACGCCGCCGCCATTGGCCTCGTGGTCGAAGATGATGCTCTTGCCGGGGCTCGCCTGCTTCGCCCCGGCGAACTGGCGCAGCTCGTCCGACGAAATGGTCACGGTCTGACCGAACATGACCTGGCCGATATCGACGGTGACCTCCTTCGTCGCATTCACGAGCTCGGCAAGCTTCTGCCCCCGCGAGGAGAACCGTCGCTTGCCCTCGGTGCCATAGCCGTAGAACTGGATATGGGCGAGATGCAGAGGATCGCCCTCGGCGGCCTTGATCGTCGCCTCGATCGCGTCCGAGGAAGCGCCGGGCACGCCGAGATTGTTGCAGTGGACATGCAAAGGGTGCGGGATGCCGAGGGTCTTCACTGCGCTCTGCAGCGTCTTCATGATCTGGCGGGACGAGACGCCGTAATCGGGCACCACGTCGTCGAAGTCGAATTTGCGGACGTTCTCCTTGAAGGCCGCCGAGCCCCCGGCATTGATGCATTTGACGCCGAGTGCCCGGCTGGAGGCGACCGTCCAGGACACGTAGTCGGCGATCGCGGCGTCGCTCTCGCCAGCGCGGATCATCTCGAGCAAGAGATCGTCATTGCCGAGGACGACGAGCGTCGCCTTGTCGATGATCGGCGTGTCGGCCAGTTCGAGATGGGCATGCAGGGCCGAGGACGGCGCCATGGCGGGTTCGACCACCGTGGTGAAGCCCATCTCGGCGTAGCGAAGCCCGGTCTCCTCCGTCGTCCAGCCGACCTTCGACAGCGCCGTCTCGCCGGGCCGCGACGAAAACGCCCTGTGCCACTCCGGCAGGAGCAGGCGCGCCGTGTTCACATGGCCGCCGGCGATGTGCGAATGGATGTCGATGGCGCCCGCCATGACGACGAGGCCGGTGCAGTCGATCGTCTCGTCGGCCTCTCTTGCGGGCGCGGGCGCCTCGACTACCGTCCCGTCTTCGATGAAGACGTCACCAACGCCATCACGATCATTCGCCGGATCGACGACGTGACCGCCCTTCAGCCGTGTCAGCATGGCCGATTTCCCTCCCTGCCGCTGCCCATCAGGCCGCTTTCTCCGCGTTCTCGCCAAGCTGGCTGGCCAAAGCGTCGAGAATGCCCGCCGCCGTCGGCAGCTCGCTTTTCGTCTCCGCGGATGTCGCGACGAAATCGCCGAACCGCGCATTGTAGAGAACGCCATCGTGGTCGCGGCCGGCCGCCCCGACCTTGAACGCGACCTTGGCTCCGGACGTCTGGCCCGAGCCGGCGGCGATCAGGATCGTCGGCTTTTCGGGCGGAGGGAGAGAGGTATCGGCGCCGGCCAGGGCATCGACATAGACGACGACATCCGCCTCTCCCTCTTTCGCAATCTGCCGCTCGCTGGAAAACAGCGCCGGATCGTGTTCCCACTCGCCGCGGCCATGGGAAATCCGCAAGGGAAAACCGCTGGTCCAGGTCGCCTGCAGCGCCGCGCCGAGCGCGTCGGGATCAGCGACGACGAGAAGCGTGCTTGCGCGGGTGGTCTGGTTGAGGTCTTCGGCCAGACCGAAAATCTGCTCGGTCCCGATCTCGCCGAATTCCGACGGCGAAAAGATGATGGCGGCAAACCCCGCTTCGGAAAGAAACCGGGCGACAGTCTCGACCACTTCGTCGCCGACGGCGCCCTCGCCCACCCTGCGGCCGCCGAGCTTTGCTCTCACCATCCCGAGAAGATCGACGACGTCGTCGCTGGCGCAGTCGAGATGGTCACTTTCCACGCCCCCCGGCAGCGTCACGGTCTGACGCGAAACAGCCATGAAGCTGCGGCCGGCGCCGCGGCTACGCACGCCGAGATCGGGTGTGGTTTCGGCCAGCATTCTCAGGAGGTCGGCGCCGATCGTTGCGGGCTCGTCACCGACGATCAGAACCCGGTCGGCGCGCCGGCGCATCTCGCCGGGTGCCGCGAGAAAGGCGCCGCCGTCGCGCGCGGCGGCGATGAACGGGTAAAGACCCGCCGATTTTGCATGGTCGACGATCCCGCCGGCGCGGAGGGCGAGCAAAAAGGCCGCCCTCACCCCTGCAACATCGGTGCGAAGGCCGGTGACCAGCGGCTGGCGCGCCTTTCCCAGCAGGGTTCCAGCGGCACGCAGCGCCTCTTCAAGAGACGCCGGCTTTCCGTCTATCCACGCAGTCTCCAAGACGACTCGCTTTCTGTGCCCCAGGCGAAGCTATTGTCTGCGAAGCGAAGGTCAATCGACCTTCGCCTTGCCTCGAGCAGGATGCCCGCGCGCTTGGCGCCGTAAGAAGGCGGAAATGGCAAGTCGCCACCCGCAGCGTGCGCCGAATGTGAACCCGCGGTTCGGACGGGCGATCAGCCCTCGTCGTATTTGATGTAGGCAAAGCGCGGATCGTCCGGCGTTCCCTGCAGCGGGCCGTCTTCCTTGCCCGGTTGCCACATCACCACGTCCTCGATCTTTCGGGCGAGGGCGAAGTCCGCATCGGTGATGCCCTTGGCGGCATGGTTCATCAGCCGAACCTCGACCCAGGCGTAGGAGGCGGTGAGGTCCGGATGGTGGAAAGCCGCCTCGGCGAGATGGCCGACCGTGTTGATCAGCATCAAGGTGCCCTTCCAGCTGTTCGTCTTGTAGGTTCGGCGGATCCAGCCCTCTTCGAGCCGCCATGTCGGCAGCTCCGCTTTCAGCCTGTCCTCGACCTCGGCATCGGAATAGGTCTTCGCTGCCATCGCAATTTCTCCCTTGCCCCGTCATCCAAGGCCACAATAATAGGACTCGGGCACCTATCAAGGCAGGATAACTCTTTGAGCGAAGACGCAGTCACCGTCTCGGCGCCTGCCCGGCTGCATTTGGGATTCCTCGACCCCGGCGGATCTCTCGGCCGGCGTTTCGGCGGTATAGGCCTTGCTCTCGAAGCCCCGGCGACGACCGTCACGCTTCGGCGCGGCAGCCGCGACGTGGTGCGCGGCGACGACGCCGAGCGGGCGCTCGGCCATGTTGCCGATATTCGCGAGATGCTCGCGCTGTCATCAGGCTACGACGTCGCCATCGAGACGGCGATACCCGCCCATGCCGGCCTCGGTTCCGGCACGCAGCTCGCATTGGCCATCGCCTGCGGATTGCGCCGCCTTGAAGGGCTCGAGCTCGACCCCGAGCGCGACGCCGCGCGGCTCGGGCGGGGCAACCGGTCCGGCCTCGGCGTCGCCTTCGTCACCGGCGGCGGCGTCGCCGTGGATGGCGGCAAGGGCCAGTCGGACAGGCCCCCGCCCCTGATCGCGCGGCTGCCATTTCCGGAAAACTGGCGTGCCATCCTCGTCATGGACCCGCAGCGGGAAGGCATTCACGGTCCGGACGAACTCGAAGCCTTCGCCGCGCTCTCGCCCTTCCCCTCGAGCCAGGCCGCGCGCATCTGTCAGCTCGTCCTCTTGCGCGCGCTCCCAGCCCTCGCCGAGCAAGACCTTTCGTCCTTCGGGGCTGCGATCAGCGAGGTCCAGAATAAAGTCGGCGCCCATTTCGCCGCGGCGCAGGGCGGCATCTTCACCAGCGCGAAAGTCGCGGCGGCCTGCGAATGGCTGGGGGCGAATGGCGCCCACGGGATCGGCCAGAGCTCCTGGGGACCGACCGGTTTCGCCTTTGCCGAAAGCGCCGATACCGCAAAACGGCTGGTCAGCCATCTGAGCCGTTTGGGCCTTGCCGACAGCCTCGACATTCGCATCGTCAGCGGCCGCAATCGCGGCATCGAAATCAGCCGCAGCGCCTTGGCCGCGCGCCGCCTCGGCACGGGCTGACGCCCCGCCCCATCGCGGCACTCGCCGCCACGAGATCAGCCGCTTCCGCAAGACAGACCGCAACGACAAGAACGAATGGAGAAACACCCGATGGCAGCAAAGAACATCCTCCACATGCTCACGCCGCACAAGCATGTCAGCCCGTTCGACGTCAACATGGCTCTCGATGCCGGCTACGATTCCGTCACGCCCTATGAAGACGTGACGATGGAGGACGTCGCCGATCTCGTCCAGGACGTGATCTTCTCGCGCCCGCCCGATCGCGGCGTCCACTCGGCGGTGTTCTTCGGCGGTGACGACGCGGTGCTCGCCCTCGACATGATCGAGACGGCGAAGGGCGCGCTCGTGCCCCCGTTCGGCTGCAACATCATGGCCGATCCCGCCGGCTCGTTCACCACCGCCGCCGCGATGGTGGCCCTCGTCGAAAAGACGCTCAAGGACAAGATGGGAAAGGCGCTTTCCGACGTCTCGATCGCCGTCTTCGGCGCCACCGGCGTCGTCGGCTATTGCGCCGCGGTGATATCAGCCCTCGAGGGCGCCCGGGTGAAGATCGTCGGCTATTCGGGCCTCGAGCGCGTTCAGAAACGGGCCGACGAGATGAAGGAGCGCTTCGGTGTGACGGTCAAGCCGGTCGACGGATCGAGCGACGAGAAGAACACCGCCATCATCGCGGACGTCGAGGTGGTCTTCTCCGCGGCCAGGGCCGGCGTGCAGGTTCTCAGCCTGGAGCAGCTCCAGACCGCCGAAAAGCTGCTCGTCGCGGCCGACGCCAATGCCGTGCCGCCGCTTGGGCTGGATGGGATCGAGGTGATGGCGAATGGCGAGCCGATCGAGGGAACGAACGCGCTCGGGATCGGCGCGCTCGCCGTCGGTCCGATGAAGTCGAACACGGAGCAGGGTCTGCTCAAGCGCATGATCGAGGCCAAGGAGCCGCAATCGCTCGATTTCCGTGACGCATTCCAGCTCGCCCGCAGCCTCGTGTCATGACCGACATGGGCCGGCCGACGATCCTTGCAGCGGCCTTTTCGGCGCGGCAGATCGCGGCGAGCGCGAAACTCGCCGGAATCGACTGTCTCGCGGTGGATTTTTTCGGCGATCTCGATCTGCGCGATCACGCGCGCAAGAGCGAGGTTCTGCGCGGGCATTATCCGGATGGCTTTTCCAGCGACGCCCTGCTCGCAGCTCTGGAGCGTCTGAGCGAAGGCGAGGAACCGCTCGGCTTCGTCTACGGCGCGGGCTTCGAGGACCGGCCGGAGCTTCTTCAAAGCGTCGCCTCCCGCTGGCCGATCCTCGGCACCGACCCCGAGACCGCCCGCCGGCTGAAGGACCCGGAGGCCTTCGCGGCAGCCTGCCGAAAGGCCGGCGTCGCCCATCCGACGATTTGCAGATCGCGACCCGCCGACCGCGAAAACTGGCTGTCGAAGAAGATCGGCGGCTGCGGCGGCAGCCATGTTCGTCATGGCGATGCCGATGAGGCTCCGGATCGCTACTACCAGCGCTTCGTCAGCGGCGAGCGAATCTCCATGGCTTTCGTCGCGGCCGGCGAGCTTTATGCGTGTCTCGGCTATTCGCGCCAATGGAGCGATCCCTCCCCCGAAGAGCCGTTTCGCTACGGCGGCGCCGTCGGCCCGGTGAAGGTGGCGGCCGGACCGGACGAAACCATGCGGGAAGAGGTCGCCGGCGTGCTTTCGACCATGCCCTTGCGCGGGCTCTGCAGCGCGGACTTCGTCCTCGATGGCCGGGATGCCGTTCTGCTCGAGATCAATGCCCGGGCCGGGGCGACGATCGACGTCTTCGACCATCCCGAGCGTCCGCTCCTCGGCCTGCATCTTGCTGCCATGCGGGGCGAACTGCCCGAACTGGATACCGATCCGTATGGCGAAACCCGCGCAAGCGGGCTCGCCTGGGCGGTTCGGACGGTGGTCATCGCGGACAGCTTCCGCTGGCCCGGATGGACACGCGACCGCACCGACCCGCCAGCGCGGTTCGAACGCGGCGAACCGATCTGCACGGTGGTCGCTTCGGCTGCCACTGCCGAAGCCGCCGAACGGCTGTTTCGTGATAGAACGCGGGAAATCAACCAGATGCTGGGGAGTAAGGCGGCATGAGTCAGACGAGGGTCCTATCCGTGAACGCTGGCGCCCTGCCGCTCGTCGAGGAACTCCGCACGAGAGCGCAGGAACTGAAGCTGGCCGTGTCGACGGGCGCGGCCGGTGAGACGGTGATCGACGCCGGCGCAAGCGTTCCCGGCAGTATCGAGGCCGGCCGCTTGATCACCGAAATCTGCCTCGGCGGGCTCGGTTCGGTGACGATCGGCGCCTCGGAGCGACTGCCGCGCTGCCCCTTCGCCCTGACGGTACGCTCGTCGAACCCGGTGATCGCCTTTATGGGCAGCCAGTATGCCGGCTGGCAGCTGACAAACGAGGAGGGCGAGGAAAGCTACTTCGCCATGGGATCCGGCCCCGCCCGCGCCCTCGCCGGCAAGGAGACGCTGTTCACCGACATCGCCTATGCCGACCAGAGCGAAGCGGCGACGCTCGTGCTCGAAGCCGCCAGCTCGCCGCCGGAGGCCCTGGTGCGACGCATTGCCGACGCCTGCGACATCACGCCGGAAAACCTCACGGTGATCTTCACGCCGACCCAATCGCTGGCGGGAAGCATCCAGATCGTCGGCCGCGTCGTCGAAGTGGCGCTGCACAAGGCGCATGAGCTGAAGTTCGACATGCAGACCATCGTGGAGGGGATCGGCACGGCGCCGCTGGCGCCGCCCCATCCCGACTTTCTCACCGCCATGGGCCGCACCAACGACGCGGTGATCTATGGCGGGCGGGTGATGCTCGCCGTCACCGGCCCCGCCGATGCCGCAAGGGCCCTCGCCGAGAAGCTTCCGAGCAGCCAGTCGGAGGATTACGGCAAGCCGTTCAAAGAGATCTTCTCGCGCTATGACGGCGATTTCTACAAGATCGACGGCATGCTGTTCTCGCCCGCCGAGGTGCATGTCGTCGCGCTGGAGAGCGGCGAGACCTTCTCGGCCGGCAGGGTCGATGCGGAGCTGATCGATGCCTCTTTCGGCTGAGCCGGGAGGCGCCGGCAAGCCGCGCATCCTGCTCGTCACGGCCAATCTCGATCGACATGCGCGCGAACTGAAGGACGCGTTCGAGGCAGGAGGCGCGCTGGTCGTCACCTCGGGCCTTGCCGATGTCGGCTTCGACACTGGCGCGCGCCATGGGCTCGTCTTCCCCGGCTTCGGCGAGACGCTTCCCGACGCCGTGTGCGTCCGCACCATGGACGGCGGCAGCTTCGAGGCGGTGACCCGGCGGCTGTCGATCCTCCACGCCCTCGGCAGACTGGGCGTCCTCGTCTCCAACGATGCGCGGGCGATCGAGAACTGCGTCGACAAGGCGATGACCAGTTTCCTCATCGCAAAGGCCGGCCTGCCGACGCCGCGCAGCTGGACGGTGGAATCGCGCGCCGAGGCCGAGCGGATCGTCGCGGCGGAAAACCGCGCGCTCGTTCTCAAGCCGCTGTTCGGGGCGCAGGGCAAGGGCCTGAGGCTGATCGGCAGCATCGACGACCTGCCGCCGCATGACGAGATCGCCGGCGGCGTCTTCTATCTCCAGCGCTTCATCGGCCATTCGTCTGACGGGCGATGGTCGGACTACCGCGTCCTCGTCTCGCAGGGGCGCGTCGTCGCCGCCATGCGCCGCGAGGCGGCATGCTGGATCACCAATATCAAGCAGGGCGCCTCGGCCCATGCGATCGAGGCCGACCGCGAGCTCGAAGACCTCGCCATAGCCGCCACCACGGCGGTCGGCGGCGACTTTTGCGGCGTCGATCTCTTGAAGGATGCAAGCGGCCGGCCAAACGTTCTGGAGGTCAATTCCATGCCGGCCTGGACCGGGCTGAAAAAGGCGAGCGGCCTCGACATCGCAGCTGTTCGGGCGAAGGACCTTCTCGGCGCCCTCGCCGCCCGGCGCCGGGTCCGCGAGCATCCAGCCCTGACATGAGCCTTTCTTCGGCAACGGTCGAAGCAGCGTTTCTCGCCGCCTGTCACGCGGAGATCGAGACGCTGAAGCCCGGCAACGTCCATCGGTTCGCCGCCGGCCACGGCATGACGACGGAGACCTTCCGGGCCGCGGCCAAGGCGGCCGCGCCGGCCATCGCCCGCACGGGAGCACCGGTCGGGGCGCGGATCCTCGCGGCGACCGAGGCGAGTTTCGCCGCCGTCGGGGTCAATGCCAATCTCGGCATCCTTCTCCTTTGCGCCCCGCTCGCCGCAGCGGCCGAGACCACGGCTGCCGAAAGTGCCAAGGCTTCGTCATCGCGGGATCTTGTCGCGGCGCTCCGCTCTGGCCTCGACCGCGTTCTGGCGGATCTTGGCGCCGACGACGCGAAGGCAGCCTTTGCGGCGATCGCCCTCGCCAATCCCGGCGGGCTTGTGCGCCGGCCGGAAAACGACGTCCGCGATGCGCCGACAATCTCTCTCGTCGAGGCGATGGCTCTCGTGTCCGACAGCGATCTCGTCGCGCGCCAATATGCCAAAAGCTTCGAGGACATCTTCGAGACCCGCCTTGCGGCCGCCGACGTGACCGTACCAACCCCGATCGACGTTCTGGGCGACGCCCGGACGGTTCGGGTCTTTCTTTCCTTTGCCGGCAAATTTCCCGACAGTCACATCGCCCGAAAATTCGGCTCCGAAACGGCAGAGGCGACCCGCGTCCGGTTTCAGGAGTTCAGTAACACCTTGAACGGGCTAAGCGATCCCCAGGAGATCCTGACGGTTGCACTCGGTTTCGATAATTCGCTCAAGCAGGAGGGCCTCAATCCCGGCACTTCGGCGGACCTGACGGTCGCGACCCTGTTCGCGAGAAATCTTGCGGAAGCGCTGCGAGGGTGATTGACTGTCAGGCGCAGGGGTCCATCTGGCCCCAAGCTATCTGGCAAACCGGTCCCATGCGGACGCCGCGAACAAGGATAGTCTCAGCCGGGTTTTGCTCGGCGACCGGGAGGAGGACGATCCAACGCGGCCGCAAAGTCGCGCGATCGGTTCGAAATCTTCTTTCGGATCGGAACGTCTTCGCGCGGCCGACTGTGTCGGACGCAGTAGCAAACGGATTTTGGAGGAATAGCTCAATGGCGACAATCAACAAGGTCATGGTCGGCGAGTCGCTCGTCGGTGAAGGCAACGAAGTTGCGCATATCGATCTGATCATCGGTCCCCGCGGCTCGGCTGCCGAGTCGGCGTTCTGTAACTCTTTGACCAACAACAAGGACGGTTTCACCACCCTCCTCGCAGTCGTCGCGCCGAACCTGCCCTGCAAGCCGAACACCGTGATGTTCAACAAGGTCACCATCAAGGGCGCCAAGCAGGCCGTCCAGATGTTCGGCCCGGCCCAGACCGCCGTTGCCCGCGCCGTCGCCGATTCGGTCGAAAAGGGCATCATCCCGGCGGCCGAAGCCGACGACCTGTTCATCTGCGTCGGCGTCTTCATCCACTGGGAGGCCGAGGACGACGCCAAGATCCGGGACTACAACTATCAGGCCACGATGGAATCGATCGAGCGCGCCATCAAGGGCACGCCGACGGCCGCCGAGGTCGTCTCGAAGAAGGGCTCCGCCGCGCATCCCTTCGCAGGCGCTTAGACAAGAGACCATCCCGGGGAAGACGACAAGTCGGCGATGCCCGCCGGCCTTCTCCGGCGATTGGCCGCCAAACTCGGTTTCCAGTAGGAAGCTTCATCACGCGACGTCTGTCGGAAGGGGCCGCAAGGCCCCTTTCGTCTGCCAGAAGGACGTCGGGCCATGGCCGGCCGGCCGCGGACGGCACGAGAGGGATTGGGCGTTCTGTGCGGTACCGCAAAGCCCGGAGTTCGAACCGCCGACACTAGCTCGTCGATAGTCGAGCCGTTAGAGTCCGAAAAATCACATTCCAAGCGATGGCCTGAAGTTCCACGATGCCCCGCTCGTTCCACTCCATCGCCTTCGTCGCCAGCGAGACTGCGCATGCGCAGGAAGCCGCGCGCCGGCTTTCGGCCCTTTACGGCAACGCCTCGAGCGAGACGGCGGACGTCGTCGTCGCGCTCGGCGGTGACGGCTTCATGCTCCAGACCCTGCACCGGTTCATGGATACGGCGCGGCCGATCTACGGCATGAACAAGGGCACCATCGGCTTCCTGATGAACCACTATCGCGAGCAGGGGCTGCGCGAGCGCCTGGCGGCGGCCGTCGAAAACGCCATCCATCCACTGGAAATGGTCGCGATCGACGCCGAGGGAACCGAGCACCGGGCCCTGGCGATCAACGAAGTGTCGATCTTCCGCCAGTCCTATCAGGCGGCGCGACTGCAGATTTCGATCGACGGCAAGGTGCGGCTCGACGAGCTCGTCTGCGATGGCGTGATGGTGGCGACGCCGACCGGGTCGACCGCCTATAATCTCTCGGCTCAGGGGCCGATTCTGCCCATCGACGCGCCGCTGCTGGCGCTGACGCCCGTCAGCCCGTTCCGGCCGCGGCGCTGGCGCGGTGCGCTTCTGCGCAATCATCAGACCGTCTCGATCGTCGCCCTCGAGGACGAGAAACGGCCGGTCAACGCGGTCGCCGACGCGACGGAGGTGAAATCCGTCAGACAGGTCACGATCCGCGAAGCGGCCGACGAGGTCTGCACCATCCTGTTCGATCAGGATCATTCCTGGGACGAGCGCATCCTGACCGAACAGTTTCGCTACTGAGCGATCCGGTCTTGAGCGTTTCGACCGAACACGAGTTCACGCGAAACGTTCGATTGCTCCGTCGAGCCGCATTGTCCGCACGTGAGAGCAGAACCGGCTTTGACCGGAAATGCTCGCGGAACGCGTCTCAAGGCTTGCGAACCGTCGGTTCAGGCCGCGACCTGCGCGGTGTCGCGGGCCGCGTCGCGCTCTGCCTCGCGGGCAAGCTGGCGCAGAAGGATCATGGCTTCGGGCAGGATCTTGCCGTTCATGCCCGCAGCGCATGCCCGCGCGAGCAGGACGGCTGGCACGGCGGCGGGGCGCATCGTGCTGTCGCCGCGGGCAATCGACCGCCACAGCGAAATCGCCTCGGCGAAGAGGAACGCCTGACCCTCGGCAATGCCGCAGCTGAGAACCAGCGCTCTCAGAGCCGGTGAGCGCCCGCCGGCGACGATCGTGGCCACCCGGCGCTCGGAACGGCGCGACAGGCTGGCGAGAAGGGTCGTGAAAAGCTCGATGTTGCCCGTACAGACGGCGCGAAGCAGCAAGGAGGGCGTGACGCCGCCACTGACGCGAAGATGCTCGCCGAACTGCGCCGTCTGGCGGCTCGTCAGTTTCTCGGCGAGAAGATTAGTGCCACGCTCCGACGCAAAATAGGCGACAGCGGCCGCTCGGCTGGCGCCGAAAAGGTTTTGCAGGAGATCTGATTGCGCCAGTATCTCTCCCACGGCCACCATCAGCTGGTGACGCACGGAGGCCGGCAGGTCCGAGCGACCCAAAAGCGCGTCGCGGATAGGGCCATCGCCGCAGAAGCGCTCCACCAGCCGTGAAAAGCTCTGATCGGAAATCGCCGCTCCATCGTTGCGGGCAAGCGCCAGCGCCGCTTCGGCCTCTCCGGTTTCGGCGATCACCGCACTGACGGGAAGCGGCACGACCGGCCGCTCGGCGATCGCGCGGCGTGCCGCCGCCGAACCGACGGCGGCAAGATCGACGAGCTCGTCTTGGGACAGATCAGCGCTGTTGCCGACGATTTGCGTGGCAACGGGCTGAATGTCCGCCGCAAGCGCGAAGAGGAGCGAGCGCGGAACGTTACGACCGCCCGAAAGCACCCGTGCCATCGCCAGCCGCACGGAAGCGGCCGGATCGTCTAGAAGAAGCGTCAGGGAGGCGACGATGACGTCGCGGTCTGTGCCTTTGGCGCCGCCATGAACGAGCGTCTCGGCAAGCATCGTCGCCGCCTCGCAGCGCTCGCGGGTCGTCGCTTCACGGGTCCATTTGGCAAAACGCTGTACGATCATGGAAGCTGACACCCCTCGCCCGAGATTCGAATGGTCAGCGCCATGATCGGGGCAAAAGGTTTAGCTTTCGTTCACCATGTTCCTTGACGGAAAGAAAACCGTCAGCGTCACGACCGGATTCACACGTCCGATGCGTCGGGCATCCGCGGCCGGCGCATTTGAAAGACCTCGTCGCTGACCGAATAGTCGAGATAGCCGAGGCGGGCGAGCGGCGCGGCGAGCGCCATGTCGATCATCCCGTCCTTCAAGATCGCCTCGTCGATATGGATTGCCACCACCTGTCCGATGACGACCGTATTGTCCGAGACCGCGCCATCCAGCCCCTCGGGACGGAAAGAATGGGTGACCTTGCATTCGAGCGCCGCCGGGCTTTCGGCGACGCGCGGCGCGGCGACGATGCGGCACGGCGCCTCAGTGAGGCCGGAGACCGCAAATTCGCTGGTCCCGCGGGGCGCTTGCGCCGACGTCTTGTTGAGCTGGACGGCGAGATCGCGGGTAGCCAGATTGGCGACAAACTCGCCGCTCTCGATCGCGAAACTCGCCGTGTCCTTCATGCCGGCGGACGAGAACATGACGAGCTTGGGCCGATCACTGATCGCATTGAAGAAACTGTAGGGAGCAAGATTGACCGCGCCCTCCCGGCTTTTCGTCGAGATCCATCCGATCGGGCGCGGCGAGACGATCGCCTTGAACGGATCATGCGGCAGGCCGTGCGCGTTGTTGTCGGTCGTGTAGTACAGCATCACTCGCTCCCCGGCCCTTTCGCTTCCGAAACGATGGCCGAAAGCTCCGGCCTCGGGCGCTCGGATGGTGGCTCCGTCGGGGTTCCGATATGGACGAAGCCGATCACCTTTTCCTCTTCGGAAATGCCGAGAACTGCCTTGGCCTCCTCGTCATAGGCCACCCATTCGGTCACCCAGTTCGCTGCATATCCATGAGCATGCGCCGCATGGACGAGGTTCATCGCAGCTGCCGCGCCGGAGAGCTGCTGCTCCCACACCGGGATCTTCACATGCTCGCTCGCAGTGGAGACGACGCCGACGACGAGCGGGCTGCGGCTGAAGCGCTCGGCTTCGACCTTGTGCCGGTTCTCCGTCATCCGCTCGCCCTCGCGACCTGCGACGATCGAGGCCAGCCTCTCGCCGATCGCGCGCGCCGCCTCGCCGCGATAGAGGATGAAGCGCCATGGCGCGAGCTTGCCATGGTCGGGAACCCGGGCGGCGATCGTCAGGATGCGGTCGAGTTCCTCGCCGGACGGGGCGGGCGCCGCGAGCATCGGGATCGGGATCGAACGGCGCGTGGCCAGGAGTTCAGTGGCTTCGGTCAAGATAGGGTCTCCGTCAGTCTTGCCGCAGAGCTAGGCCCGATGCCTCGGCTTGGCAATCGCGAAGGACGATGAACGGGCCGTTCTGCCGTCTGTGCACAGGCACGATCACTGCCTTGAATTTGTCGAGGATTTGCGGTCAAGGATGATGGCATGGGGGAAATGCCAACGATCGCCGCGCGCGCGCGGGCTTGCAAGCTTGTCGATGCCGTCTTGAGAGCGGTCACGATGCGCAGAACCGCACCGTGCCTCGCGGCGGCCCTTCTTGCGGCCGTACTGACGGCGGTCCCCGCCACCCACCCGGCATTCGCGCAGCCAGCCGGCGGCGGCGGCGGTGGGGACCGCGGTGGCGGTGGCGGCTTCCTGGGTCTCGGTGACATTTTCGGTAGCGGCTCCGACCGGCCGGGGCCCTACGTCTCGCCCTCGGCAAGAGAGCTTTTGCCGGATGCCGGCGATGTCGGCGCACCGCCTTCGAGCCCGTTGCGGCATTTCGAGCCGATCGCCCTGCCGAAACTGCCCGGCAAGCCGCTCGCCCCGACGATCGACCTGCCCGGCCTTCCGGCCTATGCGCCGACAAACGGGCCGGACAAGAATTTCCTGCAGCGGCGGCAGACGCTTTCCCTTCGAGCGGTTCTGTCCGAAGGTGGTGCGCAGGTTCCCAACGGGCTCGTATGGCGGCTGTTCTCGGCCGTTCCACCGATCGACGGAAGCTCCTCGCTGATCGCCTCGTCGCAGAGTGCGACGCCCGATTTCGACGTGCCGCCCGGCACCTACATCCTGCATGTCGGCTTCGGACGGGCCGGCATCGTCAAGCGGATCGACTTTGCCGGGGTGAAGATCCAGGAGACCGTCGTTCTCGACGCCGGCGGCCTGAAGCTGAACGCCGTCGTCGGCGACGATGGCAAGCCCGCGGCATCGCGGCTGAGCTTCGACATCTACTCCGAGGACGAGAACGACGAGGTCGGCCGCAAGCTCGTCGCCAGCGACGTTCCCCCCGAAAAGGTTGTGCGGCTGAACGCCGGCTCCTACCAGGTCGTTTCCCACTACGGATCGGCAAACGCCGTCGTCAGGGCGGACATCCGCGTCGAGGCCGGCAAGATCACCGAGGCGACCCTTACCCAGAGGGCCGCGCTCCTGACGATGAAACTCGTGCGCGAGCACGGCGGCGAGGCAATTGCCGACACCGCCTGGACCATCACCACGGCCTCGGGCGATCTCGTGCGCCAGAGCGTCGGCGCCTTCACCACGATCGTCCTTGCCGAAGGCGACTACGTCATTGCCGCCAAGAATAGCGAGAAGATCTATCAGCGCCCCTTCTCGGTCGAGGCCGGCCACGATGCCGACGTCGAGGTCCTGACCTCCGACCTCGCCGCGACGAGCGACGCGTTCGGGACCGGGGACTGAGCCGGCGCGCCCTCCCTCAGTTGCCGCGCCGCAGGGTCGGCAGGCCGATGCCGGCCGCTTCGAAGCCGCCGTCGACGGCGAGCGTCTGGCCGGTCACATAGCTCGAGCGACTGGAGCACAGATAGTAGATGGCGTCGGCCAGTTCCTCCTCGAGACCGTAGCGTTCGAGCGGGATGGTGTCACGATAGTCGCGGCGGATCTCCGGGCTGTGGACGGCCTTCGCCATGGCGGTCTCCACCGGGCCGGGCGCGACGGCGTTGACCCGGATACCGAGCCCGGCAAGTTCCACCGCCTGCTGCTTGGTCAGATGCGCCAGTGCGGCCTTGGAGGTGCCGTAGGCGACGCGAAGGGTCGAGGCCCTCAGGCCGGAGATCGAGGTGATGTTGACGATCGCCCCGCCCCCGGTCTTCGCCATCACCGGCGCAGCGGCATTGGTCATCATGAACGGCCCGCCGAGATTGACAGCGAGCACCCGCTGCCATTCCTCGTTCGTCGTTTCCAGCAGCGGCTTGAACACCGCCGTGCCGGCATTGTTGACCAGCGCGTCGAGCCGCCCGAACCGCGCTTCCACCGCCGCCACCGTCCGCGTCGCGGCCTCGGGTTCGGAGACGTCGGCGCTGAGCGCCAGCGTATCCTCCGGCCGCTTCAGCGCCGTGACGGCCGCCTCCTGCGCCGGCCCATCGATGTCGAGCATGGCGACGAGCCAGCCTTCCGCCAGAAACCGCTTTGCGGTCGCAAGGCCGATGCCCCGCGCTGCGCCGGTGACGAGCACGACTTTCTTGATTTCCGTCATGGTTTCGTCCCTCCCTGTATGAGATTCCTCTGAACCGCTGCGGCAGCGGCTACCCCCCTCTGCCTGCCGGCATCTCCCCCTCAAGGGGGGAGATCGACGGCGTCCGCCGCCTTCGCTTCTCCTGAAACGCGAGTCACCGCTCGACCGTCGGGTCCGTGGGCGCCGCCCCCACAGCCGCCTGATCTCCCCCCTTGAGGGGGAGATGTCCGGCAGGACAGAGGGGGGTGCGCAGGGCGCGAGGCCGTCGGAGCAACAGCTCCCAATTATCCCTCACCTCTCCGGCACGATCACCAGCTCGAAGGTCACGCAGACCGGATTGTCGCCGCGCACCAGCACCCCCTCGAAGATCGCACCGTCCATGGCGACCACCGCAACGTCGAGGCGGGCGCGACCCTCCGCCAGACGCCCGTCGCGGATCAGGAGTTCCGAGGCGTAGGACTCCATTGCCGGGCCGCTTTCGAAGCGGGCGCCGTTGAGGCTGCCGATGCCGTGGATGCGGGCGGCGGTGATGCCTTGGTCTGCGCAGATGCTTTCGATGGCGAGGGCGACGTCCTGGTTCGGCCGCAGCGTCACCGCCAGCGCCCGGGCACTGCCATTGCCGGGCCGGCCGGCGGATTGCGCGGCGAACAGGCGAAAATTGGTCTCCTCGTCCTGCCTTGCCTCGAAGACGGCGCCGCACAGCCCGAAGCCTTTGACGCGGACGGGCTCGGCGGCAATGCTCTCGGCCGGCAGCATGTGGCCCATGGCGATCGGCTCGCCCTCGGCCTGCCACAGGCCATGGCAATGGACGAAGGGGGCGCCGTCGCGCCAACCGACGATGGCTCCCGCCTCGCGGACGGTGACGAAACCCTCCGGCGCATAAGTCTGCGAATACCAGGCGGCATGGCTCGGCCCGGGCGATCCGGCCGGCATGACATAGCGAAACGGATCGAGGGTCGCGCCGGCGATGGCGACATAGGCCGCGTCGCAGCCGGCGGCGATGACGCCCCTGCCGAGGCCGGCTTCCATCGTCTCGCCAGGTTCGACGGTGAAGTCGAGCGCCACCGCCTCGCCCCAGGCCCTGGCATGGCGGACGGGTGCGACGGGTCCCGGATGGCGGATCTCACGCAGCGCCGCCATCGTCACCCCACGGCCTCACCGGAGAGGAGGCCACGCTCTTCCAGCGCCTGGCGCACCAGCTTCTTGGTGATCTTGCCATAGGCCGACTTCGGCATCTCGTCGAAGAAGACGAAGCGTTTCGGCAGCTTGTAGCGGGCGATCTTCTCAGCGAGAAACGCGCCGATCTCCGCCTCCGTCACGGGCTCGCCGGGCACCGCCACCAGCACCGCGATGCCGACCTCGCCCCAGGCCTCGTCCGGCACGCCGACGACGGCGGCTTCGGAGATTTTCGGGTGGGCGAGGATCTTCTCCTCGATCTCGCGCGGATAGATGTTGGAACCGCCGGAAATGTACATGTCGGAGGCCCGGCCGGTGATGTAGAGATAGCCCGCCTCGTCCCGGTGGCCGAGATCGCCGGTGCGGAACCAGCCGTTGCGGAACGCCTTCGCATTGGCTTCCGGGTTGTCGTAATAGCCGGCAAAGACCGCCGGCCCGGTGACGCAGATCTCGCCGCTTGCCCCGAGCGGCAATTCGTTGCCGTCCTCGTCCTGGATCGCAATTTCGATCCCCGTGCGCTCGAAACCGCAGGTGCCGAGCCTTGCCACTTCGTCGTCGAGGCTGTGCTCGGCGCAGGGAAGAACCGTGATGTTGCCGGTCACCTCGCCGAGGCCGAAATACTGGACGATGACGGGGCCGAGCTTTTCCAGCGCCCGCTTCTGGTCCGCCCGGTACATCGGCGCGCCGGCATAGATGACGTGGCGCAGCGAGGAATGGTCGAAATCGTCCACGGCCGGATGCTCCACCAGCCGCTTCACGATGGTCGGCACGGTGAACATGTTGGTGATCTTCAGCCGCTCGACGAGGCGCCAGGCCTCGGCGACGTCGAAGCGCTCCGAGGGCATCAGGACGGTGGTCGCGCCGGCCGCGACCTGGGTGAGCTGGTGGACGCCGGCGCCGTGGGAGAGCGGCGCGACGACCAGCGAGGCGTCGTTTGGCCCGGTGCCGGGCATCAAGTCGTTGAGGTGGTTGACGGCGACGAAGGCCATCTGGCCGTGGGTCAGCACCGCCGCCTTCGGCCGTCCCGTGGTGCCGGAGGTGAAGAAGAACCAGCACGGGTCGTCACGATCGACCGGCGCGTTGGGCACCGTCTGGCCGAGATGGGCCGCGACCAGTTCGTCGTAATCCTCGCCGAAGGCCGCCTTGCCGATGGCGATGACGAAGTCCGGCGCACTGGCCGACGTCAGGCAGGCCTCGGCATGGGCAGGGAAGCCGGCGTTGCAGATAAGGCCCCGCGCGCCGCTGGCCGCGAGCAGGTAGGCGACCTCGCCCGGCGTCTGGCGGTAGTTCGTCGGCACATAGACCGCGCCGAGCCGGAAACAGGCGAACATCGCCTCGAACATCTGGTTGCAGTTCTGCGACTGGACGAGGATGCGGTCGCCTTTCGTCACGCCGAAGCGCTCCTTCAGCGCCGCCGCCATGGCGTCGATGCGGGCGTCGAACTCCCGCCAGCTCCATGTCCGCTCACCCCAGACGAGCGCAGGACGATCACCGAGCCGGCGGCTCGTCCGCGTGACGAGATGGGCGAGATTGGAGACGCGGGTCGATTGCGGCGCGACGCCTCCCTTCGGATCGTTCGCCGAGGACAGGCCTGCCGTCACTTCACTCGCTCCAGGATCGAAACGTAGTTGGCGACGGCCGCCCCGCCCATATTGAAGACCCCGGCGGTCTTGGCATCCTTGATCTGCATGTCACCGGCCTCGCCCATCAGCTGCATCGCCGCCATCACATGCATGGAGACGCCGGTGGCGCCGATCGGGTGGCCCTTGGACTTCAGCCCACCCGAGGGATTGACCGGCAGCTTGCCGTCCTTGCGGGTGATACCCTCGCGTATGACCTTGTAGCCCTCGCCGCGCTTCGCCAGCCCCATCGCCTCGTATTCGATCATCTCGGCGATGGTGAAGCAGTCGTGGGTCTCGACGAGATCGAGATCGTCCAGCGTCAGCCCCGCCTGTTCCAGCGCTTTCGCCCAGGCGATTTGGGCACCGGCGAATTCGGTCGGATCCCGCCGCGAGATGGCGAGGACGTCGTTGGCATGGTGGCGGGCCTTGAAGGCGATCGCCCGCTCGAGCGTCTCGGCGGTTTCCTCGTCGGCAAGAACGATCGCCGCCGCGCCGTCGGAGACCAGCGAACAGTCGGTGCGCCGTAAGGGGCCGGCGACATAGGGGTTCTTGTCGGAGACGGTGTTGCAGAAGTCGAAGCCGAAATCCTTGCGCATGTGGGCGTAGGGGTTGGCCATGCCGTTGGAATGGTTCTTCGCGGCGATCATCGCGAGTTCTTCCGACCGGTCGCCGAACTTCTGGAAATAGGTCTGGGCGATGCGGCCGAAGATGCCGGCAAAGCCGCCCTCGACCTCGGCTTCTTCCTCGCGGTAGCTCGCGCCGAGCAGGATGTCGCCGACCTCGACGGTGGGGATCGCCGTCATCTTCTCGGCGCCGACGACGACGGCGATGCGGCCTCTGCCCGATTCGATGAAGTCCATCGCCGTGTAGAGCGCCGCCGAGCCGGTGGCGCAGGCGTTTTCCATCCTGACCGCCGGCACCTGGCCGAGCCCCTCATGGGCCATCCCGACGAGGGCGCCCTGAAAGTCCTGCTTGGAAAAGCCGTTGTTCATGACGCCGACGAAGATGCCGTCGACATCCTTCGTCTCGATGCCGGCATGGACGATGGCGGGGCCGACGACCTCGCCCATCAGGGCCTGCGTCGAGGGCGCCTCGACCTTGCCGAAATGGCTGTGCGACCAGCCGACGATGCGTGCCTTGCTGCTCATGATCCGATACCTCCCATCAGAATGTCTTTTCCGGGCGCTTCGCGCCGTTCGCCGTCTGCCCTGCGGGCCGCATCGCCGGTCTGCCGGCCATCGGCAGATCCCTCAAAACGGCTGCGCAGGCGCGCTTCAACCCGGGCCGTCTCGGCAGCCAGAAGGCTTGCCAGTTCACGCTGGCGCCCCTCGCCCATGCGACTGTCGATGGCGGCGATGGACAAGGCGCCGGCCACCCGGCCGTCCGGATAGCGGACAGCCTTGCCGATCGCCCAGGAATTGGCCAGCACCCGCCCCGGATTGAGCGCGAAACCCTGCCGCCTCGCAAAGGCGATGTCGGAGGCGATCGCCTCCGGCGTATAGGCCGGAAAGTGTTCGGCGAGGGCCGCCGCATTGACGGCCAGCACCCGCGCGACCTCGTGATCGTTCAGCGCCGCCAGCATCGCCATGGCCCCGGCGCCGACGCCGAGCGGGTGGCGGTAGCCGGGCAGAAGCGCATGGGTGCGGATCGGAAAGGCGCCCTCCTCGCGGTGCAGGCAGACCGAATAGTCGCCCCGGCGGATGGAGGCGAAGCTGGTATCGCCGCTTTGTCTCGCGAGGGCGGCGAGGCTTTCCTGGGCGCAGTCGAGAAAGCCGAAGCGATTGGAGGCGAGAATGCCCAGCACATAGGCTTCCTCGCCGAGGAAATATCGCCGCGTGACGCCATCCTGCTCGACCAGCCGCGAGCGCATCAGAGCGAGGACGAGGCGCCGCGCCGTCGGCCGGTTGAGGCCGCTACCGTCGACGATGGCCGACAGGGTTGCGCCGTCCTCGCAATGGCGGCCGATCAAAGAGAGCAGCATCAGCGCCCGATCGACGCTTTGCGCTCCCCCTCCCTCCGACATGGCCTTCGACAGCGTATCCAACCCTCGACTCCGTCCAGATTGTGGACTTCAAATTCCAGATGTCATTGTCGGACAGGCGATAAGAACTTGCAAGTGCCTCACAGCAATGGCAACCTAGCCCTCATCGGCGGCATGCAGTGTCCATGATGTGGACCCCTTGGAGGAGGGAGATGCGGCCGGCAGACATCGACCCGGGAGGAATCAACGTGACATTCAAGCATCTGGCTGCCGCAGCAGCCCTCATCGCCGCATTCGCGACGACCACGATGACACCGGTGAACGCCGAGACGTTCCGCCTGTCCCACAACACCAACGACACGACGACCTGGCAGAAGGGCGCCGAGAAGTTCAACGAGCTGCTGAAAGAGCAATCGGGCGGCGAGATGGACGTCAGGATCTTCCCCAACGCCCAGCTCACCGGCGGCGACCAGATGAAGCAGGCCGAGATGGTCGGCCGCGGCGCGCTGGACTTCGTCGTCACCTCGGCGATCAACGTCACCCCGCTGGTGCCGGAAATGGCGGTGTTCTCGCTGCCCTATCTCTACAACGACTATGACGACGTCGATGCGACCACCGCTGGCAAGCCCGGCGAGCGCATGACCGAGATTCTGGCAAAGAAGGGCATCGTCGTCCTCGCCTGGGGCGAGAACGGCTTTCGCGAGGTCACCAACAACGTCCACCCGATCAAGACGCCGGCCGACATGAAGGGCCTGAAGATGCGCGTCGCCGGGCCGATGTATATCGACGTGATGAACGCGCTCGGCGCCAACCCGCAGCAGATGCAGTGGACCGAAACGTTCTCCGCCCTGCAGCAGGGCGTCGTTGATGGCCAGGAAAACCCGATCGGCGCGGTGATCATCCCGCAGCGCGTCTACGAGGTGCAGAAATACATCACGCCCTGGCACTATTCCTACGATCCGATCTTCATCGGCGTCTCGCAGAAGCGGTGGGATTCGTGGGACGACAAGACCAAGGCGATGGTGAAATCCGCTGCCGAGGAGGCGATGACCTATCAGAAGAAGATTACCCGAGAGGACACCGCCAAGGGAATCGACTTCCTGAAGGAAAAGGGCATGGAGGTCTACGAGCCGAGCGCCGAGGAGATCGACGCGTTCCGAAAGGCGACCAAGCCCGCATTCGACACCTGGGCAGAGAAGGTCGGACCGGATCTCGTCGCCTTGTTCCAGGACACGATCTCGGCCGGCTCGAAGCCCGCCAACTGACCTCGAGGGCGGCGGCGCCCAGATTGACGGCCCGCCGCCCTTCCCGTCTCGCCGCCCGGCAGATCGCCGCGACGATCCGGCCGGCTCTTTCGAGCTCATCTCCACCCAACCGAGAAGCCCCCATGCGTCATCTCCTCGACGAGGCGGAGAAGATCGTCTGCGCCGTGATCTTCCTCGGCATGACGGCGCTCGGCTTCACCAATGTCGTGGTGCGATACCTGACGAGCTATTCCTTCGCCGCGACCCAGGAGCTCCTGCTCGACGGCTTCCTGCTTCTGACCGTCTTCGGTGCGGCGATTGCAGCGCGGCGCGGCGAGCACCTCGCGGTGACGCTCTTCACCGACATGCTGCCGGCCGGCGGGCGTCGCATCGCCGTCGTCTTTTCAGGCGCCCTGTCGGTCCTGCTGCTCGTCCTGTCGGCCTGGTTCACCTGGCAGCTGGTTCAGGACCAGTATCAGAGCGGCGTCACCTCGTCGGGCATGCAGATCCCCGAATGGTACGTTTCGGTCGGCCTGCCGGTCGGCTTTCTGCTCATCGCTTTCCGGCTCGTCCAGACGGGCCTTGCCGCCTGGCGCCAGCCCGGCGGCGTCCCCGATGACGGCAAGGGGATCTGACGATGGTCGAACTCGATCCCGGCACCGCGATGGTGGTGGTGTTCTTCCTTCTCCTGTTCCTGCGCGTGCCGGTCGCCTTCGCGCTCGGCCTCTCCTCGCTCTATGCCATGTGGCAGATGGGCTTCGGCCTCGATCTCGTCGGCGATCTTCTGGCCAGCGGCATCGCCAAGTTCTCGCTTCTGGCGATCCCCTTCTTCATCCTCGCCGGCACCTTGATGGGCACGGTCGGCATCGCCGAACGGATGATCCGCTTCTTCCGCGTTCTCGTCGGGGCGCTGCCGGGGGGCATGGGCGTCGTCGGCACGGTCGTCTGCCTGTTCTGGGGCGCGGTGTCGGGCTCCGGCCCTGCGTCGGTGGCGGCGATCGGCCCGCTGATCATTCGCGGCATGGAGGAGGACGGCTATCCCAAGCCCTTCGCCGCCGCGCTCGTGTGCACGGGCGCGGCGCTGTCCATCGTCATTCCGCCCTCGATCGGTCTCGTGATCTACGGCGTCATCGCCGAAACCTCGATCGCCCAGCTCTTCATCGCGGCGATCATTCCCGGTCTCGTCATGGGCCTTTTGATGGTCGCGACACTGCCCTTCGCCGGCAAGGCGCGCCATGCGGCAATGACCACCGCCGCAGGGACGGGCGGCCTCGCGGCGCTTGCCCCACCCCCCTATGAGGGCATGGGCTACCTGCCGCGCCTCGGCCGCTCCTTCCTCGACGCCTTCTGGGGCCTGCTCACCCCCGTCGTCATTCTCGGCGGCATCTATGGCGGCGTCTTCACGCCGACCGAGGCGGCGATGGTCGCGACGGTCTACGCGCTCTTCGTCGGCCTGTTCATCTATCGCACGCTGACCTTTTCGACGCTCTATGGAGCGCTGGTGGAGGCAAGCGCCTCCTCCGCCGTCGTCATGCTGGTCGTCACCTTCGCCAGCCTGTTCGGCTGGGTGGTCACGGTGGACGATCTCGTCGGCAAATATTCCGGCGCCCTGCTGGCGCTCAGCGACAACCAGTGGGTCATCCTCGCCGTCATCATGCTGGTGGTGCTGATCGCCGGCATGTTCATGGACGCCATCACCATCATGTTCATCGCCTTGCCGATCTTCATGCCGGTGGTGCACCATCTCGGCTGGGATCCGGTCTGGTTCGGCGTCGCGCTGATGGTCAATCTGGCGATCGGCCTGTTCACGCCCCCCGTCGGGATCAACCTCTTCGTGGCGGCGAACATCACCCGCATGTCGCTGGAAAAGATCGCGCTGGGAGCCGTCCCATTCCTGATCACCAGTCTCATCGGACTTGCGATCATCGCGGCGTTTCCCGGACTTTCACACCTGCTTCTGGGCTGGATGCAGTAGACCGGCAAAGCAGCACTTCCGTCAGCGCGAAGGGCGTCTCGGTCTCGTTGGCGAGCGCTGCGATGACCATGACCAACTCCAGCCCCCTGCCCGTCCTTCATCTTTCGCGCCGTTTTTTATCTTTCGAAAGGACGGGACTTCAGGACCGCTTAGAGCCGCCTGCGCTCAGACTATCGAGAATGTGCCGTGTCTTCTCGGGATCGAAGCGCGTGCGTTCCCCGATCAGGACGAGGCTGCAACCGGCCTCGCCGGAATGATCCGCGGCCGGTGAGACGGAGGCGCGGCTTCCGACCATCTGGAACAGGAACCTGCGGCCCGGCTGCTCGTCAAATCGCAGGAAGCCCTTCGCCCGAACAAGGTCCGGGGCAAGCCGGCCGATCGCCGCCTGAAAGGCCGCCATCGTCACGGCCGATCGGCAGCGCCATTCAAAGGTCTCGAAGCGGAAGGCGCGTGTCGCGGGCGAAGGGGCGGCAGGCGGATCGCGCTGACGATCGGCAAAGGGCGCGAGCAGGACGTCCAGCGGCAGGCCTTCCCGGTCCGGATCGAAGATCAGACGCTTCGTCTGCAAAGCCAGCGCGGCGCGCAGGTCGGAAATGGCCGCGGCTTCCAGCCGGCTCGTCTTTGCGAGAAACACGAAATCCGCTGCGCCCAGCTGGGCGAGCCAAAGCTCGTCGGCCAACCGCTCCGGACCATCAGACACGTCCTCGGCATCGACGACGCACAGGACCGAATCGAGATTGGCGCTCTGCCAGATGACCGGATCGAGCAGCGCCTCGACGATGCCGCGCGGATCGGCGACACCGCTCGCCTCGATGACGATCGCATCCGGCTGCGGTTTGCGTGTCAGGACCGTCTTCAGCGTGCGCAGGAGATCGCCCTGCAGCGAACAGCAGATGCAGCCGTTCTTCAGTCCGATGACCTCGTCATTCGCCTCGGCAAGGATCTCCGCATCGATGTTGATCGAGCCAAAGTCGTTGACGATCGCAGCGATGCGGCGGCCATGCCCGGCTTGCAGGAGCGCGTTGATCAGCGTCGTCTTTCCGGCACCGAGAAACCCGGTGACCAGAATGATCGGAACGCCGCTCACCGCGGCTCGCGCCGCACCGGCCGCCCGGGTGCGGCCTCGCGATCGAGCGTCCCGTCAGCGATCACGCTCCGGCCGTTCACCAGCAGATGGACGACGCCCTCGGACGTGCGGTTCATCGCCTCGAAGGTCGCCTTGTCCGTCACCGTCTCGGGATCGAAGACGACGATGTCGGCGTCGCAGCCGGGTTTCAGCCGGGCCTTCCTGCTCATCTGCGGCGCGCATCCCTCGATGACCCGCGCCGGAATCAGCGTGCATTTGGCGATCGCCTCCATCAGGGAAACGGCGCCGCGCTCGCGCACATATTGCCGAAGGAACCGCGTGAAGGTCCCCGAGGATCGCGGATGGGAGGACACCTCTTCGGGAAGCGGCCATTCCTCCCCGAAATAGAGCGATCCGTCCGGCAGGGTCCAGGGAACGGCATCCGAGGCGATCGCCCCGCCGGGGTAGGTTATCGACACGTCCAGAAGCTCGCGGTGGCGGTCGTTCGCCTCGACATCGAGGAAGTGCCAAAGCACCAGATCGGACGGGTCCTTCTCCCGCGCCGTCACCAGATCGTCGACATCCGTGAAGCGGTGGCCATTGCGCACCAGCTGGATATCGTCATAGCCGGTTCCGGTGCGCCTGATGAATTCGGGATCGGTGAAGAACCCGGCGCCGACGACCGTCGAGCCGGTACCATACGGATAGGCCTCGACCGTCACGGGCAGGCCTTGCGCCTGCGCCCGCTGGAGGATCTCGGCGGCGCGCTCGATGTCCTGAAGGCTGGTGGAATTGAGGTGGCACACATGCATGTGCGCGCCCGTTGCGCCGGCGAGCCCGATCAGCCGCACATAGGATTCGACCGCGCTCTTCGGATCGATGTTCGAGGCATAGGGAATGTGGGTGTAGGTCGGACAGCCGGTCTCATAGGCCTGATCGCAGATCCGGGTCAGTTCCTTCAGCCCCGCCCCCGGCGCGTAGCCATTGGGAATGCCGATGCCGATGGCGCCTTCGTCGAGACCCTGACGGACCAGCGCGACGATCTCCTCGACCTCGCGGTCCCCGGCGGTCTCGACCGACCAGCGCATGTCGTGCGAGCCGGCGCCCATGAAGGCGATGGAGGATTGGCTGGCGTCGAGATCGAGGCCGATCATCACCGCCTTGCGGGCGAACAGCCAGGCCGCCGCCGTTCCGTAGTTCAGGACACGGCCCATGCGGGCATGGACGTCGTACCACTCGCCCACCGGCAGGGCGCCGACTTCGAGCTCCAGCGTCGTGGTGACGCCGTCGAAGGCCTGCATGCGGTCGGCCGGCACGGATTGGCCATGAGCATGGAGATCGACGAAGCCCGGCGCGACGACGAGGCCCCTGGCTTCGATGACCCTTTCGGCGGGACCGAGATCGGCCCCCACCGCCGCGATCGCGTCGCCGCGGATCGCGACGTCGGCGATCTCGTCCCGGCCGCTTTCGGGATCGATGACCCGGCCACCGCGGATCACGATGTCGAACAGGCCGCCGCCGGTCTCTTCTCGGTTCGATGCCATGCTGATCCCGCCTTGTATCTCAGGCCTCGGGGAAGGCCTCGACCCTCCCCGAGGGAATGCCGAATTACTGGGCGTAGCCGTCGACTGACTTGATGATCTCGTCGACGCGCGCCTGGTCCACATTCGCCACGTCCTTGGACATGCCGGCGGTCGCGTCCCGGAAGGTCTGCAGCTCTTCCGGCTTCGGCTCGTAGACCGCGACCCCGGCCTTCTCGAGATCCTTGACCTGCCGGTCGTGAACCTTCGGCACCCAGTCGAGAACGTCCTTCGAGGCGGTCGCCGCCGCTTCCGTCACCTGCGCCTTCTCCTCGTCCGACAGCCCGTTCCACCAGGAAAGCGACGCGAGGGCGACACGCATCGACGGGAAGACGCGGGCATCCGTCGCGTTCGTGAACAAATCGGCCTGGCCGAAGGTCAGGGGAACGCCGAGCGGATTCACATAGCCGTCCGCAACGCCGGTCTGGATCGCATTGGGAACCTCGGCGAACGGAATGACGACACCGGACGCGCCGAGCGCCTTGAAAAGCACCATCTGCGACTCGTCGAGGGCGCGCATGCGCAGGCCCTTCATGTCGTCGGCCGTCTTCACTTCCTTCTTGTTGTTGAAGATCGCCATGAACGGCCCGAGCGGCACGATCGCCAGGACCCTCAGATCGTCGCCGGCGAGTTTTTCGTTCGCGGTATCGAGAAAGTCCGATTCCGTCATGAACCGGGCGAACTGTTCCTGGCTCTTGAAGAGATAGGGCAGCCGGAGAACCAGCATTTCAGGATCGAACTGGACGGCCTTCTGGTAGTCCGACATCGACACGTCGAGGATGCCAGAGCGGATCTGATCCAGGCGCTCGTCCTCTCCGCCAATGGTGTTGACCGGGAAGGTCTCGGTGTCCCACCCCTTCTGGTCGAGCGCTTCGATAAAGGTGTGCGCCCAGCGTGCCGTGCCGGAATTTTCCAGGTCCGTGACGCTGTCCTCGGCTAGGCTCACCTGTTGTGCGAATGTCGGGGTGGCCAGCATCAGGCTCAGGAAGGCGCAGGTAGTCAAAAGTGATTTCATCATGTTCTCCGGTCGCTTGAGGCTAGATTTCGATTTCGAGTTCGCTCTGGCCGCTCTGCGCTTGGACGGATCTCTGGTCATAGAGCGAAAGGCTGAGAAGGCCCGAGAGCGCGTGCAGGCAGGTGAGGATGGCGGAGATCGGCAGGGCCATGGCCATCCAGGCCGTGGAGATGTGCAGGCCCTCCGAGGGCCGGTCGATCTGACGAAGGACGAACGGGTAGCAGAACCAGATCACCGGCAGGAAGAAGAGCCACGCGGCGACGAAGCGCGAGACGATCTGTACCTTCTGGCGGCCGGGATGATCCTTGGGCGGGTTGACGATCGCAGGGTCGGTGCGCGTGTGGAAGGCGACCGTCGCCCCCAGAAGCCCGCCCCAGACCATCAGCCAGCGCGCCAGCTCCTCGGTCCAGAACGGGGGCGAGTGGAAGATGTAGCGGGCAACGACCTGGAGCAGCACCGTCAGCAGCATGCCCAGGAACATCAGGGCCGACAGGAATTCCGCCGCCAGGTTCAGTCGGTCCGACAGACCGTGCAGGATCATCGCCAGCCGCTTCATCGCCGCACCTCTCAGTTCACGTAGCCGAGGGCTCGCGGCAAAGCGAGCGTGATTTCCGGCACGAAGGTGAGGACGCCGAGCAGCACGAGTTGAACGGCGAGGAAGGGAAGCGCCGCCCTGGCGATCGACCAGTAGGGCGCATTGCTGACCGCCGAGACGACCAGCAGCGCGGCGCCGAAGGGCGGGGTGACCATCCCGAGCGTCAGATTGACCACGATGACGATGCCGAGATGGATGGGATCGGCGCCCGAGGCGATCGCCGGCGGAACGAGAAGCGGCACGAACAGCGCGAGCGCTACCGGCACCTCCAGGAACATGCCCGCGACGAGGAAGATGCCGTTCAGGAGCAGGAGATATTTCCAGCCGTCGAGGCCGAGCGAATCGAGGAGTCTCGCCAGGGCGAGCGGGATCTGCTCGATCCCGGCCAGATAGCTGAAGATGGCGACGGCAGCCAGAAGGATGAAGATCGAGCCCGACAGCGAGGCCGTCCGCTTCAAGGCCTCATAGAGCGCCGACACCGACATCGACCGATAGACCATGCCGGCCAGGATCGCGCACAAGACGGCGACGGCCGCAGCCTCGGTCGGGGTCGTCACGCCGAAGATGATGCCGCCCATGATCACCAGCGGGATGACCAGCGCCGGAACGGCCCGCACGAACCGCCTGGAGAATTCGGGAAGATCGACGCTTTCCCCGCGCGGATGGTCATGCTTGTGGGCGAGATAGCCGTTGGCGAGAAACAGGACGACCGCCATCAAGAGCCCGGGCAGAATGCCGGCGATGAACAGCGCCGTGACCGAGGTCTGAACCAGCGCGCAGTAGAAGATCATGATGATCGAAGGCGGAATGATCGGCCCGATCACCGAGGACGCCGCCGTGATCGCGCCGGCATAGCTGAGCGAATATCCCGATTTGTGCATGGCCGGGACGAGCGTGTTCGAGATCGAGGCCGCGTCGGCGACGGCCGATCCCGAAATTCCGGCGAAGAACACCGAGGTCAGGACGTTGACGTGCCCGAGACCGCCCTTCAGCCGGGCGGCGATCGACATGGCGAAATTCAGAAGCGCCTCGGTGACGCCGGCCCGGTTCATCACCTCCCCCGCCAGGATGAAGAGCGGCATCGACATGATGGAGAACAGGTCGATGTTGGCGATGATCCGCTGCGGCACCGCCGCCAGGAAGCGCGCACGATCGGCCGCGATGAAGCTGGCGATCGAGGCAGCGCCGATCAAATGTGCCAGGACCGCTCCGGTCATCAAAAGAGCGGCGGACACGAAGACGATCGGCAGTGCTGCCATTCAATTCGACCTTTTGCGTCAATCCCCCACGGACGGACCGTAGGTGGTAAATCATTGCCTGCCGCAGCTTTTAGTCCTCGGCTGAAAGCAGCATGCATGCTAATTGTACTTTGTGCAATTGTGCGGCTGCGGTTTTTTTGTGCGCGCCTTTTTATGAGCAGGAAGTGATGGCCAAGAGGGAAAACAGCGGTGTTCGCGCACCGGCGAAGGATCAGGCGCAGGCATCCCGCCAGCTCGGGCGTGCGGCAGCGGTCGGCCTGACGCGCGAGCGGATCGTCGACGCGGCGATCGACCTGATCGATCGCAAGGGCCTCGACGCCCTGACGATGCGCGAACTCTCGCGCCAGCTCGACGTCTACCCGACTGCCATCTACTGGCACATTGGCGGCTCCAAGGCCGATCTCTTCTCCGATATCGCCGGCGCGCTGACGGCCGGAATGATCGACCCTGAAGACACCTGCGCCGACTGGCGCGACACGCTGCGACTGTTGTTCCGCCGGTTTCGCGAGCGCGTCCATCGCCACCCCAATGCGGCGCCGCTTCTCGGCGCACAGATGCGCTCGAACGGCGCACCGAACGCGCCCTGGGTGGAAATCATCCTCGCCGCGCTGAGCCAGGCCGGCTATCGCGACCAGGCCATGGTCGATGCGTTCAATGCCCTTGTCGGCGGGCTGGTCGGCTTCGTCACCATGGAACTCGCGCCCGGTCCGGCGGAGCAGACCGCCGAATGGGAGAAAAGCTTCGAGGTCCGGCTCGACGAGCTCGACGACGAACGCTTTCCGCACACGCGCAGGGCTCTCCCGCTCATGCTGAACCGGGCCTTCGTCATGCGCTGGAAGAACGGATCGGAATGCCCTCTCGACACCGGGTTCGACGCGCTGCTGGAATCGCTCCTCAAGGGGCTGGAGCTGCGCGCCCCTGCCAACACCCCACCATGACCCCGAGCATTCCGGGAAAGGACTCGGGCGTTGCCGTTAATTGTACGACGTGCAATATCTGGCCGCTGTCAACGACGATCCATCCGACAGATACGCAAGGAGCTCCCTCATGTCCGCACCCGCCCTTCCCTTTTCCAAGGTCCGCCGCGTGGGAACCACGGTCTATCTGTCCGGCGAACTCGGCCTCCTCGACGACGGGACCGTGCCGGCCGGAATTGAGGCGCAGACCCACCAGACGCTGGACCGCATCGCCGCCACCTTGAAGGGCGAAGGCCTGACGCTCGCCGACGTCGTCTCCTGCACCTGTTACCTCGCGAACAAGGCCGACTTCGCCGCCTTCAACGCGGCCTACAAGACCTATTTCACCGATCCGCTGCCTGTGCGCACCACCGTCGAGGCGCCGCTGATGATCGACGCTCTCGTCGAGATCACCGTGATCGCCGCCGCCTCGGCCTAAGGCCTTCGCCGTTCGGCAGGACCTCTCGAGCCCGTCCGCAAACGCGAGTGACGTCAATGGCCGATGTAATCGTCCTCGGCGCCGGCATGGTCGGCGTCACGTCGGCCCTGGCACTTCAGGCCCGGGGCCGGTCGGTCCTTCTGATCGACCGCCGCGAGCCGGGGCGTGAGACCAGCTACGGCAATGCCGGGATCATCCAGGCCGAAGCCGTCGAGCCTTACGCCATGCCCCGGGATCTGGCGACGCTCTTCCAGATCGCGCTGAACCGCGACAACTCCGTGCGCTACAGCCTGCGGGCTGTGCCGGGCGTCGCGGCGAGCCTTGCCCGCTATTTCTGGCACTCGGCGCCGAACCGTCACCGGGCGATCTCAGCCGCCTACAGCAAACTCGCCGAACGGGCGACGACGGACCACGCCCCGCTCATCGCCGCCGCGGGAGCCGACAACCAGATCAAGCGGGAAGGCTTTCGCCAGGCCTATCGGTCCGAGGCGGCGTTCGACGCAGCGTGGACGGAAGCCGAAAGGCTGCAACGCGACTATGGTGTCGGCGCAAGGCGGATCAGCGGCCCCGACCTCGCGGCTGCGGAGCCGGTCCTCATGCGTCCGCTCGCCGGCGCGGTGCACTGGACGGATTCGTGGACCTCTTCAAATCCCGGCGGTCTCGTGACGGCTTATGCCGAACTCTTCGAGCGTCGAGGGGGAACGATCGCGACGGGCGACGCGATGTCGCTCCGCCCTGACGGTAAGGGATGGCGGGTCGAAACAACGGACGGGCCGGTTTCCGCGCAGGCCGCCGTCGTTGCCCTCGGGCCTTGGTCTCCGGACCTCCTCGGCCCGTTCGGCTACCGCATCCACATGGTGAAGAAGCGCGGCTATCACGCGCATTACGCCTGCGAACCGAGCCTGAACCTTCCGCTGATGGATGTCGCCAACGGGGCGGTCCTTTCCCCGATGAAGGACGGCCTGCGCATTGCCACAGGCGCCGAACTGACGGCGATGGGCGCGCCGTCGGCGCCCCGTCAGCTCGCAGTCGCCGAGACTGCCGTGCGCGAGCTTCTGCCTCTCGGCAACCGGGTCGAAGACACGCCCTGGCATGGGACGCGCCCCTGCCTGCCGGACATGCTGCCGCTCGTCGGCGAGGCCCCACGGCATCCCGGACTGTGGATGAATTTCGGCCATGGGCACCAGGGCTTCACCCTCGGCCCCACCACCGCCGCGCTTCTTGCAGACGCGATGGATGGCGCCGAAGACAGGCTCGCGCGCATGCTCGCCCCGGCCCGGCTGAGTTCTGCCTGACCGCGCTTCCTGCGGCTTGGCGAAAGCCGGATAGGCCGGAAAACTCTTCCGTTTTCAGGCAATGATGGTGCCGCAACAGGGGCGCGACGTCACGGCCTCTCGCTACACCGCAACCTTTTGAGAGAAATGCGATCTAACGGAGTCGCCATTTCGCTCTGAGTCATCGTTTATGCCCATGATGGTATCCGAGAAGTCATGCAACTTTTCGGCATCCTGCTTTAAGCCGTCAGCCCGGCGCGACGAAGGTCAGCAGGCGTTTCGGCGTCTCGACGAGGATCGTGCGGATGTCCTCCTCGCTGAAGCCGCGCCGGCGCATCAACGGCACGACATTGGCGAAGATGTGTTGGTAGCCGTGCCCGCCGAAATGCTCCAGCCGGCCCTTGGTGCAGATGTCGTGGCTGATCAGGATCTGGTCGCGATGGCCGCGCTCGATCAACTGCCGCAGCCATTTCAGCCGCATCGCGTCATTCGGCAGGTCGATGTCCGGATTGGGGAAATAGTGGCTCTCCTCCCATCCGAAGAGGTCGTATTCGAGGACACAGCCGGTGTCGGCAAGGCGGAAGAGACGATCGGCGTCGAAGATCGTGCGGTCGATATGGCTGATGATCAGCCGGTCCATCGGCCCGCCGGCCGAGCGCACGAAATCCGCCACCTCCTGCGGCTGGTCTTCGTGGCGGCCGGGATGGACGTTGAGCGCGGCCCCGCTCGCCTTCTGGGCCTCCAATGCGCCTTGCATCACCCGCTTTTCCTGGTCGGTCCAGGGTGACTGGCAGCCGATCTCGCCGATGATGCCGGCTTTCACATTCGTGCCCCAGGCGCCTTCGAGAAGCTGGGCGATCATCAGCGCGGCGAAATCATCGACGGATCTGCCGGCATTCTCGCCCGGCTGGTACTCGTCGACATAATAGCCGCAGCCCATGACGATGTGGACGTCGGCATCTTCCGCCATCCGGCGCAGATGATCGGGCCGAGGCGCGAGCCCGCCGACGGTCAGGTCCACCACCGTCCGGCCGCCCGCCCGGCGCATCTCGCGCAGTTCGTTCGTGACCACATCCTGGCAGTCGAGGCGGAAATTGTCCCGGAAATAGGTCTGGCCGTAGCGCGCCCGGAAGCAATTGCACAGGTCGATCGGGGCGTCCGAGGCGCCGTCCGGGATCGTCTCGGTGCGAAACCGTGGCGCGTTGAGGTCGATCGCCAGATGTTCGTGCATCAGCGTCATGCCGAGTTCGCCCGGATCGATCAGTCCGGTGACGGTCTGGACCTTGCCCGTCAGGTCGCTGAACGAGGCCATCTCAAGCGCTACGGTCAACGGATGAGAAGACGGCCGCGCTTTCATCAAGAAAGGCGGCCATGGCGTTCAGAAAGCCGTCGATCTCGGTGTCGCCGACTGCCAGCGACAGGGCGATCAGCCCTCGCGAGGCGAAGTAGTAGCCGCGCTCGGCGAGCGCAAAATGCGCGAGCTTCAGAAGTCGTGCGGAATCGCCGTGATCGGCCGCCGCGCCGTGAATGTTCATGATCGAGCCGAGACCCGTAACCGTGTACGGCGCCTTGCGGTCCGCAAACAGTGCCTCGAGGCGCGAGCGCAGCGCTTCGCCACGGTCGAACAGCGCGTCCAGCTTTTCCGCCGTCAGATAATGCTCCGCCGCCGCGATGCCGGCGGCCATCGTCAGCGTGTTGTTGTTGAAGGTGCCGGCGTGGGAGATCGCGTCCGGTCGGCGCGGATCGAGCCGCTCCATCAGGCCTCGCCGGCCGCCGAAGCATCCAAAGCCGAGCCCCCCGCCGAAGAACTTGCCGATGGTCGTCAGGTCCGGGATGATTCCGAGGCGCTTTTGCAGCCCGCCTTCTCCCATGCGCGCCGTCTGGACCTCGTCGAAGATCAGCACCGCCCCGCTCTCGGCGGTCAGGTCGCGCAGCGCCGCAAGAAACGCGCGCGAGCCCACCCGGCAGCCGCCGGCCCCCTGCATCGGCTCGACCAGGACGCAGGCGATCTCGGCACCTTTCGCCGCAAACAGTGCCCGTGCGGCGTCGACGTCGTCATAGGGCAGAATCTCGAACTTATGCGGCGCGTTGACCTTCGCGCTGGCCGCCCCGAAGGTAAGAAGCCCGCCATGATAGCCCTTCTCGAACACGACGACGCGCTCGCGCGAAGTTGCGATCTTGGCGAGCGCGACCGCCATGAGATTGGCTTCCGTTCCCGAATTGCAGAAGCGCAGGAGATCCATCGACGGAAAGCGGGCGGTCAGGAGTTCGGCGAGACGCACCTCGTAGGTATTGTGCGAGGAAAGGTTGATGCCGTTCGCATGGGCGGCACTAACGGCATCCTTGAGCACGGCCGAGGAATGCCCGAAGATGCCGGCGGTGAACTCGCCCAGAAGGTCGACATAGCTGTGTCCGTCGGCGTCCTTGAGACGGCAGCCCTCGCCCGAGACGAAATAGAGCGGGAACGGGTCCGACCACAGCGACGAGCGCGTGTTTCCGCCCGGCATCACCGCCGACGCCCGCTCGAGCAGCGCCCAGCTCTCGGCATTTCGGTCCCGGTAGCGCTGCTCGACCTCTTCCAAAGCCGTCGCCAGGGCGCTCGAGGCTACACCAGACTGCATCGCCATGGACATGTTCCCAAGATCTTTGAGGGGGTCACGCCGTTTCGCCGGCACCGGCTGCCGGCATGAAATCCGGCATGGCGGCGATCGGCGGCGCCGCCTTCAGCCGCGCAATGTCCGGGACCGGGCGCTTGAGCGAGGGATCGGCGGCAAGCACGCTCTCCAGCTCCGCCGCCATGGCGAGCAGGGCCAGATCGCCGCCGCGCGGACCCACGATCTGCAGCCCGAACGGCATGCCGGCATGATCGAGGCCGACCGGCAGGCTGATCGCCGGATGGCCGGCAAGCGTCGGCGCATAGGCCATCGCCAGCCAGTGGTAGTAGCTGCGTGTCGGCACGCCGTCGATTGCCGCCGGATAAAGCTCTGTCCAGGGACGCGGGCTGACCGTGACGGCCGGCGAGACGACGAAATCATAGTCGTCGTAGAAGCTCTGCCAGCGGCGATAAAGTGCGGTCTGCAGCTCGAAGCCTTCGGCGATGTCGGCCGCCGAGTAGCCGAGCCCCTCCTCGACGTTCTGGCGAACATTCTCTCCGACCAGGCTCGAATCCTTTTCGAGGAGCCGCCGGTGCGGGCCCAGAAACAGCACCGCCCGCAGGCGGGCGAAGGCGTCGTCGGCGCCGCTGCAGTCGGGATGGGCGGCATCGGCAGCCCTGAAGACCGACTTGAACCCGTCGAGCTTTTCAAGAAACGCGGCGGCAAGCGCCTTCTCGGTGGGCGCGAAACCGAAATCGCTCGTATAGGCGATCTTCAGCGAGGAAAGATCCACGCTCGGAAGCCTCGCGAAGCGATCCATCCCCCTCATGGGCTCGCCATGAACGGTTCTTGCGAGCGGGTCGCGCTTGTCGTCGCCGACGATCGTCGACAGCATCAGAGCGACGTCCTCGACGCAGCGGCCCATCGGACCGAGGGTCGAAAGCTGCAGCCACGCCATGCCGCGCAGTTCCGAGGGAACGAGGCCGGCGGTCGGACGAAAGCCGACGATGCCGCAATAGGCGGCGGGATTTCGCAGCGAGCCGCCGGTATCGGAACCCGTCGCAAGGGGAACCATGCCCGTCGCCAGCGCCGCCGCCGATCCGCCGGAGGAGCCGGCGGCGTTCTTCGACGGGTCGAACGGATTGCCGGTGGTGCCGTACACGGCATTACGGGAATTTCCGCCGGCGCCCCATTCGGGAACGTTGGTCTTGCCCATGACGAGCGCGCCGGCCGCCCTGAGGGCCGCCACCATGCGCTCGTCACCCGCCGCGACATTGTCGCGATGAGCCGGGCTGCCGAAAGAGGTCACCAGCCCTTCGGCGTTGACCATGTCCTTGACCCCGAGGGGAAGCCCGTGCAGCGGACCGAGGCCAGCGCCGGCGGTCACCGCCTCTTCATGCTTACGGGCGACATCTCTCGCCCGCTCGAAGTCACGAGCGACGAAGGCGTTGATGGCAGGGTCGACGGCCTCGATCCGGGCGATGCAGCTTTCGACGAGCTCGACCGGCGAGAGCTGCTTGCGGCCGATCAGCCGGCGCGCCGTCACAGCAGAAAGATCGCAGGGTTCCGTCATGAATCCGCCTCCGCCAACCGAGCGCTTACCGTGGCGCTGAGAATTTCGAGCGTCATGCAATGCAAGACCGTGTTGTAGAGGCATAGCCAGTTCATGGTATATTGTACAGCGTTCAATAGCCCGAGTGATTGCGCTACGACGCTTGAAAGCCCCGATTTCGTGCGTTCGGACGTTGTAGAGCGCCTCCCGTTTCAACGCGTTCAGCGGCATCGCCTGCTGATCGGCGTCGGAATGCGACGCGGCTCCACAACCATGCAACCGTGTGCCCGCAAAAGCCGGCAGCAGCCAACGGCCTGCCACCCGGGGCAAGTCACTTCGAGCGAAGGCTTTCAACGACCTCAACCAGCTTGGCGTCGCGCTCGACGGCGAGCTGCGAGACGTTTTTGCCGTCCGCGTCGCTCAGCGTTTCCGCGATCAGCTTTGCTCGCAGCGCCTTCGTCAGTGTCGGAGTTCCGAGATCGTCCCAGCGTCGCTGCTGGCTGTCGCCAAGATGATCGAGGTAGGAGGCGATCCGCTCTCGCCTCCGCCGAGATGATAGGTCATGTGCGGACCGACCGCCGCCCATCTGAGGCCCGGTCCGTTGCGCACCGCGGTAGCTTCTTACAAGCCCTGATCACCGTCTGATGGATGCCGTCCTTCGCAGAAAGCTGCGCCAACGTCATCTCGCCCCGGATCGCCTCCAGCGCGACCTCAGCCTTGAAGTCCGATGAGTCTCGCTTCCGTTTTCCCGTCATAACCTCCGCCCCCTCTTTCGGGGGAACCAAGCTTATCAAACTGTCCGGGAAAGCTGGACCACCTCAAACCGCATCAGATACAATCCGTGAGCATGTCTCGCCGTAAAGCCATGCAGACCGACATATGACGATAATCCTGATTCACGGATGGTGCGGCGATCGAACAATCTGGCGCGAGCAGACTGGAATTTCCTGGTCCGCCGCTGCGAAGGTTTTAGCTATCGACCTGCCAGGTCACGGCGTTGCGGCAAGCAACGACAATGAAAAGAACGCGTCAATCGCTTCATTCGCATCTCATGTCGTCAGCGTCGTGAATGAAACGACAAGCGATCCTGTGGTGCTGGTCGGGCATTCCATGGGTGGGCCGGTTGCGCTGGAAGCGGCGATCGCGCTGGGCCGTCGATGCAGGCTGCTCGTCGGCGTCGATACATTCACCGATTCACGGTTCTACGCATCGCGCCCGCCAGGCGAGATCAGGCTTCGGCTTGCGGCCTTCGATGCGGATTTCGAAGGCACGCTCCGCTCCATGATCGAGCATATTGTAGCGCCTCGAGTTTCGCGGGAGATCCGCGGCGAGATCACGGCATCCATGATGCGGATGCCGAAGGCGACGGCGCTGGCGGCTCTACGATCGCTCCTCCTTTATGACATCGAGGCTCGGTGGCCGAAACTTCGCGCGCCCGCCATCACGATCAATTCCTCGCTGCTAACGGATCCGGCGACACAGTTGCATCTTCCTGACCTCGTCGTTCACGCAATGGCCGATGTCGGTCATTTTCCGATGATCGAGGCGCCGCAGGCCTTCAACGAGATCCTCGCCGCCGTCATCGGCCACGGCACTGTCATCCCTCAGCCATCGAGGGCAGACCCGCTATGAAATCCGCCATATCGTCGCCGAGGAGATTGACGTGGTCGAGGGCGGCCTTGAAGGCCTCCTCGGCGTCGGCCCGCTCTATGGCGTCGAGGATGCGCTCGTGCTCACCGATCGTCGCCGCCATGCGTCCCGGCTGATGCGTCACCGACCGCCGATAGGCGCCGATGCGTCGCCGCAGACTGCGGGTCTGGCTGGCGATGAACTGCGCGTGCGAAGCATCGTAGAGGAGCTCGTGAAATTCGAGATTGATCGTGTAGAAGCGCTCCGGACTGCCGTCGGACAAGGACTGGATCAGGCGGCTATGGATCTCGCGCAATGCCCGGCGTTCGGAGATCGTTGCCCGCCGCGCCGCGAGCTTGGCGCAGAGACCTTCCAGAGCAGCCATCATCTGGAACATCTCGAGAAGCACCGGTATCGAAATCGTTGCAACCGTAACGCCCTGGCGTGGGCGCATTTCGAGAAGGCCCATGGCGACGAGCGACTTGACGGCCTCGCGCACCGGGGTCCGTGACATTCCGAAGCGGCTTGCCAGCTCCGCTTCATCGAGCCGTTCGCCGGGAGACAGACTGCCGGCGACGATCATCTCCTCGAGTGTGGCGCGCAGGTCCTCCGAGAGGGTGCTGCCCGGCGCACGCGCACGTGGCTCCTCCACTGGACGCGTCTTTTCCCCCGCTCTCATCGTCGTCATGTCGTCATCCGCTTTTCCCCCAGGTCTTTTCCCGAACGCTCGGGAACGTGGAGAGCCCGTTTCAATTGCGCCACGACGGATCGATACGGTCGAGCAGACGGATGAAACCAGGCCACTCGCGCGACCCAGGTGCTTTTATGTCTCCGTGGTACTCGTTGAACTGCCGGGCGGCTAGATTTGTCACCTCCGGTGCTGGAAGCGACAGCAGAGCCGTGCCCGCGGCTTGCGCAAGCAATTGAACTCGCGCTGCTTTTTCGAAATAGTACATCAGAATGAAGGCTTCCTGGATGGTGCGACCTACAGTTAGCACGCCGTGATGACGCAAGACGAGCGTGTTGTGCGGGCCTATATCTGCGATGAGCCGTTCGCGCTCGCCCATGTCCATCGCGACGCCCTCGTAATCGTGGAAGCCCGTATAGCCCTGATAGCGCATGGCAAACTGGCTCAGCGGCAGAAGCCCCTCCTTCAGGGCCGAGATGGCGGTGGCCGCCTCTGAATGCGTGTGCAGCACGCAGAGCGCGTCCTCGCGGCCCGCATGGATGGCGCTGTGGATGACGAAACCCGCCCGGTTCACCGGGTGGGAGGACGGTTCCACGAGATTTCCTTCAAGGTCGATCTTCACAAAGCTCGACGCGGAAATCTCGGAAAAGAGAAGCCCGTACGGATTGATCAGGAAGTGGTGGTCGGGCCCCGGAAGGCGGACGGATATGTGGTTGTAGATCAGGTCGTCCAGCCCATAATGGGCGACGAGCCGGTAGCACGCGGCCAATTGCAGCCGAAGAGCGCCCTCGTCCTGTGTGCCGACAGCGAGCGCAGGATCATTTGTCATCACTTTATCTCCACCAGACCAGTTTGCGGTCGAGGGCGACGAGAAGTCCGTAAAGACCGAGACTCGCCATAGAGGCGACCACGACGCCCGCCCAGACCGTGAGGGAATCCATCATCGCCGTCGCTTGGTATATGACCTGGCCAAGCCCGCCATATCCGCCCATCATCTCCGCCACGATCACGACGATCGTGGAGCGGGCGAGCCCGACGCGAAGGCCTGTTACGAGAAACGGCATCGCGGCCGGCAACCGGAGACGGAAAAGGATGCCGAAGCGCGAAGCGCCGAACGAACGCAGAAGGTTGATCGCCTCGGATTCCGGCCGCTTCAGTCCTTGCAGCGTATTGAGAAGAACGACGATGGCGACGGCGAAGGCGGCAAGCGCGATCTTCGAAGCCATGCCCAGCCCGAACCAGAGAAGGACAAGCGGCACGAAGGCGACCGAGGGCACCGAGTTGATGGCGATCACCAGGGGAATTGCCATGAGTTCGAGAGGCGGCACAAGGACGAGGACGATCGCGAGCGCCACCCCGATGAACGTGCCGATGGCGAAGCCCCCCGCAACTTCCGTGAGTGTCACGAGGAGGCCCGCAGAGAGGATGTTCGACTTTTCCGCGATGGTCACAAGAATGCCGCTCGGACCCGGCAGCACGAAGGCGGGAACGCCGAACAGTCGCACCGCGGCTTCCCAGGCCAGGAGCAGTCCGGCGAGCGCCAGCCCCACGGGAAGTGCGGTCCGCAAACCGTTCAATCGAATTGCCACCAGACATACCTCCGTTCGATAAGCGACAAGGCGCCGTACAGCAGCGCGCCAAGGAGGCCGCAAGCGATGATCAGCACCCAGACCCGCGTGACCTGTTCGAAATAAAGCGCCTGCAGCAGGAGCACGCCGAGCCCGACCGTATCTCCGAACCATTCGCCGACTATCGCGCCGGCCAGGCTCAGCGAAATGCCGAGCTTCAAGCCCGTCATGATCACCGGCGCCGCGCTCGGAAGCGCGAGCATGAGAAAGCTTTGCCAGTTCGAGGCGCCGAAGGATGAGAGAAGCGCCGCGCGCCCAGGATTGACTCCGGACAGGCCGCGCAGCGTGTTTACCGCCACCGGGAAGAAGGCGAGGTAGAGAGCAATCACCACCTTGGCGAGGATGGTGTTCCCGAACCAGATGACGACAATGGCGCCGAAGGCGATGACCGGCACGGATTGGAGGGCGACGAAGATCGGAAAGAATGCCCGTTCGAGGAGACGAACATAGGCAAAGGCGGTTCCGAAGCCGATACCGATCAACGCGCCCGCGATGAAGCCGATGAAAGTTTCCAGGAAGGTGCGCCAGAAGCCGGCCAGGAGATCAGGCCAGAGCTTCACGGCCTCTGCATAGACGTCGCCGAGCGGCGGCAGGTAGCGAGGCTCGATGTTGAAGAGCGGAACAACCGCGAGCCATGCGAGAGCGACGAGCAGAACCGTGACAGGCGGCGAGGTCAATATCCGGCCGCGCATCGTCATGACATCGTCTTTCTGTCGGCCGCATCGCGGGAAAGCGCGAACGTCTTCATGCTTTCCTCCTCGACGCTCGCGAGGAGGCGGCGCTTGATCTCCATGAAGTCCGGGCTCGTGATCACGGAAGCATCGCGCGGGCGCGGCAGCGCGATCGTCTCGGTCTGCTTGATCGTGCCCGGACGCGCCGTCATGACCATCACCTTGTCACCGAGGAAGATTGCCTCGTCGATGTCGTGGGTGATGAAGAGCACGGTCCGCTTGTGACGTTCCCAGATATCGAGCAGCCAGCGCTGCATCATGGCACGCGTGAGGGCGTCGAGTGCGCCGAAGGGTTCGTCGAGCAGGATGAGGTCACGTTCGAAAAGGAAGGTGCGCATCAGCGCCACGCGCTGCCGCATCCCGCCGGATAACTCGTGCGGATAATGGCGCTCGAAACCCATGAGGCCGAATTCGGGAAAGAGACTTTCCGCTTTGGCGCGTGCCTTGCGCCGTGACATTCCCTCCACCTCGAGGGCGAGCGTGGCGTTATCGAGTACCGTGCGCCAGGGAAAGAGCAGGTCCTTCTGCGGCATGAAGGCGATCTTGCCCAGAAGCGCGCCATCGGGCTGGGGCTGGCCTGACAGAAGTATCGAACCATCGGAATCGGGGGGCAAAAGCCCCGCGATCATGTTGAAGAGCGTCGATTTTCCGCATCCGGATGGGCCGATGAGCGTGACGAACTCGCCGGGTGCGATCGACAGGTCGACATTCGATACGGCCACGGTGCGATTGGGCTCTGATCCGAACCGCTTCCAGACATTGACCAGCTGGAGATGCGGAGGAATGACGGAGGCTTTTGACCGCGCAGCCATTCCCCCGTTTTGGATGCCTTCGGAACTCATCGCCGACCTCAGAGCTTCTTGTCGTCTGCCGGAACCTTGTTCCAAAAGCTCTGATCGAATGTGGCCTTCAGATCGACGGGGCCCTTGAGCCCTCCGAACTTGATGAGGCTCGCCTGCACTTTCTCGATCGACGCCATGTCGATGGCTCCGAGCCCTTCCGTTTTGGCGACGCCCGCCGTCATCAGGTTCTCGATCTCGTCGAGCATCAGCTCTTGATGCTTCCGCTCAAGCCCTGAGCCCGCGGCCAAGACAATATCCACCGCTTCGGCCTTGTGCTGGAAGGCATATTTCCAGCCCTTCAGAGTTGCGTTCAGAAAGCTCTGGACGATTTCAGGCTTCTCCTTGATCATCCTTTCGGAGGTAACGATCGCATCCTGTTGTGTCGTGACACCGGAATCGTCGGGCCGGAACAGCTTGATGTTGTTGATGCCCTGCTCCCGCAGCGTGTTCAGCTCATTGTACAGCGTGACGGTTGCGACCTGATATTGCCTGTCAATGAAAGGCTGCATGGAGAAGGGCTGCGAGACGATCTGTACGTCCGACTGCGGGATGCCCTCATGCGCGAGCACCGAGAAGAGCGTGTACTGCGTGCCGGTGAACCAGGTTGCGACCGATTTGCCCTTGAAGTCCTTGACCGAGTTGATGCCGCTATCGTCGTAGGTCACGTAGGCATAGGGCGTCTTCTGTTGAGACATGGCGATGCACACCAGAGGCAGGTCGCTCGCCCGCGCGTTCAGCATGCCTTCCGTGCCGCTGACGACGCCGAATGTGTCGCTGCCGGAGGCGACCAGCGTGGCCGCATTGATGTTCGGACCTCCGGGGTTGACCGTGACGTCGAGCCCGGCCGCCTCGTAGAAGCCCTTTGCCTTGGCCACGTAGATGCCGGCGAACTGGGCCTGCGCAACCCACTTCAGTCGGACCGACACTTTTTCAGCGGCTGCGGCCGATCCGGTGGCACCGATCATGGCGGAGGCCATCATCAAACCCGCGGCGAGCCCACTCATCACATGCTTCATCATCATGACAAACCCCATCGTTATGTATGCGAAAATGTAAAAGCAATATACGTGCCAACCCGTGTCAGCCGCCAATTCGCAGCGATGCGGCACAGTTTTGAAGCGAACTAGGCCAAAATTCGCTATTTAACGGCGTTAAAGGGGCCAGTAGATTGCGTGCGTAAAAGGCAGGCACGCATAAAATTAAGGCATTGCGTATGCAAAAAAGTGTGTCATGTATATTTCTGTCATTGGTTCATGAGGCCGAGCAGTGTCAGCATCTCGAGCAACCGCTTCGTTCACGTCGCTTTCAGCAGAACTCCGCGTCCGCGCCGTCTCGCCGGTCGACCTTGTGGAGGACATGCTCTCACGCATTGATGTGCACGACAGCCGGCTAAACTCCTATGCACATGTCGCTGGCGAGATTGCGCGCGCCGAGGCCAGGCGGGCCGAGACCGAGATTGCGCAGGGCCGCCGGCTGGGGCCGCTTCATGGCATACCGATCGCGGTCAAGGACGTTTTCTACACCACCGATATGCCGACCCGCTTCGGCAGCCCCGTCCATGACGGGTTCGATGTGCAATTTGAGTCCACCGCGACGGCACGGCTGCGAGCCGCGGGCGCGATCCTTCTCGGCAAGCTCACCCTGACCGAGGGTGTCTATGCCGACCATCACCCAAGCACCGTGCCGCCGGTCAATCCGTTCGGTGCGGCGCATTGGACTGGCACCTCGTCGAGCGGCTCCGGTGTCGCCGTCACGGCCGGACTGGCATACGGAGCTCTCGGCACCGATACCGGCGGTTCGATCCGGCTCCCTTCCGCCTGCTGCGGTATCGTTGGAATCAAGCCGACCTGGGGGCGGGTCAGCCGTCACGGCGTCTTCGAGTTGGCAGGATCGCTTGATCACGTCGGCCCGATGACCCGCAGCGTTGCCGATGCCGCCGCGATGCTCGCCGCCATCGCCGGCCCCGATCCCGCAGACCCGACGGCCTCACCTGTTCCTGTCCCGGACTATGTGGAGGCCGCAGCTGAGGGCAGCGTCGAGGGTCTGGTCGTCGGAATCGACTGGGGGTTCCTGCGCTCGCGCGCCGACGACACCGTGCTCGCCTCGATCGCGGAAGTGGTCGAGGTTCTCGCGAGGCTCGAAGCCAGGATCGTCGAGGTCAGCTTCCCCGATCCGGATGCGGTTCTCGAAGGATGGGCGGTGCAATGCGCGGTCGAGGCGGCTTTGGCGCATCGCGCGACTTTTCCGGCCCGCCGGGATGAATACGGGCCGCGCATGGCGGGCCTGCTCGACCGGGGCGCCGGCCATTCGGCGGCCGACCTCGCCATCGCCTATCAGGACCGCAGAGCCTTCAACGGCCGGATGGCGACTCTCTTCGACGGCATTGATCTTCTCCTGATGCCGGGGCTGCCGGTTGCTGGCCCGTCCCTCGATTACATGGCCTCGCTTGGCGAGGACCCCGCAGGCATCCTCGCCATCGGCCCCTTCACCGCACCGTTCGACGTCTGCGGCTATCCAGCGATTTCGCTTCCATGCGGGATGAGCCGCCAAGGCATTCCGATCGGCTGCCAGCTCGTCGCGCGCCCTTTTGCCGAGGATCGTCTCTGCCGGGCCGGCGCCGCCTTTCAGCGCGCGACAGACTGGCATGAAAGGCGGCCGAAACTTTGATCGAAAAAACGGCGCTATCGAATTGATTGACCGAAACTTTTCAAGCCTCATCCAATGACGCGAGGATGCCGGATTCTATGACGAGCGAAACAGCGAATGCCTCAAAGATCACCATCGACATGGCCGACATGCCGGTCCAGCTTCCCTGCGATCCCGGTTCGGCTGCGCAAGGACGAGCGCGCTTTTTCAATTCCGGCAACGCGTTCAACCTGAAGCTCGCGGCCGTGCCGGCTGCCGCTTTCCGGGAGGAGGCAACGGCAGCCCTTGCACTCGAAGCGACCGGATTCACGCTTTGCGACCAATCCGCGGTCATCGGCTCCCCGTTTCCCGCGACGACACCGCTCATGCTGGCTCGCTACGCGGCCATCCGGCCGGACGAGCGGCTCGACGCCGATTTCAATGCGACGGGCGCGATCTGGTACGTCATGGCAGGCGCGGCGACGGCTTCGACGGCCGGCGAAAAACTTTCGATCGCCGCTGGTGACGTGGTCCTGACGCCCGGTGGCGGCAAGGTTTCCCTCGAAGCCGGCAGCCATGGCGCGGTGCTCTGGGTGGTGACCAACGAGCCTCAGCTGGCTTTCGAGGGCGCCCGTCCAGACCCATCCTTGATGGCGCCTCCCGTGCATTATCCCGCCGCCGAGATCGAGCGCCAGCTCGAGCGGGTCGTGGAAGCCTCGACCAATGCCACGACATCGGGCATCGCCCTGATCTTCTCGACCAAGGAGCAGGAAGCGCGGCGCAACATTTTGCCGTCTCTCACTCTATCCCTGAACACGGTGCCGGCTGGCGAACAGCAGCGCGCCCATCGGCACAATTCTGCGGCGGTCACGCTCATTCTGAAAGGAGAGGCAGCCTATTCCAAAGTCGCGGACGCGCGCTGCGAATGGTCACCTTTTGCGACGCTCGTCACTCCCGCCGGAGATCCGCACTCCCATCACAATGACGGCGCCGACCGCGCGGCCTTTCTGATCGTCCAGGACGGAGGCCTTCATTACCACGCCCGCACGATGGGCTTCGCCTTCATGGAGCCTTTGGCATGAGCGCAATTCCTGCGACGCGTCGCATGATGCATCTGGGGCTTTTCATCCTCGGAACCGGCAGCCACGTAGCGGGCTGGCGCCAGCCGGCAGCGGTGACGAGTTTCGAAGACTTCTCCGCCGTCCAGCAGATCGCTGCGACCGCCGAACGAGGGCTGTTCGACCTGATCTTCATGGGCGACAACCTCTATGCCGACCCCGCCGCACATCCGTCCTACACGTCGCGGCTCGAACCGTTGACCATGCTGTCCGCGCTTGCGACCTCGACGAGCCGAATAGGCCTCGGCGCGACCGCATCGACGACCTACGGTGATCCCTTCACGGTGGCGCGCGCCTTTGCCTCGCTCGATCATATCAGCGGGGGAAGAGCGGCCTGGAACGCGGTGACGACGGCAAACGCCGTCTCTGCCGCCAATTTCGGGCGGGATCATCCCGATCACGGACAACGCTACGCGATCGCTGAAGAGTTTCTTTCCGTCGTGCGCGGTCTCTGGGATTGCTGGGACGACGACGCAGTGGTCAAAAACCGGGCGAGCGGACTCTACATCGATCCAAAGAAGGTCCGTGCCCTCGACCACGAAGGCCCGTTCTTTCAGGTGAAGGGGCCCCTCAACATATCGCGCAGCCCGCAGGGACAGCCGGTCGTATTCCAGGCGGGAGGGTCCGCGCCGGGTCAGCGGCTGGCCGCACGCACCGCCGATGTCGTCTTCTCCGTCGTTCAGGATCTCGCCGAGGCGCGCGTGCAATATGCCGGCTTCAAGGCGCAGCTTTCCGCCTTCGGGCGGCAAGCAGAGCATGTCGCTCTCCTGCCGGGCGTCATGCCTGTCGTCGGGCGCACCGACCGCGAAGCCTTCGACCGGCTTGGCGCGCTTCAGGGTTTCCTCTCCGACGAGAGCGCGATTCAGCTTCTCTCCGATCGCTTCGGTACCGACATGAGCATTTATGATCTCGACGGTCCGGTGCCCGATCTCGAGCTTCCCGACAGCTACCATTCCTTCGCCGGCGTTATGCTCTCCAAAGCACGGCGGGACCGTTTCAGCCTGCGCGACGTGTACAACCTCATGGGGGCCGCGCGTGGCCACTGGGTGCTCTGCGGCTCGGCCGAGCGGATCGCTGACACGCTGCAACTCTGGTTCGAGACCGGCGCGGCCGACGGGTTCAACGTCATGCCGCCCTTCTTCCATGAAGGCTTCACGGATTTCGTCGATGGCGTCGTACCGATCCTGCAGGAGCGCGGCCTGTTCCGCACGGCCTACGAGGGCGAGACCCTGCGTGACCATCTCGGTCTGGAGAGGCCTGCCCGCGGTGAATGGCCTGCAAGGCTCGGCCGCGTCTGACTTCAAACACTCAAAGCCGCCCATCGAGGGCGCACAGGACAACAGGAGATAACATGGATCTGCGCCTCACCGGAAAGACAGTTCTCATTACCGGCGCTTCGCAGGGCATCGGCGCCGGTCTCGCGCGCGCCTTCGCGGACGAGGGCTGCGCTCTCATTCTCACAGCCCGGAGCACCGACAAGCTGGAAGCCCTCAAGGCCGAGATCGAGGGAGCGCATCCTGAGGCCACAGTCCGGCTCGTCCCCTGCGACCTGACGGAAGAAGGCGCTGCCGAGGCGCTCTGCGAAGCGGCTGGCGACGTCGACATTCTCGTCAACAATGCCGGCGTCATTCCCTCGGGCTCCCTTTTCGACGTGGACGAGGCGAAATGGCGAGCCGGCTGGGAGTTGAAAGTCTACGGCTACATCAATCTCTGCCGCCTCTACTATCCGCGCATGAAGGCGGCGGGCGGCGGCGTCATTCTCAACAATATCGGCAATGGCGGCGAGATCTCGGACCCGCGCTACATTGCCGGCGCGGTCGGCAATGCCAGCCTCATGGCCTTCACGCGCGCGCTCGGCGGCTCCAGTCTCGACGACAACATCCGCGTCGTCGGCGTCAACCCCGGTCCGGTCAATACCGACCGCATATACAACATGCTGAAGAAGCGCGCGGTCGACCTTTACGGCGATGAGTCGCGCTACGGCGAACTCGCGGGCACCTATCCGCTCGGCCGCCCCGCTCATGTCCATGAGGTGACCGATCTCTTCGTCTTCCTCGCCTCATTCCGCTCCGGCTACACGTCAGGCACGATCATGACGGTCGACGGTGGCATCGCGTCCCGCCGCTCGATCGTATGATGAGCCTATGACCAGAACGCTTCCCAAGAGGCTGGGCATGCTCGCGCCCTCCTCCAACACGGTGCTCGAACCGGAAACCGCCAAGCTCTTGCCGGCGGATGGATCCGTGACGACGCATGTGTCGCGCATCCGCGTCCGCCATATCACGGCCGACGCGTCATCGCGCAGCCAGTTCGATCTCGCCTGCATGGTCGAGGCCGCCGAGCTCCTGTCCGACGCGGACGTCGATCTGATCCTGTGGAACGGCACCGCGGCGAGTTGGCTTGGCTTCGATCGGGACGAAGCGGTGGTGGCAGCCATCGAAGCGGCGACGGGAACGCGGACCACGACTGCCGTGATCGCGATCAATGAGGCCCTCTCCCGGCTCGGCGCCAGCCGGATCGGCCTCGTCACGCCGTATGTCGCCGAACTCGAGGCCGACATCACTGCCAACTACGCCGGGATCGGGATCACCGTCGCCTCGGCATGTCGCCTGGACCTCACGGTCAACACCGACTATGCGGCGGTCTCCCCAGAGCGCCTCGCCGAGATGGTGCGGCAGGTCGCGAGCGTTGACGTGGACACCGTCGTGATCCTGTGCACCAATTTGGCCGGTTCCTCGATCGCCCCGCGTCTCAGCCACGAACTCGGCATTCCTGTCATCGATTCCGTTCGCATCGCCCTTGAACACAGTCTCTCGATCCTGACAAAGGCCAGGGAGAAGGACGCATGACCGGACCATCCGCTTTCAGGACGGAGGATCTGCCACTCGCCCCCGTCGATGCCACGATGTTCAAGGAGGGCATGTCGCGGCTCGGCGCGGCGGTTGGCGTCGTGACGACCTCGACGGCGAACGGCCCCGTCGGGTTCACGGCCACTGCCATCTGCAGCGTGACGGACACGCCTCCCACGCTGCTTGTGTGCCTCAACCGCTCGGCATCCGTTCATCCGGACTTCGACCGCGCAACGACCTTGTGCATCAACATGCTTGCCGCCAACCAGGAGGTCGTCGCCCAACTCTTCGGCGGCCGCACGGCGATGGTCGAGCGCTTCGACGGCTCCACGTGGAAAACCCTCCGCACGGGAGCCCCCGTCCTTTCGGGAGCCGCTCTCAGCGCCGACTGCCAGATCACGGAGCGCCTCAGCGTCGGATCGCACGATATCCTGTTCTGCCGTGTCCTGGCCCTGGAGTTCAGTGATGATGCTCCGGCGCTGGCCTATCATCGCCGCCAGTTCCACAGTCTGCCGGCCTGTGTGGGGCGGTGAGAAACCACGCCAAGAAGCGGCTGATCATCCCCCGGCCCGGGGGACACGCTGTGTCAGCCGGCCATTGCGTGTTCGGATCGATCGGGCATTAGATAGCCGAGGGCCAAATGCATGCGGTGCCGGGACGCTTCGAAAAAGGCCGCCAAGCCGCTCCTCGTCGGCTTCATGAAGCGCTATTCGGTCGGCAACAAGATCGCCAAGAACATTCTTGCTTCGGGCCGTTTCGGCGATGTCCTCGGTCTCACCGGATATTACATGACGGCGCCCGGCTATTTCGAGGGCAACGTCGACTATACCGGCTTTCTGCTGCACCACGGCGTCCATTACATGGACCTCGTCTCGCATCTCGTCTCGCCGGTGGTCGGCATGAATGCCAGAAAAGTCGAGAAGACGCCGGGCCGGATCCTCTTCCATGTCGGCTTCGATTTCGAATGCGGAGCGATCGGCACCATCGCCATGGGCACCGCCCAGAGCCGCGGTGCACCCGTCGAACGGATGGAGATCATGGGCGATCATCAGCGCATCGAGGTCGAGGACGTCGTCGAGGTCCGCTGGCACCGCAACCCGCCCTTCAAGGTCGCAGATCCTCAAGCGACGCTTATCGATACCGAGGACACGCTGACCTGGAAGCCAAACTTTACCGCTGCGGCGAACGAGGACTACGAGGGCTATCATGCCCTCCTGTCCGATGTCGCCCCGGCGCTGAAGGGTGAGAACACGGCCGCGCCGACGACCTCGTCGCAATGGAAAGGCTCGACGAGATGCGCCGACAGCTCGACGTTTAGGGGAAGGTCGCGGGGTCTGTGAGACCTGTGCCGATCGACAATCCGCTCCGCCCGAGATTGTCACCCATGTCTTAGGAACGTTCTGTCACCCATGTCTCCGGGCCGGACAGGAAATGGCTGGTCGGAGTGGCAGGATTCGAACCTGCGACCCCCTCGTCCCGAACGAGGTGCGCTACCAGGCTGCGCTACACTCCGTGACCTGCGGCGCGGTATATAACGAGCAGCTTCCCAGACCGCAAGCGGGCATCGCAGATTCCGGACAATTCTGCGCAAAACCTTCAGACGCCCGGGCCGGCGGGGCCCTGCGCCTTGCGGCAGGCGGCGCAAAGGCCGGAAATTTCGAAGGTCGTGGTCTTGGTCACGAAGTCTTCGGCGGCCGCCCAGGCGGCAAAGCGGTCCTCGATCTTCGAATCGGAGAACTCCCACACCCGGCCACAGCTTTCGCAGATCGCAAATGCCACCATCGCCTCGTCGGCGTGTTCGTGCGGATGCGCGCAGGCGACGAAGGCCTTCAGACTGTCGAGCCGGTGAACGAGACCGGTCTGAAGCAGAGCGTCGAGGGCCCGATAGACCTGCAGCGGCGCGCGAAACCCGTCGTCGCGCAGCCGGTCGAGAATGGCATAGGCGCTGAGCGGTTCCTCCGAGGCCGTCAGGGTCTGGAGCACCAGGGCCTGATTGCGCGTCAAGGCGCGCTTGGGGCTCACGACGTCTCTCCTTTTGCAGGGGAAACAGCCACACGGCGGGACAGGTCGGGCAACGGAAGGAGCGCCAGCAGGAAAAACCCCAGCGCGACCACGACGATCGAGGGGCCGGACGGCGTATCGGTGCCAAGCGACAGATAAAGCCCGCCCGTCGAGGCAAGCGCCCCGAAAAGCCCCGCCAGAAGCGCCATCACCTCGGGCGAGGTGGCAAAGCGCCGGGCCGTCGCTGCCGGAATGATCAAAAGCGCGGTGATCAGGAGAATGCCGACGATCTTCATGGCGATGGCGATGACGAAGGCCAGCACCAGCATGAAGGCGATGCGCGCCCGTTCCGGCGACTGACCCTCGGCCGCCGCGATTTCGGCATTGACGGTGCCGGCAAGAAGCGGGCGCCAGAGAAAGACGAGGACCCCGCCGACCGCCACGGCTCCGATCCAGATCGTCGCAAGGTCGGCCCTGGTGACGGCGAGAATGTCTCCGAAGAGATAACCCAGAAGATCGACCCGCACCCAGGGCATGAAGGCCAGGGCGACGAGGCCGATGGCGAGTGTCGAATGAGACAGGATGCCGAGCAGGGAATCGGTCGAAAGCCCCCCTCGCCTCTGCAGGAGGACGAGGACCATCGAAACCAGCGCCGAGATCAGAAAGACCGAGACGAGCAGCGACCATTGCAGCGCCAGCGACATCGCGATGCCGAGCAGGGCCGAATGGGCCATGGTGTCGCCGAAATAGGCCATCCGCCGCCATACGACGAAACAGCCGAGCGGCCCCGCAACGATCGCGATGCCGATCCCGGCGAGGAGGGCGCGGATGAAGAAGTCGTCAAGCATGGTCGTGCGCCGCCTTATTCCCTGGGCTCGCCCCGGTCTCGCCGGCATGCGCATGGGGCTCGCCATGATCGTGTCCGCAGCCGGCATGGTCGTGGCCGTCATCGTGGCCATGCCCGGAGTTTTCCGGATAGGCGATCCGCCCGTCCGGTAGATGCGTATGGTCGTGCTGGTGGCGGTAAACGGCGAGCGCCTCGGCCGCCCGCGCGCCGAACAGCTGGCGATAGGCCGGCGAGGCGGCGACCGAGTTCGGGCTGCCGGCGCAGCAGACATGGCCGTTGAGACAGACCACCCGGTCGGTCTTGGCCATCACCACGTGGAGATCGTGGGAGATCAGAAGGACGGCGCAGCCTTCGCTCTCGCGCAGCTCGGAGATCAGCTCGTAGAGCGCGATCTCGCCGGAAAAGTCGACGCCCTGCACCGGCTCGTCGAGAACGAGGAGGTTTGGCCGCCGCAGCATCGCCCGGGCTAAAAGCGCGCGCTGGAACTCACCGCCGGACAGATCGTGCACCTGCGCCTTGCGAAGATGCGCCATCCCGACCCGCTCCAGCGCCGAAGCGATATCGACGCCCGACGCTTTTGTCGTCAGCGTCATCATCCGCGAGACCGTCATCGGCAGCGAGCGGTCGACGGAAAGCTTCTGCGGCACATAGCCGACGACGAGATCGTCGGACCGCGCCACCGTGCCGGCATCGGGCCTGACGATACCGATCGCGGTCTTTGCCGTCGTCGTCTTGCCGGAGCCGTTGGGGCCGATCAGCGTGATGATCTCGCCGGGCCGGATCTCCAGGTCGATCCCCTGAACCAGCCAGCGACCCGAGCGGAAGACGCCGACACCGGTCATTTCCACCAGCGGTCCGGCCGCGATCGCCGCCACGCCTGTCATCGCATTCGTCATATCGGAAAAATCCCTGTCACCGCTTGCCATCGCATACGTTATAGCATAACGCAAGAGATGTTATGATATAACATTGGAGTTGGCCCCATGCCAGACACCTCGAATTCCAGCGCCTCCAGCCGCAAACACCGGTCCTCGCATCACGCTGTGGCAAGCGCCGGGAGCGGCGCCCGACGGCACGCCGCACCGGGCCGGCCGAAGAAGGCGGCCGCGCCGGCAGGCGCAGGTTTCGCGGCGGCACTTTCCCTCGTTGCCGCCCTTTTGGGAGGCATTGCGTCGGCGTCCTCGGCCGATGCGGCCGAGGCACCGAGGGTCGTCGCCTCGATCAAGCCCGTCGATTCTCTCGTCTCCGCCGTCATGGCCGGGGTCGGCGAGCCCTATCTCATCGTCAAGGGCGCCGCCTCGCCGCATACGGCGGCGCTGAAGCCTTCCGACGCAACCGCGCTTTCCAATGCGCAAGCGATCTTCTGGATCGGACCGGAGCTGGAGAACTTCCTCATCAAGCCCATCGGCTCCCTCGGCGCCAAGGACGCCGTCGTCGAATTGTGGGACGCGCCGGGCGTGGAAAAGCTCAAGGCCCGCTCCGGCGTGATGTTCGAGCCGGATGACGACGGCCCTGTGGACGACGACGCGGCGCATGACGATCACGCCCATGGCGACCATGCCCACGGCGACAACCCTTACAACGAGCATGTCTGGCTCGATCCGGAAAACGCCATCGCCATGACCAAGACGATCGCCGTGACGCTGGAGAGGGTCGACCCCGCCAACGCCGAGACCTATCGCAACAATGCCGCGGCCTACGAAAACAGGCTGAAAAAACTGGAGACCAAGGTTCGCGACGAACTGAAGGGGCTTCATAAGAAGCCCTATGTCGTCTTCCACGACGCGTACCAGTATTTCGAGCATCGTTTCGACGTCCCGGCCGCCGGCGCGATCACCGTCAGCCCCGAAAAGGCGCCGGGCGCAGCGCGCATCCGCGAGATCAAGAGCAAGCTGGAAAGCGTCGGCGCCTCCTGCGTCTTCACGGAGCCGGAGTTCGAGCCAAGCATCGTGCGCACGGTCACCGAAGGCACATCGGCGAAAATCGGCGTTCTCGACCCGCTGGGCGCGGATCTGAAGGACGGACCGGATCTCTATCCGACCCTGATCGAAAACATCGCCAAGGGTCTCGAAGAGTGTTTTGCCCAAAGCTGACGTCCGTTCGGCGGGCGCGCCGGCGGCTTCAGACGATCTCGTCAATAGATTGAAGAATTTTGCTGCACCGCGGAAAACATTCCGCGGTGCATTCATTGCAACGGGTGCGAAAGGGCACACGCTTGGCGTTAGTCCAAAGTATTATAGCTTGAACTTCTTCCCTCGTAGACGATAGGCATGAGTTCGCGGCGAGCTGGAATCGGGAGGAGTTCGGTTCGCAGCAGCCGTTGTTCGGTCTTCAACTCGGGAGGAGAAGAATGCCTATTGAAACGCCGGCCTGGAGCCGCCGCAGACTATTGCAGACCAGCGCCGCCCTCGGCGCCGGTCTTGCGATCCCGCACGTCTTCGTGCGCAACGCCTGGTCGCAGGACAAGGTCTTCTGCAACAACCCGACCGGTGGAACCGTCACCCTCGGCTTCAACGTCCCGCAATCGGGCCCCTATGCCGACGAGGGCGCCGACGAGTTGCGCGCCTTCCAGCTGGCCGTCCAGCATCTGAACGGCGAAGGCGATGGCGGTCTCGTCAATACGTTGAAGCCGTCCAATCTCAAGGGCAACGGCATTCTTGGCAAGAAGGTCGCCTACGTCACCGGCGACACCCAGACCAAGTCCGACGCGGCCCGCGCCTCGGCCAAGCGGATGATCGAATCCGACAAGGTCCTGATGATCTCGGGCGGCTCGTCCTCGGGCGTCGCCGTCGCGGTGCAGTCGCTGTGCCAGGACATGGGCGTGATGTTCATGGCCGGCCTGACCCACTCCAACGACACCACCGGCAAGGACAAGCGGCGCTACGGCTTCCGCCACTTCTTCAACGCCTATATGTCCGGACAGGCGCTCGGCCCCGTTCTCGCCGAGGAGTACGGCACGGATCGCACCGCCTATCACCTCACCGCCGACTATACCTGGGGCTGGACCCAGGAAGAATCGATCAAGAACGCCACCGAGGCTCTTGGCTGGAAGACGGCCCAGACCGTGCGCACGCCGCTCGGCGCCGGCGACTTCTCCCAGTATCTGACGCCTGTCTTGAATTCCGGCGCCGACGTTCTGATCCTCAACCACTACGGCGGCGACATGGTCAATTCGCTGCGCCAGGCCGTCACCCAGTTCGACATGAAGTCGAAGCAGGTCAACGGCAAGCAGTTCGAGATCGTCGTGCCGCTCTTCTCCGAACTGATGGCGCAGGGCGCGGGCGACGCGGTGAAGGGCATTCTCGGCACGGCGAACTGGGACTGGAAGCTCGACAACGAAGCCACCAAGGTTCTCGCCAAGTCGTTCGGCGAGGAATACGGCTCGCCGCCCTCCCAGGCGGCCCACACCTGCTACGTCCAGACGCTGCTCTACGCCAATGCGGTGGAGACGGCCGGAACCTTCTATCCGCCGGAAGTCATCAAGGCGCTGGAGGGCTTCGAGTTCGACGGCATGGGCAATGGTCCGACGCTCTACCGGGCCGACGATCACCAGTGCTTCAAGGACGTGCTCGTGGTTCGCGGCAAGGAAAACCCGACCAACCAGTTCGACCTGATGGAGATCGCCAAGGTCGTTCCGCGCGATCAGGTGACCTACGACGCCTCGATCTTCGGCGGGGAACTCGGACCGTCGGACGTGAAGGGATGCGCCGCCTGACCGGCAGCGACGGCAAAAAGCGGGCGGGTGGCGGGAAACGTCGCCCGTCCGCTTGATCGTGCAAAGGGTCTCGTTTCGCCGGCGGTGATCGGCGCGCCCCCTGCCCGACCATGCAGCATCGCTATCGCCGCCGGGTCGCGCCGACTGTCTCCTGACCGCGATCCGGCATGGGGGCCCTCGCGCAGACGCCGTTTCTCTCTTCTTCGCGCAAGTTACTGGAAGGCTCACTGGTAGGCTCGATGGACGCCATCATTCTTCAGATCCTGAACGGGCTCGACAAGGGCGGCGCCTATGCGCTGATCGCCCTCGGCCTCACACTGATCTTCGGCACGCTCGGTGTCGTCAATTTCGCCCATGGCGCGCTTTTCATGCTCGGCGCCTTCTGTTCGGTGACCTTCGCCAGGCTTCTGACGATTTCCGAGCGCGTGCGCGACGAGAGCGTCACCTTCTTCGAGGCCTATAAGGAGATCCCCTATCTAGAGGTCTGGTACGGGGATACGGGACGAGCCATCGTCGACTGGGCCGTGCCGCTGTCGATCCTCCTCGCCGTGCCCTTCATGCTGCTCGTCGGCTTCGCCATGGAGCGCGGGCTGATCCGCTTCTTCTACAAACGCAGTCACGCCGAGCAGATCCTGGTGACCTTCGGCCTCGCGATCGTCCTTCAGGAGATCGTCAAATACTTCTTCGGCGCCAATCCGATCCCGCTGACCGCGCCCCCTGCCCTTGCCGGCAGCGCCGATGTCGGCGCCCTGTTCGGCATGCCGAATGTCAGCTACCCGATGTGGCGCATCGTCTATTTCCTGTTTTCGCTCGCCGTCATCGCCGCCGTCTTCGCCTTCCTGCAGCTGACGACCTTCGGCATGGTGGTGCGCGCCGGCATGGCCGACCGCGAGACGGTCGGCCTCCTCGGCATCAATATCGGCCGCAAGTTCACCATCGTCTTCGGCATCGCGGCTGTGGTCGCCGGGCTCGCGGGTGTCATGTACACGCCGATCCTCGCGCCCAACTACCATTTGGGAATGGATTTCCTGGTCCTGTCCTTCGTCGTCGTCGTCGTCGGCGGAATGGGCTCTCTGGTCGGCGCGGTGGTCGCCGGCTTCCTGCTCGGCATCCTGCAATCCTTCGCCTCGATGACCGAGGTGAAGGATATTCTCCCCGGGATCGATCAGATCATCATCTATCTCGTCGCCGTCGTGGTTCTTCTGGTTCGCCCGCGCGGTCTGATGGGCCGCAAAGGCGTCATGGAGTCCTGACCGATGAGTGAAAGCGTTCTCACCTCCGAAAAGGGCATCGGCAGAAGCCCGGCCGAAAGACATCGGCCGAAAGGCGACGGCATGCGGGGCTTCATGAGCTCGAGCCGCAGCGACTATGTGATCCTCGCGATCTTCGCGCTCGCCGTCCTCACAATGCCGGTCTGGCTGGCGCCGATCGGCGCGGGCTATCCCGACATCCTGCAGAAATTCGCCATCTTCGGCATCTTCGCGCTGGGCTTCAACATCCTCTTCGGCTTCTCGGGCTATCTTTCGTTCGGGCACGCCGCCTTCCTCGGCACGGGCTCCTATGCCGCCGTGTGGATGTTCAAGCTCCTGTCGATGAACGCGCTGATCGCGGTCGTGTTTGCGATTGTCGTTGCCGGCATCTTCGCGCTGTTGATCGGCTATGTCAGCCTCAGGCGCTCGGGCATCTACTTCTCGATCCTGACGCTCGCCTTCGCGCAGATGTCCTACAATCTCGCCTATTCGGTACTGACGCCGATCACCAACGGCGAAACCGGACTGCAGACATCGCGTTCGGATCCGCGCATCCTCGACACGATGATGGGCGCCGATCCCCACATCCTGCGCACTCCCGACTTCTTCGGCATCGCACTGCAAGGCTGGCCGGGCTTCTACTTCTGCGCCATCCTCCTGATCCTCGCCTTCTTCGTCACGATGCGGATCAAGAATTCGACCTTCGGCCTGATGCTCTTTGCCATCAAGTCCAACCAGAACCGGATGAACTACACCGGCTTTTCGACGCGGCCCTATCTGCTTGCCGCCTTCGTGATCTCCGGCATGTATGCCGGGCTCGCCGGCGGCCTCCTCGCCGTCACCGACCCCCTGGCGGGCGCGGACCGCATGCAGTGGACGGCGTCGGGCGAAGTCGTGCTGATGACCATTCTCGGCGGTGTGGGAACGCTGCTCGGCCCCGTCATCGGCGCTGCGGTGATGAAATATCTCGAGCAGATCTTCTCGTCCTTCAACGAGGGCTTCCTCCATCGCAGCTTCGACTTCCTGCCGACGGGCCTTCAGGACTTCGTGGTGACGATCGTCTCGCCCTTCGTCGGCGAGGGCTGGCACCTCACCCTCGGCCTTCTCTTCATGATCGTCGTCATCTTCCTGCCCGGCGGGATCATGGAAGGCATCGCCCATCTCACGCGTCGGTTCCGCAAGGGCGAAACCGGCGGCAGTGGCCAAACGGCCCGGACGGGGCATTGAGGACGCCGCGATGACCAACGACATTCTTTCCATCAGCGGCGTCGGCAAGCGTTTCGGCGGGCTGCGCGCCCTCGACGACGTCAATCTCAATGTCCGGCAGGGCAGCGTCCACGCCATCATCGGGCCGAACGGGGCGGGCAAATCCACCCTCCTCAACTGCCTCGTCGGGCGCATCATCCCCGACGAGGGATCGGTGACCTTCGATGGCGGCTCGCTGCTCGGCCACTCGCCGCACCAGATCAACCAGGCTGGTATCGCGCGGGTCTTCCAGACGCCGGAGATCTTCGGCGAACTCTCGGTCATGGAAAACGTCATGATCCCGGCGTTTGCCCGCAAGGACGGCGCCTTCCGCATCAATGCCTGGGCAAGAGCCCGCGAGCGCAGGGCCGTGCGCGAGGAAGCCGAGCACATCCTCGATGATCTGAACCTGTGGGAGCAGCGCGACCAGATCGTCAATTCCATGTCGCGCGGCGACAAGCGACGGCTGGAGCTCGCCATGTGTCTCGTCCAGCATCCCAAGCTCCTCCTCCTCGACGAGCCGACGGCCGGCATGTCCAGAGCCGACACCAACAACACCGTCGATCTATTGAAGAAGATCGCCGAGCGCGGCATCACCAAGGTGATCATCGAACACGACATGCACGTCGTCTTTTCTCTCGCCGAGACGGTTTCCGTCATGGCCCAGGGCACCGTGATCGCCGAAGGCACGCCCGAACAGATCAAGGCGAGCGACAAGGTCCAGGAAGCCTATCTCGGCGGAGCCCACCTATGAGCGACACCCTCACCCGCCCCAACCAGCCTGCGGCCGGTTCGACGACGTCCGCCCGCGCCCCCGGCGCAGACAGGCCGTATTTCTCGGCCCGCGACATGCACGCCTATTACGGCGAGAGCTACATCGTCCAAGGGGTGTCCTTCGACATCCGCCACGGCGAGATCCTGGCGCTGCTCGGCCGCAACGGCGCCGGCAAGACCTCGACGCTGCGCACCATCGCGCGGATCGGCTCGCCGGAGATGAAGAGCGGCGAGATCTGGCTCGACGGCGATGCCCTGCACGACATGGAGTCCTATCAGGCCTCGCGTGCCGGCGTTCAGCTGGTGCCCGAGGACCGGCGGATCATCGCCGGACTGACGGTGGAGGAAAATCTCAAGCTGGCCCAGATCGAGCCGCCGATCGGCTGGGACCTCGACCGGATCTACGGCCACTTCCCTCGCCTCGCCGAGCGACGCAATCAGGAAGGCACCACCATGTCCGGCGGCGAGCAGCAGATGCTGGCCGTGGCGCGGGCGCTCGCCCGGGACGTGAAGCTGCTGCTTCTCGACGAGCCCTATGAGGGCCTTGCCCCGGTCATCGTCAAAGAGATCGAGAAGATCCTCGAAGAGATCAAAGACCTCGGCATCACCACCATCCTCGTCGAGCAGAACGCCATCGCGGCGCTTCACCTCGCCGATCGCGCCATCGTGCTCGAAATGGGCGAAGTGGTCTTCGACGGCTCGGCACAGGAGATCATCGACAACAAGGAACTCAGAATGCAGTATCTCGCAGTCTGACGACGGTCCGGCGCGCCTGCGAGACGCCGGGCGGGAGATATCGGCCAGCATGCCCCGCTCTTGACGCCATATCACGGCGATATTCTTCGTTCAGGCCACTTGCACCACGGCCATTCGATGGTGCAAGTACGTCTTTGACGTGAACGTAAGACATCTATCGAGCAAACATGCGCGCAATCGAGGATCCGGGCCGGCGGGTCCGGGGTCGGCCCGTCGAGGACAGCATTCTCGAGGCGGCGTGGCTCTATTATGTTGAGGAATGCAATCAGAGCGAGATCGCCGAGCAGCTTTCCGTCTCACGCGCGACAGTCGTCAACTATCTGCAGCAGGCCCGCGAGCAGGGCTATATTGAGCTGCGGGTCGATGCGGCCGTCTTCAATCGTCAGCAACTCTCCAACACGTTGCGCGAACGCTTTGGCCTGGCCGCCGCGCTGGTAGTTCCCGGGCGGGAGCCGTCCCTGCGATCCGTGGCGCTCGCCGCCGCGCGCTATTGCCCAGACCTCATCGAGCGCGGTGACATCCTCGGCATTTCCTGGGGCGAGACCATCTACGAGATGGCCGAGCGGATGCTGCCGCGGCCGATCGCCGACCTCACCGTCGTCCAGATGGTCGGATCGATGCCGAGCCCCTACATCTTCACCTCCGAGAGCTGCTCGACCAACGTTGCGCTCAAGCTCTCGGGCCGGGTCGTCAATCTTTATGCGCCGGCGGCGCTCTCGTCGCCGGAAGCCGCGGCGATCCTGCGCGAGGAACCGCTGATCAGGCAGCATTTCTCGCTCGTCGACGGGATCGACAAGGCGATCTTCGCGGTCGGCTCGATGGACGCGGAAAGCCACGTCGTGAGGAGCGGCATCGCGACGATCGAAGACATCGCCTGGTATGCGGAACGGGGCGCGGTCGGCGTCCTTTGCGGCCGCTTCATCGACGCGACGGGTCGCCATCTCGAAGGCCCGATCGACGGCCGGATGATCGGCGTGACGCCGGACAAGCTTTCAGGGCTGTCGGCCGGCGTTCTCGTCGCCTCGGGCAAGGACAGGGCGCCCGCGATGCGCGGGGCGATGTCGGCGGGCTATGTGACCCATCTCGTCACCGACGAACCGACGGCCGAGGCCATCCTGGGTCTCGACGGGTAATCGCCTCCCTGCCCTCGTCTCGCCTGCCCTCGTCTCGCAAGACCGCAAGCATCACGCCCGCCGCCTGGCCAGTTCGGGAAACAGTCCCGCAAGGCCGATCGCGCTGGCGTCGCAGACGCCGCGCTCGGTGATGAGGCCGGTGACGAGCCGGGCGGGCGTGACGTCGAAGGCGTAGTTCGCGACCGGCGTCGTCTCCGGCGAGATTCGCACCCGCTCGACCACGCCATGGTCGTTCATGCCGAGGACGTGAGAGACCTCCTCGCCGCCGCGCTGTTCGATGGGAATTTCGGCAACGCCGTCGCGGACGGTCCAGTCGACGGTCGAAGCGGGCAGCGCGGCGTAGAAGGGCACGCCGTTGTCTGCTGCCGCAAGCGCCTTGAGATAGGTGCCGATCTTGTTGCAAACGTCGCCTTCGGCGGTCGTTCGGTCCGTCCCGACGATGCACAGATCGACGAGGCCGTGCTGCATGAGATGACCGCCGGCATTGTCGACGACGAGCGTGTGGGGAACGCCGTGATTGCCGAGTTCGAAGGCCGTCAGCCCCGCGCCCTGGTTTCGCGGCCGGGTCTCGTCGACATAGACGTGAACGGCGATGCCCCTGTCGTGTGCGAGGTAGATCGGCGCCGTCGCCGTGCCCCAGTCGACGGTGGCAAGCCAGCCGGCGTTGCAATGGGTGAGGACGTTGACCGGCTCGCCGGGCTTCTTGGCCCGGGCGATCGTCTCGATCAGGGCGAGCCCGTTCTCGCCGATCTGGCGATTGGTCGCCACGTCCTCGTCGCAGATCTCGGCCGCGAGCCGCCATGCCGCCTCCGCCCTCGCCTGTCGGGGCAGTTTGCCGACGGCGTGGCGAACCCTGTCGAGCGCCCAGCGCAGATTGATTGCGGTCGGCCGCGTGGCATGGAGCGTTTCATAGGCGTTCGCAAGGGAAGCGTCCGAGGCGTCCCGGCGCAGCGCCAGCGCCATCCCGTAGGCGGCCGTCGCGCCGATCAACGGCGCGCCGCGCACCCACATATCCGCGATGGCGCGGGCGGCCTCGTCGAGACCCGGCAGGCTGACGATTTCGAGCGCATGCGGCAGCTTCGTCTGATCGATGACGCGAACGTCGTCGCCCTCCGTCCAGATCGAGCGGAAGTCGCGCTCACCGATCTTCATAGGGGCTTCCTTTCGGTTCGGATCGACCGGGCAAGGCAGCTCAGGCCGTAGATGTCGTTGAAGGTCGTCCGGTTGACCAGAAGTTCGCGGCCCATGAGGAGCGCCCGCGCCTCGCAGAGCGCCCGGCGTTCGGGATCGGCGATCGATTCCATGTCCTCGACATGGGCGAGGCCGACGAGACGCCGCACGATCTTGGCGCCGGCAAAGCCGATCACATCCTCGAACACCGCGCCGAGAAAACGATGCAGACCGACCGTTGCCCCCGCGGCGTCCCCGACATCCTCGAAAAGCCTGCGGGGATACAGAATGCCCGTGCGTTCCTCGCGCCAGAGACGGGCGAAGCTTTCGGCGAAGACGGACCAGATGTTCTCGGCGGTCTCGAGCAGCCACTCGCCATAGGCCAGCCGCTCGTCCCGGTCGCCGCCATGCTCTTCCTGCGAAAAATACGCGAGATAGAGATTGGCGATGAGGGCGCCGATATCGAAGCCCATCGGCCCGTAGAATGCGAATTCGGGATCGATGACGCGGGTGTCGTCGGGCGTCACCATGATCGACCCGGTATGCAGATCGCCGTGCAGAAGCGCTTCGCTCTTTGACGTGAAACGGTAGAGCATCTCCTGCGCGCCGACCTTCACCGCGCTGTCGGCCCGCAGCGCCAAAGCCGGGCGGTCGAGCTGCGGCCGTGTCCAGCGATTGAGCGGAGCATCGAAATAGGGCTCGGTGAAGACGAGGTTCTCGGAGATGGCGCAAAGCGAGACATTGTCGGCAAACAGCGCCATGTCGGCCTTCTTCTTCGACGTCTCCATGCAGAAGTCCGAGCTGCGGAACAGGGTTTGCGCGAGGAACACTCCCATATGCTCGGCAAGGTTGTGGAACTGCCGGCCGGCGATCAGCGCCTTGCGTAGGATCACGTGCGGCGTCAGATATTCCATGACGATCAGCGCGTTGACGGGATCGAAGTGGAAAAGATGCGGCAGGCGTCGGGGCTGGCATGCGGCCTGGCGAACCAGCGCGTTCCACTCAAAATAGGCTCGCTTCAAAGGGAGTGGCCAGGAATCGCCGACGAGGCGGACATAGGGCAGCGCCTGCTTGACCACGACGGCGCCGCGCGGCCCTTCGACGATGAAGACCAGGTTGAGATTGCCGTCGCCGACCTCTCGAGCCGTCATCGCCTCCGCATTCGAGGTACCGAGCCGGTCGGCGATCTCTGCAACCCCTGCGATATAACCCTTCACGCTTTCGACATCGAATGCGCGATACCGGCTGCCTCCCACGACGTCGATCTCGCTCGTCCTCATGTGTCTCAAGCCTCCCGTATTCGACCCTCAAACCCCGCGACATCAAACGCTTGCGGCGGCTTCCCGTCCATACGGCTTACGTCGTATTGCTCTATTATCAATCTGTGCTGACTTATAACAGACACTGCCTAGGGTCGCATATGGGAGGATGAGGAGAAATGACCGACGGCGAGACGTTCGGCCGCCCGGTGCTGGATATCGCCGGGCTCGAAAAGGCGTTCGGCTCCAACCGTGTCCTCAAAAGCGTCGACATGACCGTCGCGGCTGGCGAGCGCTCGCCCCCGCGGACGGACAGTTCGCGGGGTGGGCTCTGGCCCGAAAGCTCGCCAGCGCGCTGCCGTCGCATCGCAACACTCACCGCGCCGCCGCCCCGCCGCCCCGCCGCCCCGCGACGAAAAGTCGTTTGGAAATCAAGATTTTCCTAACAGCGATCGCATATGTCCTGATCTTGCGTAGCTCACACCCCGGCCCGTCAGGAGATCGAGCATTTGCGAGACAAGACATTCGCTCCCTCTACAGTCTGTGCTGTTCTGTTTTTCTTCGCCCTCGGGCTCCCAAGCCATGCCGAAGATGGCCAGCACTCCGAGAAGACCGCGAATGGCGAGGCGCCAGCCGGTCTGTGCACGGGGTTCGGCCCGCAATCGCCCCGCGACATCAGCGGCTACGATGGCGTCAACAAGCGGATATTCGGGCATGCGCCGGCGCGCGAGGCGCTCAATCTGTGCAACATCCACACCCACACCAATGCCGAGCACAAGGGACCGGGCTTTTCTGTCTTTGCCGGCGGCGGCGAGCATGGCGGCTACAAGTGCAACGAATCCGACAGTCTGACGCCGGATGAGCTGAAGGATCCGGCCCATGGCTTCGGCCCTTTCAAGGGCGTGAAGCCCGGCGACACGATCGAGGTGCACTGGGTGTTCTCGTCCTGCGACGTCAAGCCGGGTGAAGGCCTTGGCTCCTGCCTGAGCGACGGCTGCTCTAACCCTTCGCTGCGCGTGGAGGCCCAGACCTTTCTCCTCGTCAACGACGAAAAGGCGCTCGATTTCGGCAGCTATGTCTATCGCGGCCACAAGAGCGATGGCTATCATCAGCCGCTCGATCTGCCGGAAGGGACGGGAACGCCCATCGTCTACGCCGGTTCTACGACGGGGCCTAAATACACACAAAAGACCTGCTCGCCCCTGCAGGTGACTTGGAGCGTCCGGCCGCAATGCGCCAGGCTCGACATCGCCTCGCTCTACCGATGGGCCGAAAGCGGCAACGTCTTCCACGAAGATCACTCTCACGGTGTCCGGCAGCTCGTCACCGCCCCCGAACTCCTCTCCCCCATCCAGCGGGCCGTCGCCATCACTCGCTGGGACGAACCGCTGCAGGTGGAGTGAAGTCGAAGGGTCGGAGCTCTTGCCGCTTTCTTCGCTGCTGACATGCGGAGAAAATGCCTCCGCGATCGGTGACGAGGCACGCGCAATCGCTTCGTGGCGTCGGGCGGCGGGCGAGGTTTCTCTGACGGTGGAGGAGCGCGCCGGACGTTACCCGAATGGCTGCCAATACAGCAGGTCGGGAAACAATGGTCGGCCGGCATCCATGCGACGGTACGAGGACACCGTCATTGCACGGTACCGGCCGACCCCCCACGGGACCCAGGAGATGCGGCGGACCTGAGCATTCCATGGGGTAACTGGAGGTATGGCGAAAGCCAGCCACAGCCTCAAATTCCTTGAGGGGACAGTTGCTCAGAACCGGCTGAATTGCAACTTCGTCGCATGGCAATGGGATGAAGTTTTAACAATAAGGTTAAGATCAAGGCAACCGTATCGGACCGGTTCCGTGGGTTATCCCCATGCCGCATTCATGACGGCACGGTTTCGCTCTGCCCATCAGCTGCAGATTTGGTTACGACCGGTTCGTTTGGCTTCATACAGAGCCGCGTCGGCGCGTTTGAGGACGCTCCCTGCCGGTTCCGCCGAATCATGGGCGACCGCGAAGCCGCCGCTGACGGTCACCGAGAGCCCCTCGCCAGGCCCGGCAAAAGGCGTGTCTTCGACGGCTTGCCGGATACGCTCGGCGATTTTCGATGCGGTCTGAAAGTCCGCCGCCGGCATCAGGGCCGCGAACTCCTCCCCACCGAACCGGCAAACGAGATCACTCGCCCGAACTGCCGCTTTCAGCCGACCGGCGAACTCTTTCAGCACACTGTCCCCGACATCGTGGCCGAAGCCGTCATTGATCCGCTTGAAGTGATCGATGTCGAACAGTGCGAGCGCATAGCCATCGGCATGGGCCGCCGGGCGGCTCAGGCGAACATCGAGGAAACGGCGATTGTGAAGACCGGTGAGCGGGTCCGTCACCGCGAGTTCGATCGTCTCCTGCAGGGAACGGCGCAAGCCCTCGTCATAGCGTTTGCGCAAAAGCTGGGTTCGCAGGCGCGCGGCCAGCTCGTTGCGGTCGATGGGCCGGGCAATGTAGTCGCTCGCGCCAAGTTCGAGAGCCCGCGCGGCGCCGGCCTCATCGCCGGCCTCGGCAAGCGCGAGAATCGGCAAAAAGCGGGTGGCCTCGTCCGAGCGAAGCTGCGAGATCAGCCGCAGGGGATCGGTCTGTCTGGCGGCCAGGTCGATGACGAAGACGTCGGCGCCGGGCCTGGCGATGGCTGCTTGCAGGAAGGCCGTCGCGTCGGACAGGACGGTCAGCGCCGTTTCGCCACGCAGTCGTCTTGCGATCAGGCGTTCCGTATCGCCCGCTTCGACATAGGCGAGCGTGTGCGACTGACCGGCGGCCAGCCGGCGCAGCATTTCCATCTCGCCGCCGACGAGCTGCATCGCAAACTCCGCCCTAGTTCGCAGCTCATCCGTCGTCCGCTTCAACCGGACGAGGCTGCGCAAGCGCGACAACAGCGCGAGATCGCTGACAGGCTTGGTGAGAAAGTCGTCGGCCCCCGCCTCGAGCCCCGCAAGACGGTCCTCAGGCTGGTCAAGGGCCGTGACCAGGACGACCGGCACATGCATGAGGCGCGGCGAAGCCTTGATCCGGCGACACACCTCGAAACCATCGAGCTCCGGCATCATCACGTCGAGAAGGACGAGGTCGATCTCCTGTGTATCGAGCGTATTGAGCGCGGCCTCGCCGCTCTCGGCGGCGACCACCTCGTAATATTCTGCAGCGAGCCTCGCCGACAAAAGCCGCAAATTGACCGCCACATCATCGACGATGAGGATGCGTGCCGTCATCTCGGCTCTCAGGAGTCTTCGAGGAAGGACCGGATCACCTCCATGAACCGGTTCACCGAGATCGGCTTGGAGATATAGGCCTCGCACCCGCCCTGGCGGATGCGCTCCTCGTCGCCCTTCATGGCGAAGGCCGTCACCGCGACGATCGGAATCTTGAAGAGTTCCGCATCGGCCTTCATCTGCTTGGTGACGTCGAGACCGGAGATCTCCGGCAGCTGGATATCCATGAGGATGAGATCCGGCTTGTGTGCGCGTGCGAGATCGACCGCTTCGAGGCCATTTCGAGTCTGGACCGTTTCGTATCCATTCGCGACAAGGAGATCACGAAACAGCTTCATGTTCAGTTCGTTGTCTTCGACGATCATGACGGTTTTTGCCATCGTCGATACTCCCTGCCTCGACCGGCCCGATTTATTCGGGTACCCAAGCCATCTAGACGGATTTAATTAAGATTCGGGAACGGATCCGTCACTTCAAGCGAAAGATTCCCGTGTGGGCGGCAAGCCAATGGAAAAAAGCGGCAAGCTGACAGCAGAAACGGCGGAAGCCGTCGCCATCAAGGGACTGGCTTTCATCGCCGCCGATCCTGTCTTGCTCCCCCGTTTCCTGGCTCTCACCGGCCTTCAACCTTTGCAGCTGCGGCGCGCCGCGCGCGAAGCCGGATTTCTGCCCGGCGTCCTGGAGTTCATCCTCGCCCACGAGCCCACGCTGCAAGCGTTTTGCGAGGCGGAAAGCCTGCACCCACAGACTGTCGCTGCCGCGCGGCAGACACTCGCCGGCTCCGAGGAAGTCTACGACTGATGTCGTTTATGTGGCCGTCGCCCGTAACCAGCCCTGCAGTGAGCCGCCGTGACCCGAACGCTTGAAACCGCCGGCCCTGACATCTCCATAATGACGCAACGACATAATGCACTTCTCGTCCTTGATGTCGACGAAGTTGTTCTGGAGTTTATCGCGCCATTCTGCCAACTGCTCGAAGACCATGGGGCGAAACTCCATGCACAAAGCTTCCGGCTCACAGGCAACGTCCGGTCGATCTCGACCGGCGAGGCGCTTTCCGGTCCAAGACTCGACGCGATCACCCAGCAGCTTTACCGCGAGCAGGAGGCCCGCCAACCCCCGGTCGCAGGCGCGGCCGGGGCTCTCGAGCGGCTTTCGAAACGCGCCGACATCGTCTTTCTGACGGCCATGACCCCGAGCCATTACGACCGGCGACGCCGGCTCCTCGACACGGCCGGCCTCCCCTACCCGATGATCGCGACGGAGCGCTCCAAGGGCGCGGTCATCGCGGAGCTCGGCGAGCGCTGGAGCGGCCCGGTCGTCTTCGTCGACGATCTGCCGCCCAATCTCGCGGCCGTCCGCCGCAGCGCCCCGGCCGTCCATCTGCTCCACCTCATGGCGAGCGAGACCTTCCGCGCCCATCTGCCGGCCCTTCCGAGCGGCACCGCCAGCGCGCGCGACTGGAACGAGGCCGAAACGCTCATCGGGGAATGGATCGAGCGCTGACGCCATCCTTGCGAGGCGAGAAACTCTCTGGCCGCTAAAGCCTTTTATCCATCTCGCCGTTCTTCCTTCGTTCGGCTATGCTCGGTGCTCATCGAGTGCGACCATGATGGCGATTCCGGACCTTTCTATCTTCTGCCGCGACTGTCTGACGCCCGCAAAGTCGGGCGCCCGGCGATGCCGTGTCTGCGGCAGCCCGCGCATCGTCGACCATCCGGAGGCGTCGAGCCTGTCGATCGCCCATCTCGACTGCGACGCCTTCTACGCCAGCGTCGAAAAGCGGGACCGGCCCGAGCTTGCCCATAAGCCCGTCATCATCGGCGGCGGAAGGCGCGGCGTCGTCTCCACCGCCTGCTACATCGCCCGCATCCGCGGCGTCCGTTCCGCCATGCCGATGTTCAAGGCGCTCAAGCTCTGCCCCGACGCGGTCGTGCTTCGGCCGAACATGGAAAAATACGCATCCGTCGGGCGCTCGGTCCGCGCGCTGATGGGCGAAATCACGCCGCTGGTCGAGCCGCTGTCGATCGACGAGGCGTTTCTCGACCTTTCGGGAACACAGGCGCTGCACCGGGAGCCGAGCAGCCTGACCCTGGCAAGACTCGCCAGGCGGATCGAAACCGAGCTCGGAATCACGGTCTCCGTCGGCCTGTCGCACAACAAATTTCTCGCCAAGATCGCCAGCGATCTCGAGAAACCCCGCGGCTTTTCCGTGATCGGCCGGCAAGAGACCCTGAGTTTCCTCGCCGACAAGCCGATCACCCTGATCTGGGGGGTCGGTCAGGCGATGGAGCAGAAGCTGTCGCGCGACGGCCTTTCCCGAATCGGCCAGCTCCAGACGATGGACGAGGCCGAGCTGATGAAACGCTACGGCGACACCGGCCGGCGGCTGTGGCGCCTTGCCCGCGGCATCGACGAGCGATCGGTCAATCCGCGCGGCGAGGCGAAAAGCATCTCCGCCGAGACGACCTTCAACACCGATATCGCTTCGCTCGAGGCGCTGACGCCGATCCTGCGCGACCTGTGCGAGACCGTCGCGGCGCGATTGAAGAAGACGGATCTCGCCGCCTCGACCATCGTGCTCAAGCTGAAGACCGCAGACTTCCGCCTGCGCACCCGCAACCGCAAGCTCACCGATCCGACCCGGCTTGCCGACCGCATCTTCGCGACGGCCCGCGCGCTTCTCGAAAAAGAGGCCGACGGAACGCGGTTTCGCCTGATCGGCGTCGGCTGCTCGGAGTTTTCCCCGGCCGAAAGAGCCGACCCCGCCGACCTCGTCGATACGGGCGCCGCCAAACGGGCGCGGGCCGAAGCTGCCCTCGACAGCCTGCGCGGAAAGTTCGGCAAGACGGCGATCGAGACCGGGATCACGTTCGGACGGCTCGAACGGCGTCGCCGCGAGGCGCCACGGACAGACGACAGTCGCCCTGTCTCGCCCCCCGATGCTTCGGACTGACAGACGAGCGGTCAGGACGACCGCCCCTCCACTGCCCGGCCAGGCGCTGAACGCGAGCACGCCGGGAAAATGACACCTCGCGTCTCCCGGTGCAGACCGTCCTGTGCCTACCGCATCGGCCCGACAATCGGAATCGATTTTCGGAATGCACGATGCGGTGATTCGATAAGGTAGAGCGTCCTTTGTGCGTCCATTCGCACGCACGGGCTCTAAAGGAGTTCGACGTCGATGACGCCGGGCGCGGCCTTCACCGCGCTCGCCATCTGCGGCGACACGCGATAGCGGCCCGGCAAAGTGATCTCGACCTCGCGCTCGCCGTCGTCACGCACGAGAATGAGCGAGACCTCGCTGTCGCCCTGGCTCGACAGCTGACTGCGAAACACCGAAAGCGGCTTTGCATCGCGCATGAACACGCGCAGCGCCTTCTGGCTGCGCACGGCCTCGTCCTCCAGCGACTGGACCTGCTGGGCCCGCAGCGAGATGCCTTCCGGCCGTTCCTCGGCCGAGACCGTGACGATCACCGAGGCGCCGGGTTCGAGAACGTCGCGGAACGCGACGAGCGCTTCGGAGAACAGCACCACCTCGTACTGGCCGCTCGCGTCGGAGAGCTGCACGATGCCGATCTTGCCGCCGGTGCGGGTCTTGCGCTCCTGGCGGGACGTCACCGTGCCGGCAAGACGCCCGGCGCTCGCCCCGCGCTTGACGGCCGCCACGACATCGGAATGGGACTGGACCCTGAGACGCCGCAGGACATCCTTGTACTCGTCGAGCGGATGAGCGGAGAGATAAAAACCGACCGCCTGGAATTCCTTCATCAGCTTCTCCGACGCGGTCCAAAGCTGCGCCGGATTGAGGGCGAGCGGCTCCGGGGCGCCGCCAAGGGCCGCGCCGAACATGTCGTCCTGGCCCGACGCACGTCCCTCGGACATGCGCAGCGCATATCCCATCATCCGCTCGATATTGGCGTAAAGGACCGCTCGGTCCTGGCCGAAGCAGTCGAGCGCACCGGCGGCGACGAGGAATTCCAAGGTCCGCTTGTTGACGATCTTCGGATCGATACGGGCACAGAAATCCTCCAGCGAGGCGAAGGGCTTGTCGCCACGCCGTTCGACGATGTGCTCGACGGCGTGTTCGCCGACGCCCTTGATCGCCGCCAGCGCGTAGAAGATCTTGTTCTCGCCGACCTCGAACGCCTTGTAGGAAGTCTGGACCGACGGCGGGACGACTTCGATGCCGAGGCGGCGCGCATCGGAGCGGAAATCGTTCAGCTTGTCGGTGTTGCCGTTGTCGAGCGTCATCGACGCGGCGAGAAACTCGACCGGATAGTTGGCCTTGAGATAGGCGGTCTGATAGGCGACGAGCGCGTAGCAGGCCGCATGGGACTTGTTGAAGCCGTAGTCGGCGAACTTGGCGAGGAGATCGAAGATCGTATTCGCCTGGGATTTGGCGATCCCGTTCTTCACCGCCCCGTCGACGAAGCGGACCCGCTGCTTGTCCATCTCCGCGCGAATCTTCTTGCCCATGGCGCGGCGCAGAAGATCGGCCTCGCCGAGCGAGTAGCCCGACAGGACCTGGGCGATCTGCATCACCTGCTCCTGATAGATGATGACGCCCTGCGTCTCCTTCAGGATCGGCTCGATCATCGGGTGGAGGAAGTCGGGCTCCTCCTCGCCGTGCTTGCGGGCATTGTAGGTCGGGATGTTCTCCATCGGACCCGGCCGATAAAGGGCGACCAGCGCGATGATGTCCTCCAGACAGTCGGGCCGCATGCCGATCAGGGCCTTGCGCATGCCGACCGATTCCACCTGGAACACCCCGACGGTCTCGCCGCGGGTCAGCATGTCGTAGCTCTTCTTGTCGTCGAGCGGCAGCGCCGACAGATCGATCTCGATCCCCTTGCGGGCAATGAGATCCACAGCCGTCTTCAGCGTCGTCAGGGTCTTCAGACCGAGGAAGTCGAACTTGACCAGCCCCGCTGGCTCCACCCACTTCATGTTGAACTGGGTGACCGGCATGTCGGAGCGCGGATCGCGATACATCGGCACGAGCTGCGACAGCGGCCGATCGCCGATGACGATGCCCGCGGCGTGGGTCGAGGCGTGGCGATAGAGACCCTCGAGCTTCAACGCGATCGAGATCAGGCGATCGACGACCTCCTCGTCCTTGCGCGCTTCCGCGAGCCGCGGTTCCTCTTCCAGTGCCTGGGCGAGCGTCACCGGATTGGCCGGGTTTTGCGGGACCAGCTTGCACAGCTTGTCGACCTGGCCGTAAGACATCTCCAGAACGCGGCCGACGTCGCGCAGGACGGCGCGGGCCTGGAGCGTTCCGAAGGTGATGATCTGGCCGACCTGCTCGCGGCCGTATTTCTCCTGGACGTAACGGATGACCTCCTCACGCCGGTCCTGGCAGAAGTCTATGTCGAAATCCGGCATCGAAACACGCTCGGGATTGAGAAAGCGCTCGAACAGGAGGGAAAAGCGCAAGGGGTCGAGATCGGTGATCGTCAGCGAATAGGCGACGAGCGAACCGGCGCCCGATCCACGTCCCGGCCCGACCGGGATGCCCTGCGCCTTTGCCCATTTGATGAAGTCCGAGACGATCAGGAAGTAGCCGGGAAATTTCATCCGCTCGATGATGCCGAGCTCGAATTCGAGACGCTCGCGGTAGGCTTCCTCCGATACGCCCGGCGCGCAGCCGAGCTTCTGCAGACGCATCTCCAGTCCCTCAAAGGCCTGCCGGCGCAGCTCCGACACCTCCGCCGCCTCGGCAGCGACCGGCTCGGCATCGGCGCCGGCAAAGCGCGGCAGGATCGGCGCCCGCGTGCGCGGACGGTAGGAACAGCGGCGGGCGATCAGGGCGGTGTTGTCCAGCGCCTCCGGCAGATCGGCGAAAAGCGCCGCCATCTCGGCCTTGGTCTTGAGGCAATGGTCGCGCGTCAGCCGCCGCCGGTCCTCGTGGCTGACCAGCCTGTTGCCCGCCACCGCGAGCAGCGCGTCATGGGCCTCGAAGTCGTCCGGCGCGCCGAAGAAGGGTTCGTTCGTCGCGACGAGCGGCAGGCCGAGATCATAGGCCAAGGCGACGCTTTCGGCCTCGATGCGGCGATTGTAGTCTGTCTGGCGCTGCAATTCGACGTAAAGCCGGTCGTCGAATATCGCGGCGAGCCGCTCCAGCCGCTCGCGCGCCACCGAGGGGCGATCGGCGCCAAGCGCCGAGCCGATCGGACCAAGCGGGCCGCCGCTGAGGCAGATGACACCTGCCGCGCGCGCCGCGATCCATTCGAGCGTGACATGCGGCCGCTGGGTCTCGGGATGGCCGAGATAGGCGAGCGAGACGATCTCGACGAGATTGGCATAGCCTTCTTCGCTCGCCGCGATCAGAACGATCTGCCCCATCGGCGAAAGCCCACGATCGGCCCGTCCGGGGCGGGTATCGACCTCGCAGTCGGCGAAATCGACGTCGAGCTGGCAGCCGACGATCGGCTGGATGCCGGCTTTCGACGCCTTTTCGGAAAATTCGAGCGCACCGAACAGATTGTTGGTGTCGGCGATGCCGATCGCCGGGGCGTCGTCTTTTGTCGCGAACTTGATGATCTGGTCGAGCTTCAACGCTCCTTCGAGAAGCGAGAATGAGCTGTGAACCCGCAAATGAACGAAGGGCAGCGCGGCCAGATTGTTCGAAACCGTCGTCGTTTCCGTCATGGCAGCACCTCTTTGTCTCGTCCGCCGATCACCCAGCGGTCTTTGCGATCGAAACCGCTTTTGACGCAATCGCACTTGAGAGCGGTATGACGCCTAGCTGCCCGATGGAAGGACGCGTTCGTCACCCGTCCCCAGGAAACCGACGCGCCTGCCTTGGACGGCGTCTGAAAGCTCGCGAACAATGACACGAAGCGCCATGTGGGCCGGTTTGCTCAGACGGCGTGGATGATCAGACTGAATGCGAAAAGGAAGCCCGAAATGGCAACGAGGGAAAGGACATCCTTGGCGATCTCTTGCATGGGGTTATCTCCGTTTTCCTTTATGTCTCCATTTGTTCTTTTTCTGTTCCAATCGTCAAGAGCTTTTCCACAGCCTGCCATACAAAAGGTCATGGCGGTGCCGTGCATTGAAATGGATGCTGCAGCGCTGTGTCACCATTTGCGATTTCGGATCAGTGCCTTGGCCGACGTTGAGAGCTTGTTAGCCATGAGCCGGCTTCAACGCTGACGGGGCAGAACGCGCGCACGGCCGCCAAGCGACCGACGTCGATCGCGCGGCACCGGCTACCTGGCACAGGTAAAAGCACGGACCTCGAGCCCGCGCATCGATTTACACGAAAGACAACGTGCCCTGCCAGAGGCCCGCGAGGCGCCCTCGCCTCGCGCCGGGCTCAGTGCATGTCGAGGGGAATGATCTTGCCGCCTTCGAGCGTGATCACGTGGTCCATGCGGCGAGCGAGATCGTGGTTGTGGGTGGCGATCAGCGCCGCGACGCCGGACTGGCGCACGAGAGCCGTCAGGGCATCGAAGACATAGCCGGAAGTGGTCGGATCGAGATTGCCGGTCGGCTCGTCGGCGAGGAGCACATGCGGGGAATTGGCGACGGCCCGGGCGATCGCCACGCGCTGCTGCTCGCCGCCCGAAAGCTCGGCGGGCCTGTGTTCGGAACGCGCTCCGATACGCATGTAGTCGAGGAGTTCCTGGGCCCGCGTCGCGGCGTCCTTGCGTGCCAGGCCGCCGATCATCTGCGGCAGCATGACGTTCTCCAGCGCGGAAAATTCCGGCAGGAGGTGATGAAACTGATAGACGAAGCCGATCGCCTGGCGGCGCATCGCGGTGCGCTTTTCGTCGCCAAGCGTGCCGCAGGCGACACCGCCGACATAGACCTCGCCTGTATCAGGCCGATCGAGCAGGCCGGCAATGTGCAGCAATGTCGACTTACCGGCGCCGGACGGCGCGATGAGCGCGACCATCTCGCCGGGCGCGAGGCTGAGCTCGGCCTCGTCGAGGATCGTCAGCCGGTTTTCGCCCTGCAGGTATCCCTTGCCGACGCGGTCCAGTCGCAGTGCGTGGTTCTCTGCCATCATTCGTACCGCAATGCGTCGACCGGATCGAGCCGCGAGGCTCGCCAGGAGGGAAGGATCGTGGCGAAGAAGGACAGGCCGATCGCCATGCCGACGACGAGGACCACCTCGCTCGGATCGACCTCTGCCGGTAGCTGGCTGAGGAAGTAGAACTCCGGATTGAACAGGACGACACCGGTGATCCAGGAAAAGAACTGCCGGATGTTCTCGATGTTGATGCAGAACAGGAGGCCGAGGACGAATCCGGCCAGCGTTCCGGCAAATCCAATCGAGGCTCCGGTGATCAGGAAGACGCGCATGACGGCCCCCTTGGTCGCTCCCATGGTCCGCAAGATGGCGATGTCCCGGCCCTTGTCCTTCACCAGCATGAACAGGCCGGAGATGATGTTGAGAGCGGCGACGAGCACGATCAGCGTCAGGATGATGAACATCACGTTCCGCTCGACATTGAGCGCCGAGAAGAAGCTCTCGTTCTGGCTTTCCCAGGTGACGGTGTAGACCGGCCGGCCTGCGGCCGCCTCGATCTTCGGCTGCATGGCCTTCACCTCGTCGGGGTGATCGACGAAGATCTCGATCGACTGCACCCGGTCCTCCTGGTTGAAGAAGAGCTGGGCCTCCGTGAGCGGCATGTAGACATAGGCCGCGTCATATTCGGACATGCCGATCTCGAAGATCGCCGTCACCGGATAGGCCTTGACCCGCGGTGCGGTGCCGAAGGCCGTGACGTCGCCGTCGGGCGAGATCAGGGTGATGTTGTCGCCGAGGCCGATGCCCAGCGATTGGGCAAGCCGGCTGCCGACGGCAACCCCCTGCCCGGTGTCGAAGCCCTTCAAGGTGCCGAGCTTGACGTTGGCGGAGACCGGCGCGAGCTTCATCAGATCGGCCAGACGCACGCCGCGGACCAGCGCGCCCGTCGAACCGGTGTTCGGCCCTTGCGCCAGAACCTGCCCCTGCACCATCGGCATGACGAACTGGACGCCGTCCACACCCTGAATGCGCTTGGCAACCGCCTCCCAGTCGGTCAGCGGCTGGTCGATCGGATACAGGATGACGTGGCCGTTGACGCCGAGGATGCGCATCATCAGCTCGCCTCGGAAGCCGTTCATCACCGACATGACGATGATGAGGGCGGCAACGCCGAGCATGATGCCGACGAAGGAGAAGCCGGCGATGACCGAGACACCGGCATCGCGCCGGCGCGAGCGAAGATAGCGCCCGGCGATCATCCATTCGAAACGCGAGAACGGCCTGCTGGACCGGCTCGCATCCGCCTGTGTGAGGGACTCGGGAAGGCTCACGCTGCGCTCACCCGGGCGACGACCGAGTCAAGCGGGATCGTCTCTCGCTCTCCCGTGGCGCGAATCTTGATCTCCGCCTCGCCGGATTTCGCGCCGCGCGGTCCGACGATCACCTGCAGCGGCAGGCCGATCAGGTCCATCGAGGCAAATTTGGCGCCGGCGCGCGTGTCCTGGTCGTCGTAAAGGACGTCGATGCCGGCAGCTTCCAGATCGCTGTAGATCTTGTCGCAGGCGGCGTCGCATTCCGCATCGCCGGGCTTCATGTTGATCAGCCCGACATCGAAGGGCGCGACGGATTTCGGCCAGATGATGCCGTTCTCGTCGTGGGAGGCCTCGATGATCGCGGCGATCAGACGGCTCGGCCCGATGCCGTAGGAGCCCATATGCACGGGCACGTCCCTGCCGTCGGGTCCGGTGACGACGGCATTCATCGCCTCGGAATATTTGGTGCCGAAATAGAAGATGTGCCCGACCTCGATGCCGCGCGCGGCAACCTTGTCGTCCTCGGGCAAGACGTCCCAGGCCGCCGTGTCGTGCATCTCGTCCGTCGCCGCATAGGGCGTCGTCCAATTCTGGACGATCGAGGCCAAAGAGACGGCGTCGGAGAAATCGACGTCTTCGCCGGGGACCTCGAGATCGAGGAATTCGCGGTGGCAGAACACCTCGCTCTCGCCCGTCGAGGCGAGGATGATGAACTCGTGGCTGAGATTTCCGCCGATCGGCCCGGTGTCGGCCCGCATCGGGATCGCCTTGAGGCCGCAGCGCGAAAAGGTGCGCAGATAGGCGACGAACATCCGGTGATAGGCGGTTTGCGCGGCCTCGAAATCGATGTCGAAGGAATAGGCGTCCTTCATCAGGAACTCGCGCGAACGCATGACACCGAAGCGCGGCCTCACCTCGTCGCGGAACTTCCACTGGATATGGTACAGATTGAGCGGCAGGTCCTTGTAGGAGCGCACGGAGGACCGGAAGATGTCCGTCACCATCTCCTCGTTGGTGGGACCATAGAGCAGTTCGCGCTCGTGCCGGTCCTCGATCCGCAGCATCTCCTTGCCATAGGCGTCATAGCGGCCGCTTTCGCGCCACAGGTCGGCGGACTGGATCGTCGGCATCATCAGTTCGAGCGCGCCGGAGCGGTTCTGTTCCTCACGCACGATCGCGCAGACCTTGTCGAGAACCCGCTTTCCCAGCGGCAGGAAGGAATAGATACCCGCCGCCTGCTGACGGATCATCCCCGCCCTCAGCATGAGGCGATGGGAGACGATCTCCGCCTCCTTCGGGTTCTCCTTGATGATGGGCAGAAAATACCGCGACAGACGCATCCGTGGTCCGATCAGATCGAGAGATTTTGCGCAAAGCACGCACTGGACCGGCTCTTAACCGGTCGTACCGGTGATGAAAAGACGGGATTTTCGAGCCCCCCGCCCTCCGTCGGCGTCCTGTCGCCGAACGGCCCTCGCCCGCCTGTTCCAAAATGACCGCACGGCGATCGGCGAGAGCGATGAGACAAACCCTGTAATCGCGGCCACACGATGATGACGATCCTCGCAGCCCCCGGGCCGTTCTTACGGCAGCGAACATGTCATGCCTCAGAATGCCGACGACGCCAACCGACGGCCAGCCGCCTTCATCGTGGCTGAGCGTTCGTTCAGGAGCAAATGTGACGGCTCAGATCACTTTCTGTCAGTCCCGTAAATTTTCACGTGACAAGTCGGTTATCGGACGGTAACGTTCGGCCGCATAAAAAGCGTGCCATGAATGGCGCGAAATTTAGCGGTCTAGTCTTGGGAGGACGTGATTTCCGGCGCGGCTCAAACCGCAGCCCCGGCGTAGTCCGGCGTGAAATCCAGGCGCGCGAATTGGATGCAAGGCGAAAGCCTTGCATTTTTTTTGTCCAATTTTTGAGCATGACCGCCTGGTCAGCGAACAGCGCGACCAGCGGGTTTTTCGGGCATCCCTCAGACCGCCACAAACGGATGCATCACACGACTGCATTCGATCGCGTATTCGCGTCGTTTCGAACGTGAACGACCCGCTACTGAGCAATATGCGATGAACGCAACGCTCGTCGGACAGCCAGACCTCGGGACATGAGCGTGGCTTTCAGCCGCAGGTCGTGCGGCGCGCTCGTCAGGTCCCGGGAATGACATGGGGCAAGTCGTCCGGGCCCAGGCCCCAGACCTGAGTGACGACGTAGAACGCCGCAAACACGATCGAGGCGAGGATCGTTGTCACGAGAACCTTGAAACCCATGCGCGCATTGACGGGAGCGCTTTCGGCCGTGCCGAGCGCCCTGTCGCCCGCCTCGTGCTGGGACTGGTGGCCGAGCGGCAGGACGACGAAGAGCGTCGTCCACCAGATGATGAAATAGACCGCCAGGCCTGAAATGATGCCCATGAAACCCTCCTCCCGGCGGCGACGCTTCGCTCTCTCCCGCGCGCGCCGCCATGCTCTTCGTGGCTATCAGGCCTACAGCATCGGCCCGAAAATCGGAATCGCTTTTCGGAAAGCGCGACGCGTCGGTCTGGACACTCACAGCGTCCTTTCTGCGTGCGATCGGCCGCAGGGCGCCCGGCGCGCCGATTTGGCGATCTGAAGAACGCGGGGCAAGGCCTGCCCCTCGGCGCCGGGCAACACGGGGATATGGACCGCGGCAGGGCTAGATCTGTTCCAGTTCCGTCAGCGTCCCGTGGACATCGCCTGGATGAAGGAACAGCACGGGCTTGCCATGGGCGCCGATCTTCGGCTCGCCGTCGCCGAGCACCCTCGCCCCGGAGGCCACAAGGTGATCCCGCGCGGCGAGGATGTCGGCGACCTCGTAACACAGATGATGCATGCCGCCATTCGGGTTTTTGGCGAGAAAGGCCGCGATCGGGGAATTCTCACCCAGCGGCTCGAGCAGCTCGATCTTGGTGTTCTCCAGCTCGACGAAGACGACGCTGACGCCGTGCTCAGGCAACGCTCGCGGCGCCGACACACTCGCGCCGAGCATGCTGCGATAGGTCGCCGCGGCAGCGTGAAGGTCCGGGACGGCGAGCGCGACGTGGTTGAGACGCATGAGCATCGAAACAGTCCTCCCGCTTGGCCGGCAGCGCATCGTAAGGCGCTGCGGCTGAATTCCGGCTGGCGAAGCCTTATGGCTTCGACACGAACACCGTCACGATCGGCTTCTTGCCCCAGACATCGGCGGCGGCGAAACGCACCGCCCGGCGGACGGCCTCGCGAACCGTCTCGATGTCACCCCGGCGCTTCGGCGGAATGCTCTCGAAGGCGTCGACGGCGGCGTCGGCGAGGATGTCCTCCATCTCGTCGCCCTCCTCGTCCGCCTGCGGCAGCCCGAGAATCACCATCTCCGGATCGTCGCGAAGTGCGAGCTTGGCGGTCATCTCGACATGGACGCTCACATGGCCCACGAAGGACAGGCGCCGCCGCTCGACGATGCCCATCTCCTCGGGCGTTCCGATCAGCCGGCCATCCTTGTAGAGCCGTCCGACCGGCACCTCGTCGATGACCGTCGCAGGCCCCGGCGACAGACGGACCATCGCGCCGTTGCGGATCGAGACCACGGTCTCGACGCCGGCCTCGCGGGCGAGTTTTTCATGCGCCACGAGATGCGCCGCCTCGCCATGGGCCGGGATCGCGATCTGCGGCCGCACCCAGTCGTACATCGCCTTCATCTCGCTGCGGCGCGGATGACCGGAAACGTGGACGAGCGCTTCGTTGTCCTCCAGAACCCTGATCCCGCGATCGATCAGCGCGTTCTTGATCTCGATGATCCCCTTTTCGTTGCCGGGGATGGAGCGCGACGAGAAGATCACCATGTCGCCCTTCGAAAGGCTGACCGCAGGGTGCTCGTCGCGGGAAAGACGCGCCAGCGCGGCGCGCGGCTCGCCCTGACTGCCGGTGAGGATGATCACCGCCTTTTCGCGGGGAATGTAACCGAAATCCTGCTCCGTCAGGAACGGCGGCAGACCTTCCAGATATTCGAGTTCGTCGGCGACATCGACGACGCGGCGCATGGAGCGCCCCATCAGCAGCACCTGGCGACCGGCATCGCGCGCGGCCTCGGCCACGGCACGGATACGCCCGACATTGGAAGAGAAGGTCGTCACCGCCACGCGGCCCGGCGCATCCGCGATGATCTTGGCCAGTGACGCCGAAACCTCGCGCTCGGAGGGGCTGATGCCGTCTCGCATGGCATTGGTCGAATCGGCGATCATGGCAAGAACGCCCTCGTCGCCGATCGCTCGCAGCCGCGCCTCGTCGGTGGGCGCGCCGAGCACCGGCGTCGCGTCGATCTTCCAGTCGCCGGTATGGAGCACCGTTCCCGCCGGCGTGCGGATCGCCAGCGCGACAGGCTCCGGAATGGAATGGGTGACGTTCACCGCCTCGATCTCGAAGGCCCCGACCGAAAACCGGTCCCCCGCCTTGAACAGCGTTACCGGGATCTTCGGCGCACCCGCCTCGCCCTCGCGCTTTGCGGCCAGAAGCGAGGCCGAGAAGGCGGTGGCGTAGACAGGCACCTTTAGCCGGGGCCACAGGTCGAGCAGAGCGCCGTAGTGATCCTCATGGGCATGGGTGATGACGATGCCCTTCAGCTTCAGCCGCTGTTCGGTGATGAAGCGGATATCCGGCAGCACCAGATCCACGCCGGGCATGTCGGGGCCGGCAAAGGAGACCCCGCAATCGACAATGATCCACTCGCGATCCGCCTCGGGGCCGAAGCCGTAGAGCGCGAAATTCATGCCGATCTCGCCGAGACCACCGAGAGGGCAGAAGACCAGTTCGTCGTTCTTGTTTTCGTTGTTCATCGAGCCTCTGCCTTGAAATTTCTGGCCGACGCGACCGCGCCGAAATGGACATCCCCCGCCGCAATTCTCGTCTCTTCGCCATCCTGCCCACGAACCACCAGATGGCAGTCCGAGTCGATGGTTTCAAACACCCCTCGCACGATCCTTCCGCCGAGATCGACCGCAATCTGCGAGCCGAGGCCGGTTGCACCCTGGAGCCATTTGTCGCGCACGGCGGACATGCCACGCCCGTCCTGCCAGAGCCGGAGATTGTCGACGAAGGCGTCGCTGAGAGCAAAGAAGAGGTCGGAGGCCGAACAGCCCGCTCCCATCGCAGAAAGGTCGGTCGCCGGATAGGGCGTGTCGCGGGGGTGATCGACGACGTTGACACCGATGCCGATGGCCACAGCCAGACCGTCCCTGCCCCCCTGGGCTGTTTCCAGCAGGATGCCGGAGACCTTCGCCCCGTCGGCGAGAACATCGTTCGGCCATTTCAGGGCAAAGCGCCCGCCGCCGCGAAGATCTCCGCCATCGGGAACGATGGAGACAGACCGGCTCGGCATCACCGCTTGGAGCGCGTCGCGCAGGCCGAGAGCGGCCACGAAGCCGAGCGAAGCCGCCGTCGCAAGTTCGACCTTCGGACGCAGGAGAAGCGTTGCGGCAAGATTGCCGGGTCGTCCATCCCAGGGTCGGCCGCGCCGACCCCGCCCCCCGGTCTGATGACCGGTGACGAGCCAGATCTTGCCGGGATCACCTTGCCCGGCCCGCTCGAGCGCGACCTGATTGGTCGAGCCGACCTCGGTGAAGGATTCGATCCGGAACCCGTCACCAAGCGCCGTTGGAGAAAGAGCGAAACCCGCCGTCACCGTCAGAAGAATGTCTTGGCCGCGGCCTCGGCCGCAGCAAAGATCGGCCCGCTGACGAAGATATAGACGGGAAACACGACAAGCCCGGTCACCCACAGAACCGCACGCAGCTCGATCGCCATCGGCACGAAGGCCTCCGCCGGCTCGTCGAACCACATCGTCTTGACGATGCGCAGATAGTAGAAGAGGCCGACGACAGAGGCGAGCACGCCGATGATCGCCAGCGGCCAGAGCCCGGCATGGACCGCCGCCATGAAGACGAAGTACTTGCCGATGAAGCCGGCGAGCGGCGGCAGGCCGGCGAGCGACAGCATCATCACGGTCAGGAACAGCGCCATCATCGGATTGGTCTGCGACAGGCCCGACAGATCGTCGATTTCCTCCACCATGCCGTCGCGCCGACGCATGGCGAGAATGACCGCGAAGGTGCCCAGCGTCATCATCAGATAGACGGTCATGTAGATGAGGACGCCGCGCACACCCTCCGTATTGGCCGCCGCCAGGCCGACCAGCGCGTAGCCCATGTGGGCAATCGAGGAATAGGCCATCAGGCGCTTGATATTGTGCTGGCCGATGGCGGCGAAGGCACCGAAGGCCATCGAGGCGATGGAGATGAAGACGATCACCTGCTGCCACTGGTCCGACAGCGGCTCGAAGCCCTGCACGGTGAAGCGCGTGAGGAGCGCCATCGCCGCGATCTTCGGCGCACCGGCAAGAAAGGCGGTGATCGGCGTCGGCGCACCCTCGTAGACGTCGGGCGTCCACATGTGGAACGGCACGGCGGAGATCTTGAAGGCGAGACCGGCCAGGACGAAGACGAGGCCGACGATGAGACCGACCGAACGGCCGCTCTCGGCGGCGACGGCCGCGATCTGCGTGAACTCGATGTGACCGGTGAAGCCGTAGACCATCGAAGCGCCGTAAAGCAGCATGCCGGAGGACAGCGCGCCGAGGACGAAATATTTCAGGCCGGCTTCGGTCGAGCGAACCGAATCCCGGTTGATGGCCGCAAGCACGTAGATCGCCAGCGACTGCAGTTCGAGGCCGAGATAGAGCGCGATCATGTCCCCGGCGGAGACCATCATCATCATTCCGGTCGTGGAAAGCAGCACGAGGACCGGGAACTCGAAGCGGTTGAAGCGCTCGCTTTCAGCAAAGCCCACCGACATGATCACCGCCGCGGCCGAGCCGATGAGGACGAGGATCTTCATGAAGCGGGCAAAGGGATCGAGAACGAAGGAGCCGCCGAAGCCGACACCGAGCGGCGTGACCAGGATCAGCCAGAGCGCCGCGATGATGATGACGGCGACGGATAGACCCGTGATCGTCTGCGCGCTCTTCTCACCCATGAAGACGCCGATCATCAGGAGGATCATCGCGCCGATCGCAAGGATCAGCTCCGGCGCGGCGATCTGAAGGCTGCTTGAGAGCATATCGGGCATCATGGGCTTACGGCCTCGAAGCTTAGGTTTGACATCCCCGCCGGCTTTGGCACGACGCGGATATTCCAATGGTCGTCATGGCGAGGCGGCCAGACCGCCCCGTCCGTTGTTGGGTCGCGGTCAGTGAAGCGCGGCGACCGATCCGCTGTTGGCTGCGTCAAGCGCCGCCGTGTAACCGTTGACGAGGTTCTCCACCGAGGCCGCCGTCACGTCGAAGACCGGCATCGGATAGACGCCGAAGAAGATCACCAGCGCGACGAGCGGATACAGCAGCAGCTTCTCGCGCCCCGAAAGATCGAGGATCGAGCGCAGGCTTTCCTTCTCGAGCGCGCCGAAGATGACCCGGCGATAGAGCCACAGGGCATAGCCGGCGGACAGGATGACGCCCGTCGTCGCGAAGATCGCGACCCAGCTGTTCACCTGATAGACGCCGATCAGCGTCAGGAACTCGCCGACGAAGCCGGACGTCCCCGGCAAGCCGACATTCGCCATGGTGAAGATCAGCATCACGACGGCGTAATGGGGCATGCGGTTCACCAGGCCGCCATAGGCCGCGATGTCACGGGTGTGCATGCGATCGTAGACGACGCCGACGCACAGGAACAGCGCCCCGGAGACGAGGCCGTGCGACAGCATCTGGAAGATCGCGCCCTGTACGCCCTGCTCGTTGGCGGCGAAGATGCCCATCGTCACGAAGCCCATATGGGCGACCGAGGAATAGGCGATCAGCTTCTTGATGTCCTCCTGCATCAAAGCGACCAGCGACGTGTAGATGATCGCGACGACCGAGAGCGTGAAGACGAAGGGCGCGAAATCGGCCGAGGCGATCGGGAACATCGGCAGGGAGAAGCGGATGAAGCCGTAGCCGCCGAGCTTCAGGAGAATGCCGGCGAGGATCACCGAACCTGCCGTCGGCGCCTCGACGTGAGCGTCGGGCAGCCAGGTGTGGACCGGCCACATCGGCATCTTCACAGCGAAGGATGCGAAGAAGGCGAGCCAGAGCCAGGTCTGCATCGAGGCCGGAAACTTGTGCTGCAGAAGCTCGGGGATCGAACTCGTGCCGGCGTTCCAGTACATCGCCATGATGGCGATCAGCATCAGCACCGAGCCGAGGAAGGTGTAGAGGAAGAACTTGTAGCTCGCATAGATGCGGCGCTTGCCGCCCCAAACGCCGATGATCAGGAACATCGGGATCAGGCCGCCCTCGAAGAAGATGTAGAAGAGGACGAGATCGAGCGAACAGAAGACACCGATGACCAGCGTTTCCAGCACGAGGAAGGCGATCATGTAGTCCTTGACCCGCACCTTGACGGACTCGAAGCTGGCGAGCACGCAAAGCGGCATCAGGAAGGTCGTCAGGATGACGAACAGCATCGAAATGCCGTCGACGCCCATGTGATAGGTGATGCCGCCACCGATCCAGTCGGCCCGTTCGACCATCTGGAAGCCGGGATCGGCGGGATCGAAGTCGATCCAGATCCACAGCGAGACGATGAAGGTGAACACCGTCGTCAGGAGCGCGACATTGCGCACGTTGCGCCGCGCGAGCTCGTTGTCGTCCTTGATGAACAGGATCAGGATCGCGCCCACCAGCGGCAGGAAGGTGACGGTCGAGAGGATCGGCCAGTCTGTCATCAGCTTGCTCCCCCGAGCATCATCCAGGTGACCAGCGCTGCCACGCCGATCAGCATCGCGAATGCGTAGTGATAGAGATACCCGCTCTGCAGCCGCACCACGCGTCCAGTCACGTCGAGGACGCGCGCCGAAACCCCGTCGGGCCCGAGCCCGTCAATGACCTTGCCGTCTCCGGTCTTCCACAGGAAGCGGCCGAGGTGCTGCGAGGGCTTCACGAACAGGAAGTCGTAGAGCTCGTCGAAGTACCACTTGTTGAGAAGGAACTGGTAGAGGCCGCGGTTGCGCTTGGCCGTTTCCTTCGCGAGGCTCGGCTGGCGGATATAGAACATGTACGCGACGACGAAGCCGATCACCATGCACAGCGTCGGCAGGATGGCGATCCAGAACGAGATCTCGTGCATGTCGTGGAGCACGTGGTTCTCGGCGCCGGTATAGAGCGCGGCATGCCAGAACTCGTCGTAGCCCTCGCCGATGAAGGAGTGTTCGAAGACGATACCGGCAAACAGCGCGCCGGCTGCGAGGACGTAGAGCGGCACCAGCATCACCAAGGGCGATTCATGGATGTGATGCATGACGTCGGCCGAAGCGCGCGGCTTGCCATGGAAGGTCATGAAGATCAGGCGCCAGGAGTAGAAGCTGGTCAGCGCCGCGGCGATCACCGTCATGCCCCAGCCATACAGGGCGAAGGAGTTGTGGCCGACGAAAGCCGCCTCGATGATCGCATCCTTGGAGTAGTAGCCCGCCGTGAAGGGAAATCCGGTCAGGGCCAGCGTTCCGATCACCATCATCCAGTACGTCTTCGGAATGTGGGTTCTCAGCCCGCCCATGCGACGCATGTCCTGCTCGTCGGAAACGGCATGGATGACCGAGCCGGCGCCGAGGAAGAGCAGCGCCTTGAAAAAGGCGTGGGTGAACAGATGGAAGATCGCCGGCCCATAGGCCCCGACGCCGAGGGCGACGAACATGTAGCCGAGCTGCGAGCAGGTCGAATAGGCGATGACGCGCTTGATGTCGTTCTGGACGAGGCCGATCGTCGCGGCGAAGAAGGCCGTCGTCGCGCCGATGAAGGTGACGAAGGTCAGAGCCGACGGGCTGAGCTCGAAGAGCGGGGACATGCGTGCCAGCATGAAGACGCCGGCGGTGACCATGGTCGCCGCGTGGATCAGCGCCGAGACCGGCGTCGGTCCCTCCATGGCGTCCGGCAGCCAGGTGTGCAGGCCGAGCTGGGCCGACTTGCCCATCGCGCCCATGAAGAGGAGCAGGCAGACAACCGTCAGCGCGCTGCCCATGGTCAGGCCATAGCCGGCGAAATTGAGAACGACGTCACCGGCGCCGTGAGCGGCCGCCCCGGCGCCCGCCGCAGCCGCCTCGTGGCCGCCGCCAAGCTGCGCCGCGACATCGGCGGCACCGGCGAAGATCGTATCGAAATTCACCGACCCGAACAGCGCGAAGACGCCGAAGATGCCAAGGGCAAAGCCGAAGTCACCGACGCGGTTGACGACGAAGGCCTTCATCGCCGCAGCGTTGGCGGTCGGCTTCTTGTACCAGAAACCGATGAGAAGATAGGAGGCGAGACCGACGCCCTCCCAGCCGAAGAACATCTGCACGAGATTGTTCGACGTCACCAGCATCAGCATGGCGAAGGTGAAGAGCGAGAGATAGGCGAAGAAGCGCGGCCGATGCGGATCGTGGTGCATGTAGCCGATCGAATAGACGTGCACCAGGGTCGAGACCGTGTTGACCACGACCAGCATGACCAGCGTCAGGCGGTCGATCCGCAGCGACCAGGCCACGTCGAGCGTGCCGGACTGCATCCAGTGGAGCAGCGGAACGCGCAGGGTCTCGCCCTCGCCGTAGCCGAAGGAGAGGAAGGCGATCCAGGACAGGATCGCGGCCACCACCATGAAGCCGGAAAGCGTGTATTCGCAAGCCTTCGCGCCGATCGACTTGCCGAACAGCCCGGCGATCAGGAAGCCCGCGAGCGGCAGGAGGACGATGATCGTGTACACCGCGATCAGCCTTTCATCGTGTTGACGTCGTCGACGGCGATCGAGCCGCGATTACGGAAGAAGACGACCAGAATGGCGAGGCCGATGGCGGCCTCTGCGGCTGCCACCGTCAGGATGAACAACGCAAAAACCTGGCCGACGAGATCGCCGAGAAAGGCCGAGAAGGCCACCATGTTGATGTTCACCGACAGCAGGATCAGCTCTACCGACATCAGGATCGTGATGATGTTCTTGCGGTTCATGAAGATGCCGAAGACGCCGGTGACGAACAGGATCGCCGCGACTGTCAGGTAATGGCCGAGACCGATTTCCATGGCTTTTCTCGTTCCTTGTCCCTCAGAGGCCCCGGCCGCTCTCGACCTTGCGGATCTCGATGGCCGTTGCGGGGTTCCGCGCGTTCTGGGCGGAGATCGACTGGCGCTTGATGCCTTCCTTGTGGCGAAGCGTCAGAACGATCGCTCCGACCATCGCGACGAAGAGGATCAGGCCCGCCAGCTGGAAGAAGAGGATGTAGCGGGTGTAGAGCACCGAGCCGAGGGCATTGATGTTCGACAATTCGTAGAGCGGCTGCATCGGCAGCGCCGTCGTCTGCGAGAGTTCGGGGTGATAGGCCCCGCCGGTCGCCGCGATGATCAACTCGGCCAGGAGAACGAGACCGATGATCAGCCCGAAGGGTGCGTATCTCAGCGCCCCCTTCTTCATCTGCCCGAGATCGAGATCGAGCATCATGACGACGAAGAGGAACAGGATCGCGACCGCGCCGACATAGACCACGATCAGGATCAGCGCCAGGAACTCGGCGCCCGCCAGAAGAAACAGCCCCGCCGCAGCGACGAAGGTCAGAATCAGGAACAGGACCGAATGGACCGGGTTGCGCGCGAACACGACCATGAGCGCACCGCCCACGGCGATGAACGCGAAAATATAGAAAAAGAATGCCTGAAGGCCGAGCATTCTCGGGCTCCCCTCATGTCCTGTACGCGGCAGGCTTGCCGCATCGTTTGATCGTCAGCGACCGACTCGTTCCGCCGGTCCCCACTCGCCGCGACGCCGCCCGATTAGCGGTAGGGCGCGTCGAGCGCAATGTTGCGAGCAAGCTCGCGCTCCCAGCGATCACCGTTCGCGAGGAGCTTTTCCTTGTCGTAGTAGAGCTCTTCGCGGGTTTCGGTCGCGAATTCGAAGTTCGGCCCCTCGACGATGGCATCGACCGGGCAGGCCTCCTGGCAGAAGCCGCAATAGATGCACTTCACCATGTCGATGTCGTAGCGGATCGTGCGGCGGGTGCCGTCGTTGCGGCGCGGGCCGGCTTCGATGGTGATCGCCTGTGCCGGGCAGATCGCCTCGCACAGCTTGCATGCGATACACCGCTCCTGGCCGTTCGGATAGCGCCGCAGGGCATGCTCGCCGCGAAAACGTGGTGAAACCGGGCCCTTCTCGAAGGGATAGTTCACCGTCGCCTTCGGCGCGAAGAAATATCGCATCGAAAGGCCGAACGCCTTCACGAATTCGATCAGAAACAACGAACGGACGGTCTGGGCAATCTGGGACATGGGCTTCGCCCTCCCCCTCCTTGAACTTTACGAGGCGATGGTCTGGCCGACGAACCAGCCCATCACCGGAAACAGGATCAACTGCGAGATCCGGGCGACATTCAGCGCCGTCTTTGCCCCGAGCCGTTCGGCCGGTCGCTCGCGCTGCATCCGGTCCACCACGGCGCCGATCACGTAAAAATCGACGAGGCCCACGACGAGACCGGCGAGGCCGCCCAGGACACCCGGATCGACAGTCATGCGCCCGGCGCACCCCAGCCCGAAAGCTGCAGGACGAAGGCGACGATCACGACCATCGCCAGCGACAGAGGCAGGAAGACCTTCCAGCCGAGACGCATCAGCTGATCGTAGCGATAGCGCGGCACGAAGGCCTTCACCATGGCGAACATGAAGAAGACGAGGCCAGCCTTCAGAAGGAACCAGATGAAGCCCGGAACCCAGGTGAAGGGAATGAAATCGAAAGGCGGCAGCCAGCCACCCAGGAACAGGATCGTCGTCAGGCAGCACATCAGGGTGATGGCGGCATATTCGCCGAGCATGAACATCATGTACGGCGTCGAGCCATATTCGACCATGAAGCCTGCGACGAGTTCCGATTCAGCTTCCGGGAGATCGAAGGGTGGCCGGTTCGTCTCGGCAAGCGCCGAGATGAAGAAGACGATGAACATCGGGAAGAGGCTCAACCAGTGCCAGTCGAGGAACGAGCTTGGCAGGCCGATCATGGTCCCGAGGCCGGCGGATTGGGCGACCACGATGTCGGTGAGGTTCAACGAACCGACGCACAGGAGGACGGTAACGATGACGAAACCGATCGAAACCTCGTAGGAGACCATCTGCGCCGCCGAGCGCAGCGCGCCGAGGAAAGCGTATTTCGAATTCGACGCCCAGCCGCCCATGATGACGCCGTACACCTCAAGGGAGGAAATGGCGAAGACGTAGAGAATGCCGATATTGATGTTTGCGATCACCCAGCCATTGGCCACGGGTATGACCGCGAAGGTCGCCAGCGCCAGCGTCACCGCGATCAGCGGCGCCAGAAGGAAGACCACCTTGTCGGAACTTGCCGGAACGACCGGCTCCTTCAGGACGAACTTCAAAAGATCGGCAAAGGACTGGAACAGCCCCCAGGGGCCGACCACGTTCGGGCCGCGACGCATCTGAACGGCGGCCCAGATCTTGCGGTCGGCCAGAAGGATATAGGCGATCAGAACGAGCAGAACGACCAGGAACAGGACGCTCTGGCCGAGAATGATCAGCCCCGGCCAGACATAGGTGGAGAAGAAGTCCGTCACGTTTGCCGGTCCCTTATTCCGCTGCTTCGAGATGTTCGCCGCGGGCAAGCCGCGAGCACTCGGCCATCACCTTGGATGCCCGGGCGATCGGATTGGTCAGGTAGAAGTCGCCGAGCTTGGAGCCGAGTGAACCGGCACCGAGTGAGCCGCCACGATCGGCAAGCTTCAGCACGTCGTCATGGGCCGCCGGCTCGACGCGGTCGCTGCGCATGCCCGGATGCGACTGATACAGATCGCGCTGCAGCCCGGCAAGCGAGTCGAAGGACAGCGTCTTGCCGAGTACGGCCGACAGGGCGCGAATGATCGCCCAGTCCTCGCGCGCGTCGCCCGGCGGGAAGGACGCCCGCGAACCCACCTGCGCCCTGCCCTCGAGATTGACGAAGGTGCCGTCCTTCTCGGTATAAGCTGCACCCGGCAGGATCACGTCGGCGCGGTGAGCGCCGCGATCGCCATGGCTGCCGATATAGACGACGAAGGGGCCAGGGGCGATCTCGACCTCGTCGGCGCCGAGATTGAACAGGACATCGACGCCGCCGGAGGCCATTTCGGCGAAGCTCTTGCCGCCCTCGCCCGGAACGAAGCCGATGTCGAGGCCGCCGACCCGCGACGCCGCCGTGTGAAGCACGTTGAAGCCGTTCCAACCGTCAGCGAGTGCGCCGATCTCGCGAGCGAGCGCGGCGGCAGCGGACAGGACAGCCGCGCCGTTCTCGCCGGAAATCGCGCCGGAACCGACGATGATCATCGGCCGCTCGGCCTTCTTCAACGCGTCGAAAAAGCCCTCGCTCGCCTTGGCGACGTCGGACAGCGTGTCCGTGCCCGCCCCAAGATAGGTGTAGTCGTAGCGAAGATTGGCGTTCTCGCCGATGACGCCGATCGGGAAGCCGCCGATCCGCCAGCGCTTGCGGATGCGGGTGTTGAGCACCGCCGCCTCGAAGCGCGGATTGGCGCCGATGATGAGCAGCGCGTCGGCATCTTCGATCCCGGCGATTCCGGTGTTGAAGAGATAGCTGCCGCGGCCGTCGGCCGGGTTCAGCATCGCGCCGTCCTGGCGGCAGTCGAGAGAGGACGAACCGATCTCGGCCATGAGCTTCTTCAGCGCCCACATTTCCTCGACGGCGGCAAGATCGCCGGCGACCGCGCCGATCTTCTCCGGAGCCGTTCCCGACACCTTGTCCTTGATCGCCGCGAAAGCCTCCTGCCACGTCGCCGGCTGGAGCTTGCCGTCGCGGCGCAGATAGGGCCGATCGAGACGCTGGGTCCTGAGGCCGTCCCAGATGAAGCGGGTCTTGTCGGAGATCCACTCCTCGTTCACCGCCTCGTTGATCCGCGGCATGATGCGCAGGACCTCGCGGCCGCGCGTATCGACGCGGATCGCCGAACCGACGGCGTCCATGACGTCGATCGTCTCGGTCTTGGTCAGCTCCCACGGGCGGGCCTGGAAGGCGTAAGGACGCGAGGTCAAGGCGCCGACCGGGCAGAGGTCGATGACGTTGCCCTGCAGCTCGGAGGTCATCGCCTGTTCGAGGAAGGTGGTGATCTCGGCGTCCTCGCCGCGGCCGACGAGGCCGAGTTCGGAGATACCGGCGACTTCCGTCGTGAAGCGGACGCAGCGCGTGCAGTGGATGCAGCGGGTCATGATCGTCTTGACCAGCGGGCCGATATACTTGTCCTCGACGGCGCGCTTGTTCTCCTTGTAGCGCGAACTATCGACGCCATAGGCCATGGCCTGATCCTGCAGATCGCACTCTCCGCCCTGATCGCAGATCGGGCAATCCAGCGGGTGGTTGATCAGCAGGAATTCCATGACGCCCTCGCGGGCCTTCTTCACCATCGGCGTGTTGGTGAAGACTTCGGGCAGCTGGCCTTCCGGCCCGGGCCTCAGATCGCGAACACCCATGGCGCAGGAGGCCGCCGGCTTCGGCGGTCCGCCCTTCACTTCGACGAGGCACATGCGGCAGTTGCCGGCGATCGACAGCCGCTCGTGGAAACAGAACCGCGGGATCTCGGCGCCGGCCTCCTCGCACGCCTGCAGGAGCGTGAAATGGTCCGGAACCTCGATCTCGTTGCCGTCGACTTTCAGCTTCGCCATCGTCAAGCCTTCTCTTCCAGCCGGGAGACGCGCTCTTCCAGCGTCTTCAACCGCTCCGCCACCGTATCGTGGCGGACATTTGCGTGCACGGCAGCGCCAGCAACCGTGTAGAGCGTCTCGTGAACTTCCTCGAGCCGCTGGTCGATGTGGTCGAGCCGCCTGCCGACGGACTTGAACTCCTCGGAGTGCTCGTCGAGCGTTGCGCGGATCTCCCGCAAGAGCTGCAGCACCAGATTGTCCGGCTCGTCCGCCATCGTCCCCGCTCCTACTCCGCCGCCTCGAGAACCGGGCGAACCTCGTGGGCGTTGTGCGAATATTCGTCGATCCGGCGCTCGATCTCGGCGCGGAAGTGCCGGACGAGACCCTGGATCGGCCAGGCAGCCGCGTCGCCGAGGGCGCAGATCGTGTGACCCTCGACCTGCTTGGTCACGTCGAGCAGCATGTCGATCTCGCGCTTCTGGGCATGGCCGGTGGCCATGCGCTCCATCACGCGCCACATCCAGCCGGTGCCCTCGCGGCAAGGCGTGCACTGGCCGCAGCTCTCATGCTTGTAGAAATAGGAGATGCGGGCGATCGCCTTCACGATGTCGGTGGACTTGTCCATGACGATGACGGCCGCCGTGCCGAGCGAGGTCTTGATCTCCTTCAGCCCGTCGAAGTCCATCGGCGCGTCGATGATGTCGGCGCCCGGCACCAGCGGAACGGAGGACCCGCCAGGGATGACCGCGAGGAGATTGTCCCAGCCGCCGGTGATGCCGCCGCAATGCTTCTCGATCAGCTCGCGGAACGAGATGCCCATGGCCTCTTCGACGGTGCAGGGCCGCTCGACATGGCCGGAAACACAGAATAGCTTGGTGCCGGTGTTGTTCTGGCGCCCGATGCCGGCGAACCAGGAACCGCCCCGGCGCAGGATCGTCGGCGCAACGGCGATCGACTCGACGTTGTTGACCGTCGTCGGGCAGCCGTAAAGGCCGACATTCGCCGGGAATGGCGGCTTCAGGCGCGGCTGACCCTTTTTGCCCTCGAGGCTTTCGAGCAGCGCCGTCTCTTCGCCGCAGATGTAGGCGCCGGCGCCGTGATGGACGATGATGTCATAATCCCAGCCGCACTTGTTGTCCTTGCCGAGATAACCCTGCTCATAGCACTCGTCGATCGCCAGCTGCAGCGCTTCGCGCTCGCGGACATACTCGCCGCGGACATAGATGTAGCAGGTGTGCGCCAGCATCGAGAAACCGGCGATGATGCAGCCCTCGATCAGCGTGAACGGATCGTTGCGCATGATCTCCCGGTCCTTGCAGGTCCCGGGCTCGGATTCGTCGGCATTGATGACGAGATAATGCGGCCGCTCGCCGACTTCCTTCGGCATGAAGGACCATTTGAGACCGGTCGGGAAACCCGCGCCACCGCGGCCGCGAAGGCCGGAGGCCTTCATCTCGTTGATGATCCAGTCGCGGCCCTTGCCGATTATGTCGGCGGTGCCGTCGAAATGGCCGCGCTTCAGCGCAGCCTTCAGGCTCTTGTCGCGCAGGCCGTAGATGTTGGTGAAGATCCGGTCCTTGTCCTGAAGCATCACGCCTCTCCTTCACCTTTTCCGGCACCGGACTGCAGGCTCTTGGCCTGCCCGGTCCAGTCCTCGCGAACCGCACGACCCTTGAAATTCAGGAAGTCGTCGATCCAGATCAGCTCGACCTCGCGCCATTTGGCGATTTGCCAGAAGTGGAAAACGCCGAGCTCGTTGAGCTTGCCTTCGATCACCGGACCGATGCCGCGAATCTGCTTCAGATCGTCCTTCTCGCCCTCAGGCGCCGACAGCAGATCCGCGGGCCTTTCGCCCGGCGCGGTTTCGGGCTTTGGCTCTTCCGCTTCGCTGTCGAAGTGATCGTCATGGGCCGGGCCGGAGGTGATATCGGACGTGCCTGACCGCTCACCTTCTGTGAGGCCGCCGCCGCGACGCGACGCCAGCACAGCGTCCGGCTTCGCGTCGTCGGCGAGGCGCGAGGGCTGCCCCCCCGTCCCGTCGTCGAGCTGCTTGTCAGCCGGTATCACCGCATCTTCGGCAGCAGCCTCGGCCTGCCGAAGGTCGCCACCCGTCTTCTCGTCGACATCATCCGGCACGTTGCCGACTTCAGCGTCGGTCGATCCTTCGCGGGCACCGCCCTCCTGGCCGGCATGCGGACGGTGAGCTTCGGCGGTCAGCTCGTCGCTCTCGCGCCGCTCGGCGCTTTCGTCGACCTTGGCGTCGTCACCGGCACCCGGCGTCGGCAAGGTCGGGTCGGTCTGCTCCGATTCCGTATTCGGGCGGCCGGCTTCCGACGGTGGCGCCGAAACAGCCTCGCCAGCGCCCTTGCCTTGCGGCGCCGAACCGTTCGCCGGCCCGCGACCGGTCTCGCGCTTCTGTTCCTGGATCAGGTCGTCATAGTCACCGGTCAGCGACGTCAGGCCGCCCAGCGGCACCGACAGATGCCGTCCGTTCTGCGGACCGGGCTCGATGTCCTCGCCACGGCCAGCCTCGAAGGCGTCGATGATCTCTTCCAGCCGCTCCGGCGTCAGATCCTCGTAGGTGTCGGAGAAGATCATCACCATCGGCGCGTTCACGCAGGCACCGAGGCACTCGACCTCTTCCCACGAAAGCGTCCCGGCGTCGTTGCGATGAAACTGCTCGGAATGGATCTTCTTGCGACAGACCGCTTTCAGATCCTCTGCCCCGCGCAACATGCAAGGGGTCGTTCCGCAGACCTGGACATGGGCCCTTGTGCCGACGGGATTGAGCTGGAACTGGGTGTAGAAGGTCGCGACCTCGAGCACGCGGATCAGCGGCATTTCGAGCATCTGCGCGACATGCTCGACCGCCGACTTGGTCACCCAGCCGTCCTGATCCTGCGCACGCATCAAAAGCGGGATGACGGCGGACTGCTGGCGGCCTTCGGGATACTTCTTGATCGTCGCTTCAGCCCAAGCGGCGTTCTCTTCACTAAACGCGAAGCCGGCTGGTTGCACGGCCTCTTCCGCGAGACGTCTGACAGACATCGGACCTCTATCTTAGAGCGGTTCAACAATCGATGTTGCGGCGCGTTCTATCACAAGACGGACAAAAGGCCAGTGGCCCATGACCGCAGTTTGGTATTGGTCGATCATACCCGAAAAGGCGCAGATCAGCCGGCGAAAAGCGCCGCGACGGCAAGAGAAATGCCAGGGCGCGAACGGTCGATCGCGGCATCCCTGCCGCCGATCTTTCTGACGATCTCTCCAGCCATCGCCGAGCAGCGCCGCTTGAGCGCGCTACGGTCGGCGCGAAAGAGAATCACGTCGTGCTGGATCGCTTCCAGCATAATCATGTCGATGGTCGAGGCGCCGCCAGAATGCGGCTCCGGGACCACCTCGCAGAGCGTCGTCCCATCTTCGGCGGCGCCCCGTAATTCATCATTCCAGCCTTCGTGCCTCGCGGCGCGAGCGGCGACGTCAGCGGTCGACCTCTCCGAAGACGATGTCGATGGTGCCGAGAATCGCCGAAACGTCGGCGAGCATGTGGCCCTTGCACATGACGTCCATCGCCTGGAGATGCGCAAAGCCCGGAGCGCGGATCTTGCAGCGATGCGGCTTGTTGGTGCCGTCGGAGACGAGATAGACGCCGAACTCGCCCTTCGGCGCCTCGACGGCGGCGTAGACCTCGCCTTCGGGCAGATGGAAGCCCTCGGTGTAGAGCTTGAAATGGTGAATGAGCGCCTCCATCGAGCGCTTCATCTGGCCGCGCTTCGGCGGCACGACCTTGCCTTCGACGGCCGAGATCGGCCCCTGCCCTTCCGGGCTGGAAAGCTTCTCGATGCACTGCTTCATGATCTTCACCGACTCGCGCATCTCCGCCATGCGGATCAGGTAGCGGTCGAAGCAGTCGCCGTTCTTGCCGATCGGAATGTCGAATTCCATTTCGTCATAGCACTCGTAGGGCTGCGCCTTGCGCAGATCCCAGGCGGCGCCGGAACCGCGCACCATGACGCCGGAAAAGCCCATGGCCCATGCGTCTTCGAGCGCGATGACGCCGATATCGACGTTACGCTGCTTGTAGATGCGGTTATGGCTGAGCAGGCCCTCGATGTCGTCGCAGACCTTGAGGAACGGATCGCACCAGGCGCCGATGTCGTCGATGAGCTGCTGCGGCAGATCCTGATGGACGCCGCCGGGCCGGAAATAGCCGGCATGCAGCCGAGCGCCCGAAGCGCGCTCGTAGAACACCATCAGTTTCTCACGCTCCTCGAAGCCCCAGAGCGGCGGCGTCAAAGCGCCGACGTCCATCGCCTGCGTGGTGACGTTGAGGAGATGCGACAGGATGCGGCCGATTTCGCAGTAGAGCACGCGGATAAGCTGGCCCCGCTTGGGCACCGTGACACCGGCGAGCCGCTCGACGGCGAGGCAGAAGGCGTGCTCCTGGTTCATCGGCGCGACGTAGTCGAGCCGGTCGAAATAGGGAATCGCCTGAAGATAGGTCTTGTGCTCGATCAGCTTCTCGGTGCCGCGGTGCAACAAGCCGATATGCGGATCGACGCGGGCGACGACTTCGCCGTCGAGTTCCAGCACGAGACGCAAAACGCCGTGCGCCGCAGGATGCTGCGGGCCGAAGTTGATGTTGAAGTTGCGGACGTCGATCTCAGCCATTCGGCTTGTCCTCTTCGGAGGCGAATTGGGCGAGGAACTCCGCACCGGTCATTGTCTGCGTCTCGTTGGCGAACGAGTACCAGTCAGGCTTGGAGTCGATGAAGATCTGCTTGGTGAAGGCAGCTTCCGTCAGGTCGTCGAAGGCCATGGCGGAAATGGCGTAGTGCGTCGCATCCTTGGACCGCCAGAACAGGGTCGAGCCGCAGGCATTGCAGAAACCGCGCTCACCCCATCCCGAGGATTCATAGACGGTCAGCAGATCCGTTCCGGCGAGGACGACATTTTCGGAAGCCTCGACCGCCAGGAAGGGACCGCCCGCCCAGCGCCGACAAATGTCGCAGTGGCAGGCGCCGACTTCCTGCTCGTCGATATCGGCGTCGATCCGCACACCGCCGCAGAGGCACTTGGCCTGAAGTCGCTTCGTCGCCATGGCACTGACCTCCCGAATTACTGTCGTTTGGCCTTCTCGTCGCCGGGCAGCACATATTCCGTGCCTTCCCAGGGCGAGAGGAAATCAAAGTTGCGGAACTCCTGACGCAGCTCCACCGGCTCGTAGACGACCTGCTTCTTCTCTTCGTCGTAGTGAACCTCGACAAAACCGGTAAGCGGGAAATCCTTGCGCATCGGGTGCCCCTCGAAACCGTAGTCGGTGAGGATGCGGCGCAGGTCCGGGTGGCCGGTGAAGAGAATGCCGTAGAGATCGTATGCTTCCCGCTCGAACCAGTCGGCGGCGGGAAAGACGTCCGACACGGACGGCACCGGATCGTCCTCGGCGGTGCGGACCTTCACCCGCACACGCTGGTTCTGATAGGGCGACAGAAGATGATAGACCACCTCGAAGCGCTTCTCGCGCTGAGGATAATCGACGCCGCAGATGTCGATGAAGTTGACGAACTGGGTCTGCGGGTCGTCGCGCAAGACCGTCAGGACCTTGACGATGTCCTGGGGCGCGACGACGAGGGTCAGCTCGCCGAAGCGATGCTCGCTCGACACCAGCCGATCGCCGAGCGTCTCGACCAGATAATCGGCCATGTCCTTGGTGGCGAAATCACGCATGACGTGGGCCCTACCGTTCGATGGTGCCGGTGCGGCGGATCTTCTTCTGCAGAAGGATCATGCCGTAAAGCAGCGCCTCCGCGCTCGGCGGACAGCCGGGCACGTAGACGTCCACCGGCACGACGCGGTCGCAGCCGCGAACCACCGAATAGGAATAGTGATAATAGCCGCCGCCATTGGCGCAGGAGCCCATGGAGATGACATAGCGCGGCTCCGGCATCTGGTCGTAGACCTTGCGCAGCGCGGGCGCCATCTTGTTGGTCAGCGTGCCGGCGACGATCATCAGATCGGACTGGCGCGGCGAGGCGCGCGGCGCGAAGCCGAAACGCTCGGCGTCGTAGCGCGGCATCGACATCTGGATCATCTCGACGGCGCAGCAGGCAAGACCGAAGGTCATCCACATCAAGGAACCCGTGCGGGCCCACTGGATGACGTCGTCCGTCGAGGTAACGATGAAGCCCTTGTCGGCCAGCTCGTCATTGATTTCGGTGATGAAAGGGTCCTGGGCAGGCGCGACGGTCTTGCCCGTGACCGCCCCAGCTCCCGTCCCCGCTTCCGGCGAACGCGGAGCGAACGGCTCGTTGCCGATGATCAATCCCATTCCAAAGCGCCTTTCTTCCACTCATAGACAAAGCCGACCGTCAGGACGCCCAGAAACACCATCATCGACCAGAAGCCGAACCAGCCGAGGGTTCCGAAGCTCGCCGCCCAGGGAAACAGGAAGGCCACCTCGAGATCGAAGATGATGAACAGGATCGACACGAGATAGAAGCGAACGTCGAACTTCATACGCGAGTCGTCGAATGCGTCGAACCCGCATTCGTAAGCCGACAGCTTCTCGTCGTCCGGCGCCTTGAAGGCGAGCAGGAACGGCGAGACCAGAAGCGCCAGACCGAGGATCAGGGCAACTCCCACGAAGATCACGATCGGCAGATAGGATGCGAGGAGTGCGCTCATCGGACCACTTCATCTCGGTGACGGTCAGGGCAGCGGATCGCTTCCGCGCCGCTAGGCTTCAAGGCAGGCGGGCGAGCCGCCATGCCGCAATGCGGCGAGGGTTATCCCCTTCTTGGAATCAGTGCAAGGTGTTGTGAGCTGCGACCGGCCTGTGACCACCACCTCTCCTGCCGCCAGCCTGTCGCAGGCCGGGATCGGCAAGCGTTTGCGGGGCCTTTAGGGCGTTCACCTTGCCAACTGCGGGGCATCGTCGCAAGGATGCCACGATGCCCATACAAGCGTTTCAGCGCTTTGATCGACGAAGGAGATCCGATGGTAGATTCGGCAATGAAGGGCTGGCGGCCGATGGCGAGCGCCCAACGCGACGGCGAGCGAATCCTGGTGACGGTGCGCGGCGGCGAACAGGGGCCGGCCGAGGTCGACACCGTCCGCTATCAGTCCCTGCGCGGATCCGGCGAACGCGGCTGGGTCGCGACCGACATGGGGCCGGACGGGCTCGTCGCCTATGATGAAGACGAACTCGTCGCCTGGATGCCTTGGCCGAAGCCGACGGCGCGCACGGGGATCATCGATCTGCCAGAGCCTGCTGACGAGGCTGATTTTCAGGACCACGGCTCGGGAATCTGAGCCGCGCCCGCCACGCAACGAGGAATGAAGGATCGGCGTGACGCCACGCCGGTTTCGCAAGGGCCGATGACGCGCTCCGGCATCGTCGTCGCAGCGTGCCGAACGTCTTTTGCTAAAAGACTTGCCTGGAAGAAAATGGCGCGAGTGACGGGGCTCGAACCCGCGACCTCCGGCGTGACAGGCCGGCACTCTAACCGACTGAGCTACACCCGCGCTCCACCGCTCGTGGCGGCTTGTGAGGCGGTCGTTTACGGACAAGCTCGGGTCCTGTCAAGCGCCGGGTTCGTCGCTTGGCCTCGACAAAGAGCCGGATGACACGAAACCGTCATTTCACGCGGAAATCTGCAAAGCAGCGTGGAATTTCGAGCCGTCTTCGCGCGCCGGGACTGCTCCCGGGGATGCCGAATCGCCCGCATCCGTCCGCCAGATTCGCTTCACCGTGTCGATAAAAGCGGCGGCCACGTCGCTGACGCGCCGGTTGGCGGGCGAAAACAGCTCGAACAGGCAGGTATAACCGATATCGGCCGGGCGAATCGCGCGCAGCCGCCCCGCCGCGATGCCCTGAGCGGCGAAATGATCGGGTAGAAGGCCGATATAGCGGCCCGACTGGATGAGAATCAGCTGGGGCTCGATCTGGTAGACCGTCGCCCCGATCCGCCAGTCGAGCTGGCGCAGCGTATCCTCGTCCCGCCAATAGCCCCGATGCGCGAAGGGCATTTCCTGCAGACGCTCGTCGGTCAATTCGTCGTCGGCGAGTGAAAAGGCCTCGTGCCCGCGCCCGCAATAAAGGCTGTGGCGCTCTTCGTGCAGCCTGTCATAGACGATGCCGTCGATGCGGTTGCGATAGCTGCCGATGGCGCAGTGATAGAGACCGTCGGCCACCTTCTGCTGAATGTCCTGCGGGCGCTCCTGGGCGATCACCAGCGTGACGTTGGGCGCAATCGCGCCGAACGCCTTCACGGCGTCTGACAGCCGATTGGCCGGGTCGGTCGCGACGGCGTCGAGGATGCCGATCCGCAATTCGCCGGAGAGCTCCCCGCGAACGGATGCGACATCGGAGGAGAAATCCTGCAGCGCCTTGTCGAGGCGCCGCGAGGCGTCCCACGCCGCGCGCCCCTTCTCCGTCAGCCTGAAGCCGCCACGGCCGCGTTGGCACAAGACGAATCCGAGGCGCTCCTCGAGCGCCGTCATGTGATTCGAGATGGTGGACTGGCTGACATTGAGATCGCGGGCGGCAGCCGCGAAACCGCCATGGCGAACCACCGCTTCGAAAACCTGCAGGAGACGCAGATCACTTCCGGAAACGCGCATCGAGACGTCACTCACTTTGACGATCATCAAGGTTTGTATTGATAGGTCGATATTTCCCAACCCGTCCAGTCTCGCTTTCATGGTCAGGAATGAGGCAACCGCTGTGGCTGATGCTTTCAGGGGCATGGCGGCACCTCGACTGCCGCCAAACGTGACGACTGGGAGACGACGCATGACCAGGAAAAGCCGCCTTCTCGCCCTCGCCGCATCCGTTGCCGCAATCACGGTGACGACCGCAGCCAACGCCGCCGAAGAGCTCAACGCGCTGGTGTGGTGCGACCACACCGATCCGGCGCTGATCGAGCCCTTCGAGAAGGCCCATGACGCCAAGGTCAATCTCAAGGTCTATGAGGGCACCGGCGCGGCTCTCTCGATCATCGACCAGTCGCAGCCGGGCGACTGGGACGTTCTCGTCATCGATTCCATCGACGTGCCGCGGGCGATCGACGCGGGGATCCTCGGCCCCCTGCCGGAGGACGAAATGCCGGTCGCCGACATCGACCCGACGATCCGCATGGACGACCAGACGATGCGCGACGGCAAACGCTACGCCGTCACCGAGAAATACGGCTACAACACCATCTCCTTCAACAAGGACAAGGTCGACCCCGCCGACATGGAGGACATGACGGCGCTCTGGGGCGACAAGTACAAGGGCAAGATCGCTGTCTACGACTATTATCTGCCGGTCGAGGGCATGGTGGCGATGGGCCTCGGCAAGAAAACCGCCGATCTGTCCGACAGCGATCTTCCGGCTATCAGGGACACTTTGTTCAAGCTGAAGGACAATGCCAAGCTCGTCGGCGACGTCGTCTCCAGCCAGACGGCGCTGGCGACCGGCGAAGTCGACATTCTCGTCGGCGGCGGCGAATGGGTGACGGCGGGCCTCAGCGCGGAGAACCCGGCGCTCGACTGGATCCTCCCGAAGCAGGGCGGCGTGCGCTGGGCGCAGGCGATCGGCGTTTTCAAGGACTCCAAGAAGCAGAAACTGGCGACGGAGTTCGTCAAATACATCCTGTCGCCGGAAGGCCAAGCCAAGCTCGCCACCTCGTCCTGCTATTGGGCGATGCCGGCCAACGAGAAGGCCGGTGCTGATCTCACCGACGCGCAGAAGAAGGCGCTGCGCTGGGACGAGCAGCCCGAATATGTGAAGAACTCGCAGCTTTACCCCACGCCCTCGCCCGAGCTCGACGCCAAGATGCAGGACGTCTGGACCGAGTTCCTCCAGCACTGAAGCCCGTCATGAGTGATCGCCCCTCGATGGAGGGGGTGCGGGGCAGCCTGTTCGCCGGCCCCGCCCTCCTCTACACGCTCCTGTTCTTTGCCGTGCCCTTTGCGGTGATGGCCTATGTGAGCCTGACGCCATCGACGGGTAGCGGCGGCGCTGGCCTGTCCTTCGCCAACTACGCGGCCTTCTTCGAGCGGAGCTATTTCCTCGGCGCGATGGCCAATTCACTGGTTGTGACGGCGATCGTGACGGTCGTTTCGATCCTCCTCGCCTATCCCTTTGCCGTGGTGCTCGCCGAGGTCGTGCCCGAACGCTGGCAGCGCCTGGCGCTCGCCCTCGCGGTCCTGCCGTTCTGGACCTCCTATGTGGTCCGCTCCTATTCCTGGCTGCTGGTGCTTTCGTCGAACGGGGTGATCAACAAGGCGCTGACCGGGATCGGCCTTCTCTCGGAGCCGCTCGATCTCGCCAATTCGCGCCTCGCGACGGTGATCGGCTTCACCCACTTCTTCGTCATGCTGCTGACCCTGACCATCTACGCCAATCTCAAGCAGCTGCCGCCGTCGTTCCGAAAAGCCGCGGCGGACCTCGGCGCGGGGCCGGTCCGCACCTTCGTCCACGTCACCTTGCCTTTGACCCTGCCGGGCATCATGACCGGAGCGTTCCTCACCTTCGTCCTGTGTATCGGCGATTTCATCACCCCGCAGATTCTGGGCGGCAACAACGAACTCCTGATGCCGCAACTGATCATGCTGCAGGTCGGACGGCGGGCCGATTTCCCGATGGCCTCGGCGCTTTCGATCCTGTTGATGATCGTCGTCACCATCGCCTATTTCGCCTGCGCCAGATGGCTGCGGCTGGAGCGTTCGCGATGACCCGGCCGCTCCGTGCTTCCTCCGTCCTCGGCCTCGTCTATGCCGGGCTGCTCTACGGCTTCATCTTCCTGCCGGTGGCCGTCCTCGTCCTGTTCTCCTTTCATCGCGGACGCTTCCCGATCCCGCCCTTCAACGGGCCGAGTCTGCGCTGGTACGACCAGATCCTGTCGGACGGCCGGCTGATGGACGCGCTCCTCAATTCGCTGACCGTCGGCGTCCTCTCCTCCCTCGCCTCGGTCCTTCTCGGCTTTCTCGCCGCCTATGGGATCGCCCGCCACCGCCCGCCCGGTTCGCGGCTTCTCTCCGGCTTCCTGATGGCGCCGCTGACGGTGAGCTATCTGATCATCGGCATGGGCCTTCTGATCACCTTCAATGCCGCCGGAATGCCGAAATCCCTCCTTGCCACCGGCCTCGGTCACATCGTGATCAACCTGCCGCTCTGCTTTGCGATCATCTACAGCCAGCTCACCGACGATCAGGCGAATATTGAACGCTCGGCCCGCGACCTCGGCGCGAGCGAGGCCAAGGTGCTTCTCCTCGTCACCGCGCCGATGATCTGGCCCGCCTTGTTTGCGAGCTTCTTCCTCGCCTTCACCTTCTCCTGGGACGAGTTCGTCATCGCCTTCCTTCTCACCCGCTTCGACGTGACGCTGCCGGTCGAGATCTGGAGCCTTCTGCGCTCGGGTCTCAACCCCAAGACCAACGCCATCGGCACACTGGTCTTCGGCGTCTCGATCCTGCTCGTCTTCGTCATCGAGGCCGTGGTCTTTGGCCGCAGAAGGGCCTCTACATGACGAGCGCCGTCGAGATCGAGACCGTGACCCAGCGCTATGGCGAAGCCGTCGCGCTCGACGATGTCAGCCTGACCGTCCCGGCCGGCAGCTTCACCGTGCTTCTCGGCCCCTCGGGATCGGGCAAGACGACGCTCCTGTCGCTGATCGGCGGTTTCCTTCCGGCGCAGACGGGATCGATCCGTATCGGCGGGAAGGAGATGCGCGGCGTGCCGCCGGCTAGGCGTCCGACGGCCACGGTGTTTCAGGACTATGCGCTGTTTCCGCACATGACGATCGCCGGCAATGTCGGCTTCGGCCTGCGCACGGCCGGCGTCGCCGGCGCCGAGCGCCGCGAGCGCACCGAGGAGATGCTGCGGCTGGTCGGCCTGCCGGATGTCGGCCGGCGCAAGCCGCATGCGCTTTCGGGCGGCCAGAAACAGCGCATCGCGCTCGCAAGGGCGCTCGCCGTCGAGCCCAGGGTGCTGCTCCTCGACGAACCGCTCGGCGCCCTCGACCTGAAGCTCCGCCGCCAGATGCAGGCCGAGCTGACGGCCATTCACCGGCGCGTCGGCAGCACCTTCATCCACGTCACCCACGATCAGGAGGAGGCGATGGCGATCGCCGACACCGTGGTCGTCATGGACAAGGGGCGGATCGCCGATCTCGGCACGCCCGAGGACGTGTATCTCAGGCCGCGCAGCCTGTTTGCCGCGGGCTTCGTCGGCCTTGCCAACATTCTTCAGGGCCGCGTCGCCGAGGCGCAGGCGGGCCGTATCGCGATCGAGACGGTCTTCGGCCGGCTGCGGGGCGAAGACCAGTCGCGCAGGCTCAAACCCGGGGACCGGGCGGCGGTGATGCTGCGGCCCGAGCATCTCAGCCTTGCCGGATCGGGCGTTGGGGACAGGTCCGGGGCGACCGGCAGGCCACAGCCGCTCGGCGATGCCCGCCTCGACAGCGTCACCTTCATGGGGGCCCACCGCATGGCCAGCCTTCTTGCCGGCGACGGCCAGCGCCTGACCCTGCAATTGCCGCAGGAGATCAGCCCCGCCGAGGGCGAATTGCTGTCCCTCGCCTATGATCCCGCCCGCGCGATCGTCCTGCCGGAGGGGTCATGAGCATCGAGCGCGCCAGCGCCTCCGAATGGTACGAGACGAAACGCGTCGGCGACGACGTCACCTGGATCTTCGAGCCCTTCATCGAGACCTTCTACCGCTGCAACATCTGGCATGTGCGTGGCCGCGATCAGGACATGCTCGTCGATAGCGGCATGGGCGTCGTCAGCCTGAGGCGCCACGTGCCGCTCGTCACCGGGCGCCCCATCGAGGCGGTGGCGAGCCACACCCATTTCGATCACATCGGCTGCCATCACGAGTTCGAGCACCGCTCGGTGCACCGGGCCGAGGCCGAAATCCTCGCCGATCCGGACGACCGGGCGACGCTCGCCGACCCCTATGTCACCGACGCGATCTTCACCCGCCTGCCGCCGGAGCCCTATCTGTCGTCGACCTATCGGGTAAAGGCGGCCCCGGCGACCCGGCTTCTCGAGGACGGCGACATCGTCGATCTCGGCGACCGGCACTTCGAGGTCATCCACACGCCGGGCCACTCGCCGGGCGGCATCGCCCTGTTCGAAAGGGCGAGCGGTATCCTGTTTTCCGGCGACATCGTCTATGACGGCCCGCTGATCGAGGACACCTATCATGCCGACGCCGCCGACTATGTCGCCTCGATGGAGCGGCTCTTGACGCTGCCCGTGCGCATCGTTCATGGCGGCCACTTCGACAGTTACGGCGCCGAGCGGCACAGGAAGATCGTCCGCGACTGGCTCGACGAGAAAGAGCGGACATGACCCCTCCCCGCCCAAATCCGCGGCTTGCGGCCGTTCTGGCCCCGCCGATCGCCCAGGCAGACCGCTGGGCCGGCGCCTATGACGGGCGTCATGGCCCCTTGATCAACTGCAGCCAGGCGGTTCCGAACCACGCGCCGCCGGCCGAGTTCGCCGCGCGTCTGGGCGAGGCCGCCGCAAGCCCGGCGGCGGCGCGCTATGGCGACATCCTCGGCGACCGGGCCTTGCGAGACGCCTATGCCGGGCATGTGTCGAAGACCTACCAGACCGCCATCGATCCTGCCCGGATCGCCATCACCGCCGGCTGCAATCAGGCCTTCTTCGCCGCGATGATCGCGGTCGCAGGAGCCGGCGACGCCGTGATTCTGCCGACGCCGTGGTACTTCAACCACCAGATGACGCTCGACATGCTCGGCATCGAGAAACGCGCTTTGCCGACACGGGCCGAGACCGGCTTCCTGCCGGATCCGGACCGTCTGGAAGCCCTCATCGACGACCGCACGCGCGCGCTCGTCCTCGTCAGCCCGAACAATCCGACCAGCGCCATCTATCCGCCGGAGCTTCTGCGCGATCTGTTCCGCATCTGCGTGCGCCGCGGGCTGCATCTCGTTCTCGACGAGACCTATCGCGATTTTCTGCCGCCGGAGGCCGGCTGCCCCCACGCGCTGTTTGCCGATCCGCGCGCCGAGACCAATCTCATCGGCCTTTATTCCTTCTCCAAAGCCTATGCGATTCCGGGCCACCGGATCGGCGCGATGATCGCCGGCGGCGCGATGATCGGCGAGATCGAGAAGGTGATCGACAGCCTGCAGATCTGCGCGCCACGGCCGGCCCAGGTCGCCCTGCCCTTCGCCTTCGACGCGATGGCCGAATGGCGGTCGGAGAACGCCGCCACCATCGCCGCGAGGGCTCGGCTGTTCGCGCGGGAGATCGTAACGCTGCCCGGATGGCATCTCGACCAGATCGGAGCCTATTTCGCCTATGTACGGCATCCCTTTCCGGACCGGCCAGCGGCGGATGTGGCGGCCGATCTTGCCCGCGATCTCGGCATTCTGGCGCTGCCCGGCTCCTTCTTCGGGCCCGGCCAGGAGAAGCATCTGAGGATCGCCTTCGCCAATGTGCCGGAAGGCGAAATCCTGGAAATCATGCGGCGCCTTTCGCTCGAAACGCGAAGCAGCTGATCAAGACGACGACTGACGAGGATGGTTCCGACCGATGAACGACGATGCACTCGCCGCGCTCCGCAAGCGCTTTGCCGGCGAAAATGAGCGCAAGATCCATGACGATGGCTTCGCAGCGGTGGCGGACCATCTCTTCGACCCGAGCGGGACCCGCGTTGCGCCCTATGCCGGCCTGCCGACGCTTCTCGACGTTCCGTTTCGCGCCATCGACTGGTCGGCGCCGGACTTCGCCGACCTGAAGGTCGCGATGATCGGCGTTCCGATGGATCTCGGCGTCACCAACCGCAACGGTTCGCGCTTCGGGCCGAGGGCGCTGAGAACCATCGAGCGGGTCGGCCCCTACAATCACGTCCTGAAGACCATGCCGACCCACGAGATTGCCGTTGCCGACATCGGCGACGTGCCGTTCCGCTCGCGCTTCGATCTTGCGACATCGCATCAGGACATCGAGAAGACGGCCGCCGCAATCGTGAAGGCCGGTGTCCTTCCGCTCTTCGTCGGCGGCGATCATTCCATTTCGTTGCCGACGCTTCACGCGCTCGGCGCCGGGCGGCCGGTCGGGATGATCCACATCGACGCCCATTGCGACACCTCCGGCCCCTTCGACGGCTGCAAGTTCCACCATGGCGGGCCGTTCCGCCAGGCCGTGCTGGACGGGGTTCTCGATCCCGAACGCACCATCCAGATCGGTATTCGCGGCTCGTCCGAATATCTCTGGGAGTTTTCCTACGAGAGCGGCATGACCGTCATCCATGCCGAGGAGATCAGCGATCTCGGCGTCGCCGCCATCGTCGAAAAGGCCAGGGCCGTGGTCGGCGACGGGCCGGTCTATCTGTCCTTCGACATCGACAGTCTCGACCCCGCCTTCGCGCCCGGCACCGGCACACCTGAGATCGGCGGCCTCTCGACCCGTGAGGCGCTGGCCATCCTGCGCGGGCTCGCGGGCGTCAACATGATCGGCGGCGATGTCGTCGAGGTCGCCCCGCAATACGACGCGACGACCAACACCGCCCATGCCGGCGCCCAGATGCTGTTCGAGCTTCTCAGCCTCGCAAGGCTGTCACCGGCCCTTGCGGTCCAGCGTTGAAATCAACGAAACTACCCGAAACGGAGGATCCAGACGGATCCGGCCCATCCCCCAAAGGAGTGAAGACATGACCCGCAAGCCTTCCCTCGTCCTCAATCGCCGCCAGGCGCTTCTCGCCGCCGGCGCCGGCGCCGCCACCCTCGCCATGCCCACCGTTCTCAGGGCCCAGGACAAGTCGCTGAAGGTCGGCGTCTATGGCGGTTACTTCAAGGACTCCTTCGACACCAACATCTTCCCGGAATTCACCAAGGCGACCGGCATAGCCGTCGAGAGCGTCGCCGAACCGACGGGCGAAGCCTGGCTCGTCCAGCTCGAACAGGCCGGCCGCGCCGGTGTCGCCCCGGCCGACGTCTCGATGATGAGCCAGGTCGCCATGCGCAAAGGGCTGCAGACCGAGCTCTGGCAGCCGCTCGATCCCGCAAAGATCGGAAATTTCGACGCCATCCTGCCGCCCTTCACGGTGAAATACGACGATGGCCGCGTCGCCGGCGTCGGCGCCGTCGCCTGGTACATCACCCTCGTCTCCAACACCGATGCCTTCCCTGAGGCGCCGGACAGCTGGGCGACGTTCTGGGACGCCGACAAGAAGGACAAGCTCGGCCTCCTTGCTCTGGTCTCCAACTCGTTCCTTTTGGAAGTGACGGCGAAGACCTTCTTCGGCGGGACCGACATCCTCTCCACCGATGACGGTATCCTGAAGGTGATGGACAAGCTCGCCGAGCTGAAGCCGAACGTCCAGCTCTGGTATCGCGACGAGGCGCAATTCGAACAGGCGCTGAAATCGGGCGAGATTCCGATGGGCCAGTATTACCACGACGTCACCGGACTGGCCGCCGCCGACGGTTTCCCGGTGCGCTCGACCTTCCCCAAGGAGGGTGGAATTTCCGATTCGGGCTGCTGGGCGGTGACGAAGGCTTCGCAGAAGCTCAATCTCGCGACGACCTTCATCGATTACATGACGCAGCCGGAGATCGCCGGGCTCCTCGCCCGCAAGGTCGGCACAGCGCCGGTGCTCAAACGCGACGTCCTCGACCTGACCGACAAGGAGTTCGCAGCGGTCTCCTCGGAAATCGAGCCGATCGTCCCGCGCTACGATCTCTATGTCGAGAAGTCCGACTGGCTGAACCAGAAATGGACCGAGCTGATCGTCGGCTGACGATGAAGGCTTCGCGGCGCCATTCCGCCCTCCCCGGGCTCGATGAGCCCTCACGGGGCGGCGCAGCCGAGACCCGCGATCGTTGAAGCCGCGGCGCCCGGCTGCATGAGCGCCCCTCACCTTGCTTCGTCCCGGGCCTGCCCGGGATGAGAACCATCCCGCTGCCCGAGGAACACTTTGCCCATGAGCACGCTCGACCTCGTCGCCGTGACCAAGCGCTATGGCGACATCGTCGCCGTCGACGACGCCACCCTGTCCGTGCCGCCAGGCAGCTTCGTCTGCCTGCTCGGACCCTCCGGCTGCGGCAAGACCACTTTGTTGCGGATCATCGCCGGGCTTGAATCGGCGAGCTCGGGCGAGGTGAAGTTCGAAGGCGAGCGGATCGACGCGACGCCCGTCCATCGCCGGGATTTCGGGATGGTTTTCCAGTCGCTCGCCCTGTTTCCGCATCTGAGCGTCCGCGAGAACATCGCCTATCCCTTGAAAATCCGCGGCAGGGGAAAGGCCGAGCGCGAGAAACGGGTCGCCGAGCTTCTCGATCTCGTGCGCCTGCCGGGCGTCGCGGATCGGCCGATCACCCAGCTTTCGGGTGGCCAGCGCCAGCGCGTGGCGATTGCAAGAGCCCTGTCCGTCTCGCCGAAGCTCTTCCTGCTCGACGAGCCGCTCTCGGCCCTCGACGCCAAACTGCGCGAGGCGATGCAGGTCGAGCTCAGGCAACTCCAGGAGCGGCTCGGCATCACCACGATCGTCGTCACCCATGATCAGCGCGAGGCGATGACCATGGCCGATGCGATCGTCGTCATGGAGGGCGGCCGGATCCTCCAGATGGACCGGCCGATCGATGTCTATCGCAAGCCGGCTTCGCCCTTCGTCGCCGATTTCCTCGGGCAGACGAACTGTCTCGTCGCAAAGCCGGGAAAAGGCGGCGCCGAGATCGCCGGCGGCACCATCCCCGGACTTCAACTGGGCGCCGGCCGGCGGGAAGCCGAAATCTCCGTGCGGCCGGAAGACGTCGTCATTCGCCCGGCCGGCGATGCCCCGATCCCGGCGACCGTCGAGTTCGTGCGGGACATGGGCTCCGCCGTCGAGATATACCTTTCGACAGAGGCCGGCCGGATGATTGCCCAGCGCGCGAGCGGCCACGACGCCCTTGCCGTCGGTGACGAGGTTTCGCTCTCGATCGCTCCGGACGCCGTCGTCGTCTTTTCCGAAGGTGTGGCGCGATGAGCGCTCCGGCGAGAACCAACGCCAGCGGTCAGGCGGCACTCGCCTTTCCGGCGGTGATGCTCGCGGCGTTCTTCGTCGTTCCCTTCGGCCTGATGATCGCGGTCTCGTTCTTTTCGCGCGAACAGGGCGGGTTCTACACGCCGGTCCTGACCACGGCGAACTACCAGCGCTTCCTGTCCTGGTTCTTCGCCGACATCCTTCTGTTTTCCGTCGGGCTTTCGGCGCTTGTCTCGGCCGTATGCCTGACGATCGGCGCGCCCTTCACCTATCTCCTGTCGCGGCTGCCCCGGCGCTCTCAGGTGCCCTGGCTGGTGGCGATGATGGCGGTGCTGTCGCTTTCCGAAGTCATCATCGGCTTTGCCTGGTCGACGCTCCTGTCGCGCACCGCCGGCCTTTCCAACCTCTTCGTCGCGATCGGCCTCATGGACGGGCCCGAGGCCTGGAGCCCGAGCTTCACCGCCGTCCTTTGCGGCATGGTCTACCAGGCCTTTCCCTATTCGATCCTCGTCCTTTATCCGGCTTTTTCCCGGCTCGACCCCTCGCTTTCGGAGGCCGCCCGCACGCTCGGCGCCTCGCCGGTCCGCGCGTTCTTCAACGTCATCGTGCCGAGCCTCAGAAACGCACTGGTCGCGACCTTCATCATCGTCTTCGTTTTCGCCCTCGGCGCCTATCTCTTGCCGCAGCTTCTCGGCCGGCCACAGCACTGGACGCTGTCGGTGCTGATCACCGATCAGGCGGTCTACCAGTCCAACATGCCGTTTGCTGCCGCGATGGCGGTGTTTTTGGTCGCCTCCAGCCTGATCCTCGTCCTCCTCTCCACGATGTTCGGTGGACGCAGGGAGGCGAAATGATGGAAAAGCTGTTCACCCGGCTGTTCTTCGGCCTCGTCGCCCTGTTTCTCGCGACCCCTCTCGTCGTCATCGCCGGCGTCTCGATCAACGAGAAGCAGAGCCTGACCTTTCCTCCCGAAGGATTTTCGCTCGGCTGGTATGCCCAGATCTTTACCGACGAGGGCTGGCGGAGCGCGCTGTTCACCTCGGTGCTGATCGCGCTCGGTGCGGCGAGCCTTGCCGTCCTCATCGCCCTGCCGATCGGCTATGCGCTGTGGCGAAAGACGACCGTCTTCGGCCGGATCGTCCAGCTTCTCGGTGTCTCGCCTTTCGTGCTGCCGCCGGTGATCACCGCGCTCGGAGCACTGAGCTTCTGGGCGACGATCGGCTCTTACGGCGCGTGGTATACGGTGGTGATCTCCCATGCGGTCTTCTTCACCAGCCTTCCCTTGGTGACGATCTCGCTGGGCTTTTCCACCATCGACCGCGAGGTGACGGAAGCTGCGAGCACCATGGGCGCCGACAACCGGCAGATCCTGACGACCATCGTTCTGCCGATGATCGCCCCCTACATCATCTCGGGCTTCGCCTTTGCCTTCGTCCTGTCGCTGAACGAATACATCGTCGCCTACATGACCGTCGGCTTCACCCAGGTGACCGTCCCGATCAAGATCTTCAATGCGCTGCGATACGGCTACACGCCGACCATGGCGTCGATCTCGGTTCTCTTCGTTGCGGTCGCCGTCGTCGTCTTCGGCCTCGTCGCACGGTTCGGCGACCTGCCCCGGCTGCTCGGCGCCTGGTCGGATGGAGGCCAGAAGTGAAAGTCGCCGCCATTCAGCTGGACGCCGCAATCGGCGACCTTGCGCAGCGCCGCGCAACCATTCTCGGCGAGATCGAGGCCGCGGCGGGCGCGGGCGCAGAGCTCGTCGTCCTGCCGGAGCTCGCCGTCACCGGCTACGGCGCCGAAGCGGCGATCCGCGACACTGCCGCCGAAGCACAGCCGGCGCTCGAAAAATGGCAGAAGACCGCGAACGACGTCGGCATCGCCGTCTGCCTTGGTCTGGCAGTGCGGACACCCACCGGCCTCGGCAATGCCGCAGCGTTCCTCGCGCCGGGCCTTGCGCCGGTCGTCTATGAAAAGCGCATGCTCTACGGCGACTACGAGAAGCAGCTATTCGTCCCCGGATCAGTGCCCTCGCCCATCGTCGAGATCGGCGGGCTGCGCTGCGGTCTGCTGATCTGTTTCGACGTCGAGTTTCCCGAACTCTGCCGCGACCTCGCCCGTCGGGGGGGCCAGGCGATCCTCGTGCCGACGGCCCTGCCGAAAAGCCAGGGGGCCCGCTTCATCGCCGAACAGCTGGTGCCGGTCCGCGCCTTCGAAAATCAGCTCTTCATCGTCTATGCCGATCACTGCGGCGCCGACGCAAGATTTGCCTATCAGGGACAGTCGGTGATCGCAGCTCCGGATGGAAGCGCCCTTGCGCGGGCCGGCGAAAGCGACCCCACCCTCATCTGCGCAACGCTCGATCCGGCGAACTACGCCGCGAGCCGGAACCAGAATCCCTATCTCGCCGAAGCAGCCGCCGCGGGACTGACCTTCTGATGACACCCTGCCCTGCGCCGACCGCGACGGGGTTCGCCCGACGCGAGACCGAGCGGAAGATCAAGGCGAGCCGGGCTTGACGCCGATAGCCGGAACCCCCTATGGCACAGGCAGGGGCGGTTAGCTCAGCTGGTAGAGCGCCTCGTTTACACCGAGGATGTCGGGAGTTCGAGCCTCTCACCGCCCACCATTCTTGCCTCACACCGAACATTGGCTAAGCCGCAGCCGTTCCGGCTCCGGGATCACGCGCGCGCCTTCGATGCCCGCTCTGGCCAATGCGAGGTGAAAGCAGCCTGTCCTCTTAGGGCGCCTTGCCGGACATGGCGCTGCGCATCGGGACGGTGTCGACGATCGTTTGGATGAAGAACGGTCCGTTGCGTCTCGCAATCGCGGGTCGGGTCGATATGTTCATGGCCAGGACGCGGGCGCGAACCCGCGTTGCCAATCTCAGTTTTTCGAACCAAAAGGCCGTTTTCCATGAGTGACGAGACCAAGTTCCCTCCCGAGAACAATCTGCCCGCCGGCTATGTGCCGCCCAAGGTCTGGACCTGGGAGCCCGGCAATGGCGGCGCTTTCGCCGCGATAAACCGGCCGACCGCAGGTGCGCGCGAGGACAAGGAGCTGCCGGTCGGCAAGCATCCGCTGCAGCTCTATTCGCTGGGCACGCCCAACGGCGTCAAGGTGACGATCATGCTGGAGGAGCTGCTCGCGGCGGGGCATTCGGAGGCCGAATACGACGCCTGGCTGATTCGCATCAACGAGGGCGCCCAGTTCGGCTCGGGCTTCGTTTCGGTTAATCCGAACTCGAAGATCCCGGCGATGATGGATCACAAGCCGAAGGACGGCGGCGCGCCGATCCGGCTGTTCGAATCCGGCTCGATCATGGTCTATCTCGCCGACAAGTTCGGGGCGTTTCTGCCGACAGATGCTCGTGCGCGGGCCGAGGCGATGAACTGGCTGTTCTGGCAGATGGGCTCGGCGCCCTTCCTCGGCGGCGGCTTCGGGCATTTCTATGCCTATGCGCCGATCAAGATCCAGTACGCGATCGACCGCTACGCCATGGAAGTGAAGCGCCAGCTCGACGTGCTCGACAAGCAGCTGAAGGACAACGAATATATCGCGGGCAGTGAATACACCCTCGCCGACATGGCGATCTGGCCCTGGTACGGCCGCATCGCGGCGGGCGAGGCCTATGGCGACGCCGGCACGTTCCTCGCCGTCGAGGAATACGAGAACGTCCAGCGCTGGCGCAAGATGATCGGCGAGCGCCCGGGCGCAAAGCGCGGCTCGATGGTCAACTCGGTGAGCGGCGATCCCTCGACGCAGCTGCGCGAGCGCCACGATGCGAGCGACTTCGAGACGAAGACCGAAGACAAGATCGAGGGCGGCAGCTGAGCCGTACCAGCCTCGGCTGCCAGCCGGTTCGAAGCCTCGGCGGTTCGGCGTCCTCGGGAGTCATCCCGGGGACGCAGAACCGCACGACGTCCGCCCGTTGCCAAAGGTTTGCAGATTGGATCAACGATGCGATCATAGGATCATCAAGACAAATACGTCGAATTCCCTGCAGATCGGCTGTTCGGCGAACGGGACGACATGAGGTCGATGAAGTGCCCACGGTGCTCCATTGGAAAGGCCACCGCTTTCTGTTCTATTCGAAGGAAATCGGAGAACCGCCGCATATCCATATCCTTAAGGATGGAAAGCAGCTGAAGGTGTGGTTGAAGGATATGCGTCTTGCTCGAAACGCGGGTTTCTCTGCTCGCGAAGTCAATGCGATCATGAAGATCGTCGCGAAAAATAATGACAGCTTCCTGGAGGCCTGGAATGACCATTTTGGAAATTGACGATCGCCACCTGGCGGTCGCAGACGTCGCTGTCACCGCTGATAGCATCGTCTTTACGATGGTCGATGGTCGGAAGATAGAAGCCCCGCTGTGGTGGTACCCGCGGCTCGATGCAGCGAGCATCGAGCAGCGGCAGGATTGGAAGATCCTGCCATTCGGTGATGCAGTTGGCTGGGAGGCCATTGACGAATATATCAGCGCTAAAGCTCTGATCGCCGGAGGCGCAGTTCCCGGAGCGACGCCCCCCAAGGAGGCCGCGGCCTGATGGCAAACCTGCCCGACATAACCAAGCATCGCGGGATACCGTCCGGCCTTCCGGGAACCGGATTCCAGTTCACCGTGCGGCGCGCCAATCCCAAGGGCGCGACGAAGATCATCGAGCGCAAGCGCTTCTCCGATCGCACCCCGACGGAAAAGCTCGCCGACGCGGCCTTTCTCCACGCGCTGTGGCATCGTTTCGGCGCCGAGCCCTTCGAGCGCGGGAATCTCGACGCGGGGCGCCTCTCCTGGCTGTTCAACCGGGAGATCGTGCCGGCCGAAAAGCCGTTCGACCCGGCCTCCTACGAGGCGATGCTGATGATCGACGAGGAGGTGGCCCGCAAGAGCTATCCGCAGGCCTTCGAGGATGTGCTGGAGGTCTGACGTTTAGGGGGCGTAAGAGGTGTACGGCGTTTTGGAGCGAGCACCGCGCAAGACCGTCGACGGCTTTGCTCCATGATCGATGCGAGCGCAGGAGCCGAACGGCTGAGGCGCGGATCGTCGACACGTCGTCATTCTCGGGCCCCGTCCCGAGAATCCACGGGCGGCTGATCTGACGCCGGCCGTCAGGGGTCTTCCAAATAGAAACTGAATGTACCCCACGATCTCTGGATTCTCGGGACGCGGCCGAGAATGACGAACGTCGCGAATCAATGGCGTCTCGAGCGAAGTCTCGGATCCCCAGCGTCTTGAAAACCTGCGCAGCACAATGCGAGGCTTTCAGTCACGGACAGAGCAATTTCCGGGCGCTCTGCCCGCCGCAATGCGGACGCCACGACGCCCGCATTGCCTGGTCTCTTGCACGGAAACCGCCTGGCCAGCCTCAGGCCGCGGCATCCGTGACTTCGCGCTTGCGCTTCAGATCCGGCGGCACCGCTTCGCTGGCGAGCGCCGCAACCGTCGCGTCGAGCGCTCCCGACGTCTGGTCGCGCGAGCCCAGCCGGCGGATGTTGACCGTCTTCTCTTCCGCCTCGCGTTTCCCACAGACGAGCATGACCGGCACCTTGGCCAGCGAATGCTCGCGGACCTTGTAGTTGATCTTTTCGTTCCTGAGATCGACGCTCGCCCTCAGTCCCGCCGCCTTCAGCGCCGCGACGACCTCCATGGCGTAGTCGTCCGCCTCCGAGGTGATGGTCGCGACGACCACCTGTTCGGGCGCGAACCACAGCGGCATGTGGCCGGCGAAGTTCTCGATCAGGATACCGAGGAAACGCTCCATCGAGCCGCAGATCGCCCGGTGGATCATCACCGGCTGCTTCTTCTCGGAGTTCTGATCGATATAGAAGGCGCCGAAGCGCTCCGGCAGGTTGAAGTCGACCTGCGTCGTGCCGCACTGCCATTCGCGGCCGATGGCATCGCGCAAGGTGTATTCGAACTTCGGCCCGTAGAAGGCGCCCTCGCCCGGCAGGATGCCCGTCTTGATCTTGCCGCCGGATTTTTCCGCGATCTCTTCCAGAACCCTGGTCATGATCGCCTCGGCGCGGTCCCAGCTTTCGTCCGAGCCGACGCGCTTTTCGGGCCGGGTGGAGAGCTTCACCACCACCTCGTCGAAGCCGAAATCCTCATAGACCGAGAGGATCAGATCGTTGATCCGGAGACACTCGGCCGCCATCTGCTCCTCGGTGCAGAAGACGTGGGCGTCGTCCTGGGTGAAGCCGCGCACGCGCAGCAGCCCATGCAGCGCGCCCGACGGCTCGTAGCGATGGACGTTGCCGAATTCGGCAAGCCGGATCGGCAGTTCGCGGTAGGACTTCAGGCCATGCTTGAAGATCTGCACGTGGCCCGGGCAGTTCATCGGCTTGATCGCGAAGACCCGGTGATCGGCCTCCTCGTCGTCGGGATGGGTGAAGGCGTGGGCCGACTTCACCGCGAACATGTTCTCCTGATACCAGCCCCAGTGGCCGGAGGTCTCCCAGAGCGACTTGTCGAGGATCTGCGGCGCGTTGACCTCGTCATAGACGCCGTCGAGCCGGCGGCGCATGTAGGCGACGAGGGTCTGGAACATCTTCCAGCCCTTGCCGTGCCAGAAGACGACGCCCGGCCCCTCCTCCTGAAAATGGAAGAGATCCATCTCGCGGCCGAGGCGGCGATGGTCACGCTTTTCGGCCTCCTCCAGCATGTGGAGGTAGTTGGCCAGCTGTTCCTTGGTCGCCCAGGCGGTGCCGTAGATGCGGCTCAGCATCGCGTTGTTGCTGTCCCCCCGCCAATAGGCGCCGGCAACCTTCATCAGCTTGAAGTTCTCGCCGATCTGGCCGGTCGAGGCCATGTGCGGCCCGCGGCACAGATCGAACCACTCACCCTGGGAGTAGATCTTCAGATCCTGCCCCTCGGGGATCGCGTCGACCAGCTCGACCTTGTAGCTCTCGCCCTTGTCGGCAAAGACCTGCCTGGCCTTTTCGCGCGACCAGACGTCCTTTTTGAAAGGCGCATTGCGGCGGATGATCTCGGCCATCTTCTTCTCGATGACCGGCAGGTCCTCGGGCGTGAAGGGCTCGTTCTTGGCAAAGTCGTAATAGAAGCCGTTCTCGATCACCGGGCCGATGGTCACCTGGGTGCCGGGCCAAAGCTCCTGCACCGCTTCCGCCATGACATGGGCCGCGTCGTGACGGATGAGTTCGAGCGCGCGCGGATCGTCGCGGGTGAGGATCTCCAGCTTGCCGGAGTTGGCAACGGGGTCGGCGAGATCGCGCACTTCGCCGTCGACGGCGTAGGCGATCGCCTTCTTGGCGAGCGACTTCGAAATGCCGGCAGCGATCTCCGCGCCGCTCACCGCAGCATCGAAAGAGCGTTCAGATCCGTCGGGAAAAATCAGGGAAACGGCATTGGCCATGGGAATCTCCTGTTCCAGTCCCGCCTACGAGCGCGGGTGGGTGTGACATCGGGTGACAGGAGCCGGCATATATTCGGGAATGCGCGGGCCGACAAGCGCCGACCGGCCGTCAATCCGGCACGTTGTCGATGCCCGACGTTCCGAACGGCCCGCATTTGGCGACGCGCTTCGCCGACAGCCAGCCGCCGCGCAGGAGCCCATGCCGGGCGATCGCCTCATAGGCATATTCGGAACATGTCGGCAGATGCCGGCAATGGCTGCCGACGAGCGGTGAGAATGTCAGCTGATAGAGCCGCACGACGCCGACGCCGATCAGTCTCCCGGGTGTCTTCGGCCAGGGGCCGGTGTAGTTACGCGAGATCTTCGCCGGCATCTGAAAGGATCTTCTCAACGGCGGCGCGAAGTTTCGGCACGTCATGCCTGGCGGCATTCAAGACGATTTCTACGATGGCATCTTCATAGCCGTGAGCCACTCGATTTCTCATCCCGTTGGCGGCCTCGAGCTCGAGCTCTGCGAGTGCGCGCGCGAAGCCAGGAGCCTGATCATGATCCTCCGGCTCACCTCGCCAACCTGTTCCATTGCCTTGGAAAGAGCGAGTTCGTAGACGCGATTCGCCAAGAATAGCGCATCCGGATTGCCCTCGACGAGAACCTCCGCCTCGCGACACCAGCGGCGAAGGGACAACAGATCATCGATCAGGCGCTCCGTCATCATAGCGCGACTGCGCGATTTCCAACACGTTTCAGGAACGACGACGAAAGACCATCCTGGAGGCTGACATGGACGGGAACACCGGCGGCCTCCCGGAGGGCTATCTCGAGGCGAGACAGATCCATCAGGGTCAGGCTGACGGCACCAAGCGCCCCACGCTCGACATCGACCAAAATATCGAGATCGCTCTCCTCGGTATCCTCGCCGCGGGCGACAGAGCCGAAGATGCGCGGGTTGCTCACCGGATAGCGCGACAGGATCTCCCGGATCGTCTCGCGGTGTTTCTCGAGGGCTTCGCTCGGCTTCATGGCTTGAGATCCCCTTTTCCGGCCGACCCCGGTTTATCGCCTGCCTCTTCCATCGCATGGCGAGGCCGCGATGCCCGACGTCGCTTGTTCAGGCCGCCTCGCCGCGCCTCTCAGCCTCGATCTTGTCGAGTGCCTCGACCACCGCGTCGAAAGTCAGCATCGTCGAGGCGTGCCGCGCCTTGTGATCGCGCACAGGTTCCAGATATTTCAGGTCCTCGAAGCGGCCCGCAGGTGGCTCACCGTTTTCCTTCAGCATCGCCCGCATCGTCTCGCGTATGGCGCGCAGCTCCTCCGTCGTCGAGCCCACGATGTGGCTGGCCATCACCGAGGACGAGGCCTGGCCGAGCGCACAGGCCTTCACCTCGTGGGCAAAGTCGGCGACCTTTCCGTCCTCCACCTTCAGGTCGACGGTCACGGTCGAACCGCAAAGCCGGGAATGCGCGGTCGCCGAGGCGTCCGGTTCGGCCAGTCGCCCGATTCGCGGGATGTTGCCGGCAAATCCCAGGATCTTTTCATTATAGACGTCGTCTATCACGGTATCGTTCCTCATACCGACTTTTCATCTCTCGGCCTGTCAATGGGCCGCCTTGCCAATTATATAGGTGCCCGGTCGCCGCTTCGATAGGCTGCCTGTAACCCGTTTGCCGAGCCGACACTCCCGATCGCTTCGGCCCGCCTTCATTCCGCAAGGAACGAGACGACGTGAAGAAGCCAGAGACAGCCGCAGGAGAGGGACGGTCGGGCCATGCCCCGGATCTCCATTCCCTCTGGGTGGCGGCTCGAATTCCGACATTTTCGGAGCGTGAGACTATGGAAGCAGTGGTCAAGAAATTTCCCGAGAAGCCGGAAGGCTCAGACGTTGTCCGCCCGAGCCGCGCGGAGGCCGAGGCGGCCGTCGAGACGCTTCTGCGCTGGATCGGCGAAGATCCTGATCGCGAGGGTCTGAAGGAGACACCCAAGCGCGTTGTCAAGGCCTACGAGGAGCTGTTCGGCGGCTATCGCAGCGAACCGGCCGAAGTGCTCGGCCGGGTGTTCGAGGAGGTCGCCGGCTATAACGACGTGGTGCTCGTCAAGGACATCAAATTCCACAGCCATTGCGAACATCACATGGTGCCGGTGATCGGCAAGGCGCATGTCGCCTATCTTCCCGACGGGCGTGTGCTCGGCCTGTCGAAGATCGCCCGGCTGGTCGATATCTTCGGCAGGCGCCTGCAGACCCAGGAAGCGATGACCGCACAGATCGCCGATGCGCTGATGAAGACGGTGAAACCCCGGGGGATCGCGGTGATCCTCGAGGCGGAGCATCTGTGCATGTCGATGCGCGGGATCCGCAGCCAGGGCTCGTCGACCTTCACCGGAACCTATCGTGGTGTCTTTGCCGACGATGCCGCGCAGCAGGATCGCATCCTGCGGCTTCTCGGGCTCTGAGGCGCAGCAAAACCAATGACCGACGACCCGTTCGATCCGCCCTCCTCCAGCGCGCCGGAGCAGGAAGAAGGGCAGACATTGCGTCCTCGTTTCGATGCGAACGGCCTTGTCACGGCCGTTGCGACCGATCATGCGAGCGGCGATTTGCTGATGGTCGCCCACATGAACGCCGAGGCGCTCGATCGCACGCTGGCGAGTGGCTACGCCCACTACTGGTCGCGGTCGCGCAAAGCGCTGTGGAAGAAGGGCGAATCTTCGGGCGCGTTGCAGCTCGTCAAGGAAATCCGGGTCGATTGCGATCAGGACGCCGTGTGGTTGAAGGTGGAATGCCAGAAGCGCGAGGACACCTGCCATACGGGCCGCACGACCTGCTTTTATCGAACGGTTCGCTCTGACGACCGATCGCTGGAAACGGTCGTTCCACGGCATCAAGCGTCTTGAGACGACCAAAGCCGGTTGCAATCGTAAGGCCTTCGATCTTTAACAGGATGGTCAAGAGTTCGGGCTAGGCTCATTGAACTGAACGACCGGAACCGGAGGGCAGCCATGCTCGAGCGTGTCTTCGGTTGGCGCGAAGAACCGAGCGGCCAACCGCAGCTGTCGCAGAGCCCCGCTCTGACGCAGCCGAAACCTTCGGCCGGCATCGCCTTGGCCCTCGGCGGCGGTGCAGCGCGGGGCTGGGCCCATATCGGCGTCCTCAGGGCGCTGGATGAAGGCCAGGTCCCGATTTCGATGATTGCCGGCACGTCCATCGGCGCGCTGGTCGGGGGCTGCTATCTGGCCGGCAAGCTTTCCGAGCTCGAGGATTTTGCGCGCTCGCTGACCCGGCGCGGCCTGATCCGCTATCTCGACTTCAGGATCGGCGGCTCCGGCCTGATCGGCGGGTTGAGGCTCTCCCGGCGACTGACGGAGGCCCTGTCGGATACGAAGATCGAAGATCTCAGTCGGCCGCTCATCTGCGTTGCGACGGATGCCCAGACCGGCCACGAAGTCTGGCTCGATTCCGGCTCGCTCGTCCTTGCCATGCGGGCATCCTATGCGCTGCCCGGCGTCTTCGAGCCGGTGATATGCGGCGGCCGCCGCCTGATGGACGGCGCGCTGGTCAATCCCGTACCGGCCAATGTCTGCCGCGTCTTCGAACAGCAGAACGTCATGGCCGTCAACCTGCACTACGACCTCTTCGGCCGCGCCGCCGTCCTCAGAATGCGGGCGAGCGACGACCAGGCGGATGGCGCCCAGGCCTTTCAGGGAGTCTCGCCGCCCGACGACGAGCGCGATTTCGCGGCCCAGCGGCGCAAGAAGCTCGGCCTGACCCGCACGATGGTCGACGCGTTCAACATCATCCAGGATCGCATCTCGCGGGCACGCCTTGCCGGAGATCCGCCGGATCTTTCGCTGCAGCCGCGCGTGCGCGACATCGGCCTATGGGAGTTCTTCCGCGCAGCCGAGGCGATCGAGATCGGCTACAGCGCCACCAAGAGCCGCATGTCGGAAATCCAGCGCATGGCGGAGAACCACCAGGCCGAGACGCTGCGAGCATAAACGCGGGCTATCGTGCCGGGCTGCGGGCGGCTGTCACGGCCGCCCTGAAGTTCGGCGACAGATCTCGTCTCGCCTGCAAGACATCTCAGCCGGCGGCAATATATTCACGCATCTGTTCGGCTTCGCGTTCGGCTTCCTCGATCTTGGCCTTCACGACGTCGCCGATCGAGATGATACCCGCGAGCCGATCATCCTCGTAGACGGGCAAATGGCGGAAGCGTCCGCGGGTCATCACCCCAAGCACATCCTCGATCGGGGTGGAGCTCGTGCAGGTCTGCACCTTGGCCGTCATCGCCTCGCCGATCGGCTTGTCCAGAATCTCCGCACCGGATTTCGCCAGCACCCGAACGACGTCGCGCTCGGAGACGATGCCGGCGACACGCCCGTCCTCGTCGAGGAGGACGATCGCGCCGATGCGCCGCTCGGCGAGCAGCCTGACCACCTCCGCCAGCGACACGTCCGGTCGCAGGGTAAAGACGTCCGAACCCTTGGCCTTCAGAATATGTCCGACATTCATGCTTGCCTCCCGTTTCTCCCAAATAAGGAAAGGTGAGACAATGCGAGCAAGACGGCAAGTCCCCGTCTGGCTCACGCGCAATTCTGCCGCGTCTTGCAGCGTGTCAACGGCGAGTTCGCAAGCCGTCGAACAGCGGCAGGCAGAAGAATCCGAAGACGAAGCCGCCGAGATGAGCTTCCCATGCGACCTCGCCGCCTCCGCCCAGGGCGCCACCGACACCGGAGCCGACGAAGAAGTTGGTGACGAAGAAGGCGATGACGAAGACGAGGACCGTCCGGTCTGCCAGCGCCTCGCGGACGGACATCACCGGGTGCCAGCGATTTGCGGAAAAGCCCCGGAAGGAGGAGGTCCTGACGAAGGCGAAGCGGCAGGCGCCGCCCATCAGCGCGGAGACCGTCCCCGAGGCACCGATGACCGGGGCGTCGAGACCGGCATTGACGAGATAGAAGGCGGCCGCGCCGGCGACCGTTCCAACGGCACAGAACGCCAGAAACCGCGATGTGCCGAGACGTCGCGCCACCGGCGTTCCGAACGCCAGAAGCCAGACCGTGTTGACGCCGAAATGGGTCCAGCTGCCATGCAGGAAACCGTAGGTCAGCGGTGACCAGAGATCGGCGCCCAGGGGCCGGACGAGACAAAGGTCGTCGGCGGAGCCGTAGCAGCTCGGAATGAAGGCGAAGTCGAACACGAAACGTGCCGAAGCGACATCCCCGAGGATCAGCGTGCGATAGGCGTGGACCGCGCCCATGATCGCGACGAGGACCAGGATGACACCGGGAACGTTGAAAGCGGGCGGGGGACGAACCGACGCTTCGGGTCGCGGTTCGTTCGGAACGTGCTGCTCGGACACGAAATCTCCATCACCGTTTGGGATGCCCGGTCGCCCGACACGGAAAGACGCCGCCAGCATCCGGTGCCTCGGCAGGGAGGCGGCCTTCAATTGGCATATCCGCCGGCGCGATGGAACGGCGCCGTCGATCATGGGCGAGATTGATCGGTGCAGGGATAGCCCGATCCGGCGATTTTCAGCCCGACCATTTACGTTAAAATATTCGCAAGGAGGGGCCGATCCCGGCAATCGGCCTAGCCGCAACGGCTGATATTGCGTCAAGAAAAAACCGCCTGTCCGGGGGACAGGCGGTTGAAAAGTTTGCCCGCTCCCGCCAGGAGCGAGAAAAAAGCTGCGCTACGAAGACCGGAAATGTCCTCGAAACGGTGGTAACGTCGCCGTGTTGGCCCCGCAATCAATTCTCTGAAATTTCGTTAACGTTTCAAAGTCTCGCTATTTTGCCGCACCCGTGGCCGTGGTCCGCCCCCCAACCCTGGCGTGTTTCCACGATTTCTTAACCCTCGCTGAGTAATGTTTTTGCGACTCACACCGGTGGCAGTTGGTCGCAGTTGATAGGGGCGAGCGGATCGCGATGAACATGATGGCTCAACCTTCTCGCCCCGAACCGACCGACCGTCGCCGCTTCAGCCGCGTGAAACTCGATCTGCTTGGCCGGTTCATGCTGGAAAGCTTCGACGAGTTCCCCTGCCGGGTGGAAAACATGTCGCCGGGCGGCATCTCCGTCGCAACGCCTGTCGAGCCACGCGCGGGCGAGCGCATTATTTTCTACATCGACCACATCGGACGGCTCGAAGGAAAGGTTGCCCGCCTTTATCCCGGCGGATTTGCCGTCGACCTCGTCAATACCGAGCGCAAACGCGAAAAACTGGCATCGCGGCTGACATGGTTCGCCAATCGCGGCGAACTCGACCTGCCCGAAGACCGTCGTCATCAGCGCCTGACGCCGACCGAACGTCGGGTCGAGATCGTTCTCGACGATGGCCGGCGCTACGAGGTCAAGATCATCGATCTGTCGCTGTCCGGCGCGGCGGTGAGCTGCCAGGTGCGCCCGGCCCTGAGTTCGAGGATCACCCTCGGCATGATGCAGGGCCGCGTCGTGCGTCATCTCGAAGACGGCTTCGCCATCGAGTTTTCCTCGGTCCAGACCGAGCAGTCGCTGGAAAAACTCCTGGTCTGATCGCTCACTTCATCAAAATGAATTGGCGCCGGCGCGCCTGATCATGGCACCGTCCCGGCAGACTGTCGCTGAGGACCAGCTCATGATCACCATCTACGGGATGCCTAGTTCCGGCAACTGCTACAAGCCGCGCCTGCTTGCCGCGCTGATTGGCCGCTCATTCAGACACATCGGGGTTTCGACTGAAGACGGCGGCACGGCACGGCCGGAGTATCTGACGAAAAACCCCGTCGGCAAGGTTCCGCTGCTCGAGACCGACGATGGGCGCTACCTGCCGGAATCGAACGCCATTCTATACTACCTCGGCGAAGGAACGGCGTTTGTTCCGACTGACCCGTTCGAGCGGGCCGAGATGCTGTCTTGGATGTTCTTCGAACAATACAGCCACGAGCCGTTCGTGGCCGTCCGTCGATCCCTGATCATCTATCCACGCTTGAGTGCCTTCGCGACAGACGACCGCCTTGCGGAAACCCTCGCAGGCGGGATCAAGGCGCTCGGCGTCATGGAGCGGCGGCTCGCAGAGCATGACTGGCTCGCCGGGCGATCAGCCAGCCTCGCCGACATCACGCTCTATGCCTATACCCATGTCGCGGACGAAGGCGGCTTCGATCTCAACGCCTTTCCCGCCATCTCCGCATGGCTGCGCCGCATCGAGGCACTGCCTGGCTACCAGCCGATTACCTGGCTGCCCTGACATCAGGTGCCCGTCCGAAGGCAGCGTCCGGTCGCGTTGAAAGAAGCCTTTGGGCGCGCTGGGGCGGTCAATTTTTCGCTCGCTCACCGTCTCCAGTATCGCTGCGGACAAGCCGCGCAGGTCGCGGCGGTTCGCCGGATGCCGGCTTCGGCCAGCCCTCGCGCTGCTTTCCGCGCCGTCCGTCGGTCTCCTCGCTCTGGTCATGGAAAAGCAGGACCTGCGTCTCGAACGGCATGTCGACACCGGCTGCTTCGAGCGCGGCCTTGATCCGTTCGAGCGCCTCCGCCTGGGTATGGACGACGTCTGTGCGCACGGAATTGGTCCACCAGCGGACCCTGAGCGTCACCCAGGATGCGGCGAGATCCCAGACGAGAACCTCGTAGTTCGGCTCCTTCTCCACGCCCGGCGTCTCGGCCAGCGCGGCGAGGATCGCATCGCGCGCGACATCGATCCGGTCGCCATAGCCGATGCCGACGTCATATTGCGAGCGGCGCAGCTCGTGGGCCGTGTTGACCGTCACGGCACTCGAATAGACGTCGGAATTGGGAATGATCACCCGGCGCTTGTCATAGGTGGTGATGATCGTCGCCCGGGTCTCGATCCATTCGACCGTCCCCTCATAGCCATTGACGATGATCTGATCGCCGACATGGAAGGGCTGGCGCAGGAGCAGAAGCAATCCGGCCAGCCAATTCTGCAGAATGTCCTTGAAGGCAAAACCGATCGCAACGGAACCGACGCCGAGGCCGGCGAGAAGATCGGCCGGATTGAGCGAGGGGATGACGATCGTCAGCGCGATCAGGACGCCGAAGACGATGATCGCCCATTTCAGGAAGGAGCCGAGCACCTCGCCGAGATTGTCGCGGCTGCGCCGTTTGGCCCAGCGCACGAATAGGCGCCCGACCAGCCAGCCGAAGAAACAGAAGATCGCAAAGACGACGAGCGCGACGACGATGTTGGGCAGGAGCTTCTGGAAACCGATGACCCAGCTCTCGACCTTGCCGAGCGCGAAGGCGGGATCGAGCTTCATTGCCGCATCGACGCTCTCGGGCGGATTTCCGCCCTGCCCCGACGGCGCGGCCGTCTGTGCGAATGCTATTCCCATCGTGTGATCTTACCGCCCGTCCTGTGCCCGTTCCGTCATGCGAGGACGGCGGCCCGGACCGGTTGCCGCTCCCTCGATGGCAAAGTAGGGACGATCACCTGGCCGGGAATATCACCCCACAGGCGATGCGGCTTCCCGCATCCCCGGAAGGCTGCGAGGCATAGTCGTCGGCGCCGGAGTGGATCAACAGGGCAGAGCCGTCCTCATCGTCGAGCGGCGCCTCGCCCCCGGTCAAGCTGACGCCCCCATTGAAGACGGTGACCTTCACGGCCCCGTCGATGGCGGTCACGTTGGGCATGTCGCCGGCATGCGGCCCCGCCTCCATGAGATAGCCGTGATCGGCGCCGGACGGATTGTAATGGCCGCCGGCCGAGGTGAAGTCGCCGTCGCAGGCGCCGGTCTCGTGAATATGGAAGCCGTGGACGCCATCGGGCAGATTCTGAAGATCGGTCTCGATGATGACGCCGTGGGCCGTCGGCACGACCGAGGCCGTGCCCATGGATGTCCCGTCAGTGCCCTTGAGCTCGACTTTCTTGGCGTCGCCCATGTCGGGCGTCGTCTGCGCCAGAGCGGGACCTGCCGCGAGCAGCATGGGGATCACGGCGGCGGCCAAAAATTTCTGCATGGACGGTCTTCCTTACGAGATCGGTGAACAGTGATTCAGACTGATCGGCTCAGTGAGGAAGTAGCTTCGGGTTCGGCCGCACCAACCGGCAGGCATCTGTCACAAAGCCGTGACCGCTCTCAGTCGCCCTTCGGCTTCAGACTGGCGACAAGATCGGCGAAGCGCTCTCCCTGAACGGTGATGTGAGCCTTCAGCTCGGCCTCCGCCCGCTCCCCGTCGCTCGCTTCGATGGCCGCGACGATCCGGCGGTGCTCCGCCAGCGATTGCCGCATACGCTGAGGGACGCGCAATTGGAGGCGCCGGAACGCCTTCAGCCGCTGATGCAGGCGCCTCGCCTCGCCGGCAAGAAACCTGTTGCCGCAAGCGTCGTAGATCGCCTCGTGAAACCGCTCGTTCTCGTAATAATAGGCGTCCGACGCGTCGTCCGCGTCACGCGCCGCGGCGCTTTCACAGGCGAGGAGCGCCACCTGAAGCTTTGCCCGCCCGGCCGCGTCGATGCGACGCGCGGCGAGCCGGCCGGCCATGGCTTCCATTTCGGCCATCACCTCGAACATCTCGACGAGGTCGGCAAGGCCGGTTTCGCGCACGAAGGCGCCGCGATTGGGAATCAGCTCGACCAGACCGGCGGAAGCGAGCTGGTTGATCGCCTCCCGCACGGGCGTTCGCGACACGCCGAAACGGCCGGCGACGGCCTGCTCGTCGAGCCGCTCCCCTGCCGATCGCTCCCCGGTGACGATCTCCTGCTCGAGGATCTCGCGTATCTCGCCGGATTTGACGCGACCGGCCTTTGATTGCCGGCGGCCGGCACGACGGGCGTCGAGCTTTTCAACCAGCATATCGGCGGGGATGGCGTATCTGGCGGTATCGTTCATGACCGTGCCGAGGACGTTTTCGGCTCAATCGTATACAATTACCTTGACACCGTGTGCAACCCGATGTTGGTTTCACACAAGGCTTGGAGGAGCCTCGCGGACGCAGACTTTGCGCGACCCTTTGTTTTCACTCGGGAGGAATGACCATGAAGAAATTGCTTTTATCCGCCGTCTGCGGCCTCGCCCTTTGCGGCTCGGCCGTCGCTGCCGACATGACCCTGCGGGCTTCCCATCAGTGGCCCGGCGGCAAGGGCGATGTGCGCGACGAGATGGTGCAACTGATCGGCAAGGAGCTGCAGAAGGCCGATGTCGGGCTGACGCTGCAGGTGTTCCCCGGGGAATCGCTTTTCAAGGCGAAAGACCAGTGGGGCGCCGTCACCAAGGGCCAGATCGACATCACCGCCTTTCCGCTCGACTATGCGTCCGGCCGCCATCCGTCCTTTTCGGCGACCCTGATGCCCGGCCTCGTCGGCAGCCACGAGCGCGCCGCGCGGCTGAACGATTCGCCCTTCATGAAGGACATCAAGGCCGAGATCGAGAAGGCCGGCGCCATCGTCCTGTCGGACGCCTGGCTCGCCGGCGGCTTCGTTTCTTCGAAGGAGTGCATCACCTCGCCCGAGACCGCCAAGGGCCAGGTGCTGCGGGCCGCCGGCCCGGCATTCGAGGAAATGCTGGTCGGCGCCGGCGCGTCGATCTCCTCGATGCCTTCGTCGGAAATCTACACCGGCATGCAGCAGAACGTTCTGACCGGCGCCAACACCTCTTCGGGATCGCTGGTCTCCTACCGCATCTATGAAGTGGCCAAGTGCCTGACCGCCCCGGGCGAAAACGCCCTGTGGTTCATGTATGAGCCGATCCTGATGTCGAAGCGCTCCTTCGAGCGCCTGGACGACAAGCAGAAAGAGGCCGTGATGGCCGCGGGCAAGGTCGCGCAGGACTATTTCGCCGGCGAGGCCAAGGACCTCGATCAGAAACTCGTCGACGTCTACAAGGAGAACGGCGTCGAGGTCACGACGATGTCCAAGGAAAACTATGACGCCTGGCTGAAGATCGCCAAGGAGACCTCCTACAAGGAGTTCGCCAAGAAGGTGCCGAACGGCCAGAAGCTGATCGACGAGGCGCTTGCCGTCGAATAGGCGCCATCTGCGAAGCACCAGGAGCCGCGGCGCACCGACGCCGCGCTCCGCTCTCGGGGTGATGTGACGGCGGGTTTCAGGCCTCGCCGCCTCGATCACCCGCCTTTATTCAGGGACCTTCAATGCGCCTCTACATTTCGGCGGTTTCGGCGATCTCGCGCGGTCTCGGCGTTCTCGCCGCAGTCCTGCTTCTGTCCGCCGTCCTGTCCGTCAGCCACATGGTCTTCGTGCGCTATGCGCTCGGATGGTCGACGGTCTGGCAGACCGAATACACCGCCTATGCCATCGTCGCGGCGACCTTCATCGGGGCGCCCTGGGTGCTGATCGTGCGCGGCCACGTCAATGTGGACATCCTGCAGATCGCGGCGCCCTTGCGTGTGCGGCTCGTGATGCAGCTGCTCGCGGCTGTGTTCTCCCTCCTCTTCGTCGCGATGTTGGCCTATGCCGGCTGGATCCACTTCGAGGAGGCGTGGAGCGGCGGCTGGACCAGCGACACCGTCTGGGCCGTGCCCTTGTGGATGCCGCTCCTGCCGATGCCGGTCGGCACGCTGATGCTGGCTCTGCAATATGTCGCGGAGATCATGCGGCTCGTCCTCGATGGTCCCTACCAGGTCACCCATCAGACCGAGCTCTTCGACGAGACCACCAAAGAGGCCCGCTCGTGACGCCGCTTGTCTCCGGCCTGGTGATGCTGGGCGCCCTGCTCGGCCTTCTCGCCATCGGCACACCCATCGCCTTCTCCCTCGGCCTCGTCGCCATGGGCGCGCTCTACACCGTCTATGGCGGCTTCTTCCTGGAGACCATCGGCGAGCAGTTCTTCGGCTATCTCTCGCCCTTCAGCCTCGTCGCCGTGCCGATGTTCATCCTGATGGGCGCGGCCGTCGCCTCCTCGCCGGCCGGCAGGGATCTCTATGAGGCGCTCGACCGCTGGCTGAACCGCGTTCCAGGCGGCCTCGTCCTGTCCAATCTCGGCGCCTGTTCGATCTTCGCGGCCCTGTCCGGCTCCTCGCCCGCCACCTGTGCGGCGATCGGCAAGATGGGCATTCCGGAGATGCGCCAGCGCGGCTATCCGGCCGAGATCGCCGCAGGCTCCATCGCCGCCGGCGGCACGCTCGGCATCCTGATCCCGCCCTCGGTGACGATGATCGTCTACGGCATCGCGACGGAGACCTCGATCGGCCGGCTGTTCCTCGCCGGCCTGCTGCCTGGCCTGATGCTGACGATCTTCTTCATGGCCTGGACGATCATCGCCTGCAAACGCCGGGGCCTCGGCCTGTCGGAGCTGACCCAGAACTTCTCCATGCGCGAGCGCTTTTCCGCGCTGCCGCGGGTTCTGCCGTTCCTCGCGATCATCGTTGGCGTTCTCTGGGTGCTCTATGGCGGCGTCGCCACGCCGTCGGAAGCGGCCGGCGTCGGCGCGCTGTTCTGTCTGATCCTCGTCGCGGTGGTCTACGGTATCTTCTCGAAGGCCTGGAAGTTCTCCTCGATGAACGTGATCTTCCGCGACACGCTCAAGGAGAGCGTGATGATCATGCTGATCATCGGTGCGGCCGATCTCTTCGCCTTCGCCCTCTCCTCGATGTTCATCACCCAGTCGATCGCCCAGGCCATCGCCGACATGGAGGTGAACCGCTGGGTGCTGATGGCGGTGATCAACGTCTTCCTCCTCGTCGCCGGCTTCTTCCTGCCGCCGGTGGGCGTCATCCTGATGACCGCGCCGATCCTTCTGCCGATCATCACCAATGCCGGCTTCGACCCCTACTGGTTCGCCGTCATCCTGACGATCAACATGGAGATCGGCCTGATCACCCCGCCGGTCGGCCTCAACCTTTACGTCATCAACGGGATTGCGCCGGACATCTCGCTCGGCCAAATTCTGCGCGGATCCCTGCCCTATGTCCTGTGCATGGTGCTGGGAATCGTCACGCTCTGCGTCTTTCCGCAGATCGCGCTGTTCTTGCCAGACTACGTGATGGGAGCTGCCAGATGAGCCGCGTTTCCCTTCTGTCCGACCTTTTGAGTTCGATCGGCGCGAGGTCCTGGTTCTCCGGGGACGAGGCGCCGCCGAGCGTCGAGGTGCCGGAGATCGCCGCGCTCTGTCATCGCCTCGTCTCCTCGCGCGGCGAGGCGACGGGCGTTCGCATGGCCGCCGACATCATCAACGGCGTGCGGGCGCTCAGCGACAAGGGCATCAAGCGTTTCTGCCACATGCTGGCAGAAGAGTTCTCGCCGGACCCGGCCGACCTCGCCGAAGCCGCAAGCGCCTATGCCGCAGATCCGAGCCTGATAAATCTGAGCCGTCTGCAGGAGATTGCCGAGCCGCCCCGCCAGGAGCTGTTTCGGCGGTTGAACCTTGCCCCCGGCGGCACCGCCGAACTCGTCAAACTGCGCGAGCGTTTCCTGCCGGTCGTGCGCGCCGATCCCGAAAGGCTCGGCCCCGTCGACAGCGATCTGAAACACCTCTTCCAGTCCTGGTTCAATCGCGGCTTCCTGATGCTGAGGCCGATCGACTGGAACACGCCGGCCTCGATCCTGGAAAAGATCATCCAGTACGAAGCGGTCCACGCCATCGGCAACTGGGACGAATTGCGCCAGCGTCTCGCCCCTACGGACCGGCGCTGCTTCGCCTTCTTCCACCCCTCGATCCCCGACGACCCGCTGATCTTCGTCGAGGTCGCGCTGACCGACGAGATTCCGACGTCGATCGCCTCGGTGCTCGACCCGGAGCGGCCGACCATCACCGCCGAAGCGGCACAGACGGCCGTGTTCTATTCGATCTCCAACTGCCACAAGGGCCTTGCCAGCGTCTCCTTCGGCTCGTTCCTGATCAAGCAGGTGGCCGAGGATCTGAAGGAACACTTTCCGAACCTGAAGACCTTCGTCACGCTGTCGCCCGTGCCGGGCTTCGCGGCGTGGGTCGAGGCGCTGCCGAAAGACTTCCGTGAGCGGCTGGCGCCGGCCGAAAAGCGGGCGATCGAGATCGTCGGGGTCAGGGACTGGCAGGCTGACCCGTCGGCCGTCGATGAAATCCGGGCCGGGATTCTGTCGCTCGCCGCGCGCTATTTCCTGAGGGCCAAGCGCGGCGATGGCCAGCCGCAGGACCCGGTGGCGCGGTTTCATCTCGGCAACGGCGCGATGCTGAACCGTATCATGCATCTCGGCGATCCGTCAGCGCGCGGCCTGAAGCAGGCCCATGGCCTGATGGTCAACTATCTCTACGATCTGCCGAGGGTCGAGCAGCGGCACGAGGCCTATGCCGCGGACGGTGAAGTCGCCGCCAGCCGCGCGGTGACGAGCCTCCTGCCCGGCCGCAGCGGACACACATTGAAGGACGTCGCATGACCAACACGCTTTTCGACGCGCTCCTGAAGAAGGGCCGCGAAAATCCCGGCCGCCGTTTCGCGCTCCTGCCGGACGGCCGAAAGTTTTCCTACGGCGATGTCGAGACGGTTTCGGCGCGCTTCGCCAACGTCCTGACGGATCTGGGGCTTCGTCCAGGCGACCGGGTGGCCGTGCAGGTCGAAAAGTCGATCGAAGCCTTGATGCTCTATCTCGCAACGGTCCGGGCCGGCGGCGTCTTCCTGCCGCTCAACACCGCCTACACGCCGGCCGAGATCGAATACTTCCTCACCGATGCCGGGCCCAGAATCTTCGTCTGCGATCCGAAGAAGCGCGAGCAGCTGGCGCCGATCGCCGAAAAGGCCGGGGCAGCGATCGAGACGCTCGGCTTCCGGAGTTCGACGGACGGGAGCGCCAGCTCCCTGAGCGAAAAGGTTCTGTCGGCCGACGAGACCTTCGCCACCGTTGCCCGCGACCCGGAAGACCTCGCCGCGATCCTTTACACCTCCGGCACGACCGGCCGCTCCAAGGGCGCGATGCTGAGCCATGCGAATCTTCTGTCCAACGCGAAGGTGCTGCAGGAGACATGGGGCTTCACGGAGAAGGACGAGCTTCTCCACGCCCTGCCGATCTTCCACACCCACGGCCTCTTCGTCGCCTCGAACACGGTGACGATCGCCGGTGGCGGCCTGATCTTCCTGCCGAAATTCGACCCTGACGCGGTGTTCGAATATCTCCCGCAGGCGACCTCGATGATGGGCGTTCCGACCTTCTATACCCGGCTCCTCGCCGACGAGCGCCTGAACCGGGAATTGACCGCCCATATGCGGCTGTTCACCTCGGGCTCGGCGCCGCTTCTGGCCGAAACCCACCGGGCCTTCGAGACCGCGACCGGCCAGCGCATTCTCGAGCGCTACGGCATGACCGAAACCAACATGAATACCTCGAACCCCTATGAGGGCGAGCGCCGCGCCGGCACCGTCGGCTTCCCGCTCGAGGGCACGGAGCTGCGCATCGCCGACCCCGAGAGCGGCAAGATCCTGCCCCGAGGCGAAATCGGCGTCATCGAGGTGAAGGGACCGAACGTCTTCGCCGGCTACTGGCAGATGCCGGAAAAGACCGCCTCGGAGTTTCGTGACGACGGCTTCTTCATCACCGGCGATCTCGGCTTCGTCGACGCGGACGGCTACGTCACCATCGTCGGGCGCGGCAAGGACCTGGTCATCACCGGCGGCTACAACGTCTATCCGAAGGAAGTCGAACTCGTCATCGACGAGCTTCCCGGCGTCGTCGAAAGCGCGGTGATCGGCGTACCCCACAAGGATTTCGGCGAGGGCGTCGTCGGCTGCGTCGTGGCGAAGGAGCCGCTGGAGGAAGAGGCGGTGATCGCCGCCCTCAAGGACAAGCTCGCCCGCTTCAAGCAGCCCAAGCGCATCGTCTTCGTCGACGAGCTTCCCCGCAACACCATGGGCAAGGTGCAGAAGAACGTCCTGCGCGAGGAATACAAGGACCTACTCGGCGGGGCGTGAGGGGCAGGGCGGCGCGCTGCATTGGAGCCCCTCTCCCGGCCTGTCCACCTGACGGTCGCGATTTTGCGCCATTGGGATGCCAAGTGACGAATTCCACGGCGAAGCTCTGGTCGCCGGAAGTCGCCGAAGACTTGAGAGACGCGCCTGCCACAGCGTTCGCAGGACGGGTGCCATCCCCTCAACCTCGTCATCCCGGGCTTGACCCGGGATCCACTCCAAGCCGTTGACGCTGCCGCTCCGGTCGAGCATTGGCATTCTGCATCGTCGATGCCGCTTCGGCGCGGAGGAATGGATCCCGGGTCAAGCCCGGGATGACGGAGCGTCGGGAGCCTAGGCCCAACTCCCGTCGACGGTCACGCCCCTCGCCAGCCCCCCATCACCCCCCGTCCTTCGTCAGCGACCGCAACGCCTCGGGCTTGACGAACCACAGTACCAGCGCCCCGATCGCCGCCAGCACCCCGGTCATCAGCGCCGCAAGGCCCATGGTCGCGAGGCGTTCGAAGGCCAGCGTGTCGATGGGCGTCGCGATGTTGAGGAAGGCGAGGACCGTGATCGTCAGGCAGGTGATGAAGCCGGTGTAGCTCTGCGGCAGGATGCGGAAGCCGAGCGGCAGGGCGACGACGCCGAGCGGCGCGATCCACCAGGGATCGGTGGTGACGAGACCGGCGAGAAACACGACCAGCGTTCCGACGATCGTGCCGATCGCACGCTGCCAGGTCCGCGAGAAGAGCTGGCCATGGGGCGGCAGGCAGAGCGCCACGAAGGTCAGCGGGAACCAGAAACCGTGGGCGCCCAGATGCCGCTGGCCGACATAGACCGAGATCGCCAGCCCGACCGCCAGAACGGCGGCGAATATCGCCGAATACTGGCTCGACGCCGGCTCCTCGGGTGCAATGGTCGCGGCAAGTCCGGCGAGATGCGTCACCCGCAGGCTCCACAGCATCGACAGGCAGTAGACGAGGAACATCGCCTCGGGCTGATCGGTGGGAATGAGCTGGCTGGTGAAGATCGTCCAGAAGATCAGCCCGCGGATCACCGGCTTGGCAAAGCCGTAATGGCCGGCCGTCGCCGCCGCGATGCCGACCATCGGCGCGACGAGCAGCGTCATCTCCGGCCGGCCGAGACAGACGAAGCCGGCCAGCCCGGTCGAGAACACGATCAGCCCGGCGCTGCCCGTGCGCACGTCCTTGGCGGCGAGATGCGCCGACATCGAGGCGATCAGCGCGGCGATGGCGAGCTTGCCGAAGAAGACGCCGCAGATGACCGGGGGCAATGCGGCGGCGAGCAGCGTCGCACCGACGGCCTTCCACGGCATCGGATCGCCGGAGACGCGCACGAGGTCTTTGACATACCGCTCGGCTTTGGCCGCGAATGACAGGTCACGCCCTCCCATTCGCGCCGAAAGACGCGGCAAGGCCGCGAGCTCGTCTCAAGATCGGCAATCCGTTCAAGCCGGATAGATCCACTGCTCCGGAACATGCGCCTCGAAGCGCTCGCCGGCCGCGATCGTTCCCGGTTTCTCGACCCAGGCGACGAGCCCGCGCCGTTTTTTGGCGGCAGGAACGAAGCCGAGCTCGACATCCGTTCCCCCGCCGACCTTCTCGGCGACGGCGCGACCGGCGAAACGGCAGGGACCGTTGTCCCCGTCGACCTTCAGCGTGACGCCGCCCTCGAAGAACAGAAGCGTGCGCGGCGGCAGCCATGTCAGCTGCTGAATTCCTTCGACGAGGAGATTGCCGCCGATCCATTCGGGCCGCAGCTCCGCGATCCCCATCGTCTCGGCAATCAGGGCAAGCTCGTCGGGCGACAGGATCGAGATCTGCCGTTCGTTTCGCATCTCGGTGCCGCGCTCGTACCACGGCTCGCGTCCGCCGCTCTTGCGCGTGATGCCGCCGTGGCGGTCACCGGCGATCCCCTCATAGCCAAGCTCCAGCCGCTCTACCGGGCTCGTCACGAACCCCTCGCTCTTCGTGCGAAAGAGGCCAGCGACGCGGCCGGAAAGACGCCTCGCCCGAGTGACGTCAGGAAGCTGGAAGACGGGTAACGCAGTCTGGCTCATGGGTCTCACCTTTGATGCGGCGGCATGTCTTGTCGCCCATCGCGGTGATTGGAACAAGTCGAGACTTTAAGAGTGCGTCAGCCACCGCGCTCTTCATTCGCCGGCCCGGTGTCGCGCTGCGGCCCCGGATCGAAGGTGATCACCCTGTAAATGTAGAAGACGACGATCGCGACGATGATGACGTTCGAAACCGGGCCGACATAACCTTCGACAAGCGCATATTGCTGGCCGAGCAGAAAGCCGAGCAGCGCCAGAAACGCCGTCCACACGGCTCCGCCGATGGCCGAATAGACGACGAAGGTCGGCATGGGCATGTGGGCGATGCCTGCCGGCACCGATATCAGCGTCCGCACGGTCGGCACGAGCCGCCCGAAGAGCACGGCGCGGGCGCCTTTTTCGCGGAACCATTGATTGGCGTTGTCGACATCCTGGGGCGACAGCGTCAGCCAGCGGCCATGGCGCGCCGCAAGCCGCTTCATCCGCCGCTCGCCCATATAATGGCCGGCATAGTACCAGGGGATGACCCCGAGCAGCGATCCGATCGTGCCCGAGGCGATGACCGCAAGGAGCGACATCTCCCCCTTGGCCGACTGGTAGCCTGCAAGCGGCATGATCAGCTCGGACGGGATCGGCGGAAAGACGTTTTCGAGGAACATCAAAAGGCCGATGCCGAAGACCCCGAGGGTCTCCATGATGGAGCGGACAAATTCGTCCATGCGGTCGCTTTCCTGTCTGTCAGTCGCGATGGGTCGTTGCGTCAAGAAAACGGAAGGCCGCGCATCGGCGAAACGTTCCCTCGGCCGAGGCCATCGGCCCCCCGTCGCCGGATGTGAGATTTGCAGACGTTGCGGCGGCGATCCCCCCCTCTGCCTGCCGGCATCTCCCCCACAAGGGGGGAGATCGAATCGTCACCTGCGCCACGCCACTCTTCGATAGGTAAGGCCGCTCAAACATTGACGAAAAGGCGCCGAACCCCAATACCGCCGATCTCCCCCCTTGTGGGGGAGATGTCCGGCAGGACAGAGGGGGGTGCCTCGCCGCGACGTTCCCCGAAGGGCCCTCACGCCGCCATGCGCGGGCGCCTCACCCCGCCACGAACCGTCCCCCTGCAGCCGCCAGCGCCTTGGGCGTATCGACGTCTACACTCGCGGCCTCGCCGATCTCGACCTCGACCAGCGCTTCGGAATGGCGCGCGATCAACCGGGCCGCGCCGACGTCGCCGGCGAGCGCCTCGATCTCTTCCGCAAAGCCGCGAGCCAATATCACCGGGTTGCGCCGCGTGCCGCGATCGCTGGCCGCAACGATGGCGCCCCGCCCCCGCCCGGTGAAGGCGGCGATCAGCCGGTCGAGATCGGTCGCCGTCAACAGCGGCTGGTCGGCCAGCATGACGAGAACGCCGTCCGCCTCCCGCGACGCTGCGAAACCGGCCTTGAGCGAGGTGGAAAGCCCGTCGGCAAAGTCTGGATTTTCGACGATCTCGACATCGAGCCCGTCAAGCGCCGCGACGATCTCGCTCTGCATGTGGCCCGTCACGACGCGCACGGTTTCGGCGTTCCTCGCGCCCAGCGCCGTCTCGACGCTGCGGCGGATCAAGCTCTTGCCGCCGAAGTCCGCGAGGAGCTTGTTCGGCCCGCCCATGCGGCTCGAGCGGCCGGCGGCGAGCACCACGATGTCGACGGCGGGATCGCTGTCCTCCTGTGCGGTGTCGGCATCGTCCCGCTCGCCCTCGCGCGGCCTGGGCCGGGAGGCGATCTCCATCAACAATCCGCCGACACCCATCTTGCGGATGTCTTCACCCGTCACCGGAAGATCGGCCAGCAAGCGATTGATCACCCAGTCGAAACCATTCTCCTTCGGGCTCCGCGCACAACCCGGCGCGCCGAGTACGGGCCGGCCGCCGAGTTCGCCGAGCAGCAGGAGGTTGCCCGGATCGACCGGCATGCCGAGGTACTCGACCGTCCCGCCGGCCGAGCGGATCGCGGCCGGAATGACGTCGTCGGCGTCGATCACGGCCGAGGCGCCGAAGACGAGGACGAGATCGGCGTCGCCGGCCCGCCGCAGGCTTTCGGCCAGGGGCTCGGCCTGGTGAGGACAGCGCCATTCGGCGATGACGCTCGAGCCGGAGGGCGCCAGCCGCGCCTCCGTCACCCGCCGCGTCTTGTCGAGCATCTTCGGCCTCGTGCCGGCAAGTTCGGTCTGGATCAGCGCGATCCTCTTCGGCTCGTAGGGCGAGAGGCGAAAGGCCGGCTTTTCGGCAAGGATCGCCAGCACCCGCTCGACCGACGCGCCCGAGACCGCAAGGGGAATGATCTTCACCGTGGCGACCATCCGGCCGTCGGCGACCGGCTCGAACTCATCGAGCGTTGCGAGCGTGATCGAAGGATCGACGGCGTTGACCCTGTCGACGCTCTCCCGATCGGGGACGAACAGCCCCGAGGCCGCGGCATGGACGTTGACCCGGCCGGTCGCAGCGTCCGCCACCGCCAGATGCGAGCCGCCCAGCCCAGCCCCGATACGGGCCGCGGCCTCGTCCTCGGTGAGATCGCCGGCGTCGAGGCGGGCGACGACGACGCTCTCGATCCCGGCGCCCAAAAGCGTCGCGACATCGTCCGCCGTCAGCCGGGTGCCCTTGGCGATCCTGCCCGCCTCGACGCTGCGCGAATGGGCAAGCAGCGCGCCCTCGGCCTGTGCGACGGGAACCGGCCCGAACCTCATGCCGCCTCGGTCTCGCCGCGCCTGTCGGCGAACATCTTGCGTTTGCGGAAAGCCTCGATCACCGAGGCGAGGATCGCGACCGCGATCTCGCCGGGGTTGGCCGCGCCGATATCGGCGCCGATCGGCGCCTCGATGCGATCGATGGAGGATTGCGGGATGCCGGCCGCGATCAGCCGCTCCACGCGCTTGGCATGGGTCTTCCGGCTGCCGAGCGCGCCGATGTAGAAGCAGCCCGTCTTTAAGGCAGAGATCAGCGGAAAATCGTCGATCTTCGGATCGTGGGTGATGACGCAGACCGCCGTATAGGCATCGAAGGGCCGCTGTTTCAAAACGTCCTCCGGCCATTCGGCGTGGAGCGTCACGCCGGGAAAGCGATCGGCGCTGGCAAATGCCGTGCGTGGATCGACGATCTCAATGTCGAAGCCGGCGATCTTGGCCATCGGCGCCAGCGCCTGGCTGATATGGACCGCGCCGATGGCGACGATGCGGGCCGGCGGCAGATGGGCGTTGAGAAACACCTCGCCGTCGGGCGTCTCGGCGATGCCCGACTTGCCCGACCGGATCGTCTTCTCGATCTCGGCGGACAGCGGATCGGAAGTGACCTCCGCCTCGCGCACCAGCCGCTGACGACCGCTCGCAAGCTCGGTCACCACCACCGCGGCACGGCGCGCTGCGCGCTCTTCGTTGAGGGCGGAAAGAAGGGCGCGGTCCATCAGGCCACCTTCTCGACATAGACCCGGATGCGCCCGCCGCAGGAAAGCCCCACCCGCCACGCGGTCTCGTCGGCAACGCCGAATTCCAAGATGCGCGGCTCGCCCGCCCCGATGACGTCGAGCGCTTCCGAGACGACCGCGCCCTCGACGCAGCCGCCGGAGACCGAGCCCTCGAAATTACCCTCCTCGTCGATGACGAGATGGCTGCCCGTCGGGCGCGGCGCCGAGCCCCAGGTCTCGACGACGGTGGCCAGCGCCAGCTTGCGGCCCTCGCCGGCCCAGCGCTCGGTGGTCTTCAGGACGTCGAGTTCGGTTGGTGTTTCGGACATGGTGATCCTCGCAATCGCGTGGTGGCGTCGTTTTCGGCGGGGACAGTGCCGAGTTTGCCCCCCTCTGTCCTGCCGGACATCTCCCCCACCAGGGGGGAGATTGGCACTCGTTCGACCTGTTCGCCCGTTCGTCTGAATACCGGCCGACAAAGCTGGCGCAAACCGCCGCGACGATCGATCTCCCCCCTTGTGGGGGAGATGCCGGCAGGCAGAGGGGGGTGGCAGCGTCACCGCCATTTCCATTGTATGTCGACCCTCAAGCCCGACTCGGCAAGGGTCAGGCGGCGTCGACGATGCGTTCGTCGCGTAGCCACAGTCGCGGATCGGTCTCGGCCGCCGGGCGCGCGCTCGACAGCGCCTCGCAGAGCGCCCGCATGGCATCGAGTGAGTGCACGGAGCGGAACTCGTCGACATGCGGCAGCATCGCGCGGACGCCTCGCGCCTTGGCCGAAAAACCATCGTAGCGCAGAAGCGGATTGAGCCAGACGAGGCGCCGGCAGGATTTGTGCAGCCGCTCCATCTGCTTTTCAAGGTCCTCGACGCTGTCCCGCTCGAGCCCGTCAGTGATCAGGATGCAGATCGCCCCCTGCCCCAGCACCCGGCGCGACCAGTCGCGGTTGAAGGCGCCCAGCGCCTCGCCGATCCGGGTGCCGCCGGACCAGTCCTTGACTGCGCCGGCGCATTCCTCCAGCGCCTCGTCCGGATCCTTGCGGCGCATCTGGCGGGTGACGTTGGTCAGCCTTGTGCCGAACAGAAAGGTATGCACCCGCCGCCGCTCGTCGGTGAGAGCATGGAGAAAGTGCAGGAAGACGCGCGTATACTGGCTCATGGAGCCGGAAATGTCGGCGATCACCACGACGGGCGGATGCCGGGTGCGCTCGGAGGAAAATTTCGGCAACAGGAGATCGCCGCCCGTCTTCATCGAGGCGCGCATGGTCGCCCTTGCGTCGATCCTGCGCCCCTTGGCGTCCGGCCGGAAACGCCGCGTCTTCATCTCGTCGTCGGGCAATCGGAGGGCTGCGATGGCGCGCTTGGCCTCGGCGAGTTCTGCGACGGTCATCTGGGCGAAGTCCTTCTTGCGCAAGACCTCGCTGCCGGAAACGGTGAGGCTCGCATCGATCTCGACGATCGGCCGGTCCTGCTTGGTCACGCGTTTTTCGGCGCCTTCGAACAGGCCTTCGGCCGCCCTGTCCTCGCCGGCGCGCTTCTTCTCGGGCGCCGTCTCGCGCGGCGGCGCGGTCGGCGAGAACATGGCGATCATCTTCTCGATCAGCTCGCGAGAGCGCCAGAACAGCCGGAACGCCTCGGCGAACACCGCCTCGTCCTCGCGCCGCGAGACGAGGGTGGCGTGGAGCGTCCAGTAGAAGTCGTCGCGCGAGGAGAGCCCCGCCGTCCTGACGGCTTCGATCGCGTCAAGCGTCGCGGCCGGCCCGAGCTTCAGTCCGGCCCGGCGGAGGGCCCTCGCAAAATAGGCGATGTTGTCGGCCAGCCGGCCGTTCGGATCGGCCTCTGCCACGATCTCGTCGTCGCCGGCCATCAAGTCAGGACGCCGCCTGAAGGTCGCGCTTGACCTCGTCGAGGATCTTTTTGCTCTCGCCGGTCTCCAGCCGCTGGATGTCGTCCTGATATTTCAGGAGGACGCCGAGGGTGTCTGAGATGTGGGCGGGGTCGAGCGCGACGGCGTTGAGCTCGGTCAGGGCATTCGCCCAGTCGATGGTCTCGGCGACGCCCGGTGCCTTGAAGAGATCGATGGAGCGGAGCTTCTGCACGAAAGCCACGAGTTCGCCGGCAAGAGCGGCGTTGGCGCCGGGCGCCTTGCGGCGAACGATCTGGAGTTCGCGCTCGGCCTTCGGATAGTCGACCCAGTGATAGAGGCAGCGCCGTTTCAGGGCGTCGTGGATCTCGCGGGTGCGATTGGTGGTGATGATGACGATCGGCGGTTCCTCTGCCCTGATCGTGCCGAGTTCGGGGATCGTCACCTGATTGTCCGAGAGGATTTCAAGCAGGAAGGCCTCGAAGGCTTCGTCGGTCCGGTCGAGTTCGTCGATGAGGAGCACCGGCGCACGGCCGGGCGCGGCTTCGAGGGCCTGGAGGATCGGTCGGCGGATCAGGAAGCGTTCGGAAAAGATCTCCGAGCGCATTGCATCCCGCGCCGTATCGCCGCTCGCCTCGGCAAGGCGGATCTCGATCATCTGGGCGGCATAGTTCCACTCGTAGAGCGCCGAGGAGACGTCGAGCCCCTCGTAACACTGCAGACGGATCAGCGGCCGGTCGAGCGCCGACGCCAGAACCTTGGCGATCTCGGTCTTGCCGACGCCGGCCTCGCCTTCGAGAAACAGCGGCCGGCCCATCTTCAGCGCCAGGAACAGCACCGTCGCCAGGGGACGGTCGGCCAGATAGTCGGCCTTGTCGAGCAGCGCGGCCGTCTCGTCGATCGAGGCAGGAAGGTTCGTCACGGTCGTCCTTTCGATGCTGCCAGGGGTGCTTCGTTCTGCCTCAGCGGCCAATGTCGAGGGTATGGAAGCCTCGCTCGAGATAGACCAGCGAAGGGGCCGCCGCGCCGGTGCGAAGCCCCACGACCTCGCCGATCAGCACCGTGTGGGTGGCGATCACCTTGGCGTCGATCAGCCGGCAGTCGAAACTCGCCAGGGCCGTGTCGAGCATCGGCGCGCCGGTCGCGCCGGTCGACCAGCTGCCCCGTGAAAACCGCTCCGGCTGGGGCAGCTTGCCCTCGCCGGCAAAGCCCCGCGCGATCGCCTCGTCGCGGGCCGACATGACGTTGACGGCAAAGACGCCGTTTTCCTCGAACCAGGCGTTGTCGGCGCTCGAAAGATTGAGGCAGACGAGCAGCGTCGCTGGATCGTCGGAGACCGAACAGGCCGAGGAAACCGTCACGCCCCGGCGTCCGGACGCGCCATCGGTCGTCACCACGCTGACCGCCGCGGCGAACCGCGTCATCGCTTCGCGAAATTCCAACGGATCGGCTCGCATCGACTTCAGCAACCGTTCTTCCTCGTTCATCAGATCGGCAGATATGGAATCCATCTTCGTGACATAGGGTGACGATCGATGGAGCGCACCCTTTCGACCGGCCGACATGCGGATCGCATCCACCGGAAACTCGCACGGCCGCCGGGCGATTTCCAAGCGGCGACGAAAGCGCTATGACGCTTTCATGCGCGCTCTCGCAACCCTGACCGCATTTTTTCTCGTCGCCTCGCCTGCGCTCGCGCAGGAGAGCGGCCCTATCGTGATCGGCGTCGCGGCGCCCTTGTCGGATGCCCAGGATATTCTCGGGCGTCAGGTGACGGACGGCGTGGCCGCCGCACTTGCCGCCGACAAAGGCAAGACCGAGACCGTCATCGCCGATACTTCCTGTTCGGCGAAGGGCGGCGAAGACGCGGCGAAAACATTCGTGGAAAAAAAGGCCGCGATCGTCGTCGGCTTTCTCTGCGTCGAGGCGATCGAGGCGGCCCTGCCGATCTTGAAGAAGGCCGGGATTGCGACCATCGACGTCGGCGTCCGGGCCAACCGGCTGACCGACGACAACGAGCGCAACGGCTATCTGATCAAACGACTGGCGCCGCGCTCCGACGACGAAGCGGCGGCCCTGACGCGCTACATCACCGCGCGCTGGGGCGACAAGCCGTTCGGGCTGATCGACGACGGCTCGATCGCAGCGCGCGGCCTCGTCGATGCCGTTCGCCGCCTGCTCGCCGACGAGGGGCTGCAGCCGCAGACCGTCGACAATTATCGACCGGCGGAAGAAAAGCAGTTCGGGCTGGCGAGACGCCTCCAACGCACGGGCGTCACGCGGTTCTTCATCGCCGGAGACCGGCCGGACATCGCGATTATCGCCCGCGACGCCAAGGAGACCGGCCTCGATCTCGACATTCTCGGCGCCGAAGGCCTGTTCGACGAAGCCAGCGTCGATACGCCGCTGCCGGCCGGGATCATCGCGATCGGCCCGAAGACGAGCTTTCCCGAACTCGCCCCGCAGCCCGAAGATGCCGCGAGCGACCCCGGCTACCTGCCGCCGCAGGGCTATTTCGGCACCGCCTATGCCGCGGCCGAGATCGCCACGCAAGCGGCCGCGGAAAGCCGCAGCTCGGGTGACCCGCTGGCGAAGATCCTGTCGACGAAGACATTCGACACCGGCCTCGGCCCCGTCCGTTTCGACGCCAAGGGCGACGGCAATCTCGATCTCTTCCGCGTCTACGAATGGCGAGGCGACGAATTCGTCGAAGAGACCGGCGGCTGAGATGGCGGCTTTCTGGCGGCCCGGTCCGCGCAATCTCATTACCGACGTCGGCGGCGTCAGAGTCGGCCATGCCGGCGACGCCGGTTTGAAGAGCGGCTCGACCGTCGCGCTCTTCGATGCCGCCTCCACCGCCTCCGTCGCCATCCTCGGCGGCGCGCCGGGAACGCGCGAGACCGATCTGCTTTCGCCAGAAAACACCGTTGGCGGGATAGACGCGCTGGTTCTGTCGGGAGGCTCGGCCTTCGGCCTCGATGCCGCGAGCGGCGTTCAGTCGTTTCTGCGCCAGCAGGGCCGAGGCTTTGCGGTGGCCGGGTTCAACGTGCCGATCGTGCCGGCGGCGATCCTCTTCGACCTCGCCAATGGCGGCGACAAGGATTGGGGGCTGCATCCCCCCTATCGCGAATTCGGGGCCGAGGCGGCGAGTGCCGCGTCTCTCGATTTCGCGATCGGCAGCGTCGGGGCCGGCATCGGCTGCACGACAGCGACGTTCAAGGGCGGGATCGGCTCGGCCTCCATCAGACTCGACAGCGGCGTGACGATCGGCGCGCTGGTGGCGGTCAACGCGCTCGGCTCGACGACGATCGGCGCCACGCGGCACTTCTGGGCAGCGCCCTTTGAGATCGGCGAGGAATTCGGCGGCCTCGGCCTGCCCTCGCCGCTGCCGACCGATGCCAGCCGGCCGCGCACCAAATTCGCCCCCAAACCCGGCACGAATACGACGATCGGCATGATCGCCACCGACGCCATCCTCGACAAGCCGGCGGCCAAGCGCCTGGCCATTGCCGCCCATGACGGCTTTGCCAGAGCGATCTTTCCCTCCCACACCGATTTCGACGGCGATCTCGTCTTTGCCGTGGCGACCGGACGCTCGGGCCTATCCCTCGACATTCGGGGCGCCGGATCGGTGGAGCTCGGGGCGGCGGCCACGGTGGTCATGGCCCGCGCCATCGCCAGAGGGGTTCATGCCGCCGAGCCCGCGCCGGGCGATCTCCTGCCGGCCTGGCGGCAGGGCTGAGGCTCCGGCCGGGCGCACGGCATTAGACCACCTGCTTCGAGCAAACAGCCGGCGGTTGGAGGCGCCACTGTGATGCCGAAGTCGCGAGCACGAGAACCCGCAGTCCGATCGCGCCCGCCTCTAAGCCGCTGCGCAACGAGCGCGGGAGACCTATACGGCCGGGCGACCCGACCATAGGGTAGCAGCCTTGTGTTTTGGCAAGGGTGCCTGCAAATCAGCTGACCCTTTTCTCGCGTGTAGTCCGTCATGTCGATCACCACCGTCGTCGCCCTCGTCGCCGTCGTCGTCGCCCTCGGATCGCTGGCCCGACCGGTGGCCCGCTGGCTGCGGCTGCCTGTGTCGATCGTCCTCGCCGCCGGCGGCACGGCGCTCGGCGGCCTGTGCATCTATTCCCTCGCCAATCCCGGCTCGTTGCTGCCGGCGGAGTTCTCGGCGCAGGTGCTCGATCTTCCGGTCGGATCGCAGCTGTTTCTCTATGTCTTCCTGCCGACGCTGATCTTCCAGGGCGCGCTCGGCGTCGACATGCATCGCCTGCGCGAGGATTTCCTGCCGATCGTCATCCTCGCCCTCGTCGCCGTGGTGGTGACGACCTTCGGTGCCGGGCTGGCGCTGTGGCCGCTTGCCGGCATGCCGCTCCTCGCCTGCCTCCTCGTCGCCGCCCTGATCGCGACCACCGACCCCGTCGCCGTCATCGCGATCTTTCGTGAGGTCGGCGCCCCGGAACGTCTGACGCGGCTCGTCGAGGGCGAAAGCCTGTTCAACGACGCCGCGGCGATCTCGCTCTTCCTGATCTTTTCGACAGCGCTCACAGCGCCCGGTTCGCTTTCGGCTCTCGGCGTCGCCTCCAGCCTCGTTCTTCTGCCCCTCGGTGGCGCCGTTCTCGGCTGGGCGGTGGCGCAGGCCTTCCTCGTCCTGTCGCGCTCGCTCGCCGACGACAAGATCGCCTTCGTCTCGCTCAGCCTTGCCGTGCCCTACCTGTCTTACTGGATCGGCGAGGAGGTGTTCGAGGTGTCCGGCGTCATCGCCGTCGTCTCGGCCGGCGTCACCCTCGCCACCTATGCGCCCGGCCGCATCGCCGGCGATACCTGGCAGCATCTGTGCGACAGCTGGGAACAGCTCGCGTCGTGGTCGGCGATCCTCATCTTCGTGATGACATCGCTGCTCGTTCCGCGCCTCGTCAGCGGGGCGACGACCTACGATCTCTTCCTGCTCGCCGTCGTTTTTCTGGCGACGATCGGTGCGCGGGCCATGGTGATCTTCGGCTGCTTTCCGCTGCTCGCGCGCTTCGGATTCTATGACGGCGTGTCGCGCTCCTATGCCATCGTGATGATCTGGGGCGGCCTGCGCGGCTCGATGACGCTGGCGCTCGCCCTCGCCGTCACCGAGAACCCGGCGATCCCCCGGCCCGTCGCCGCCTTCGTCGCGACCGTCGCGACGGGCTACACGCTGATGACGCTATTCTTCCAGGGCACGACGCTGCGCCTTCTGATCCAGCGCCTGCGGCTCGACGTTCTGTCACGGGTCGACCAGGCGATCCGCGATCTGGCCCTTGCCGCGACCGGCGAAAAGGTCGCGGCCCTTTCGCGCTCCATGGCCCGCCGGTTCGCTTCGTCCGATGCGCCCGGAGATTTTGCCGACAGCACCGAAAGCGACGGCCTCGCCGGTTTCGGCGATCCGGTGGTCTCGACCGCCGGGCTTTCTCAGGAAGAGCGGCTGCGCCTCGCCCTGATCACCCTGTCGGACCGCCAGCGGGAGATCGTCCTGCGCCATTTCAACGAGGGCAAGATCGCTCCGGCGATCGCGCGCGAACTCGCCGCCGAGGCGCGGCGCCGGCTCGACCTCATCCGCGCGTCGGGACTTGCGGGCTATGGCGCCGCCAACGAAGCGGAAGCCGGCTTCGACAGGCTGGATCGCCTGGCCTTTCTGCTGCAGCGGCGGCTGAGCTACAGCAGTCTTCTGTCGAGACGCCTCGCCGATCGTTTCGAGCGCCTGGCGGAGGTCTCGCTGGTGATCGACCGGCTGATCCCCTTTGCCGAGGCCGAACTGCGCCCGGTGCTCGGCTTGCAGCCGACGCAGGAGGCGGTGGCCGCGCTGAAGGAGCGCCAGAGCATCGTCGAGCGGGAGATCGCGGCGATCCGGCTGCAATATCCGGCCTATGTGGCAAAGCTCGAGAACCTGATCGTCGCCCGCTCGGTCAACGCCTTCAAGGCGGTGGAGATCGAACGGCTTCGCCAGTCGGGCGTCATCAATGCGGAGGTCGAGCGAAACGTTCTGGGCGGGCTCGGTCGCCGCAGAGCGGACCATGCCGAGCGCCCAGCTCTCGACCTTGGCCTCGATACGCTCCGGCTGATCGAGCGATGCGACCTCTTTGCCGATCTCTCGGCAGCCGACAAGGCCGAGCTCGCACGCCATCTGCGCCCGTATTTCGTGGTGCCGGGAATGCTGGTGATCCGCACCGGCGATATCGGCGACGCGGCCTATTTCATCGCCTCCGGAGCCGTGGAAGTGGAACGGCCGGACGATGTCCGGGTCCGGCTCGGCAGTGGCGAGGTCTTTGGCGAAATGGCCGTCATCTTCGACATCCGGCGTCAGGCAAACGTGCGAGCGATCGCCTATTCGTCTCTCCTGCGGCTGTCGGCCCAGGATTTCGCCCGCTTCCTGCAGCGACACCCGAATGTGCGGACCGAGATCGAACGGGTCGCGAAATCACGCATGGAGCAGAACCAGGCGGGTACGATCCTCAGTTCGCGCGCCGAAGAGGCCGTCACCTAGCGCGCCATGCGTCCGGTAGGACGCCTGAGTGCGCGACACGATGCTCGGGGGCCGGCCACGACTTGATCGACAAGGCGCGCCGTTCGACGCTTCGTCATTCTCGGGCCCCGTCCCGAGAATCCATAAACGTTCGATGAAACAGAAGCTTCATCGTCGCACTGGATGCTCGGGACGGGGCCCGAGCATGACGAGCGCGATAAAAGCGGACGCCTAGTCTGATCTCAGACTGTCAGGCCCTCGATATGCGCCGTTCGACGAGACGGTCGTGCACACTGGTAGGACGCGCAAAGGACGCCCTACCTCTTTGATTCTACACATCGTGCTTTGCGAAAATCGATTCCGATTTTCGGGCCGCTGCCGGAGACTTTCATCAGGCAAAACGACAAACGGCCCCGCCGGGTGAGCGAGGCCGTTTGCTGGGAGAATTTTGGAGAGAGTGTCGCGACGCCAAACCCGTCGCCGTCGTTCGACAGACGCCGCCAAGGTCGGCGTTGCGCTCCGCGGCGTTTTGGTCAGCGACGGACGGCCCGCGCGATGAGGATCAACAAGCAGGCGCCGACGAAACCTGTGATGAGATAAGCGAAGGAGAACGAGGCCGAAGCACCGGCGCCGATGCCCGTCAGGCGCAGGATGAAGGACAGGATGATGGCGCCGACGACGCCGAGAATGATGTTCATCATCACTCCCATGTCGCTCTTCATGACCTTCTCGGCGAGCCAGCCGGCAATACCGCCGACGATGATTGCCGCAAGAAAACTACCGATCATTTCAATTTATCCCGAAGTTCGATTGGGTGATTGTGTGTCGATAGTTAGAGGCGGCGACCTTCAGGCAAGAGGCAGACCGAGACTTTCTGCCACATTACTGCCATTGAGCCGGCGAGCGACGTCGGTTTTCCCCGGCTCACATGTGGATGACGCGGCCATAAGCGTCGAGAACGCTTTCATGCATCATTTCCGACAGGGTCGGATGCGGGAAGACCGAATGCATCAGCTCTTCCTCGGTGGTCTCGAGGCCCATGGCGATGACGAAGCCCTGGATCAGCTCGGTCACCTCGGCGCCGACCATGTGGGCGCCGAGAAGTTCGCCGGTCTTGGCGTCGAAGATCGTCTTGACCATGCCGTCCGGCTCACCCAGCGCGATCGCCTTGCCGTTGCCGTTGAAGGTGAAGCGGCCGACCTTGATCTCGCGGCCGGCTTCCTTGGCCTTGGCTTCGGTGAGGCCGACCGAGGCGACCTGCGGCTGGCAATAGGTGCAGCCGGGGATCTCGGTCTTCGTCATCGGATGGACGTCCATCCCCTTGATCTTTTCGACGCAGATCGTGCCCTCGTGCTCGGCCTTGTGGGCGAGCATCGGCGGGCCTGCGACGTCGCCGATGGCATAGATGCCCTCGACATTGGTCTTGCCGTAGCCGTCGATCTTGATGCAGCCGCGCTCGGTCTCGACACCGAGCTCCTCGAGGCCGAGACCCTCGATGTTGCCCTGGACGCCGACGGCCGAGATCAGCCGCTCGGCCTTCAGCGTCTCGGTCTTGCCGCCCTTGGTCTCGACCGTGACGGTGACGCCGTCCTTGCCCTTTTCGACCTTGCCGATCTTGGCGTCGGTGAGGATCTTCAGCCCGCGCTTCTCCAGCTGCTTGCGGGCGAGCTTGGCGATCTCGGCGTCTTCCACCGGCATGATCTGCGGCAGAAGTTCGACGACGGTGACGTCGGCGCCCATGGTCTGGAAGAAGGAGGCGAATTCGATGCCGATGGCGCCCGAGCCCATGACAACGAGGCTTTTTGGCATCGCCTTCGGCTTCATCGCCTCGAAATAGGTCCAGATCCGGTCGCCGTCCGGCTCGATGCCGGGGAGCACGCGAGGCCGCGCGCCGGTGGCGACGATGACGTTCTTGGCCTTGTAGGTCCCCTCGCCCAGCGTACCCTTCGGCACCGGGTTCTGCGGCTCGACGATCGGCTTCTTCATCTTGCCGACGGCGACCTCGACCGGCCCGCCCTTGCCGGCCTTGGTGATCTTCGCCTCGCCCCAGATGACGTCGATCTTGTTCTTCTTCATCAGATAGCCGACGCCGCCGGCGAGCTGTCCCGAGACCTGACGCGAGCGCTTGACCACCGCCTCCATCTCGAAGCTCGGCTTCTCGATTTTCAGACCATAGTTCTGGGCGTGCTCGGCATAGTGGAAAATCTCGGCCGAGCGCAGGAGCGCCTTGGTCGGGATGCAGCCCCAGTTGAGGCAGATGCCGCCGAGATGCTCGCGCTCGACGACGGCCGTCTTGAAGCCGAGCTGCGCGGCTCGGATCGCCGCCACATAGCCGCCCGGCCCGCCGCCGATGACCAGAATGTCGTAGGTGTCAGCCATGGGTCGTTTCTCCGCGGATCATCAGATTGAGCGATCTTGCGTCGCCATCGGTTCGGATAGGAATGGTCTTCGTTAGCCGAGCAGGGCCTTGATCGGCTCCACCAGCGCCTCGCCAAGAGCGCGCGTATGCTCGGCCGTCAAATGGACACCATCGGCCGACGACGCTTCGCAAACTTCGGCGGCATCGAACATGGCGCATTTGTATTCGTCCGCGACCTTGGTCACGGCCGAGCGAAAATGCTGGGATTCCTCCACGGCATGACCGAACAGCAGCGAGAAGTCGGGCTCCATCGTCTGACAAAAATGCGGTGGTGCGACAAGCAGCAGCTTCGGCGGCTCGTAGCCGCGCTGATAGGGGAAGGTCTGGACGATCTCGACCAGCCGCTCCAGCCCCTGCCGGCTCTCGAACACCCGCCCCCCGCCGGTGTGACGCTTCAGATCGTTGGTGCCGAGCATGATGACGACGACGTCCAGCGGCTGGTGGCTCGCAAGGAGCGTCGGAAGGATCTTGGCGCCGTTGCGTTCTGCCGGCACCATCTCGTCGTTGAACACCGTCGTGCGCCCGTTCAGCCCCTCGGAAATCACACGGACATTGTGGCCCAGCGCCTTGGCGACGACGTTCGGCCAGCGATCGAAGAACTCGTGACGCAGGCCGGTCTCGGGATTGTAGCCCCAAGTGAGCGAGTCGCCATAGGCAAGGACGGTCTTCATCGCCTGTCCGCCCTCAAACCAGCATCGACATCGGGTTTTCGATCAGGGACTTGAATGCGCTGACGAGCTCGGCACCGAGCGCTCCGTCCACCGCCCGGTGGTCGGTGGAGAGCGTCACGGTCATCACCGTCGCGACCGTAACCGCGCCATCCTTCACCACGGCGCGCTGTTCGCCCGCGCCGACCGCGAGGATGGTCGCATGGGGCGGGTTGATGACGGCGGAAAAGTCCTTGATGCCGAACATTCCCAGATTGGAGACCGCCGAGGTTCCGCCCTGATATTCCTCGGGCTTCAGCTTGCGCGTGCGGGCGCGCTTGGCAAGGTCCTTCATCTCGTTGGAGATAGCCGACAGGGTCTTTTCCTCGGCGCGGCGAATGATCGGCGTGATCAGCCCGCCGTCGATCGACACCGCAACGCCGACATCGGCGTGCTTGTGGATCAGCATCGCACCTTCGGTCCAGGAGGCGTTGGCCATCGGAACGGCTTTCAGCGCCAGGGCATGGGCCTTGATGATCATGTCGTTGACGGACAGCTTGTAGGCAGGCCGATCGCCCTGATCGCTCTTCGTCACCGGTGCAGCGTCGTTGAGCTGCTTGCGCAGGGCCAACAGCGCGTCGATCTCGCAGTCGAGCGTCAGATAGAAATGCGGCACCGTCTGCTTGGCTTCGACGAGGCGCTTGGCGATGGTCTTGCGCATTCCGTCATGCGGAATCTTCTCGTAGGAGCCCTCCGGGAAGAGCTTCATGATCTGTTCGTCGCTCTGGCCCTTGGCGACCGGTGCCGGCGTCGCGCCGCCCGCGGGAGCAGCTTCCGGCGCCTTGTCCCCGGCACCCTTGGCCGTCGCGGACGTCTTCGCCCCGCCATCCTTCTTGGCCGCCTCGACGTCAGCCTTGACCACGCGGCCATGGGGCCCGGAGCCATCGACCGCGGCAAGCTCGATGCCGGCTTCCTTAGCAAGACGGCGCGCGAGCGGCGACGCGAAGACGCGCACGCCTTTGTCGTCGGTCGGCGCCGGGCCGGCCTTCGACGAACCGGTGGAAGCTGCCCGGCTGTCGCCGCGCATCTCCGGGTCCTTGGCCGCTTCCTGTGATCCGGTCGTCGCAGCGTCGGCTTTCGGGTCGGGCGCCATCGCACCCCCCTTGTCGTCGCCGGCCTTGTCGTCGCCGGCCTTCGAGCCGCCGCCATCGCCGCCACCCGAGCTTGCGGCCTCGGAGACGTCTTCCCCGTCGGCGGCGAGAATGGCGATCACCTCGTTGACCTTGACGCCTTCGGTTCCCGCCGGAACGACGATCTTGGCAAGCTTGCCCTCGTCGACCGCCTCGACCTCCATCGTCGCCTTATCGGTCTCGATCTCGGCGATGATATCGCCGGCGGAGACCTCGTCGCCCTCCTTGATCAGCCATTTGGCGAGATTGCCTTCCTCCATCGTCGGGGACAGGGCGGGCATGGTGACGTTGATCGGCATTTGGGCGTCTCCGAAAGCGTCTTACTGCGCGTTTTGAGTGTCGGTGTCAGCGGCCGGATTGAGCGGCCACAAAATGGTCAGCGGAAACGAGATCGCCTCGAAGGGCTCTGCCGAAACTGCCGTGTCGTTGTCGAAGGTTGGGCCGACGCGCCATTGGCCATCGGCAAGAATGAAGGTTTCGATGAATTCCGCGCGGGGATCGAGGAGCCACATATACTTGACGCCGGCCTCGGCATAGATGCGACGCTTGGCGCCCCTGTCGTAGCGCTCGGTCGAGGGCGAAAGGATCTCGCAGACCCAATCGGGGGCAGTTTCGATGAAAGCCTTGTCGAAGGACGGCAAGCGCTCCTTACGCCAACCGGCGAGATCGGGAACGACGACGTCGGAACCCAAATGAAGCTCGGGCTCATCCAGAAAAATCCATCCCCCCGGCCCCGAACGACCGCGCTGGAATGCATCGCCGATTTCCATTCCCAGCGCAGAGGCCGCCGCTGAATGCCTCGGCACCGGCCGTGGATGTGTCACCAACTCGCCGTCGATGATCTCCGCGACGAGATGCGGATGCACTGCTTCCAGATCCGCATAGGTCGCTGGTTCTGCCCGCGTCGAAGAGAGCTGCTCAGCCGTCGACATGTGCACCTCCGCTCAATGCAGGCCCCCGCGGCCGGACGAAACTGCATCGTCGGCCGCGAGATCTTCGGCGAAGGCCGTCAGGTTGCCAAGGTGTTTTTGCCAACCGGCGTGATGGTCGAGAAGATAGGTCGCGCGATCGGGTTCGCCGACCTTCTCCCACCCCTGGTGCTCGATCATGACCCGGGTGCCGTTATCGATCGCGGTCAAGGAGACCGACACCACCGTATCGAACTCCCAGTCCTCGTCGGCCCAGACCATGACGAAGCCCTCGGGCGGCTGAAATGCCGTCACCTCGGCCCGCGTCACACGCTCGCGCCCGGACGGATCCACCCATGGCTCGACGAACCGGCCGCCGGGCCTCGCCTCGAATTCGAGGTTGTCGCGCCACCAGACCTTGAAGCACTCCGGCTGCGTCAGACAGCGCCAGACGAGCTCGCGCGGCCGCCGCACATCGCGCGTCAGGACGAGCGTCGATGCCTGCGTCATCTCTGGCGAGCCGTCCGGCGTCATCGTGGCAAGGGTCCTTTCCCGGTCTGGTTCGGTGTTGGCCTCAATCGCGATAGGTCACGGCCTTTACCGCATCGATCACTTCCTTGACCGAGGGCAGCGCCAGCTTTTCGAGATTGGCGGCGTAGGGCATCGGCACGTCCTTGCCGGCGACCTTGAGAACCGGAGCATCGAGATAGTCGAAGGCGCGGACCATGATCTCCGAAGCGATATGGGCGCCGACCGAACTCTGCGGATAGCCTTCCTCGACGGTGACGCAGCGATTGGTCTTCTTCACCGAGCGGATGACGGTATCCATGTCCATCGGCCGGATGGTGCGAAGATCGACGATCTCCGCTTCGATCCCTTCCTTGGCGAGCTCTTCCGCGGCTTTCACCGCATAGGTCATGCCGATGCCGAAGGAGACGATGGTGACGTCCGTACCCTTGCGATGAATACGGGCCTTACCGATCGGCACGGTCCAGTCGTCGATCTTCGGAATCTCGAAGCTGTGTCCGTAGAGGATCTCGTTTTCGAGAAAGACCACCGGATTCGGATCGCGGATCGCGGATTTCAGGAGCCCCTTGGCGTCGGCCGCCGAATAGGGCTGGACGACCTTCAGACCCGGAACGTGGCTGTACCAGGCCGCATAATCCTGGCTGTGCTGTGCGGCGACGCGGGCGGCAGCGCCGTTCGGCCCGCGGAACACGATCGGACAGCCCATCTGGCCGCCCGCCATGTAGAGCGTCTTGGCGGCCGAGTTTATGATCTGGTCGATCGCCTGCATGGCGAAGTTGAAGGTCATGAATTCAACGATCGGCTTCAGCCCGCCAAAGGCAGCGCCCACGCCAAGACCGGCAAAACCGTGCTCGGTGATCGGCGTATCGACGACGCGGCGCGCGCCGAACTCGTCGAGCAGCCCCTGGGTGATCTTGTAGGCGCCCTGATACTCGGCGACCTCCTCGCCCATGACGAAGACCTTCTCGTCGCGGCGCATCTCTTCGGCCATGGCATCACGCAACGCCTCGCGGACCGTCACCGAGACCATCTCCGTGCCCTCGGGGATCTCCTGGGCGAGCTCACCTTCCGGATCGTCGAGATCGGGATGCGTCTTGCCCTCGGCGGGAACGCGGCGCGCTTCCATGCTTTCGACGGGAGAAGCGGCGGGCTTTTCGGCCTCCGCTTCGGCGTCGCTGGAACCGCCGGCGCTTTCGGCGGAACCGTTCGCCATGGACTTGCCGAAGCCGGAGGCACCGTTTTCCAGCGCGCTCTCGTCCTCGCCCTCTTCGAGCAGGAGGGCGATCGGCGTGTTGACCTTGACGCCCTCGGCACCCTCGTCGATCAGGATCTTGCCGAGCGTGCCCTCATCGACGGCCTCGACTTCCATCGTGGCCTTGTCGGTCTCGATCTCGGCGATGACGTCGCCGGGGGCGACGCTGTCGCCGACCTTCTTGACCCATTTGGCGAGTGTCCCCTCTTCCATGGTGGGGGACAACGCCGGCATCAGGATTTCAGTCGGCATGAAGGTGTTTCCTCCTGACAGTCGGGTCTTGCGGGCGGGGCTTCTCGCCAAACCGCACGGTGGCCCGCTGATATTTGATCATCGCGTCGCCCGGCATCGGCGCGCCGCAGTGGTTATTCGGCCGCCTGCGGAATGTCGTCGGCGTAGATGTCGGTCCAAAGCTCGGACGGATCCGGCTCCGGGTCGCTCTGGGCGAAGTCCGCCGCATCGGCGACGACGTCGCGGACTTCCTTGTCGATCGCCTTGACGTCGTCCTCGGACATGCCGTGGTCGGAGACCAGCCGCTTCTTGACCTGCTCGATCGGATCGGACTCGGAGCGCATCTTCTGCACCTCGTCGCGGGTCCGGTACTTGGCGGGATCGGACATCGAATGGCCGCGATAGCGGTAGGTCATCATTTCGAGGATGATCGGCCCCTCGCCCGAGCGACAGTGCTCGGCCGCCAGATCACCCGCCGCCTTCACCGCTCGCACATCCATGCCATCGACCTGGAAGCCGGGAATCTTGAAGGACAGGCCGCGATGGGAAAAATCCGTCTCGGCCGACGCCCGGTTGACCGAGGTACCCATGGCGTAGCGATTGTTCTCGACGACATAGACCACCGGCAGCTTCCACAGCGAGGCCATGTTGAAGCTCTCGTAGACCTGGCCCTGATTGGCCGCGCCGTCGCCGAAATAGGTGATCGCGATAGCGTCGGTGCCCTCGTACTTGTTCGAGAAGGCAAGGCCCGTTCCGATCGGCACCTGCGCGCCGACGATGCCATGGCCGCCGTAGAACTTCTTCTCCTTGGAGAACATGTGCATCGAGCCGCCCTTGCCCCGCGAATAGCCGGAGCGGCGGCCGGTGAGCTCGGCCATGACGCCGCGCGCTTCCATGCCTGTTGCGAGCATGTGGCCGTGGTCGCGATAGCCGGTGACGACCTGATCGCCATCCTTCATCGCCATCTGCATACCGACGACGACGGCCTCCTGGCCGATATAGAGATGGCAGAAGCCGCCGATGAAGCCCATGCCGTAGAGCTGGCCGGCCTTTTCCTCGAACCGGCGGATCAGCAGCATGTCACGATAGGAGCGGATCTCGTCGTCCTTGGAGAACTTGGCCGGCGCCGGCGCATCGAAATGCTCGAGCGTCTTGACGATCTGCTCGGCCGAACTCTCGCTCACCGATTTCGCCGCCTTGCCGGCGGATGCGTTCGAGGCTGACTTGCGAGGCCTTGCCGCCATGACGACTCCCTTCTTGACCCGTGGTATCCGAGTTCCACGTTTGTTTGGAAGCCAGTATATTGGAGCGCACCCTCTCTTCAAGTTCAGCCACGCTCTTTAACATTAATCTGGTTAAATTTGCTCGGATACCCCGCTTTAACAAAGCGGGGGTTAAATCTGGTGGGTTTCGCTCGCTTTATCTCCACGCACCTGCGGCGGCAGCGGCTCGGAACGGCTTGGGATACGCCGTGAGAGCCCATCAGCCCGCGCGGTCGAGTCTCGGCTCTCGTCCACCGCACCGATCGCATGCAAAATTGCGCCGGAAAGCCCGGCGAAATCGCAAGGTGTGAAACATCAGGTCAAGCGTTGCAGGCGGCAGGCCGAGGGCCGCGATCGCCGTGGCAGCTGAGAGATCGGCGGTCCGAAGACAAGGCCGTTTTCAGCGCGGGAATATAAGTCGCGGGATCAGCGCAGAATGACGATTTCGTCGTCGCGGGCGACGTTGAGGGCGCGCCGGGCATTCTCGTCGATCATGTCCTTTTCGAGCGTGCCGTCCTTCATCGCCCGAACCCGGCGCTCCAGCGCTTCGCGGGTGGCGACAAGCTCGGAATACTCGGCATTGTGCTCCGCGAGTTGCCGCGCGAAGGCGACCTTGGCCTCGCTGCCATACTGTCCGGTCTCGGCGTGCAGCACGAAATAGGCGAGGACAGCCGACGTCATCGCGGGAACGATGAGCTTTGCCAGAAACGACGTTCTTTTTTGGATCGTGTGCATCGGGGCCTCCGAAGCGGGAGAGAACCATGCCTGTGGTTAAGACCCGGTGAACGCGCATTGCGGGTCGATCGATGAAATTACGCGTGACTGCAAATTCCACGTATTCTTTCAGCGCTTTGCTACCCTATCCTTTGAAATGCCGGCGATTGTTCACGGAAAGGGTTCGTGGCGCCAGGCTCGGAAGGCATCCATGGCGCGTGACGCGAATCTTGCATATGACGATCCTGGCAAGGATGAGGACGAGGCGGAAAAGGAGCGCAAGGCTCCGGAGGAATCTCTCGATAACGCACCGTCCGAAGGCTCGACGATTCGCGATTTCTTCTCCTTCGAGGAGATTTTCGCGCGCGTCCTCTCGGTGGCCGATCACGAACTCGAGGCGTCCAATCGCTATCTGTTCTGGAGCGGCCTGGGTGCCGGCGGCGCGATCGGCCTGACGTTTCTGGCGCGTGTCGTCTTTGCCGACAGCGCCCATGAAGAAACCCCGGGCCTTCTCGGCAACCTGCTTTATCCGGTCGGCTTTCTGATCATCGTTCTCGGCCGCTACCAGCTCTTCACCGAGAACACCCTCACCCCCGTGGTGCTCGTTCTGACGAAGCTTGCCAGTGTCGCCAATCTCGCACGGCTCTGGCTGGTCGTGCTGGTCGCCAACATGGTCGGCGCAGTCGCGGTGGCGGCGCTGCTCGCCTATTTCGACGTGTTCAATCCGCCCCGACTCAAACTGGCCATCGACATCGGACGGCACGCCTACGAAACCGCCTGGTTCGACATTTTCTCCAAGGCGATCATCGCCGGCTGGATCGTTGCCGCCATGGTCTGGCTGATCCACGCCTGCAAGGACACGATGTCGCGAATCGCGATCGTCTGGTTCCTGATGTATCTGGTGGGTGTCGGCGGCTTCTTTCACGTCATCACCTCGTCGGTGGAAGTCTTCTTCCTCGCCTTCCGCGAAGCCGACGTCGATCTCCTGCCGCTGCTTCCGCAGTTCGTCCTGCCGGTTCTGCTCGGCAACACGATCGGCGGCGTGACCTTCGTTGCGGTGCTCAATTACGCGCTGTTTGCCGAACACAAGGATTCCAAGCTGTTCGAGCGCTATGGCGATCGACTGGACTGGCGCGACTGGCTGTTCGGCATCGACAAGACGAGCCGCCATCCGCGCTGACGGGGCCGCCGCCCGCGGCCGCAGAACAGCTTCGAGCCGCGGCCGCGCGGGGCCCGCGATCATCAGACGAGGACGTTCGGGCTCTGCCCGGACATGTCCCTGTCAGTGCGAGATGTTGCGCCCGACGCTTGAGGTCTGCCGGGCCGCCGCGTGCACGACATTATGATCGAGCGCCGGCCACGCGGTAATCGATGAGGCGCACCATTCGACGCGTCATCATTCTCGGGATCCGTGCGGAGAATTCCGAAATTTGCGAAGAAACAGACGCTTGATCGGCCCACTGGATGCTCCGGGACGGTGCCCGAGCATGACGAGCTGTGAAGGCAAACGCCTGACATCCAAGTATCGTGCACTCGACATGCGCCGTTCGACGAGAACATGAGTCAGCATGGGTACGGCAACAAATATCGTCTGGAACGCTCTTCAGAACAATCGACATATACAATTTGTTTCTAAGTTTCTTATTTAACTATCGGGCGAATTTTAGAAAGTACAATTGCGGAATTCATTTTAGAACGGCGCTATAATCATATCCAAATCCAGCTCACTGCATGACCATTTGAAGTGACCATACCGAAGCGGAAGGACGAGTGCGTGACCGGCAGACTCATCATATCCCTCCTGACAGCCGCCAGTTCTGTTGCCGTTGCGGTCACCCCCGCAAGCGCTGGAGGACGCAGCACCGCCTGCTATGAGCCCGTCGCCCAGCCCGCCGAATACGCCACCCGCGAGGAAACGGTCGTTCTTCGCCCCGCTGAAACCGTCTACGATACGATCCCCCCTCGCTATGGCTGGTCGACGCATGAGGTGCTGGTGGAGCCGAGCCGGATCGCCGAAAAGATCGTGCCGGCTCAATACAGCCTGGTGGAAAAGCAGGTCGTTCTGGAGCCTCAAAGAGTGGTTCGACATGCAACGCCGCCGACCTACCGGACGGTCCACGAAAACGTCGTGGTCCATCCGGGTGGCGAACGCTGGGAATGGCGGTGGATCGACGGCAAGCGAGTCTATTGCCGGGTCGTCGTTCCGCCGCGCTATGCCAAACGACCGCGCACCGTCGTGGTCGATCCGGGCCGCGAGTGGACGAGTGTCGTCCCGGCCAGATACGGCGTGACACACGAGCGCGTCCTCATCCGCCCGGAATCGGTCGAGCGCTATGTGATCCCGCCGCGCTACGAGACGGTGCGCGAATGGGTGATGATCGTGCCCGAGCGCCGCGTGGCGCGCGTCATCCCAGCCAAATACGGCACCCGCACCGTGACCGTGAAGGTTCGCGAGGCGCATGACGGCTGGCGCCAGGTGCATCTGCGCGGCTCCTGCTGAACACCCCGCCTTCAGGGCGCCGTCACACGCGCGCCTGTGCCGGGCTGGGATCTGCCGGCGTTTATTTCTGCGCATAACGTCCCGGGCGACGGCCACAGGCGCGCTTTTTTCGTCGACCGGCCAAAGATGACCCGTTGCAACCGTCTTGCGGGCGCGGGATGAAGCGGCATGACCCGTTCGACCGTCCCCGCCGCCCTGCCCGCAAGTTTTCGCCTCCGCGACGGGCGACTTAGGCTCGACCCGCGTGACCCGACATTCTTCCGCGACCCTTATCCCGCCTATGCGGCCCTGATCGAAGCAGGCGGCATGGCCCGATGGGACGAGATTGGCGCTCTTGCCATCTCGAGGCACGACCTCGTCTCGTCCGTCCTCAAGGATCGCCGCTTCGGCCGCATCGTTCCCGGCAATCGTGAAGGACGCCCCGATTTTTCGGGCAAGCCCGAACACCTCGCCGCCTTTCTACGGGCTTGAAGCCGGTTCCCTTCTGGAACTCGAGCCACCGACCCACACGCGGCTGCGCGCGCTGTTGACCAAGGCCTTCGTGTCCCGCCGGATCGAACGGCTCGCCCCGTCGATCGGGCAGATTGCCGACACGCTCATCGACCGCTTCGACGGCCGGAGCGCGATCGACCTGATCGAGGCCTTCGCTTCGCCCCTGGCAGTTCGGGTGATTGCCGAGTTGATCGGTGTTCCGGTCTCCGCCTCGCAGCAGTTGCTCGACTGGTCGCATCGCATGGTGGCGATGTACACGCCCGGCCGCACGCGGGCGATCGAGGACGCCGCCAACACCGCCTCGCAAGGCTTCGCCGCGTTTTTGCGCGAGGTGATCGCCGATAAGCGCGCTGCCCCGGCTGACGATCTCATCTCGGGCCTGATCACCGCCGAGGTCGAGGATGGCAGGCTCGACCGCGACGAGCTGATCTCGCTCGTCGTGCTCCTCTTAAACGCCGGGCACGAGGCCACGGTCCATCAGATCGGCAATGCGGCAAAGGCGATCTTGGAATCAGGCGAGGATCCGACGCGGCTTTTTGCCGACGAGGTAACGGCCATCGCGACGGTCGAGGAGGCGCTGCGATTCGATCCGCCGCTGCATCTTTTCGAGCGCTACGCCCTCGAACCGGTCGAACTTTTGGACGGAAGCGTGCTCGGCCGCGGCGACAAGGTCGCGCTCCTTCTTGGCGCCGCCAACCGTGATCCTGCGGCCTATGACGAGCCGGATCGCTTCGTGCCGACCCGCTTCCTGCAACGCACGGCAAAAGCCGTCACCTCCTTTGGCGGCGGCATCCATTTCTGCATCGGCGCGCCGCTCGCGCCGCTCGAAATGACGATCGCGCTGTCGCGGTTGTTCGCGCGATATCCGGGACTGCGCCTGAATGCCCGCGCCGAATACAGGAACGCCTGGCATTTCCACGGCGTCGAGCGGCTGGAGCTTGCCGTATCGGACGGTTTCTGATGCAGGAGGGCGGGCGCCGCGGTTCCGCAGCTTTTCGGGATCGAAGCCTCACATCTTGACGACGTAATGCTTCTTCGTCGGCTCCACGACGCGCCAGCGTCCCTTGAAGCCGGGCCGGATGACGAAGCTGTCACCGGCCGTCAGCTTCACCGGTTCGCCACCTTCCTCGGTCAAGACCGAGACACCTTCCAGAATGTGGAAGAACTCCCACTCGGTGTAGTCGACGTCCCATTCGCCCGCTGTCGATTCCCAGATGCCGGCATAAAGACCGTTGCCGTCGTCCTCGAAATTCCAGGTCTTGTTGGAGGGACGGCCGCTTCTGACCTTCTCCTTGTCCGGCGCGGCGGTTTCGGCCTCGACGGCCTCCTTGTCGAAACGGATGAGGCGTTCGGTCATGTTCATTCCCCTTGCGTCTGTCGGCCGATAAGGAGCGCCGGGACGGATGTCCCGGCGCGTGACAGACGGCGGGAATGCGCAATCGCCGCACCAGTTCCCGCAAGGCCGCCTTGCGAGCATGGCAGAGCTGCCGCGCTCGGGCCTTTTCGCTCTATTCGGATTGCTCGCTCAGGCCTTCGCCAGCGCCTGGTCGAGATCGGCGATGATGTCCGAGACATCCTCGATCCCGATCGAGAGCCGCACGACGTCCGGGCCGGCGCCAGCCGAGATCTTCTGCTCGTCGGCGAGCTGCTTGTGGGTCGTCGAGGCCGGATGGATCACCAGCGACCGGGTGTCGCCGATATTGGCGAGATGGGAAAACAGCTCCAGCGCCTCGACGAATTTGACGCCTGCGTCATAACCGCCCTTGAGGCCGAATGTGAAGACGGCCCCCGCCCCCTTCGGCGTGTAGGTCTGCATGCGCTGGTGACCAGGATCGTCGGCAAGCCCGGCATAGGAAACCCAGGAGACCTTGTCGTGGCCCTGAAGGTGCTTGGCCACGGCAAGCGCATTGTCGCAATGGCGCTGCATCCTGAGGGGCAGCGTCTCGATGCCGGTGAGGATCATGAAGGCGTTGAAGGGCGAGATGGCCGGCCCGAGATCGCGCAGGCCGAGAACCCGGCAGGCGATCGCAAAGGCGAAATTGCCGAAGGTCTCGTGCAGGACGATGCCGTTATATTCCGGCCGCGGCTCCGACAGCATCGGATAGCGATCGTCGGCCGACCAGTCGAAACTGCCGCCGTCGACGATCACACCGCCCATGGAATTGCCGTGGCCGCCCATGAACTTCGTCAGCGAGTGGACGACGATGTCGGCGCCATGTTCGAGAGGACGGCACAGATACGGCGTCGCCATGGTGTTGTCGACGATCAACGGCAGCTTGTGGCGCTGGGCGACCTCGGCAATGGCCGCGATGTCCATGACGACACCGCCCGGGTTGGCGATGGATTCGATGAAGATCGCCTTGGTCTTCTCGGTGATCGCCGCCTCGAAACTGCCCGGGTCGAAGGGATCGGCCCATTTCACCCGCCAGTCGAAGGACTTGAAGGCATGGCCGAACTGGTTGATCGAGCCGCCATAAAGCTTCGTCGAGGCGACGAACTCGTCGCCCGGCCGCATCAAGGCCTGGAACACCAGAAGCTGGGCCGCGTGGCCGGAGGCGCAGGCGAGCGCCGCCGTGCCGCCTTCGAGCGCCGCGACGCGTTCTTCGAGCACGGCCTGAGTCGGGTTCATGATCCGTGTATAGATGTTGCCGAACTGCTGGAGGCCGAACAGCGAAGCGGCGTGATCGACGCCGTCGAAGACGAAGGACGTGGTCTGGTAGATCGGCGTCGCCCGCGCGCCCGTCGAGGGATCGGGCTGAGCGCCGGCATGGATCGCCAGGGTTTCGAATTTCGGATCGGTCATGTCATGCCTCCCTTGGCCGCCGGCTGCCGATTTCTTTCTCGCTCGCCGGCTTTTCGCATTTCGGCTCCGCCTTATCATGGGAGCCGACGAGCCGGCGAGTGGGCTTTGATCCGTTTTCGGCCGCAAAAGAGCAAATCCGACCAACTGACACGCCTCACCCAGACAGGAGCCAAGCCATGCCGAGCCTCGAAGGAAAAATTCGCTACGCCGTCGTCGGCGGCGGCTGGATCTCCCAGGCCGCCTTCATGCCGGGGGTCGGCCAGACCTCGAACTCGCTGATGACCGCCATCGTCACCGGCGACAAGGCCAAGGGCGCCGAACTTGGAAGACAATACGGGCTCGAAGTCTATGGCTACGACGCATACGGCGCGATGCTGAAGAGCGGCAAGGTCGACGCGGTCTATGTCGCCACACCGAATTTCCGCCACCGGGAATTCGCCGAGCCGGCGCTTGAAGCCGGCATTCACGTCCTCCTGGAAAAACCGATGGAAGCCAGCCTCGAAGACGCCGAGGCGATCGAGGCGGCGGCCAAGGTGTCCGGTGCCAAGCTGATGATCGCCTATCGGCTGCACTGCGAACCCGGCACCATCGCCATGGTCGAAGCCGTCCGCAAAGGCGAGATCGGCAAGCCACGCCTCTTCACCTCGACCTTCTGCCAGCGCGTCAAGGCGACCAACCATCGGGCGACGTCCGGCTATTGGGCCGGGCCGGTGCCGGACATGGGCACCTATCCGATCAACGCCGTGCGCAATCTTTTCGAGGCCGAGCCCATCGAAGTCATGGCCTTCGCCTCGAAGACCGAACGCGATCTCGGCTGCGACGACACCGTCAGCGTCATTCTGAAATTCACCGAGGCAAGGCAGGCGAGTTTCACGCTCTCCTATTCGTCGGACGGCGTCGACCAGTTCTATCTCGTCGGCACCGAGGGCTCGATCGAGGCAACGCCCGCCTTCGGATTCGGTGACGGCACGGCCATCACCTATGATCTGACCAAGGACGGCGAGACCAGCCATCACGAAGCCCCGGTGGTCGACCAGTTCGCTGGCGAGACGGCGTATTTCTCCGACTGCATCCTTCAGGACCGAGAGCCGGAGCCAGACGGCGAAGAAGGCGTTCTCGACATGATCGTGCTTGCCGCGATCGAACGGGCGATCGAGACCGGCGAGGTCCAGAAACTCCAACCCCGCTCGCGCCAGCGCCGCATCGCGGCCAACCAGAGACGCGAGTTCGAGCTGGCAGACAGCCCCGAACTCGTCGGCATCGAGCTGCCGATGGACTAGAGCACGTCTCACGATCGCTGAATCGGATGTGATGTGACGATTTCGTCTTGGTCTGATTCAAAGTCCACCTCGATGGAGGTGGATGATGGCCAGAGCGTTGAGCGAGGATTTGCGATCGAGGGTT
>NZ_JAGJCF010000041.1 GCF_017815135.1 Jiella mangrovi | reverse complement strand
TGGGTGGAAAGCAGCCATTCGCGAGTCCGCCGACAAATGGCAGCTATGCGGACAAAGTTGCCTTTCGCTCACTGACTTCAAAAGTCGGGTTTGACTTGAGAAGCGGACACATTTAGCTTGAGAACGAAAAATGAACACTCGGAGGTTCATGATGCACTCAACCAACTATTCGAACACTCTGATTAGTCCCGCCGAAGACTGTCAGACTGTATCAAAGATCCCGGAGAAAACCGGTTCGGTCGCAGCGCTGCAATATGAACTCATGGTAGGCAAACCTTATGAGCTGACATCCGATGATGTTCTTTCGACAGTAGCTGCAACGAGAAAAGGGATTGACCCGGAAGATTTAGGTAGCTTTCGGCAGGACTATTTCTCGAAGGGACAACCTTGCTTTCGAGCTTCGCCACTCACGAAAACTCATGGATGGGCTGTTCATTCAGATGAGAATGGTTTTGTCGCACTACTAGCGCCCGATGGGCCTGAATTTGCCGAACTTATGGAGGATGATGACGTCAAGAAGATCAACGCGATGCGGAACAAGCGTGCATAACCTAGGACTTCAAAGCTGACATTCAGACATCATGCAGCATTCGTCGCTGTGGGCTCGAAGCCGCCATTCGCTGCGAACTCGGTGTACGGCAGCACTGGGTCGA
>NZ_JAGJCF010000040.1 GCF_017815135.1 Jiella mangrovi | reverse complement strand
TCGAATTGGTGTATGGTGGGAGGCGGGAAGGAGGCCGAGAGAATCCTGGTCGTCCGCAAGGCAGACCGGTGCCTGGCATGGCCCCTTCCCGCGCCGTCTTCGAAACCTGAACAGTTGCATGAGGCTGCTCGCAACAGACCTCGCACCACAGGAACAGGCACGATGACCATACACCAAACCGTCCTCGGCTGCGACATTTCCAAGTCCTTCCTCGACGTCTTCGATCCGCGCAGCGGGCGTTGCGTGCGCATTGCCAATGAGAAGGACGCCGTCGAGGCTTTCGCGGCCTCTCTTGCCGGCACGGATTGTCTCGTCGTCTTCGAGGCGACCGGCGTCCATGACCGGCTCTTGCGTCATGCGCTCGGCGAACGTGATATCCCCGCACGCCGGCTCAATCCGGTGCAGGCGCGCCGCTTTGCCGAGATGTGCGGGCGCCTCGCCAAGACCGACCGGATCGACGCGATCGGCCTGTCGGATTTTGGCAAGATGGTTCAGCCCAAGCCCGATCCGGCTCCTTGCAAGGATCGCGAAAGGCTGGCGGCGCTGGCCAGGCGGCGCGATCAGCTCGTCGAGCTGCAAGCCCTGGAAAAGCGGCACCGGGCCGACGCCTTCGAGCCCTGCGTCATTGCCGACATCGACGGCGTCATCGAAAGTCTCGGCGAAAGGATCGCCGCCATCGAAGCCGAGATCGACCGGCAGACGCGGCGCGACGCCGATCTTACCGCAGAGCTCGAACGGCTGACCTCGGCGCCGGGCGTCGGCAAGATCACGGCGCTGACACTGGTCGCCCATATGCCCGAACTCGGCTCGTTGACGCCGAAGAAGGCCGGTGCCCTTGCCGGCCTGGCACCGTTCAACGACGACAGCGGGCATCGCCGGGGGCGCAGGCACATCAAGGGCGGAAGGCGCCGGGTGCGCAAAGCTCTCTACATGGCCGCCCTCGGTGCCATTCGCGCAAACACCCGTTTCAAGAGCTTCTTTCAAGCCGTCGCCGAAAGATCGGGATCGAAGAAAGTCGGCAT
>NZ_JAGJCF010000039.1 GCF_017815135.1 Jiella mangrovi | reverse complement strand
TAGAGCACGTCTCACGATCGCTGAATCGGATGTGATGTGACGATTTCGTCTTGGTCTGATTCAAAGTCCACCTCGATGGAGGTGGATGATGGCCAGAGCGTTGAGCGAGGATTTGCGATCGAGGGTTCTGAAGGCGTCTTCGGAGGGCATGTCGGCGCGTCAGGCCGCGGCCCGGTTCGGGGTCGGCATCTCGACGGCGATCCGTTGGGTCGGGCGGGCGAAGATCGGCGAGCGGACCCCGCGCCCGCAGGGCTGGCGGCGCGGTTCGGCTCTTGATCCGCACGAAGCCTTCATCGCCGGGATGATTGGCGAGCAGAAGGACATCACGCTCGACGAGATGGTGAAGCGCCTGGCGGACGAGGCGAACATCCAGATCGGCCGTAGTGCCTTGAGCGTCTGGCTCCGCCGCCATGGCTGGACGTTCAAAAAAAGACCGCACATGCACTGGAGCAGGAGCGGGCCGACCTCCTGAAGCGACGCCAGGCATGGTTCGACGGCCAGCCCGATCTCGATCCCGCCCGATTGGTGTTTATTGACGAGACCGGTCTCTCGACCAAGATGGCGCGACTGCGTGGCCGGGCTCCTCGCGGCGAGCGCTGCCGTGCTGGCATCCCTCATGGTCACTGGAAGACGACGACGTTCACCGGCGCCCTGCGGCTGACCGGCATGACTGCGCCGATGGTCCTCGACGGCGCGATGAACGGCATCGCCTTCCGGGCCTATGTCGAGCAGGTGCTCGTGCCGACGCTCTTGGCAGGCGATATCGTGGTCATGGATAATCTACCGGCACACAAGGCCGAGGGCGTCCGCCTGGCAATCGAGCGGGCAGGCGCCGAGCTGCATTACCTGCCGCCCTACAGTCCCGACTTCAACCCGATCGAGATGGCCTTCTCCAAGCTCAAGTCGCTCATGCGGGCGAGAGCCGAGCGAACGGTCGACGGACTATGGGATGCTGTCGGAGCCGTCCTCCCGCTCTTCAAACCCGACGAGTGCGCCAACTACTTCGCCGCCGCCGGCTATGAACCGGATTAAGCCGGATGCGCTCTAG
>NZ_JAGJCF010000038.1 GCF_017815135.1 Jiella mangrovi | reverse complement strand
GAGCAGCGCGCCGCGCCCTATTCGATGAAGTCGTCGTCGCACAAGCGCTATACGGTGAGCAACAACCTCAACGCCACCAACGACGTCCTCGCCGCGATCGTCGAGTCGCGCCAGAACATCCATCTCATCCATCTCGGCACGATGGGCGTCTACGGATACGGCACCGCCGGCATGAAGATCCCCGAGGGCTATCTGAAGGTCAGCGTCGCGACGGAGAACGGCAGCAGCGAGCAGGAGATCCTCTACCCGACCAATCCCGGCTCGATCTATCACATGACGAAGTCGCAGGATCAGCTGTTCTTCCATTTCTACAACAAGAACGACGGCGTCGCGATCACCGATCTCCACCAGGGCATCGTCTGGGGCACCCAGACCGAGGAGACCCGGATGGACGAGCGGCTGATCAACCGCTTCGACTATGACGGCGACTACGGCACGGTGCTCAACCGCTTCATCATGCAGGCGGCGGTGAACTATCCGCTGACGGTGCATGGAACGGGCGGCCAGACGCGCGCCTTCATCCACATCCAGGACACCTGCCGCTGCATCGAGCTTGCGCTGCACAATCCGCCCCAGCGCGGCGAGCGCGTGAACATCCTCAACCAGATGACCGAGACCCACCGGGTTCGCGATCTGGCCAAGATGATCGCCGAGATGACGGGCGCGCAGATCGCCAATCTCGACAATCCGCGCAACGAGGCGGCGGAGAACGAGCTGCATGTGGCCAATGATCGCTTCCTCGGCCTCGGTCTCGATCCGATCAAGCTGTCGGCCGGGCTGATGCAGGAGGTCAAGGAGATCGCCGAGCGCTATGCGGCTCGCTGCGACACGACGAAGATCCCCTGCGTGTCCGTCTGGACGCCGTCCTCCTGAGCGATCGGGAGATCATTTTCGGGGGGTGAGAGTGGTGATTGATGGTTCTGCCAGTCGAAACGACCTCCCGGATGGAACTGCAGCGCAGGGCGCAGGCTCTGTCGCTGCGCTTTGAGGGGGCCGATGCGTCGGTCGTTCTGAAGGCGGCGCTGACGGAGCTCTTCGTCGGCCGGATCGGCCTTGTGTCGTCCTTCGGGACGGAGGCCGCGATCCT
>NZ_JAGJCF010000037.1 GCF_017815135.1 Jiella mangrovi | reverse complement strand
TGTCCGGCCCGGAGACATGGGTGACAGAACGTTCCTAAGACATGGGTGACAATCTCGTGCCGAACGGATTGTCGATTGTTTGCAAGGTTCTCTGTTCCAGGTCGATATATCCCAGATCGTACCTCATGAAGCTGACGATCCAAATGCCTTCCTCGATCTCCTTGATGTCGAGCCTTTGTCCGGCCATGACGGTCGAGACGTTGATTTTCTTTCTGTGCATGCAGATGCGGCCGCAAGCCGTGACGAGGACGTCCCTGTCATGGAACGGGTATTTGATCTCGGGCAGGCCCCGATAGGCTCTTGAAGAAGGGGCGTAGACTTCACTCGGCGTCTTCATTCCGAGAGCCTCGTGTGGGCGCTCGTCATTGAATTCTCTGACGAATTCGTCGAATCGGGCCTGCTGTTGCAGGCTGTTGACGCCAGGCGGGCGGGTCGTCTCCTTCTTTAAGGTCAGGTGCATGCGTTCGTGGCGGCCGTTCTGCTGCGGATGACCTGGCCTGATCCGCTCGATCGCGATGCCGAGCCTGATCCAGAAGACGGAAAGCTTCGACAGGTTGTACAGCCCGTTTGGCGAGGCGAAGGGCAGACCGTTGTCGGATCGCATCGCCCTCGGCAGACCACGTTCCCTGAACAGGCGCACGAAGGCCTCGATGACGGGATCTTCTTTCGTCGATTCAAGGGCTTCGCAGGTCAGGATCAAGCGTGAGGCCTGGTCGGTCACGGTCAGGGGGTAACAGTACCGACCGTCGCCGGTCTTGAACTCGCCTTTGAAATCCGAGCACCAGAGGTCGTTCGGTTGGAGCGCTTGCGAGAGCTCCGTGCCTGTGGCGGTGAAGCGCCGCCTTTGACGGGCGCGCTTCACCAGGCCGTGCCGGTCGAGAACCGCGTGAACCGTCGAGGTGGCGGGGATGCGCACATCGCCGGCGAGCTTCCTGACCAGGGTCTCCCTGATCTTCCTCGCACCCCAGTACGGCTTGTCCCGCTTGGTGTCGACGATCAGCCGCTCGATCGGGTCCGGCAACTGGTTGGCGTAGCGGACCGGCCGCCGCGAGCGGTCGGTCAGCGCCTCCATGCCTTCCTGCTTATAGCGGTTGAAGATCTTGTAGCCGGTCTTTCGGGAGATCCCGAACGCGCGGCAAACATCACTCATGCCTTCGCCGTCCAGAAGACGGGCCACGAAGCGCAGACGTTCGTCCATAACGGACCTTTCCATCCACGGCATCAACACCTCCCGCAAAGCGAAAAGTGTTACCCATGTCTCCGGTACGAAACGTCACCTATGTCTCGGGTCGGACA
>NZ_JAGJCF010000036.1 GCF_017815135.1 Jiella mangrovi | reverse complement strand
ATTCCGGCGCCACCTTGCCCGACATGCGCACCGTCAGGTCACCCGAGGACAGACGGTCGAAGCTCGCATCGACGACGCCCATGAACTCGCGCAGGTCCTCGGCCTTGGCGTGTTCGAGATCGGCCTGGCGCTGCCTGGCTTCAGCATGGGAAACGCGGGCGGCCTCGGCCTCCTGTTCCAGCCGGTCGCGCTCGATCGCCTGCTCCTTGAACACCTGGACGGCCGCCGCCATCGCGCCGATCTCGTCCTTGCGGCCGACCGCCGGGATCTCGACGGCTTTGTCGCCAGCGGCCAGCCGGCGCATCGCATCCGTCATCCGGTTGATCGGACGCGAGATCGACCGGGCGAGCGGAATCGCACAGGCGATCAGGACGGCGAACAAAATGCCCCAGGACATAAGCGCCTTGTAGACCTCTTCCATGAATTCGGCTTTGAGATCATCGACATAGGTGCCGGTGGCGATCGACCACTGCCAGGGCTTGAAACCTTCAGAATAGGCGAGTTTGGGCGAGGGTTCCGTGGCATTGAGCCGCGGCCAGACATACTCGGTGAACCCCCCGCTGCCCTTGGCGTTGGCGATCAGGGCGCGCGTTTGGTGAAAGCCGTTGGCGTCGACGTCGCCCCAGCCGTCGAGGCCCTCGCGCTGCGGGCTCGGATGGACAACCGTGAACCCGTCGAAACGGTGGATGAAGAGGTAGTCGCCCTTACCGTAGCGGATGGAACGCACTGCATCGGCGGCGCGGCGCTGGGCCTCTTCTTGGGACAGGCGGCCGCTTGCGGCTTCATCGGCATAGTGTTCGACGATCGACTTCGCGGTGTCGATCTGCGACTGCAACAGAACCTTACGGTCCTTCCAGATCGATTCTTGTAGCGAGGAAAGCTGTAGAGAAACGGCAATAATGCTGGCCAAAGTAGCCACGCCGATGAGCGCGGCGAGTTTACGAGAGATTGAGAAATTCATTCCAAAGGCCTTGTTCAACCAGCGTCATAGTGTGGGCTCGGTCGAACATGCAGACCAATATATGAAAATTGCCTTACGGTTGAAGAGCTTACAGCCACCGGTTTCGGCGCTACAAAGAATCTCCGGTGGGTAGTCCGCGGCCTGGGGAGCTTCGCCCAAAACGCGGAAGGGCGAGGCGGGCGGGATCGCCACCGGCCTCGCCTTTCTCGTCTCGGCCTCAGGATCGTGCCCGGGTCGGGCCCGGCCGCTCCGAGCTCGTGCTCAGAACTCTTCCCAGCTGTCCTCGGCGGAGTCTCGAGCCGGCTGTCTCGCCGCCCCGCCCGCGCCGGCGGTGCGCATCTGCGGCACCGGCTGCTGCGCTGATCTAGAAGCGCTCGCGGCCGCATGGTTCGCGGGCCTCAGCGCCGGCTTCGCCGTGTCGCCGGCCGAAGCGCCCGATGCACCTGCCTTGCCGGTGGTGAAGCGCGCCACCGCCTGGGCAAGTTCGTCGGTCTCGGTTGACAGCGTCTGCGCGGCGGCGGTCGATTCCTCCACCATCGCGGCGTTCTGCTGGGTCACCTTGTCCATCTGGTCGGCCGCACTCGAGACTTCGCGAAGG
>NZ_JAGJCF010000035.1 GCF_017815135.1 Jiella mangrovi | reverse complement strand
GCCGTTGGTACCGCGACCGTCGAGACCACGGCGATCGACTTCGCCGCGACCGACGACAAGATCTCCTTCTCGGTGTCGCAGAACGGCGAAGCGGCTCGCACCGTCGAGATCACCCAGCAGACGCTGGCCGACGCGGGTCTCAGCGACACGTCGATCCGCTCGAATGCCGACCTCAAGGCGGTCTACGAGCAGGCTCTGTCGGATGCCGGTATCGACGGGATCACGGTCGAGATCGACGGCACCACGGATGCGGTGACGTTCAAGTCGCTCGAAGAATTCTCCGTGACCAATGCGGCGACGAGCGGCACGACGGGCATTGCAGTGGCGGACATGGGTCTGACGACCACGGACGTGAACGCTTCGGCTTCGGGCGCCTTCTCGACCAGCGTCGAGGACATCGACATCTCGACGGCCGATTCCGACACGATCCAGGCCTATATCAAGGTCGTGGACGAGGCGCTGTCGCAGGTCACGACGGCCGGCGCCAGCCTCGGTGCCGTTCAGAACCGCATCGACATGCAGACGGACTTCGTCTCTGAGCTGATGGATACGGTCGACGAGGGCGTCGGCACGCTGGTCGATGCCGACATGACCGAAGAGTCGACGCGCCTCAAGGCTCTGCAGACCCAGCAGCAGCTCGGCGTCCAGGCGCTTTCGATCGCCAACAGCTCCTCGGAATCGCTGCTCTCGCTCTTCCGTTAAGAGCGCTACGGGGGCCGTCGGCCTCTCATTACTCTACCGCAAATCAGAAGGCCCGGCTTCCCGCCGGGCCTTTTGTCGTTTGGACCGGTCGGCTCTTCGGGCTCACGCCGAACTCTGTCGACCTGCAAGGCTTTCCTTCGTCGTTCGCAGGGTCCCGCCGATCTGCGGCGCTCGTTCTTGCGCATCACGCAATGCTCCCGCGGGGGAGGGGCAAGCACTCTCTTTGGCAGCTTTCCGGATTGGGGTGACTGTTCCCGCGTCATGCAGAAACAGAGATCCGGCCCGAGCTTCGGCGCGGCAGCCAGCCAGCTCCGCTCGACCGTCCATGATCGGCGAAGGCCGCGACATCGCGTTGCGGCATTAATCATGAATCCGACGAGATGGCATCAGTCACCGGCTCATCGCGATTCTCGGTTAATTAAATCGAGGATTTTTGTCATTATTCCCTAGTGTTATTAACTATTAATATTGGCGTTGCATTAGGGCTGACTCAGTGGAGTCTCCCGCCAATTGTCGACTTTAAGGTTTTGGAGTGAGTCTGGTCCGCATGTTGTTGTCATAGCGAAGTGGTCGAACGTTAAATCTAGACCACAGGCATGATGCCGTTTCGCTATCCCGGCTGATCCGGATTGTTCCTATCTGTTCTCGCGTATGGAACGCTTGTAATGACCAGCATCAACACCAACTCCTCGGCCATGACGGCTCTTCAGAGCCTTCAGTCGATCAACAGCTCGCTCGACGAGACGCAGTCCCGCATCTCCACCGGCTATCGTGTCGCCGAGGCCCAGGACAACGCCGCCTACTGGTCGATCGCGACCACCATGCGGTCCGACAACCAGGCGATGTCGGCCGTCGTCGATTCGCTCGGCATCGGCGCCGCCACGGTCGACGCCGCCTATACCGGCCTCGACGCGACCAAGGACGTTCTGTCCGAGATCAAGGCCAAGCTGACCACCGCCACCTCGGACGGCGTCGACAAGACCAAGGTCCAGGGCGAGATCGAGGCGCTGCAGGAGCAGCTGAAGACGATCTCCGACTCGGCTTCCTTCTCGGGTCAGAACTGGCTGTCGAACACCGACGCTTCGGCCGACAAGCAGATCGTCTCCTCGATCTCCCGCGACTCGACCGGCAGCCTCACGGTCGGCGCCATCGA
>NZ_JAGJCF010000034.1 GCF_017815135.1 Jiella mangrovi | reverse complement strand
AGGGCGGAAGGCGCCGGGTGCGCAAAGCTCTCTACATGGCCGCCCTCGGTGCCATTCGCGCAAACACCCGTTTCAAGAGCTTCTTTCAAGCCGTCGCCGAAAGATCGGGATCGAAGAAAGTCGGCATAATCGCCGTCGCCAGAAAGCTTCTCACTGTTCTCAACGCCATGCAGAGAGACAGAAAGGCGTTCGAATGAACACAGTTGCCAGAAACGTTTGACACAACAGAAGCTTAAACGGCGCACTGGATGCTCGGGACGGAGCCCGAGCATGACGAGCGCGATAAAAGCGGACGCCCATTCTCAAACTGTCAGGCACTCGATATACGCCGTTCGACGAGACTGTCGCGCACACTGGAGCTTCGCTCACCCTCCCGCTCTGTCCTCTTGTCGGGGCATGATCTTTTCCGAAAACCGGTTGCCACTTTTCGCGATCATGCTCTAGCGTTTCCAGCGTGGCAGATGGCGCTTCCAGCGCTCCCCGAGCTTTCCGTCGACGGCGCGGCGGGACCGACGCGGTGCTGATGGCGCGGTGGCCTCCTCGTCACCGCCGGCGCGATGCGCCTGCATTTCGACGACCACCTGCGCAGACGGCTCGCTTTCGCCGACCACAGCAGCCGTCTCTGCGGCGCGGGGCTTCGGCTTCGGCTTCGCAACCGGGGCGGCGACCGCCGACGCTGGCGTCTCGTCCTGCGGCTCGGGGCGTGTCTTCGGAGGACGGCCGCGTCTCGGCCGGACGATCTCGGCCGCCTGTTCGGGTTCGCGGCCGGGCGTGCTGGCTTCGAGAATTCGCGGTGACGGACCGGCGGGCTCCGTCTGCGACACCGGCATCGCAATCAGGTCGGGCTTTCGCCCCGGCCCCGGATCGGGAGCCTCCTTCACAAGGCCGAGGAAGGGCGACGGCCGGGCCGAGCCTTTCGCGCGCTTGATCTCGACCGCGAACGGCCGGGTTTGCTTTCTCATGATCTGTCCGGGTGAGCCTGATTGATGGAAAACAGCAGTCGAACCGCTCGCGAGCGGTCGCCCGCCTGAAAATTTCAACGGGGGAAGGCCTACAACCTTCTAGACCGCCGCACTGTATCGGGCGGGCCGGTCGAATGGCCGTATTCGCACCTATCCTACCCTGTTTGCGGGGGATCGAATAGTGGCGTCGCGCCAATTCCGGGTTACGAAATGCTGCGGTCTCCCGACGATACGAGATCTCGACACTCGAACCGCAGCATAGGCGTGCGCAACAGCAACGCGTCGCGCGCCTCGATCGGGGCGGGTGCATTCACACGCGTCGTTTCCCGGCACACCCATTTCATGGACGCAAGTTCACGGCGAAATCGCGCCCGTCGCAGCGACGGGGATCACCTGCCCTTGACAGGTCCGCTAAATCATAATTTATGTCTTATACAAGACTTTCATCCGCCGACACGGCGCGTCATCGCGATGTCGGCCGAGAGGGCCTTCCATCTCACCGGGCCACCGCCATCCCCCACAATTCGAACAACAGATGAGGAAACCTTCAATGAGCAGCATCCCGCAGCTACTGGTGCACGATCACAAGGACAATGTCGGTGTCGTCGTCGTCGAGGACCTGAAGGCTGGCACCGACATGCTCTGCGTCGTCACCCACGACAATTCCTCGTTCCGCCTGACGGCGAAAGACGACGTGCCGATCGGCCACAAGATCGCGCTTTCCGACGTTTCGTCCGGCGATACGGCGGTCAAGTACGGTGAGGACATCGGTCGCTTCAAGGCCGACGTCACGAAGGGCAGCCACGTCCACGTCCACAATCTGAAGACCAATCGCTGGTGAGTTGTCGGCCGCGGGCGCGCCTCGAAGGCGCTGCCGGGCCGACCCGCCTTTCGCCTCAACCGTTTTTCTGAAGAAAGATCCGCCATGCCGATCAATACGAACCGCAAGTTCATGGGCTATCGCCGCGAGAACGGCCGCGTCGGCGTTCGCAACAACGTCGTCATCCTGCCCGTCGACGACATTTCGAACGCCGCCTGCGAAGCCGTCGCCAACAACATCAAGGGCACGCTCGCCCTGCCGCATGCCTATGGCCGCCTCCAGTTCGGCCCCGATCTCGACCTGCATTTCCGCACCATGATCGGCACCGGCTCGAACCCAAACGTCGCCGCCTGCATCGTCGTCGGCATCGAGCCCGGCTGGACCCAGAAGATTGCCGACGGCATCGCCGAGACCGGCAAGCCCGTCGCCGCCTTCTCGATCGAGCAGAACGGCGATCTCAAGACGATCATGAACGTCTCGCGCAAGGCCAAGGACTTCGTCCAGTGGGCGAGCGAGCTGCAGCGCACCGAATGCGACGTGTCCGAGCTGTGGATCTCGACCAAATGCGGCGAGAGCGACACGACCACCGGCCTCGGCTCCTGCCCGACCGTCGGCAACATGTATGACAAGCTCATTCCCGAAGGCATCTACGGCGTCTTCGGCGAGACCTCGGAGATCACCGGGGCCGAGCATATCTGCAAGGAGCGTGCCGTCGATGCCGAGACCGGCGAGCGCTGGTACAAGATGTGGAAGGCCTATCAGGACGACGTGATCTTCGCCCACGCGACCAACGATCTGTCGGAATCCCAGCCGACCAAGGGCAACATCGAGGGCGGTCTTTCGACCATCGAGGAAAAGGCGCTCGGCAATCTCGAGAAGATCGGCCGCGAGTGCAAGTTCATCGACATCCTCGAGCCCGCCGAAGCCCCGCAGAAGGGCAAGGGCCTCTACTTCATGGACACCTCCTCGGCCGCGGCCGAATGCGTGACCCTGATGGCGGCGGCAGGCTATGTCATCCACACCTTCCCGACTGGCCAGGGCAACGTCATCGGCAACCCGATCGTGCCGGTGATCAAGATCACCGCCAATCCGCGCACGGTTCGCACCATGTCCGAACATGTGGACGTCGACGTCTCCGGCATCCTGCGCCGCGACATGACCATCGATCAGGCCGGCGACGCGCTGATCGAGAACATCATGCGCACCGCCAACGGCCGGATGACCGCGGCCGAAGCCCTCGGCCACCGCGAATTCGTGATGACCAAGCTCTATCGCAGCGCCTGAGGGCGCGAGCAGCGTGGCGACCCTGGGGTCGCCACCAAGTCTCGGTGTGACGCCGGCCCGAGCGCGTCGTCACCCAGAGGCCTGTCGTCAGGATCGACAGCCGTCGCAAGCGGCACACATGCCATGACCGCGCCGCCCTTACAGATTCGGCCAAGACATCACAGCCTCTTCATCCCGGGCTTGACCCGGGAGCCATTCCAAACCGTCGACGCTGCCTTCCACCCATGGCAGCTGACACGTTGTCTGTTCCGAATTGTCGCCAATTTTGAGAGCAGAGGCATGGATCCCGGCTCGGAGGCCGGGATGACGAAGCTTTGGTGTCTTGCCGCCCTTCTTCGACGTTGATGATTGACGCCGTCGGACTGCCGAAGACCCCGAGGCGACATGGCCGCGAAAAAGGGCCCGCCGCCGACGCGGCTGCCAGTTCCATTCTCCCAGACCCATCGCAGACCAGGAGCCACCAATGGCTGAAGTCGTCATTTCCGAATTCATGGACGGTGCATCGGTCGATCGCATCCGGCAGAAACACGAGACGCTCTACGGGCCGGATCTCGTCGATCGCCCGGACGACCTTGCCGCCGCGCTGGGCGATGCGCGCGCCTTCATCGTGCGCAACCGCACGAAGGTGACGCAGGCGTTGCTCGATCATGCCCCGCATCTGCAATGCGTCGGCAGGCTCGGCGTCGGTCTGGACAATATCGATCTTCCCGCCTGCGAGGCCCGCGGCGTCACGGTCTATCCGGCCACCGGCGCCAATGACGTGGCGGTCGCCGAATATGTCATGACGACGGCGCTGATGCTCCTGCGCGGGTCCTACGCGCGCAGCGCCGACGTCGCCGCCGGCAAGTGGCCGCGCCAAGAGATGATGGGCCGCGAGGGGATGGACAAGCGCCTCGGCCTCGTCGGCTACGGGGCGATCGCAAGGCAGGTGGCCACGCGCGCAAGGCCGTTCGGCTTCGAGATCGCCGCTTTCGATCCTTTCCTCGGCAAGGACGATCCGGCCTGGGCCGGCACGCAGTCGCTCGAACTCGGCGAGCTCTTGCAGACGTCGGACGTCATCAGCCTGCATGTTCCGCTGACCGATCGGACCCGTCATCTGGTGGGCGCCGAGGCGCTCGGCTCGATGAAATCCGGTGCGGTTCTGATCAACACGGCCCGCGGCGGTGTCGTCGACGAGGCGGCCCTCTGCGCGGCCCTGAAAGACGGAAAGCTCGGTGGAGCGGCCCTCGACGTCTTCGAGACCGAGCCCCTGACGGCCGAGGCCGGCGCCAGGTTCTCCGGTCTTTCCAATCTCATCCTGACGCCGCACATTGCCGGCGTGACGGACGAATCGAACATTCGGGTCGGCGCCGTCACCACCGACAAGGTTCTCGCGCATCTGGCTGGACGCTCCGCATGACAAATCTCTCGATCAGTGAAACCGAGCGCCTCGTCGCCGAGGCCTTTCAGCGCGCCGACACCGGCCCCGCACAGGCGGCCTCCGTCGCCCGCGCGCTCGTCGCCGCGGAGGCCTCGGGGCAGGGCGGCCACGGGCTTCGCCGCGTCGCCGCCTATACCGCCCAGGCCAAGGCCCGCAAGGTCGATGGCCACGCGACGCCGATCATCGACCGGGTGAAACCGTCCTTTCTCAAGGTCGATGCGGCGGAAGGCTTCGCCTATCCGGCCTTCGACCTGACGGTCGAAGCGATGGCGGAGGCCGTCGCCGAGACCGGTGTCGCCGTCGCCGCGATCGGCAATTCCCACCATGCCGGCGTTCTCGGCCTCACGGTGGAGCGCTTCGCGGAAAAGGGCCTGATCGCGATGATGATGGCCAATGCGCCGGGCGCGATGGCCGCATGGGGGGGCACCAGGCCGCTCTTCGGCACCAATCCAATCGCCTTCGCCGCGCCACTGCCGGGAGCCGACCCGCTGGTGATCGACCTGTCGCTCTCCAAGGTCGCCCGCGGCAAGGTGATGGCGGCCAAGCAGAAAGGCGCCGCCATTCCCGAGGGCTGGGCCCTCGACAGGGACGGCAATCCGACCACGAACGCCGACGCCGCCCTCGCCGGCACCATGGTCCCGGTCGGCGACGCCAAGGGCGCTGCGCTGGCGCTGATGGTCGAGCTCCTGGCCGCCGGTCTGACCGGCTCGAACTTCGCCTATGAGGCGTCGTCGCTCTTCGACGACAAGGGCGGCCCGCCGCGTCTCGGCCAGTTCATCCTGGCGATCGATCCGGCGGCGATGGGCGGCAACACGGCGCTCCTGCGCTTCGGCGTTCTCGCCGATGCGATCGCCGAGGAGCCCGGCACCCGCATTCCCGGCCGCCGCGGCCTCGAAGCAAGGCGCAAGGCCCGAAAGGACGGCATCACGATCGAAGACGACGTGATGGCGGCGATCGAGGCGGTGTGACGGTCGCGCGGTCCGCCGCGCCCGCTGTGGCGCGCGCGACGACAAGCGCCACGCGTGCGAACGGACGCCAGTGTGTACGACACGATCCTCGAGGGCCGGCCACGACTTGATCGAGAAGGCGCACCATTCGACGCTTCGTCATTCTCGGGCCCCGTCCCGAGAATCCTGTGTGTTCGAATTGGTGTATGGTGGGAGGCGGGAAGGAGGCCGAGAGAATCCTGGTCGTCCGCAAGGCAGACCGGTGCCTGGCATGGCCCCTTCCCGCGCCGTCTTCGAAACCTGAACAGTTGCATGAGGCTG
>NZ_JAGJCF010000033.1:0-2500 GCF_017815135.1 Jiella mangrovi | reverse complement strand
GAGCACTGGATGGGCTATGGGGGCTCACCGCCTTACTGATCCTAACCAAACTCCGAATACCTGGAAGTACTATCCAGCAGACACACGGCGGGTGCTAACGTCCGTCGTGGAAAGGGCAACAACCCTGACCACCAGCTAAGGTCCCCAAGTTATGGCTAAGTGGGAAAGGATGTGAAGTTTCCAAAACAACCAGGATGTTGGCTTAGAAGCAGCCATCATTTAAAGAAAGCGTAACAGCTCACTGGTCTAAACAAGAGACTTTGCGCCGAAAATGTACCGGGGCTCAAGCCATACACCGAAGCTGTGGATTCCTCTTTGAGGAGTGGTAGCGGAGCGTTCCGTAGGCCTGTGAAGGGATACCCGTGAGGGGTCCTGGAGGTATCGGAAGTGAGAATGCTGACATGAGTAACGATAAAGGGAGTGAGAGACTCCCTCGCCGAAAGTCCAAGGGTTCCTGCTTAAAGTTAATCTGAGCAGGGTTAGCCGGCCCCTAAGGCGAGGCCGAAAGGCGTAGTCGATGGGAACCACGTTAATAATCGTGGGCCTGATGGTAGTGACGGATTGCGTGTGTCGTATGGTCTTAACGGATTGATCATGCGGCGAAGTGGTCCCAGGAAATAGCTCCATCGTATAGACCGTACCCGAAACCGACACAGGTGGACTGGTAGAGAATACCAAGGCGCTTGAGAGAACTCTGCTGAAGGAACTCGGCAAATTGCACGCGTAACTTCGGAAGAAGCGTGACCTCTGTTTACGCAAGTAGGCAGGGGTGGCACAGACCAGGGGGTAGCGACTGTTTACCAAAAACACAGGGCTCTGCGAAGTCGCAAGACGACGTATAGGGTCTGACGCCTGCCCGGTGCTGGAAGGTTAAGAGGAGAGGTGCAAGCTTTGAATCGAAGCCCCAGTAAACGGCGGCCGTAACTATAACGGTCCTAAGGTAGCGAAATTCCTTGTCGGGTAAGTTCCGACCTGCACGAATGGCGTAACGACTTCCCCGCTGTCTCCAGCAGAGACTCAGTGAAATTGAATTCCCCGTGAAGATGCGGGGTTCCTGCGGTCAGACGGAAAGACCCCGTGCACCTTTACTATAGCTTTACACTGGCATTCGTGTCGGCATGTGTAGGATAGGTGGTAGGCTTTGAAGCATGGGCGCCAGCTCGTGTGGAGCCATCCTTGAAATACCACCCTTATCGTCATGGATGTCTAACCGCGGTCCGTCATCCGGATCCGGGACAGTGTATGGTGGGTAGTTTGACTGGGGCGGTCGCCTCCTAAAGAGTAACGGAGGCGCGCGATGGTGGGCTCAGACCGGTCGGAAATCGGTCGTCGAGTGCAATGGCATAAGCCCGCCTGACTGCGAGACAGACAAGTCGAGCAGAGACGAAAGTCGGTCATAGTGATCCGGTGGTCCCGCGTGGAAGGGCCATCGCTCAACGGATAAAAGGTACGCCGGGGATAACAGGCTGATGACCCCCAAGAGTCCATATCGACGGGGTTGTTTGGCACCTCGATGTCGGCTCATCGCATCCTGGGGCTGGAGCAGGTCCCAAGGGTTTGGCTGTTCGCCAATTAAAGCGGTACGTGAGCTGGGTTCAGAACGTCGTGAGACAGTTCGGTCCCTATCTGCCGTGGGTGTAGGAGTATTGACAGGATCTGACCCTAGTACGAGAGGACCGGGTTGGACGTACCTCTGGTGGACCTGTTGTGGCGCCAGCCGCAGTGCAGGGTAGCTATGTACGGTCGGGATAACCGCTGAAGGCATCTAAGCGGGAAACCCACCTGAAAACGAGTGCTCCCTATCAGAGCCGTGGTAGACGACCACGTTGATAGGCCGGGTGTGGAAGTGCGGCAACGCATGAAGCTTACCGGTACTAATCGCTCGATCGGCTTGATCGTTCTCATTCGTCAATGATCATCGATCCCAAAGGGATCGAGATCATTGAGATTGTTCTTGGCTTCAATCGCCAGCGGCACGCATCCGCGTGCCTCGGCTACGCCGCTGCGCGGCGACGGCCGTTCGGCCTGGGGCTGTCCTCGCCCATATGCGGATCGAAGATCCGCGGGGCTCGGACGGCGGCAGTTCGGACAGGGTGATTGGAAAAAATAGCTGCTGCCAAGCAGCAAACGAAAGACCAGGCTTCAGGAAATGGCGCGTTCGAGCGCTCGCCCGTCAGGGCGAACATCGCGAGGACAGCCCCGCTTCGAACGAAGCGGCGTCCCGAAGGGACGTCAGCCAAGCGAGCGGATGCTCGCGCCGGCGCCTGAGGCCAAGCTTCTCGAAGCTAACATTTTGCGATTGGCCGACCTGGTGGTTACAGCGGGGCGGCCGCACCCGATCCCATTCCGAACTCGGCCGTGAAACGCCCCAGCGCCTATGATACTTCGTCTCAAGACGCGGGAAAGTCGGTCGCTGCCAGGTCTGCCAATCGCAAAAACAAGCATTCTTCTTCAATCAAAACCAAAACGCCCCGCCAGGATATCATCCGGCGGGGCGTTT
>NZ_JAGJCF010000032.1 GCF_017815135.1 Jiella mangrovi | reverse complement strand
TGCCGATTTTCTCCCCCTGAATCGGATCAAGCATTTGATTCATTGATGAAAAGCAGGGGGGAACACCATTATAAGAACACGAGAACACACAGCAGCTTGTGGAACGCACTGCCTTCAAGGTGAGAAGAAAGACCCCCGACCCAATACGCGAGCCTGCCATGACGACCGGAACGATCAACGGCTTCGCCGTCCTTCGCTATCGCTACGGCCCTACGGGTGACAGTTCCGGCCTTTCATGACCGGATGGAGCCATCGGGACGAGGGGCATCAGAATTGCCGCGCTTTGCGCGGCTTCGATTCCGGCCTCCGGCCCGGATCGAACAAGGGGCATATAGATTTTTAGTTGTCTTTAGTAACAAGAAGCCACCTACCAGTGCCGCTTCCTGTCTTTATAAGGCCGTTTTTTTTCATTCGATGAAGATACGATCTAAATGTTGTATCTTTTAGATCGAAGTTTGTATTTCTAGCTTCTGAAAGAAGCTTTCCTGTCGTAACCTCTTTAGAATTTTTCTTAAGCGTATCAATTATTGAGCTTTCGGCTAAATGTCTATTATGGCTGTTTTTTCTGGAGACATCAGCTAGTCCTGTTCTTTCAGCTCTAGCTTTTGCCAATTGCCTCTGTAATGCAAATTTTTCCGAATTTAATTCTTTTATCTCAGACTCAATTCTTTCGAGTTCTGAAATCAAACGCTTTTCGAAATACGTGAGATCGTCGGTGAGCATGTGTTGCATTCCTATTTTTGCAACAAATAGCACGTTGAAAGCTCTCAGAAAATCATTATATATCAGTTGGTTATAGGGGTTGACGAAGCCCTCTGAATATGGTAGAACATTCGAAGTTCTTCGCTTGTTCTACCATATTGTTGCGCTTTTGAGAAATTGGCGTTGCAATTTTTGTGGTGATTGCCTATCATTTAATGAAACCCACCTACGGCGTGCCGTAGGCTCAAAAGCCACCTTGGAGCGATCCAAGCGTGGCTTTTGCTTTTTGGGAAAAGAAAAATTTATGAGAACCTTCATTTATGTCGATGGATTCAATCTTTACCATCGAATGCTGCAAGGCAACGGCCACCTAAAATGGCTGAATTTAAAAGAATTATCTGAGAAGGTTCTTAGGCCTGAAAATGTAGTTTCAAGAGTTAACTATTACACTGCTCGTGTGTCAGCTAGGTTAAATCCAGATGGTCCGAAAAACCAACAAAAATACCTTGATGCACTAGAAACTGTTCCGGAAATAAAAATCCATTATGGAAATTTTCAAGTAAACAAAAAATATTCTCCATTGGTGCCATGTCATCCAGACGTAAAACCTATTTTTCAGCCGTGGCCTAGTGTTGTTCGTGTAATAAAGACAGAAGAAAAAGGCAGCGATGTAAATCTGGCGGCGCATTTAGTCAGGGATGCGTTTCGCAACGCTTTTGACGTCGCAGCTGTTATTACAAATGATACAGATTTAGTCGAGCCGATCAGAATCGTAATCGAAGAGCTACAAAAACCAGTGGGTATATTATCGCCGGTAACGAAGCCAGCCAAAGACCTTAAAGACGTAGCTTCATTTCTTCGATTTATACGCCCGGCACAGGTGTCACAAAGCCAATTTCCAGACTCGATCCACAGGCCGAATACGACGCCAATCGTGAGACCATCAACATGGCTTTGATGCGGGTCGAAATTTAGACCAGAGACCTCAGACAAAAGCTCTGCAAGCCATAGGCTCCGAGAAATGCGGCTAAATGCCTTCCACGGCCTTTAAATGCGGAAAGAAGCCTAGGCGTGAATAGATCGAGTGACGCGAGATTGATGGCCCGCCATTGGTTCGAGGGCCATCGTCGTGCCTGTTCACGCTATTTCCCAATCAGCTTTTGACCTGAACCACTGCCGATACGGAGTTTTGAAGAGCCAGAGCCGGGAGCCGTTTTCCTCGCGGCGAAACTTGATACCTTTCCCTCATACACTGCCGTTTGACCGCAATGCGGGCAGGTTTGTTCAGTGCCCGTCCCGATTTTGCAAAACCACCCTCCGCACTGGCAATGACAGGCGGTTACGGTGGCGCAGTACGGGCAAGACCTTGAAGTATCTGTGGCAACAAGTCGTTTGAACGGAATATCCTCAAGCGCAACTTCGCCCGGTGGCGAGCCGGGCAGCGCATCGGGCAGCTTGCGCGTGTTGCTGATTGTCGCCACGCCATCCCTAATGGTGATGTCCTCGCAGTAGTACCGCCCGGCTTTCGCACACAGGACATTGCGGCCTGTGTAGTAGGTGGGAATTTGGCCCTTATAGGCCGCTACAAAGCGCTTGAAGAAACTCAACTCGTCCCCTTTCGCTCGCGGTAACGACGCAACGCAGCCCGCGCGTTCGCTTTCTCGCCTTCCGTGGCTGCCGTGTTATTGATGATATTCAGGAACTTCTCTTCGCGCGGATCAATGGAATGATCGCGCTGCGGAGCAGGGTCCGGCTCAAAATCGCGGTCAGGTGCTTGGTCCGGTGCATCTTTCGAAAAGGCCGCGACGAAAAGCGCGGCGCTGACCCGAAAAAGAATGACTGGCAGGTCAATGACAATCCCGCGCACGATGGCGATGAACAGCGCGAAAGCGGCCCCTGCCGTCCAGAGGGCGGCATTCACGATCCCGGCCACCATCATCATTGCTAGATCATAGGCTAGAACCAAGCCTCTCATGACAACGAAAGCCGCAACCGCGACGATCACAGCCGTCATGAATGATTGAGCAAAGCCTAAAAGAGCAAAATCTTGCTTGCTTAAAAGGCGAATTACACCGCCCATCAGTCCGAAGACTGCGGCAACCCTGATCAAATCTTCATTGTTGCGCGGATCAATATCCATCAGGTTCTATAGGGGTTTGGATCGACGATTTTTCGCCAGCGATCCCGCCGAAAATACGGGATCAGCTTGGCGCGGATCGCGTGCTGCATCCCGCCCCGGACGATGATTTGGGACCACGGCTTAAGCCCCCGCACCTCATCAGGCCGGATGAGCGGTTGACCGACGTCGCCAATTCCCCCGGAACTGGCTGTATTTGCGACTGAACGTTGCCCGCAGAGGTCCGAAACATACCGCTGCATTTCCGGCTCCTCGACGGCGAAAAACTGCTTCACCGTGGCGAGGCCCATCAAGTTCTTCATGCCTGCCTCGCCGTACAAATCCGGCGCGGCCATCGAGGCGTAAGTTTGCGTGAAAAGCCACGCCCGCAGCCCCACCTTTCGGAATTGCTGCAACTGGCTTTGCAGGTCCGGCAGAAAGCCCAGCGAAGGGGCTTCATCAATCAGGAGCGTGACGGGCCGACGCGGCCCCGGCTTGCCAATGGCCGATCCGAACAGGCCAAGCAGCATGTTGAGCCACGGCGCGGCCTCATTCAGCATCGAGGGCGGAACCAGCAAGAAGACCGTCAGATTTTCCCGCTTGAGCCGCCGCAGGTCGAGGCCGTTCCGCTTCACATGCTCACCAAGCGGCGTAGACGGGGCATAGCGTTTTACCGCCAGCGAAGCCTTGGACCCAATTCCCGCCCATTGCGGCGGCGCTTTAGCGATAATGTCCGCATATTTTGCTGCTTTGGGACTTAGGGCCGGGTGGCCTGCATCTTCGATCCGTTCGAAGCGCATCTGTATGCGCTTGGCTGAATCGTGGATCACCTCAAACAGAAACGGCAGATTGTGCAGATCAGGCGGATCGAAAAGTAGGATCGAGGCAATCAGGAGCGCCAGCACTTCCGCTCCTTCATCGTTCCAATAGGAGCCGGAATCCCGCCGATCCGTGACCATTAGAAACCGGGATAAGGCCGACACTTCCGAAACAAAATTCGGGTCGTTCGGATCAAGGACCGAGAACGGGTTAAAGCCGTCATCCGGCATCGATAGGCCCGTATCGGCGGCAAAGACCGAACCGAATGGGTTGAGGTACACTACCGGGCCGATCTCCGCGCGGCGGCGGCCCGTCATGGCCGCGAGTTCGCCAGACGGATCGGTGACAATCACCGATCCTTGCACGAGGTCGCATAGAGCTGGGACGACGAGGCCGGAGGATTTGCCGCCGCCCGTCCCGGCAATCGTCAGCAAATGCCCTTCGGTGTTGTGGTAGAGATCACGCCGCAGCAGGCCCCCAAAAGCCCGCCACTGGCCGAGGAACAAGCCTCCCGGCTTGTCCATCTCATGCTTTCGAAAATCCTTTGGTCGTGCCCACCGTGCCGAACCGAAAGCGCGGCGGCGAAAGAGCCACCGCCAGTTTAAGCCTTTTTGACCCATCAGGGGCGCGATCAATGTTCCAAGGCCGAGCGCAACCAATCCCCAAAAAAGCGCTCCGGTCATCCGAACAGGCTATAAAGCAAGTCTGTTTGCCCCCCGAGAGTTGCCGCGATCCCAGCAACTAGAAGCACAAAGACCGCAAATTTCCCGGCGGATTGCAACCCTTTCCAGATGACGTGCCAATTCCACACGGCAAAGGCAATCATCGCAAAGCCGACATACTGCCAAAGGCGAAAATCCTTGTCGCCAGAGGCATTCAGGAAGGGATAAAGCGGATCCCATAGGTGGGTTAGGTAGTAGCCATATCCCGCAATCGCGAGCATGAATAAGGCGCGTCCCATGTGGACAGTTTTTCCATTTTTGCTTGGGATTAGGGTTCGATTAACGATATTTTAGAAGCTTCTATAGAAGCCTTCGGAGTGATGTTCGAAGGCTTCGAAATCATACTTAGAAGGTTGCGATAGAAGGTTTCGAAATGCCCGAAGTTAGAATGTCCCTTAGTGAAGCCGCCGACCTGTTAGGCTTGAAGCCTAATAGCGTTCGGTCCCGCTATAAAGCCGGACATATCCGGGGCGAGCGCGACAATCAGGGAAAAATATGGGTCTGGATCGACCCGGAGGACGAGCCTTCGAAATCCCCTTCTTCGAAGGTTTCGAGGTCGGATAAATTGAAGGCCGCTTCGAAACCTTTTATCGAAGCCTTCGAAGCTATGACGGCCCATATTGAAACCCTCAAGGGTGAGCTGGCAGCGGCCCGGTCCGAGTTGGACGAGCTACGCCCGAAGGCCAGTCGATCAGATGTCCTCGCCGCCGAGCTTGAGAGCGCAAAGAAGCTGATCGAGGCCCATCGAGCGTTTGCCGACGAGGTGAGCCACAGCCGCGACGAGTATCGCCAGCAGGCGAGCGAGACCCTGCAACGTCTGATCGAGTTGACCGAAGTCGCCAACGAGCGGCGCGGTCTCCTGTCTTGGCTCCTTCCGTCCAAAAAGTCGCGCGCCTCGTAAGGGGCGGGCGGACTTGTCCGACCGCCTTCCCCCGCGACCATTCAGGCCCCGCCCAACTGTCACCCGAAGGGCCGGAGCGGTAGCGGAGGACGGCGAAGCCGTTGACAGTTGGGCGGGGCCTGAATCACCTCAAAATAGCTAGTGCGCCAGCCTTCGAAGAAGGGTTCGAACGACTAGTTTCGAGCTTGAATTTCGAAGGTTCGAGCCGTGGTTAATGCCGCTTTAAGGGGGGCCCATGTAGACTGGACTTTTATGAATAGCCAGATATGTTTTTATTGACATAAAAACTCTGGCCAAGGTGGGGCTAACACCCCCCTTTGGGAACCCCCCGCAGGAGGCAGCGGAACGGCATGGCACGACCGAGAAAATCGCCGGATGACCTCCGGGACGTTCGAACCGTCGTGCTTCTTACGGAAGCCGAGCGGGCCGAACTGGAGAACCGCGCGAGCGCGTTCGGATTGCCGATGTCGGAGTATGTGCGCCGGCAGGCGCTAGGCCGCGCCATGCCGGCGACGAAAGCCGCCGAGGCGCATCGGGCGAAGCTGGCCACGGCCCTTTTGCGGATCGGCGTCAATCTCAACCAAATCGCGAAACATGTGAACGCGGGAAGGACGGCGCCCTATCATCTGCCTGATCTCATCAACGAGATCAGGGGCCACGTCACACGGCTGACTTTCCATGAATCCGGTCAAGATCGGAGTCGGTAAAAGCTTCAAGGGGCTGGCCGCGTATCTGCTCCATGATACCCGCGATGCCGGAGACGGCTGGCGCTACGTCGAGCATCGACAGAGCGCCGAACGGGTAGGCTGGACCCAAAGCTATAATCTCGACGATGCGGACCCGGAAAAGGCGTGGCGGCTCATGGCGGCGACCGCCAAGAGCGCGGACGCGCTCAAGGCCGCTGCCGGGATTAAAAAGGGCAAAACCCCAGTCAATACGGCCTATCATTTCTCGATCAATTTCAGTCCCGACGACAAGACGGACGAGCGACTTGAGCGCGAGGCCGTAGCCGGGGCGCTAAAGGCCCTGAAGCTCGACGGGCATCAGGCCCTTGCGGTGCGCCATACCGACACCGAGCACGCCCATATTCACGTCATGGTCAATCTCATCGACCCAGAGACGGGCCTTTCGGCAGCATCGAAGCAGAACGGTAAAGCGGCGATCCTTTCCAACGACACGCGCCGCCTGTCTCAATGGGCGCAGAAGTTCGAGCGCGAACATGGGCTGAAGGTCGTAGAGGGGCGGCAGGCGAACGCCAACAAGCGCCAGCAGGGCGAGAAGGTGGACGCCAAGCGCAAGCCCCGGAATGTCTATGACCGGGAGAAGCGCGAAACGAAGGACCGCCGCGCCGACTTCATCAAGGTTCAGATGAATGATGCCGCCGCAAAAATCGCGGAGCGTGGCCGCGATCTGAAATCCCAGCACCACGACGAGATGACCGCGCACCGGGAAGCCTACCGCCAGCGGCAAGGCGCAATCCGGGACGAGGAAGACGAGGCAATCAGGGCCGCGATCGACAAGGTGAAGGCCGACCGCAAAAAGTCATGGTCCGCCATGTTCATGCGCCAGCGATCGGAGCGAGCAGATTTCGAGCGCGGCGAAAAGACGATGATCGGCCGGATCTGGCACGCCGCGGCCGTGGTGAAGGAGCGCGCCCAGCATGAAGATCTTTTAGGGGGCTTCGTCGCGGCCTTCTCGAAGGAAAACCGCCTTGCGATCATCGAGCGGCGGCATCTCCGCGAAAAAAACGCGCTTTATAAGGACGTGCGCAAAGACATACAGCAGGCCATCCGTGTTGCCCGCCTCGATCTAGCGAACGACAAATACACCGCCCGCCGCGAGTATTTGGACGAACGCGCCTCCCTCAAAGCCAGGCAGGCACAGCAGCTCGACCAGGTGCGCGACCTTTGGCGCGAAGCCAACAAGACCCGGCAGGCCGAACTAGACCCGCAGGCCCGCCGAAACGAGCGCAGCCGCCAGCGCGATCAGGGCCGGGGTATGACGTGGGAGCAGTGGGAGTTATGGCGCGGCGAAGATCGAGGCCGGGGCATGAAGCCGGACTAAGCCGCCCTTAGCTCCTTCTGGCGCTTGCAATATCCGATAAAGGCCGCGTCTGCGTTTTTCGGCGGGTTGCCCTTCTCGGCCTGCTTGTGGGCATGGGAACGCCAGCGCTCGAGAAGCGCGTAATAGTCCCAGCCTTTCGAAATAGCGATTTCCCGCGCGGTCTCTTCGGCTTTGGCAGAAATGTTGAAGCGTTCGCCCTTGTGGGCCGCGCGTTTCAGGCGGCTTTCGACCATCTTCCGCCCGTCCGTTTTGGTCAGCTTAAACACCAGCTCGTGGTAGTTTCGGCCTTTGCGGATCGGCTCATATTCGACCGTGAAGCCCGCACCCAGCGGGTCCGCGTTGATCTGATTGACTGCTGGATCGATCACCCATTTCCTAAGGTCTTTCCAATTGCCGTAAGCTTCCTCTGGAACCTTCAGCCAGCGGCGAAGATCAGCAATCGTCACGCGACACTGACCGTCCCGCCTGTTCGCGAAACCCTCAAGGATTTCGTACAGCGTGACAGCGTATTTGCCGGACAGCTGAATGAGGAAATGAACCCGTAGCCGTGCGAAACGCAGCGGCTCCTTGATGAGCGGGATCAGCGGTTCGGGAAACCCGAAATGCAGCTCGTTTCCACGTCTGCCCTTGCGCGGCACGGTCGCCCAGAAAATGCTGGTGATCGTGTCATAGACTTCCTCACCGAAGGTCGTTTCGAACTCGACAGTCGTCTTGGAAAGCCGCTTCGCGCTGTTCCAAATCCATTCGGTTGAGTGTTCCCCGCCGAGCGACCGAAACACCGCGTTGATGTCTGAAATCTTGAGCGAGTGACCGCCCCGTTGGCCCAGCTCGTCAAAGGCCGCATGGAGCAGGAAGGTCCATAGCTTCCGGTCGCGGGCTGTGAACGGTCCCTCGATGTTGGTGATGACGACCTGCAACGGCACAGGCACCGTTGCCGGGTCTGCCACATCGAGCAGCCACGGGCTGCCCGTCGTTTGGATACCGGACAATTCAGTTTCGGAAAAAAGGGATAGCGAATCGGACACAAAAGGATTCTGGCATATCGCCATAAGGGGAGAAAACAAAAAATCGCCTCTCCCCTTTTAGGGGGCAAAAGGATGCCGATTTTCTCCCCCTGAAGCCTTGTGGACAAATCGCCGATTTTCTCCCCCTGAACGCCTATTCTCTCCCCCTGAACCGGCCTGTTTTGCCGATTTTCTCCCCCTGAATCGGATCAAGCATTTGATTCATTGATGAAAAGCAGGGGGGAACACCATTATAAGAACACGAGAACACACAGCAG
>NZ_JAGJCF010000002.1 GCF_017815135.1 Jiella mangrovi | reverse complement strand
GCCGTCCGCGCGCTGATGAAGGAAGTCGACGCCTATATCCCGACGCCCGAGCGTCCGGTCGACCAGCCCTTCCTGATGCCGATCGAGGACGTGTTCTCGATCTCGGGCCGCGGCACGGTCGTCACCGGCCGCGTCGAGCGCGGCATCGTCAAGGTCGGCGAGGAAGTTGAGATCGTCGGCATCCGCGACACCCGCAAGACCACGGTCACGGGCGTCGAGATGTTCCGCAAGCTGCTCGACCAGGGCCAGGCCGGCGACAATATCGGCGCGCTGATCCGCGGCGTCGACCGCGAGGGCGTGGAGCGTGGCCAGGTGCTGTGCAAGCCGGGTTCGGTGAAGCCGCACACCAAGTTCAAGGCCGAGGCCTACATCCTGACCAAGGAAGAGGGCGGTCGCCACACCCCGTTCTTCACCAACTACCGCCCGCAGTTCTACTTCCGCACGACGGACGTGACCGGCGTTTGCACGCTGCCCGAGGGCACCGAGATGGTGATGCCGGGCGACAACGTGACCATGGACGTCACGCTGATCGTGCCGATCGCGATGGAAGAGCGCCTGCGCTTCGCCATCCGTGAAGGCGGCCGCACCGTCGGCGCCGGCATCGTCGCGGCGATCGTCGAGTAAGCCTGAACATTCTTCGGGCGAAAAGGCGTCTCTCGGATGCGAGGGGCGCCTTTTCTGTTCCAGTATCGCTGCCCTAAATACGACAGGCCAGCTCGATGTCTCGCCTGTTTGATTCGGATCATGGTTGGTTAGCGAAATGGAGTATCCCCTTCGAAACGCCACGGATTGGGGGCAGATCGGAAAGCTCAGGGGCTTTCGGGCTCGGCTGAGCGTTACACGGCGTACGTGGAAACGGGCGAAAAAGGCAAAGTCCTTCAAGCCCACGGACCTTCAGTTGGTGAAATCCGCGGAACGGACACTCACGCCAGACGGCGTTGTGCTTCTCTGTGTGGAGCGGAACGCCGCAAAGCTTCTGCCCTCTTTTTTGTCCCATTACCGGGCTTTGGGGATTGCCAGATTCGGATTTGTCGATGACGGGTCCGATGACGGTTCTTTGGAATTTCTCAAGGCTCAGGACGACGTCGACGTCTTCCTGTCATCGGCCGACTTCCGGCGGAGCGCGGGTGGCCTGATCTGGAGAGACATGCTGCTCCGCCACTACGGTCGCGGGCGGTGGTATGTCAGCGTCGACAGCGACGAATACCTGATCTATCCGGGTTTCGAAAACCGCAGCCTCATCAACTTTATCGCGGACCTGGAAGCGCGGAATCTCAAGCGTTGCCATGCTCCGATGATCGATATCTATCCCGATGGCCCCATCGGCAGCGTTTCATCTGATGTGACGCAGATGCCATACGATACCTCGCCGCTCTTCGACGGGGCCGGCTATGAAATCGCCGAGGAGCATCTCGGCACGGCAGTGCGAGGCGGGCCGCGCAGGCGTTTGTTCGGGACAGATATGCGCCTCAGCAAGTTTCCGCTGCTCTATGGTGATCGCTGGACACGGTTTTCGGGGGGGACTCATCACGGGCCACTGCCCTTGTGGCGAAACCACGCCCCTGTCACCGCTCTGCTTCTGCATCACAAATACCCCGCGGGCGCGGTAGAGGACTTCAAATCCGTCATCGATCGGGGCATGCATGCCGGCGGTGCGAAATTCTACAAGGCAATCGTCGGCAGTGAGGACTTCGGGCCCGAGACCGATTTTCGTCATGCCGGCTCTATTCGCTTCGAGGGCTCGATGGATCTGGTACAGCGCGGATTTATGCAGGACATCCGCTCGGTCTAGAACGTTTTCGGCGCACATTTGGCTCCCTGGAAGCGATCGACCTTCTTGGCGAGCCGGATCGTTCTGGCGCGAAAGCTATAGCGGCTTTCATCGGATCAGATTCTGTTGTTTCCCGGTGCAGCGGTTTTCATCTCACCTACGGGATCTGGCCTCGTCGCTTGCGCAATCAGTCCCCGGCGGCCGCACGATAGAGCGGTAAGCCGGTCGCTTGCGAAAGGCTGGGTTCCGTCGTCTTGACATGGGGATGCAGTGCGGCGACGGCACGCAATGCGTCGCGATCCTCCGGACCGTGTTTGCGCTCCATATTGAGATCATTGTATTCGTGCCCGGTCTGGTCGAGGGACATGCCGGCAATGACGATCTCGGGAATCTCATGCACGATCGCGAAGGCAATCATCGAGAGCGCGCTCGAAGGCCGCAAATGCTCTCCGACGCCCCGGAAGCGGGACTTCATGGCTTCGAGAACGTAATCGTCTCTTTCGTGGCTCAACAAGTCGCATTCCTGGTCCGATTGCTTGCTGGCAAGACGCGTCAAAAGAACCTTCCAGGATGACTTGTTGCGGACCCGCAGGACCAGAGAAACGTTCAGGTCGCTCCAGCGTGCCTTGTCGAAGGAAGTCGCGAGAGTCACGTCTGCGTCCGGAAAACCGTGCTGTCTTGCGCTTCGCCCGGCAAATTTGACATAGGCGTGAACGGTGTCCGCAGGGAGATCTTCGGGCATGCTCGGCTTCGGCGCGGAGCCTAGAATGAACCAGGGGCGGCCGCTCAACCCGTGAGCATCAAGCCACTTCTGGTTTGATCGAACTGTATGCCTGAATGCGGGAGAGACCTTTAAGGCGTCGAGACCTCCGAAGAGAGCGGGCAGGGAATTAATGATTTTCATTGTTCACTTCATAGCAATGGGAGCTTTGATTCTTGCAGCTGGTAGAAATCGACGCTGGCGGTGGACGCCCGTCGTTTTGTAGGGATCAACCGTCCTGTAATGAGATCCCGACATCCGCGGCAAGGTCCGCCTCGCTCGTTGCCAGTCGAGGGTTGCCTGCAAGTGCGGTGAGAACGGCACGGTCTTCTTGCACTTGTCGACGCCGACGACCGAGTTGGTCGTAAGAGTGCCCGACCTTCGACAATGACACACCAGCCAAGACGACTTTCGGAACACCCAGCAGGAGGCCATAGCAGGCAATCGCAACGCCGTTGGTGACCTTGCCAAGATCGCCGATCGATTCGAGTGAGATGCCGCTGACTTCGAGCACGATCTGTTCGCGATCGCGACGACGCAGTGGGCGGACTTTGCCGATGTGATCATAGGGCTTGCCGATCAGCAGCAGTGGAAGCAGCGGTCCAGGGACCGTATGAATCCATAGCAGAAGCCTCGTATCCGTATGGGGATGCTCCTCCCAAGACTTCTTCTTCGCGCGCACCGTTAAATCGGCGCGGCCAAGACCCATCGTCTGTGCCGTGCGTCCGGCATTGTTGACGTCAATACGCGCATGGCTGCCCAACAATTCCGTTGGGACCGTCGGGTCGGGGGCAGAGCCAAGGACCAACCAGGGTTTTTCCAGAATGCCCAGCGGCTTCAGCCACCTCTTGTGGGTGGCGACGAATTCGGAAAGATCTGGCTGAGGCATCGTGAAAGGACGTCACTTCTCTGCAAAGGCGCCGTTTACCGCACCTTTGGCGTTTATAAAAGCTTCGGAGTTCTTGCGCTGCCAGCTTTTCGCCGTCCAGATGATGGAATCATCGTCAAATTCGTGGTCGGCAAAACTCAGCGGCATCTGTGCGGTCTCAAGCTCTCCTTTGGCTTCCATAGCCTCCACGATCCGAACGATGGCAATCTGGTCGATATGATAGCGCGGGCGCATCTTCAGGATGGTCGCGATCGACCGGCCGAGACGATCGGCAAAACGCCTGCCTGCCTTTGTCGGCCGGATCGACAGCGCACTCGCCAGAACACGCCGGACCGACTTTTGACCCGGCCGCTTGATCAGGCGGACATCCTCGCTTCCCGCCAGTTCCTCGAAGCCTGCCGTAATCGAACGGCGAGCGATACCGTCGATGTCGAGGCAGAGCACGGTCGAGTTGCTGGCCTCGATGATTATTGGCGCGATCAGGAAGCGCACTGCGGCGTAGTAGATGGTCGGATAGACTGGCAAGGTGGCATTCTCTCCCTGGTCCCATGTCCAGGTTAGATCGATACTGGGAAGCGAGGCGGCCAGCACTTCGACGTCGCGCAAAGCGTCGCTCGATGGCTCGCAAAGATGCAGGTGAAAGCGCTCGGGCGCACCGATCGATTCAATCGAGCGCAGAAACGTCCGGGCGAACTCCCAGTAGTAGAGCTCATTGCAGGCCGCGTGCAGGATGGGCGGGCCGGAGCGGGAGGGAAGCGATCCTTGTACGGTGCGTCGGAAGGCCTCGAATTCAGCGGCATGGGACGTCTCTTTGCGCACGATCCGGTCGATCACGCGTTCGATCCGCCACCGGAAAAGAAACGAATGGCGCTTCTTTTTTATGACGACCGGGGGGGACTGGTTCATTCTCGGCTCTCGTGCAATCTCGACGGCGTATCGTTACCTCTGGCGGCAAGAAGGCCTAGCAGCAAAAAAAACCGGGAGCCATCGAGGATGGTCGATTTGGCGCCAGGGTGCATCGAGTTTTTCGGGTCTTGAAATCATTCGTCACGCAACGCCCCGGCGGCGCCACATCCTAAGGGCAGCCCTTTGCTAAGCCGGGCTTCAAGTCGCCTGCTCTTCTTGCTAGTGCATGCTCAAACGGAAAAGGGAAAACACGCAAATGTCCATCGATACCGCTCGCGTCTTCATCGGCTTCGACACCAAGGAGGCCGTTGCCTATCACGTCCTCTCGCAGAGCATTCTGGAGAAATCCTCGATGCCGGTGGAGTTTGCGCCGCTCGTCCTGACGAATCTCGAAGGCACCTTCACGCGCGAGCGTAATAACCTGCAGTCGACCGAGTTTTCCTTCTCCCGCTTCCTTGTCCCGGCGCTTTCGAAGTTCGAAGGCTGGAGCCTGTTCATGGATTGCGACATGCTGATGCGCACCGACATCGCCGAACTGTGGAAGCTGCGCGACGATCGTTATGCGGCCATGTGCGTCAAGCACGACTATGTGCCGAAGGTCGAGACGAAGTTCCTCGGCCAGACCCAGACCAAATACGAGAAGAAGAACTGGTCGAGCGTCATCCTGTTCAACAATGCCAAGTGCCGCGCGCTGACGCCCGACTACGTCAACACCGCCACGGGCCTTCAGCTTCACCAGTTCAAGTGGCTGGAGAACGACGATCTCATCGGCGAGCTGCCACGCGAGTGGAACTGGCTGGTCAACGAATATGAATACAATGCCGACGCCAAGAACGTCCATTACACCGATGGCGGGCCCTATTTCGACGACTACAAGGACTGTGACTACGCCGACGAGTGGTTCGCCGCCCGCGAGCGCACGCTCTTCGTCCAGCAACGCGGCTGAGAAGAGCGGAGGCGCCGCGCGTCGATCCGGACGCGCCAGGGGCGCTCGAACGCCTGAAACCTTCGCATCGTGCCTGCCGGGCTTCGTTTCGGACTGGTGCCGGAGGGGCGTGAAACGGTCCGGCGGCAACGCTCGCTTTTTCCGCCGGCTGCCGTGATATGCGGGGGCCGGCGAGGCATTTGAGGACCATCGATGTTGGAACCGACGCAAGCGCTGCCGCAGGATGCCGCCGGCTGGACCAGCTTCTTTTCGGCGTTCGAGACCGTCGTCTTCGTCGCCAACAGCGACGCTTCGGATGTCCCGGCCCTGCGCGCGCGCTTTCGCGGCCGCGTTCTCTTCGTCTTCTTCAACAAGGTCTACAAGGTCCTGAGCGAGCCCTTCGACGGGCCGAGCCTTCTCGTCGCGCGCTCGAGCCCGGCCGGGGCGAATATCGTCCATCGCCGCGAGATCGAGACCGTCTGCGGATACTTCGGCCGCCCCGGCTTCCACGGCATCCTGAACCTCAAGGCGATCGCCGCCGAGAGATTGAGCGAGGGGCGCGACTTCGGCGACAGGCCCGTCGGCCACATCGATCTTTCCGATCACTTCGCCGGCTTTTATCCGGACGACTATGCTCCGACGACGGGGTTTGCGCTGGCGGTCTGGATGTCGGAAGCCTGTCCGGGGGTGGAGCTCGTTCTCGCCGGCTTTTCCGCCGAGCGTTCCGATCGCTGGAAGCTCTTTCACGATCACGACTGGACCTTCGAGCAGATCGTCCTGCGGCTGCTTGCGCGATCGGGGCGCCTGAAGACGGCGGGAACGCGCTCAACGACGCCGCTCGACATGATCGCCCGGCGATTTCCCGACATCGATCCGCGCGAGGTGGCGCTCGTCGCGACCGAGGTGCTCGCCGCCCGTCAGGAAGGCACCAACCGCTCGGTCGATCGCCTGTTCTCGATCGTCAAGCCGCTGACGGGCCTCGACGCGGCCTTCCGCCGGCTGAAGCCGAAGACCCGCAAGCAGAAGCTCGCCGACGCCGGCAAGTGACGCCGGCGAGTGACGCCGGAAAGCGCGGCGCGCTGCGTCCTCACCGAGATCACGCAAACGTAAAGTCCCAGCCGGTCGGAACGGTCGTAGCTAAAGGACCGTCGACGCGCGATGACGTCTGATGCGGAATCGGGCGCCGGCGATGGGTCGGGCTGACACCGAGATCGGGCCGGGGGAGGGTGTTGCATGGCAGGACGGGCTGGAGCGCGATGACGACCGGGGATGACCTGCGGGCATCGGGGGCCTCGCTCGCCTTTTTCGAAGCCTTGCCGGTGGAAACCGATTTCGCCCGGCTTGCCGATCCCTCCGTCTACCACCGGCTCCCGGACGACTGGGTGGTGGGGCTTGCGGATATCGAAGGCTCGACGATCGCCATCGAGAAGGGGCTCTACAAGGCGGTGAACACCGTCGCGGCCGCCGTGATCGCCTCCGTCGCCAACCAGCTTGTCGAGCGCGACTTTCCCTTCGTGTTCGGCGGCGACGGGGCGAGCTTCGCGCTGCCGCCGCAATATGCCGGGCTATGCCGTTCGGCGCTCGCCGCAGTCGCCGGCTGGGCGCGGGACGCCTTCGGCTTCCGGCTGCGCGCGGCGATGCTGTCGGTTGCCGAGATCCGTGCGCGCGGCCACGACGTCGCGGTGGCCCGGTTCGCGGCGTCACCGGACGTTGCCTATACGATGTTTTCCGGTGGCGGGCTGGCTTTTGCCGAGGCGCGGATGAAGGCGGGCGAGTTTGCCGTCGAGCCTGCGACGGGCGAGGCGGCGCGGCCCGACCTCACAGGGCTGTCCTGCCGGTTCTCGCCGATTGGGGCGCGCCATGGCGTCATTCTCTCACTCATCGTGCTGCCCGTCGAAGGCGTCGCCCCGTCACGATTTTCTGCCGTTGCCGCCGACATCCTGGCGCTCGCGACGAGCGGCGCGGATACCGGCCGGCCGGTGCCGGAAACGGGGCCGCGACAAAGCTGGCCGACGCCGGGGCTGATGCTGGAGGCCCGCACCGCGGCGGCGCGGTCCGGGCGGCCGCTGTGGCTTTCGACCATCGCGGTCGCCATCCGCTCCCTGCTCGCTCACCTCACCTTCGTGACCGGCATGAAGGTCGGTGATTTCGAGCCGGCCCGCTATCGCGCCGAACTCGTGCGCAACACCGATTTTCGCAAGTTCGACGACGGCCTGAGGCTGACCCTAGACTGCTCGCCACAGGCTGCGGCGGAGATTTCAGAGCGCGTCGGCAAGGCGGAGGCGGACGGGATCGTCCATGCCGGCCTCCACCGGCAGGAGGCGGCGCTGATGACCTGCTTCGTGCCGGCGGCGAGCCGCTCCGATCATGTCCATTTCGTCGATGGCGCCATGGGCGGCTATGCGGCGGCGGCCGCTGCCGCATTCGCCAAACGGGGGCGAAAGGTCGCCGCCGTGTGAGCCCGGCGGGGCCGCTTCAGGCGAAGCGGTCGGCCTTGGCGAAAGCCGAGCGGAGGGCGATGGCTGCGAACAACGCCGAAACGACAGCGTTCCAGCCGGCGAAGGACAGGCCGAGAAACCGGCCCGCCGCGGCATCGCAGGAGGGCGGCTTGATGGCGTCGATGTCGGCGAGGAGATCGCCCGAGGACAGATCGCCGCCACCGACCTGCGCGCAGCCGCTCGGTCCCGGCCAGAAATGCCATTCGACACCGGCGTGATAGACGCCGAGCGCCAGCGAAACCAGCATGATGAGGCCGATGAGAAGGATCAGCCCCCGCGTCAGCGGCGCCGGCGCCCGTCCGGCCGCGGCGACGAAGGCGACAAGGGCCACCGGCACGGCGACATAGTAGGGGATCCGCTCGGTCAGGCAGAGCGCGCAGGGGATGTAGCCGCCGACATACTGGAACAGGAGGGCCGCGCCGACCGTGATTGCCATGCCGGCGAGGAGAAAACCCGAGGCCAGCACCTGACGGAAGCCGGTCGGCCGGCGGAAAAGCTCTGAAACTGCCATTGTCGATGCCTCAGAAGAGATAACGGACCGCGACGAAACCGCCGATCAGGAGGATCGTGAACAGGGTGAAGAGAAGACCGAGATTCTTCTCGATGAAGCCCTGGATCGGCGCGCCGTAACGATTGAGCAGAAAGGCGATCAGAAAAAACCGGGCGCCGCGTCCGACGATCGACACGAGGGTGAAGACGACGAGATTGAGCCCGGAGACGCCGGAGAAAATCGTGATCACCTTGTAGGGAAAAGGCGTCAAGGCCGCGAAGAGAACGGCCCATCCGCCCCATGCATTGTAGCGCGCGGTGAGTTCGTCGAAGGCCTCGGCCTTGCCGTAGAAATCGAGGATCGGCCGGCCGATCACGTCGAAGAACAGGGCACCGATCGCATAGCCGAGAAACGCGCCGAGCACCGAGCCGATGGTCGAGATCAGTGCGATTCGCACCCATTTCCGCCGCTCGGCGATCACCATCGGAATGATCAGCGCATCCGGGGGGATCGGAAAGACCGAACTCTCGATAAATGCGATGGCGGCCAGGGCTCGCTCGGCATGGCGGGTCGCGGCGAGCGACATGACCCAGTCGTAGAGGCGGCGCAGCATGGGGATGGGTCGGTCCGGGCTCTGGCGACTTCAATTGGGAAGGACGGTTGAGCCACTGCGATTAGGCGGAAGTGCCGGCAATGGCAATCCCGAAGGGTGAAAGGGCAGGCGAGGACCCGTCATGAGGCGGCGCGAAAAATCCAAGAACCGGCGGCATTATCGATCCGGGCCATCTTTACGCAGAGGCCGGCCATGTGCCATTGAGACGCCGTGGTCGTCACGGATCGCGGCACATCGACGTGCCGAATCCTCATGCGGGTGTGGCGGAACCGGTAGACGCGACGGACTCAAAATCCGTTTCTGGTGACAGAGTGTCGGTTCGAGTCCGACCACCCGCACCACATTTTCTCGAGCGCTCGTTCCCTCGACCTCCGAGAACCGTTCTCGCCATTTCGCTGGGCGCATTTCGGTTTCGCTCACTCCGGATCGAGTTCGGAATCCCAGTAGAGATAGTCGAGCCAGCTTTCGTGCAGAAAATTCGGCGGGAACAGGCGGCCGTTGTTGTGGAGATCGTGGACCGACGGCTGATAGGGCGTCTGGTGCGGGATCATGCCGGCGGCCTTCGGCATCAGGCCGCCTTTCTTCAGATTGCAGGGAGAGCAGGCGGCGACGACGTTTTCCCAGGTGGTGAGGCCCCCCTTGGAGCGGGGAATGACGTGGTCGAATGTCAGTTCATGGGGCGAGCCGCAGTACTGGCACTGGAATCTGTCGCGGAGAAAGACGTTGAACCGGGTGAAGGCGGGGTGTCGGGCGGGTTTGACGTAGGTCTTGAGGCAGACGACGGAGGGAAGGCGCATTGAGAAGGTCGGACTTCGCACCGCCCGGTCGTATTCCGCCAGGATCGTCACCCGGTCGAGGAAAACCGCCTTTATCGCGTCCTGCCAGGACCAGAGCGAAAGCGGATAGTAGCTCAGCGGCCGGAAATCGGCGTTGAGGACGAGGGTGGGGGATAAGTCCTGACTTACCGCAATCGTCACCGCATTCTCCTTCGGCTGACGCCTTCATAAGAGTTGCCTGCGTCGGCTGGGACTATCGTGCTCTATCATGTCGCCTTTGTGAAGCCTTAAGCCAGTCATGACAGGGGCTTGGCGGATCGGCGACGCTGTCCGGGCGGGGCCGGCTCCGTTTTTTGCCTGGAAACCTGCTTGGCGCCGGGCGTCTTCGCTTCGGCGGCGGGGACGATCTCCCTCCTGTGGATAGCGCTGTAATAGGCCCAGAACAGCCTTGCTGCGACCGATCGATGCGGCTGCCAGGCGAGGGCAATATCGCCGAGCTGCCTGGCCGTCGGCCGGGTTTCGTGGCCGAGCGCGTGACCGACGGCGGCCTGCAATGCGAGATCGCCGCAGGGAAACACGTCGCGATGGCCGGCGCAGAACAGGAGATAGCATTCGGCCGTCCACGGGCCGATGCCACGGACGGCGACGAGTTCGGCAATCGCCGCTTCGGCCGTCGCCGCTTCGCAGCGCGGCAGATCGACCTTGCCCGCGGCGATGGCCTCCGCGATGGCGCGCACGGTCTCATGCTTGGGCCGCGACAGGCCCGCGGTCCGAAACACCGCCTCATCGGCGGCCAGAATCGCCTCGGCCCTGGTCAGATCGACGCTGCTTGAAAGACGTGAGAAGATCGCATCGGCGCTGGCCTTCGAAACCTGCTGGGCGACCACGATCGCGATCAGCCCTTCGAGCCCCGAGCGGGACCGGCGCAGCGGCACCGTGCCGGCTGTCCGGAGCACCGGCGCCAGCCGGTGGTCCTGTTCGCTCAGCGCCTCAAGCGCTTCGAGGACGTCCGCGTCTGTTCGAATCATGCGCTTCCGCCCCGCGTCATTTTCCCCTCGCATTCGAACAATAGCACGGCCCCGACACCCCGATGAGCCACAGGCAGATTCGCTTCCTTCACCGCCGCAATCGACGACAATGATCAACCGGAACGGCGAGCATTCGGCACCGGGCCGTCCGTTCCGACGAGGACAATGCCGACCATGTCATGCAACGCCGCCGTCTTCCGCTTCGCGCCAAGCCCCAATGGCGAGCTTCATCTCGGTCACGCCTATTCGGCGATGGTCAATCACGACCTCGCGCGGTCGTCAGGCGGCACATTTCTCTTGCGCCACGAGGACATCGATACTGCACGCTGCACGCCGGCCTTCGAGCGACAGGTGGAAGAGGATCTCGGCTTTCTCGGCATCGAATGGGACGAGCCACCGCGCCGCCAGTCGGCCCATATGCACGACTATGCCGCGGCGCTCGAAGCACTGGCGGCGGAAGACCTCGTCTATCCGGGTTTCATGACGCGCGGCGAGATCAAGGCCTATGTCGAGCGATACGAGGAGGACGAGGGCAAGCCCTGGCCGCGCGATCCCGATGGCGCGCCGCTCTATCCCGGGCTTGATCGGCACGCCAGTTCGCAGGAGCGCGAGCGCCGGATGAGCGAGGGCGAGCGCTTCGCCTGGCGTCTCGACGTGGAGCGGGCGATCGAGATGGTGCCGGCGCTGACATGGGAGGAGCATGGCGCCTCGCCCCTCGGCGAGAGCGGCACCATCGTCGCGCGGCCGCTGGAATGGGGCGACGTCGTTCTCGGCCGGATGGACATCCCGACGAGCTATCACCTGTCGGTCGTCGTCGACGACGCGATCCAGAATGTGAGCGACGTCGTGCGCGGGCGCGACCTGTTCTATGCGACGAGCATCCATCGTCTGCTGCAGGCGCTGCTGGGCCTGCCGGACCCGCGCTATCATCACCACGAGCTGATTCTCGGCGACGACGGACGCAAGCTGTCCAAGAGCGCGCAGGATACCTCGCTGCGGTCGCTCCGCGAGGCGGGGATGACGGCGGAGGACATTCGCCGGATGGTCGGACTGCCGGGGCGCCCGCCCGCCTGATCCGGGCTCAGACCCCGAGGAATTTCAGCCACAGGCTGAGCGTCACCACCGAGGCGATGGTCGAGATCATGATGGTGGTCGCCGCGAGCTTTTCGCCGGCCTTGAAATAGGTCGCCAGAAGATAGGCGTTGATGCCGGCCGGTGCCGCGGCGGTCAGGACGGCGCCCTTCAGCCAGAGCGGCGGCAGCCCGGCTTCCCTGGCGAACAGCCAGACGACGAAGGGCATCACGACCAGCGACAGGACGGTGATGAGCGAGGAAGAAACGAGATCGCCGCGCAGGCCGTAGCGTGTCAACGACATGCCGAGCGCGAAGAGGGCAAGGCCACCGGCCGTGCCGCCGAGAAGCCGCGTCACTTCGTCGAGCGGGCCTTCGAGCGGCAGGGCAAATGCGCGCCAGCATAGCCCCAAGACGATGCCGACGACGATCGGGTTGGTGGCGAGATTGACCGACAGGCGCCGCATCAGCCGGCTGAGCGGGATCGGCTCGCGTACGACGTCCGCTCCGACGGCGGCGTCGAGCGAGGCGGCGCGTTCGACGAGCAGGGTCGAGGCGATCATCATGACCGGCAGGTGGATCGAGATGATGATCAGGAGCGGTTCGAGGCCTGCGTCACCAAACGCCCGCTGCAGGGTGGGGATGGCGACGAAGACGGTGTTGGCGAAGCTCGAGGAGATGCCAGCGATGACGCCCGTGCGATGGTCGGCGCCGGCGATCTTGCGGATGGCGAGGGTGCCGAGCGTCCAGGCGATCGCGACGCCGCCGAAATAGGCAAGCCACAACACGAGAGGATTGGCGTTGCCGAAACTCATCGTCGCCAGGGTGCGGAACAGGAGCGCCGGCACGGCGATGACGAAGACGAAGCGCGCGAGCCCTTCGCCGACCGCTGCCGAGAGGAGGCCCGTGCGCGCGGCGGCGTAGCCGAGCGCGATCAGGCTGAAGATCGGGACGATGATGGCGAGAATGGTTTGCATGGGAGGCGGGGCGGAAAAGCGCCCAAAACTTTGAAGCGAAATGACGGGGTCGGGCGCTTCAGGCCGCGAGGCAGACCGCGGGACGACCTGACGCGACATCGGGTGGTACGCTTCTGTGCTACGATGCGACGTCTTGCCGGGCAAGCCCCTGTCTTGCCCGGCAAGTCCCTGCGGGTCGAGACAGAAGTTCCCCGGGCGGCTCAGGATCGGCCGATGATCAGTCCGCCGGCCTCTCGATCAGTACGAATACCGCTCGTCCGGCCATTTCCAACGTTTCTCCGGCGCCGAAGTCCCGGGGCGGCGCCTGCGGCTCGTCCGAGCGAAGGGCCAGCCGAAAGCCATGGCCTGCTCGCGGCGGCGGCAGTGAGACATCGACCGCGCCGCGTCCCGCATTCAGATAGACGATCGCCCGCTGGCTTCCCTTCAATTGCGGCCGGCTCGGCGCGTAGAGGCTCATACCGAGCAGCCGGCGCGAGGGATCGTGCCACTCGGCCTCGCTCATCGGCGTTGCGGCCTCCGTCAGCCAGACGACATCCTCGATCTCGCCGTCTTCCACGATGCCGCCGGTGAGGAACCGGTCTGCCGACAGGGCCGGCTCTTCGCGCCGAAGCTTCGCCAGCGCGGCGACGAAGCCCGACAGCGTTTCGTCGGCGCTTGCCCAGTCGAGCCACAGCGTCTCGTTGTCCTGGCAATAGGCGTTGTTGTTGCCATGCTGGGTCCGGCCGATCTCGTCGCCGGCGACGATCATCAGGCTGCCGCGCGAGACGAACAGCGTCGCCAGCAAGGCGCGGATGTCGCGCCCGCGCGCCTCGATTACCGCCGGATCGTCGCTGGCGCCCTCGGCGCCGTTGTTCCAGCTGAAGTTCTCGCCGTGGCCGTCGCGGTTCTCTTCGCCGTTGGCCTCGTTGTGCTTGGCCTCGTACATGGTGATGTCGGCGAGGGCGAAGCCGTCATGGGGCGCGATCATGTTGACGCCGGTGGAGGGGCGGCGGCCCTTGCCGCCGAAGATATCCTCGGACCCCGCCAGCCGCGTCGCGAGATCGCCGATGCGATCCTCATCGCCGCGCCAGAACCGCCGGACATCGTCGCGGAACTTGTCCTGCCATTCGAAGAAGGGCTGTGGAAACGCGCCGACCTGATAGCCGCCCGGTCCGATATCCCAGGATTCGGCGACATGGATCCGGTCCTTCAGGAGCGGATCCTCGGCAATCGCCTTCAACAGCGGCGCATCGGGTGAAAATCCCGAGCCGTCCCGTCCCATGACCGGGGCGAGATCGTAGCGGAAGCCGTCGATCCCCATCGTCTTGACGTAGTGGCGAAGCGTATCGAGGATCAGCCGGATGACCGGCTCGCGGTCGCAGGCAAATGTGTTGCCGGTGCCCGTGTCGTTGATGAGCGAGCCATCCTCGGCGTGGCGATAGTAGAGTGCATTGTCGAGGCCGCGATAGGAAAGGGTCGGCCCCTCGACCGGGCCCTCGCCGGAGTGGTTGAACACGACGTCGAGGAGGACACGGATCCCGCGGGCGTGAAATGCCTCGACCACCCGGCGCATGTTGGCGAGCCCGCCCGGCGCAAGGCGCGGGTCGAGCGCCATGTGGGTGATCGGGTTGTAGCCCCAGGCATTGGTGAGGCCGAGTTCGCTGAGGTGCCGCTCGTCGATCCATGCGGCGACGGGCATCAGCTCGACCGTGTCGACGCCGAGACCCTCGATGTGATCGAGCAGCGCCGGCTCGGCCAGCGCCGCGAGCGTACCGCGGAGCCTGTCGGGCACGCCTGGATGACGCTGGGAAAAGCCCCGGACATGCAGCTCGTAGATGAATCCCGGCGCGGCGAAGGGCAAGGGTTCGCCGGCACGGCCCGGATCGCCGATGACGATCGCGCGCGGAACGAAGGGGCCGCTGTCGAGGCGCTGTTCGCGAGGGGCGACGAGCGAGGGGTGGTAGACGAAGGGCCGGTCGAGACGCAGCGCGTAAGGATCAACGAGAAGCTTGGAGGGATCGAAGCGGTGGCCGGCGGCCGGATCATACGGGCCATGCGCCCGTAGCCCGTAGCGCGCGCCGGGCTTGAGCTCCGGCACGAAGCCGTAGCGGATCCCGTTTTCTTCGCCGGGCAGGGGCAGGCGCTGAACCTCCCGCGTGCCGCTTTCGTCGAACAGGCAAAGCTCGACGCGGTCGGCATTGTGGGACGTCACGGCGAAATTGACGCCGCGTTTCCTCGATGTCGCGCCGAGCCGCTTGGGAAGGCCGCGCTCCGATGTGATCTGAAAGCTCATGGCAGCGAAGGTAGCGCGACGGGTCTTGCCTTGTCATCACGACATTCGTCGCGAAACTGTTTCGCGCCAGGACATCGCCCTCGCGGTCAGGCAGCATTTTTCAGACGGGGGAGCGGCCGGCGCAAGTCAGGTCGTTCCCGCCCCATCGTGATCGCAAGCGCACCGAATGGCAGCCAGCCGTTCAAGCCGGTTTCGACGCAGCCCCGATCGCCCGGCCGGCGGCGACGCCGGACGACCACGCCCATTGAAAATTGTAGCCGCCCAGCCAGCCGGTCACGTCGACGGCCTCGCCGATGGCGTAAAGGCCCGGCAGCTTGCGCGCTTCCATGGTCTTGGAGGAGAGCTCGGCGGTGTCGATGCCGCCGGCGGTCACCTCCGCCTTGGCGTAGCCTTCCGTGCCGGTCGGGCGGAAGGTGAGGCGGGTCAGCGTCTCGCCCGCCTGATCGAGCACGGCGTCGGGAAGATTGCCGAGTTCGGCGGTGAGACCGATCTTTTCGGCCAAAGCTTCGGCGAGGCGGTTGGGCAGATGCTCGGCGAGCGCGGCCTTCAGATGCGCCCGAGGCATTTTGCGCTTGGCGGCGCGCAGACGACTGGCGGCATCGGTAAGAACGGTGAGGGCGATTGCCTCGCCCGGCGACCAGTAGGACGAGATCTGCAGGATTGCCGGGCCGGACAGGCCCTTGTGCGTGAAAAGCGCCGCCTCTTCGAAGGAGGCACCGCCGGCCCGCGCCACGACCGGGCAGGCGACGCCGGAGATTTCCTTGAACAATCGTTCCTCGCCGCCGAGTGTCAGCGGCACGAGAGCCGGCCGGGGCGGAACGACGTTCAGGCCGAACTGTTCGGCGATGGCATAGGCTCTCCCGGTCGCCCCCATTTTGGGGATCGAGGGGCCGCCTGTTGCGATGACGAGGTTCGGCGCACTGTCCCGGCCGACCCGGAACTGCCCGTCAAAATGGCGGATGTCGCCGATCGGAGTCGACAGCCGGATCTCGACGCCGCCCCGCCGGCACTCCTCCAGCAGCATCTCGACGATCTGCCGGGCCGAGCCGTCGCAGAACAGCTGGCCGAGGGTCTTCTCATGCCAGGCGATGCCATGGGCTTCGACGAGGCCGAGAAAATCCCACTGGGTGTAGCGCTTCAGCGCGGACTTCACGAAGTGCGGGTTTTCCGACAGGAAGCAGCCCGGCTCGATGCCCATATTGGTGAAGTTGCAGCGCCCGCCGCCGGAGATCAGGATCTTCTTGCCCGGCTCGCTGGCGTGATCGACGACGAGGACGCGGGCGCCGGCCTGTCCGGCCGTCGCTGCGGCGAGAAGGCCCGCACCGCCGGCACCGAGGATGATCGCGTCATAGGTCATGAGGGTTTGAGGTTTCCGGCATTCGAAATCGCAGCCGAGCTGTAGCTGTTTTGATTTGCGGTCACACTGGGCGGGGAGCGGTCAAGCGCAATCCCACCAGGAGCAGAGCGACGCCGACGGCCAGGGTCGGAACGAGCGGTTGGTCGAAGAGGACGATCCCGATGAGGGTGCCGGAGATGACGGCGATGTAGTTTGCCTGGGTGGCATAGCCGCCGCCGATTGTTCGTGCGATCTGGAACAGGCAGAGCAGCGCCAGCACCTCGGATAGAATGATCAGCCCGAAGGCCGGGCTGCGAACGACCTCCAGCACGCCCGTCATTCCACTCCCAGTGACCAACCAGATGACGGTGAAACACAAGGCTGCGGCGAGGCCCTGACCCTGGGCGCTGCGAAGATTGTCGAGATCGGTCGGCCAGATCTTCGCGACATAGAGCATGTAGCTGGCGTAAAGCGCCGGAATTGAGAACGACGCCAGCAACCACGTGGGTTCGATGGCGATTGATTCCCCTTCGGTCTCTGGCGCCGAGGACAGGATCACGACGAGGGTCGCCACGAAGCCGATCAAGATTCCCGAGACCCTCGCCACGGTCAGCCTTTCGAGGCGAAAGGCGAGTGCGAAAAGCAGCGCCCACAGCGGCACGCTGGTCGCGATCACCACGAAAAGGACCGGAGGCAGATGCGGCGCGATGAGAATTTCAAGCAGGAACGGCAGGCCGAAACCGATGACGCCGGACAGAGCGTAAAATCGCAGGTGCGGAGCGCCGACAGGTAGCCGGCCTGACCTTGCAGCATTCAGCAGGGTCGTCAGAGCCGCTATGCCCCAGGATGCCGCAAAAGCGACGTCGATGCCGCTCGGCTGCCCGCTCGCCGTCGCCTTGATGGACAGGAGCCGGACGGACCAGCTGACGCCGAGGCCGAGAAGCAGGGCCAGCGGAACAAGGCGATAGTGTTGCATCTTTCGCCCTTCCACTGGCTTCCACCACCAGGCGATGGTCGTCGGCGAGGCCCGTCTGGCATCACATCGCGTCAGGCGGTAAGCTTCGCCCGAAAGCGCTCGGCCACCGCGTCGCCCATGCCGGTGGTGCCGACTTCAGAGCAGCCCGGCGCCATGACGTCGACGGTGCGGATGCCGGCTTCCAGCGTCTCGGCAATGGCGGCCTCCAGCGCGTCGGCTTCCCTGATCATCTCGAAGGAATAGCGAAGGCCCATGGAGAGCGAGGCGATCATGGCGAGGGGATTGGCCTTGCCGGTGCCGGCGATGTCCGGCGCCGAGCCGTGCACCGGCTCATAGAGCGCCTTGCGCTTGCCGGTCTTGGCATCCACGGCGCCGAGGGAGGCCGAGGGCAGCATGCCGAGCGAGCCGGTGAGCATCGCGGCGATGTCCGACAGCATGTCGCCGAAGAGATTGTCGGTGACGATGACGTCGAACTGCTTGGGCGCCTTGACGAGCTTCATTCCGCCGGCGTCGGCGAGTTCGTGCTCCAGCGTCATCTCCGGATACTCGTCCTTGTGGATGCGCGTGACGACCTCGTTCCAGAAGACGCCGGACTTCATCACATTGCGCTTTTCCATCGAGGTGACCTTGCCCGACCGCGTCTTGGCGAGATCGAAGGCAGCCCTTGCGATGCGCTCGATCTCGTAGGTCTCGTAGACCTGCGTGTCGATCGCCCGCTTCTGGCCGTTGGGAAGATCGATGATCTCCTTGGGCTCGCCGAAATAGACGCCGCCGGTGAGCTCGCGCAGGATCAGGATGTCGAGACCCTCGATGATCTCGCGCTTCAAAGACGAGGCGTCGGCGAGCGCCGGATAGCAGATGGCGGGCCTCAGATTGGCGAAGAGCTCCATCTCCTTGCGCAGGCGCAGAAGCCCGGCCTCGGGCCGCTTGTCGTAAGGCACGCCGTCCCATTTCGGCCCGCCGACCGAGCCGAACAGAACCGCATCGGCGGCCTGCGCGAGCGTCATGGTCGCATCCGAGACCGGCGCGCCCTCCGCGTCGTAGGCGGAACCGCCGACGAGAGCTTTCTCGGTCTCGAACCCGGCGTTCGAAACGTCGTTCAGAATCGCAATCTGCTTTTCGACCTCGACCATGATTTCAGTGCCGATGCCGTCGCCGGGAAGGAGCAGGAGCGTCTTCGATGCCATGATGGTCTCGATCGTGTAAGTTGGAATGAAGGCTGACTGACGTGCGGGAATAGGATTTGCGACAAGGCTTGGCAAGGATGATGCGGTTTCGAACGGCGGCGATCGCGTGTCTTTTGCTGGGTGGCGGGGCGTCTGGCGCCACGGCGCAGGAGGCCGGGCAGCTCGGCATCCCGCTCGATTGCGATGCGGGGCGAGACTGCTTCGTCCAGCAATATCCCGATTTCGATCCCGGGCCCGGCGCCGCCGATCCCTTCTGCGGGACCAAGACCTATGACGGCCACGACGGAACCGACATTCGCGTTCTTTCGATGGCGGATGTGACGCGCGGGGTGAAGGTTCTGGCGCTTGGCGAGGGAAGGGTCCTGCGCGCCCGCGACGGCCTCGCCGATCGTCTCCTCAAAACGCCTGATGATCGCGCCGCGGTCGCCGGGCGTGAATGCGGCAACGGGCTGGTCATCGCGCTTTCCTCCGGCCTCGAGGCGCAGTACTGCCATTTGAAACGGGGATCGATCGCCGTCAGGTCCGGCGATGTGCTGCAACAAGGCGATACGGTCGGCCTGGTCGGCGCCTCGGGCGCTGCTGCCTTCCCCCATGTCCACATCACGCTTCGAAAAGCCGGGACGGTCGTCGATCCGGCGACCGGTCGGTCGCTTTCCACTGGTTGCACGCCTACCACCGACCAGGCCGCGTCGCTCTGGAGCGCGGAAGCCCGGCAATGGCTTGCAGATGCCGATGCGCCGATCCTGGCGATCGGACTGGCGGGTGCGCCTCCGAGCTATGACGACCTCGTCGAAAGCGGTCCGCCGCCTGAGCTGAAGGCGGGCGACGGGGCGACGGTCGGATGGGGCTGGTTCGCCAATCTTCAGGCCGGCGACCAGACCCGCATCGTCATCACCGCTCCCGATGGCCGGGTCTTCAGCGACACGACGAGCGAGCAGCTGCCGCGATCGAAGGCGGCGTCGATGCAGTTCGGCGGGCGCAGCCGCGCGCCGGTGTCAGGCGTCTATAGGCTTCGCGTCGAGGTCCTGCGTGACGGCGAAGTGGCTGCCGCTCGTGATGCGAGCGTCGATGTCGGCGGCTGAGCCAGATGGCTTTCGGGCGAATGCCGGGAGGGCGGCGTGTTCGCAATCGGTTTGGCGAAGACCGGATCGCCGGATAGATGCTCGGCGGAGGCGCCAGGGCGATCGATCCTGTCGCGAAAACTCCTCCAAATGACCACATTCGGTAAAGCTCCGCTTAACCGTATCGGCGTCATATGCGGGTAAGTTCAAACCGATCTAGCCAAGCCGAGCCTTCGCCAGAGACCCCGCTCCGGGGAGTCTCGCGATGGTGGCGGGAGCTTTCGCCTTGCATTTCTTCATTCCCTCCCAGATCGCCGATAACATCACGGTCACGCTGGCGCTCTTCATCGCGCTCGTTGCCTGCCGGATGGTCGGCGAGTGGGTTTTGTCGCGCCGTTCCGACCCCGCCATGGTGCGCCGTCGCAAATTCACAATCCGCACGATCTGCAACGTCGTCTTCGCCATCGGTCTCCTGGTGATCTGGCTCTCCCAGATCCAGGACATGCTCCTGTCCCTGACGGCCGTTCTCGTCGCCTTCGTCGTTGCGGCGAAGGAGCTCATCATGTGCGCGGCGGGGTCGATGCTGCGGCTGAGCGGCCATCTCTTCAAGGTCGGCGACCGGATCGAGCTTGGCGGCATTCATGGCGAGGTGATCGACCATGGCCTGTTCTCCACGACCATCGCCGAGCTGCCCTCGGCCAGCCGCGGCGCGACGGGAACCGGGCGGACGGTCATGCTGCCGAATTCGGTGCTTCTGACCGGGATCGTGCGGGTCGAGGCGCAGCCCCGCCACTACGCGCCCCATCGCTTCACGCTGACGCTCGAACATCCGCTCGCGCCGGGCCGCGTCGTCGCTGCGATCGAGGCTGCGGCGGAAGCCGCGCTCACCGTCGATCGTGAGCTTGCCGCGCGGTTCCATCAGTTCGCCGCGCGCAAGGGCGGCTTCGATACGGCCGGGCCGGAGACCGAGGTTTCGGTCGCGACCAGCGAACTGGGCAAGCTGCAGTTTCACGTCATGATCTATTGCCTGGCCAAGGACGCGCGCGCCCTCGAACAGTCGATCGTCCTTCAGACCCTCGACGAACTCGGCATCGGCACGGACAAGACGCCGCAGGCGCGGCCGGCGGAAGCGATGCTTTCGGAACTCGCCCGCCAGATGCGCGAGATGCCGAGGAAAGACCCGAAGGACGCCGCAAGGGCGGCCTGACGGACGATCAGCCGATTGGCCGGATGTGCCGGTAGAGATCCTGTGGGCGGGCCAATGCCGCGTGAGCGTCGAAACCGGCTTTGACACGCTCGAAGGTCTCTGCCGGAAAGGCCGCCACCTTCGGGCTTTCGCCGCGCTGGTCGATCGACAGGCTGAGGCTTTCCAGTGTCGCGGCCAGCCAGCCGTCGACATGGAACATCTCCTGAAAGACATGCAGCCTCTTCGCGTCGAGGCCGACGATCCGGCTCGACACGACCACCGTCGAGCCCGGCGGCACCTCTTTGAGATATCGCACATGGGCTTCGGCCGTGTAGGTCGTGAAGCCGCTCTGTGCCCGGTATCTCTCGCCAAGCCCGATGGCATCGAAGAGTTCGTCGATGCCGCGGTCGAAGAGGACGTGGTAATAAGCGAGATTGAGATGGCCGTTATAGTCGATCCAGCCGGCCTCGACAGCGAGCTCCCGCGAGCGGAACGGGGCGGGGATGGTGTCGGGCATGCCGGCAGTCTCCTTTTCCAGAGCGCCTGAGTTCGCGCGGTCGCAGCCAAAGTCAATCGGCGCGTTTTCGCAGCTTTGCCCGGGGCCCCGAACGCGTCCCGGCGCGATCCCGCTTTGCCAGACCGTGGGCTTTGTGGCAGACCGGCGGTATCAAATGGCGGCGCGGCGCCCGATCGGCAAGGCTTTGATGTCGCTGCCCTTGCGAGGGGCATGGTCCGCCCTGGTCGGCCATCGCGCCATTTCGCCCGAACGGGCGATGCCGCGGCCCTGAAAGGAGACATCTGGCATGGCGCTTCGAGACATTCTGGCGGAGAAGAGGGCTCCGCGAGCCGGCACTTCCGCCGCGGTGGCGAGCCTCAGGGAGGCTTTCGGCGAGCGAATCGTCACGGGCGAGGACGTGCGCCGGGCCCATGCCCACACCATGACCTATCTGCCAACCCAGTCGCCGGACGCGGTGGTCTTCGCGCAGACCGAGGAGGACGTCCAGCGAGTCGTCGCCATCTGCGCGGCGAACGACACGCCGATCATTCCCTTCGGGATCGGTTCCTCGCTGGAGGGGCATGTCAACGCGCCTTTGGGCGGCATCTCGCTCGATCTCTCGCGCATGGACAAGGTGCTCGCCATCAACGCCGAAGACCTCGATTGCGTCGTCGAGCCCGGCGTCACCCGCGAGGCGCTGAACGCGCATCTGCGCGACACCGGCCTGTTCTTTCCGATCGACCCCGGCGCCAATGCCAGCCTCGGCGGCATGGCATCGACGCGGGCGTCGGGCACCAACGCCGTCAGATACGGCACGATGCGCGACAACGTCATCGCGGTGACCGCCGTCATGGCCGATGGCCGCATCATCCGCACGGCGCGGCGGGCGAAGAAGACCTCCGCGGGCTACGACATGACCCGGCTCCTGGTCGGATCTGAGGGAACGCTCGGCATCATCACCAAGCTGAACCTGAAGCTCTACGGCATTCCCGAGGCGATCCTGTCCGGCGTCTGTCCGTTCCCGAGCGTCCGCGATGCGGTCAATACGGTGATCCAGACGGTGCAGACCGGCATTCCGGTGGCGCGGATCGAGCTGCTCGACGCCCAGTCGATGGAGGCGGCCAACGCCTATGCCAAGCTGGACCTCAAGCCGCAGCCCTCGCTCTTCGTGGAATTTCACGGCTCGCCGGCCTCGGTCGCAGAACAGGCCGAGACCTTCGGCATGCTGGCGGAAGAGAATGGCGGCGGCGCGCTGGAGGCATCGACCCGGCCGGAAGAGCGCAGCAAGCTCTGGAAGGTCCGGCACGACATGTACTGGGCTTCGGTCGCCCTGCGGCCCGGCTGCCGCGCCATCGCCACCGACGTTTGCGTGCCCGTCTCGCGGCTGGCCGACTGTATCGGCGAGACCCAGGCCGATCTCGAAGCGAATGGCCTGATCGGCCCGATCATCGGCCATGTCGGCGACGGCAACTTCCACGTCACCCTCCTGCTCGACATGGAGGACACCCGCGAGATCGACGCGGCCGAGGCCTTCATGGCCCGGCTGGCGGCGCGCGCGGTGGATATGGACGGCACCTGCACCGGCGAGCACGGCGTCGGCCAGGGCAAGCGCGGCTATCTTTCGGCCGAACTGGGCGACACCGTCGATTTCATGCGGGCGATCAAGCATGCTCTCGATCCGAAGGGAATCATGAACCCCGGCAAGATCTTCATGCTGTAACGCAACATGCCCCTCGACATTCCGGGTCTGTTCTGGCCTATCCTGCCTGGGCCCGGTCTGGATCGGTACGGCCAAAAGATCACGGAGCAGACAGGCCGCTGGCGCTCGTGAATAAAATCGCAAGCAAGGCGGCGCATCTTCGGCTGGCGGATGCCGGCGGTCATGACGGGTCGCACGATGCATCCGCGCAAGGGATGGTCGTTAGACGGTAGGGAGAAAGGAAGCTGGTCAGAGCATTCGTCCTCGTCGGTGGATTGCTCGTTCTGGCGCTCCTCGCGGCGCTGGTGGCGCCTTACTTCGTCGACTGGACCGCCTACCGGGCTGATTTCGAGCGCGAGGCCTCGCAGATTCTGGGACGCAAGGTCATCGTCAGGGGCGAGGCCTCGGCGCGGCTTTTGCCGTTTCCCTCCGTCACCTTCAGCGACGTCGAGGTCGAGGACGACGACGGATCCTCGCTGATGACGATCGGCCGCTTCCGCATGGACGCGGAACTCGCGCCCTATCTCTCCGGCGAAATCTACATTTATTCCATGACGCTGGACCGGCCGGTGATGCGCCTGCCGCTGCGCTCCGACGACAGCGTGCGCTGGGTGGTCGATGATCCAAAGATCCCGACCGGCGCGAGGGTCGTTCTTCAGAACGTCGCGATCAACAATGGCACAGTGGTCATCGAGGACGAGGCGGCCGGCCGCACCAAGACCCTCACCGACCTCGAGGCGACGTTATCGGCCGGCTCGCTTGCCGGGCCGTTCGATGGCGCCGGCTCGTTCCGCGTCGACGGCGAGACCGTGGATTTCGACCTCTCGGCCGGCGTTCCCGCAGACGACGGGACGATGCCCTTGCGGGTGACCGCCAGCAATGCCGGCCTCGATGCCCAGATCGTCCTCGACGGACGGGCGACGGCCGCCGGCGATGTTCCGTCGTTTTCGGGCAATGTCAGCCTGGTCCGGCCGGCGCCGAAGCTTGCCGATGCGGCCGCCGACGACGCAAGTCCGTTCGAATCTCTCGATGTCGACGAGGAAGGCCGCTTCACGGACGCCGCCGAGGCGGCAACGGTCCCGATCCGCGCGAGCGGGACCATCGCCCTGTCGTCCGAGGAGGCGAGCGTCACGGACATGCGGGTCGAGGCCGGCGGCGGAGCGCAGCCCTATGTCCTGACCGGAAGTGGCAGTCTTGCCTATGGCGCCGAAACGCGCTTCTCGCTGACGCTCGAAGGCGAGCAGATCGATGTCGATGCCCTCGGCAAGGGGGCGAATGGCCGCTCGGCAGACGGGACGAGGGCGGGCGGCGAGCCATCGGGTACGGCGCCTCAGCAGAGCCTTGCCCGCCGCGTCGAGGCGATGCGCGCCGTTCTGGCGGACGTGCCGCGGCCGACGATCGACGGCAAGGTCACGATTTCGCTGCCCGTGGTCACCGCCGGAGACACCACGATCCGCGACGTCGCTTTCGTCGCCGAGCCCATGCCCGCCGGCTGGAAGCTCGACAGCTTCGTCGCGGAGGTGCCGGGGCGCACCCGCGTCGAAGCTTCCGGCGATCTCGGGCTCGACGAAGGCTTGGTCTTCACCGGCAATCTCCTCGTCGCCTCGCAGCAGCCTTCGGGGTTCTCCGACTGGCTGAGCGGCCGTGTCGATCCGGCCGTGAGATCGCTGTCACGGGCGGGGTTTTCCGCCCGCACGACGCTGACGCCGACACGCCAGATCTTCGATTCCCTGGAAATGGACATGGGCGGAGACGTCATCACCGGCCGCATCGCCCGGGAGGAGGCGGGCGGCGAAACCACGATGAGCGCCAGGTTGAACGGCGGCAACGTCGATTTCGACGCGCTGCTGGCGCTGTCGAGACTGTTCACCGGCCAGGATCATTCGATCGCCGATGCCGACCGCTTCGATCTCGCCCTGAAGGCGGGGCCCGTCACCTATGCCGGTGCGAAAGCCGACAGGCTCGACGCCGATCTCGCCTTCGATGGCGATTCGCTCAACGTCGATCACCTGAAGATCGACGGACTTGCCGGGGCCGACATCTCCTCGTCCGGCAAGCTTACGGACCTCAGTGGCGGCGATGCGACGGGTAAGCTCGACGTCGAACTCGGTTCCGCCGATCCGCAACGGTTTTTCGCCTTCCTCCAACGGCTGCGCCCCGGAATTCCCCTGATCGAAGTGCTGGAGCCCCGCGCCGCCCGGCTGGCGCCGCTCAAGCTTTCCGGCCAGATCGAGGTCATCAAGGGGACGACCGGCAAGAAGCCGACGCTCCTGGTGCGGCTCGACGGTTCGGCGGACGGAACCAGGATCGACGTCGATTCGGCCGTGGAGAACGGCATCTATGCGGCGGTGCAGAGCGGTCGCTTCGGCCTCGACCTGCGGCTGGAGAACGATCGCCCGACGGTGCTGATGCGCCAGCTCGGCATCGGGGCGGTCGATCTCGCGCCGCCGTCGCCGCTCGAGGTGGAGCTCTCTGTCTCCGCGGCCGAAACCGGGCCAGCGGTCGCCAGCGCGACGATCCGCGCGCCCGGCAGCGAGATCAGTCTCGACGGCAGCGTCGATGCCGCGCCCGGCGGCATCGTGGGCGCCGACCTTGCGTTCTATCTCAATAGCGGGGACGTCGCGCCCTGGCTGCGTGCGTTCGCCATCGATCTCGGCCAGTCCTTCGCGACGGTTCCCACCGATCTGAATGCCGGCCTGCGGTTCGAGAACGGAACCTGGCAAGTCTCCGGGCTGAACGGGAGCATCGCCGGGATCGACGTCGATGGCGATCTCGGCAAGCAGGCCGGCCAGCCGATAAGGGGCACGGTGACGCTTTCGGAACTGTCGCTGCCCTGGCTTGCCAATCTCGTCTACGGACGGCCGCTTCTGGGGCCGGACGGCGCCGTTTCCTGGTCGAAGGACGCCTTCGCCGCGAGCCTTCTGCCGCCCTGGAGTTCGACGCTCGACCTTTCCGCCGGCCGGTTGGATCTTGCCGGCGGCACGGCGCTTTCCAACGTATCCGCAAGCCTTGAACTGTCGCCGACATCGGCTGCGCTTCGCAACATGCGGGCGAAATTGGGGGGCGCGGAAACGACGGGCACGATGGTGATGCGCAACACCGGCGGGCTCGCCGGATTTTCGCTGGCCGCCTATGCCGACGGGGTCGACGTTTCGGCCCTTGCGCCGGGGCTCTCGGGCGGGGAGGGGCCGGCGCGTCTCGATGGCGAGATCCGGCTCGATTCCAGCGGCCAGTCCTATCAGGCGTTGATATCCGCGCTCTCCGGCGCTGGCGGCTTGACGCTGGTGAATGCGAAAATTCCAGGCGTGCCGGAGGCGATCCTGAAACCGCTGCTCGCCGCGGCGGACGCGCCGGACTTCAAGCCCCAGGGTGACACGGCGGCGACGTTCCAGGCCCTCAGTCGCGGGACGGCCTTCGAGATCCCGACGGCGTCGACGGACTTTGCCGTGACGGGCGGAACGCTGCGGCTTTCGCCGGTGGAGCTTGCCGGAAAGGATACGCAGCTCACCATCGACGCCAGTCTCGGGCTCGAGAATCTGGATCTTCGCGGCGACATGAGGCTGGCGATCGATCCGGGGCTCGACCGGGTTCAGGGCGCCGACCCGGTGGTGACCTACGATCTGCAAGGCACGCTCGAAGCGCCCCGGCTTTCGGTGGATGCGACGGCGCTCACCAATTACCTGTCCGTGCGTGCGCTGGAGCGCGAGCAGGCCAGGGTCGAGGCCATGCAGGAGAGCCTCGAGGAGAAGCTGAGGCTGCGGCGCGAGGGGCGCTTCTATCGCTGGCGCGAGGCCGCCGCAAAAGATCGCGCCGACGAGGCTGCCGCCCGGGCGAGGGCCGCGGCGGACGCGGCGCGGGCGCTGGAGGAAGAGGAGGCGCGGCGCAAGGCCGCCGAGGAACAGGCGGCGAAGGAACAGGCTGCCAGGGAGCGGGCCGCGGAAGCGGCACGGCGCGAGACGCAGCGCCAAAACAGTCGGCCGCAGCCGAGCACCCTGGCCCCTTCGAGCGCGCAGAATGAGACGGCTTCCCCGGCTTTGACATTCGAACAGCCACTGCCCGATGCCAATAGAGCCAAGCAGGCGCCGACGTTTCAGTCCCTGCCGGGTGTCAGCAATCCTCTGGATTTCTGACGCCGCTGATTGGCGTCGTCGAACAAGTCGCGCGTGCGAGGGCGTCCTCGAGCACGTAGACGCGGATCGCTGAGGAGAGATTGCCGCCCGGATCGCGCGCTCTGTCGATTTCGCCGATCAGGCGGGCGAGGGATGTCCCGTCCCGAGCCGCAATCGCTCGGAGACATTCCCAGAAGCGCTCTTCGATGCTGATCGAGGTCGAGTGGCCGCTGATCGAGACGGAGCGTTTGACGACGGTCACCTGAAATCGGGATCGGCGCTGTCGTCCCGCTCGATCCAGGCTCCATCGAGGGCTGTCTCGCTGCGCTTGCGCTCTGCCCGCTCCAGCGCTTTTTCCGCCTTATCGCGCCCGCTTCGGGCACGATTTTCGGCGGCGCTGCGCTCCTTGTCGTCGCGCAGACGTCGTTTGCGAAACTGCCGCAGATTGACGCGATCGCCCATCAGGATCTCAGGCTCGCATTGGCTGTGATCAGGTCTTCTTACGGAAGGCGTCGAGCGAAACGACCTCGGCGTCCTTACGGTCGCCCTCCGCGAGGGCGGCGTCGCTCTCGCCGCTGCCGTCCCGTGCCGCCCTTGCTTTTTCCTTGCCCGTGTCGGCGCCGAGCGCGGTGATGGGCTTGGTCATGGGAACCGGATCGTCTCCGGTCTCTTCGGCATCGGACGGCGCGTTGGCGGCCACCGCGCCCTGAACGTCGAACTCGAGTTCGAAATTCACCGCCGGATCGTAAAATCCGCGGATCGCACTGAAGGGAATCAGGAGACGCTCGGGAATGTCGGAGAAGGAGAGCCCGACTTCGAACGAAGCCTCGGTCACCTGCAGGTCCCAGAACTGGTGCTGGACGACGATCGTCATCAGTTCAGGATACTTCTCCCGCAGACGCGAGGAAATCCTGACGCCCGGGGCTGACGTCAAAAACGTGATGAAGAAATGGTGCTCGCCGGGCAGCCCGGTCTTGGCCACCTCGCTGAGCACCTTGCGGATGACGCCGCGCAGGGCCTCCTGCGCGAGAACATCGTATCGAATAAGATCCTGGCCCATTCCGGCGTTCCGATCCCCTCATTCCCCATTCCGCGCATGCGGATCTAACGACGCATCGGCGCACAGATAAAAGTGGAGGCTTCTGTTGCCAGGCGCCTCCGAGCCCCGCCTAGAAGTGCGAACCCCCAGGACTTGAATTGAAGCGTTCGCGCTGCTTACGCAGCGAGACGTGCTTCCGCATAGTTGTCGTTGGCAACTATTGTTACGGCCCGATAACGGCGGAACCATGCCGAGCAAAAATTCGCTCTTTACACCCTCGTCGATCCTATTTCGCCCCCGCCGCGTATCAGGGCCGCATGAGCTTGGCCGTGATACGTGGTGGAGGCGCCGGGTACCGCCCCCGGGTCCGAAAGGCTTATTGCAACGAACGTTTATCGCCATAGTCGGACAAATGCCCGACGGCTCGAATATAAGGATCTTGCACGCCTGTGAAAAGAGCTGCGGAGCGAGCAATGTGCATTCGGGGCAAGGTAATCGCCATGATCGGCGCCTGGGGCGGTGAAGCACTGCGCAAATGCAATCCGCGATTTCGATGACTTGAAGTTGATCGCCGGCCGCAGCAGGCTTCTTTCGAGCGGATTTCAGCGAAAAACCGGGGGAAATTGCTGCAGGCTGTCGACAGCGCGCGGACATTTCGCCATTCGAGGAAAGACAGATCGGCTCCGTGCGGAGCGAGCCTTCGACGTGCCGCCTTGGGAAAACGATGCGCCAGTATCTCGACCTTCTGGACCGGGTCCTCAACGAGGGCACCGAAAAAAGCGATCGGACCGGAACCGGGACGCGCTCGGTATTCGGCCATCAGATGCGGTTCGATCTGGCCGCCGGCTTCCCGCTCCTGACGACCAAGAAGCTCCACATCCGATCGATCGTGCATGAGCTTCTGTGGTTTCTGAAAGGCGATACCAACATCGCCTATCTGAAGGAGAACGGGGTTCGCATCTGGGACGAATGGGCCGACGAGGCGGGCGAGCTCGGCCCGGTCTATGGCGCCCAGTGGCGCTCCTGGCCGGATTATCACGGCGGCCATATCGACCAGATCGCCAATCTCCTCGACGCGATTCGCAAGACGCCGCACTCGCGCCGGCTCATCGTCTCGGCCTGGAACCCGGCGCTGGTCGACGAGATGGCGCTGCCGCCCTGCCACTGCCTGTTCCAGTTCTACGTCGCCGACGGCAGGCTCTCCTGCCAGCTCTATCAGCGATCGGCCGACATCTTTCTCGGTGTCCCGTTCAACATCGCCTCCTATGCGCTTTTGACAGCGATGGTCGCGCAGGCGACGGGGCTCGAGCCCGGCGATTTCGTCCACACGCTCGGTGACGCGCATCTTTACAACGATCACCTCGACCAGGCCCGGCTGCAGCTCGGCCGCGAGCCGCTGCCCTTGCCGACACTGAAGCTCAATCCCGCGGTCGACGATCTGTTCGCCTTCCGCTTCGAGGACATCGTCATCGAGGGCTATGAGGCCCATCCGCATATTGCCGCGAAGGTCTCGGTTTGAGCGTGGACATCCCTCTCGTGGCCGTCGTCGCGATGGGCCGCAACCGCGTCATCGGCCTCGATGGCGCAATGCCCTGGTCGCTTCCGAGCGATCTGAAACGCTATCGCCGGCTGACCATGGGCAAGCCGATGATCATGGGGCGCAAGACGCTTCAATCGATCGGGCGCGTGCTCGACGGCCGCGACAGCGTGGTCTTGAGCCGGCAGGGCAGTCTGCCCTTCGAAGGGGCAAGGCTCGCAGATTCGCCCGACGAGGCGAGGAAGATCGCCGCCGACTGTGCGAGATCACGCGGCTCGGACGAAATCGTGATCGCCGGCGGCGAGGAGATCTACCGGCTCTTCTTCGACGAACTCCAGACCCTTTATGTCACGCAGGTCATGGCCGAGCCCGAGGGCGATGCGCGCTTTCCCGAAATCGATCCGGCGCTGTTCGAACGGACGCTGTGCGAGGACGAGGCGCAAGGCGAGCGCGACAGCGCCGCCACCCGGTTCGCCGTCTATCGCAGGATCGGCCGCGCCGGTTGAGCTTGCGGCAGCGCGTCTTGCGGCCCAGACCCGCAGTCATCGCTTCGAAACCGTTTTGGCATTGTGGCCTGCGAAAAGGTCGCGGATGCGTTGAAAGCGAATTTTGCAGTTCCTATAAGGGCTGAGGACGTCTCATAGGCGGGCTCGGATCGGTTTGACGCCGGTGGCCCGGATCATTGAAAGGACATCGATGCCCTGGAGCAATCAGACCGGCAATGGCGGCTGGAAAGGCAGTGGCAGCGGCGGCCCCTGGGGCCAGCGGCCGCAAGGGCCCCGGCCGACGGGCGGGGGGAATTCGCCGGATCTGGAAGATATCCTGCGGCGCGGGCAGGATCGCCTGCGACGGGCGATGCCCGGCGGTGGCGGCGGGAGCGGCGGCAGCGCTGCCTTCGGCTGGGTCGCCCTGGTCGTGGTGGTCGGCGCGGTGCTCTGGATGTTCAAATGCGTCTACACCGTCCAGCCGGACGAGGTCGGCGTCGAGATGCTCTTCGGCAAGCCGAAGGCCGAACTGTCCGAGCCCGGCCTGCATTTCATGTTCTGGCCCTTCGAGACGGTCGACACGGTGCCGACGGTCGAAAGCCAGATCACGCTCGGCTCCAATCAGCGCGGTGACAATTCGGGCCTGATGCTGTCGGGCGACCAGAACATCGTCGATGTTCAGTTCGCGGTTCTCTATCAGGTCGACAATCCCGCAAACTTCATCTTCAATGTCGACGATCCCGTCGCGATGGTGCAGCAGGTCTCCGAAAGCGCGATCCGTGAAGTGGTCGGCCGACGGCCGGTTCAGGACGTCTTCCGTGACGATCGCGCCGGCATTGCCGAAGAGGTCCGCCAGATCACCCAGGACACGCTGAACCAGTATGGCGCCGGCGTGCGGATCAACGCCATCTCGATCGAGGATGCCGCGCCGCCCGCTCAGGTCGCCGATGCCTTCGACGAGGTGCAGCGCGCCGAGCAGGACGAGGATCGCTTCCGCGAGGAAGCCAATCGCTACCGCAATCAGCAGCTCGGTCAGGCGCAGGGCGAGGCGGCGCAGATCCGCGAAGACGCCTCGGCCTACAAGAGCCGCGTCGTTCAGGGAGCCGAGGGTGAGGCCCAGCGCTTCACCTCGATCCTCGACGAATACCGCAAAGCCCCGGAAGTCACGCGCAAGCGGCTGTTCCTGGAGACGATGGAAGGCGTGTTGCGCGATTCCGACAAGGTGATCCTGGAGCAGAACGGCCAGGGCGGCGGGGCGCAGGGCGTCATTCCCTATCTCCCGCTGAATGATCTGAACAGCAACCGACCGGCGGAACGAGGCGCGCCGAGAAACACCGGAACCGCGAGCAGGGAGACCAACAACTGATGGCCAACCGTTTTTATGGCGTTCTGATCGTCCTGGCCGTCGCCGCTCTTCTGGTGTGGAACTCGGTCTTCGTCGTCAACGAGAAGGAACAGGCTCTGGTCCTCAGATTCGGCGAGATCCGCCGGGTCATCGACGAGCCCGGCCTCAACTTCAAGCTGCCGTTCTCCTTCGTCGGAGCCGATACCGTCCAGATGCTTCCGGACCGGCTCCTGCGCTTCGACCTCGACAACATCCGCGTCCAGGTCTCGGGCGGCAAGTTCTACGAAGTGGACGCGTTCCTCGTTTACAACATCTCCGACGCGGCGAAATTCCGTCAGACCGTTTCCGGCTCGATCGTCCAGGCCGAGCAGCGGCTTCGCACCCGTCTCGACGCGGCGCTTCGCCGGGTCTACGGCCTGCGCGGCTTCGAGGCGGCTCTGTCGAACGAGCGCACGGAAATGATGCGGCAGGTGCGCGACGAGATCCGGCCCGACGCGGCAAGCCTCGGCGTCACCATCGACGACGTGCGGATCCGCAGGACCGACCTCACGCAGGAAGTCTCCCAGCAGACCTACGAGCGCATGAAGGCCGAGCGTCTCGCCGAGGCCGAAAGGCTGAGGGCGCGCGGTCAGGTGGCCGCGCGCGAGATCCGCGCGGCGGCCGATCGCGAGGTCACGGAGACGGTCGCGACCGCCCGCAAGGATTCGGAGATCATCAAGGGTCAGGGTGACGCGGAGCGAAGCAACATCTTCGCCGGCGCCTATAGGGCCGATCCGGAGTTCTTCGACTTCTACCGGTCCATGCAGGCTTATCGCACGGCCCTGGAAAATGCCGGAACGACGATGGTGTTGTCGCCCGACAGCGAGTTCTTCCGCTACTTCAAGCAGGAAGGCGGGCCGGCGGGCGCCTCGCCGTCCGGCGCCTCCAGCGGGCCGGCCGCGCCGGGCTCTTCGCAGCCGTCCGGCACCAGTTCCAGCGCCGCCGAGCCTTCGGGTGGACCGGCAGCCGCGGCAGGGCAGGCCGAAAATGGCGGTGAAGCCGCCACGCCTCGTGCCTCGGCCGAGCCGGCCTCGACCCCTCAAACCCTTGAGGGCGCCATCGACGCCGCCGAGCCTGAGGCGAATTCGTCCGCGAATGGCGCAGCTTCCTCCGCCGGGGCTGCCGGACAGAGCGACGCCGCGCCGGCACCTGCCGGTCAGGCTTCGAGCCAGCCCGCTGGGCCTTCGGGGTCCGGTTCTGAGCCGGCCACCGCCGATGGCTCGAACGTCACGCCCGGCGTGACGACATCGACGGTCCAGTAGCCGACGGCCCGAGCGATGATCGATTTCTTCGATGCCCTCGGCCTCCTTCTCGTGATCGAGGGCATCGTCTACTGCCTGTTTCCGACGTTCGCGCGGCGGCTTGCCAAGTCCGCGCTCGCGGCATCCTCGCAGCAGCTGCGCTATGGCGGTCTGTCGGCCGCGTGCCTTGGGGTCGTCATCGTATGGGTCGCCCGTCACTGATGCCGGCGGGCGCTTGCGATTGCGGACGCGCCGTTCGGTCGCACCCTTTGCCATCCACAACGCCGCCGCGATCGATCACCATTTCTCCAACTGGGCGCTATTCTCTTGATTAAGTCGAATTTCTCCGCTCCGCTCGGTGCCGGGACGTTCGACATCTCGATTGTCCGACTTGGCGCCAGATGTTTGAGGCCCTGCGATGACTTCGAAACACGTTCCAACGCTGCTGCCTGTCCTGCTGGCTGCGCTTCTCGCGAGCGTCGCGCCCTGCCGTTTCGCTGACGCTCAGACGTCGGGGGGCGCGGTGGAGGCCGAGCCGTCACCGAGCGCGCCGGGGGCTCCGATTGCCCCGGAGGGGCAGGAAGAGACGGTGCCTGCGCTTCCCGTTCCGCCGACGGAAGGCGGCGTGACGCAGAACGCGCCGCCCGCGGCCGAATCGCTGCCAGGGGCAGCATCGGCCACCCAGTCGGATGCGGGCATTTCCCGCCCGACCCGCTCGGGGCCGACATCCGTCGCCGATCTTGCCGACAAGCTCCTCGGCGCCGTCGTCAATGTCTCCACCTCCCAGGGCGTGAAGCAGCCGGGCCGCGGCGTGCCGCCTTTGAAGGCGCCCGAAGGCTCTCCGCTGCAGGACTTCTTCGACGACCTTCTGCGCGACAAGGATGGGCCGGGCGAGCGGAGCGTGCAGTCCCTCGGGTCCGGCTTCGTGATCGATCCCTCCGGGCTGATCGTGACCAACAACCACGTCGTCGGCGATGCCGACACCATCACCGTCAACTTTCCCAATGGCGACCAATATGACGCCAAGCTGATCGGCAAGGACGCCAAGACCGACATCGCGCTTCTGAAGGTCGAGGCGGGCAAGCCCCTGCCATTCGTCGGCTTCGAGGATTCGGAGGATCTGCGCATCGGCGACTGGGTGATGGCGATCGGCAATCCGTTCGGCCTTGGCGGGTCGGTCTCGATCGGCATCGTCTCGGCGCGGGGACGCAACATCAATGCCGGCCCCTACGACAACTTCATCCAGACCGACGCGGCGATCAATCGCGGCAATTCCGGCGGCCCGCTTTTCGACATGTACGGCAAGGTCGTCGGCATCAATACCGCGATCATTTCGCCGACCGGGGGGTCGATCGGCATTGGTTTCTCGATCCCGTCCAATCTGGCGGTCAACGTCATCGACCAGCTTCGCGAATATGGCGAGACGCGTCGCGGCTGGCTCGGTATCCGCCTGCAGGCCCTGAACGAGGATATCGCCAAGGGGCTCGGCATCGAGCAAAGCAGTGGCGCCGTCGTCATGGGCGTCGTGCCGGGCGGCCCGTCCGACAACGGCAGCCTGAAGGTCGGCGACGTCATCGTGTCTTTCGACGGGCGCAAGGTCGAGGGCTCGAACGATCTGCCGCGAATGGTGGCCGAGACCAAGGTCGGCAAGACCGTGAAGATCGAGATCCTGCGCAAGCCGTCGGTCTCGGCTCCCGCCGAGTCGAAGACCGTAGAGGTCACGCTCGGCCGGCTGGAGGCAGGCGAGCAGGCGATGGCCGAAAACGAGACCGAGGACAAGCCGGGCGCGAGCGACACACAGAGCGAGACGGCGGCCGTCGAGACGCTGGGCATGTCGCTGGCCGACATCGACGACGAGGCGCGCGACAAGTTCGGCCTGAAAGACGATGCCTCCGGCGCGGTGGTCACGGCCGTGCAGGCCAATTCCGCGGCGGCGGACAAGGGCGTCGAGGTCGGAATGATCATCACCGAAGTCGCGCAGGAGACGGTTTCGAGCGCCAGCGAGGTCAAGGCGAAGATCGACGAGCTCAAGGAAGAGGGGCGCCGCAACGCACTCCTCCTGCTCACAGCGAGCAATGGCGACGTGCGCTTCGTCGTCGTGCCGATCGCCTGAGCGTCCGCCGGCCCGGGCGCTGCGTCTGAAGGGTCGCGAGCTTCTGAGAAACGAAACGGCGCGGTTCCAGTCCGGAACCGCGCCGTTTTGCGTTTGATCGATCGTTGGGCAGTGTCGGGGCCGATCGTGAAAGCCGGCCCCGATCGCCTCGGATCAGGCGGCAGCCTGTGCCTTCTTGTCGGTCGGCACTTCCGAGATCGTCTTCAGGACCTGCGAGGCGATCTGGTAGGGGTCGCCCTGGGAGTTCGGGCGGCGATCCTCGAGATAGCCCTTGTAGCCGTTGTTGACGAAGGAATGCGGGACGCGGACCGAAGCGCCGCGGTCGGCGACGCCGTAGGAGAACTTGTTCCACGGTGCCGTCTCGTGCTTGCCGGTCAGACGCATGTGGTTGTCCGGGCCATAGACCGCGATATGCTCCTCGAGGTTCTTCTCGAACTGCGCCATCAGCGCCTCGAAATACTCCTTGCCGCCGACTTCCCGCATGTACTTGGTCGAGAAGTTGCAGTGCATGCCCGAGCCGTTCCAGTCGGTGTCGCCGAGCGGCTTGCAGTGATATTCGATGTCGATGCCGTACTTCTCGGTCAGGCGCTGCAGCAGGTAGCGAGCGACCCACATCTGGTCGGCGGCCTTCTTGGAGCCCTTGCCGAAGATCTGGAATTCCCACTGGCCCTTCGCCACCTCGGCGTTGATGCCCTCGTGGTTGATGCCGGCAGCGAGGCACTGGTCGAGATGAAGCTCGACGATCTCGCGCGCGACGTCGCCGACCGACGAGTAGCCGACGCCGGTGTAGTAGAGGCCCTGCGGCTCGGGATAGCCCTGCGCCGGGAAGCCGAGCGGACGGCCGTCCTTGTAGAAGAAGTACTCCTGTTCGAAGCCGAACCAGGCGTCGTCGTCATCGAGGATGGTGGCACGGGAATTCGACGAATGCGGCGTCGTGCCGTCGGGCATCATGACTTCGCACATGACGAGCGCGCCGTTGAGCCGGGCCGGGTCGGGATAGACCGCGATCGGCTTCAGGACGCAATCGGAACTCGAACCTTCGGCCTGCATCGTCGAGGAGCCGTCGAAACCCCAGAGCGGCAGCTCTTCGAGGGTCGGGAACTCCGAGAACTCCTTGATCTGCGTCTTGCCGCGCAGGTTCGGGACCGGCGTGTAGCCGTCGAGCCAGATATATTCGAGCTTATATTTCGTCATCAATCATCTTCCATCGCTGGACGCGTTTTCGCGTATCGAAACACATCGGTTGACCGTGGGCGCGTGTGGACGCGCCTGACGGACCCGCCTGTGATGATGCATGATCCGTGCCAAACGCGCCGGAGGCGGTGATCCGGCAGGGCCTTCTACTGTGACGAGTGGTCGCGGGGCGGCAGCCGCAGCTTCAGGCTCGCAAAGGCTGCTTATGCAATTGTGACGCTATCGGCAGGCCCGGCTACGGGTCTGCCAGGCATGGCGTCGTGAGCATAAAGTAGGCAAAAAACAGTCTAATATTTCATCATATTGAATAAGGAATACGCATACCCACTTGTAGCAAACCCCCTCTCGTGCGAGATAAGAGATTGGAGGAGAATGACCGATGACCACGATCGACAACCGGCCGAGTGCCGAGATCCTGCAGTTCCCGGTTGCGGCCCGTCGCGCCGCGGTCGAGGCGACCCGTCGTCCCAATCGAGGCAATCTGCCCGACTTCGTCGAGTTCGCCATGGGTGGAGCGTCCTATCACGACGAGGCGATCCGCGAAGAAGCCGAAACCCATAAGCGCGGCCACTGAGGTCGCGGTCGGGCGCTGAGCGGGGCGATCGGGTCGGGAGACAGGTTTCCCGAATTATCGGGTGTGTCCCAACCATCTGGGCTCCGCTGATACCGGTATCACGGCCCCGGCCGTTTTAGCTTGCCAAAGCGCAGTGCCCGTCGCATCACGCCGGGCATGTCAGACCCGTTCGTCAAACGCATGCGCCTCGATGCCTGTCTCGTCGACAGGGGCCTTTCGACGACAAGGTCGCGGGCCCGCGACGCGATCCTGCGCGGCCATGTCCGCGTCGATGGCCGGGTTGAGACCAAGGCTTCGCTCGGTGTCGCGACGAACGCCGTCGTCACGATCGACGATCCGGCCCAGCATTATGTCTCCCGCGCAGCGCTGAAGCTGAAAGCCGGGCTCGACCGGTTCGGCGTCGTGGCCAACGGGCGAACCGCGCTCGACGTCGGCGCGTCGACGGGAGGCTTCACCCAGGTGCTCGTCGAGAATGGCGCGGCGCATGTGGTCGCCATCGATGTCGGCCACGGGCAGATGCATCCCACCCTCGTGGGCCATCCCAAGATCACCGTCGTCGAGGGGCTGAACGCCCGCGATCTGACGCGCGATGATCTGGCCGGCCATGCGATCACGCTCGTCGTCTGCGACGTCAGCTTCATCTCGCTGACGCTCGCTTTGCCACCCGCGCTTGCGCTCGCCGAGCACGGCGCGGAAGGCGTTTTTCTGATAAAGCCGCAATTTGAGGCCGGGCGCGAGGCGATCGGCAAGGGCGGCCTGTTGCGCGACCCCAGGGAGGCGGACATGGTCTGCGAGACCCTTCGCGAGTGGCTGGACCAACAGCCGGGCTGGCAGGCGGCGGGCCTGATCGAATCGCCGATTGCCGGGGGCGACGGCAATCGCGAATTTCTCCTTTTCGGGCGCAAGGCGGTGTTTTGATGCGAGTAACCATCGACAGTCTGGGCGCGCGCGGCGACGGCGTTGCGCAAGGTGGCGAGGGGCCGATCTATCTTCCCTTCACGCTGCCCGGCGACGTCGTCGAGATCGCTGCGGATCGGCCCGCCGGCCATTCGCGCTTCGAGCTTGTCGAGCCGTCGCCCACGCGGCGCGAGCCGGCCTGTCCGCATTTCGGCACCTGCGGCGGCTGCGATCTGCAGCACGCGAATGACGAGCTTTATCGGTCGTTCAAGCATGGTCTCGTCGTCACGGCCCTTCAACGGGGCGGGATCGACGCAGAGGTGGCGCCGCTCGTCGCCTGTGCGCCGCATTCACGCCGCCGCGTGACGCTGACCGCCGTCAGAGTCGGCAACCGCATGCTTTTGGGCTACAACGCCGCCCGCTCGAACGTCGTCGTGCCAATTACGGCCTGTCCGATCACATTGCCGGCGATCGAAGCCGCGTTGCCTTTCCTGCGCAGGCTCGCCGAGCTGCTGATCGACCGCAAGCGACCGCTGAAGCTCTTGGTGACGGCGACGACGAGCGGCCTCGACATTGCTGCCAGCGATGCCGCGCGACTTGTGGAAAAGACCCGGCAGCGGGCGGTAGCGCTCGCGCTGGAGGCCGGCATCGCGCGGCTGAGCGTCAGCGGCGAGATCCTCGTCCAGGCGCGGCCGCCGGTCGTCGATTTTTCGGGCGTTGCGGTCGAATTGCCGCCCGGTGCCTTCCTTCAGGCCGTCGGCAGCGTCGAGGCGGCCATGGCGGATCTGGTTCTCGCCCATCTTGCGGGTGCCAAGCGCGTCGCCGACTTCTTCTCGGGCTGCGGCACGTTTTCGCTGCGGCTCCTGCGAAAATCGGCGGTCCATGCGGTGGAAAGCGAGGCCTCTGCCTTGGCGGCGCAGGATCGGGCGCAGCGCGCGACGAAAGGCTTGAAGCCGCTCACGACCGAGCGACGCGATCTGTTCCGGCGCCCGGTTCCGGCGAAGGAGTTGAAGCGCTTCGACGGCATCGTCTTCGACCCCCCGCGATCGGGCGCCGAGGGTCTTGCGCGTGAAATCGCCGCCTCCGGCGTGGCGCGCGTCGCAGCCGTGTCGTGCAACCCTACGACACTCGCGCGCGACCTGAAGATCCTGCTGGACGGTGGCTACAGGCTTTCCTCGATCACCCCGCTCGACCAGTTCCTGTGGTCACATCACGTGGAGGCGGTTGCGCTTCTCGATCGGGCGTGACGACGAATTGCCGAGGCAAGCCTTCTTGCCGTCAGAACCCCTTCGTGCGAGCGAGGTAGGGTGGGACGAACAGCGCGCCCGGCGCCAATAACGAGGCCGACCGACCTTGACCGAATATCTCGCGCAATACGGATGCGGCCTTTTGTTCATCGTCGTCCTTCTGGAATCGACGGGGATGCCGCTGCCGGGCGAGAGCCTCGTCGTTGCGGGCGGTCTCATGGCGGGCGATGGCTCGCTGCATATCCTGCTGGTTCTCGGAGCCGCGTTCTTCGGATCGATCATCGGCGACAACATCGGCTATCTGGTCGGCCGAAAATACGGCCGCGCGATGGTCGTGCGCTGGGGTGAGCGCTTCGGGCTGGGCGAAAAGCGCTTCAAGATGGTCGAGGAGCGGTTCGAGGACTATGGCTTCGTGGTCGTCCTCGTCGCGCGATTCATCATCATCCTGCGGCAGCTCAACGGCTTCGTCGCCGGCACGATGCGAATGAACTGGCCCCTGTTCCTTCTGTACAATTCGATCAGCGCGGCCGCCTGGTCGCTCGCCTATGGCGGCCTTGCCTTTCTCTTCGGCACGGCGTTCCAGACCTATTTCGCGGGCCACTCCACCTGGCCGCTCTATCTCGGCGCAGCCGCGATCTGCCTGATCGGCTGCTTTGGCACCTACAAGTTCCTGTTCGCCAGGGACGACGACGAGGACGACGAGACGGGCAAGAACGATTCCGCCCGGCACAAGGCCTGATCCTCGCGCCGGGCGGGCGATTGCAGGTGCCGGATGCTGCAGCCGATCAGCTGCCGGCGCCGGTCATCAGGATCAGGCCGAGCGCGAAGACGACGATGAAGATCCAGGCCGCGGCACCGAGAAGGGCAGGGCGCAGCCCCTTGGCGGCCAGCTTGCGGATGTCGGTCTCGAGCCCCATGGCGGCGAGGGCGATGGCCAGCATGAACTGCGTTGCTAAGACGACGTCCGGCATGACCGCCGCGGGCACGAGGCCACTTGAGGCAACGCCGATCATCAGGATGAAGCCCAGAACGAACCAAGGCACCGGAACGCCGGCTCCGCCGGACGCCGTCGAGACCTTCGCCCGGCGCGCGGCGACGAGACCAAGGGTGATGACCACCGGCGCCAGCATGAGCACCCGTGTCAGCTTGGCGATCGTGCCGAAATGGCCGGCCTGATCCCCGCCCTGGAACGCGGCGGCGACCACCTGCGCCACTTCGTGGATCGAGGCGCCGGCCCACAGGCCGTAGGTTTCCGGGCTCAGATGGAGGAGATTGTCGGCAAGCGGCAGCAGCACCATCGAGAGCGAGCCGAACACGGTCACGCAGGCGATCGCATAGGCGACGTCCTCGTCGCGCGCGCGGGTGACGGTGTTCGTCGCGATGACGGCGGACGCACCGCAGATCGACGTGCCGGCGGCGATCAGCTCGGCAAGCTTCGTCTCGACGCCGATGAGGCGTCCGAGCCATTTGGTGAAGGCGAAGGTCGAGGCGAGCGTGGCGACGATCACGACGACGCCGAGCCAGCCGACTTCGGCGACCTGGCTGATGGTGAGCTGTAGGCCGAGAAGCACGATGCCGGCCCTCAGCACGCGCTTCAGTCCGAACTTGACGCCCGGGATCGCGGCCGAGGGCGTCCCAACGACATTGTGCAGCGCCATCCCGAGGATGATCGACAGGATCAGCGGGCTGACGAGGCCCATGCCTGGAAGCGCGTGGAGCGCGAATGAGGCGAGGGCGATGGCGCTGGTAAGCGCGAGGCCGGGAAGGATCGAGGCGGCGCCGGATTCTGCGCTATGCGCCTCGGATGGGGTAACGGTGGTCATGGTGGATCTCGGGATGGATACTGAACACCCCAGAGACCTATAATCCGGCCATCAATCGGTCCAACCGATAGTTTTTCTCTATTTGATCGATGAAATCGAACAAATGGCGCCCGCTCCTCCGATGGGCGGAGAGCCAAGAGCGCGGTCCGCGTTCCGGCCGGGCAGTTCGCAGCGACCGTCTCGCTACTCCCGGGCGAGGACGCCGCTTTCCCAGCCGAGCATCGCGCGCTTGCGGGTGATGCCCCAGTGATAACCGGTCAGTGCGCCGCTCTTGCCGAGGACCCTGTGGCAGGGAACGACGAAGGAGACCGGATTTCGCCCGACCGCCGCGCCGACCGCGCGCGCAGCTTTCGGCGCGCCGATCCTCTCGGGGATGGTCGAATAGCTGGTGGCGCTGCCGAGCGGGATCTGCAGGAGGGTCTGCCAGACGCGGATCTCGAAGTCCGTGTCGATCAGGACAACCTGAAGGGGCTGATCCTCCTGCCAGCGGGACGGCTCGAAAATCCGCCTGGCGAAAGGCGCTGTTCGCATGGCATCGGCCGTGAAGCGGGCCTTCGGCCACCGGCGGCGCATGTCGTCGAGGGCCGTCGCCTCGCCCCCGTCGGAAGGGTCGGCAAAGCCGATGCCGGCGAGGCCGCGCTCGGTCGCGACGACGATCGACAGGCCGAAGGGCGTCGGGTGGAAGCCGTAGAAGAGATCGATGCCTTGCCCACGGGCCTTGTAATCCCCCGGCGAGACCGCCTCGTGTTTGACGAAGAGATCATGGAGCCGCGACGGGCCGGAGAAGCCGACCTCATAGGCCGCGTCCAAAAGGGACGCCCCGTCGTCGAGAAGGCGCCGGGCATTGTCGAGCGTCACCGCCTGCAGGAAACCCTTCGGCGTCAGCCCGGCCCAGCGCTTCAGGAGCGAGGTCAGCGTCTCTTCCGAGCGTCCAACGGCCTCGGCGATCTCGGCAAGGCTCGGCTGGCTGCGATATTCGGTCGAGATGAATTCGATCATCCGCCGCACGGTCTCGTAGTCGGTCAATGCAGCGCGTCCCGTGGGCATCAACTGGGGCAGGGGCACAGGCTGGCAGTCTTCGGTGGCGAATGACAACATGATCGTATCTCCTTCGCCATTATCTGCGCATGGGCAAATGATCGTCGCCACCCGTTTTCCGGGACGATCGGAGAACTTCGTCAGTCTCCAGGAGTGGACATGAAATGAGCCCGGCTCGTCATGCCGCTCCATGTTTCTGGTTTCGCATGATCTTTTTGGAAAGCCGGGGGAAAGTTTTCGGGATCGGCCCTATCCCCTCTTCGCCGTCGTCAGCGCCTTGCGAAACGCCTCGGCGAAGCTTTCCCGGTCGTCGGGATTGAGGAAGCTGCCGATCTCGGTCGAGACGTTTTTCGAATCGACGCTCATTCTGGTGATGCCGATTTCCTCGTGGCGATTGACCGAGAACCTTGCGAAGAACGGATTGTGGTGCGCCTCGCGCACGACGCCTTTGGGCGAGGTCTTGCGGATGGCGCAGTCGGTGCGCGTCACCAGAACCTCCTCGCGGGCCTTGGCCGAGCGATAGTTTGCCGAGAAGGCCCACCAGACGATCAGGACGTCCAGCCCGAAGAAACCGACTACCGGCCAGGCGCCGTTGATCAGAAACACGATCCCGGTGACGACGCTGACGAGGCAGAAGAAGCTCATCATCAGCGTGAAGCCGCCCCGCCCGAGCGAGCGGTAGGGCGTCAGGAGCGCCCGGAAGATCGCCTGGTCGCCGCCAGACCGCGCCCCACCGGCACCCGTGCGGGCCGATCCGCGTCCGCTTTCATCCTGATCGCGATTGTCATCCATCGGCCAAGCTCGCTATAGGGCGACCATGGGTGAAAAGATCGACAAGCCGGCCTCTCGGGTCAAGCGGGCAGGCGCAAAGGCCGCGGGGAAAGCACCGGCCGCCAAGCGGGCAGGGGCTGCGGCGAGACGCCGCGTGAAGATCCCTTATACGCCGGACGAGATCGCCGAGATCTTCCGGCGTTTCTCGGTCCAGCGGCCGGAGCCCGAATCCGAACTCGAACACACCAATCCCTTCACCCTGCTCGTTGCGGTCGCCCTTTCCGCCCAGGCGACGGACGCCGGCGTCAACAAGGCGACCCGGGGGCTTTTCGCCGCCGCCGACACCCCGGAAGCCATGGTCGGCCTCGGCGAGGACCTCATCCGCGAGCATATCAAGACGATCGGGCTTTTCCGCAACAAGGCCAAGAACGTCTTCGCCCTTTCGCAGGCGCTTCTCGCGCGGCATGGCGGCGAGGTGCCGCATGACCGGGCGGCGCTCGAGGCGCTGCCTGGCGTCGGGCGCAAGACGGCCAACGTCGTCCTCAACGTCGCCTTCGGCGAGGAGACGCTCGCCGTCGACACCCACATCTTTCGAATCGGAAACCGGCTCGCTCTCGCGCCGGGCAAGACCCCCGACGAGGTCGAGGCAAACCTTCTGCCGATCGTTCCCCAGCCCTATCGCCGGCATGCTCATCACTGGTTGATCCTGCATGGACGCTATGTCTGCAAGGCGCGCAAACCCGACTGTGAAGCCTGCGTCATCGCAGATCTGTGCAAGGCGGCCGTGAAGACGAGCGACAGTCCGGCCGAACTCAGGCCTCTGCCGCCCGGTCCGCCTTCGGAGCGTCCGCAACCCTGACCCTCGGGTCGTCGAGGCCGACGAGACCGCCATGCCTCGCCGAGATCCGCTGGTGGAGATGCACCATCAAGGCGGCGGCAAAGAGCGGCGTGAGAAGATTGACGATCGGGATCGCCATGAACAGGGCGACGAGGAGACCGGCGAGGAAGATCGTGGTGGAATGGCGCGAACGCAAGTCCTTGGCGTCGGCCTCGTTGCGGTATCGCATGGCGGCGAATTCGAAATATTCGCGGCCGACGAGATAGCCGTTGACGAGGAAGAAGGCGACGATGTTGACGCCCGGCACCAGAAGCAGCGCAAGGGCGATCACGTTGCCCAGGATGACGATGCCGAAGAACTTCACCGACAGGACGATGCCGCGCAAGAGCGGAACGGGCCGACCGACGGGGGCGCCGGGATAACCGTCACGCTCCACCACCTCGGCGACATCGTCGAGAAAAAAGCCCGCGATGATCGCGCTGATCGGCCCGATGAGGAACAACAGTCCGATGGCGAGAGCGAGGCCCGCGCCCCAGCCCGCGACATTGCCGGCCTGATCGACCCATTGCGGCGCGTCGGGAAAGAGGTTCGTCAGGAACGGCACGGCCAGCCATTCGAAGACCGCCTCGACGCCGAACCACAGGACGACGAGCACCACGGCGGTCAGCCCGAGCGACTTCCACAGCGTCGCGCGAAAGGGCGGCGACAGAAGGTCGGACAGAGCGAGGCGGGCGCTGGTGAAGATCATGGGCTCATCTCATCGTGATCACACGATGACATAGGCAGCCCGCACGCCGCCTGCAACGGTCCGGGGCAGGCAGCCTTGGACCCGATGCTTCGAACGAAATGGCCCCACCGAAAGGGCGGGGCCTGAGGCGGGGCGTTGAGGCTCAACGCCGGCGAGCGTGACGGAAAGGCGGCGGAGCCGTCCGGCCCCCGATCGCCAGCCTCGCCGTGTGCGCCGTTTCCTACTTGCAGGACTTGATCGAGTTCAGCGCAGCGGTGACGCCCGACAGCGAGTAGGTGTAGTTCGTGTTGGTGCCGCGCGCCGACGTCGCCGAAATGCTCAGCGACCGGCCAGCCTTCATGGCCGCGACGAGCTGCGGCTCCTCGGCGGCGTTCTCCATCCAGGCCGAATTGCCCTTGGTGAACATCAGGAACTTCTTGCCGTCGATGTCGATCGTGACCTTCGAGCCTTCCTTGAGCTCATATCCCATGACCGCCTGCGGCTCGTAGGAGACGCCTTCGCCGGGCTTCTGGGAGACGAGGAAAAAGATGTCGCCGTGATCGACGTTGGCCGGCAACAGCTTTTTCGGCGTCGACAGGATGTAGCAGACCTTACCGCCGGAGGCCGAATAGGAATAGGTCCCCCAGTCGTTGAAGGTGTTCATCCGTGACGGCGTCGGGGCGGCGACGGCCGCACTGGCCCAGATCAGCAATGCGGCCGCGGTCGTCAGGATTGTCTTGGAATTCATTGTTTCCTGCTCTCCGGTGTGCGTCTTCCGGGCGGTTGCCGCGACCTCACCGAGGCCCGGCGACCGTCGGAAAATGATGACTTGCGCCAGACTAGACCACGGCGGTTTAGCGATGGTTAACGAACGGCAAAAGACCACGAGACGATTTTAAGGGCCCATTACGGTCTGAACGGGCAATGCGGGATCATGATGGAAGCGGACAATTCCGCCGACGGCCGGCTGCGACGTTGCGGCCGGTGTCGAGAGATTTGCAGGCATCGTGAGCACGACCCCTCGTCGAACAAGGAAACGAATCGGGCAAGAGTTTGACCTGAGAGGCGATTTCTGCCCCGCCGGGACGATCAGGCCTGCTCGGAGAGTTCGTTCAGCGTGTCCTGGGCGCGGCGATAATGTTCCGGCTTGATGTTGCCGCGGACCGCGTTGAAGGCGGCCAGGAGAACCGCGATGTCGTCGGTGAAGCCGATGCCGAGCAGAACGTCGGGAATGACGTCCATGGGCAGAACGAAATAGGCGAGGGCCGCAAGCAGGATGCCCCGGGTGTAGGCCGGCGTCTCCGGGTCGATCGCACAATAATAGGAAGCGATGACGTCCTGCATGAAAGGCACGTGGCGCAGCGCCCGGCGAACGGTGTCGAAGAAGGACGAGCGGACGCGCTTCTCGCGCTGCCTTTGATCCTTCTCCGATCCGATCCTGAGGATGTCCTCGATTTTCCGCTCGTCGATCGCCATCGCCGTTTCCCAAACAGTTGTCTGATCAGAAATGGCGACCGACGTTGCTTTGCTCAACCCCCGGCGTGGCGGTTGCGCGGCAGTTTTTTGTTTTCTTCCGGAGCTTTAGGCCGGGCGCGGACCAAACCTCATCCGAAATCTGGCGCAAGCGAGCCGTATGAGTGGGACGCGGGCGGTGCGGGCTCTTCGCGAGGCGCCAGAGCGAATGCCTCTTCGAGCACATAGGGGCCGCCGCCGACCGAATCGCGCGACGAGAACAGGCCGAACCGGTCGACGTCGAAGCTGCGGCTGCGAAACCCGCCCCGCAGCGCCAGATAATGGGCGACGTCCCACGGCTTGGCATTCTTCATCCGGGCCAGTGTCACATGCGGCACGAATTTGCGCTGGTCCGGGGCAAGTCCGATCCGCTTGCAGGCCCGTTCGATGTCGGCCTGCAGAGCCGCGAGGTCCGGCGATGGGGCGACCTCGGCATAGACCGAATGGGGCTTCTTGTTGCCGAAGGCGCCGAGGCCGCTGAACGTCAGACGCAGGCTCTTCCTCTCGATCCTGTCGAGGGCCGCGACGATTTCGTCGGCGAGCCGCGGCTCGACGTCGCCGATGAAACGCAGGGTGAGGTGATAGTTCTCTGGATCGATCCACCGGGCCGAAGCCAGGCCTCCGCGCAGCATCGAGAGCGAAAGTGCGACGTCCTGTGGAATTTCGAGGGCTGTGAAGAGTCGCGGCATCGGATGACCTCCGTGCGTCGTGCTGGCCCCGGACGCGCAAGCGCCTTATCGCGTCACCCGTTTGCGAGCCGTTCGGACCGCCCCGGGGCATTGGGTTTGAAACGACGGGTCAGGCGTTTCGAAACGCCGCTTCCATGCCGTCTCGACGAGGAGAGTTTCATCAGCCGAGCCATGTTGCAAGGACAGGGCAGCCCTGCACACCGATTTTCGCGATTGTCCGTGATGCAGCGCACAACTATTTTGCGGCCGGGGAGGATACCCAAGGGAGGATCGCGCAAGCGACCTTCCAGACAGCCGGGTGCCAACGCCATGCAGACCTCCTCCATCGTCACTTCGTCCGCGAACTCGAATTCTCGTCCTCGGCCCTGCGCGGGCGCTCTGCCGGAGCGGTTGATGCCGGCGGCGGAAGACGTCTTCACACGGCGGCTGCATCCGGGTGAATGGCCGTTTCTTCAGGCGCATTTCGAACGGCTCGATCCGGCGTCCCGCCGTCTGCGCTTCGGCAACGCCGTCACAAGCGCCTTCATCGAGCGATATGCCCGCAACAGCTTCGACGCGGATGCCGTCGTGCTCGGCCTGTTCGTCGGCGGCGTCGTACGCGGCGTCGCCGAGCTGCGCTTCATCTCAGCCGATCGCGGGGAGGCGGAGATCGCCTTTTCCATCGAACGCCAGTGTCAGGGTTTCGGCTACGGAACCCGACTTTTCGCCCGCATGCGCGATGCGGCGCGCAATCGCGGTGTCCATCGCCTATGGCTCACCTGCCTTTCGGAAAACCGGCGGATTCTTGCGATCGCGAAGAAGTTCGGCGCCAAGGTCACGCTTCTCGGCAACGAGGCGACGGCGGAGATCAGCGGACAGCATCCCGGCCGCGGGAGCCTTTCACGCGAGTGGGTGGAGGAGACGCGGGCGCAGATCTTCGAGATGATCGACCAGCGCCAGCGGCGGATCGAACGGATTTTCGACCCGTTCGATTCGGTTGGCGACAGGGCTACTGGGACGCAGGCGCGGCAGTAGGGTCGTTCAGCGCCTTCTCGATCACCGGCTTCATCGCCGCGACGATCTTGGCGACGCCTTTGCCCGTCGGATGCATGCCGTCGGCCTGATTGAGATCGGGCTGAGCGGCGACGCCCTCGAGAAAGAACGGATAGAAGGTGACGGGGTATTTCTTCGCCAGCGCGGGATAGATCGCGTTGAACGCCTTGCCGTAGTCCTCGCCCATATTGGGCGGGGCGAGCATGCCGGCCAGAAGCACCTTCTGCCCGCGATCGGTCAGGCGTTTCAGGATCTCGTCGAGATTGCGCCGGGTGATTTCCGGCGAAACCCCACGCAATGCGTCGTTGGCGCCGAGTTCCACGATGACGAGGTCAGCCGAGGAGGGCACCGACCAATCGAGCCTCGAAAGACCGCCGGTCGTCGTGTCGCCCGAGACGCCGGCATTGTCGACGGTGACGTTGAGCCCGTCCTTGCGCAGCGCCGTCTGCAGCTGCTCGGGAAAGGCCTTGCCGGGCTCGACGCCATAGCCCTGGATCAGGCTGTCGCCGAAGGCAACGATCTCGATCGGCTCGCCTTTTGCCGCGCCAGTCTGCGACTGGGCGTGCGCGGCTCCCGCATTTGCGAGGAAAAGCCATGACAAGGCCGTGAGGACGAGGGCCCATCGGCCATCTGGCGGTTGGAAGCGTTGCATTCGTCACCCATATGCCACCCGGACCGGCCGAGGCGCCGCGCGGGCGATCGATGCGTCCCGCGAAAACAACTAGCGCACTGACATAGGAAGCGAACACCTTGGCGGAAACGGCGATCCGACTGCGACACGTTCAATTGACCCTCGGCTCCGGTCGCTCGACCGTGCATGTCCTCAAAGGCGTCGACCTTGAAGTCGAGCGGGGCGAATCGGTCGGCATCGTCGGACCGTCTGGATCGGGCAAATCGACGCTTCTGATGGTTCTGGCCGGTCTTGAACGGGCCGACGAGGGGCTTGTCGAGATCGCGGGGACGTCGCTCGGCGAAATGAGCGAGGACGGACTTGCGGCGTTTCGCGGCAAGAATGTCGGCATCGTCTTCCAGTCCTTCCATCTCATTCCGAACATGACCGCGCTCGAAAACGTCGCGGTTCCACTCGAGCTTGCTGGGGCGTCAAACGCGTTCGACCGGGCGCGCCAGGAGCTGGCCAATGTCGGCCTCAAGGATCGCGCGACCCACTATCCGGGCGAATTGTCCGGCGGCGAGCAGCAGCGTGTCGCCATGGCCCGCGCATTGGCGCCCGAACCCGCCATCCTGATCGCCGACGAGCCGACGGGCAATCTCGACCAGGAGACCGGCCGGCAGGTCGCCGACCTTCTCTTCGCCGAACAGGCTCGACGGCAGATGACGCTGGTCCTCGTCACCCATGATCCGGCGCTCGCCGCGCGTTGCGGCCGAACGATCGGGGTGCGCTCTGGCGTGATCCACGACGACGGTCACGGCGAGGCGAGGGGCACAGGCCAGGACGGCCCGCCTCACGCAACCGGCCCTGCAAGGCGCGCGGACGAAACGTCGCCGCAGGCCGCCCGATGACGGTCACGACCGAAGACTTCGCCGCGCGGCGCGCGGCCGCAACCGACGATGCGCTCGGATGGCGGCCGCGTCTGCGCCTGGCCCTGCGCTTCGCCTTGCGGGAAATGCGCGGCGGGCTTTCGGGCTTCTACATTTTCCTCGGCTGCCTCACCCTCGGCGTCGGTGCGATCGCCGCGGTGAACTCGGTGGCCGGCATGATGTCGGACGGCATCGCCAAGGAGGGGAAGGCGATTCTCGGGGGCGATCTTCGCTTTGCCCTGGTCCAGCGGCAGGCGACACCCGACGAGGCGAAGTTCATGAACGGCCTCGGCGAGGTCTCGGACACCCAGACCCTCAGGTCCATGGTGCGGCTCTCCGACGGGTCCGATCAGTCGCTTGCCGAGGTCAAGGCGGTCGACGGCAAATACCCGCTCTACGGGCGCATCCTGACGACGCCGGACAAGCCGCTGTCCGAACTCCTCGGCAAGACCGCGACCGGATACGGTGCGATCGCGGCGCAGGGCCTTTACGATCGGCTGGGCATCGAACCCGGCGACACGGTCAAGCTCGGCAATCTCACCCTGACGATGACCGGCGTCATCGACCGCGAGCCCGATCTCCTCGCCGAGGGGATCGCCTTTGCGCCCCGGCTGATGATTTCCGAAGCCGCGCTGGCCGGCAGCGGCCTCATCCAGCCGGGCAGCCTCATCGAATATGCCTACAAGGTCAAACTCCCGCCCGGGACGGACCCCGACAAGGCCGCCGCGCCGGCCAACGATCATTTTCCCGCATCGGGCTTTCGGGTGCGCACCGCGAAGAACGCCTCGCCTTCGTTGCAGAACAACATCGAGCGGTTTTCGCAGTTCCTGACGCTTGTCGGGCTGACGGCGCTCATCGTCGGCGGCGTCGGCGTCGCCAATGCCGTCGGAGCGTATCTCGATTCCAAGCGGGCGGTGATCGCGACCTTCAAGAGCGTCGGCGCGAGCGGACGCTTCGTCGTCGCGGTCTATCTGATCCAGATCACCGCGCTTGCCGGCCTCGGGATCCTTCTCGGCCTCGTCCTCGGCATCATCGCGCCCTTTTTGACGGCCCGCTTTCTGGAAAGCATCATTCCCATCGCGGCCGATGTCTCGGTCTATCCCCTCGCGCTTCTAACCGCCGCCGTGTTCGGCCTGTTGACCGCGCTTGCTTTCGCGTTGATCCCGCTCGGGCGCAGCCGCGACGTGCCGGCGACGGCGCTGTTCCGCGACGCGGGCAGCGGCAGCAGCGCGCGCATGCGCTGGAGTTATTTCGGCGCGGCGATCGGCCTGGCGCTCCTGATCGCCGGTCTCGCCGTCGCGATGGCGAGCGACAGGAAGGTCGCGCTGATTTTCCTCGGCGGCACGGCAGCCGCTTTCGTCATCCTGCGCCTCGTCGCGATGGGCATCATCTGGCTTGCCCGCCGCGCCCCGACGGTCCGCTCGACACCCTTGCGCCTTGCGATCGGCAACATCCATCGTCCCGGCGCGCTGACGTCCTCGGTCGTCCTCTCGCTCGGCCTCGGCCTGACGCTTCTCGTGACCCTTGCGATCATCGACTACGATCTGCGCCGCGAGATCGGCACCGGCCTTGCCAACAGGGCCCCGGATTTCTTCTTCGTCGATATCCAGAACGGCCAGATCGATCCGTTCCGGCAAAAGGTCGACGAACTCGCCCCGGGCTCGAAACTCGACGCGGTGCCCATGCTGCGCGGCCGGATCACGCGGCTGAACGACGAGGACGTCGCGACGATGAAGATCCCGGCCGAAGGCGGCTGGGTTCTGCGCGGCGACCGGGGCCTCACCTACGCCGCCACTCTTCCGGAAAATTCGCGGCTCACCGCCGGCAAGTGGTGGCCTCGGGACTATTCGGGCGAACCGCTGGTTTCCTTCGCGGCCGAAGAGGGGCGGGAGCTCGGGTTGAAAATCGGCGACACGCTGACGGTCAACGTGCTCGGGCGGAACATCACCGCGAAGATCGCCAATTTCCGCGAGATCGAGTGGGAAAATCTCGGCATCAATTTCGTCATGGTGTTCTCGCCGAACAGTTTCGCCGGCGCGCCCCACGCCTGGCTCGCGACGCTGTCGATCGACGACGATTCGGAGGCGGCGGAGAAGAAGGTCGTCAACGGCATCACCAACGCCTTTCCCGCGGTGACGACGGTGCGCGTCAAGGAAGCGCTCGATACGGTCAACGCGCTGATCGCCCAGCTGGCACTGGCGGTTCGCGTCGCTGCTGCGGTGGCCCTCGTCTCCTCGGTGCTGGTCCTCGCCGGAGCGCTTGCGGCGGGCAATCGCGGGCGCATGCACGACGCCGTCGTCCTGAAGACGCTGGGTGCGACCCGCGTCACGCTCATTCAGGCCTTTGCGACGGAATACATGCTGCTCGGGCTCGCCACGGGCGTCTTCGCCGTGGCGGCCGGGGCTGCGGCCTCCTGGTTCGTCATCGACGGGATCATGACCCTGCCATGGGTCTTCGACTGGACCATCGCCCTGACGACGCTGATCGTCTCGCTGGTTCTGACCGTCGGCTTCGGACTTGCCGGCACCTGGCGCATTCTCGGCCAGAAGGCGGCGCCGGTCCTGCGCAATCTCTAGCGTGCCATGCGTCCGGCAAGACGCAAGGAGCGGCAACCGGACGCATCGGCCGCGCCATCGTGGATCGGGAAGTGGATTGCGAAAATCGGGTCCGCCTTTCAGCTGGATGCCGAAGGGTCAGCGCGGGCCGTCGAGATAACGCAGAATTAATCTCGATCGCAGGGGTTTCAGCGCTTTTGCCCCCCGCAACCCTTGTGCGGAAAAGCGGCAATCCGCATATTACGCTCAGGACTGCTGGGCGTCCCGCCAGCGGCGCCTCCATGCCGAACCCTCGAACGGGCGTTACGCCCGTGAAGGCGAGGCGCGGACACCGGACGGGACACGCAGAAAGGAATTCGCTCCATGGCTGATTATCGGAATGCCACTGTGCGGTCCGTACCCGCTGCTGGTACCAGGACCGATATCGACCAGGGCCTTCGCACCTACATGATGAAGGTCTACAATCTCATGGCGGGCGGCCTCGCGCTGACCGGCGTCGCCGCCTATGCACTTTATGCCCTCGCCACGACCAGTGATCCGGCCCAGGCGGTCGGGCAGATCAACGGCGTCTACTTCACCGAACTCGGTGCCGTCGTCTACCAGTCGCCGCTGCGCTGGGTGCTGATGCTGGCGCCGCTGGCGATGGTGTTCTTCCTGTCGTTCCGCGTTCACAAGATGAGCGTTCAGGCCGCGCAGACGACCTTCTGGGCCTATGCCGCGATGGTCGGTCTTTCGCTGTCGACGATCTTCCTCGTCTACACGCAGGAATCGATCACCCAGGTGTTCTTCATCACCGCGGCCTCCTTCGGCGCGCTGTCGCTCTTCGGCTACACGACGAAGCGGGACCTCTCGGGCTGGGGCTCGTTCCTGTTCATGGGCGTGATCGGCATCGTCATCGCGATGATCGTCAACATCTTCCTCGGCTCCGCCGCTCTGACCTTCGCGATCTCGGTGATCGGCGTTCTGGTCTTCGCGGGCCTGACGGCCTACGACACGCAGCAGATCAAGGAAATGTACTATGAGGGCGACGGCTCGGCCGTCATGGGCCGCAAAGCCGTGATGGGCGCCCTGCGTCTCTACCTCGACTTCCTCAACATGTTCCTGTTCCTGCTGCAGCTCTTCGGCAATCGCAACTGATCTGCCAGCAAGACGACCAGTGGCCTCGGCCACAGGGATGGAATCAGAAAGGGCGGCCTGCGGGCCGCCCTTTTTCGTGTCCGGATCTGGAAGCTCTCGCGCCGGGGGGCTTCGGCCGCTCAAGCCTCGCCGTTGTCTTCGCCTTCGACGATCGCCTTGCGCTGTTCCTGCGCCTTGAGTTCGTCGAGCGAGGGCATCGACATGACGTTGTATCCGGAATCCACATAGTGGATCTCGCCGGTGACGCCGTTGGCGAGCTCGGACATGAGATAGAGAACGGCGCCGCCGACTTCCTCGATGGTGGTGTTGCGGCGCATGGGCGCGTTGCGGCGCTGATAGTTGAACATCAGCCGCGCATCCGAGACCCCGGCGCCGGCAAGCGTGCGCACCGGACCGGCCGAGACGGCGTTGACGCGGATGTTGCGCGGGCCGAAATCGGCCGCGAGATAGCGCACGGAGGCCTCCAGAGCGGCCTTGGCGACACCCATGACGTTATAGTTCGGCATGACCCGGACCGAGCCGCCATAGGACATGGTCACCATTGAGCCGCCGTTCCCCATGATTTCGGCGGCGCGCCTGGCCACCTCGGTGAAGGAGAAGCAGGAGATCAGCATGGTGCGGGTGAAATTCTCCCGCGTCGTGTCGGCGTAAAGGCCCTTCAATTCGCTCTTGTCGGAAAAGGCGATGGCGTGGAGGACGAAGTCGATCGTGCCCCATTCCTCCTTCAGCGTCGCGAAGACCGCGTCGAGCGAGGCCGTGTCCTCGACGTCGCAGGGGATGACGAGCTTCGAGCCGATTTCTTCGGCAAGCGGCTTCACCCGCCGTCCGAAAGCATCGCCCTGATAGGTGAGCGCGACCTCCGCGCCCTGCGCAGCGAGGGCCTTGGCAGCCCCCCAGGCGATCGAGTTGTGATTGGCGACGCCCATCACAAGCCCCCGCTTGCCTTGCATCAGATCGCCCATGGCCGTCTCTCTTTTCATCAGTCAGTGACCCGCTGGAACACCAGGCAGGCATTGGTTCCGCCGAAGCCGAACGAATTGGAAAGCACCCGGTCGAGCCGGGCATCGTCGATGCGTTCGCGCACGATCGGCACGTCCGCGAATTCGGGGTCGATCTCGTCGATATGCGCGCTCTTGGCGATGAAGCCGTCGCGCATCATGATCAGCGAATAGATCGCCTCGTGAACGCCGGTGGCGCCCTGGCTGTGGCCGGTGAGCGACTTGGTGCCGGAGATCGGCGGGATCTGATCGCCGAAAACCTCGCGAATGGCCTGGATCTCGATGCGGTCGCCGACCGGCGTCGAGGTGGCGTGGGGGTTGATGTAGTCGACGGAGGCGTTGCTCTTGCCGTCGAAACCCTGCAGCGCCTGGCGCATGCAGCGCACTGCGCCTTCGCCGGAAGGCGCGACCATGTCGGCGCCGTCGGAGGTCGCGCTGTAGCCGACGATCTCGGCATAGATCGTCGCGCCGCGCGCCTTGGCGCGCTCGTAGTCCTCGAGCACGACGACGCCTGCGCCGCCGGCGATCACGAAGCCGTCGCGGGTCTTGTCATAGGCCCTGGACGCGACCGCGGGTGTCTCGTTGAAGTCCGAGGACAAGGCGCCCATCGCGTCGAAAAGGTTCGACAGCGACCAGTTGAGGTCCTCGCAGCCGCCGGCGAACATCATGTCCTGCTTGCCGAGCATGATCTGCTCGGCAGCGTTGCCGATGCAGTGGCTGGAGGTCGAACAGGCCGAGGAGATCGAATAGTTGATGCCCTTGATCTTGAACCAGGTCGCGAGCGTCGCCGAGGCGGTCGAGGACATCGCCTTGGGAACGACGGTCGGCCCGATCCGCTTCGGGCCCTTCTCGCGCGTCACGTCCGCCGCCTGAACGATCGAGATGGTGGACGATCCGCCCGAGCCCATCACGATGCCCGTGCGTTCGTTGGAGATTTCGGCCTCGGTCAGGCCGGCATCCTTGATGGCCTGATCCATCGCCACGTGATTCCATGCGGTTCCGCCGCCATGAAAGCGCAAGGCACGCCTGTCGAGCAAGGTCGCCGGATCAAGACTGGGCTTGCCGTGAACATGGCTGCGAAAGCCGAGTTCCTTGTATTCCGGCGAGAACGAAATGCCCGAGCGCGCCTCTTTCAGGGAAAGGGCGACCTCTGCAACATCATTGCCTATGGGGGACACGATGCCCATGCCCGTGACGACGACCCGTCTCATCCCGTGCGTCCTTTTCTGTCTCCCTCGGAGCGATCCGGCCGCGCCGGGCTCGTCCTTTTGCGGAGATGTCTCTTCATAGGGTGGAGCGGCGACACGCCTGGTCGGCGTCGCCACGTCGCATCATGCCTCTGCGGCGGCTGCCTCTTCCTCGGTGAACAGCCCGACGCGCAGATCGCTCGCCCGATAGATCACCTGGCCATCGGCCTTCATCCAGCCATTGGCGATGCCGAGCTTGAGTTTCGAACGCATCACGCGGCGGAACTCCACGCCGTATTCCACGAGCTTCACCTTCGGGGTGACCTGACCGGAAAACTTCACTTCGCCGACCCCCAGTGCCCGGCCGCGCCCGGGCTCCCCCAGCCAGCCGAGATAAAAGCCGGTAAGCTGCCAAAGCGCATCGAGCCCCAGGCAGCCCGGCATGACCGGATCGCCCTGAAAATGGCACTGGAAAAACCAAAGGTCGGGATTCACGTCAAATTCGGCCGTGATCATGCCCTTGCCATTCTCGCCGCCGGCCTCGTCGCAGCGCGTGATTCGATCGAACATCAGCATCGGCGGAAGGGGCAGCTGGGCGTTGCCTGCACCGAACAACTCGCCTCGACCACAGGCGAGGAGATCGTCGTAGTCGAAAGAGGTTTTGCGTGCTGTCATGGCTGTCTAGATTCCGCCCTATAGAAGTGGCCGGCTCGTGGCCGGTCGTTGTCGCCTGCGCCCTTAGCATGCCGCCTGCTCGGCTGAAAACCATGCCGCGCCCGATCTTTGCTCGTTCGAGCCTGAACCGACCCGTGTCGGTGGGGCGCAACCGGCGAGGAGCCGGTGTAGAAATGTGGAGAGGAGGCCTTGTTGTAAAGGCCGGGCCGTTTGCCTCTGGTGGCTCCGGCCAGTAGGCAGGAGCGGCAATTGCCAGGTTTCGCCCCGATGTCTCGATGGTCACGATGATGCGACAAAGCCGATTTCTCCGCGCCCTTGCCATTTTGCTCGTGCTGCTCCTTTCGGCCATGCCGGCAGCCGCGGCGGCATGGCGTTTCGACGCAGGCGAAGCCGGGCTTTGGGTCGACGGCCAATTTAACGGGTTCGTCGTCGGCTGTTCCGGATCGGCCGTTACCCTCAGCTTTTTTGGCTTCCCGGCGAGGCTGGAGACAGGCATGGTCTATTCCGTCGTTGTCACCATCGACGGCACGGCGCGGCGCTTTCGAGCCAAAGCCGGCACCCGGCCTGGCGCGCCGGGCTCCGCGCTTGTCGCATCGATCTCCGGCGGGGAGGCGGCTACCCTGATCGATGCCCTCAGGCGCGGCCGTAAAGCCGAAATCGCAGCGCCGGCGGGTCGCTACGACCTGCCCCTTGCAGGCTCGTCGAAGGCGCTCGGAGCGATGGGGGCATCCTGTCCCGCAGCCTCGTGAGCGGCTTGAATGGGGCGCATGACGTTTATCTCAGCAGTAAAGTTGAGTGAAAGCATCAGGCATATGCCCATTTTTTGATGATTCCCGTCTCCCGCCATGCTATGGCATCTTGCATGGGCCGTACCGGCATTCATATGTCGGACGAACGAAAAACGAAGAATGGCACTTTCGGGAATGGAAAAGCAGACGCGGACGCAAGGTTTTTGTGTGTTCGAGCGGCTTCGCTCGGTGGGGCTGAGGCCGACCCGGCAGCGGGTTGCCCTGTGCAATCTGATGTTCGGCTCCGGCGACAGGCACCTGTCGGCCGAGGAGCTCTATGAAGAGGCGCACAAGGCAGGCGAGACGGTTTCGCTCGCCACCGTCTACAACACCCTGCACCAGTTCACCGATGCCGGCCTCGTGCGTCCGCTCTCGGCGGAAGGCCAGCGCACCTATTTCGACACCAATACGTCTGATCACCATCACTTCTTCATCGAGGAAGAGAACGAGATGGTCGACATTCCGCTCGGCGCTTTGAAGCTCGGCGAATTGCCCAAGGCCCCGGAGGGCATGGAAATCGTCAATGTCGACGTGGTCGTGCGCGTCAGGCGCACGAAGAATGCTTCGGCCGACGCAAACGGCTGAACGCCTTCGCGCATCGGGCCGATGCTTCGCTGGTAAATGGTTCAAACCCCGGCGCGAGATGCTCGCACCGGGGTTTTTCATGTTTTCGTAGCGCGCTGCAAGCGCAGTGGCGGCCTTTCACTGCACGGCCGGCCGGCTGACGGCACAGCGGACATTCCGGCTGTTAGTCGTCAGCCGGCAGTCACGATCCCCATGCACGAAGGATCGGAGCATCCCTCGCGCGTCCGGCGGGACGGGCGGCGCTCCGGCCGCATCACACCTCGCTCTTCAGAACCACCGGGATGAGCAGATCGCCCCAGTTGCCGTTGCCGCCATGGTGGCGTGCCGAGCGCACGAGCTCGACCGAGACGCCGGCCTCGACGGCCTTCATCACGGACTGATTGAGGCGATGGAGGTCGTTGGCGAGCATGCGGATCGCCTGCTGCTGCGCCTCGTCCATCGCCGAGGACTGCTCCTCGGCGCGTTCCTTGACGCGGGTGCGCGGGCGGTCTTCGTTGGCAACTGCACTCATGGTCTTTCTCCCTGTCTACCGGCGGCGGGCCTTCGCGGCAGCGCGCCGATCTGATGAGCCGCATGGCGGCGATTTCGTCTCGTCCTGACCCTTAGCGAAGCCGGTAAGGGGCCGGGCCGTCTCTTCGAGATCCGCCCGATCGCCGGCGGGAACCGTCGCTCCGGTTCCCAGCTGGCTTTGTGTGATGGTCGTCGCGTTCGGCTTACTCCGCCGCGACGTGAAGCGGCGTGTCCTTCTTAAACTGGTCGCTCTCGGTGGACTCGCCCATCGCCGTGGTCGAGGAGGCGCCGCCGGTGATCGCCATGGACACGGCGTCGAAATAGCCGGTGCCGACCTCGCGCTGGTGCTTGGTGGCGGTGTAGCCGCTCGCCTCGGCGTCGAACTCGGCCTCCTGCAGCTCCGAATAGGCCGCCATCTGCCGGGCCTTGTAGCCGCGCGCCAGCTCGAACATGCCGTAGTTCAGCTGGTGGAAGCCGGCCAGCGTGATGAACTGGAACTTGTAGCCCATGGCCCCCAGCTCGCGCTGGAACCTGGCGATGGTCGCGTCGTCGAGGTTCTTTTTCCAGTTGAAGGAGGGCGAGCAGTTATAGGCCAGAAGCTGGTTCGGATGCTCCTTCTTGACCGCCTCGGCGAAGCGCCGCGCCTGATCGAGATCGGGCTTGGAGGTCTCGCACCAGATCAGATCCGAATAGGGCGCATAGGCGATGGCGCGGGCGATGCAGGGCTCGAGGCCGTTCTTCACCCGGTAGAAGCCCTCCGGGGTGCGCCCGGCGTCGTAATCGACGAAAGGCCGGTCGCGCTCGTCGATGTCGGAGGTCAGGAGCTTGGCCGCCTCGGCGTCGGTTCTGGCGATGACGAGGGTCGGCACGCCCATCACGTCGGCGGCGAGGCGCGCGGCGGTCAGGTTGCGGATATGCGCCTGTGTCGGGATCAGCACCTTGCCACCGAGATGGCCGCACTTCTTCTCCGAGGCCAGCTGATCCTCGAAATGAACGCCGGCGGCGCCTGCCTCGATATAGGCCTTCATCAGCTCGAAGGCGTTGAGCGGCCCGCCGAAACCGGCCTCCGCATCGGCGACGATCGGCGCGAACCAGGTGTCGACGGAGAGGCCCTTGCCTTCCGATGTCTCGATCTGGTCGGCGCGCTGCAGCGTGCGGTTGATGCGGCGGCAAAGCTCCGGGCCGGCATTGGCCGGATAGAGCGACTGGTCGGGATACATCGCCGAGGCGGTGTTGGAATCCGCCGCGACCTGCCAGCCGGACAGATAGATCGCCTTCAGCCCGGCCCGGACCTGCTGCATCGCCTGATTGCCGGTCATGGCGCCGAGCGAATTGACGAAGTCTTCGGAGTGGATGAGCTGCCACAGCCGGTTGGCACCATTTTCGGCGAGCGTGTGGCGGATCTGCACCGAACCGCGCAGACGCTTGACGTCTTCGACGCCATAGGGGCGCTCGATATTGTCGTAGCGGCCTTCCGGCGCCGAAGGGACGAGGTTGTAAAAATCGGTCATGGCACGCTCTCCACTCAATGACGATCGGGGACGATCGGGGGACGATCAGGACACGGGGGGCGGTGCGCAATTGCCGCCCGCTCCGTGTCCGCCCGGCGATATCAGCCATTTCGGTCATGAGAAGCGAGACGGATCGATGCTCGGGGTGCGGTTTTTCAAGTCGCGATGTCTTGTCTTTGACAGGTCTGCTTTGTAATCTTGTGAAGATTGTAAAAGACGTGGGCGGCTTTGCTGACGGTCAGGCGGACTGTCGCCGAATTGCCGCAGCCGGGCCATTTCGGCAGCCGGCCGCCATCGCGCCCAAATTCAGCCCGACAGACGGTTATCAGATGCATCTAAGCAGCTCTTTTCATTCGCACTTTCTCAAGCTTCGGGAAGTAGTCTTGTGGTTCCATTGGGAGGTGGAGAACCGAAACCGTCGAGGGTGTCATGAACGGCACAAATCTCATTCTGTCCGTGATCAGGTCCGTCACCGAGTTCTTGCGTCCGAGCTATCGCCCGGAGCGCCATTACATGCGCGGGCCGGGTCCTGCCTGCGCCCGCAAATCGGCGCGCTCGCTGGCGCTCTGAGGCTGATCCGACAGGTCGATCCCGGTCGCGATGCGATCGGCCGTGCGTCTGCATCAAGCGTAGCTTTCTGTTTGATCATGGCTGCGATTTGACGCCATGGCCGAGAACAAGATCTTCGCCGGTCCGCGCATCCGCCGCATCCGCAACGGGCTGTCGCTGACCCAGACGGCAATGGCCGAGGAACTCGGCATCTCGCCCTCCTATCTCAATCTCATCGAGCGCAATCAGCGCCCGCTCACCGTCCAGCTGCTGCTCAAGCTGTCCGAGACCTATCAGGTCGATCTCGCCGACCTGCAGGCCGGACGCGAGAAGGGCGTCTTTTCCGAGCTGAAGGGCATCTTCTCCGATCCGTTGCTCGCCGGCGAACTGGCGGGCGATCAAGAGCTGGTCGAACTCGCCGACGCCGCGCCGAACGCCGCCGCCGGCGTGGCGAAGCTCTATCGGGCCTATCGCGAGCAGCAGGCGCGCCTCTCCGACCTGTCGCAGCTGCTCGCCCGCGAGGGCCGGATCCTCGGCTCGTCGGGCACGCGCCTGCCGATCGACGAGGTGCATGAGGTCTTCGAGACCCGGCCGAATTTCTTCGCCGCCATCGAGACGGCGGCCGAGGCGCTGCATGGCAGGCTTAGTCCCGGCGACGATCTTCTGGGCGCCATGCGCGGGTTCCTGCGCAAGGATCACGAAATCTCGGTGCGCATCCTGCCGCTGGCAACGATGCCGCTCTGGCGCCGCCGCTTCGACCGTCATTCCCGCCGTCTGTTCCTGTCCGAGCGGCTTTCGACCGCCGACCGCATCCGCGAAGTCGCCATGGAGGTCTGCCACCTCGCCATCGGCGACGTGATCGAGGCGGAAGGGCGCACCTTCACCTTCGAAAGCGACGAGGCGCGTCGGCTCGCAAGGTTCGAGCTGCTGCGCTATGCCGCACATGCGCTGATGATGCCCTATGCTGCCTTTCAGAGCGCGGCCGAGCGAGCGGCCTATGACATCGACGTCCTCAAGGGCCGTTTCCAGGCGTCCTTCGAGCAGGTGGCGAACCGGCTGACGATGCTTCAGCGCCAGGGCGCGCCGGGGGTGCCGTTCTTCATGCTCGAGGTCGACAATGCCGGCAACCGCTTCCGCCGGGCGGGCGCTCGCGGCTTTCCGGTCCAGCGCTTCGGGGGAGGCTGTCCGAAACTGCCGATCCATGCCGCCTTCGCCCAGCCCGGCCAGATCCTCGTTGAGCGGGCCGAAATGCCGGATGGGGCGGAGTTCCTGTTGATCGCGCGAACGCTCGAGGGGCTTTCGGGAGGCTTTGAGGAACGGCCGCGCCGTACGGCGATCCTCATCGGCTGCGACATCGGCTTCAAGGACGAGACCGTCTATGGCCGCCATATCGGCGAGAAACCGTCGATCGTGAAGATCGGCCCGGCCTGCCGGCTGTGCGAGCGCCAGGCCTGCCTTGCCCGCGCCGAGCCGCCGCTGACGCGCCCGCTCGGCCTCGATGAGATGGTGACGGGGCTCTCGGCGTTTGACTTCCAGTGACGTGAGGTCCAAATCGGCTCGCAAAGCGTTCGATCGAGGGAGTTCACTCCGTCACCGAACCGTCACGATGCATCGCCGGCGGCCGTCCTGTGCCGCACGGGGCATGGCCTTTCGGGCGGCGATCGGGCCCGACGTACAATGTGAAGCGTAGAGCAATGGACAAGCCAGTCAGCCAGCAGAATCTGAAGACCGAGGGCCTCGAGGATACGATGACGCGCGACGGTTTCGTCGCCCGCACGGTCCAGAAGCTCGTCGACGGCGCCGAGGCGCTCAATCTGAAGCATTCGGCGGTCGGCAACCCGCCGGTCTTCGAGACCGACGACTTCCCCTGGGCGCGCGAGGTCGAGGCCGAATGGCACCTGATCCGCGCCGAACTCGACAAGGTGCTGGTGCGCAAGGGCGATCTGCCGGCGTTTCACGAGATCTCCTCGGAGGTCCGCTCGATCTCGTCGGACAGCAACTGGAAGACCTTCTTCCTCTGCGGCTATGGCATCACCTCCGAAAACGCCATTGCCCAGTGCCCCGAGACCTGGCGGATCCTGCAGAAGATCCCGGGCCTCAAATCGGCGATGTTCTCGATCTTCGAGCCGGGCAAGCACCTGCCGCCGCATCGTGGGCCCTATAATGGCGTCCTGCGCTTCCATCTCGGCCTGATCGTGCCCGACGAGCCCGACAAGATCGGCATCCGCGTCGACGACCGCACCTGCCACTGGGAAGAGGGCAAGGCGCTGATCTTCGACGACGCCTATGAGCACGAGGCCTGGAACCACTCCGACAGTGTCCGGGTCGTGCTCTTCGTCGATTTCGAGAAGCCGCTGAAATTTCCCGCCAGGCAGACCAACAAGGCAGTTCTCAACATGGCGGTGTTCACGCCCTTCATTCGCGAGGGCTACAAGGCGCACAAGAAATGGGAAAAGCTGTTCTACGGCGAGGGAACCAAGCACCGCTGAGCTTCTCTCGGCGGTGCCGGCCCGGCCCCGAAGCGCGGTGGACGGACCTGCTGTGACGGCGGCGCCTCCATCTTGGCGGGCGATGCGCCCCGACGATCTCGCGGCGGTCTGTGTCTTGGCGGACCGTGTCCATCCGGGCCTTCGCGAAGACCCAGCGATCTTCGCCGAGCGGCTGGCGCTTTATCCCGCCGGCTGCTTCGTGCTCGAACGCCGGCAGATAATCGCGGGTTACGCGATCGCCCATCCGATCCGCTATCCTGACCCTCCCTCCTTGAACATGCGGATCGGCTCGCTGCCGCCCGACTGCGACGCCCTTTACATCCACGACGTCGCCCTTTCGCCGGAGGCGAGGGGCGAGGGACAGGCCGGGGCCGTCATCGGGCACCTGCTGCAGCTGGCGGCAGGCTTTCCCCGCGCCTGCCTCGTCTCGGTCTACGGCACGGCAGCGTTCTGGCAGCGCTTCGGCTTTTCGGACGCGGCCGCCGTCCTTCCTTCCGGCGCGCTGTCGGCCTATGGCGAGGATGCCCGATTCATGCAGCGTCTGACGCCCGATTGTGCAGCCACCTGATTTGTTTCATTTCTCGGCTTGTCGGGACTAGGCAGTCCCTGATCATTGCCGCTATGGTTGCGTTTGCGGCCTGTCAGCCGGCGGCGGCTGTTGACGAGATTGAGGACTGGGGTGGTTCCGACGATGCAAGCAATTCTGACCAGATTTCTGACGGGGCTCGGCTTCGTCGCGGCGCTTGCTTCGGGCGGGCAGGCGCTGGCCCAGGACAAGGTCGTCAACGTCTATAACTGGTCGGACTATATCGACGAGACGATCCTGACGGACTTCACCAAGGAGACCGGCATCAAGGTCGTCTACGACGTGTTCGATTCCAACGAGCTCGTAGAAACCAAGCTTCTGACCGGCGGAACCGGCTACGACGTCGTCGTGCCGACCGGCAGCTTCCTCGCCCGCCAGATCAATGCCGGCGTGTTCCAGAAGCTCGACAAGTCGAAGCTGCCGAATCTGAAGAACATGGATCCGGAGATCATGGATCGCCTCGCGACCTACGATCCCGGCAACCAGTACGCCATCAACTACATGTGGGGCACGACGGGGCTCGGGCTCAACGTCAAGGAGGTCAGGAAGCGGCTCGGCGACGACCAGCCGCTCGACACCTGGGCGCTGCTGTTCGATCCCAAGCTCGCCGAAAAGCTGGCAGATTGCGGCATCTACGTCCTCGATACCGCCGACGAGGTGGTGCCGGCGGCGCTGATCTATCTCGGCCTCGATCCCAATTCCGACAAGCCGGAGGATCTGGAGAAGGTGAAGGATCTCCTGGTCAAGATCCGCCCCTATGTGCGCAAGTTCCACTCCTCGGAAAACATCCAGGCGCTGGCCAATGGCGACATCTGCATGGCCCATGGCTGGTCCGGCGACATGCTGCAGGCGCGGGACCGGGCCAAGGAGGCGGGGCAGGGCGTCGAGATCAAATATGTCATCCCGCGCGAGGGGGCGGTGATCTGGCTCGACAACATGGCGATCCCGGCCGACGCGCCGCATCCGCAAGCCGCTCTCGAATTTATGAATTATCTGATGCGGCCGGAGGTGATCGCCAAGGCGACGAATTTCGTGAATTATGCAAGCGGAAACCTCGCCGCGAAGAAATATGTCGACGAGGCGATCCTCGATGACCCGGGCGTCTATCCGCCGGCAGAAACGCAGAAGCGGCTCACTGCGATCCTGCCAAAGGGCCCGAAGGCGCAGCGAATGCAGACGCGGCTGTGGACCAGCATCGTAACGGGGCAGTAAGGAGCAACATGCAGGTCGAGACGATGGCCGCGGCGTTGGTTGCGCGGCCGAGGAGGCCGTCGGCGTCATGAAATCGCTCGGCAGCATCCGAAGCGACTTTGCGCCCTGGCTCGATAAGTCCGCCGTTCCCTTCATCCGCTTTGAAGGGGTCACCAAGCGGTTCGGTAGCTTCGAGGCCGTGGACGACCTCAGCCTGTCGATCTACGAGGGCGAATTCTTCGCGCTGCTCGGCGCGTCTGGCTGCGGCAAGTCCACGCTTCTGCGCATGCTGGCGGGTTTCGAGGCGCCGAGCGAAGGACGCATCATCCTCGACGGCGAGGACTTGGCCGGAATTCCGCCTTATCGCCGGCCCGTCAACATGATGTTCCAGTCCTACGCGCTGTTCCCGCATATGAGCGTCGCCAAGAACATCGCCTTCGGCCTCAAGCAGGAGGGAATGGCGAAGGCCGACATCGCCGAGCGGGTCGAGCAGGTGCTGAAGCTCGTCAAGCTCGAGGATTACGCCAAGCGCAAGCCCGACCAGCTCTCCGGCGGCCAGCGCCAGCGCGTCGCGCTCGCCCGCTCGCTCGCCAAGCGCCCGAAGGTGCTGCTTCTCGACGAGCCGCTCGGCGCTCTCGACAAGAAGCTGCGTGAGGAGACCCAGTTCGAGCTCGCCGATCTGCAGAACCAGTTGGGCACCACCTTCATCATGGTCACCCACGACCAGGAAGAGGCGATGACCCTTGCTTGCCGGATCGCCGTCATGGACAAGGGGCAGATCCTCCAGGTCGCGACCCCGACCGAGATCTACGAGGCGCCGAATTCCCGCTTCGTCGCGGATTTCGTCGGCAATGTGAACGTGTTCGAGGGAACCGTGCGTTCGGTCAATGGCGAGTGCATCACCATCGAGACGACAGCGGGGCTCGACATTGCGGCGAAGAGCGAAGCCCCGGTGACGGCCGGAGACAACGTCGCCTATGTCCTGAGGCCCGAAAAGCTGAAGATCGCGGTCGAGCCGATCGGCGGGCCCAATGTGATGGAGGGCGAGGTCTGGGACATCGCCTATTTCGGCCCCGTGACCTCGTTCCACATCCGCCTCGACAACGGCATGATCGTCAAGGTCGCGATGGTCAACGCCACCCGCGAGGGGCCTCTGCAGCTGACCTGGCACGACCGCGTTTTCGTTCAGTTCGACGAGGATGCCGGCCTCGTCATGACGGTCTAGGGAACGGCGATGAGCGGGGCCCCTGGCGACGAGATCATCGGCATCAAGTCTCGCGACGCGGCCGAAGGCAAACGCGGGTGGCGTCTTCGTCCGCGCGGGGTGTTCCGCGCGGTGGTGATCGGCGTGCCTTATCTCTGGCTCGTCGCCCTGTTCCTCGTTCCGTTCCTGATCGTCGTCAAGATCTCGCTGTCGCAGGTGGTGGTGGCGATGCCTCCCTACCAGCCGACATTCGGCGACGTTGCAAGCTGGTGGGCGGGGCTGAAGCAGCTTTCGCTCGAGAACTATCGCTGGATCGCCGGCGATGACCTCTATTTCGACGCCTATGTCCTCAGCCTCGCCATCGCGGCCGGCGCGACGCTGCTGACGCTGCTGATCGCCTATCCGCTGGCCTACGGCATCGCCAAGGCTTCGCCGGCATGGCGGACCACGCTGGTGATGCTCGTCATCCTGCCGTTCTGGACGAGCTTCCTGATCCGCGTCTATGCCTGGATCGCGATCCTGAAGCCCGAGGGCCTCTTCAACCAGCTGCTGCTCTTTCTCGGCGTGATCGACCAGCCGCTGGTCATCCTCAACACGCCGGTCGCGATCTTCATCGGCATCGTCTATTCCTATCTGCCATTCATGACGCTGCCGATCTATGCCAGCCTCGAGCGCATGGATCACAGCCTGACGGAAGCCGCGGCCGATCTCGGCTCGCCGCCGCTGAAGAGCTTCTGGACGATCACCTTTCCTCTGTCGCTGCCGGGCGTCGTCGCCGGCTGCTTCCTGGTGTTCATCCCGGCGACCGGCGAATTCGTCATCCCCGACCTCCTCGGCGGATCGCGGACCCTGATGATCGGCAAGACGGTGTGGCTCGAGTTCTTCACCAATCGCGACTGGCCGGTGGCGTCGGCCGTCGCGGTCGTCCTCGTGGCGCTGCTTGTCGTTCCGATCGCGCTCTTCCAGCGCCAGCAGGCGAGGGCGGGCTGATGACCTGGCGGCTGTCGAAGTTCAATGTCGTCTCGATGGTGTTCGGCTTTACCTTCCTCTATCTGCCGATCCTGCTTCTGGTGATCTATTCCTTCAACGCCTCGCGGCTGGTGACGGTCTGGGCGGGATTCTCCACGGTCTGGTACCGGGAGTTATGGAACAATCGCGGCCTTCTCGACGCGGCCTGGGTCACGTTGAAGGTCGGGCTGCTGTCGGCGACCATCGCCACCGTCCTCGGCACCATGGCAGCCATCGCGCTGTCGCGCTACAAGCGCTTTCATGGCCGGACGCTGATGACCGGCATGGTCTACGCGCCGCTGGTCATGCCGGAAGTGATCACCGGCCTGTCGCTGCTTCTGCTCTTCGTCGCCCTCGATCTCAACCGCGGCTTCGTGACCGTCACGCTGGCCCATATCAGCTTCACCATGTGCTTCGTCACGGTGGTCGTGCAGTCGCGCCTGACCTCGTTCGACCGGTCGCTGGAGGACGCGGCCATGGATCTTGGCGCAACGCCGACGGTGACCTTCTTCAAGGTCACGCTGCCCTTGATCTGGCCGGCCGTCGCGGCCGGCTGGATGCTCGCCTTCACCCTTTCGATCGACGACCTCGTCATCGCCTCCTTCACCACCGGGCCGGGGGCGACGACGCTGCCGATGAAGATCTACAGCCAGGTCCGGCTGGGTGTGACTCCGGAAATCAACGCCGTCTGTACGATCCTGATCGCGATCGTCTCGACGGGTGTCGTCATCGCCGCGCTGATCAACAAGCGGCGGCTGGTGCGCGAAGCCCGCAACGAGCGCATGGCCGCGATGGGCTGAACGCGCCGGCCTGCTCGCTGGAGGCGCCGGTCAGTTCGACGCACAGCCGCAGGTCTTTTCATTGGCGCTGGAGATGGCGTCGAGGGTACGCCCGATCGCCGCCGGGACAGACGTCTCGTATTCCGCCGGACGGTGGTCGAGATAGTCGAGCACTTCGATCGCGGAGAAGGTGTCGATCAGCCGGCGACGGACGGAGATGTCGGTGATCGCCGGCCGTGCCCCGTAGACGAGAGGCCGCAGGGCGGCCAGTTCGTCGAGCACCGGCCGGGGATCGGCCGTCTCGTCGGTCGCGGTCACCGCGCCCGGTGTCGACAGGGCGGCCGTCTGGTTCGGTGCCCGGTCTGACGTCTCACCGAACAGCGCGCCGCTCTGGCGCGCGGCCTCCATCACCTGATCGAGGGCTGCAAGTCGATCGGCGTCGCTCGACAGCTTGATCGGTTCGGGCGCGGTCAAGGGCGGCAGGTCGGCGTTCACGACTGGCGCCGGCCCATTGCCGTTCGACGACATTGCAGCGTCGTCGCTCGAGGGGGATGTCCCGTCGCTCGCACCCTGCGGCTTGTCGGCGGGAGCGGTGACCGCGTCGGTCTGCGACAGTCCCATTGCCGGCCGCAACTCTCCGGCCGCCATCAGGCTGTCGTCGGGCTTTTCGGGCGCGGGCTTCGGCAGCGGGACGGGGCGCATCTCTTCGAGCGCGGCATTGATCTTGTTTGAGGCGATGGCGGCCTGCACTGTCTTCAAAGCATCGAGCGAGGCCGCGTCGCCGCCGGCCCGCGCGAGATAGCTGCGCATCGTCTTGAGATAATCCGGCACGCCGTAACACAGATAGGGCGTCTCGTCCTGGGCGAGATAGCGGCCCAGCTCGTTGGAGACTTCCTTGATGATCCAGCGCGAATCGCTGCTCGCCATCCAGCTCGGACGGTTCTTCGAGCGCGCGAGCTTGTTTGCCGCCATCAGCGCTTGTCGGGCTTCTCGGGTCTTCGGAGCCATGATCGGATTGAATAGCAGCCGTCCGGGCAGTCTGGCGTCCGGCTTGCCTGCCTCGTTGCGCGCATTTGCGATCGCGGCATACTCGCCTGCCCGGATGGCCGAAAGCGCGGCGTGATAGTCGGCGGTGTCACAGCCTGTCTCGGTCTTGGCGCTTGCCGTGGTTCCGGCAGATGTCGAGCCGAGCTTGATGACCGATTGGGCCGCGAGCGGCGCTTGCGAGGCGATGAGGCTGACGGCCGCAAGGGCGAGGCCGGCGATCAGGCGCCGCGCACGAGCTGTCCCTGGGCTTCTTCGGCGCGCGTCATGATCGACGATGGCGTTGATGGCAGATCCGGCGCGCAGCATGGGCCAAATTCGTTTCGTGTTCGGCATTGAAGGTTTGATCCTCTGGCGATCCCGGCGAGTTTGCGCTCTGGAGCTTGAGCGAGCCGAGATCGGCGGCGGCGCGATGTCTGGCCCGTCGCACTCGCCCGGCCTTGCACCTGACCGGCCGTTCATTCGACCGCGCTTGGCGCGGTCGTGACGGCGGGGTCCGGCCATTCGCCCCTCATCGTGAATTCGATCCGCTTGGGAGCGGCGGCCGGTGAGGGGGCGGTCGAAGCGAGAGCTGCGGTCAGAGCCTCGAAATTGCCGGCAACGTCGATGTCGTTGGTCTGCGCGAAATATCTGCCGCTGGCGCTCAGTTTGCCGCCGTCATTTGCGAGCGTCATTCGGTCGAAGTCGATCGTCGTGCCGTTCAGAGTGATTTCCGCATCGAGGGCCGAGAAGGGGATCGATCCGTCCTGCGTTCCTGCCCGGAGCGGCCGCGCGCCCGGTTCTGCGAAGACACTCGGATCGAAACCCGAAATCGCGCCGTTGTTCGCTTCCAGATGGGCGGTGACATCGAGCCCCGAAAGTATCGCGTGCCAATTCTCCGCCGGCGCCTCGAGTTTCGCCCGGATCGTCGAGGTGCCGGTGAGGGCGATCGAACGGATCGACAGAACGGACATCAGGGGTGCCGCGTCGATGCCGCTGGCGTTGACCCAGCCTTCCACCCGCGGCTCGCTGGCGCGCCCGTCGACGGTGATGGCGGCCTGCGCGCGCCCGCCGAACAGCGTTGCGTCTCCCACATCGAGCTTGGCGACGCCGTTCGCGGCGCTGATCACGGCTGCGACGTCCTGGAACGGCACGGTGCCGAGTGTGAGTTCGCTGGCCGAGAGCCTGATCTCCATCTGGATGGCGGTGGCGAAATCGACACCCAACGGGCGCTCGAAATCCAGGGCGTTGCGGGGATAGGGGGCGATCGAGCGGGCGATCGGCGTGAGATTGAGATCGTTGAAGGCGAGGGTTCCGCCGATGACGGGCGTATCGCCTTCGAAGCGAGCCTCCATCGCGCCGCGCCCTTCGGACCCGCCGATCCGCAGATCGGCCTGGCGAAGTTCGGCATTGCCGCCTTCGAGGAAGAGATCGCCCGCAAGATCGACGGCACCGAGTTCGGGGATCTGCGTTTCCGGGGCGAAGAGCCATTCGATCCCACGGCTGAAGGACTGGGTGACGAGGCTGAGCCGGCCTTGGGCCTGGCGAAAGTTCTGAAGCTGGACCACGCCGGAAAACTTGGCGGCAAGGGCCGGCGAATCGAGGCTGAAATCGACATTGCTCTGGCCGCCCTGCCGGAGCGGCCGGTCGGCTTCGACGTCGAGATCCACCGTGGTCGGTTGGCCGTTCCAGACGAAGCTGCCGGAAACGCTCAATCGGTCCGCCGAGCCCGACTGGGCGATCTTGACATTGGCATTGCTGACACCGCGCCGCTGCGCAAATCTTTGTCCGGTGGGCCGGAACAGCCCGTCGCGGATTTCGACGTCGTGAATGCCTTGCATCCGCGACAGCAATGAGTGGAGCCCGGCGAGAAGACTGCCGCCGGTTCCCGGCAAAACGCTCTCGGATTGCGGCTCGGCCTCTGAGACCCGCCATTCCGGCCGCACCAGAACGAGACGCGAAATGTCGCCATCGCCGGAAAACACGTCGAGAAGACTGAAATTGGCGACGAGGGTATCGATGGTGAACTCGCCGTCGCCGAACCGGACGTGGTCGAGGCTGAGGCGCGCGCGGGGCAGGACGGCGAAGTCGATGCGGCCGTCGATCGAAACGTGCTGGCCCGTCAGCGCCTCGAGACGATCGACGACGAGGGCGCGGGCGGCATCGGAGCCAAGGACGAGGCCGGGCAGCAGGGCCGCGAGCAGGACGAAGACGGCAAGGGCCGAGCCGACCCCGACCGTCAGCCACCGCCACAACGCGCGCCGGCGCGGTTTTCCCGGCAAATCCGCCTGGGTGGTCGGGGCTGGCCAGTCAGGTCGCACGCCGTGGGGTCTCCATCAATCTGTCCGGCAATCTGTCCGGTCCTCACTAGCCCCGCGCCGGCATCCGCGAAAGCGGCTAGCGGCCCGACTGCGCGGTTTTCCCGTCGACGCTGCCGGGGGATAGACGGCTTCGTTGCCTTTGTTACATGGGTATGGCACCAGCAAGGCGGCTGGCGGGAGTTCTGGAAATGAGTGAAAATCCCCTGTGGACGCCCTCGAAGGCGCGCATCGAAAACCATCCGATCAGCGCCTTTTCGCAGGCAGCCGGCGAGGCGACGGGACGCAGCTTTCCCGATTACGACGCCCTTCATCAGTGGTCGATCGAGGATCGCGGCGCCTTCTGGTCGCTGGTCTGGGACTTTTGCGGCATCGTCGGCGACAAGGGCGGGACCGCTCTTACCGCGGGCGGCGCAATGCGCGAGGACCGGTTTTTCCCGGAGGCGCGGCTCAACTTCGCCGAAAACCTCCTGGCCAGGGCCGGGGCGGGCGACGCCATCGTGTTTCGCGGCGAGGACAGGCGGGCGAGCCGATGGAGCTGGGACGACCTTTCCGCCATCGTCTCGAAGCTTCAGCAGGCTTTCAAGGCCGAGGGCATCGTCGCCGGCGACCGGATCGCGGCGATGATGCCGAACATGCCGGAGACCGTTGCCGTCATGCTGGCTGCGACCTCGCTCGGCGCGGTCTTCTCCTCATGCTCGCCGGACTTCGGCGAGCGCGGCGTGATCGATCGCTTCGGCCAGATCGAGCCGAAGCTCTTCGTCGCCTGCGATGGCTATTTTTACGCCTCCAAGGAAATCGACATCGCCGAGAAACTCGCGCCGATCAGCGAAAAGCTCAGCCCCCAAAGGACCATCGTCGTGCCGTATCTCGGCGACGGCGCGAAGGCCGCGTCTGGCGCCCACAACGGCGTCACGCTGGGCGAATTCCTCGCGCCCTATCATCCGGCAGAGCTGACCTTCGAGCGGCTGCCTTTCGACCATCCGCTCTACATCATGTTCTCGTCGGGAACGACCGGCGTTCCCAAATGCATCGTCCACGGCGCCGGCGGCACGCTGATCCAGCAGCGCAAGGAGCATTTCCTCCATTGCGGCAACGAGGAAGGCTCGCGGGTGTTCTACTTCACCACCTGCGGCTGGATGATGTGGAACTGGCTGGTGGCGGCGCTCGGCGGCGGCTCGACGCTGCTGCTTTACGACGGCTCGCCGTTCCATCCGCACAAGGCCATCGTCTTCGACTACATCGCCGAGGAGAAGGCCAGCTTCTTCGGCACCAGCGCGAAATACATCGATTCCGCCCGCAAGTTCGGCCTGAAGCCGGCCGAGAGCCACGATCTCTCCAGCGTCCAAACGATCACCTCCACCGGCTCGCCGCTGTCGCCGGAGGGGTTCGCCTATGTCTATTCCGACGTGAAGCCGGACGTTCACCTCGCCTCGATTTCGGGCGGCACCGACATCCTCTCCTGCTTCGTCCTCGGCATCCCGACGCGCGCCGTCTATGAGGGCGAGATCCAGGGGCCAGGCCTCGGCATGGCGGTCGACGTCTACGATCCGGACGGCAAGCCGCTCGGCAGCGGCAAGGGCGACCTCGTCTGTACGAAGGCCTTCCCGTCGATGCCGATCGAATTCTGGAACGATCCCGGCGGGGAGCGTTACACCGCTGCCTATTTCGAGACCTTCCCCGGCATCTGGGCCCATGGCGACTTCGCCGAATGGACCAGCCACGGCGGCATGATCATCCACGGCCGCTCCGACGCGACGCTGAACCCGCAAGGCGTGCGCATCGGCACCGCCGAGATCTACAACATCGTCGAGCAGTTCGAGGAAGTCACCGAGGCCATCTGCATCGGCCAGAGCTGGGAGGGGGACGTGCGCGTCGTCCTCTTCGTCAGGCTCGCGGACGGCCACGACCTCACCGACGACCTCGTCAAGCGCCTCAAGGACGCCATCCGCACCGGCGCCTCGCCCCGCCACGTCCCGGCCAAGGTGCTCGCCGTCAAGGACATCCCCCGCACCAAGAGCGGCAAGATCACCGAGCTCGCCGTCCGCGAGGTCGTCGAGGGGAGGCCGGTGAAGAACAAGGAAGCGCTGGCCAATCCGGAGGCGCTGAAGGAGTTCGAGGGGCGGGGGGAGTTGGGGAGCTGAGTTTGTGTCTCAGGCATGAGGCGGCTGTGATTAGCGGAGAGCAGTCAGGCCGCCTCCGGTTGGCAGGAGCGGAAGCAGAGCTTCACGACGCCTAGATGGCGGTCGCCCCGAACCAGGCAACATCTATTTCGAACGAGCCGTCCGGCTCGATCGCAAAGTAGGCCGTGGTCGTGGCCGCGCCGCCGGTCTGTAGCGATCGGATCGCGGCGACGGAGGCGGGCGGCGTGGCGATGCGTGTCGTCCAAGAGGCAAACTCCATGCGCAGTTTCCAGGTTTGAACCTCATTGATGCGAAAGCCGGCCTCCTCCAGCATCGCGGTCCATTCGGACGGGCGGTAGTCGCGGACGTGGGAGGGGTCTCGCAGGAGCTCCACGGCTTGCAGATGACTGTCGAGCGCGGCCACCGGCGGTCCGACGACGTCGACGAAGACGGCCGTTCCGCCGGCTTTCAGAACGCGGCGCGTTTCTCGCAGCCCGCGCGCCACATCGGCCCAATGATGCGCCGAGAAGCGACTGGCAGCGAGGTCGAACTCGGCATCTGAAAAAGGCAGTCGTTCGGCGGGCGCGACCGTTCCCGTGACATTCTGAAGGCTCCGGCGCACCGCTTCCCGCTCCACGGCTGCGACCATGTCGGAGGACAGGTCGCAGGCGACGACCGTTCCGGCATGGGGCGCGAGGACATAGGCGACGTGCCCGCCGCCGGTTCCCAGATCCAGTGCGCGGACCGGACGGTTCGCGGCGGCAAGGGCCCCGATCCGCTCAAGATCTGCGCCGGTTGCGTGCACGGGGCTGGCCACATAGGCATTGGCCTGAGGACCGAACTGGGCGTTGACGAGTTCGTGCTGGCTGCGGCTCATTTCGGACCCTCCCAACGACTGTAGGTGGTGGTGACGGAACCCTCGGCGAGGATGTGCCCCCGCATCGCGTCCGCCAGGACGTCGCCCGTGAATCCTTCGGGCAGCGCGAGTTGCTCGATGTCGAGCGCGAAGACCTTGACGGTATAGCGATGGGGTCTCTCGTCGTTGCGCGGGGGGCAAGGGCCGTCGTAGCCCCCATATGGGCCCACCATGTCGGGCTTGGAGGCGAAGAAGCTGGCATAGACGTTCGCCCCGCGCACGCCATGGCTTGTCGGCCCGGTCGGCTTGCCGCCCTTGGTGAAGCCGTCGCTGTCTTCTCCTTCCGCGAGCGATCGCCTGTCGGCCGGGATGTCAGCCAGAATCCAATGGTCGACGGCGATCCGGGGCGCGTCCCTCGCAATGACGACGCCGGGCTTCTCGATCTGGTCGAGCGCTGCGGGTACATCCTGGTCCTGCATGCGCAGGGCATAGGATCGCGTTCCCTCCGGCCCTGCGGACCACGTGACGGCAGGACTGATGTTGGCCGGGTTCGTGCCGTTCGGCGGACAGAAGGCGTGGCGGTCAGGCATGATCGTGTCCGGCGCAGCGTCGCCCATCGAAACGGTCAGATCCGCGGCCGAACATGCCGTGACGAAGAGAATGGGGGCGACGAATGCGTAAATCGAGCAGCGTATGGGGGTCGAGTAGCGCATGGGCGGGCTCCTTGTCGGTTGCGCACCGAGAAGAGCTATCTGCCGGGAGCCCCGCGAGACGGCCCGAGGCGATCGAAAATGCGCCGAAAACGATCAAGCCGGTGCTGGTGGCCCTTTATGGCGATGGCGGGCACTCGACGGCACTTCGCCATAGAGGCGGCGATAGTTCGCAGCGAAGTGCGAGCGCGAGGCAAAGCCCGTCGCGGCCAGCGTGTCGGCGACCTCGGCGCCGCGCTCGGCCAGAAGGATGCGAGCCGCCGCCAGACGTTCGGACAACAGGAGCTTTGCGAAGCTCTCGCCTTCGGCCCGCAGCCGGCGCCGCAGGGTAGCCTGCGAGCAATCGAGCCGCCGAGCGACATCGCTCACGGTCCAGGGATGGTGCAGGCGGTGCCGCAAGAGCTGACGCACGGCATCGGCGGTCGACTGACCGGCGTATTTGGGGGTCAGCGACAGGGCTCCCCTTTCGGCAAGCACGAGAACGAGTTCGAGACAGCGATGCTGGGCAAGTTGCGGGGAGACGAGACGGCGGACCGCTCGATCGTCCCCGCCGAACGCATGGAGCAGCGCATCGACCAGGGTCGGATCCACCGCAAGGGACCTCGGCCCAAACGTCGATTGACCGACGAACTGGGGCCAGCGTCGGGCAGCCTCCACAAGGAGAGGGCGCGGCAACCGGACGAAAAGGGCACGGTAGTGACCCGATGTCGGATTAGGCAGGTTGGTGACGTCCATCGTGACGCCCGCGCTGGCGACGAATGCCTCTCCCGCGCCAAAGGTCGTCTGCTCAATGCCGAACCAGACCTCTTTCGTGCCTTCGAGCAGCAGCACGAGCCCGTCGCTCGGCAGCGTCATCGCCTTGAAGTGTTCGCGTTGGCGGGCGACGAAGGCGTAGATCCACGGCACGTCGTCCTCCCGGCCGAGCGAGCGCGTGTCACGTCGCGCCAGCGGCAGGAGCCGCTTCCAGGCTTCGCCGTGCGGATCCGTTTCGATATCCATGAGCGCTGCGATCCAGCTTGTTCGCCGGATCCTACCCCATGCCAAGTGAGGGTGGAATATCCGCGTTTGGACCGGGCCGGTCAGATGACCGAGTGTCCTGCAAGGCGCGAGAGTCGTCGATCGACGTGAAACGAAGCTCTCGGCCGACAGCACACGAAAAAGGCGGGCCGGCCATATCGCCGAACCCGCCTGAGTTCCCGTCGTCAGACGTTTCGCGCCGCCCTACTTCGGCAGCGCGTAGGTCACCACCTGATCGCTCACTGTCGGCAACAGGATCGTGTTGCCGCCGGCGACGAAGGTCACGTATTGCCGGCCCTTGTAGGTGTAGACAGCCGGCATGGCGACGGCGGGGGCGTCGACGAGGGCTTTCCACAGGACCTTGCCGGTCTTCAGATCCAGCGCCCTCACGCGTGAGTCCATCGAGGCGCCGATGAAGATCAGGCCGGACTTGGTGATGACAGGCGCGCCGATCGTCACCGAGCCCCAGGATTCCGGCATGTAGAAGCCGTATTTCTGAACCTGGCCGAAGGGCTCGTTCCACAGCCGCTCGCCGGTCTTCAGGTCATAGGCCGCGATCTTGCCATAGGGGCCGTTCCAGCAGGGCATGCCGGCCCAGTTGAGGAAGGTCTCCAGCTTGAAGGCGTATTTGGCGTCGCCCTGGGCGTAATAGCCCGAGGTCTCGCCGTCCTGGCTCTTCTGCTGGAATTCCTCGCGCGGGATCAGCGTGTAGATCTGCACGACGGAGTTGGAATTGACGACGTAGATCCCCGTATTGGGATCGATGGCGCCGCCGCCCCATTGCGAGCCGCCGGTGGTCGGCGGATAGGCGATGGTGCCCTGAAGGCTCGGCGGGGTGAAGCGGCCTTCCCAGCGATACTCCTTGGCCCGCCGCGAGCATTCGCCGAAGCCGACGGCATCGGCCAGCGCCGAGACGCCTGGCCAGCCTTCGTCGATCACCGGAGCCGGCTTGTCGACGAAGGGCTGGGTCGGCGAGGCTTCCTCGCCCGGAACGTCGGAGGCGGGCACCCGCCGCTCCTCGATCGGATAGACCGGCTCGCCGGTCTCGCGGTTGAGGACGTAGATGAAGCCCTGCTTGGAGGTCTGGACGAGGGCCGGGATGGTCTTGCCGTCCTTCTTTATGTCGACCAGCGTCGGCGGGGCATCGGTGTCGTAGTCCCAGATGTCGTGATGGACGAGCTGGCGGCTCCACACCACCTTGCCGGTGTCGGTGTCGAGCGCCGTCACCGACGTCGCCAGCGGCAGCTTTTCCTTGCGGTCGCCGCCGTAATAGTTCGGGCTCGGCGAGGAGATCGGGATGTAGAGGAGCCCACGCTCGGGATCAACCGACATGGACGCCCAGACGTTTGCCGTGCCGGTCTTGGAGATGACGTCCTCGGGCAGCGCGTGGAACATCCACTTCAGCTTGCCGGTCTTGGCGTCGAGGGCAAAGACGGTGCCGGGAGGGGCGGCAGAGTTGGTCCAGTCCTTGCCGGCCCAGCCGAGAAACAGCGTGTCGTGATAGACGGTCGCGGCCTGGAGCAGCGACAGCGGCCATTTGTCGTTGACCGTGTTCCACTGGTTGACGTCGAGCATGCCGTCCTTGCCGAAGGAGGCGCAGGGCTTGCCGGTGTCGGCGTCGACGCCGTAGAGCTTGGCGTCCATGGTGCCGATATAGACCATCTTCTGGCAGGCTTCGCCTTGCTTGGGCTCTTCGGCCTGCCAGTAGGCGACGCCACGATTCTTCATCGCCGGCTGGGTCAGCGCCTCGAGCTTGGCGTGGGGGTTGAACCGCCACTTCTCCTTGCCGGTGTCCGGCTCCAGCGCGATGATGTTGTAGAAGGGCGTGCCGAGATAGAGCGTGTCGTTGACGAACAGCGGCGTCGCCGACCAGACGGTGGTCGGGACGTCGCCCGAGCCATCCGAGACGTCGCCGGTGTGATACTCCCAGACCTTTTCGAGATTTTCGACATTGTCGGGCGTGATCTGGTCGGCCGGGGAATATTTCTGCGCCCTGATGTCGCCATTGAAGGTCGCCCAGCTGTTGGTGTCCTCCATCCAGGCGTCGGGCTTCTGCGGCTTGCGGGCCTCGGTGGTCGCGCTTTGGCTCTCGCCGCCGGCGGTCTCGCCTGCGCTGCCCTCGGTCGCATCAGCCGCGCCGGCCGGACGCTCGACGCTGCCGCCGCCCTTGGTCGGCTCGGTGGTCGTCTGCGTTGCGCTGGCATTTGCGTCCGGCGCCGCGGTCGCGGCCGCATTGCTGCCCGTCTCCTGATTGCCCGCCTGGTCGGGCGCTGCCTGATCTGCAGGCGCGTCGGCCGGGGATTGTGCATCGGCGGAGCTGTCGCCCGCGGGCTCTGTGGCCTGCGGCTGCGCGTCGGGCGAAGCGGCGTCCTGAGCCAATGCGGGAAGGGAGAGCCCGAGGAGAAGGGCGAAGGCGGCAGTCGAAGCTGCCAGTCTGGCTGTGTTCATGGGTATGTCGTCCCGTCGAGTGATGTTCGGGGCGGGCGGCGTGATGCCTTGCTCTGCCCGATCGGGTTTTAGTCGAGTGGTGACGGATCGACCGTCACATGAATGAGCCAGCCGACCAGCGCGACGCCCATGGCGACGACGAGGATCCAGGCGAGAAGGAAATAGGCGGCGACCCCCGTGCCGACGATCCCGAGCAGGATCAGAACCGCGAGAAGACCGCGCATGCCGCGCGACAAAGCCAGATGCAGGGCCAGGATCAGGCCGGCGCCGAGAACCAGGAGGCTCGATACGAAAACCAGCCAGGCACCAAAGGTGAAAGCGATGCCGTTGCCGAGATTGACGACGTTGAATGCGGCGATGAGTGCGCCGATGGCGCTCGCGGCGACGATCAGCCAGGCGCCCCCGGCGGTTTTCGGCTCGGAAATTTCGGACATGGACAGAGCACCCCTCTTGACGATTGCAGACCCGCCGATCGCGCCGGAAACGGCGGGCGTCACTGACGCGTGAGCTAGGGCTTGCAGCCTTCTTTGGGAGAGGGGAGCGGGGGATTGCTTTGCAAACGCCCGAAAACTTTCGCCTAGCTGCGGGTCGTTTCGGCCAGAATCGAACGATTGAGGATCGCAACGGGCAGGATTCCGACCAGCACGATGAGCAAGGCCGCGACCGCGCCGTCCTCGAACGCCGAACGCGAGGTCTGGGCATAGACGAAGGTCGCCAGCGTCTCGAAGTCGAAGGGTCTCAGCAGGATCGTCGCCGAAAGCTCCTTCGAGGCCTCGACGAAGACCAAGAGGAAGGCCGTCAGCAGCGCCGGGCGCATCAGCGGCAGGAGAACTTCGAGCAGCGTCGCACCGGGTGTCCTGCCGAGGGTGCGCGAGGCCATGTCGAGATGCGGCGAGACCTTGGCAAAGCCGCTCTCGAGCGAGCCGTGCCCCATCGCCATGAAGCGCACGAAGCCGGCATAGACGATGGCAAAGCCCGAACCGGACAGGACGAGGCCGGTGGAAACATCGAAGCCGGCCCGCATGTGCGCATCGACGAAGTTGTCGAGGCCCGCGAGCGGAATGAGAATGCCGATGGCGAGCACCGTCCCGGGAACGGCATAGCCGATGACCGCAAGACGGGTCATCAGGACGAGGCGCCTCGAACCCGTCAGCCGGACGCCATAGGCCAGCATGAAGCCGGCCAGAACGGTGGCGAGACTGGTGATCGAGGCGAGGGCAACGGTGTGGCGCAGGGCCCGCCAGAGCTGCGGGTCGGCGAGTTGATCGAGGCGTCGCACCGCATAGTCGCCAAGGACGAGAAACGGGATCGCGAAGCCGAGGATGATCGGCATGGCGCAGGCAAGCGAGGCGAGCGCGGCCTTGCCGCCGGTGAGCCTTTCCGATCCCGGCTGCGGGCGGTCGGCTCTGCCGAGAGTGAAACGCTGGCGGCGCCGGGCGAGTCGCTCGACGGCGACGAGCACGAGGATCACCGCGAGCATCAAAAGCGCAATCTGGGTTGCGCCGTAGAGATCGCCGCGGTTGAGCCAGGTGGAATAGATCGCGAAGGTCAGCGTCCTCACGCCGAGAAACTCCACCGCGCCGATGTCGTTCACCGCCTCCATCAGCGCCAGCGTCACACCGACGGCAATGGCCGGCCGGGCCAGCGGCAGCAGGATCTTGGCGAAGATCGCCGCCTGCGAGGCGCCGAGCGTGCGTGCGACTTCCGCCGCCTTCCGCCCCTGCATCAGAAAGACCATGCGGACGGTCAGATAAACGTAGGGGTAAAGGACCGAGGACAGGATCAGCACCGCACCCGGGAGGGAGCGGATTTCCGGAAACCAGTAGTCCCGGCTCGACTTGTAGCCGAAAACCGCGCGGATCGCCGACTGGACGGGTCCTGCGAAATGCAGGAACTCCACGAAGCAATAGGCGGCGATGTAGGTGGGGACGGCGAGCGGCAGGACCAGGGCCCAGGAAAAGAACCGCCTTCCCGGGAACTCGAAGCTCGCGACGAGCCAGGCCGTAACGGCGCCGACCGTGCCCGTGACAAGCGCGACGCCGAGCATCAGCTGTGCCGTGACGATGCTGGCTTCCGGCAGGATGGTCGTGGCGAGATGCGACCAGTTCGAGGAACTGCCCGACAGGGCCAGCCAGACCAGCGCCACGAAGGGCATCGCGACGAGAGCCGCAAGGGCGAAAGCGGTGGCGAGATAGCCACCGTCGCCCTTGCCCCGTCGGCGAATACGCGCTGGTATGCGTAGAGTTCCTACGGGACGCACCGCGGACATCGAAGCGGCAGCCGTCTTTGCGCGATCGTATCGAAGTGTCAGCTCTGCGGCCCGCCGTCGTAATTCACCTCGTCGACGATTTCCGACGCCTTGGCACGATGTCTGGCGATCTCGTCGAGGCCGAGCGTATCGGGTTTCAGTTCACCGAAGGACTGGACGAGCTCCGACGTCTCGATACCCGGCTCGACGGGATATTCGTAGTTGAGCTCGGCATAGATCTTCTGGGCCTCGTCGCTCGACAAGAACTCCATCAGCTTGATGGCATTGTCCTTGTGCGGCGCATTCGAGGCCAGCGAAACGCCGGAAATGTTCACATGGGTGAGGCCGTTGTCGAAGGTCGGCATGATCACCTTGATCGCGGCGGCCCATTCCTTCTGCTCGGGCTCCTTCTCGTCGGTCGCCATCTTGCCGACATAGTAGGTGTTGCCCAGAGCGATGTCGCATTCGCCGGCATAGATCGCCTTGGCCTGGTCGCGGTCACCGCCTTCCGGGCGACGGGCGAGATTGTCGCGAAGGCCGGCGACCCATTCGCGCGCGGCGTCCTCGCCATGATGGGCGATGTAGGCGGCGATCAGCGCGATGTTGTACTGGTGCTGGCCGGAGCGCGTGCAAAGACGGCCTTTCCACTTGGGATCGGCGAGGTCCTTGTAGCTGATCGCGTCGATATCGACCCGCTCCCTGGAGGCGTATACGACGCGGGCCCGGCTCGTCAGTGCGAACCATTCCTCATCGCCGTCCCGAAATCTCTGCGGGATGTTGTTTTCGAGGACGTCACTCGTGACGGGCTGGACGACGCCGGCCTGCTTGGCGGCGTCGAGACGCCCGATGTCGACTGTCATGATCAGGTCGGCCGGCGAATTCGCTCCCTCGGCCTTGATCCTCTCTTCGAGGCCCTTGTCGATGAAGATCGTCGCGGTGGAAAGCCCGGTCTCCTTCGTGAAGGCATCGAGCACGGGCTGGATCAGATCGGGCTGTCGGGAGGTGTAGATGTTGACGTCCGCCGCCAGGGCGGCGCCCGAAACGACAGAAGAGCCGAGCATCGCGATCGAGCAGATCGCCGTGTTGATGGCGGTGCGCATGGTCGTCATCGAACTCTTCCTCCCGTGTCGCCCCAGCCGCGCGACGTCCGTCGGCAAGGTCGATCTGTTTTGACGTTTCAGCTTCGCGTGGCGGTCCCGCGATTTGGAACACTTTGCAACCCGAAAGAGGACGGGCCGCGAGTATGCCGAATGCCATAGCATCATCTCTTTCGCCAGTACAATCAATGACTTGGAAGGGTTCTAAACTGGCTTTGCGGCCTCGCGGCCATCGAACCGAGCGGTTTCAGGCTGTTAGCGGTCATAAACGTTGCGCGGGAAAACCGGACATTCACGATCACATATTCGTGGCCTCAGGTCGCCTCGCGACGAATCGCTGCTATCGAGGTGGCCGGCTCTCGGAAGAAGGCGTTCGGAGGGGGGCTGACGTCCCGGCGCTCTCAGTCGAGCAGCACCCGTGCGGGCGGAAAGCGCACCTCGACCAGCGTTCCCTCGCCGGGGGTGGAGGCGATGGAAAATTCCGCGCGGTTTGCTTCCGCAAGCGCTTTCGTGAGCGGCAGGCCGAGGCGGCTGGTCTCGGCGGCGGCGCTGGTGCGGCCGGTGCCCGGCCCGCGCAGGGCGGTCTCTATCTCGTCCTGGCGCATGCCGACGCCGGTGTCGCGAAAGCGCAGGGAAACGCCCAGTTCCGGCTCATATTTCAGCGAAACGATCAACTGTCCGCCGGCCGGCGTCGAGCGGATCGAATTGGCCACGAGATTGGTCGTGATCTGGCGAATGGTGTCGTGATCGCCAACGACGGGCGGGACCGAGGAGGGCAGATGGGTGCGCACGATCACCCGTTGCCGGTTTGCCTTCGGCGCCATGACCGCCGTGACCTCCGCGACGATCTCGGCGAGCGAGACCGCTTCGAAGGACACGGTCTTCTCGCCGGATTCCACCTGTGCAAGGTCGTGCAGGATGGTGACGAGGTCGATGACCTGATGTCCCGAGCGCTTGATGTCCTCGAGATATTCCAGATACCGCTCGTTGCCGACGGAGCCGAGACTCTCGGTCACGATCAGGTCGGCAAAGCCGATGATCGCATCGACCGGATCGCGGATCTCCTGGGCCACCTCGGACAGGAAGGTGCTTTTTTGCAGGTTCGACGCTTCGGCGTGGGCCCGGGCCCTGACCGCCGTTTCCTCGGCGCGTTTCCAGCGGGTGATGTCGTGGATGACGGCGCAATATCCGCGGCTGCCCGGAACCTGGCCGAGCGACACTGCAAGCGGCAGAAAGCCACCGCCCGCGACGCGGCCGATGACATCGATCCGCGAGAACCACTTGGCCTCGCGCTCCACGACCTTGGCCGGCGTGTCCTGCCCGCGACCCTTGTCGGTCAGAAGCACCTTGATGGCTTTCTGGCTCTCATGGGCAAACAGCGTCACGAAGGGGCGCCCGGCGACGTCCGCCGGAGCAATGTCGAAAAGCTCACGGGCCGCACCGCTCATCGCCGTTGTCATGCCGGCATCGTCGACGAGGACGATGCCATCGGCGGCGAGATCGAGAATGGGGTCCGCAAGGCTTTCGGCAGAAGGCCCGGGGAGAGAGCCCTCCGCGGTATCGAACTTTTCGTGCGAAATGAACGCAAGGCGCGGCGATGCGAAGAAGGAGAAGATGAGACAGCCGACGCCCTCGACGCTCGTTCGCTGCATACGGGCGCGGATGGCGACGCTCGTTCCGTTGGCCCGGCGTAGCCGCAGGCGGTCGGCATCGCCCTCCATGCGGTCGAGAACCAGGCCGTCGAGCCCGCCTGCCGAGCGAAGTCCGGCGAGATCGTCATGGCCGGTCAGATCGAGAAACTCGCGATTGGCATAGACGAGATCGGTGCCCGCCTGGGCCAGGATCGGCAGTGGCAGCGTGCCATAGACCTGATCGAGCACGGATGCGAGATCGCGCGATCCGGCCCGAGGCTCGCCGGAGGGTTCGGTGGCGGTGAGCGCCGGGTCCGCGCCCTGGTCCTCGGCGGACGAGGCATCCGGCGCGTCCGCTTCGCCGCTCTGCCGGCTCTCGAACTCCTCGATCCGTTCCGATGCGGCACGCACGGCCTCGACGAGGTCGCGCGGATCGGAGCCCTGTGCCAGCGTCTCGCCGATCGCGCGGAAGGCGGCTTCCTCGGTCTGGCTCAGGCCGGCATTGGCGGGGCGGCGTCGTTCCTCGAGGCGGATCACCTTTTCGTCGCGGCGCTCCTCCTGCGGCATGTCATGCCGGGCAGCGCCCTCGGCCTGTGAGGGCTGAGGGGCTTCCGGCCGCCGCTCCGGCTCGCGCCGACCGAAATTGACGGGCGGCGAGGCACCGATGGTGCGGATGAAGGCCGGCAGGGTCTCGCTGTCGCTCTCACTCTCACCGGTGACCGCCTCGGGTTCCGCCAGCGTTTCGAACGCCGCGTTCGGGTCGAGACCGATCGCGGCGGGATCGTCCTCGGCATCGGCGAGACGAACGATCCCGAAGCCGCGAAAGCCGTCGAAGGAGCGGTCGCGCGCATAGACGGGCAGGGCCGCGAGATCGACCGGCACTGTCTTGGCGGTCTTTTCCAGCGGCCACATCACCGTGCGCCCCGACCAGGTCTCCCGCCGCGACAAAAGCCGGCGAAGCGCGCCGTCCCCGTCGAGGCCATAGGCGCGCGCCACCTCGTCGACGCTGCGGTCGAGGATCGCGGCGGAGACGGGGCCGACGGCGGCGGCAAATTCCGGCGACAGCGAGCGAAACCGCCCCTCGCTGTCGATGCGCCAGACGAAGCGAACCGGCTCGCCGCCGAGTTGGGGCGAAAATGCCTCGCTCTTTGCCGGTTCGTCGCCGGCATCGGCAGAGGGTTCGAAATCCGAAGCGGCGAGAGGCCGGACGCCATCGACGGGCTCCTCGGTCTCGGGAGCCGGATCCTCCTTATGGCCGTCTTCCGGCGGGTCGGCGTCTTCGCGGACGGAGCTCTCGCTCTCTTCCGGCCTCGAACCGTCTTGATCCTCCGCCGCGCCACTTGCCTCCGGTTCGGCGACCGGCTCGACGCTGTCGTCGTCGTCGTCGTCTTCGTCGTCGGCTGGCTGCGCTGTGGCGGTCTCGGCCGACAGGCCCTGCGGCGGGCCTTGATCCGCCCCCGCAGGGGAGGGGGGCGCCTCTTCCTTCGGCTCTGACGAGGCGTCTTCGGGTTCGCCAGCTAGAGGCTTCGGCGGCGAGGGCATTTCCTTCCCAGCCTCAGCGGAAACATCATCGGTCGCCGCGCCATCTTCATCCGGCGCTTGCGGCAAATCGTCATCTGCGGGATCCCCGGACTGCGCAGGCGCCGCCATGTCCCGTTCTGCGGCATACTCCCCGGATGCGATTGCGGCCGCGGATGGTTCGTCCGTTTCCGGTTTTGCTGAGACGGGAGCGGGAGCGGCGCTGCCCCAGACGGAATGCAGACGGCGAACGCGCCGTGCGGCGGGCTTGGCAGGTGCTGACTGAGAGGAAACCAGCTCCTCCGCAGCGGGAACAGCTGCGTCAGCTTCGGCTTCGGCTTCGGCAACGGGCGGGAGCTCATCTGCCGGCTCGTCGATCGGCAGGATCAGCAGGCGATCTGCCGCGATCCGTGCCATCAGGGCGCGGCCGCCGGAGGCGGGTTCGAACTCCGCAAGGTCACTTTCGCTCGAAACGAAGCTTGCCGCTTTGGCGCTCGCCGCGAGATCGTCTCCACCAGACAGCTCGCCGGCGGCCGTTTCCGTCGGCAGGAGGCGCGCCTCCGCCGTGTCCGAAAGCCCGGCTTCGGTCAAAAGCGCAGCGTCGCGCTCCGCCGGGCCATAGGCGGCGCGGGAGGCGGGGACGGTCAAAAGCGCGACGTCTCGGTCGCCGTCCCCGTCCGGATCGTTCCAGGCGATCAGGCGCAATTCACCCGGAATGCTCGCCGCCCGAAACCCGCCGCCGATGCGCAGCAAAAGGGACGCGCGGCCCTTGCGGGCAAAAATCCCGCGTGATCCGGCCAGCTGATCGCGGATCCTGGCGGGTGTTTCGGCGTGGTCTTGCGGGCCTGTCGAAGCAAGGCCGAACGTCTCTGCGCCCGCGCTGTTGGCCCAGACGATGGCCGACAGATCCGCAGACAGGACGACAAGCGCAGTGAGCCCGTCATTCGCATCGCGAATGGCGGGGCTTGCCATGAGGGCCAGCGTCTGTCGCATCAAGATCGTCGCCATGGGTTCGTTCGTTGCCTCTGCCACACGCGCATCGTCGGTGAGGCCCGTTCAATCCGTATCGTTTTAAGCTTTCATTCATAGTGTTCCGACGGTTCGGAATAAAGGAGCACTTCCCGTCACGCACCACGGACTTTCGAAACGGTTAACGATTGAGCAATTGCGAAAAAATCTATCGACTTATGTTGCAGCGCAGCATAATCGGTGTTACCTCAGGAACCGAAGGGGATGAAGAGGCTTTCCCCGACACCAAGAACAAGACCCTGAGGAGATAGCCAGATGGCCGCAGCCAACAGCGATCCGTTCGCCATGCCGAACCCGCAGTCGATGCTCGGGATGGATCCGAGCCAGATGAACGAGACCTTCCGCGCCATGACCCAGAAGTCGATGGAGCAGTCGAAGGAAGCCTACGGCCGGATGAAGGCCGCGGCCGACGAGGCGACGAAGGCTCTCGAGACGACGATGGAAAGCGCCCATCAGGGCTCGCTTCAGCTCTCGAAGAAGGCCATCGACGCGATGCGCACCAATGCCGAGCTCGGCTTTGCCCATCTCGACTCGATGATGTCGGCCAAGTCCTTCGCGGAAGTCATCGAGATGCAGACCGCCTATGTGCGCAAGCAGGTCGAGATGGCGACCGATCAGGCCAAGGAAATGCAGTCCCTGTCCCAGTCCGTCGCCAAGGACATGATGAAGCCGGGCCGCGAGGCTTTCCAGAAGGCGACCAAGAGCTGAGCCGAACCGGCTTGCAGCGTCGCTGCGTCTCCCCCTCGCGGTAAGACGCGGCGAAGGTTTCATGGGGCGCGCCTGCCGCGGCCCTTTTGTTTTTGGGCGCCACGGCCGCTCAAAGACCGCTTGCGGCGTCTCGATGAAACGCGGGAGCCGGGACGGTTGGCCGGATGGCGGCGGCGTCTTTCCTCGGATCGGTGAAAACCAGTCCGGCGATGCGACGAGCGGGCTTGCATCGCCCGGCGAAAATCACTATCCGGTCTTTTGCGGAACGGGGTGCGCGACATTCGATCGAACGCCGCGTTCCCGTGTGCGGTTGTAGCTCAGTTGGTTAGAGCGTCGGATTGTGGCTCCGGAGGTCGGTGGTTCGAGACCACCCAACCGTACCATCGCCTTTTTGCAGGTTCTCTTGATCGCATGGATGGGCGACCCGATGGCGAAGAAGCAGCGCCTGGACGCTCGGCTCGTCTCCCGTCGATCGACGCGCTTCCCTTTCGGTGTCCGCTCGGCGTTTCTGGCGATTGCGACGATGCGCCGTCACGAAGTCCACCCTTCGACCGATGAGGATTGCCATGGCCGATGAAACGCGGGCGCTCGTCCTGTTCTCCGGCGGGCAGGATTCCACCACATGCCTCGCCTACGCGCTCGAGCGATTCGATCACGTCGAGACGATCGGCTTCGATTATGGCCAGCGCCATCATGTGGAACTGGATGTTCGGCCGGTGATCCTGGCGCAGTTGCGGGCCGGCTTTCCCGACTGGGCGGCGCGGCTCGGCGAGGATCACATGATCGACATGGGCGTCCTCGGCCAGATCAGCGAGACGGCGCTGACGCGGGACGCGGCGATCGCGATGGAGGAAGGCGGCCTGCCCAACACCTTCGTGCCCGGTCGCAATCTTCTGTTCCTCGGCTTTGCCGGCGCGCTGGCCTATCGGCGCGGGCTCAAGCACATCGTGACCGGCGTTTGCGAGACGGATTTCTCCGGCTATCCCGACTGCCGCGACGACACGATCAAGGCGATGCAGCTCGCGCTCAATCTCGGCATGGAGGCGCGCTTCGTTATCGACACGCCGCTGATGTGGATCGACAAGGCGGCGACTTGGGAGATGGCCGAAAGGCTGGGCGGCACCGCGCTGGTCGATCTCGTTTGTGAGGAAACCCACACCTGTTACCACGGCGACCGCAGCCATCGCCACGACTGGGGCTATGGCTGCGGGAGCTGCCCGGCCTGCGAGCTGCGGGCGGCCGGCTTCGAGCGGTTCAAGAAGGGCAGGGCGGCAACGGCACCGGCCTGACGGCCGGTTCTGCACATCCGGCACTCGCCGACCTTCGCAAGTCTCCGGTCAGTGCTCAAAGAGCGTCCGGACTTTCGCATCCGTTCCGCGCCTCGGCCAGCAGCGCTTCGAAGCCGCCGGCCGCTTCCAGACGCCGAGCGGCATGGTCGTAGGCGGCGGCCTCCTGCTCGCGCACGAGGCGCCAGTCGAGAATGCCCATCCCGGGCACCGACTTCGGTTCGATGAGAACGTCCTCCGACAGTTTCATGACCCGGGCGACACGACTGCTCGACACCGTCATGGCGCGGGTGACGGTCTCGATGATCCGCGGAAAATCCTTGCTGTCGTGCCGGCGGAGCGCCAGCTGCCGGGCCAGCGTGCCGCGCGGCGGCAGCGCGTCGTAGCGGGTCTCCACGGTCCAGTCGCTCTCGACCGACAGGGCGATGACGACGTTCGGGCCAGGTTTCAGCGAGCGCATCACGTCGAGCGGCAGGTTATCGAGAATGCCGCCGTCGACCAGCACCTCGCCGGTCTCCGTGACGAAGGGCGGCAGCGCGGCGGGGATCGAACTCGAAGCCCGGATCGCATGCCAGGCAAGCCCCCGGCGATGCAGCTCGAGCTTTGCGCTCGACAGGTTCGTCGAGACGGCAAAGACGCTGGTGGGGCAGTCCTCGAGCGCGAGGTCGCCATAGCGCCTGACGAGCGCGGCATCGAAATGGCGATGGTCGAAGACGCTGTAGATCGGCACCGTCAGGCGGCTGAGGGCGCGTTCGCGCAGGAAGAACGCCTCGAAATGATCCATGAAATCCTGCCTGTCCCGGCCGCTGGCATATTCGACCGCGACGCTGGAGCCGATGCTCGCGCCGCCATACATGTCGAATGTCGCGCCTGCTTCCAGAAGTGCACGCATCACGCCGAGATGGCCCGAACCGAGCGCGCCGCCGCCTCCGAACACGATCCCGAGCGCGCGTCCCGTCAGGAAGCGCAGGAGGCGATCGATATCGGCAGGCCGGTCGATCGCGAGGTGATGATGGAGCTGGACCGAGCGGTCCGCGAGCCAGTCCCTGGTCGAATGAATCGCCTCGCCGGCTCGCTTCCGCCAGAGCGCGAGGCCGGTGTTTCGCGCCGGAAACAGGCTGAGCGCATAGGTCTCCAGTTCGCCCTTCGGCACGGGGCCGTTGCCCGCAATCCGACCTTCGCCGAGAAGCAGGAGAAAGTCCGACTGGCGCAGCGCCGCGCGGTCGAAGGCCGGGTCGCCGTCGCCGGTCAACAGGACGAGGCGATCGCACTGGGTTTCGCGCGACAGCATCCACGTCGCGAAGGCGCCTTCGTCGCCGATGTCGATCCCGCTCGGCACGTCTTTTCGCCTCACGACGTCGGCGCCCGTGGCCGCGAGCTTTTCGCAAAGGTCGAAAACGAGGTCGGCGGGCGGCGGTGTCGGCCCGGCGGCACAGATTCCGATATGGCCGGGCACGCGCGGCGACAGGGCAGGCGCCGTCGTCGCGGCGGCGGCGAGCCGGCGCCCGAAGGCGCGCAGCACGGCCTGTCCGAAGGCCGGCACCCGCGCCGACACCGCCTCGTATGCGCTTCGCGACAAAGAGAGGAGCTCGCTGTCGCGCGATGCCCTGACGTCGGCGGTGCGGCGCTCCCCGGCAAAGAACGCAATCTCGCCGATCGGTTCGCCGGCCCCGATCTCCGCCACGAGCTGCCCGCCGCTGCGCAAGACCTCGAACCGCCCGCGGAGGACGAAATACAGAACGTCGGCTTCTTCGCCGAGCCGGATCAGATAGCGGCCGCGGGGCACGCGCAGATGTTCGACTTCGCTGAGGATCTCGCTGCGCTCTTCCGGCGAGAGCGAACCGAAGATCTCCAGGTCGGCCAGGATCGGTCCATGCTCCACTGTCACAGCATCCCACAACGATAATTGCTAGGGCGTCAGTATCCCATCGCGTTCCATAGCGTAACCATGGCAAAAGATCAGAAGCACAAATATTGTTGCGGCGGCAGGCGCCGCTCGGCTTTGACGTCCTGTTCGCGATGACTGTTTGCTCTGGCGATCCGGCGAGGGTCCGCGATAGCCGCCGCTCGTCCGCCACGCCGTCTGTTGCCCGAAAGCGGCTTTCGGCCCATTGCCCTTTGTCCCGCCAGCGGCTATCGATCAGCCATGGAACACACGATCGTCACGATGAAGAACTGGTGGTGGGCGCTCTAAAGAGCGGCCGGGCCGACGCATGTCGTGATCTCGAATATAGGCCGCCTCGAAATCCGGGCGGCCTTTTTGCTTGTGGCGTCCGGACCAACGGGCAAAACCCGGGAGACTTGGGATGGTGAGCGAGCATCTTCAGGACGGCGCCGAGCGCTACACCACGCAAGGCGGCGTGGTCGTGACGCGGCGGCGCGAGAAGGTCGATTACGAAGGCGCGATCGACCCGTATTTCGACAAGCTCGACAATCGCCGCGGGGCGATTCTGTTTTCCAACTATGAATATCCCGGCCGCTACACCCGCCAGGACGTCGCCTTCGTCGATCCGCCGCTCGCCATTGCGTCGCGCGGTCGCGATCTCTGGATCGAGGCGCTGAACGAGCGGGGGCGGGTGCTTGCCGGCTTTATCGCCGAAGCTCTGCGAGGCTGCGATGATGTCGCATCGCTGGCCGTGGATGACGCGCGGATCGACGTCACGATCGCCTCGCCGAAGGGCGCGGTGACCGAAGAGGAACGCTCGCGCATCCCGACGGTCTTCTCGGTCCTTCGCACTATCGTCTCCCTGTTTCGTTCGCCGGAAGATCCGGCGATCGGCCTTTACGGTGCGTTCGGCTACGACCTCGCCTTCCAGTTCGACCCGGTGACGGAATCGCAGGCTCGCGACCCCGCCCGCCGGGACCTCGTGCTCTATCTTCCCGACGAGATTCTCGAGGTCGACCACTACTCCGCTTCCGCCTTCCTCACCCGCTACGACTTTGCCGTCGACGGGGCGTCGACCGAAGGGCTCGAGCGCGGCGGCCCGGAGGCGGCTTTCGCCGCCTCTGACAAGATCCCGGCGCGGGGGGACCACAATCCCGGCGAATATTCCGAGCTTGTGCGCGCCGCCAAGGAAGAGTTTCGCCGCGGCAATCTGTTCGAGGTCGTTCCCGGCCAGGTCTTCTACGAGCGGGCCGAGCATATGCCCTCGGAGATCTCGCGCCGGCTGAAGGCGGTGAACCCGTCGCCCTATTCCTTCTTCATCAATCTCGGCGACAACGAATTCCTGATCGGCGCCTCGCCGGAAATGTTCGTCCGGGTCAATGGCCGCCGGGTCGAGACCTGCCCGATCTCCGGCACGATCAAGCGCGGCGAGGACGCGATCTCGGATTCGGAGCAGATCCTCAAGCTGCTCAACTCGAAAAAGGACGAGTCGGAGCTCACCATGTGCTCCGACGTCGATCGCAACGACAAGAGCCGGGTCTGCGAGCCGGGCTCGGTCAAGGTGATCGGCCGCCGGCAGATCGAGATGTATTCGCGGCTGATCCACACGGTCGACCACATCGAGGGCCGGCTGCGGGACGGCATGGACGCCTTCGACGCCTTCCTCTCCCACGCCTGGGCGGTAACTGTGACCGGCGCGCCGAAGCTCTGGGCCATGCGCTTCATCGAAAGACACGAGAAGAGCCCGCGCGCCTGGTATGGCGGCGCCGTCGGCATGGTCCATTTCAACGGCGACATGAACACCGGCCTGACGCTGAGGACCATTCGGCTGAAGGACGGCATCGCCGAAGTGCGCGCCGGCGCGACGCTGCTCTATGATTCCAACCCCGAGGAAGAAGAGGCCGAGACCGAACTCAAGGCCTCCGCCCTTCTCGGCGCGATCCGCGAGGCGGGCGCCGCCAACGCCACGTCCGGGGCGCGGGAGGCCGCGAAGGTGGGCGAGGGCCTGCGGGTTCTTCTCGTCGACCACGAGGATTCCTTCGTCCATACCCTGGCGAACTACTTCCGCCAGACTGGCGCAACGGTCGCCACCGTGAGAACCCCCGTCGCGCCCGAAATCTTCGAGCGGATCGACCCGGATCTCGTCGTCCTCTCGCCTGGTCCCGGCATGCCGTCGGACTTCGACTGCAAGGGCACGATCGCCGCGGCGCGCGAGCGCGGGGCGGCGATCTTCGGCGTCTGCCTCGGGCTTCAGGCTCTCGCCGAGTCCTATGGCGGTGCGCTGAGGACGCTGCATGTTCCGATGCATGGCAAACCCTCGCGCATAAGGATCGACAAGCCGGGCATCATCTTTTCCGGCCTGCCTGCCGAGATCACCGTCGGCCGCTATCATTCGATCTTTGCCGATCCGGTGCGCCTGCCGCGCGACTTCGAGGTCACGGCCGAGACCGAGGACGGCATCGTCATGGCCTTCGAACACCGCAGCGAACCCGTCGCGGCCGTGCAGTTCCACCCTGAAAGCATCATGACGCTGGGTGGAGATGCCGGTATGCGGATGATCGAGAACATCGTCGCCCATCTGCCCCGCCGTGCCAGGGAGAAGGCCGCCTAGCTCGGGCGGTCGAGTTTTTCAGAATGCCTGAAGCCAATGCCCCGATCGCCAAGCGCGTAGCGGCCGCGAGCGTCGTGATCGCGCTCGTCGTGCTCGCGATCAAATACGTCGCCTATATCCTGACCGGCTCGGTGGCGCTGTTTTCGGACGCCTTGGAATCGATCGTCAACGTCGTCGCCGGGCTAATCGCCTTGTGGGCCGTGACGGTCAGCTACAAGCCGGCCGACAACGACCATCCCTTCGGCCACACCAAGGCGGAGTATTTTTCCGCCGTCGTCGAGGGCGTCCTGATCGTCTTGGCGGCGCTCCTGATCCTTCGAGAGGCCTGGGGCGCCTATCTCGAGCCGCGCGCCATCGACGCGCCGGTCGAGGGGCTTCTCATCAGCGGCGTGGCGACGGTCATCAACGCCGTCTGGGCGGTCTATCTCATCCGCTTCGGAAGGGGGCACCGCTCGCCGGCCATCGCTGCCGACGGACGGCATATCATGACCGACGTCGTCACCTCGACAGGCGTCGTCTTCGGCCTCGTCGTCGCGACGCTGACCGGCTGGACGATCCTCGATCCACTGCTGGCCGCTGTCGTCGCCCTGAATATTCTCTGGGAGGGCGCACGCGTCGTCACCAGTTCGCTTTCCGGCCTGATGGACGAGGCGATCGACACCGATTCCGAAGCGAAGGTGCGCGAAACGATCTCCTGCAACGCCGAAGGCGCGCTGGAAGTGCATGACTTGAGGACACGGCTTGCCGGCCGGGCGATGTTCATCGAGTTCCATCTGGTGGTGCCGGGCAAGATGACCGTCGCTGACTCCCACAGGATCTGCGACCGGATCGAGGATGCGCTGCAGGAGCTGTTCACCGGCGCCCGCGTGCTGATCCATGTCGAGCCCGAGGACGAGGCCAAGCAGACCGGCGTGCCGGTTTTGTAAGACCGCTCTGCCGAAGGATGGGCTGGCGATCGATCAAAGCGCTTGCATTGCGAAAGCTGTCGGCTATTTTGCGCACCATGGAATTTTCGAGGACCCCGCTGAATGAGACCAGCCTGCCGCGTTGCGGCGGGGCGGCTCTGCGCGCGTCCTCCAAGCTACTGCTCCTCCTTCTTAGCGGCGACCGTCGGGCCCGGTAGCAAGGGGCGTCCGGCGGTCGAGCGGGCTCGGCGCGATGCCGGCCACAGTCCCTTGGTCTTCACAAATCCATCGAAATATCGGATGCGTCCGCCATCTGCGCCGCTCGTGACAGCGCGCCGCGGCCGTCCGTGAGACCGAAAGGTTCAAAACCCATGTCCGCCATGCCCCAGGCTTCCTCCGTCGCCCGAGAGACCGCCGAGCCCGATCGCCGCACCATGCCCGACGCGCCGAAGAAATACCGGCCCTACGGCACCATCGATCTGCCCGACCGCACATGGCCGTCAAAGACCATCACCGAACCGCCGATCTGGTGCTCGGTCGATCTGCGCGACGGCAACCAGGCGCTCGTCGACCCGATGGGCCACGACCGCAAGGCCCGCTTCTTCGCGATGCTGCTGGCCATGAACTTCAAGGAAATCGAGATCGGCTTTCCGTCGGCCTCGCAGACCGATTTCGACTTTGCCCGCTGGTGCATCGAACGGGGCGGCACGCCGGACGACGTCTCGCTGCAGGTTCTGGTCCAGTGCCGGCCGGAGCTGATCCAGAGGACCTTTGAATCGCTCGAGGGCTCGGTCCGGCCGATCGTCCATTTCTACAACTCCACCAGCGAATTGCAGCGCCGCGTGGTGTTCCAGAAGGACCGCGCGGGGATCCGGCAGATCGCCGTCGACGCTGCGAAGATGATCGCCGACATGGCGGCCAAGGCCGGTGGCGGCTACCGCTTCGAATATTCGCCCGAGAGCTTCACCGGTACAGAGCTCGATTTCGCCGTGGAGATCTGCAATGCGGTCGCCGAGGTGATCCAGCCGACGCCCGACGACAAGCTGATCTTCAACCTGCCGGCCACCGTCGAGATGTCGACGCCGAACGTCCATGCCGACCAGATCGAATGGATGTGCCGCAATCTCGACAATCGCGACAGCCTGATCGTCTCGCTGCACCCCCACAACGACCGCGGCACGGCGATCGCCGCCACCGAACTCGGCCTGATGGCCGGCGCCGACCGCGTGGAAGGCACCTTGTTCGGCAATGGCGAGCGCACCGGCAATGTCGATCTCGTGACGCTGGCGCTCAACATGTACACGCAAGGGATCGACCCCGGCCTCGACGTCCGTGACATCAACGCGATCAAGGACGTCTACGAGTACTGCAACAAGCTGGCGATCCCCGAGCGCCACCCCTATGTCGGCGAACTCGTCTACACCGCCTTTTCCGGCTCGCATCAGGACGCGATCAACAAGGGCATGAAGGCGAGGCGGGCGGCCAACTCGGAAGTCTGGGAAGTGCCCTATCTGCCGATCAATCCGAAGGATGTCGGCCGCAGCTACGAGGCGATCATCCGCATCAACTCGCAGTCGGGCAAGGGCGGTATCGCCTATATCCTGCAGGCCGACTACGGCCTCAACCTGCCGCGCAATCTGCAGATCGAGTTCCGCGAGGACATCCAGCACATCACCGACGAGACCGGCGTCGAATTGCCGGCCAAGGCGATCTACGAGCGCTTCATCGAGCGCTATGTCGAGCAGCCCGCCGGGCGCATCAAGTTCGTCGACCACTTCACCCGGCCGAACCAGAATGTGAAGGGCGAGCGCATCGTCGAGGCGATGATCGTCGATGGCGGCCAGGAGATCACCATCGAGGGCAACGGCACCGGGCCGATCGACGGCTTCATCGATGCGTTGAAGCGCCATCTCGGCATCGAGTTCTCGGTCTTCGACTATTCCGAGCACTCGCTCGGCGCGGGCTCCGATGCCCGGGCGATCTGCTACATGGAAATCGCCCATGCGAACGGCCGACTGTTCGGCGCGGCGATCAACAAGAACATCGTCTCGGCCTCGCTCGAGGCGATCGTCTCGGCGGTGAACCGCATCCTTTCCGAGTGAGGGGCCGGTGAGCGAGGCGGCGCGGCTTCATGCGATCGAGAGGGGTGGCGGCGAGAAGCCGCCGCTCGTCTTCCTGCACGGCTTCGACGGGCAGGCGGAAGCCTTCAGGGACATCGTCCAGGTCTTTGCCGAAGAGGGCCGGCGATGCCTCGCCTTCGACCTGCCCGGTCATGGCCGGTCGCGGGAGTTTCCCGGCTTCGGCCCACCGAAGGTCGCGGCGCGGGCCGTGCTCGCCGAGCTCGCGGCGCGCAAGATCGCGAAGGCGCATTTCGTCGGTCATTCGATGGGCGGCGCGGTCGCCTGCCTGAGCGCCTTGTTCGAGCCGGCGCGCGCGCTCTCGCTGACGCTTCTTGCACCGGGCGGGTTCGGTCCCGAGATCGACGCCGAGAAGATCCGCGCCATGATGGACGCAACGAGCGAGGCGAACCTGATCGCCGCGCTCCGGGCAATGGTGGCCGAGGGATTTACCGTTTCGCCGGACATGGCCAGGCATTGCAGCGATCGGGCGGGGCGGGCCGAAATTCGCACGGTCTTCGATCTGCTTTTTTCGACCGGTGAGCAGGGCGTCCTGCCGCTCGAAGCGGTCGCGGCGACTGGTGTTGCCATTGAGGTGCTTTGGGGCGAGGCGGACACTGTCACCCCGGTTTCCCAGAGCAAGCAACTTCCGCCGCAATTTTATGTCAGGCGACTTCAAGATGCCGGCCACATGCTGACACTGGAAGCTCCTAGCGAGAGTGTCGCCGCAATTCGCCGGGCGATCGCGCGGGGCGAGGGCGCCTGAAATGCCCTTGCGGGCGATCGTTCCAGTTTCTTTCGATGCGAAACGCCGTTACGGTTAATTTTCGGTTCAGCGGGTCGATTCGAGGTGGGAATGAGCGAGACGAAGGAAACGATCCCGCATCTGATGGGGACGAAACGGCTGGCAGATGCGGTGCGTCAGGCGAAGATCGCTGCGGCGCAGCGCTCCGATGTCGTCGTCGATATCCGCGAGGCCGACCGCGCCCGGCTGGATATCCTGGCCGAGGAACTCCAGCCGATCACCCGCGAACTCGATCCGGCCGACGACTATTTCGATTTCACGGTCTCGGGCGGCGCGCATCCGCGCCTGTGGATCGACGGAACCGCCAACGTCATGATGGCGCGTGACCGGCGGACCTATCGCTTCGTCCGCGAGACCCGCCTTGGCCGCCTGACGCTCGCCGAATCGACCGAACCGCGCGTGATCGCCGACCATGTGACGAACTATGTCGCGGAGCGGATCGTCGATCGCGAGAAGGCCTATGCGGCCGACGATGCTCTCGGTGACGGTGACGTCGGTCAGCAGGGGCGCAGTTCCAAGCCGTCCCATGCGAGCGACGAGCCGCTGCGGATCAACGAGCCGCAGAAGAAGGACGAGAAGCGTCCGCGCACGAAGACCACCGAATTTGCCATCGCGCTCGTCTGGCTGATGATCGGCGCCGTGCTCGGTGCGGCGATCCTCCTTGCCATCGCCTCTTACCGCGGCATGACCATTCCCGGCTGAGCGGCATGGGGTTGGGGGCGGCGTCTGCCCGACAACCGGTCTTTTCCCGTAGCGCAGATTTTCGCGCGAGAGGGAGCCGTCCGTCATCCCTGGTTCACGGCGAAACCAGCCGGAACAGATGGGCGAGATCCTTGAAGAAGATCTTCAGATGCGCGGCCGGATCGCGGCGCGTCAGCTTCTTGTTCATGTAGGATTCCCACGTCAGCCGCTGCACGTCCTTGTCACGGCAGATCGAGACGAAGCGCTCGCGCTGGGCATCGGATCGGTACCAGAAGCTCTGCATGATCCCCAGGATCCAGAACACCTTGCCATGCTCGCGCATGAAGGCTTTCCGCGCGGCTGAAAGAGCCTTCACATTGCCCGTCGCAAGGAAGGCGCAGGCGGCGTCGGCGACCATTCTCGCGCTGACCATGGCGTAATAGATGCCCTCGCCGGATGCGGGCGCGACGACGCCGGCAGCATCACCCGCGAGGATGACGTCCCGGCGGTTGTCCCAGCGTTTGAGAGGCTTGAGCGGGATCGGCGCACCCTCGCGCCGGATCGTCTGGGCGTCCGACAGCCCGGCCGTCGCGCGCAGCCTTTCGACCGCCGGGCGAAGGCCATAGCCCTTGATGGCGCTGCCGGTTCCGATCGAGGCCGTTTCGCCATGGGGGAAAACCCAGCCGTAAAAATCGGGCGAAATCCGCCCTTGGTAATAGACGTCGCAGCGAACCGGATCATAATCCGCCTGCGGCGCGGCCGGCCTTGCCTTGACGATCTCGTGATAGGCGAAGACGCAAGGGATCTTGTCGGCGCCGGGGATCGCCTGGCGAGCGACGGCCGAGCGGGCACCGTCGGCGCCAATGACGAGCCGCGTCGAAAGCAGCTTGTCCCGACCGCCGGCGTCGCCATCCCCTTCGCGGCCTTTAGCATCGCCCGTCGATCGAAACCGCACGAGGGTCTCGCTGCCGTTGCGCTCGATGGCGGTGAACCGGCCAGTCAGGCGGGTCGCGCCGGCAGCGGCCGCCCGTTCCCGCAGCCATTCGTCGAAATCTTCGCGGTCGACCATGCCGACATAGCCGTTCTCGATCGGCATCGGCACGCGTTTCTCTGACGGCGCCACCATCTGGGCGCTGGCGATGCGCGCGACGAGGAGGTCTGGCGCAATGTCGAAGTCGCGCACGAGGCGCGGCGGGATCGCGCCGCCGCAGGGCTTGATCCGGCCCGCTTTGTCGAGCAGGGCGACCGAATGGCCGGCTCTTGCCAGGCTCTCCGCCGCCGTCGCACCCGCGGGGCCGCCACCGACGACGACGACGTCGAAGCGCGGAATGTCGTTGGAACTCATGCCGTCACCACGTCGCTGGAGGAAAGTTTTGGCTCGTTGCGGCTTTCGGCGGAAGCTGCCGAAAGCCTCGAGACCGCGCGGACCGCAAGGCGCGCCGAGATCACGAACAGCATAGCCTCGGCGGCAAAGACGATCGCATAGGCCGCCCCGTTCGTGCCGACGATCAGGCCGGTGAGATCGACCGCGACGGTGCCGAGGAAGCCGCCGACGCCGAAGGCGATGGCCTGCGACGCGCCCCACACGCCCATGCGCACGCCCTCGCGGCCGGCAGCGCCCTCGCGGGCAAGGCCCATCATCCGGGCGATCGCGGCGACGGCAAAGACGCCATTGCTAACGCCGAGGGCAAAGACCACCGAGCGGAGCGGGAAGACATGCGGGGCAAAGCCCCCATAGGCGAGCGCGGCCAGAGCCGCCGCCGAGCCGACGCAGCCGGCGACCGAGAGGCCCGTAAGAATACCCGGCAGCCGCCGGGCGAGGATGGGCCCGAGCACGGCGACCAGCACCATGCCGAGCACGGTGCCGCCATGCTGGGCGCTGGAAAGCTCCGTCGTCTCGCCGGGTGTCATCCCGAAGACCAGCCCGGCAAAAGGCTCGAGCACCAGATCCTGGGCGCTGTAGGCCAGCATCGAGACGAAGATGAAGACGGTGAACCGCCGGGTCTGGGGTTCCTCCCAGATTTCGGCGACGGCGGTCCTGAAGGCGAGCTTCGGCTTCGTGTTCACCGGAGCTGGTGCCTGCCCGGAGGCCTCGATGCCAGAGACGGCGAGGAGACTGACGACGAAGGCGATGGCGCAGACGACCGCCGTCACCATAACGAGGCGCTGCGGCGAATACGGGTCGAGGAACTGGCCGGCGAGCCCGGTCGTCACCGCGAAGCCGGCGATCATCATGATCCAGATCAGCGTCGCGGCGGGGCCGCGTCGGCGGTCGGCGACATGGGTCGCAACGAGCGTCAGGAGGTTCGTGCCAGCCGCGCCGACGCCGGCGCCGATGACGACGAAGGCGAGGATCGCCGCGATCAGCCCAGCCGTCTGGTGCGACCCCATCAGCGCCGTCGCACCCGCCGCGCCGACCGCGCCGAGGCCGAGGACGGCCATGCCGCCGACGATGAAAGGCGTCCGGCGCCTGCCGCCATCCGAGCTGTGACCGAAGAGGGGGCGCATCATCTGCAGGGCATAGTGGATGCCGACAAGAGCGCCGGGGACGATCGCCGGCAGGGCCAGTTCGACGACCATGACCCGGTTCATGGTCGATGTGGTGAGCACCACCATGGCGCCAAGGGCCGTCTGGACGACGGCGAGCCGGACGATCTGCAGCCAGGTGAGGCCTTTGCCCGTCATCTCCTCAACCTCCAACGACGCTGCCGAGGGCGAAGGCCGAGACCATCATCCCGAGGACGTAGAGGCTGGTGCCGGTGGCGTTGTACCAGGGCGCCCGGCCACGGGGATCGGCGACGAAGCGGCGCATCAACCCGATCTGGAATGCCAGGAGAGCCAGGATCGCCAGAGCGTGGAACGGCGTGCCCCAGACGAAGAGGAGCCCGGCGACCAGAACCTGCGGCAGCGCCATGACGAGACAGGCGATCAGCGCCGCCGTGGTGACGCCGTACTGGACCGGCAGGCTGCGGACCCCGAGCTCGGCATCTCCCTCGATCGCCTTGAAGTCGTTGAGCGTCATGATGCCATGGGCCCCGACGCTGTAGAGATAGGCGACGAAGATGATCCGCACGTCCGGCAGGCCGCCGGCGACGACGGCCGCGCCCGTAAACCAGGCCAGCCCCTCATAGGCGATGGCGACGGCGGCGTTACCCCACCAGCCGTTGCGTTTCAGCCGGAGCGGGGGTGCGCTGTAGGCCCAGGAAAGCAGGCAGCCGATCGCCGAGGCGATGCCGACCCACGGGCCGAGGGCGAAGGCGACGGCAAGCGAGAGCGCGGTCCAGACGACGGCCATGTAGAAGGCCGAGCGGCCCGGCATGCGGCCCGACGGGATTGGCCGGTTCGGCTCGTTGATCGCATCGACATGCCGGTCGAACCAGTCGTTGACGACCTGGCTTGCGCCGCAGAGGAGGGGGCCCGCCAGCACGACGCCGGCCAGAACGACCCATACCGTCTGCTGATCGGTCGCCGCCATCGATCGGGCCGAAATCGCGCCGCAGCCGAAGGCCCACATCGGCGCGAACCAGGTGATCGGCTTCAAAAGCTCGATCCCGGCCGAAAGGCTGGGACGTGACGATGCGGGAGATTCCACGATCAAACGGCTCATGCCAGGAGGCTAGGCGTCGCTCGAAGATGTGTCAATCAAAATTGACAGATGGCTGTCAAGACGGCTTGATCGCGAGATGATGCGGCGAGCTCAGTGCGTCTCGTCGTTGTCCGAATAGTTGCCGGAGATGCCGTGCCTGCGCAGCTTGGAGTAGAGGCTCTGGCGGCTGAGGCCGAGCATTTCGGCGGCCGAGGCGCGGTTGTTGCGGGTGATGTCGAGCGCAGCCTCGATACAGAGCTGTTCGATGATGTCGGCGGTCTCGCGAATGATCTCGCGCAGCGGCACCCGGCCGACGAGTCCGGTCATGTCGTTGGCGGAGCGGAACGGCTCCGACGGGGCAGGGCGGGGCTGCGCGCGCGTCGCCTGCCGGACGGTGAAGCCGTAGAAGCGCTGATCGTCCTTGGTGATGGCCGAACCGCTCACCTCGACTTCGACGATGCCGCCATAGCGGCTGTGAAGATGCGTCGAAAAATTGCGGACGAAGCCGTCCGTGTCGATCGCCTTCATCAAGATGGCGAGTTCCACCCCGCGTCGTCCGAGGATCTCGTCCAGCGGATGACCGACGACCTGGTTGCGGCTGGCGATCTCGGTCAGATCGAGAAAGCTCTCGTTCACATCCTGGATCCGGCGATCGGGGCCGATGACGGCGATGCCGTCGGGGATCGTCGAGCCCAGGCGCGAGACGAGATCGATCTCGATCGGCTCCGAAGGAGCCTGCTCGTCGATGGCAAATCGCAGGATGATCCGGCTGCTGCCATGCTGGCGATAGAACCGCGCCGCGACCGGGACCTTCCTTTCGCCGCCGACGAGGATGAGATTTGCAGTTTCCGATTCGCCCGATGCCCGCGCCGCCTGGGCGAGAGCCTCGATGCCGGCATGGCTCGACGAATGGAACAGGGTGGCGAGCGCCGCGCCGGAGAGACGCCGGCCCTCCTTCTCGAAACTCTGCCGGGCCGCGAGATTGGCGTCGATGATGCGGTTGGTGCCGGCATCGAGAACGACGATCGGCTCGAGCGCCGTATCGAAGAGAACGCGATATTGCGTTTCGGTGCTGCGCAGCCGCGCATAGTCCGTTTCGAGGGCGAGCTGGGTCTCGACGAGATCCTGCTGAAGCGAGGCCATGGTTCGCAGATCACGGCCCAGCGCAAGGCGCATTCCGGTCTGGCTCAGCGGCATGATCGAATAGCCGACCGGCAGATCGGGGCCGCCCGGCATGGGGTGGTTGATCTCGCGGCGCGCCGGGGCTTCCTGGTCCGGCCGCTCCGAGAGCATCCGCTGGACCTTCTGCTTGCTTTCGACGGTGACGACATCGCCGAACTGGCGTCCGATCCAGGTCTTTTCGATTTCACCGAACAGAAACGGCTCGCGGATCGCGACGTCGACGATCGTTCCGTCGCCGTCCAGAAGAAGCGCGATGTCGGTCGCTGCCGTGACCATCGTCGCCACGAGGGCGGCCTCGAGATTCGCGAATGAACGGCTCGGATCGGAAAACTGCCGGCCGGTGCTGGGATGTTCCATCCTCAGTGCGCCTATCTCTCGCCAATCCCCCCGGATTTAATATCGAACCTGCCCGCTGCGCACTCTCAGCGTGCGATGAGCAGGGATTCTGCTCTCTCGACTGCGCTTCGTCCGTCTATCGCGATCAGGTCGGCTCCGTAGTCATCTAATGAAAGTCCTTCCATCGTGAAAGCCCATCCCCCAAGAAAGATGCGGCTTTCCGGTGATTGCGACGCCTGCCTTAGCATCGCTACCTGCTCGCCGACCATCGGCAGAAAGCGCTCGCTGCCGACGCTCATGCCGATCGCGTCGTAGCGCTGGCCATTGGCGAGATCGCACAGCGCGTCGAGAGTGGCATTCGCTTCGACGGAGACGTTCCAGCCGGCGGCGAGGAAGAACTCCGCCATGACGAACAGGCCGAACGTATGCTGTTCCCCCGGCGCCGCGGCCAGGAGGATGCTGGCGCGACCATCGGCCAGCGCATAGGAATCGGAGCGGCCGAGAGAGCGGATCATGTGCTGCAGCCGAGCCGATTTCGTCGTGACCTCGACGAAGCTCATGCGGTCGTTCAGCCACATTTCCCCCAGCTCGCGCACGGCCGGAGCCATGATCTCCATCAGCAGGGTTTCGAGGTCCATACCCTTGGCCTTGAGGCCGAGGAGATGCTGCCATTGCGCGTCGGGACTGCTCGAGAGAACCAGTCCGAGGAAGCGGTCCGCTTCGGCCCGGCGGCGCATGTCGAAGGACGGTCTCTTGTTCTGGTTGTCCGGCCCAGGCTCGAAATGAGCGGCGTAAAGCGACGGGATCACTTTGGCGACAATCGCTTCTGACAGGCGACCCTTCCAGCTACCCTCCTCGCAGCTGTCAATACTTTTTGACAGATCGGAGCCGGACGATGCCGACCGAAACTCTCGGCTGTACAAATCCGCAACTTGAGGGATGCCCGGCATTGTTCGCCTCTCCCGTGTGTTCGCCAAGAACCACAACGGCTCCAATCCCTTGGAAACGCAGCGGTCGCCGGTTCTCGACGCTTGTTGTACATTAAGCTTCCTCCAAACTGGACGAGAATGCAATCAGGGTTGCCGTGATAAAAATGTAAAAAACGCCGAACGTCAATTTTACTTGACACATTGGGTGCGCCGGTCTCACATTCCGGCCATGGCACCCACTCGTTCATCCAAGTCGCCAGACGTCGTTGCCACCGGAAACGGTGCCTCGCTTTATACGCCTGCCGAACGTGAGCGGCGCGACGCGACGGTCTGGACGCTCGTGCAGGGTGTTCTGGCGCCCTTTCAGTTTCTCGTCTGCCTGGTCTCGCTGGTTCTTGTGCTGCGCTACCTGGCGACCGGCGCCGGCTACGAGGCCGCGGCGCTGTCTGTCGTCGCCAAGACGGCGACGCTCTACGCGATCATGGTGACCGGCTCGATCTGGGAGAAGGTGGTCTTCGGCCGCTGGCTGTTCGCCCCGGCATTCTTCTGGGAAGACGTCGTGTCGATGGGAGTCATCGCCCTTCACACGGCCTATGTGGCCATGCTGTTCGCCGGCATCGGCACTGCGGCAGAGCAGTTCGCCGTCGCGCTCGCCGGCTATCTCGCCTATTTCCTCAACGCCGGACAGTTCATCCTGAAGCTTCGGGCGGCCCGGCTCGAGGGCGGAGCGATTGCCGGCGCAGCGCCGGCGGGGCAGGTGCCGGCATGAACGGTCCGCTCAATCTCGCCGGTGGCATTGCGGGTGCCTCGCTCCCGACGAAGGGCTGCACCGAGCGCCCGGTGCTGCGCGAGCGCGGCCAACGCGAGGTGTTCTGCGGCCTCACCGGCATCGTCTGGCTGCATCGCAAGATCCAGGATGCCTTCTTCCTCGTCGTCGGCTCGCGCACCTGCGCCCATCTGATGCAGTCGGCCGCCGGCGTGATGATCTTCGCCGAGCCACGCTTCGCCACCGCCGTCATGGAGGAGCGCGATCTCGCCGGCCTCGCCGACGCCAATGAGGAGCTCGACATCGCCGTCACCCGGCTGATCGAGCGCCGGCCGGACATCAAGATGCTGTTCCTCGTCGGCTCGTGTCCGTCGGAGGTGATCAAGCTCGACCTGTCCCGTGCCGCGGCCAGGCTCTCGGAACGCTACGCGCCGGACGTGCGGATCCTGAACTATTCCGGCTCCGGCATCGAGACGACCTTCACGCAAGGCGAGGACAATTGCCTCGCCGCGCTGGTGCCGCAGCTGCCCGAAGTCGAAACAGCCGCGCCGCAGCTCCTCGTCGTCGGGGCGCTGGCCGACGTGGTCGAGGACCAGTTCGCCCGGCTTTTCGACGCCATGGGCATCGACGACGTCCGCTTCCTGCCGCCCCGCAGGGCGCGGGATCTGCCGCCGGTCGGGGCTTCGACGCGTTATCTTCTCGCCCAGCCTTTCCTCGGCGAAACCGCGCGGGTGCTGGAACAGCGCGGTGCGAGCCGCATCGCCGCCCCGTTTCCGCTCGGCGCCGAGGGCACGACGCTCTGGCTGAAGGCTGCCGCGGACGCTTTCGGCGTCGATCCGATGCGCTTTCGCTCGGCAACGGCTGCGGCCGAGGCGCGGGCGAAGCGGGCGCTGGAGCCCTTCAGGGCCGAACTGTCGGGCCGCTCGATCTTCTTCTTCCCGGACTCGCAGCTGGAAATCCCGCTGGCCCGGATGCTGTCGCGCGAACTCGGCATGCAGCTGACCGAAGTCGGCACGCCCTATCTCCATCGCCAGCATCTCGCCGAGGAGCTGGCACTCCTGCCCGGCGACGTGCAGCTGTCGGAAGGCCAGGATGTCGATCGTCAGCTCGACAGGGCCCGCGCCGCGCGGCCGGACATCTCGGTCTGCGGCCTCGGCCTCGCCAATCCGCTGGAGATGGAGGGGCTGACGACCAAATGGTCGATCGAGCTGCTCTTCACCCCGATCCAGGGCTACGAACAGGCCGGTGATCTTGCCGGGCTCTTCGCCCGTCCGCTCGACCGCAAGACGCGGCTGAGAGTTTAGGGGAGGCGGCCATGCAGCTCACCGTCTGGACCTATGAAGGACCGCCCCATGTTGGCGCGATGCGCGTCGCGACCGCGATGGAGGGCGTCCATTACGTCCTCCACGCGCCGCAGGGCGATACCTATGCCGACCTGCTCTTCACCATGATCGAGCGGCGCTCCAAGCGCCCGCCGGTCACCTACACCACCTTCGAGGCGCGCGATCTCGGCACCGACACCGCCGCACTCTTCCAGCGCACGCTGATCTCCGCCTATGAGCGCTTCCAGCCCCAGGCGATGCTGGTCGGGGCCTCCTGCACGGCCGAGCTGATCCAGGACGATCCGGCGGGGCTCGCGAAAGCATCGAACCTGCCGGTTCCGGTGATCCCGCTGGAGCTGCCCTCCTATCAGCGCAAGGAAAACTGGGGCGCGGCCGAGACGTTCTATCAGGTGGTGCGGACGTTGGCCGGTTCAGGTCGGGCCGCTGTCGCGGATGCCGATGCTTTGAAGCCGCTCGGGTCGGACGGCGTGCCGGGGAACCCCCCTCTGCCTGCCGGCATCTCCCCCACAAGGGGGGAGATCGTTGACGTGGGTGCCGCTCCCCAATCGTCGATGCAGGACGCGAAAGCGCAGGATGACAGCGGCGTTCGCGCAAGCTCGATCTCCCCCCTTGTGGGGGAGATGCCCGGCAGGGCAGAGGGGGGTGACGCTGCCTCCCTCCGATCAGGCCAGGGCGACCAGCTGGGGCCTACCGAAAAGAACGCCCGCCGCCCCAGCTGCAACATATTAGGCCCCACCGCCCTCGGCTTTCGCCACCGCGACGACGTGGCCGAAATCCGCAAGCTGCTCGGCGAAATCGGCGTTGCGGTGAACGTGGTCGCGCCGCTCGGCGCGTCGCCGGCGGACATTGCGCGGCTCGGCGAGGCCGATTTCAACGTCGTGCTCTATCCCGAGATCGCCGGTGTCGCAGCGAAATGGCTGAAGCGGACCTTCGGCCAGGAGTTCACCACCGTCGTCCCGATCGGCCATGGCGCAACCCGCGACTTCGTCGCCGAGGTCCGCAAGCTCGCCGGCCTGCCGACCGAGGAGGCCGACGAGGCGGCCGAACCTGCGTCTCGGCTGCCTTGGTTCTCCCGCTCGGTGGATTCCAACTATCTGACCGGCAAGCGGGTCTTCGTCTTCGGCGATGCCACCCATGCGCTCGCCGCCGCCCGGGTCGCCACCGAGGAATTCGGCTTCACCCTCTGCGGCCTCGGCACCTACAGCCGCGAATTTGCCCGCGACATCCGCGCGGCCGCCGAAAGATACGGTGTCGAGGCGCTGATCTCCGACGACTATCTCGACGTCGAGGCCGCGATCGCCGCTGCCCAGCCGGAGCTCGTGCTCGGCACCCAGATGGAGCGCCACATCGCCAAGCGGCTCGGCGTCGCCTGCGCGGTGATCTCGGCGCCCGTGCATGTGCAGGACTATCCGGCCCGCTACTCGCCGCAGATGGGCTTCGAGGGCGCCAACGTCCTCTGGGACTCATGGGTCCATCCGCTGGTGATGGGGCTCGAGGAGCACCTCCTCGGCATGTTCCGCGACGACTTCGAATTCAACGACGCGGCGGTGCCGTCGCATCTCGGCTCCGGCGTGCGCGTCGCGGCCGAACCGGCCGTCATCGCGGCGCCGCAGATGGCGGAGGCAACGCTCGCATCCGCGCCCGCCGACACCCTCACCACCCCTGAAATCTGGCACGTCGAGGCCGAAGCCGAACTGAGGAAAATCCCCTTCTTCGTGCGGGGCAAAGCCCGCCGCAACACCGAAAAATTCGCCGCGGAACGGGGTCTCTCCGAGATCACCGTGGAGACGCTTTATGACGCAAAAGCCCATTACAGCCGCTGACGCTTCGCCGGCGCGCTCGCGGGACGTTCCCGTCCGCGTCGTCCTGATCAGCCTCGACGGCCATGTCGACGGCGCGGTGGCGGCGGCGCGTCATCGGTTGCGCGACGAGCTTCCGGGGCTTGAGATCGCCGTCCACGCCGCGACAGACTGGGACCGCGACCCGGTGCATCTCACCCGTTGCATCGACGACATCGGATCGGCCGACATCGTCTTTTGCGGCATGCTGTTCCTGGAGAACCATATCCTGCCGGTGCTGCCCGCGCTGCAGGCGCGGCGCGACAAGTGCGACGCCTTCGTCGGCGCCATGTGCGGCTCGGAAATCGTCAAGCTGACGCGGCTCGGCAAGTTCGACATGAGCGGCGAGGCGAGCGGCGCGCTGGCGTTTCTGAAGAAGCTGCGCGGCGGCGGCAAGAAGGCCAAGGGCGAGACCTCCGGCGCCCGGCAGATGAAGATGCTGCGCCGGCTGCCGAAGATCCTGCGCTACATTCCCGGCACCGCGCAGGACGTGCGCGCCTATTTCCTGATGATGCAATACTGGCTGGCGGGCTCGGAAGAGAACATCGCCAACATGATCCGCCTTCTGGTCCAGCGCTACGGCACCGGGCCGCGCGCCGCGCTGAAGGCCGATCTGCGGCCGGCCGATCCCTTCGTCTATCCCGATGTCGGCCTCTATCACCCCCGCCTGCGCGACCGCATCGCCGAGCGCCCCCAGAGCCTGCCGAAGGGCGGCGGCGAGGCCGGAACCGTCGGGCTCCTGGTCATGCGCTCCTATGTCCTGTCTGGGGATACCGGCCACTATGACGGCGTGATCGCGGCGCTGGAGGCCAGAGGCATGAAGGTCATCCCGGCCTTCGCCTCGGGGCTCGACTCCCGGCCGGCGATCGAGGCCTATTTCCAGCGCGATGGCAGGCCGGTGATCGATGCGCTGGTGTCCTTGACGGGCTTTTCGCTGGTCGGCGGCCCCGCCTATAACGACGCCAAGGCGGCCGAGGACGTGCTGGCCGCGCTCGACGTGCCTTACATCGGCGCCCAGGCGGTGGAATTTCAATCGCTCGACGAGTGGAAGCTGTCTTCCGGCGGGCTGACGCCGGTCGAATCCACCATCATGGTGGCGATTCCGGAGATCGACGGCGCCACCGGGCCGATGCTGTTCGGCGGTCGCACGGCCATGCCACGCGGCGACGGCCACCGCGAGATGACGGTCGCGCCAGACCGGGCTGACATGCTGGCCCGCCGTGTCGCCCGCCTCGTCGCCCTTCGCCGCCGTGAGAAGGCCGACCGCAAGATCGCTTTGACGATCTTCAACTTCCCACCGAATGCCGGCAGCGTCGGCACGGCCGCCTATCTCGCGGTCTTCACTTCGCTGTTCAACACGCTGAAGGCGCTGAAGGCGGACGGCTACAGCGTCGATCTGCCGGACAGCGTCGATGCCCTGCGCGAGGCGATCCTCACCGGCAACGCCGCAAGCTACGGCGCGCAGGCCAACGTCTTCGCCCGCATCCCGGCCGACGAACACGTGAGGCGCGAGCCGCATCTCGCCGAGATCGAGGCGCAATGGGGCCCGGCGCCCGGCAAGCATCAGTCCGACGGCTCGTCGATCTTCGTTCTCGGCGTCAGTTGCGGCAACGTCTTCATCGGCGTCCAGCCGGCCTTCGGTTACGAGGGCGATCCGATGCGCCTTCTGTTCGAGAAAGGTTTCGCGCCGACCCACGCCTTCTCGGCCTATTACCGCTGGCTGCGCGAGGATTTCGGCGCCGATGCGGTCCTGCATTTCGGCACCCATGGAGCGCTGGAATTCATGCCCGGCAAGCAGGTTGGCCTGTCCGGCGAGTGCTGGCCCGACCGGCTGATCCAGGATCTGCCCAACTTCTATCTCTATGCCGCCAACAACCCGTCCGAGGGCACCATCGCCAAGCGTCGCGCCGCCGCGACGCTGGTCTCCTATCTGACCCCGCCGGTCGCTCATGCCGGCCTCTATCGCGGCCTCGCCGATCTCAAGGCCTCGATCGAGCGCTGGCGCGGCACCGCTCCCGAGGCGGTCGAGGAGCGCAACAATCTCGAAGCGACGATCGCGGCCCAGGCCGGCGAACTCGACCTTTGCCAGGCACCCGCCGATGGCGCACCAGTCGCCGTCGATGTTCCCGATCTGCGCGAAAGGGTGCTCGAGATCGAGGCGACGCTGATCCCGCACGGCCTGCATGTCGTCGGCGAGCCGGTCTCCGACGCCGAGCGGGCCGATCTGATCGCGGCTGCGGCCGAAGTTTCGCTGGACATGGATCCGGGTGCCGATGCGATCGCCGCGCTGGTTGCTGGCGACAACGGCATCGCGCTGCGAGCGGCCGTCGGTCTCGACGACGGCACCGATGACGTCGCCCGCGCGGAAACGGTCGCGGCGCTGATCACGCTGGAGCGCGACCTGCGACAGGATTTCGAGCTGCCGGCGCTGCTCCGGGCGCTCGATGGCCGCTTCATCCGCCCGGTGGCGGGCGGCGATCTCCTGCGCACGCCACAGATCGTGCCGACCGGCCGCAACGTCCACGGCTTCGATCCCTTCCGCATTCCGAGCGCCTTCGCCGTTTCCGACGGCCGGCGCCAGGCCGAGCGGATGCTCGCCCGCCATGCCGCCAGCGGCCACGCGCTGCCCGAAAAGATCGCCATCGTCCTGTGGGGCGCCGACAATCTGAAGAGCGAGGGCGGCCCGCTCGCCCAGGCGCTGGCGCTGATGGGGGCGACGCCGCGCTTCGACGGCTTCGGCCGGCTCGCCGGCGCCGATCTGATCCCGCTGGAGGCTCTCGGCCGGCCGCGCATCGACGTCCTCGTCACGCTGTCGGGAATCTTCCGCGATCTCCTGCCGCTGCAGTCGAAGCTTCTCGCCGAAGCCGCCTTCCTCGCCGCCTCGGCCGACGAGCCCGAAGAGATGAACTTCATCCGCAAGCACGCGCTCGCCTATGTCGCCGAGACCGGCTGCGACTTCGAGACGGCGGCGCTGCGGGTGTTCTCCAATGCCGACGGCGCCTACGGCTCCAACGTCAACCTGCTGGTCGATTCCGGCGCCTGGGAGAGCGAGGGCGACCTCGCCGCCGCCTATACGCGGCGCAAGTGCTTCGCCGTCGACCGCAAGGGCCGCACCGGCGAGCAGGAGGCGCTGCTGAAGGCGAGTTTCGCCAAGGTCGAGATGACCTATCAGAATCTGGAATCGGTCGAGCTCGGCGTCACCACCATCGACCATTACTTCGACACCCTTGGCGGCATCAGCCGGGCGGCGTCCGATGCGCGGGGCGAGAAGGTGCCGGTCTATATCGGCGACCAGACCCGCGGCGAGGGCAAGGTACGCACGCTGGAAGAGCAGGTGGCGCTGGAAGCGCGCACCCGGATGCTCAATCCCAAATGGATCGAGGCGATGCTCGCCCATGGTTATGAGGGCGTGCGCCAGATCGAGACCCACGTCACCAACACCCTCGGCTGGTCGGCGACGACCGGGCAGGTGAGCCCCTGGGTCTATCGGCGCCTCGCCGAGACCTTCGTCCTCGACCCGGCGATGCGCGAGCGCCTCGCCAGCCTCAATCCGACCGCCTCGGCCCGCATGGCCGACCGCCTGATCGAGGCGCAGGAGCGCAATTACTGGACCTCCGACCCGGCCGAAATGGAGGCCCTGCGCGAAGCGGGCGCCGATCTCGAGGACCGGCTGGAAGGCATCACCCCAAAGGAGGTCGTGGCAGCATGACCGGACTGAAAACCACACTCCCGCTCCCGCGCACCGTCTATCGCAAGGAGGATGGCGAGGGCTCCGTTCAGGTGAAGATGAACACCGGGCCGAAGATCGACGGCGCCAAGGTCTTTGCCGTCTATGGCAAGGGCGGCATCGGCAAGTCGACGACCTCGTCGAACCTGTCGGTCGCCTTCTCCAAGCTCGGCAAGCGCGTGCTGCAGATCGGCTGCGATCCCAAGCACGACTCCACCTTCACCCTGACCAAGCGCCTGCAGCCGACGGTGATCGACGTCCTCGAGACGGTGGATTTCCACGCCGAGGAGCTGCAGCCGGAGGACTTCGTCTTCGAGGGCTACAACGGCGTCATGTGCGTCGAGGCGGGCGGACCGCCGGCCGGAACGGGCTGCGGCGGCTATGTCGTCGGCCAGACGGTGAAGCTTCTGAAGGAGCATCATCTCCTCGAAGACACCGACGTCGTCATCTTCGACGTCCTCGGCGACGTCGTCTGCGGCGGCTTCGCGGCGCCGCTGCAGCATGCCGACCGGGCGCTGGTGGTAACCGCCAACGACTTCGATTCGATCTTCGCGATGAACCGCATCGTCGCGGCGATCCAGGCCAAGGCCAAGAATTATGACGTCAGGCTGGGAGGCGTCATCGCCAACCGCTCGGCCGGAACCGACGAGATCGACCGGTTCAATGCCGCGACGGGGCTGGAGCGGATCGCGCATTTCCCCGACCTCGACGCCATCCGCAAGAGCCGGCTGAAGAAGGCGACGCTGTTCGAGATGGGCGACGCGCCGGAGGTCAAGGCCGTGCAGGAGGAGTATCTGCGGCTCGCCGCCACGCTTTATGCCGGGGTCGAGCCGATGGACGGCAAGTCCATGAAGGACCGCGACATCTTCGATTTCCTCGGGTTCGAGTGAGGCGGGCGATGAGCGATGGTGCCACCTACGAGACCCGGCGCGGCGAGATCGAGACCTATTTCGACCGCACGGCAAGTGATGCCTGGAAGAAGCTGACCTCCGACGCGCCGCTCGGCCGGATCCGCGCCAGCGTCCGGGCCGGCCGCGACGAGATGCGCGCCGCGCTCCTCGCCATGCTGCCCACCGACCTGACCGGGTTGCGGGTGCTCGATGCCGGCTGCGGCACCGGCGCACTGTCCATCGCGCTCGCCGAGCGCGGCGCGGAAGTCGTCGCCATCGATCTGTCGCCGACGCTCGTTGCTCACGCTGCCGATCTTGCGGCGTCCGCAGGCGTTCGTCACGCCATCCGTTTCGCCGCGGGTGACATGCTGGCCCCGTCCTACGGCCGCTTCGACCATGTCGTCCTGATGGATTCGCTGATCCACTACGAGCCGGCGGATGCCGCCGCTGCCCTTGCGACGCTCGCAGCCCGCACATCGCGTTCGATCGCCTTCTCCGTCGCGCCGAAGACGGCGATGCTGGCTGCGATGCACCGGGTCGGCCGGCTGTTCCCGCGAGGAGATCGGGCTCCGGCGATCGTTCCCGTCGCGACGCGGCGTTTCAGCGAAGAGCTCGAGAGCCATCGCGGCCTCGCCGGCTGGCAGATCGGCAGCGAGCGCCGGGTGACGAGCGGGTTCTACAAGAGCCACGGAATGGAGCTCGTCCGGCCATGAGGCTTTTCCGCCAAAAAAGCTCCGCTCTGGCCCGCGGCACATCGGCCCCGATGTCGGCGCGCGAGGTGGCCGCCAGAGAGCAGATGCGGCGCTTCGTGATGGCGCTGATGCCGTTTGCGGACGCGGGGACGGTGGAACTGCCTCTCAGCCGGATCCTCAGGCTGTCGCTCTTCCAGATCTCGGTCGGCATCACGATGGTGCTTCTCGGCGGCACGCTCAACCGCGTCATGGCTGTCGAACTCGGCATCCCAATCTCGCTCATTGCGGTTGCGCTGGCGCTGCCGCTCGTCGTCGCGCCGGCCCGCGCGCTGATCGGCCACAAGTCCGATACCCACCGCTCCTATCTCGGCTGGCGCCGGGTGCCGTATATCTGGTTTGGCGCGATCGCCCAGTTCGGGGGCCTTGCGCTGATGCCGATCTCGCTTCTGATCATTTCCGAGGGGCGCCCCGGCACGGTGATCTACGGGGAGGCGGGAATGACGATCGCCTTCCTGATGACCGGTTTCGGCCTTCATACGGTGCAAACCGCGGGCCTTGCGCTGGCCACCGATCTCGCTCCGGCGGAGAAGCGTCCCCGCGTCGTTGCGATGCTCTATACGATGCTCCTGGTCGGCATGGTGGCCGGGGCGATCGTCATCGGGCGGATGCTGTCCGATTTCTCGCCGCTCAAGCTGATCGAGGTCCTGAAGGGCTCAGCCATGCTGACGCTGGCGCTGACGATGATCGCGATCTGGAAACAGGAGCCGCGACGCCGGGATCTCGCGCCCGACGGCAAGCCGAAAGAATCCTTCGGCGCGGCACTGAGGGCGCTCCGGCAGCAAAAGAGCCTCGATCGTCTGTTGATCGCCCTTGCCATCGGCACGGCCGCCTTCGGCATGCAGGACGTGCTGCTCGAACCCTATGGCGGTGCGGTCCTCAAGATGGCCGTCGGCGCGACGACGCTTCTGACGGCGCTGTTCGCGGCGGGAAGCCTCGTCGGCTATTTCTTCTCCGCGCGGCTGATGGGCAAGGGCGCCAATCCTTATGTCGTCGCCGCAATCGGGCTGCTGCTCGGCCTGCCGGGATTTGCGGCCGTGATCATGTCGGCGCCGTTCGATTCCGTCGTCGTGTTCTGCCTCGGCACGGCGCTGATCGGGCTCGGCAGCGGGCTCTTTGCGGTCTCCATGCTGATCGCGGCGATGGCGATGGTCACTTCGGGGCGCGGCGGCCTCGCCCTCGGCGCGTGGAGCGCCGTGCAGGCGGTGGCTCTCGGTCTCGCGGTGGCGTTCGGCGGCTTCGTGCGGGACGCCGTCAGCGGCCTCGCCGATGCCGGCTGGCTCGGCCCGGCCTTTGCCAGCCCCGCAAGCGGCTATTCCATCGCCTATTGCGTCGAGATTCTTCTCGTCTTCGCGGCTCTCGCCAGCCTCGGGCCGCTCGTCAAGCCGCGACGGATCGAACCGCGGGCCGAACCATCGGCTCGCTTCGGCCTCGCCGATCTACCGAACTAGAAGCTTAAGCAAAGGGAGTGCGTGTCTTGCCAGGATATTCCTTCACGGAGCAGCTCGATATTCCTCTGCTGCTCGTCATCCTGTTCTTCCTGTTTTTCCTCGGGCTGGTCTATTACCTGCGCGGCGAGGACAAGCGGGAGGGCTATCCGCTTGAAAGCGATCGCACCCTCGGCACGGGCGGGCGGATGAAGGTCGTCGGCTTCCCGCCGATACCCTCGCCGAAGACCTTCAGGCTGATGCATGGTGGGACGGTGACGGCGCCGAGGCACGAGCCGGAGCGCGAGCTCGCCGCGTTCTCTGCTTACGAGTTCCCCGGTTCGCCGATCATGCCCTCCGGTGATCCGCTGGTCGATGGCGTCGGCCCGGCCGCCTATGCGCTGAAATCCGACACTCCCGATCTCACCAATGACGGTTCGCTCAAGCTGGTGCCGCTGCGAAACCACACCGAGTACCATCTGGAGGAGACGGGCACCAATCCGATCGGCATGCCGGTGATGTCGCGAGACGGCTCCGAGGTCGGCAAGGTCGTCGACGTCTGGGTCAACGCCCACGAATATTTCCCCCGCTATCTCGAAATCGAGACGAATATCGAGAGCGGCGGCAAGCGCGTTCTGGCGCCGGTCGCCTTCGCGACGATCAAGGACAGCCTCGGGGTGATCCGCTTCGGGCAGCTGACGCGGGCGCAGTTCTCGCGGGTTCCGCCGCTGGCAAGCCCCGATCAGATCACGATGCGCGAGGAAGACCGCCTCAACGCCTATTTCGCCGGCGGTGCCTTCTACGATGGCTCGCCGATCGAGGATGCCCTGTCATGAGCGCTCAGATGGACGAATTCGACGACATCAAGCCCGTCGTCGGCCGTGAGGAATTGCCCAAGGGCGAGACCATCCTGTGGCAGGAGCGGCCCGACTGGTGGCGGCTGGCCCTGACGGCGTTCCGCCTGAAATGGATCGGTGTCTGGTTCCTCGGCTTCGCCGTGTGGAAGGTCGGCTCGACCCACCACGACACCGGGTCGTGGGCGCTGGGCTTCGCCGATGCCGCGACGCTTCTGCCGGCGATCGGCTTCGGTGTCGGCGTGATCATGCTGCTGGCCTTCCTGATGGCGCGGTCGACGAGCTTCACGCTCACCAACAGGCGGCTGGTGATGCGCTACGGCGTCGCCCTTCCCGCGCAGCTCAACATTCCGCTGTCGGACATCGACAGCGCCGGGCTCAAGGTGAATGGCGACGGTTCCGGGGACATCGTCCTGTCGATCCCCAAGAAGGGCCGGCCGTCCTACTTCCAGCTGTGGCCCTATGCCCGGCCGTGGAAGTTCGGCTCGGCCGAGCCGCTGCTGCGTGCCGTTCCCGGTGCCGGCGAGGCGGCGCGGCTGGTTGCCGACGCACTCGTCGCCTCGCAAGGGGGAGCGCGCGGCGCCGTTCGCAATGCCCGGCCGGCCGACGAAAAACGCGCCGAAACCGGCTTTGCCGGCGCTCAGCCGGCTGCGATGTGAAGGAAACCGGATCATGCGAGCTCTCGCCGCCGCCATCCGCAACGGATCGATCAAGATCGCTCCCGATCCGGAAAAGCCCATCCCCAGGCCGATCCTGATCAGCGCCGGGGCGCTCGCCCTCGTCACCCTCGTTGCGATCGGCATGGGTCGCACGACCGGCGTCGGCATGGCCGACACGCCGCATATCGCCACCGTCGCCCACCGCGATCTGCAGCTTGCCGAGCATGACGACGGCTCGGCTTCCGTCGTCGATGCCGAAAACGGCGAGGTGCTCCTGACCGTCGAGCCCGGATCCGGCGCCTTTGCCATCGAAGCCCTGCGCAATCTGGCGCGTGACAGGTTGCGCAAGGGTGCTACTGTGGGTGGGCCGTTCGTTCTCGCATTGAAGTCCGACGGCAGGCTGGTGGTCGAGGATCCCGAGACCCACCAGCAGGTGGAACTGCGGGCATTCGGCGAGAGGCAGGCCAAGGCCTTTGCCAATATGATGCCGGCCGCCGATGCCGCCAATCTGGGAGGCGTGAAATGATCGGACGATTGCTCAAGAAACGATCCGAAGACGTCGGCTGTACCGTCGAGGTTTCCAACACCTTCGACAGCCTCCATGCCCATGTGCGCTTCGACGGCGGCGTGACGGTGGAGCCGGGCGACGAGGTTCTCGTTCACGGCGCGCCGGTGGAAGTGCCCTATGGCGAGACCGCCTGTATCAGGCGCCGTGCGACGATCCGCCGGGCCGGATGGCTGGAGCGCGCCTGGACGCGGGCGACCGGCGACTTCGAATTCATGGAACTTTGCGAATTCTCATTCTCGGAAAGGGCAACGCTATGAACGCGCACGCCAGGATCGCCGCTGCCGAAGCGCCGAACGAGACGACCAGGACGGCCCAGCAGGACACGCTGCTGACGCCGCGCTTCTACACCACCGATTTCGACAAGCTGGACAAGGTCGACGTCTCCGGCGTTCGCCGCGAGTGGGACGCGCTGATCGCCGAGATGAAGTCCGATCCGAACCGCGGCCATTTCAAGCGGGACGAGAACTGGGACAAGATCGAGCTCGACGATCTGCCCGAGGGCCTGCGCAAGGAGCTCGTAGATTTTCTCGTCTCCTCGCTGACGGCGGAATTTTCCGGCTGCGTTCTCTACAAGGAGATGAAGCGGCGCGGATCCAATCCCGATATCTGCGAGCTCTTCTCCTATATGAGCCGCGACGAGGCCCGCCATGCCGGCTTCATCAACGACGCGCTGAAAGAATTCGGCATCGGGGTCAATCTCGGCTTCCTGACCAAGGAGAAGAAGTACACCTTCTTCCAGCCGAAGTTCATCTACTATGCCACCTATCTATCCGAGAAGATCGGCTACGCCCGCTACATCACCATCTTCCGGCATCTGGAACAGCATCCGGAACGGCGCATCCACCCGATCTTCAAGTGGTTCGAGAAGTGGTGCAATGACGAGTTCCGCCACGGCGAGGCCTTTTCGCTGCTGATGCGCGCCGAGCGGCATACGCTGGAAGGCCGCAACAAGCTGTGGATCCGCTTCTTCCTGCTGGCGGTCTACGCGACGATGTATGTCCGCGACCATGCCCGGCCGGAGTTCCACAAGGCCCTCGGCCTCGACCCGTCGGAATACGGCTTCAAGGTCTTCGCCATCACCAACGAGATTTCCAGACAGGTCTTCCCGGTGATGATCGATATCGACGATCCGCGCTTCAAGGCCGGGCTCGAGCGCCTCCTGAAGATCAGCCGCGGCATCGACGCGGCGGCGCAACAGGGCGGAGTTTCCGGCAAGCTGAAGGTCTGGCGTGGCAAGGCGGCGGCGGCGCTCGCCTTCGCGCGGCTCTACACACTGCCGGTGATCAAGAACGAGATCCCGAAGGAGAGCAAGCTCGTTCCCGTGTGGTGAGACGGGGCGGCCGGGTTCGCAAATTGCGGCGAAGCGAAACCTTTCGACGTCGTCATCCCGGGCTTGACCCGAAATCCATTCCAAATCGTCGAAGCTGCTCAGACGGTTCGATCAAGTCGAATGTGGTTCCAGCCGCGGACGGACCTGCCGCCGTCATAGGAATGGATTTCGGGTCAAGCCCGGGATGACGAGCGCTCGAGGTGGGTCCCTATGGCGCTTCGACCGACGCAGGCGGGAATGCCTCAGACACAAGCAGACGTCTTGGCGGACGAACCGTCGACACAGGTAGAAGGACCAGACAATGACCGAATATCTCTACCCCGCGCTGTTCGCGCTCGTCGTCTGGTGGGCCTCGACCGTCGCGATCATCTATCTCGACGGGCTGCCGAAGAAGACCTTCAAATATTCGATGATCGGGGCGACCTTCGTCTTTGCGATCTCGCTCATCGGGCTGCAGAAATCCGCCCAGGATGCGACAATTACGGGCGCCTATCTCGCCTTCACCTGGGGGCTTCTGGCCTGGGGCTGGCAGGAGATGAGCTTCTATATGGGCTACGTCACCGGCTCGCGCAAACAGCCTTGCCCGGAGAACTGTCGCGGCTGGCCGCACTTCGTCCATGCGGTGCAGACCAGCCTCTATCACGAGCTGGCGATCATCGTCGCCGCCGTGGCGGTGGTCTGGCTCACCTGGGGCGCGCCGAACCAGATCGGCATGTGGACCTTCATGGTGCTTTGGTGGATGCATCAGAGCGCCAAGCTGAACGTCTTTCTCGGCGTCAGAAACCTCAACGAGGAATTCCTGCCCGAGCATCTGGAGTTCCTGAAAGGGTTCCTCAACAAGAAGTCGATGAACCTGCTCTTCCCGTTCTCCGTGACGATCTCGACGGTGATCACCGCATTGCTCGTCACGGCCGCGATGGCCGAAGCGGCGACCAGCTTCGAGCGCGCCGGCTACACCTTCCTGGCCGTTCTGATGGCTCTCGCGATCCTCGAACACTGGATGCTGGTCCTGCCGATGCCGACGGCGACGCTGTGGTCCCCTGGCTTGAAGTCGCGCGGCGAGCGCACGCCCTTCGAGGCCGAGATCGTCGTCGGCTTCCTCGGCGCCGGCAAGACGACGACGCTGCGCCACATGCTGTCGGAGGCCGATCCGAACGTGAAGACCGTCGTCCTCGTCAACGATTTCGGCGAGCTCGGCATCGACGGCTCGCTGCTCGAAGGGCAGGGCGCCGACGTCGTCGAGTTGTCGAACGGCTGCATCTGCTGTTCGCTGCGCAAGGATCTGTCGGCGCAGCTGCGTGAGGTCGTCGCCAAGATCAAGCCGCAGCGCGTCCTGATCGAGCCGTCGGGCGTGGCCGACGTCGCCTCGCTTCTGCGCGTCCTGCACGAGCCTGAAATCGCCGGCCTGACCAAGGCGCTACGGCTCTACACGGTGATCGACGCCGGAGCGTTCCTGAGAGACTTCGCCCGCATGCCGGACTATTTCCGCATTCAGGCACGGCTTGCCCCGGTCTTCATTCTCAACAAGACCGACCTCGTCTCGCCAGGCGAGATCGAGACCGTCCGAGAGACGCTGCTCGCTCTCAATCCGTCGGCCAAGATCCTGACGGCGCGCTACGGCATCGTCGAGGGTGGCGTCGATCCAGCGCTCGCACTCTCGCTCTGGCAGAGCGAGACCCGGGACATGATGGACGACGAGACGGCACCGCGTCAGGCTCAAGCTCGGGGCCAGGGTTCAAGTGCTCACGCCGCCGCCGGGACCGCCCGCGTGGTCGAGCACGCGCCCAACGAGACAAGCAAGCATGGCCGGCACGAAGATACGGGGCATGGGCACGACCATGCAGCGACCGGTCCGGCGGTTGCTGCCCGCCACGAGCATGAGCACCACGCTCACGGGCTCGATGATCATCATGCTCATGATCACGGGCATGCCGGACGTCATGATCATGACCACCATCACGGGCATGATCACGCCCACCATGCCCATTCACACGATGATCATCAGGGGCACGATCATCACGGGCATCACCACCACGACGAGCCGGGCCTTGGCCTTGCGTCCTGGAGCCGGTGCTTCTCCGGCAGGGTCGATGCCGATGCCCTGCGACAGGTTCTGGCAGAGGTGGTCGCTGGCGAAGCCGGCGAGATCGACCGGATGAAAGGCATCGTCGAGACAAAGAGCGGCTGGCTGCGCTTTGACGTTGCCGGCGGCCGGGCCTCGCTGGCGGCGCATGTGCCGAAGGCCGGCGAGACCCCCCGAGCCCTGGCGATCGGCGCAGGTCCGGACAATGCATGGCTCGATCGGGCGTTCGCCGCGCTGACCGGGGAGGTGGTTTCGGCCACCGTGGCGGAACCTGCGCGCAAGGAGCCGGCGCTTTCGGTCCATGCGCCGGCCGTCAACATCCTGCCGGCCGAATAAAGGCCGGCGCCCGGCACTATGCTCCCGGCCGCCGGCGTGAAGCCTGTCCGCTCTGTCAGGCGGCGACGAATTCGTTCTGCCGATAGCCCTGAATATAGAGAAGCGCCGTCAGATCGCCGCGATCGACCCGGTGGGGCGCACTGGCCGCGACAGTCGGCTTGGCGTGGAGCGCGACGCCGGTTCCGGCGAGCTTGAGCATCGGCAGATCGTTGGCGCCATCACCGACTGCGATCGCGTCAGCAGGAGACAGCCCGTTTGCCGCAGCGATCTCGTGGAGCGCCGTCACTTTCGCCTCGGCGCCGAGGATCGGCTCGCCGACTTCGCCGGTGAGCTTGCCGTCTTTGGCGATCAGGCGGTTCGCCCGGTTCTCGTGAAAACCGAGGGCAGCTCCGATCGGGCCCGTGAACACCGTGAAACCGCCGGAAACGAGCGCGGTATGGGCGCCGTCTTTGCGCATCGTAGCCAGCAGCGTCCTGCCGCCGGCCGCATAGGTGATGCGCTCGGCGATGACCTTCTCGACGACCATCTCGGAAAGGCCGGAAAGCAGGCCGACCCGCTCGCGCAGCGCCGGCTCGAAAGCGATCTCGCCATTCATCGCGCGCGCGGTGATCGCCGCGATCCTGTCCTTGATCCCGACCTCGGCGGCGAGTTCGTCGATGCATTCCTGCTCGATCATGGTCGAATCCATATCGGCGATCAGAAAGCGCTTGCGACGGCCGGCCGCCTCCTGCACGACGAGATCGAGACCGAGCTCGGCCGCGTTCGAGCGGGCGGCGGCGATGGTGTCGGCCGCTGGGACCTTTCCGAGCGGCAGATCGGCGGCCATGCCCTCGGCAAGCCAGTCCGCATCGGCTGCGTTGGCGCCGAGCGTCGTCGCGATCTGGTCGATCTCGCGCTGGGAGAAGCGGGGCCCATTGGTCGGGGCGATCAGGGTTGCGAGATACATGAGACGACTGCCGAAGAAGGGGATGCCATGACGGGGGAGATCGAGGCGATCCTGATAGCCGGCCCCACTGCCAGCGGCAAGTCGGGCCTTGCGCTGGAGCTGGCGGAGCGCCATGGCGGCGAGATCGTCAATGCCGATTCCCTGCAGGTCTATGACGGCCTGGAAATCCTGACCGCGCGACCGTCCGCAGGAGACGTTCGCCAGGTGCCCCACCATCTCTACGGCCATGTCGATCCACGATCGAACTACTCGGCAGGGGCCTATCTCAAGGATGCCGGTTCGGTGCTCGCGGCGGTGCGGGCAAGGGGCCATCTGCCGATCGTGTGCGGCGGCACCGGGCTCTATTTCAAGGCGCTGCTCGGGCTTCTCGACGAAATGCCCGCCGTGCCGGACGAAATCCGGGCGAAATGGCGGGCGCGGCTCCTGGCGGAAGGAGCTGCGGCGCTCCACCGCGAACTCGAAACGGCCGATCCGCTGGCGGCGCGGCGACTGGATCCGGCGGACGGCCAGAGAATCGCCCGGGCGCTGGAGGTCTGCGAGGCGGCAGGGTCCCCCATGTCAACGTTGCAACGTCGCGATGGAGAGGCCCTGATCGATCCTCGAAACGCCCGGAAGATCGTCCTGACACCGGATCGGGCGGAGCTGCGCCGGCGGATCGCCGAGCGCTTTGACCGCATGCTCGAAGGCGGAGCGCTGGAAGAAGTTCGCCGTTTCGAGGCACGGTTTCCCGAGCCCGGCCCGACGGCCGGCAAGGCGATCGGACTTGCGGAACTGGGCTCCTTCCTGCGGGGGGGCTCGAGCTATGAAGAGGCGCGCGAACGGTCCATCGTACGAACCCGTCAATACGCCAAGCGCCAGGAAACCTGGTTCCGGCATCAGTTCGATGACAGCTGGGAGCGCCTCGTTCCGGATGGAGCGATTTAGTCGCGGCTATCGAATGCGATTTAACAGCTCGGTAGACCCTTTGCGCTACAGATGCGTCGTCAATTCAGGGGAGCTGGACGGAACGATGAAGGTTGCCAAGGCGGAGTTGTCGGTCGCATTCGTCGTATGCGCCGTCGTCGCCGCGTCCACGATCATTTATTACAATCACGCCCTGATGGGGAACTCGCTAACCAGCGTTGCCGGCGAAGGAATCCGTCGCACCCATTCGTCGTTGACATTCTTGGCCCTCGGCCTTCTCGGCGCTGCAGCGCTCGCCGCCCTGTTCGTCATTCTGCCGCTTCTGCGCCACCACGACCGCGAGAGCGGCAAGCTCCATTCTTTGACCGGCCTTTTGAAGGAGCGATCACAGAACCTGGAGGCGGCCGCTTTGACCGATCCCCTGACCGGCATGCACAATCGCCGCTTCTTCGACGAGGCTCTGAAGCAGTTTGTCCAGGAATTCGAGCGGATCGAAAAACCCCTCGGCCTCGCGCTGATCGACCTCGATCATTTCAAGTCGATCAACGACACCCATGGACACGACATCGGCGACGAGGTGCTGCGCACGGTTGCCTACTGCCTGTTCGAGCACTCGCGGTTCCACGATGTCGTGGCCCGGATCGGCGGCGAGGAGTTCGCCGTCATCGCGCCGAACATGGATGAGAGGGACCTGCGGCGCTTTGCCGAAAAGCTGCGGTATGAACTCTCCTGCCTGTCGGTCCAGGCTGGCCATACGAGAATTGAAGTCACCGCTTCGATCGGGATCGCCGCGGCGCTTCCCAAGGACGAGCCGGCGACGATCATGAAACGGGCCGACGTCAAGCTCTATCAGGCCAAGCAGTCCGGCCGGAACCGGGTCGCGGCCTGACCCCACGTTCTCGCGGCTATTTGCCCAGCTGTCGGAACCAAGCCTCTGTCCATGCGTCTTCCTCGAAAGGGAATACACGTGATCATGAGCACATCCGAGAGCATGGCGCCGGGCGACGGCAAAGACTGGCTGAAGACGGCGGCGAGGGCAGGGTATGCGGCCCGGGGCCTGGTTTTCCTGATCGTCGGCTATTTCTCGTTTCGAGCCGCTTTCGCCAGTGGCGAAGCGATGGATACCAAGGATGCCATCGAGGTCATCGCCGGTTCGGGCTTCGGGGCCGTTCTTCTTGCGGCAATGGTGCTCGCGCTGGCGGCCTTCGCGATCTGGCGGCTCATCCAGGTTGTGATGGACGTCGATGATCACGGCAATGGCGCAAAGGGGCTCTTCGTCAGATTCGGTCTGCTGATCAGTGCCTTTTCCTATGGCGGTCTGGCAGTCTATGCGACGACGCTGCTGATCGGCAGTGCGTCGGGCGGGGAAGAAGGCGGTAGCAGCGGCAAGAGCGGCGCAATCGCCTACGCCTATGAGCAGGGCTATGGCGTCTGGCTCACCTATCTGATCGCGGCAGGCATGGCAGCAGCAGCCATCGCTCATCTCGTCAAAGCGGCGAAGGCGGGATTTGAGAAATACATGGCTCTGCCCGAGGATCGTCGGTGGTTGTTGAAGCCGATCTGCCAGTTCGGCCTGTCGGCCAGGGCTCTCACCTTTATCGTCCTTGCGGTGCTCCTGGCCTCGGGGGCAGCGGGTTACCAGTCCGGCGACACGCCGGGGCTCGATGCCGCGCTGCAGGAAATCTCCGGCTGGAGCTTCGGCTGGGCGTTTCTGTCACTGACCGGGCTGGGGCTGATTGCCTTCGGCGTCTATTCGATCACCGAAGCCGTCTATCGCCGCATCGAGATGCCGGACGTTTCGAACGTCGGTTGAGCCAGTCTGGCGCTTTTCTATCATCCAGCTGGAAAAAGCCGTTGACGGCGCTGTCTTGCCCGCCTAGCTTCTGTGCCATGAACACGAAGCTGATTCTTGTAGGTGTGCGCACACGCGTGACGGTCTGACGGCCGCCCGGCGACAGCCACGTGTGCGCGAAACAAAGGGCCCCGAGAGGCCCTTTTTTTATTGCCAAAATTTTGGGAACGAACCGCCGGACAAGACGAGGGCGGCGATGCGAAAGACGAAAACGATGGATATCAAGGCCGAAACTGAAGCACGTGAGATGACGGGCGCCGAGATGGTCGTCCAGGCGCTCGTCGACAACGGAGTGACCGACATCTTCGGCTATCCGGGCGGGGCGGTGCTGCCGATCTATGACGAGCTGTTCCAGCAGACCGAGATCCGCCACGTGCTCGTTCGCCATGAGCAGGGCGCTGGCCATGCCGCGGAAGGTTATGCCCGCGCGACGGGCAAGACCGGCGTCATGCTGGTGACGTCCGGCCCGGGCGCGACCAACGCGGTGACGGCACTGCAGGACGCGCTGATGGATTCGATCCCGCTCGTGTGCATTTCCGGCCAGGTTCCCACCACTCTGATCGGCTCCGACGCCTTTCAGGAGTGTGACACCGTCGGCATCACCCGGCCCTGCACCAAGCACAACTGGCTGGTCAAGGACGTCGCCGATCTCTCCCGTGTTCTGCACGAGGCCTTTCTGGTCGCGCGGACGGGGCGGCCGGGACCGGTGGTCGTCGATGTACCGAAGGACGTGCAGTTCGCAACCGGCATGTATTCGCCGCCGCCGCCCAGCCGCGCCCACGAGAGCTACCGTCCGCGGCTGTCGCCGGAGGCCGAGCGGGTCGCCGCGGCCGTCTCGATGCTCGCCGGCGCCAAGCGCCCGATGATCTATTCGGGCGGCGGCGTCATCAATTCCGGGCCGGAAGCGTCCAGGCTCCTGCGGGAATTCGTCGAGATGACCGGTTTTCCGATCACCTCGACCCTCATGGGGCTCGGCGCCTATCCCGCTTCCGGCAAGAGCTGGATGGGCATGCTCGGCATGCACGGCACCTACGAGGCCAATCTCGCCATGCATGGCTGCGACGTCATGCTGTGCATCGGCGCGCGCTTCGACGACCGGATCACCGGCCGCCTCGACGCCTTCTCGCCGGGTTCGAAGAAGATCCACATCGACATCGACCCGTCCTCGATCAACAAGAACGTGCGCGTCGATCTGCCGATCATCGGCGACGTCGCCCATGTCCTGAAGGAGCTGATCGCCGCATGGAAGGGCGCGGGGGCGGCGGTCGACCCGCAGTCTCTCGAGGCCTGGTGGAGCGAGATCGAGACCTGGCGCGCGCGCAACTGCCTCGCCTACAAGCCGAGTGACGAGGTGATCATGCCGCAATATGCGGTGCAGCGCCTCTACGAAGCGACGAGGCATCGCGAGACCTACGTTTCGACCGAGGTCGGGCAGCACCAGATGTGGGCGGCGCAGTTCTACGGTTTCGAGGAACCCAACCGGTGGCTGACCTCGGGCGGTCTCGGGACGATGGGCTACGGCCTGCCGGCGGCGATCGGAGCGGCGATTGCCCATCCCGATGCGCTCTCGGTCTGCATTGCCGGCGACGCCTCCGTCCTGATGAACATGCAGGAGATGTCGACCGCGGTTCAGCACCGGGCGAACGCCAAGATCTTCATTCTCAACAACCAGTATATGGGCATGGTGCGCCAGTGGCAGCAGCTTCTCCATGGCAACCGCCTGTCACACTCCTACACCGAGGCGCTGCCCGACTTCGTCAAGCTTGCGGAGGCCTACGGGGCGGTCGGAATGCGCTGCTCCAAACCGGGCGATCTCGACGAGGCCATTGCCGAGATGATCGCCGTCGATGCTCCGGTCCTGTTCGACTGCCGCGTCGCCAATCTCGCCAACTGCTTCCCGATGATCCCGTCCGGAAAGGCGCATAACGAGATCCTCCTGCCGGAAGAGGCGACCGACGAGGCGGTGGCGAGGGCGATCGACGCGAAGGACCGGGTGCTGGTTTGACGGCCATCAGAAACGACAAAAATCGGAAACGACCATGAACAATCCTGCCGTTCAGCCGCCTGCCTCGGCCTATTTCATCACGCCCGAACGCGAGACGGTGGTGGCGCGCACGCTCGCCATCCTCGTCGACAACGAGCCGGGCGTGCTCGCCCGCGTCATCGGCATGTTCTCCGGGCGCGGCTACAACATCGAGAGCCTGACCGTTTCCGAGACCGAGCACGAGAAGCATCTGTCGCGCATAACGGTCGTGACACGCGGGGCACCGCATGTGATCGAGCAGCTGAAGAGCCAGCTCGACCGCATCGTCCCTGTGCACCGGGTGGTCGATCTGACCACCAATACGGGCGACACCGGCGAAGGCCGGCCGATCGAGCGGGAACTGGCGATCATCAAGGTCGCCGGGCAGGGCGAGAAGCGGGTCGAGGCCCTGCGTCTTGCCGATGTGTTCCGGGCAAAGGTGGTCGATTCCTCGATCGAGCACTTCGTCTTCGAGATCACGGGGCGTCCGACGAAGCTCGACAAATTCGTCTCGCTGATGGCACCGCTCGGTGTCGTCGAGATCTGCCGCACGGGCGTTGCGGCGCTATCGCGCGGCAAGGCGGGAATGTAGTCGCGACATGGCCGGCTTTCCCTGCGCCGGCATGCGGTGTCGGTTCGCAAACCCCGAAGCGTTCGCTCCCGGGCCATGAACTGACCCATCGTGCCTGCGGAAATGGATTTCGATCTCCGCAGCGACCTCATGGGATGACGATGTCCGCGTCGAAATGAACGGTCGGCCTTCGGGGCGGGGTAGTTTTCTTGCCCGAAGCTTGCGCTTCGATCATCGCGGAACGGGGCCGGAAAATCGTTTCGGAAAGTAGATTTCAGGCAGGATCGGACGATTATCCTTAATCGCGGAAGTCGCATCCGCGTGCCTTGTCCTCAGCGACAACCGCGGGATCGAAATCGATAATGACGCCGAAGTGTCTTTCGTTTATCCGCTTATCCTTTCTTGGCACATGGCTACCTGCGTCAAGTTGTCTCATAAAAATCGCCTTCTGGTAGTAATTTAATCGTGGTTAATCACCGGATTGAATGATAGATTGTCTTCGGTAATAATTTTATAAACAGGCGACGAGGCATCGGAAACACGAATTCGGTAAGTCGACGCGTCAAGATATATGGAACCGGAACGGGGTGATCGACGGTTAAACTCTTTGACTGCGTCGTTAATGACATTCGCCAAGCGAAAGTCGGGTCGAAATTGCGCGGTCCCAGCGGCTTTCCGGCGCTGCTGGCCGCTCAACTCGCGGCTTTCGGGACGCGCAGTCGACGAACGCAATGGTGAGAACGTGAACGGTCGCTCCAGACGAAACTTGCGGATACTCGTCGTCGATGACGATGCGATGATCATGATCAACACCGTTTCGATGTTGACGGAGCTGGGCCACGCGACCGTCGATGCAATGTCGGGCGAGGAAGCTTTGCAGATTCTTGCAGCGCGTGACGGCGAAGCCTTCGACCTCGTGATCACCGACCACTCGATGCCACGGATGACCGGCATCGAACTTGCGATGATCGTGCGGGACAGGTGGCCGTCGATCGCGATCATCGTTGCGTCAGGATACTCCGAGGACGTGATTGGCTCCGTAGAGGTTGCCAGCGCCCACTTGCACAAGCCCTTCGGCATGCGCGAGCTCGACGCCACCATCCAGACCATCCGCAAAGACGGCTCGAAGGCGTTCGAGATGTCCGGCGCGGGCGCCCGCGGTGGCGTTCGGGCCTGAAGCGCCGTGCGTGCATCCGAATGCGCAAGCAACGCTCCTCTTCCATCATTCGCGTCCTCGGGCTTTGCCAATACCATTCCGTTTTGGCGCCGCTGACATGATGGGCCGCCGCACGTCGCACGAGCCGGGGGGCGCCCGCTGAAAAAGCTGTGGGCGGACAAGTGCCTCTCCCCGGACATCGCCCGGTTTAAAGGGCGCGCGCAGGCGGGCCTCGGCTTGATCCGACCGTCAAATCCTGCAACGCATGGCGCTCATTGCGAAGGCTCGGTGCATTCGCGAAATGTCGTCGTCCGACGCTTGCCGGATCGTTCGTCGAAGCTGTCGATCTGGATCGGGTGAGCCAGAGGACTTGTTCGCGGTCTTGCGCGCTTCGGCATTGCTCCATCCGATCGGCCTTGTCGGCCGCTCGCAGGCCCTGGCGCGCCGCACAAGACTGAGGGGGAGAATCGCCCTTGAAACTCACGCCGCAACAGGACGACGCGCTGCGCGCCGTCGCCGATTGGCTCGACAATGGCGATCAGCCGATCTTTCGCCTGTTCGGCTATGCCGGCACCGGCAAGACGACGCTGGCGAAACATTTCGCCGAAGGCATCGACGGGGCCGTGCAATTTGCCGCCTTTACCGGAAAGGCGGCACAGGTCCTGCGTTCGAAGGGGGCGAAGTCGGCTCGCACCTTGCACTCGCTGATCTATCGGCCGCGCGGCGAGGAAACGGTTGCCGACGAGACGAGCGGTGTCTCCAGGGTCTCGCCGACCTTTTCGCTCAACCGCCAGAGCCCTGTCGCCAAGGCGAAGCTCGTCATCGTCGACGAGTGTTCGATGGTCGACGAGGCGCTCGGCCGCGATCTCATGTCGTTCGGAACCCCGATCCTCGTTCTCGGCGATCCGGGGCAGCTGCCGCCGGTCTCCGGCGGCGGTTTCTTTACCGAATCGGAGCCCGATTTTCTCCTCACCGAGATTCACCGCCAGGCACGCGACAACCCGATCATCGAGATGGCGCTCGCCGTCCGTGAGGGCCGCGAGCTGATGTATGGCGACTACGGGACGACGGCCAAGGTCATTTCCAAGCGCGAGGTCGAGACCGAAAACGTGCTGGCCGCCGATCAGGTCCTCGTCGGCACCAACCGCACGCGGCGGCGCTACAATGCGCGGCTGCGGGAGCTGAAGGGCTTCGAGGGGCCGCTGCCGATGGCCGGCGACAAGCTGGTCTGCCTCAGGAACGATCCGCCGAAGGGCCTTCTCAACGGATCGCTCTGGCAAGTCATGACCGCATCGCGCGAGACGACGAAACCCGGCGTCAACCTCATCGTCAAGCCCGACGACGACGACATCGATCAGGGCGCGGCGAAGATCCGGCTACTCAAGCAGGCCTTCGAGGAGCCGGAGGCCGAGGTGCCCTGGGCGACGAAGAAGCGCTTCGACGATTTCGATTTCGGCTACGCGCTGACCGTCCATAAGGCGCAGGGCTCGCAGTGGAACGACGTCATGCTGTTCGACGAGAGCTGGGCGTTTCGCGATACCCGCGAGCGCTGGCTCTATACGGCGATCACCCGCGCGGCCGAGCGGCTGACGATCGTGCGCTGAGGTTTCCTGCCTTCGATTGAAAAAGAAATGGCCCTGACCTTCGGGGGAAAGGTCAGGGCTCGCTTGGTGGTGCGGGTATGGGGGATTATTCCGCAGGCACCATCTCTGGCGCGCGTTTCGTCGCGGGGGAAGCGAGGAACAGCCAGAGGAAGAGCAGCGCTCCCAGAATGACGATGGGGGCACCGACCATCAGGAAGAGATTGGGTTCGCCGGTCGCATCGACCATGATCTTCCCGGTGAGCAGAGTGATCGTTCCGATCTCGTAGACGGCGAACTGTACGCTGGAGAGGACGCGCTCGCGCAGCTCCGGCCACGCGCGGTGAATGACACCGAAAAGGACGGAGGCGACGAAGCCGAGCAGGCCGATATGAGCGTGCGACTGAGCGAAGTTGAAATGGCCGCTGGCGCCAAGCCAGGTGCCGAAGCCAGCGGAGAAGATCAGCCATCCGAAGCCGGTGGCTACGTAGAGTCTGTCGATGTTGCGCATGGAGCGTGATCTCGAAGGCAGCCGAAACCAACGGGAACTCCCGGGCAGCTCAGCCCAAGGAACCGTTCGGCGGACGACTTCTTAAGCCCGGCGCATTTCCTTACGATTTCGAGTTGTGTTTCGGATGTGTTTCGCGACCTTCGATTTTCAGTCCGTTCCCTGGAATGCCGCGCCCTCGAAGGTGAAAACCTCCGCGCCGTCCTGGTTCACTCCGAGGGTGGTAAAGCTTAGAATACCCCAGCCCGGCCTCGTTTCCGAGACGCGTTTGTCGACGATGGTCTGGCTGAAGGTCACGTTGTCGCCGGCATAGACCGGCTTCGGCCAGCGCATGTTCCTGAAGCCGGGGGAGGGGCCGATCTTCGGCGCCGGATTGCCGGCTTCGATCCACTCCTTCACTCTGGCATAGCGATAATCGACGTTGAGACGCATGCAGGCCGCCGCCGTATGCCAGCCCGAAGCGCAGAGACCGCCGAGGACCGACGCCTTGGCGGCCTCCGCATTCAGATGGAAGACCTGCGGGTCGTATTTCTCGGCAAAGCGGACGATGTCTTCGGCCGAAAACAGATACGACCCCAGAACGATCGGCTCGCCGATGACGAAGGTGTCCCAGAATTTCATGCGGCGATCCCTTCGCGCGTCAGAAGGAGCAGTGTGTATTCGGTTTCGAGGACGGCGACGCCCGCCTGGTTCTCGATGATCACCCCGATTTTCGTGATGCCGAGGGTGGGGCGCTTCGCCGACAGGCGGCGGGACAGCACGCGGGCCGTGCCCGTCAGAACGTCGCCGGCCCTGACAGGGGCCTTCCATTTGACGAAATCGACGCCGGGAGAACCCTGCGACGTTGAATCGCGAATGAAGCCGTCGGCCATCATGCGCATCAGCATCGAGCATGTGTGCCAGCCGGAGGCCGAGAGCGAGCCGACGAGTTCGTTGGCGCCGCCGGCCGCGTCGTCCAGATGGAACGGCTGGGGATCGAATTCGCGAGCAAATTCGATCATCTCGTCGCGATCGGCCGTGTAGGGGCCGATCGGGATCTCCAGCCCTTCCTCGAAATCCTCATAGGCGCGCTTCGTCACGTCGTTATTCTCCGTTTCTGGATGTCCCGGCGGCTTATAGGCCCGCCGCGGCTCCTGCGAAACGGCTATTCGACGAGGCTCGCCCTGCGCAGCTCGATCGCCGAGTTCTGCAGCGGCGCGTTCGCGCCCACCAGGGCGATCGTGACGATGGCAGCGCGGTTTTCAAAGCGCATTCCCTTCGGCACGTTGACGACGAAATACGCTTCCTCGCCAACCTCTTCGGCTTGCGTGAATGCGACGGTGCCGGCAAGCTGGCTGGCGCTTCCCTGCGTGAGTTCAGCGGTAGTCGTGCTGCTTGTCGTCTCCGGTGTCTTGGTCTTCGCGGCGGCCTGCTGCAGATAGACGTCGATGAAGACCGTCTCGGCCGGATCGACGGCGTGTGGCGCGAGGACGAGTGCCAGCCGTGTGGGGGCGAGGGGAGCCCGAATGCGAAGGGATGCATCCTGCTCCGGCGTTGCGATCGAAGTCGCCGCATCGTCACCGGCATCCTGCTCCAGGCGGTCCTCGGACTTTTGCGCCGTCTGCGCGCGTGCCGCCATCATGCCGGACGCGATCGCCACGCAGATCGCGAGGGCGATGGCCGCGATGCGTGCGAACGGGCGGACGGATGGTGATGGCTGCCGGCAGGATGACGGTGTCGAAAGCGTGTGCATGACCGTTATAAGCATTGCTGCGCAACGCTTCGCAAGCGTGGGCGGAACCAGTCTTAAGAAAGGGTTACCGCCGGCTCGAGACGCGCGGTCCAGTCGCCGGCCAGCCGAGGAGGCGGGAAGCCATGTCCGGAAAGATCCATCGCTACGCGGTCCGGCTCGAATGGACCGGCAACGAGGGCGAGGGAACGACGAACTACCGGGCCTATTCCCGCGATCATGTCCTGTCGGCGGACGGCAAGGCCGCGATCGAAGGCTCGGCCGATCCGGCCTTTCGGGGGGATCCGGCCCGCTGGAACCCGGAAGAGATGCTGCTCGCTTCGCTGTCGGCCTGCCATCAGCTCTGGTATCTGCATCTGTGCGCCGTCGCGGGCGTCGTCGTCACCGGCTATGCGGACGCGGCCGAAGGCGAGATGCAGGAGGCGCCGGATGGCGGCGGCGCTTTCGTCAGGGCCGTGCTGCGACCGAAAGTGACGATCGCGGCCGGCAGCGACGCGGCAAAGGCCAAGGCGTTGCATCACGGGGCGCACGAAAAATGCTTCGTCGCGCGCTCGGTGAATTTCCCGGTGCTGTGCGAGCCGGAGATCGTCGAGGCAAGGTGAGCAAGCGGCGCGGCGTTTCAGCATCTTTCGTGCTGACCAAGTTCCGGGCCGCTGCTCTCCCCATGAGGCTCAGACGTTGAACTTGAAGTTCATGATGTCGCCGTCCGCGACGACATACTCCTTGCCCTCGTCGCGGGCCTTGCCGGCCTCCTTGGCGGCGGCCTCGCCGCCGAGCGCGACGAAGTCGGCAAAGGCGATGGTCTGGGCCCGGATGAAGCCCTTCTCGAAATCGGTGTGGATGACGCCGGCGGCCTGGGGCGCCTTGGTGCCCTTGTCGATCGTCCAGGCCCGCGTTTCCTTGGGGCCGGCGGTGAAATAGGTGATGAGGTCGAGCAGCTCGTAGCCGGCGCGGATGAGCCGGTCGAGGCCGGGCTCGGTGAGGCCCATGGCTTCGAGATAGTCGCCGGTCTCGTCGTCGGGCAGCTGGGCGATTTCGGCCTCGATGGCCGCCGAAATCACCACCGAACTCGCGCCCTGGCTTTCGGCCATCTTGGCAACGGCGGCGGAATGGTCGTTGCCGGTCGCAGCGTCGGCCTCGGCGACGTTGCAGACGTAAAGCACGGGCTTGGAGGTCAGGAGGTTGAGGCCGCGCAAGAGTGCAAGCTCCTCGGGGTCGAGGCCGGAAAGCAGGACGCGCACCGGCTTGCCGTCGTTCAGCACCTCGAGCGCCTTTTCCATGACGGGCAGGACGGCGATCGCCTCCTTGTCCTTGCCGGTCGCCTTCTTGCGGGTGCCGACGACCCGGCGCTCGAGGCTTTCGAGGTCGGACAGCATCAGTTCGGTCTCGACGGTTTCGGCGTCGGCGACGGGATCGATCTTGCCCTCGACATGGACGACGTCACCGTCCTCGAAGCAGCGCAGCACATGGACGATGGCGTCCACCTCGCGGATGTTGGCGAGGAACTGGTTGCCGAGGCCTTCGCCCTTGGAAGCGCCACGCACGAGGCCTGCGATGTCGACGAAGGTGATGCGGGTCGGCAGGATGTTCGCCGACTTGGCGATCCTGGCGATGTCCTTCAGCCGGGGATCGGGCACCGGCACGTCGCCGGTGTTCGGCTCGATGGTGCAGAACGGATAGTTCGCGGCAGCAGCCGCGGCCGTCTTGGTGAGGGCGTTGAAGAGCGTCGACTTGCCGACATTCGGCAGGCCGACGATGCCGCATCTGAAACCCATGGGGCTGGTCCTTCGAAGGAATGAGTGGATCGCCGGGCGATCATGATTTTGAGGCGCTGTTTGCAGCCGAAAGGGCAAGCGGTCAACCGCGCGGAAGATCTTCCCGCCTAGTCCTTGCCGCCGAACAGCCGCTTCAGCATATCGGCCATCGGCCCCTTTTCCGGCACCTTGACCTGCGGGCCGGCGCCGCGCGCCTGGCGGATGTGGCTCTTGCCCTTCGCTGCAGGCTTTGCGGATGCCGAGCCCTTGGCGCCTGCCGGCTCTTCCCGCCCGCCCGTGGCGACACTCACCTTGTTCATGAACATCGCGTCTTCGCCGGCAACGAGGCTGTCGATATGGCGGGCGATGGCGTCGATGAAGGGCTCCAGCCATTCCCTGTCGACCTTGGCAAAATCGCCGAGGACATGCGGATTGACCCGTTCCTTCGAGCCCGGATGGCCGATGCCGAGGCGCACCCGCCTGTAATCCCTGGTGCCGAGATGGGCGTCGATGGATTTCAGCCCGTTGTGGCCGCCATGGCCGCCGCCGGTCTTCACCCGCATCTTGCCGGGCGCGAGATCGAGTTCGTCGTGGATGACGACGATGTCTTTCGGCTCGATCTTGTAAAAGCGCGCGGCCTCGCCGACCGAGCGGCCGGACTCGTTCATGAAGGTGAGTGGCTTGAGAAGCAGAACCTTCTCGCCGCCGATCATGCCCTCGGCAATCTCGCCGGAAAACTTCTTCGAAAAGCCGGGAAAGCCGTGCTGCCGGGCGATCTCGTCCACGGCCATGAAGCCGATATTATGGCGGTTGCCGGCGTATTTCGAGCCCGGATTGCCCAGACCTGAGATCAGAAACATCATGGAACTCCTCAGGGCAAACCGATCCGGGCCAGACTGGTGACAGGCGCCATTACCCGGTCCTTGCGCGACCTTCGTCTTCGGCGACCGATCGCAAAGACTGAAATCGTTGCCGCGGTCAAGACGGGTGCGCGAAGCATCGACGCATCGTCATCCCGGCCCTGAGCCGGGATCCATTCCTCTGCGCCGACATGCCCGCGCCAGCGAAATGGCCGCTCTCGCGAGGACCGATCGACCTCGCAGCGTTGATGGTTTGGAATGGGTCCCCGGTCAAGCCCGGGATGACGAAGCCCGGGATGACGACGGTTGGGTGCGGACGGCCGGACCGTGGCGGTCTCTGCCTGTGCTGCAGCCCGCGTCTCATGAAAACGGCCGGACAATGCCCGGCCGTCAAACGGTAGTGCAAGGGGAAGGAGCGTGGGCTCCTTATTCCTTGCCGGCTTCGGTCTCGCCCTCGACATTGTCGTCGGTCTGCTCGATGACCTTGGTCTCGGTGACCTCTTCGGCGCCGTCCGTCGCATCGTCGTCCTCGGAGCGGAGCGCTGCCGGGGTGGCGATGGTCGCGATGGTGAAGTCGCGATCGGTGATCGTCAGCTCGACGCCCTTCGGCAGGTTGAGAGCCGAGGCGTGGATGCCATCGTTGATCTCGAGACCGGTGAGGTCGATGGTGAAGGCTTCCGGGATGTCGCCGGCCGGGGCGTGAACCTCGACTGCGTGGCGCACGACGTTGAGCGTGCCGCCGCGCTTGAGACCGGGAGACTTCTCCTCGTTCTCGAAATGCACGGGGATCTCGACCGTCACGCGGGTCTTCTCGGAGACGCGCAGGAAATCGACATGGGTGAGGAAGTCGCGAACCGGCTCGAGCTGGTAGTCCTTCGGCAGGACCTTGATCTTCTTGCCGTTGACTTCGATCGTCGCGATCGACGTCATGAAGCCGCCGGCATGCAGCGCCAGGAAGGTTTCCTTGTAGGGCAGCGCGATCGGCAGGGGCTCTTCCTTGCCGCCATAGATGACGGCGGGGATCATGTTGTTGCGGCGCAGATGTCTGGCGGCCCCCTTGCCGACCTTCTCGCGCGCCTCGGCCTTGACCGTGAAGGTCTGGTGCATGGCGTTCGTCCTTTAGTTTTCGAGGGGTCGGCCCGGGCCCCATGCCCGAAACGACGAAAAGCGGCGCCCGCTGACGGGGCCGCTTCACTCCGCGCTGCCTCCAAGGGTGTCCGCGCGGACGAGAGAGCCTATAACGCGCCCCGCTTGGGCAGACAAGGGTCGAAGGGGCCCAAAACAGCGGCGCCCGCCGCTCGGGGGTGAGGGCGGGCGCTGGTTTCGGGTGCTGGCCTCGGCTGCGGGATCAGCCGCCGAAGATCGCCTGGAGCAGGCCGGGCTGGCGGGCCGGACCGGTCTCGGCATAGACCTTGTTCGCGCCGCGCCCGTCAGGGCCGATGACGATGACCTTGGAGCCGACCGGAACGCGGCTGTAGAGATGTTCCACGTCCTCGTTCATCATGCGGATGCAGCCCGACGACATCATGTGGCCGATCGTCCAGGGCTGGTTGGTGCCGTGGATGCGGAACATGGAATCGCGGCCGCCGCGATAGAGATACATCGCCCGGGCGCCGAGCGGGTTGCCCGGTCCGCCCTTCATATAGGCCGGCAGCTCGCGCCCCTTGGCCCGTTCGCGCCGCACCATGGTCGCCGGCGGCGTCCAGCCCGGCCACTCGGCCTTGCGGCCGAGCTTCATCGTGCCGGACCAGCCGAAGCCCTCGCGGCCGACGCCGACGCCGTAGCGCGTCGCCATGCCGTTACCCTCGACGAAATACAGGTAGCGCTTGCTGGAATCGACGATGATCGTGCCGGGCTTTTCGGAGGTCTGGATGCGCACCTCGCGGCGCATGAACTCCGGCGCCGGCTTGCGGGCCAGCATCTTTCGCAGCTGCCCCGACGGGGCATTCGCATCGACCTGCTCCCAGGAGAAGGTCGCGTAGTTGTAGCGGCGAACGGTCTCGGCCGACGCTTCGCTGGCCAGCGCGCCGACCATGCCGGCAGCCGCAAGTCCCAGGACGAACCTGTTGAGGGATTTCATCGATATTCTCCAGCCTCTCGCCCGCTTGCAGCGGCGGGCTTGTTTGGTCTTGGACCCCGGTCATTGCCGGCGCCCGGCACTGTCATCACAGCAGTTTCGCAGAATTCGTCGGCCTGCGACCACCATCTCTCACGCCGAATTCATGCCACGCATGCACCATGATTTCGCCATGTTTCGAACGCGGATCACCGGCGATCGATCCGGCGGGTGGGCGGCGGACCGATAACCTTTGCGTGAACGCGCTTATCGCCTCTGGGTTCTGGCGCGGCAAGCCCCGCCTGTCGGCCAGCGGGCCGAGGCCCGCGACGGTCGAGCACGCCCTAAAGAACGACGACCTTGGTCCCGACCCGAACGCGGTCGTAGAGATCGGTGACGTCCTCGTTGCGCATGCGGATGCAGCCTGAGGAGACGTTGCGGCCGATCGTCCAGGGCTGGTTGGTGCCGTGGATGCGATAGAGCGTCGAGCCGAGATACATGGCTCGTGCACCCAGGGGGTTGGCAGGGCCACCTTCCATGTGAGCCGGGAGGTTGCGCCCCTTCTTGCGCTCGCGGGCGATCATCTGCGCCGGCGGCGTCCAGCCGGGCCATTCGGCCTTGCGGGTGACGCGGTGGGTGCCGGTCCAGCCGAAGCCCGGCTTGCCGGTGCCGACACCGTAGCGCATCGCCGTGCCGTTTTCGCCGACGAGGTAGAGGAAGTGGGCCTTGGAATCGATGACGATCGTTCCCGGCTTCTGGCCGCCGCTATAGGCGACCTCCTGGGGCAGGAACTTCGGATCGATCGCGTGGCGCGGGTCGATCGATCGTGCGGCCGGGGCGGTCTGGCGGGCGAGGGCGGCGGTCTCGATGCTTGACGGGCTGCCGGGCGTGCGGGCCGCGAGGACGACGCCGCTGGGAGCGGCGAACTCCATCAGCCAGGAGCCGCCGACGCCCGGAGCGATCTGGACACCGGCGCGGGCGTAGCGATCCTGCGCGACGGCCCCTGTGGCGATGAGTGCAATGGACGTGGCAAGGACGGCGAAGGCGAGGCCTCGTGGCATCGATGTCTCCTCATGTGACGATCCGCCGCGGATCGTGCGGCCGGTTTCATCCGTCAGGCTCGCGCGAAAGCACCAGCGAAGGGTTAACCGCAGCCCTCCTGTTGGTAACGCTTTTTGCAAACCCTTTCATAGGGTTAACGGAACCTTTCGGGGCCCTTGCAGTCCCTTCCGTCGCACGGGGTTAGCAAGGGCGCACCGCGGGGCAGCAGCTTCGTGCAAGCAGATGATGAAAGGATGGGCAGAACACGGGTAGTGCAGATTCAAGGCATTGTGCACTGCAGCAAAGCTGCTAGCATTCCGCTCGCGCCGCCCCGTTTCATCGGGAAGGCCAAGGCCGCGAAAGTCGATGCGAGCATGCCGGCAACGCTCCGGCAGCCGGGGAAGGCGTTTGTAAGGGTAACGCGTAAGGAGAGTGGTCCGATCATTGGTCGGACGACCGTCAATCAAGCCGCAGGTGGAGGAGCGGCACCAACGATCGGAACCAAACCATGATTGCCTTGACCCTGGTCATGTGTCTCAACACCCAGCCGAACAATTGCCACGCCGAGGATGTCGCCTTCGACGGGTCGATCATGCAATGCGCCATGTTCGGCCAGGCGGTCGCCGCCAACTACATGAACGGCCGGCCGAAATGGTCCCTCAAGCGCTATCGCTGCTCGTCGCGGCGGCTGAAGGACGCCTGAGCGGCAGAGCCATCCGCCCTTGTCAGCGTCTCGTCTGCCTGACATGACCTGTGGCGATGGCACATGATCACGACATTGCGGATGGTCTCGTCCGGCGCGACGACGGCTCGCTCGGCTGCGCCTGGCATGGCGCCGATCCGCTCTATCGCCGCTATCACGACGAAGAGTGGGGGCGCCCATGCGCCGACGACGACCGGCTTTATGAAAAGCTCTGCCTGGAAGGGTTTCAGGCCGGGCTTTCGTGGCTGACGATCCTCAGGAAGCGCGAAGCCTTTCGCGCCGGCTTCGACGGCTTTTCCATCGAGCGCGTCGCGCGCATGGGCGAGGCCGATGTCGAGCGGCTGGTGAAGGATCCCGGCATCGTGCGCCATCGCGGCAAGATCGCGTCAGCGATCAACAATGCCCGGCGCGCGGCCAAAATCCAGGAAATCCACGGCTCGCTGGCGAGATTTCTCTGGTCCTTCGAGCCGGGCAAAGACGAGCGTCCCGGGGAGGTGGATATCGCCTTCGTCCGCGCCACGCCGACAAGCGCCGCGTCCACCCGCCTGTCGAAGGCCCTGAAGAATCAGGGATTCACCTTCGTCGGCGCGACGACGGTCTACGCCTTCATGCAGTCCATGGGCTTCGTCAACGACCACATCGAGGGATGTTCCGCGCGGGCGGCGTGCGAAGCGGAGCGGGCGGGGTTCAGGCGGCCGGTGCGGGGGTGACGATCAGGCGGTGATTGGCCCGGCGAGCGGGGCGTCCTCCCCCGGTGCGTGGCTTCGGGCGCAGGTTGAAACAGATGGGGTATTCGGCTGGAGCCCCTTCCTTGAAACTGGGCCCAAGGTGCTGCGCTTCGAGCTGATGATAGAACGTGGTCTGTGAGAAGCAGCCACAAGCATCAGCAAAGGAAGCGCAGCATGAAGCACTATGCTGGTTTGGATGTCTCGATGAAAGAGACGTCGGTTTGCATTGTCGACGAGACCGGCGCGGTCTGCCGGGAGATGAAGGTCATCAGCCACCCGGATGATCTGGCCCGCGTCCTGCAGAACCCGGCTTGGCAGATCGATCGGATCGGTCTCGAAGCCGGGCCCTTGTCACAATGGCTGTTCAGCGGCCTGGCGGAAGCGGGTTTGCCGGCGATCTGCATCGAGACCCGCCATGCGAAGGCGTTTTTGAAGGCGCAGGTGAACAAAACCGACCGCAACGACGCTCGCGGCATTGCACAGATGATGCGGGTCAATCTGTTCCGGCCGGTCCACGCCAAGACGCTGACGAACCAGCGGCGCCGGGCTCTCCTGACCGCTCGCAGATTGCTGCAGGAAAAGGCGATCGCCATCGAGAACGACATCCGCGGTTTGCTGCGCAACTTCGGGCTCAAGGTCGGTGTTGTCGGAACGGCCGGGTTCGACGCGCGCATTCGCGACCTCGTCGACGACAAACCGGAACTCGGTGAGATCATGACGCCTTTGCTGGCAGCCAGGCAGAAGCTGCGCGAAACCTTCATGGAGCTTCATCGCAAGCTGCTCTTGATCGCACGAGACGACGCGGTCTGCCGGCGCTTGATGACGATCCCCGGCGTCGGGCCCGTCACCTCGCTGGCGTTCATCAGCATGATCGATGCCCCGGCGCGCTTTGCCAACTCACGCGCCGTTGGCCCTGCACTGGGCTTGACGCCAACGCTTCACCAATCAGGCGAGAGCCATCGCGTCGGTCGCATCTCCCTGTGCGGGGACGGCATGGTGCGATCGCTGCTTTACGAGGCGGCACAGGTCATGTTGAGCCGGGTGAAGACATGGTCTTGGTTGAAGACCTGGGCAATGAACGTCGCCAAACGTCGCGGACGACAAAAGGCCATCGTCGCGCTCGCACGCCGGTTGGCAGTGATCATGCATCGCATGTGGAGCGACGGCACAGAGTTCCGCTGGACAAGGGAGAACGCCACTCCTACTGCAGCTTGACCGCCGCCAACGGAGGGAGAGATCAAATCGGGATCGCAAGCTCCCGAACAGTTCCACCAGCCGGTGGGACGACGTCCTTCGCGGGACGATGGACGAGGTGAGTTCGCGGTAATTCTTGTGCCGATCGCATCATCGCGATCAGGACGCGAAACAGATGGAGCCGCCTCGTTCTCCTGATCCCATCATGGGAGGGCCAATCGGCCGATCCCGAAGAGAAGCGAGGACCCGCGAAAGACGTCAAACGCCGGTGAAACGGAAAAGCTCGAAAGCGCTTGAAATCCAAAGGCCGAATAGAGAAGAATACACTAAATGTGTTCCACCAACGAGCGTCCAACGGTGATGCGCCACCTATTAGGAATAACGGTTTGGCTCTGTTCCAGACCTGTTCAATTCCATGCCTTAATCGCAAACATCCGAGGAGAACGTTATGCAGCAGCTACGCCGCATCATTATTCTGGTCTGCCACACCTTGATCGCGCTCGATCGTCTTTGGCCCTAATATCAATTGCCACCACCGTAGGCTCATTGCCTCGGTGGTGGCTCTGCTGAAACCGAATTGCCGATTCCGTTTCAGAGTTTGAGATGGTCCGCGCACTGAAAATTTCGCCATCACCCGACCAGCATAAGCCGCAGCGTCAGGGCCACGGCCCCGACCATGCCGACGCCGGCCATCCAGAACAGGACGAACCAGAGCCAGCGATGCCAGCGGGGGCTCTCGTCGGTTTCGCGTCGGACGTCATCGGGGGTCAATGGTAGCCCTCTCCCTCGCGGACCTTGCCCCGGAAGATCCAGTAGGCGAAGGCGGTGTAGATCAGGATGGTCGGGATCAGAACGGCCGCGCCGACGAGCAGGAAGATCTGGCTCGATTCCGGCGCCGCCGCTTCGAAGATCGTCACGTCCGGCGGGATGATGTCGGGGTAGAAATTGATCCCCAGCCCGACGAAGCACAGCAGGAACAGGCCGAGGGCCGAAAAGAACGGCCGGTAGTCCTTCCCCGTCCACAGCGCCTGGAACAGGCTGGCGGCGAGGAGCGCCAGGAGAACGGGCACCCAGGCGACCGTCAGGAACTGTGGGATGCTGGCAAACCAGCGCGAATAGAATTCCGGCTGCTGGAAGGGCATCCAGACGCTGACGATGCCGACTGCCGCGAGGGTGCCGAAGGCGAGAAAAGAGGCGTAGCGGCGGGCGATGTCGTGGATCTCGCCTTCGGTCTTCATCACCAGCCAGGTGGCGCCGAGGAGGGCATAGCCGACGACGACGGCAAGGCCGGTCATCAGCGAGAACGGCGTCAGCCAGTCGAACCAGCCGCCGGCATAGGCCCGGCCGGAGACCTCGATGCCCTGGACGAGGGCGCCCAGCGCAATGCCCTGGCAGAAGGCGGCGGTGAGCGAGCCGATGAAGAAGGACAGGTCCCACAGCCAGCGGCCGCGCACCGTCTTGAAACGGTATTCGAAGGCGACGCCCCGAAAGATCAAGGCGAGCAGCATGGCGATGATCGGCGCGTAGAGCGCCGGCATGATGATCGCATAGGCGAGGGGGAAGACGGCGAAGAGCCCGCCGCCGCCCAGAATCAGCCAGGTTTCGTTGCCGTCCCAGATCGGCGCGACGGAGTTCATCGCCGTGTCGCGATTCTCGTCGCGGCCGAGGAAGGGAAAGAGGATGCCCGTGCCGAGGTCGAAGCCGTCGAGGACGACATAGGCGAGGACGGCGAAGGCGATCAGGAACGCCCAGACGATCGTCAGATCCATGATCGGCTCCTATTCCGCTGGGCCGGCAAGGGAGGGCGCCGGTGTCAGGCCGGCGGTACGGATCGGCTCGTGCGGCGTATCCTCCTCATAGGGGCTCGGTGCCCTGCCCATCAGTCTCAGAATGTAGAAGGTCCCGGCACCGAAAAGCAGGAAATAGACGATGATGAAAGCCAGAAGCGAGGTTCCGACGGCCGGCGCGCTGATCGGCGAGTGGCTTTCGGCCGTGCGCAAGAGGCCGTAGACGGTGAAGGGCTGGCGGCCCATCTCGGTCGTCACCCAGCCGCAGAGGACGGCGATGAAACCGGATGGCGCCATGACGATCGCCGCCCGCTGCAGCCATCGCGACTCGTAGAGCGTTCCCCGGAACCGTTTCACCAGCGACCAGAGGCCGATGCCGAGCATGGCGAAGCCGATCGCCACCATCACCCGGAACGTCCAGAAGATGACGGTTGAATCCGGCCAGTCTTCACGCGGGAAGTCCTTGAGGCCCTTCACGACGCCGTCGAGCGAGTGCGTGAGGATCAGGGAGCCGAGATAGGGAATGTCGAGGGCGTAGTCGGTCCTTGCCGTCTCCATGTTCGGAATGCCGAACAGGGTCAGCGGCATCGGGTGATCCGTGTTGGTCTCGAAATGGCCTTCCATCGCCGCGACCTTGGCCGGCTGGTGCTCCAGCGTGTTGATGCCATGTGAGTCGCCCGCAACGATCTGCAGCGGCGCGACGACGACGGCCATCCACAGCGCCATGGAGAACATCACCCGAGCACTGGCGTTGTAGCGGTTGCGCAGGAGATGGAACGCGCCGACACCGCCGACGACGAAGGCGGTCGTGAGGTAAGCCGCGAGAACCATGTGGACGAGGCGGTAGGGGAAGGACGGGTTGAAGACGATGGCCCACCAATCCTCGGGAATGAACTGGCCGTTCGCAGCGATCGCGTAGCCCTGCGGTGTCTGCATCCAGGAATTCACCGACAGGATCCAAAAGGCGGAAAACAGCGTGCCGATCGCCACGACCAGGCTCGCGAAGAAATGCAGGCCGTTGCCGACCCTCTTCTGGCCGAACAGCATGATGCCGAGGAAGCCGGCCTCGAGAAAGAAAGCCGAGAGCACCTCGTAGCCCATCATAGGCCCGAGCACCGGCCCGGTCTTGTCTGAAAACACCGACCAGTTGGTGCCGAACTGGTAGCTCATCACGATGCCGGAGACGACGCCCATGCCGAAGGAGATCGCGAAGATCTTCACCCAGTATTTGAACGTGTCCATATAGACGGGCTTGCCGGTCGCCAGCCACAGGCCTTCGAGAACCGCCAGATAGGACGCAAGTCCGATCGAGAAGGCCGGGAAGATGATGTGAAACGAGACCGTGAAGGCGAACTGGAACCGAGCCAGATTGACGGGGTCGAATCCTTCGAACATCGGACGGGCTCCTTGCTGTTTCGTTCGGGCGTGGTGTGCACCCAATATAAGCATTGTGCAACGCAGCGCGGACGAAATGCGGCGATTTTCTGCGCAGATGCGCTATGCATTTTCATGGCGACTGGAACACAAGGTGGTGACCATGGACGAGACACGGGCGAAAGGCTTGGTGAAAACGATCTTCACCGCCTGCGTCGACGCCGCGCATCCCTCGCGGATCCTGGCGAGGCATCTGCCTGACGCGCCAAACGGCCGGATCGTCGTTCTGGCAGCGGGCAAGGCCGCCGCGTCGATGGCATCGGCCGCCTTCGAGCACTACACCAAAACGCATGGGCTCGACCCCGCTTCGATCAGCGGCGTTGCCGTGACGCGCGACGGCTACGCCGTGCCTGCCGGAACGATCCGGGTGGTCGAGGCCGGTCACCCGATGCCGAACGAGGCAGGGCTTGCGGCGACGCAGGAGGTGCTGGAACTGGCGAAAGGCGCCGGCAAGGGCGATCTCGTGCTCGCTTTGATCTCCGGTGGCGGCTCGGCCAACTGGTTGGCACCTGCCAAAGGCGTGACCCTCGCCGACAAGCAGGCGGTGACGAAAGCGCTCCTGCGCAGCGGCGCCGGCATCGGCGAGATCAACTGCGTACGCAAGCATCTGTCGAGGATCAAGGGCGGACGGCTTGCTGCGGCTGCGCGGGCGAACGGCGCGAGGTTGGTAACGCTGGCGATTTCCGACGTGCCGGGCGACGATCCGAGCGTCATCGCCTCGGGGCCGACGGTGCCGGATGCAACGACGCTGGCCGAGGCGCTGGCGATCGTCGAGCGGCGCGGCATCGCTTTGCCGGAGAGCTGCAAAGCAGCGCTGAACGATCCGGCGAATGAAAGCCCGAAGCCGGGCGATCCGGCCTTCGACGGGGCAGACTTCGCGATCATCGCGACGCCGGCCGAGGCGCTGGCAACCGCCGAGAAGGCGGCGTTCGCGGCGGGCTACCCAGTCGAAAATCTCGGCGCCGACGTCGAGGGCGAGGCGCGAGAGGTCGCGGCCGAACACGCCGAACTGGCGCTGGCAGCCAAGGAGCGGGGTGAGAAACTCGCGATCCTGTCCGGCGGCGAACTGACGGTGACGATCCGCGGCGAGGGGAGGGGCGGCCCGAACCAGGAATATGCTTTGGCGCTCGCCCTTGCCCTGAACGGCGCCGAGGGGATCGCCGCGCTCTCCGGCGATACCGACGGCACCGACGGCGGCACGGGCCTTGCGACCGACCCGGCCGGCGCCTTCGTCCTGCCCACGACCTTGAAGCGGGCGCAGGAAGCGGGGATCGATCCGGCCGCGTCACTGGCGGGCAACGACTCGACCGGCTTCTTTTCGGCGATCGGTGATCTCTACGAGCCCGGTCCGACCCATACCAATGTGAATGACTGCCGGGTGATCCTGGTGGGGTGAGGCTGCCAAGATTGGTGAATGGGGGATCCTGTGATCCTTATTGCGAGAATGGCGGCTTCAATCTGATAGAGTAATTTCCAACACTCGCACACGACTGGACGGATGAGAGACCAATGACGCGTGTCGAAAGAATCGAAACCGAGATCGAGCAGTTTTCCGACGAAGAACTCATTCGCTTCCGGGAGTGGTACGATGCGTTCGAAGCGAGGCGGTTCGATCATGCGATCGAGGCAGACGCGCAGGCCGGCAGGCTCGACAGTTTGGCCGACGAAGCTCTCGGGGAATTTCAGGCGGGCCGGACGCGCTCGTTTTGAAACATCAGGCGACCAGCGCATTCTGGGACGCCTATGATCGCCTTCCGACGGCCGTCCAGAAACTGGCCGATCGGAATTTCCAGTTGTTGAAAGCCGATCCCTCGCATCCCTCGCTGCGCCTCAAGCCGGTCGGGCGGCTCTGGTCGGTTCGTGTCGGCTTGCGGTATCGCGCGCTTGCCACCCGGCACGAAGACACCCTCATCTGGTTCTGGATCGGCAGCCATGCAGCCTACGATCAGCTGGTCGGTCGGTGATGAACGCCAGCGTTCGCGGCACTCTCGCGCGTTGATCCGTGAGCTTCCCACGAGAAATCCACGCCGCGCCCGCCGCGCGATTCTGTGGACAGCGCCGTCTGTTGCGGCCATGTGACGGCTTTGCCGTGCTAGGCTGACGAGTGTTATCGGCATGCTCCCAGGCGTCGCCGATGCCGTCTCCGCCGACCGCCCCCCAATCACTCGAAAGGCAGATGATGACCGTCGCCGTCGATCTCGGCACGACCCAGAACGGTGAGCCGGCCGAACTCGATCTCGAAGAGCTTCTGTCGACGCGGCTTCTCGTCCAGGGCAATTCCGGCTCCGGCAAGTCGCATCTCCTCCGTCGGCTCCTGGAGCGCAGCGCCGGCCACGTGCAGCAGGCGATCATCGATCCGGAGGGCGACTTCGTCACGCTGGCCGAGAAATACGGCCACGTCGTCGTCGATGCCAACCGCACGCCGGCCGAGCTGACGCGGATTGCCGGGCGCATTCGCCAGCACCGCGCCTCCGTCGTGCTCGATCTCGAAGGCCTCGACGCCGAAGTGCAGATGCTGTGCTCGGCGGCCTTTCTCAACGGGCTTTTCGATGCCGACCGGGCATTCTGGTTTCCGATGCTGATCGCCGTCGACGAGGCGCATCTCTTCGCGCCGTCGATGTCCGGCGAGCATTCGGAGGAGGCGCGAAAGGCCTCGCTCGGCGCGATGACCAATCTGATGTGCCGCGGGCGAAAGCGCGGTCTGGCCGGCGTCATCGCCACCCAGCGCCTTGCCAAGCTCGCCAAGAACGTCGCCGCCGAGGCCTCGAATTTCCTGATGGGCCGCACCTTCCTCGATATCGACATGGCGCGGGCCGCCGATCTTCTCGGCATGGACAAGCGCGCCGCCGAGCGGTTCCGCGATCTCAATACCGGCGAGTTCGTGGCGCTCGGACCGGCCCTCTATCGCCGCCCTCTGCCGATCCGCATCGGGCCGACGGAGACCCATTCGAAGGCCGGCCGGCCGATCCTTGCGCCGCTGCCCGAGCTTGCGCCGGAAGACCTCGCCGATCTCGTCTTCACAGCGACGCCGGAGGAAGAGGCTGCCGAACGCCGCCAGTCACGCCGGGCGACGCCGGGTTTTCCGCCGCCGCCTCCCGCTCCGCGCGCCGAGCCGGCGAACACCGCCGTGCCGACCCGGGCGATCCTGGAGCGTGTCAGCCAGAGCCCGTCCGTCTCCGAGCCGGTGGAGGAGGACGACCCGCGTTCGTCGCAGGAGCGCGCGGCCGCCGTCGATGCGATTTTCGCGGAGATGCTGGAAGACCCCGAAGCCGCCTTCCGCCCGGTGCCGGTGCTCTATCAGGAGTTCCTCACCCACTGCCGGCTGAAGCGCATCTCCGGCGCGGCCACCGACATGACGGCCTTTCGCCGCCGGCTGTCGCTGGCGAGAGCCGGCATCGGCGAGGAGACCGACGATCCCGAATGGCAGACGGTGATCGAGCGGGCGGGCGAACTGCCCGAAGAGATGCAGGGCGTCTTCATGATGCTCGCCAGAGCCGCCCGGGACGAGGCCGAGTGCCCCTCGGACGAGGCGCTGGCGCGGGCCTATGGCAGCCACTCGCCGTCGCGCGGCCGGTTCCTTCTGTCGTTCATGGACGAGCGCGGCCTGATCAAGGCCGATCGCGACTTCCGCGGCAACCGGGTGGTGACCATCGGCGGCACGGACTGGCGGACCAAGCTGCCGGAGGTCCGGCTCGACAATATCGACGAGGCGCGAGCACGGCGCGCGGCCAGGCTGGCGCGGCAGGGCGGCTGAGCGCGTTGACTTGTTTCAAGGCGCGTAGCAACGCTTTGTGCGCGCTCTCCGCGCCCCACGCAAAGCTTCATCGATGACCGCATTCGCTCTCGTCTGTCCGCCCTATTACAGCCATTTGCGGCTGTTCGAGGCCGTGGCGGCGGAGCTTTCGGGGCGGGGGCATGACGTTCACTTCATCGTCAATGGCGGCGCGGGCGAGATGATCGGCCCCCTGGGGAGGGGGATCTTCGTCCACGAGGTCGATGGGCAGCCGCGCGAGGAGCTCGGCGGGATGCTGGCGCGGGCGGCCGGCGGCGGGACGCCGTTTTCGGTTCTTCGCACGGTGCGCGATTCGGCCCGGCTGACCGACGATCTTTGCCGGGGAATGCCGCGCCTTTGCCGTGAGCTTCGTATCGGCGCGATCATCGGTGACCAGATGGAACCGGCGGCGGGCCTCGTCGCGGCCCATCTCGGCCTGCCGCTCGTTTCGCTTGCCTCGGCACTTCCGGTCCATGACGATGCTCGCGTGCCGCTGCCGTTTCTGGGCTGGTCCTACGATCCGAGCGATGAGGGGCTGAAACGCAATCGCGGCGGCGTCGTGGTGGCGGGCTTGCTGCTGTCTCGCCAGAGGAAGACGATCGCCCGCTGGGCGCAGCTCTTCGAGCTGAAGGAGCGCGCGTCGCTCAGCGATTGCCTTTCACAAATTTGTCAGATCAGTCAACTCGTCGAGAGCTTCGACTTCCCGCGCTCGGCCTCGGCGATCCGGCATGGCGTCGGCCCGATCCGCGGACAGGCGGACGAGGAACAGCCGCTGGCGATCCGAAGGTCTGCGGACCGCCCGCTGGTCTTTGCCTCCTTCGGCACTCTGCAGGGGCACCGGCTCGGTCTCTTCCGCAGGATCGCCAAAGCCTGCCGCCTTGTCGGCGCAGACTGCGTCATCGCCCATTGCGGAGGCCTGAGCGAGAGCGAAGCCGGGACGATCGACGCCGCATTCGTCACCGATTTCGTCGCCCAGCGCGCAATGCTCGCCGAAGCCGATGTTTGCGTCACCCATGCCGGCATGAACACCGCGCTCGACGCGCTCGAGGCCGGCAAGCCGATGCTGGCGATCCCGATGGCCTTCGATCAGCCGGGGATTGCCGCCCGCATCGTCCATCACGGCGTCGGCGAGCGGCTGACGCGCGGCCATTTGTCCGTTCGCAATATCGCCCGATGCCTTGAGCGATTGCTCACGCAAGCTAGCTTTAGGGACAATGCGCGCCGCATCGGGCGCGACATCGCGATTTCCGGCGGAGTGACATTGGCGGCTGACATCATCGAGGCGGCGCTTTCGAATGCCCGCGGAGCAAGAGCCGTGGAGGGGCAGGATCACCATGGCCGCCACTGAGGGCGTCGACATCGCGCTCGTCGGGGGAGGTCTGGCCAACGGGCTGATCGCCTGCCGGCTGGCGGAGTTGCGTCCCGAGCTGAAGATCGGGGTCTTCGAGGCCGGGCCGGCCGTCGGCGGCAATCATACGTGGTCGTTCCATGAAGGTGACCTGACGGCGCAGGAACACGCCTGGCTGCAGCCTTTCGTCACCTATTCCTGGTCCGACAACGAGGTGCGGTTTCCCAACCGCCGCAAGCGGCTCGGCACGGGCTATCGCAGCGTCGCGTCGGAACGGTTCCGCGAGCGTCTGGAACAGCGGCTGGGTGGCTCGATCCGCTGCAATGCGCCGGTCAGGGCCGTCAGCCCGACGTCGCTCGTCCTCGACGACGGCACGGCGATCGCCACCGGGGCGGTCGTCGACGGCCGCGGCCATGCCGCCAATTCCCATATGCGCCTCGGTTTCCAGAAGTTTCTCGGCCAGGAGATCGAAATGGCGGCGCCACACGGCGTTGTGCGCCCTGTCATCATGGACGCCACCGTGCCGCAGGCCGACGGTTACCGGTTCGTGTATCTCCTGCCCTTGACCGAGACCCGGCTTTTGATCGAGGACACCTATTATGCCGATGGAGCCGATCTCGATCGCGCCCGGCTGGCCGCGTCCATCGGGCAATACATGAGCGAGCACGGCTGGGAGGCCAGGGCGATCGTGCGGGAGGAGGAGGGCATTCTGCCGATTGCAATCGACGGCGATATCGACGCGTTCTGGGACGACAAGGCCGGCGTTGCGGCATCCGGCCTCGCGGCCGGGCTGTTTCATCCGACGACGGGCTATTCGCTGCCTGACGCCGTGAAGCTCGCCGACCGGCTCGCCGCTCTGCCGGATCACTCCGCCGCGGCGCTCTATGCCGAGACGCGGCGTCATTCTGTCGAGACGTGGAAGGCGCGCGGCTTTTTCCGCATGTTGAACCGCCTGCTCTACTTCGCCGGCGACGCGTCCGAACGCTATCGCATCCTCGAGCATTTCTACCGGCTCGACGCCCCGCTCGTCGCAAGATTCTACGCCGCGCGGCTCAGAACCCGCGACAAGCTGCGGATCCTCACGGGAAAACCTCCGGTCCCCTTCGGAAACGCCATCCGGGTTCTCGCTCGCCATCGACTGACCGGAGAGCTGGCATGAGCAAGACGATCGAGCGGCCCGAAGTCGCCAAGGACGGCGCAGCGAAGCGGGCGGTGGTCATCGGCGCCGGCTTTGGCGGCATCGCGCTGGCGATCCGGCTGCAGGCGGCGGGCATCGAAACCGTCCTCCTCGAAAGGCGCGACAAGCCGGGCGGCCGGGCCTATGTCTACGAGGACGCGGGCTACACCTTCGATGCCGGGCCGACGGTGATCACCGATCCGACCGCTCTCGAGGAGCTGTTCGCGGCGGCCGGTCGAACCATGGCCGACTATGTCGAGCTTCTGCCGGTTTCGCCGTTTTACCGACTGTGCTGGGAGGACGGCCGCTTCTTCGACTACGTCAACGATCAGGCCGAGCTCGATCGGCAGATCCTTGAGTTCGATCCGGCCGACGTCGAAGGATACCGGCGGTTTCTGGCCTATTCGAAGGAGGTCTTCCGCGAAGGCTACGAGAAGCTCGGCACCGTGCCGTTCCTGTCCTTCCGCGACATGGTTCGCGCCGGGCCCCAGCTCGCCCGGCTTCAGGCGTGGAAGAGCGTCTATTCCAAGGTCTCGGACTTCATCCAGGAAGAGCATCTTCGCCAGACCTTCTCCTTCCACTCGCTCCTCGTCGGTGGCAACCCCTTCGCGACATCGTCCATCTACGCGCTGATCCACGCATTGGAGCGAAAATGGGGGGTATGGTTCCCGCGAGGGGGAACCGGTGCGCTCGTCTCGGGCCTCGTCAGGCTGTTCACCGACATCGGCGGGCGGATTGAACTGTCCGCCGAAGTTTCGGAAATCGAGATGTCAGAGGGCAGGGCGTGCGGCGTCCGGCTGAAGGACGGCCGGCGTTTCGGCGCCGACATGGTCGCCTCCAACGCCGATGTCGTCCACACCTACGGCAATCTGATGAGCGGCAGCGCGCGCGGCGAGCAGCAATCGAAGCGTTTGAAGAAGAAGCGCTTTTCCATGTCGCTCTTCGTCATCTATTTCGGGTTGAAGACCCACCGGCCGGACATCCAGCATCACACCGTGTGCTTCGGCGCGCGCTACCGTGAGCTGATCTCGGAGATTTTCAACGGCAAGGACCTGCCGGGCGACTTCTCGCTCTATCTGCACAATCCCTGCGTCACTGACCCGTCGCTGGCGCCTGATGGGGCAGGGGCGTTCTACGTGCTTTCCCCGGTCCCGCATCTCGGCAATGCCGACATCGACTGGGAAAAGGACGGCCCACTCTACCGAGACCGGATCCTGGACTATCTCGAGGCGCGCTATATTCCCGGATTGCGGGCCGATCTCGCCACCTGCCGCATCTTCACGCCGGCCGATTTCAAGTCGGAGCTGAACGCCCATCTGGGCTCTGCCTTCTCGCTTGATCCGGTGTTGACCCAGAGCGCCTGGTTCCGTCCGCATAACCGCGACGACAAGATCGCAAATCTCTATTTCGTCGGGGCCGGGACCCATCCGGGAGCCGGCGTTCCCGGCGTCGTCGGGTCCGCCAAGGCGACCGCGGGGCTGATGATCACGGAAACGGCACGCTAGCAAGATGTCGATCGCCACCGAACCGATGCGGCCTCCGCATGCTTGCGCCGACAGGGAGGAACTCGCCGCGCTCGCCGAAGACACCATCGCCAAGGGATCGAAGAGCTTCGCCGCGGCCGCCAGGCTGTTCTCGCCGGAGATGCGGCGCAGCGCGATGATGCTCTACGCCTGGTGCCGCCATTGCGACGATGTCATCGACGGCCAGCAGCTCGGCTTTAGCAGACGCCCGGTGGCGGAGATGCGCGAACCGATGCAGCGGCTCGGCGAGCTTGCGATCGACACGCTGAGAGCCCTCGACGGCGACACCGCGCTCCACCCCGCTTATCTCTCGGTCGCCGACGTCGCTCATCGCCACGGCCTGCCACGCGCATTGTTGATCGAGCATCTCGAAGGCTACCGCATGGATGTCGACGAGACCCGCTACGAGACGATCGAGGAGACGCTCGGCTACTGCTACCGCGTCGCGGGGGTGGTGGGCGTCATGATGGCGATCATCATGGGCGTGAAACGCGAGAGCGTCCTCGATCGGGCGAGCGATCTCGGCATCGCATTCCAGCTGACCAACATCGCTCGCGATATCGTCGACGATGCGAGAGCCGGCCGGGTCTACGTGCCGGCTGAGTGGCTGAGCGAGGCCGGGCTGGAGGCCTCGGATCTGGCGAACCCCGCCCGGAAGGGCGACGTCGCCAAGCTCGCGGCTCGACTGGTCGATCATGCCGAGCCCTATTACCGCTCGGCCTTCCTTGGTCTGAGCGGTTTGCCGGCCCGCTCGGCCTGGGCCGTGGCGACGGCCCATGGCGTCTATCGTCAGATCGGCCTCGATGTGAAGGCAAAGGGGCCGCAATCCTTTGGCACGCGCGTTTCGACCAGCCGGGCGGCCAAGCTGCGCCATCTTTTTCTCGGCGCGGTCAAGGTCGTCGTCACGCGGGTGCCGCTTCCGTTGAAGCGGCCGCAGACCTTGTGGACCCGGCGACGCCGCCGTCCGGCAGACGCGCCGCGCAGCCCGGGCGACCGCAGGATTCGCCCCTGACGCTGCGGGCGGGCTTACGCTTTGTCGTCACAGGGAGCTTGATCCGCGGGCGCTTCGCCCGGCGGCAATCACAGCGAGAAACCGCCGCGGGTCGGTCCCCCGTCCCGGCGACTACGCCCTTGCCCGCCGCTCTTCGGCGACGGTGCCGCGTTGGCGCAGCTCCGCGGAGAGTTTTTCGACCGGCGGCGCATAGAGGAAACCGAAGGAGACGCAGCCGTCCTTGCCTTCGACGGCGTGGTGCAGCCTGTGCGCCTGCACCAGGCGCTTGGCATAGCCGCGATGGGGAATGGACCGGAACGGCCAGCGCTGATGCACCAGCCCGTCGTGAACGACGAAGTAGAAAATCCCGTAAAGCGTAATGCCGACAGCGACGGCGAAGACCAGCGGATAACCCTGTGATCCGACGACGAATAGGATGATGGAAAGGATCGAGAACACCACGGCGTAGAGATCGTTCTTCTCGAAGAAGCCCTCGGTCTCCTCGTGATGGGACTTGTGCCAGCCCCAGCCGAAGCCGTGCATGATGTATTTATGCGCCGCCCAGGCGACGCCTTCCATCACCAGGAAAACGCCGATCGCGATGGCGGCGAGGCCGAGAAATTCGATCAGGCTCATATGTTTCTCCATCGGGCATTCCTGCCATCGGCCCGGCCATGCGAGGCGTCGGACCGTGACCTCCGCCTTATTTGGCGCCGACGTCCACCCGGCGCATCGTCGCCGGCGCCGATCCAGGAAGCGCTTCTGCGAAGATGAAGTCGACACAGCCATGCATCAAGCTCTTCGGCCCGACGGATTCGTCGAGATAGGCGTGGGCTTTTGCCACATGGCCCGCGATCCGCTCGACCACCGAGTCGCTGCCGATGACCGACCCGATGGTGGATTTGCCGATGTCCTTGCCGACGTCCTTGCCGGTCCGGCCGGCATTGCCGACGAGATCGAGGAGGTCGTCGAGAAGCTGGAAGGCATGTCCGAGTTCGCTGGCGAAATTCCGAAGGGCGAGGCGGACCGTCTGGTCGGCGCCCGCGATAACGGCGCCGATCTCCACCGCCGCCGAGAACAGGGAGCCCGTCTTCAGGCTGTTGGTCGCGGCGATGTCGCTGACGTTGCGCTGGTGAGCGCCGTCGCGCAGATCGGCGAACTGGCCGGCGACGAGACCGGAGACCCCGACGGCGCGCGTCAGGATCACGACACTTTGCGCGCGCACCTCGTCGCTGGCACCGGAAAGCTTCGCCAGCGTTTCGAAGGCACCCGAGAGCGCGGCGATCGCGGCCAGGATGGCGACGTCCTCGCCATAGGAGGCGTGGACCGCGGGACGGCCGCGCCGCAGGGTCGCGTCGTCCATCGACGGCAGATCGTCGAGGGTGAGGGACGCTGCATGGACCATCTCGATCGCGCAACCCGCATCGACGGCGGTCGCCACGTCGCCGCCGAGATCCGCCGCGATCATCACCGTCATCATCGGCCGTAGCCGCTTGCCCGGCGCAAGCACGCTGGCTTCGATCGCTTCGTCGAGCGCGGTCTGGCCGGGCAGCGCGCGCGGCACCAGCCGGCGCAAGCGGTCTTCGATCATTTCCCTCTGCGAGGCGAGGCTGCGCTTGAGCTCGGGCGTCATGGCGCCACCGTCGCTTTGCTGGCAGAACCGGGCATTGCTTCGGGGCAGTCGCTCGCGCATTCTGCGCAAGCCGATGTCGTCTTCAACTGCATGAATGGTCCCTGGCGGATTTCTCGATGATCTCTTAGCGGGAAATACGATCTGCCGACAGCCATATGTCTTTCTCCGCCCTGGCTGGAAGCTTTCGTGGCTGGACACTTTCGTTCGATCACGCGACCCCGATTTTCCGTATCGTTGCAAACGATTGAGCTATCGACAATAGCGTGACGGCGAGGATGCGGCAGCCGCAAGGGACCTGTCTGCGACGATTGGACACTAATGTTTGATGACGGATATGCGATGAGTGACGACGGCGCGCCTTCGAAAGCCTCCGACATCGCGGGGCGTAAAAGCGATCACATCGACATCGTGCTTGCCGGCGCCAGCGCGCAGCCGCGCGGCCGCGCCACAACCGGGCTCGACGAGATCCGGTTCGAGCATTGCGCGCTGCCGGAAATCGCGCTCGGCGCAATCGATCTGTCCGCGCAGTTCCTCGGCCGGCGGCTGAAGGCGCCGCTCCTGATCTCCTCGATGACCGGTGGGCCTGAGCGTGCGGCGAGGATCAATGCCCATCTGGCGGAAGCTGCGCAGGAACTCGGCATCGCGCTTGCCGTCGGCTCGCAGCGAATCGCCATCGAGGGGCGGGCAAGCGGCGGGCTCGACGCGCAACTGCGCCGTCTGGCGCCGTCCGTTCCGATCCTTGCCAATGTCGGGGCGGCGCAGTTCGGTCTCGGCTACGGCGTCGCGGAGGCCATGCGTGCAGTCGAGATGATCGAGGCCGACGCGCTGATCGTCCATCTCAACCCGTTGCAGGAAGCCGTCCAGGCCGGAGGTGACACCGACTGGCGCGGGATCTTCGCACGTATTGGAGAGATATGCCGGGGGGTGAGTGTGCCGGTCGTCGTCAAGGAGGTGGGCGCGGGAATCTCGGCGCGCCTTGCGCGAAGGCTCGTCGAGGCGGGCGTTCACGCGATCGACGTCGCCGGGGCCGGCGGCACCAGCTGGGCGGCGGTGGAGGCCGAGAGAGCCGTTGACCCGCGCCTCAGAAAGACCGCCATGGTCTTTGCCGACTGGGGCATCCCGACCGCGCGGGCGATCGCCGAGGTGCGGACATCCTGTCCGGGGACGCCGCTGATCGGATCGGGCGGGCTCAAGACCGGCCTCGACGTTGCCAGAGCCATCCGCCTCGGCGCCGACATTGGCGGCCAGGCGGCGGCTTCGCTGGCGGCGGCGGATCTGTCGTCGGAAGCTGCGGTTGCGCATTTTGCCGGCGTCATCGAAGAGTTGAGGATCGCCTGCTTCTGCACGGGTTCGGCCGATCTCGCCGCCTTGCGCAACGCGCCGCTCATCGATCCGCCAGGATTCGTTCCTTCGCAAAGTGATCCTGCGTAAACGTCGATCTACCCCGCACCGACCGCCTCGGCCGGATGAAGCCTCTGCAGGACCGGCAGATGGTTGGCGCCGCGCTCGACCAGAAAGGCCTTGAACGCCTTTTCGGCGGGGGCGGCGATCCTGTCCTGGCGGCAGACGGCATACCATTTGCGCTGGATCGGCATCTCGGCGACGTCGAGCACCGCAAGCCGGCCCATTTCCACCTCGAAGGCGATCGTGTGGGCGGAGATGAAGGCGATGCCGAGATCGGCCATCACCGCCTGCTTGATGGTCTCGTTCGATCCCATCTCGACGCTGCGGGCAAAGAGTCGATCCGTCTTTCCGGCGAAGAAGCCTTCCAGTGCTGCGCGGGTGCCCGAGCCGTGCTCGCGGATGATGATCGTCTCTTCGAGCAAGCGATCGCGACGGATGCCGTGCTGACGGGTCAGGGGATGCGCGGGATCGGCGATGATCACCAGCGGATGGTCGCCGAAAAAGGTCGAATCGACCGGGAAGTCGAGCGGAGGACGGCCCATCAGGGCGATGTCGAGCTTGTAGTTCTTGAGTTCGGCGACGACCTCGTGGCGATTGCCGACCGTGAGACGGACCTCGATTTCCGGATAGAGCCCGAGAAACGCGGCGATCAGTCTCGGCGCGAAGTATTTTGCCGTCGAGACGACGCCGAGATTGATCGTTCCCGAGCGGACGCCCTTGATCGAATCGATCTCGTCGGAAAGCGCACGAAGGCTCGTCTCGATGGAGTTGGCCGCGGCCAGAACCGCGCGGCCGGCCACCGTCAGCCGCATCCCGTCGCTCGTCCTGTCGAACAGGGCGAGACCGGCGTCTTCCTCGATTTGCTTCACCTGCAGGGTCACCGCCGGCGCCGTCAGCCCTAGTTTCCTCGCCGCGGCGGCAATCGTGCCGTGGCGGCTGATGGCCTGTATCGAGCGCAACTGGCGAAGAGTGAGGTTTCGCATGGTCATGTAGTTAGGTTGATTTACGGAATGCGTAAAGATAATAAATTTTACTTAGCCAATGAGGGTGCCCCTGCTCATCGACACCGAGCAAGCGAGGCGCACAATTTTGCAGCCCAATGGAGGATCACATGGCTTCGTCTCTCGACGCCCATCTCGAATCGGAATGTGGCGAAGACCCTCTGAAGCGGCAGGTCGGAGACACCATCCGTCATCTTGCCGGCGCCGCGATCAAGCTGGCCGACAAGATCGCCGCCGGCGGCGACGGCATGGGGCAGGCGCAGGGCGCGACGAATGCCGGCGGCGATGTCCAGAAGGAGCTCGACGTCATTGCCGACAAGGTCTTCATGGAGGCCGCCGAGGCCTCGCCGCTCGCCTTTTTCGGCTCGGAGGAGCAGGACGACGCGGTCGCCCTGAAACCAGACGCCAATCTGGCGATGGCGATCGATCCCTTGGACGGCTCGTCCAACATCGAGACCAATGTCTCGATCGGAACGATTTTTTCCATCCTGCCGGTCGAGGACGAGCATCGCGCCGATCCGTCGCGGGTCTTTCGCCAGAAGGGATCGCGGCAGCTCGGCGCCGGCTTCTTCATCTACGGGCCGCAGCTCCTTCTCGTCATGTCGATGGGCAACGGCACCCACACCTTCATCCATGCGCCGGGCCGCGGCGAGTTCATCGCGCTGAAGATGTCGATGACGATGGGCGAAAAGGCCGGCGAGTTCGCCATCAACGCCTCGAACTACCGCCATTGGGACCAGCCGATCCGCAGCTATATCGACGATCTTCTGGCCGGCAGCGAAGGCCCGCGCGAGCGCGACTTCAACATGCGCTGGGTCGGGTCGATGGTCGCCGACTGCTACCGCATTCTCCTGCGCGGCGGGGTGTTCCTCTATCCGGGTGACGGCCGCAAGGGCTATGCCAAGGGCCGTCTGCGGCTGGTCTACGAGGCCAACCCGATCGCGCTGTGCGTCGAGAATGCCGGTGGCGGGGCGACCGATGGAACGACGCGGATCCTCGATATCGAGCCGGAGGGTCTGCATGACCGTACGCCGCTGGTCTTCGGATCGGCGCGCGAGGTCGAGCGTGTGGCGAGATACATCGCCGATCCGTCCGCACTTGCCGAGCGCTCGCCGCTGTTCGGCAAGAGGAGCCTGTTCCGGACTTAGGCGAGATGAGGCCGGCGCGTTGGGAGGCGCGCCGGAATCGGGGAGGAAACGCGATGTCCGCAAAGCATCCGATCATCGCCATCACCGGCTCGTCCGGCGCGGGCACGACGTCCGTGAAGAATATCTTCGACCAGATTTTCCGCCGCGAGCATGTCCGCGCCGCCTTCATCGAGGGGGATGCCTTTCATCGCTACGACCGGGAGGCGATGAAGGCCAAGATGCTCCAGGAGGAAGCCGCCGGAAATCGCGACTTCTCGCATTTCGGCCCCGAGGCGAACATCCTGGAAAAGCTGCAGGAGGTGTTTCGCAATTTCGGACAAAAGGGCCTGGGCGAGACCCGTCACTACATTCACGACCGTGACGAGGCCGAACTCTACGGCGCCGAACCCGGCACGTTCTCGCAATGGGCGCCGCTCGAGGAAAGCGACCTTCTGTTCTATGAGGGCCTGCATGGCTGCGTGAAGACCGAGACCGTCGATCTGGCTCCGCTCGTCGATCTCAAGATCGGGGTCGTGCCCGTGATCAATCTCGAATGGATCCAGAAAATTCACCGTGACAAGGCGACGAGAGGCTATTCCACGGAGGCCGTGATGGACACGATCCTGCGGCGCATGCCCGACTATGTGAAATATATCTGCCCGCAATTTGCCCGCACCGACATCAACTTCCAGCGCGTCCCCGTGGTCGATACGTCCGATCCGTTCATTGCGCGCTGGATCCCGACACCGGACGAATCGATGATCGTCATCCGTTTTGCCAAGCCGCGCGGCATCGATTTTCCCTATCTTCTATCTATGATTCACGGGAGCTTCATGTCTCGCGCCAACTCGATCGTTGCGCCGGGCAACAAGCTCGACATAGCAATGCAGCTCATCCTGACGCCGCTGATCCTTCAGCTGATGGAAAAAAAGCGCCGCGCAACATGAGTTCGAACACGAATTCCAAGGAAGACAACATGTCTCATTCCGCCGAAAACATGCCCCACGACATGGCGGGCGTCTCGCTGCGCGACATGGCCAATGCCATCCGTGCTCTGTCGATGGACGCCGTCCAGAAGGCCAATTCCGGCCATCCCGGCATGCCGATGGGCATGGCAGACGTTGCGGCCGTCCTGTTCTCGAAATTCCTGCGCGTCGATCCCACCAAGCCCGACTGGCCGAACCGCGATCGCTTCGTCCTGTCGAACGGCCATGGCTCGATGCTGCTCTATTCGGTCATGCATCTCCTCGGCTTTCCGGAAATGACGATCGAGGAGATCGAGAATTTCCGCCAGCTGGACAGCCGGACCGCCGGCCACCCGGAATACGGCCATGCCGCCGGTATCGAGGCGACCACCGGGCCGCTCGGCCAGGGCATCACCATGTCCGTCGGCATGGCGCTCGCCGAGCGCATGCTCGCCGCCCGCTTCGGTGACGATCTCGTCGATCACTACACCTACGTCTTCTGTGGCGACGGCTGTCTGATGGAGGGCATTTCCCACGAGGCGATCGATCTCGCCGGGCATCTGAAGCTGAACAAGCTCATCTATTTCTTCGACGACAATCACATCTCCATCGACGGCGACACCAAGCTCTCGACCTCGATCGATCAGAAGGAGCGCTTCGAGGCCCATGGCTGGAACGTCTTCGAGGTCGATGGCCATGATCCCGATGCCATCGAGAAGGTGATCGTCGAGGCGAGAAAGAGCGACAAACCGGCCTTCGTCGCCTGCCGCACCATCATCGGCTACGGCGCGCCGAACCTGCAGGGCACCGACAAGGTGCACGGCAGCGCGCTCGGCAAGGACGAGGTCGCGGCGACGCGCAAGAACATCGGCTGGACGTCGGAGCCCTTCGTCATTCCCGAGCCGATCACCGCAGCCTGGCACAAGGCCGCCGAGAAGGGGCGCGAGGCTCGGGAAGCCTGGGAGAAGACCTGCGAGGCCGCGCCGAACAAGGCCGCCTTCGAGGCCCAATACGCGACGACGCTGCCGGAAAACCTCGCCGATCTCATGGCCAAGGCGCGCGCCGACATCGTCACCGAAAAGCCGAAGGTCGCGACCCGCAAGGCGTCGGAAATGGCGCTCGAGGTGATCAACGGTGCGAGTGACCTGACGATCGGCGGCTCGGCCGATCTGACCCCCTCCAACAACACCAAGACCAAGGGGCTCGAGGACATAAAGCCGGGCGAATATGCCGGGCGCTACGTCCGCTACGGCATCCGCGAGCACGGCATGGCAGCGGTGATGAACGGCATCGCGCTGCATGGCGGCTTCGTGCCCTATGGCGGCACATTCATGTGCTTCACCGACTATGCCCGCGGCGCGATCCGCCTGTCGGCGCTGATGGGCATCCGCGTCGTCTATGTCATGACCCATGATTCCATCGGCCTCGGCGAGGACGGTCCGACCCACCAGCCGATCGAGCATCTGGCGATCCACCGGGCGACGCCGAACCTCCTCCTGTTCCGGCCGGCCGATGCCGTCGAGACCAACGAGGCCTGGGAGATCGCCATGGGCGAGACCAAGCGTCCCTCCGTCATGGCGCTGTCGCGCCAGGGCGTGCCGACGGTGCGATCGGGCTCGGTCTCGGAGAATCAGACCCGCAAGGGCGCCTATCTTCTGAAGGATCCGGGCGCGGTTCGCGACCTGACGATCCTTTCCACCGGCACCGAAGTCGAGATCGCCGTCGAGGCGGCCAGGCAGCTGGAGGAAAAGGGCCTGAAGGTCGCGGTGGTCTCCATGCCCTGCTGGGAGCTTTTCGAGGAGCAGGACGCGGCCTATCGCAAGTCCGTCCTCGGCTCGGCGCCGCGCATCGCCATCGAGGCGGCGGCACGGCTCGGCTGGGACCGCTGGATCGGCGAGGACGGCCGCTTCATCGGCATGACCACCTTCGGCGCTTCGGCGCCGGCGCCGGAAGTCTATGAAAAGTTCGGCATCACGGCCGACGCCGTCGTCGAGGCGGCCGGCGAGATGCTGCGGCAATAAGCCAGAACATGAAGCGAAGGGCCGGCTGAACCAGCCGGCCCCTATCGTGGAGAAGAGGACCGGCATCGTCGTGCCTCCGGCGCGATGATGGAACGCGCCAGCCGCCGCGCCCATGGCGATCGCGACACCCGCATGCTCCTCTGGAGCCCTCATCCTGTGGCGCGAGCGGAGCGAGCCTCGAAGGGTTAAGGCGCGCCGCGACATCGACCGCTGCGTGCCCCCATGGTCGAAGACGTTGCGGTCCGCCGGCCGTTCCTGCAAAAGCGCCGCGAGAGCGCAGACCATGTTCACCTGCGGGCGGTGAAAGAGGAGAGACATTCATGAGCCGACCGATCGTCATCGCCCCGTCCATCCTTTCGGCGGATTTTTCCCGGCTCGGCGAAGAGGTCGCGGCGGTCGACCAGATGGGGGCGGACTGGATCCATCTCGACGTGATGGATGGGCATTTCGTCCCCAACATCACCTTCGGCCCGCCGATCGTCAAAGCGATCCGCGCATCGTCGCCGAAGGTGTTCGACTGCCATCTGATGATCGAGCCCTGCGACCCCTATATCGAGGCCTTCGCCGAGGCCGGCTGCGACATCATCACCGTCCATGCCGAGGCGACGACCCATCTCGACCGCTCGCTCCAGGCGATCAAGGCGACGGGCAAGAAGGCCGGCGTCGCGCTCAACCCGTCGACGCCCGAAAGCGTCATCCAGTATGTCCTCGACCGGCTCGACCTCGTCCTCCTGATGACCGTCAATCCCGGCTTCGGCGGCCAGGCCTTCATCCCCGCCGTCTGCGACAAGATCGCCCGGGTGAAGGCGATGATCGGCGACCGTCCGATCGACATCGAGGTCGACGGCGGCATCACGCCACAGACCGCGCCGCTGGTCGCCGCCGCCGGGGCGAACGCCCTCGTCGCCGGTTCGGCCGTGTTCAAGGGCGGGACGCCGGCCGACTACGAGCGCAACATGGCGGCGATCCGCGATGCGGCGTTTGGGGCGGTGTCGTAGGGTTGCGTGAGTCGCGGTCGATCCCGCGCACATAAGAGCTGCACGCAAGCGCCCCACCCATCCGCTTCGTCATCCCGGGCTTGACCCGGGATCCATTCCAAACCATCGACGCTGCAAGGGCGGCCGACAGCTATCTCATTGTCTATTCTGTATCGAAGAGATTTTTCAGATGCAGAGGAACGGGTCCCGGGGCAGGCCCGGGATGACGAAGCTTTGAGGGGGCTGCGAGCCTGTTCAGGCTGTCTGCGGCGGAAACCCGATCGGCCAGGTCTCGCGCCCCCCGCAATCTCAGGATCAACGGGCGCCGACAGCCTGCAGCCAACCGCTCATCCCTCGCTTTTCACCCGCTCGCTCTCGCCCTGCAGAAGGTCGATCAGCTTCGAGGCGTCGGCCTTGGTCAGCTGGTCGTCGAAGGGATGGCCGGTCTCCTCGCAGAGCGTCTTGAGGTAGGAGGCCTGCGCGCCGGTCATCGGCTCGCCGCCCGTCGTCCAGTCGGACGGGTCCTTCTCGGTGTTCGATCCGGTGTCGGTCTTGGCGTCTGTCTGGCTCATGGTTCATCTCCGGTTTGATCTGGTTGTTCCGGAAATGTTCCGTGCACCGATTGGTTCCGGAGACAGGCTCGGGCGCTCGTGTCACCCAATATGGATCGCCGCGAGGGATCGCGTCGGCAACTTATCGCCTTGCTGATCAGGCGCCGCTGAGCAGCCAGCGCAAAGAGGGGCGCGAGCTTGTACGACTCGTCATTCTCGGGCCCCGTCCCGAGAATCCAGGGGCGCTTGCCAAAATCGCCGGCCGCTCGCGTCTTCGTTGCGTTGAAACGGATTGTGCCCCACGGCTCCTGGATTCTCGGGACGGAGCCCGAGAATGACGAAGTGGTGAGGGCGGCGCCATCCAATCCAGCGCCCGCGCATGTCTCGATGCAACACCGCCCGTCGCCCGCATCACCCCTTCATCGCCTTTTCGGGATCGACGCCGGCCAGTTCGCAGACATAGGCGAACTCGGCCTCCGTCACCGGCTGGACCGAGAGGCGCGAATTGTTGACCAGCACCATGTCCTTCAGCTTCGGCTCGGCCTTGACCTGCTCCAGCGACACCGGCTTGGGCACGTCCATTACGGCCTTGATGTCGACGCACTCCCACTTGGCGTCGTCGGCGGTCGAATCGGGATGGGCTTCCTTCACCACCTCGACGATGCCGACGATCTCCTTGCCCTCGTTGGAGTGGTAGAAGAAGCCGCGATCGCCGACGCTCATCTCGCGCATGAAATTGCGGGCCTGATAATTACGCACGCCCGTCCATTCCTCGCCGGCCGCGCCCTTTTCCTTCTGCTGGTCCCAGGACCAGGTGGCCGGTTCCGACTTGTAGAGCCAATAGCGCATCTTACGCGGCATCCGGGTTGTTGACGGTCCAGTTCCAGCGGGTGACGGCGACGTTGGAGAAGAGGCCGGCCTTGGCATAGGGGTCGGCCGCGGCGATCGCCCGTGCGGCATCGAGCGTCTCGGCCTCGACCACCACGAGGCTGCCGGTCGGCTTTTCGTCTTCGCCGAGGAAGGGGCCGGCGAATTTCAGGGTGTCGCCGAGGCCTTTCAAATGGGCCAGATGGTCCGGGCGGGCATCCATGCGGACGTCCAGATGGTCGGCCTTGTCGGTGCAGATGATGGCGTAGAGCATGGCGGGTCCCCGAGGTTTGGCCGGCGCGCAAGCCTCTCTGCGAAGCTGCGGCCGACGGGAAGGATTTCGATCAAGGAGCTATCGAAAGCGGAGAAGGCTTTCAACCGACTTCGCGTTTCAGCGGCCTTGCCAGGAGCCGCTGGACGGCCTCGTCCACCGTCAGCTCGCGCTCGAGGACGGCCGCGACGGTCTCGACGATCGGCGCCTCGATGCCCGATTGCTGCGCCAGACGAAGGGCGATCGCCGCGGTGTAGACGCCTTCGGCGAGCTTGAGGTTCGACAGATCCTCGCCCCGCCCGAGGGCGGCGCCATAGGCGAAATTACGCGATTGCGGTGATGAGCAGGTGAGAACGAGATCGCCGAGTCCTGAGAGGCCCATCAGCGTTTCCGCCCGGCCCCCGAGCGCTTCGCCGAGCCGCCGGAGTTCGACGAAGCCGCGGGTGACGAGGGCGGCCTGGGCGGAGGCGCCGAGGTTGCGCCCGCTGACGATGCCGGCGGCGAGTGCCAGGACGTTCTTCAGGGCGCCGCCGGCTTCGACGCCGGTGAGATCGTCGCTGGCATAGCAGCGGAAGGTCCCGCTGGAGAGTTGCCGGGCCAGAGCGTCGGCAGCGTCGGCGTCTGTTGCCGCGACGGTCACCGCCGTCGGCAGGTCGCGCGCGACGTCGCTGGCAAAACTCGGACCCGACAGCGCGGCGACCGGGTGGGGCGCGAGGGGGCCCGCGACGAGTTCCGACATGAATCGGCCGGTCTGCCGCTCGATGCCCTTGGCGCAGAGAACCAGTGTCGCACCGGGTGCAAGATGCGGCTCGAGGCTCGCGGCCACGCCGGCAAGACTCTGGGAGGGGACGACGAGCAGGACGAACTCGGCGTCCGCCAGCGCCAATTCGGGATCATCGGTGGCCTGAATTGCCGGGGGCAGGGCTATGCCCGGAAGGTATCGCCGATTCTCGTGATGCTCGTTGATTGCGGCAAGGCTGCTGGCGTCGCGCCCGACGAGATGGACGGTTTGGCCGCCTCTGGCATGGAGGGCGGCGAGCGCCGTGCCCCAGGCGCCTGCGCCGACGACGGCGATCCGGCTCATGCCTTGGCTCCCCTTCGGCCATGGCCGACCAGCGGCGCGGATTTCTCGTCGAGCGGCCAGCGCGAGCGGACGGCGGCGTCGAGCGGATCGGTCAGCCCCGCCTCGAGCCGTTCGAGCCCGGCATAGGCGATCATCGCGCCATTGTCCGAGCAAAGGACGAGCGGCGGCGCAACGAGCCGCGCGCCGGCCGCCATGCATTCGGCAAGGAGCGCTGCGCGGATCGCCTGATTGGCGCCGACGCCGCCGGCAACGCCGAGGACGGGGTTGGCGAGGCCGGGGAACTCGTCGCGAAACCTTGCCAGCGCCCGGCGAACCCGGTCGGCCACGGTTTCGGCGGCGGCGAGCTGGAAGGCTGCGCAAAGATCGGCGACGTCCCCGTCGGAAAGTGGCGCGTTCGCTTCGGCGACGAGGCGGAGCGCCGTCTTCAGGCCGGAGAAGGAAAAGTCCAGCCGGGCCTCTCCTTTCATCGGCCGCGGCAGGGAAAAGCGCTTCGGATCGCCCGACGCCGCCATTTTCTCGACATTGGGCCCGCCGGGATGGGGCAGGGACAGGAGCTTTGCCGTCTTGTCGAAGGCTTCGCCGAGCGCGTCGTCGATGGTCGTGCCCCAGCGCTCGTAGTCGCCGAGGCCGCGCACCAGAAGGATCTGGCTGTGGCCGCCGGAGACGAGCAGCAGGAGATAGGGATAGGCGATGCCGTCCGACAGGCGCGGCGAAAGGGCATGGCCCTCGAGATGATTGACCGCGACGAAGGGCAGACCGCGCGCTGCGGCGATCGCCTTGCCGGTCATCGCCCCGACCAGAAGCCCGCCGACGAGGCCGGGGCCGACGGTCGCCGCGACGGCATCGACATCGTCGAGCGTCGCACCGGCGTCTTCGAGGGCGGCGCGAACGATCCCGTCGAGCGCCTCGACATGGGCTCTGGCCGCGATTTCCGGCACGACGCCGCCGAAGGCCGCGTGCTCGCTGATCTGAGACAGGACGACGTTCGACAGGATCTCGGCGCTGCCATCCGAGGAGCGGCGAACGAGCGCAGCCGCGGTCTCGTCGCAGCTCGTCTCGATGCCGAGAATGGTCCCGCCGGTCATGGATTGCGCAGTCTGTGTCATCGGCGTGGCTTCAGTTCCTGGCGAGCGGTGCGGACGCTTCGGTGGTTTCGGCGGCCATCTGGCCCGCCCTCGGCTCGTCGACAGGAGCGTCGGTGGCCGGGGGCAGGGCGGTTCGGCGCGACCGGAGATTGCTCCTTGCCCTTGATCACGCCATGCTATGCGCGATCTCATCGCGTGATGGCAAGGCGGGGACCGCTGCGCTGGTGGTGCGCCGGCCGAGACGAAGACGGACGCACGTCGCAAGACGACGCGTGTGCCAGGACCTATTGGGGAGTGAGCTTGAGCGATACGAAAATCCGAATCGGGACGCGCGGCAGCCAGCTGGCGCTGGCTCAGGCCAGCGAGGTTCGCGCCCGGCTGATGGCGGCGCACGACCTGCCGGAGGACGCCTTCTCGATCGACGTCATCTCGACCTCGGGCGACCGCATTCTCGACCGGCCGCTTTCCGAGGTCGGCGGCAAGGGGCTTTTCACCAAGGAGATCGAGGCGGCGCTCCTCGATGACCGGATCGACCTCGCCGTGCACTCGTCGAAGGACATGGCGACGGGCTTGCCGGACGGTCTGGAAATTTCGGCCTTTCTGCCGCGTGAGGACGTGCGCGACGTCTTCATCGGCCGTGCGGCGAAGACGATCGCCGAGCTTCCAGAGGGCGCGACGATCGGCTCCGCGTCGCTGCGGCGGCAGGCGATGCTGAAACGCATGCGCCCCGATCTCGACGTCATCATCTTTCGCGGCAACGTGCAGACCCGGCTGAGGAAGCTGGAGGAAGGGCAGGCCGACGGCACACTGCTCGCCATGGCCGGCCTCAATCGGATGGACATGCAGCATCTGGCGACCGAGATCCTCGATCCCGAGGTTTTTCCGCCGGCTCCGGGGCAGGGAGCGATCTGCATCGAAAGCCGGATCGGCGACGAGAGGGTGAAACGGCTGGTCGAAGCGATTTCCGACCGGCCGACGACGATCGCTTTGACCGCCGAGCGCGCCTTTCTGGCCGAGCTCGACGGGTCGTGTCGCACCCCGATTGCCGCTCATGCCAGGATCGCCGGCGACGGGACCTTGTCGCTGCACGGCGTGATTCTGACGCCCGACGGCAGCGAGATGCACGAAACGCGCCGCGAAGGCGTCGTCGAGGATGCCGAGCTGATCGGCAGACTTGCGGGCCGGACGGTTTTGGAGGCTGCCGGCCCCGGCTTCTTCGACGGCTGGGCCGGCTGAGGACCGGGGAGGCTGCCTTGTCGCGCGTCCTGATCCTGCGTGAGGCCGCGGAGGCGGAGCGGACCGCCGTCACCCTTGCCGGCCTCGGCCACCAGCCTTTGATCCTGCCGCTCGAACGCACGGTGGATCTCGATCCGGGCCGGGGTGGAGCCTTCGAGGCCGATGACCTTGCCGGTTTTGCCGCAACGAGCGCCCGGGCCGTTCCGGCGCTCGGCAAGCGGTTTGCGGGGGATGGGCGCCCGCTGCTCGCCGTCGGTGCGGCGACCGCTCTTGCCGGCGAAGCTGCGGGTTTCGGCAATGTTCACGTCGCAGGTGGGGCTGCGTCGTCGATGGGCGAGTTGGCGCTTAGCGCCGGGATCAAGGCAGGCGAGACGCTGCTTTATGCCGCCGGCCGCCGCCGGACCGGTACGCTCGAGGCCTCGCTTGCGAAGGTCGGCATTCGGTGTGTGATCGAGGAGGTCTACGACATCGTCCCGGTCAGCCTGTCCGAAGGCGTCGTGCGCAGCGTCTTTGCCGGTGGTCCGCCGGACTTCGTGCTGCTTCTGTCGGCCGGGCAGGCGGAAGGCTATGGCCGCCTCACTGACGAAATGCCGCAACTGTTCCGGCCGTCGCCGCGCCTTCTGGCGCTGTCCGTCCGTGTTCGCGATGCTTTGCCGCAATCTCTGCGAGAGGGGGCGGCCATTTCGACCAAGTCGAGCCTTGCATCGCTTTTCGAACTTATCGACTAACCTACATGACGTTGGCAGGTGAACTCGGCGCTTGCGCCATGCGTGCGAATGAAGGACCAATGAGCTTGGAAGAAATGGTGGCACCGGACATGAGCGGCGAAGGTGCCTCCTGGACCGCAAGCATGGAGCTGACGCTATGACCAATCGTCCCCGGCGATCCCGACCGAACAAGACGCGTGGCCAGACGATCGATCTCAAGGCGGAAAAGAAAGCGACAGTGAGCGAAGGCGAGAAGACGACGACGGCGCAAGCCGCCAAGACCGACAGGCCCGCATCCGGTCGCGCGCCCGCAGCCGGCAGTGTTGGGGGCGCCGCCGCCATCGCGCCGGCGGGAGCCGGCTCCGTCGCTCCGGCGAAGGCCGATCTCACGACGCCTGCCCGCGCATCGGCGAGCGGCGGCGGGACGAAGCCCGCCCCGAGTGCCACGGCCGCAAGTGCCGCCGCGTCCCGTGTTTCCATGGCGAGCGCGCCGTCGAAGGCGGGCGTCGCAAGCTCGCTCGCCAATCCCGACAAGGGACGCATCGGCGGTGCAGCTCCGCTCGCCGGACCGTCGCGAACGGCGGCTGCGAGCATCAGCCCCGCGGGCGCCGCGTCGTCTGCCGCGGCGTCTCCGGTCGGGGCGCCGGCCAAGAGCGAGGCGCGAAGTTCGTCGGCCCGTGCCGCTGATGCCACGCCGTCACCGACGCCCACGCCGGCGACCGCCTCGTCGGCCGCGGCAGGCGGCAAGGCGTGTTCGAGCGCTTCCTCCGTCGCGTCCGGCAGTACGGCTGGCAAAACATCATCGACCTCCACGGGCACCACGATGCCCGGCTCGCCACCACCGCCCAATCGCTCGGGCGGTGTCGGCATGGGCGGTGTTCTGGGGGCCGCCGTCCTAGGCGCGGTGCTGGCGCTCGGCGGTGCATGGATCCTGACGGCGAATGGTCTTTTGGGCGGTGCCGCGACCAACGCGCCGGCGACGGCCGACAACGACTATGCGACGGCGTCTTCGGTCGACGACGTTCAGGCCGAGATCGCCAAGCTGCGCGACGAGCTGTCGGCTTCGGCCGGGAATGGTGGCGGGACGGTCGATCTTGCGCCGATCGAAGAACGCATCGCCGCGCTTGAAAGCACGACGGCGGATATTGCCGCGATCAAGCAGACGGCCGACACGGCCAGCGAGACCGCCACGGCATCGCAGCAGGCCGTCGCCGGCATCAAGGCGACCAGCGACAAGGCCTCCGCCGACGCCGGGAACGCGGTGCAGCAGGCATCGGCGGCCAGTCAGGCGGCCGAGGCGTCGCGGCAGGCCGCGTCAGGGGCTGTCGAAACCGCCAACACCGCACAATCGACGGCCCAGTCGGCGCTGGATAAGGCAAATTCCGCCGCCAGCGCGGCGAGTGCCGCGAACGAGGCGGCCTCTTCTGCCAATTCCAAGGTCGACAACGCCATGTCCGATCTTCAGGAGCGCATTGCCGCGATCGAGGCCGCGAACAAGCGGGCCGAGATCGCGCTTGCGGCGGCCAATCTGAAATCCTCGATCGATACGGGCGGGCCTTTCGCCCGCCAGCTCGAGACCTACGCCGAGACGGCCGGTTCCACCGAGGCGACCGGTAGCCTGAGGACCTTTGCTGCCGATGGCGTTCCCACCGAGCGTCAGCTCGCCGCGCAGTGGCCCGATGTCGAGACGAAGATCGCGGCCGCACTGTCGCCACCGCAAACGAACGCTCCCGTCGGCGATCAGGTGCTGGCCGGGCTCCGCTCGCTGGTTCAGGTTCGTGCATCGAAGACGCCGCCGCCGTCCGACACGAGTGACAGTGCGATCCTCGCCCGGCTCGACGCTGCGATCGATTCCGGCGATCTGAAGGGCTTTTCTTCCGAGTGGGAGACGCTCCCCGACGATGCCAAGTCCGTCAGTGCCGATTTTGCCGACAAGGTGAAGGCCCGCATGACGGCGCAGGGGATCGTGGCTTCGACCCTCGAGGGCGCTCTTACCGGATCGCAGCCTGCTTCATCTGACACGCCGGCCGCCGCCGAACCCGACAACCAGGGTTAGCCCCAGGATAGATACATGCTGCGCATTCTCGCATTCTTTCTCATCATCCTGGCCATATCGCTCGGTTTCGGCTGGCTCGCCGACAATCCCGGTTCGGTCAGCTTCGACTGGCAGGGCCAGACCGTCCAGACGAGCCTGATGATCTTCCTGATCGCGCTCGGCATTTTCGTCGTCGCGGTGATGCTGGTCGTCTGGCTGATCTCGGCTTTCTTCCGCACGCCCCACACGATCCATAGCTGGTTCGAGACGCGGCGCCGCGACAAGGGCTACAGCGCCCTGTCGAGCGGCATCATCGCGGCCGGCGCCGGGGATGCGATCCTGGCGCGCCGCATGACCAAGCAGAGCCAGAAGCTTCTCGACCAGCGCAAGGAGCCGCTGATCCGCTTCCTCGACGCCCAGACCGCGATGATCGAGGGGGACTACGACCACGCAAGGTCAGTGTTCCAGACGATGGAGCGCGACCCCGAGACCCGGCTTCTGGCCATGCGCGGGCTTTATCTCGAAGCCGAGCGCGTCGGCGACGACGAGGCGGCACGCTTTTATGCCGAGCGGGCGGTGCGTCTCGCGCCGCATGTGCCCTGGGCCGGCGGCGCCGTTCTCGAGGGCAAATCCAATGCCGGCGACTGGGACGGCGCGATGGAGGTTCTCGAGGCGCAGAAGAACACCCGTCTGATCGAGCGCGACGAATCCCGGCGCACGCGCGCCGTGCTTTTGACCGCCAAGGCGATGGACCGGGTGGAGGCCGATCCCAAGGCTGCGAAGTCGGCCGCTCTTGAGGCGCACAGCCTCGCGCCGGAGCTGGTGCCGGCCGCGCTGTTGGCGGCGAAGGCGTGTTTCCGCCTCGGCGATCTGCGCAAGGGCGTGAAGGTTCTCGAAAAGAGCTGGACCTACGGGCCGCATCCGGACGTTGCAGATGCCTATGTTTCGGCAAGGCCGGGCGATTCGGTCGACGATCGCCTCAAGCGGGCGCGGCATCTGGCGGCCCTTCGGCCCGGCAATGTCGAATCGTCCCTGTGCCTCGCCCGTGCCGCCCTCGATGCGCATGACCTGACGCTCGCGCGCAAGTCGGCGCTCGAGGCCGCCGAAATCGAGCCGCGCGAAAGCGTCTATCTGCTCCTTGCCGATATCGAGGAAGAGGACACCGGCGAGGTCGGCCGGGTGCGCGAGTGGATGGCCAAGGCGATCCGCGCGCCGCGCGATCCCGCCTGGACGGCCGACGGTGTCGTTTCCGAGACCTGGGCGCCGGTCTCACCCGTCACCGGACGGCTCGACGCGTTCGAGTGGAAGGCGCCGCCGCAGCGCGCCCATGCGGTGCAGGCTCATGTGCTCGAAGAGACCGCCGCGCCAGCCGAGACGGTCGATGCCGGCGCAAACGCCAAGACCGGTGGCGGCAAGCCGCAGGTGGCCGGACATCCCAAGACCTCGGCCGACAAGGCGAACGACGGGAAGGGCGATGGCGCCCCGGCGCCGACGACCGCCGATAACGCCACAAAGAGCTCGGCGTCGGGCAAGGCCGGTGAGCCACTTCCCAAATATCTGCCGCCAGACCCCGCTGCCGTGAAGGCGGCGAAGAACGGCGCCCACACGGGTTCGCAAGGGCAGCCGCAATCCGACAAGTCTCAGGCGAAGTCGGAGTTCGGGCGCACGAGCGAAGAGCGCAAGGAAGCCCGGTTCGGCTGATCGAGGGCGATCGGGGCGTCTGATGGCGCCCCCGACGGCCTCTCCACTGCAACCCCTTCAATGACGGGTACGGATGTTCGATTCGATCAAGGGCTTCTTTCGCGCCATCTCTCTCACCGACGACGAGGATCAGCGCTCCCAGGGCGAGGACGACGTTCGGGTGGCGAGCGCAGCGCTGCTCTTTCACATCATCGAGGCGGACGGGATCGTCACGGATGCCGAGCGCAGCCGCCTCGTCGATATTCTCGGCGACGAGTTCGGCCTGTCCGTCCAGGAGGCCGAGCGCCTTGCCAGGGAGGGCAAGCAGGCCGACCAGCAGTCGATCGATCTTTATCACTTCACCTCCATTCTCAAGCGGGAACTTTCCGAGGAGCACCGCGTGCGCTTCGTCGAACTGCTTTGGGAGGTGACCTATGCCGATGGCGAGGTGCACGAGCTGGAAGACAATCTCATCTGGCGGATCTCCGAGCTTCTGGGGGTGTCGACCCGCGAGCGCATGCTGATGAAACAGGAAGCGGCCGGACGGCAGAACCGCTAGTGCATGGTCAAGAAAACTGGCAACCGGTTTTCGGAAAAGACCATGCCTGGCAAGAGATAGAGCGCGACGTCGAGCGAGGCTCCAGTGTGCAAGACGGTTTCGTCGAACGGCGCATATCGAGTGCCTGACGGTCTGAGATCAGGCGTCCGCTTTTATCGCGCTCGTCATGCTCGGGCCCCGTCCCGAGCATCCAGTGCGCCGGTTAAGCTTCTGTTGTGTCAAATGTTTCTGGATTCTCGGGACGGGGCCCGAGAATGACGAAGCGTCGAATGCTGCGCCGTCTCGATCAGGTCGTGGCTGGCCCTAGAGGATCGTCTCGCACAGTGAGAGCGAGGTTCATCTCATCTCGCTCTACTGGCCGGCGTTCTCGACCTTTCCAGCCAATCGGCACGCGGCTTGCTTGGCTTGTCTCGACCCATCGTCGAGTGTAGGTCGTGGGCATTCGCACGACACACTTTCCGGTGCAACGAACAGGTTGCGGCACCACAACATGGCATTCCACGAGCATTCACTGATGAACGAAACGGCAGCAAAGCCCGCCTCGGGACAGCCGGACTACGTTCTGGATGGCGCCGACGAGCGGCCCATCCTCGTCGTTCTCCACCAGGAAAGCTCGACCCCCGGCCGGGTCGGGCAGGTGCTCCAGCGGCACGGCGTCAGGCTCGATATTCGCCGCCCGGTGCTGGGCGAGGCGCTCCCTGAAAGCCTCGACGACCACCGCGGAGCGATCGTCTTCGGCGGCCCGCCGAGCGCCAATGACCGCGACGACTATCTGCGCACCGAGCTGGACTGGCTGCAGGTGCCGCTGTCGGAGGAGCGGCCGTTCCTCGGGATCTGCCTCGGCGCGCAGATGCTCGCCAAGCATCTCGGCGCGACCGTCAGCTCCCATCCCGATGGCCTTGCGGAGGTCGGTTACTATCCGCTGCGTGCGACCGAAAAGGGCCGTCAGCTGGTGCCGGAGTGGCCCCGGATGATCTATCAGTGGCACCGCGAGGGCTTCGACCTGCCGCATGGTGCGAGCCTTCTCGCTGAGGGCGACTGGTATCCGAACCAGGCGTTCCAATACGGCCCCGCGGCCTTTGCCGTGCAGTTCCACGCCGAACTGACCCTGGCGATGATGTATCGCTGGACGACCCGCGGCCACGAGCGGCTGCGGCTGCCCGGAGCGCAGGGGAGGCGTGCGCATTTCGATGGCCGCGGCATCTATGACCCGCCGGTCCTGCGCTGGCTGGAAGCTTTTCTGGCGCGGGCCTTCGGCCGCAAGGTCACGGGCCGGTAGAGCGCTTCCGGCGAAGACGGGTTGCCCTGAAATTCACATCGCTCAGAGCGCCGGGCGAAAAAGTGGAATCCGGTTTTGCGAAAAGCCGGCGCGCCAGCGAGAATATACAGCATCGAGCGATGCGAAGTTATCGCCCGATGCTGTAGTCAGGTCGCAATGTCCGCAAGTGAAAGCCGAATCGGCTTTCACTTGAACTGCTTTATGCCGCTTGGGCCGATTTCCTTCGGAGCGTCCAGGCGCAACGAGCACGAGCCGGTCGCCGAGAATTGGGCGGCCGGTGGTCTTGCTACTGCCGATCCGGCGACGTCTTTGCAGCGATGAGTTCGACGGCGCGGGTTAGCGCGAAGTCGTAGCCCCTGGTGCCGAATCCGGCGATCACGCCCTCCGCTCTGCCCGAGACGAAGGAGTGGTGGCGGAAGCTTTCGCGCTTGTGGATGTTCGAGATATGCACCTCGAAGACGACGCCGTCATAGGCGTTGAGCGCGTCGAGAACCGCGACCGACGTGTGGGTGAAGGCGCCGGGATTGATGACGATGGCCTCGGCCGCCTCGCGCGCCTCATGGATCCAGTCGATGATTTCGTATTCGCGGTTCGACTGCATGCAGCGAAGGTCATGGCCGAGCTCGCCGGACAGTTTCGTCAGCCGCGTTTCGACGTCCTTCAGGGTCTCGAAGCCATAGACTTCGGGCTGGCGCTTGCCGAGGAGGTTGAGATTCGGGCCGTTGATGCAGAATATCGTCGTCATAGCCCGCATTAGACGCAACTGGTCCGCTATGGCAAGATCGATGGCCGGAGGCGGCGCGCCTCTGACCACTCAGCTTCGCGATAGCGCGTCGGCCAGCCATTCGCGGGCGATGCGCGCGAGATTTCGGGAGCGCTTCTGCCGCGCGATGGATCTGACGGCGGTCTCGACGGCCTTCTCCCGGTCTGGCCGCAGGCCCAGAACAAAGGTCGCGACCGGAATACGGTCCGGCCAGAACCGGTTCATGATGAAATTGTCGGGCATCGCGCAGGAATCGGCGCTCTTGATCGACGGGTCGGCGATCAGCGCCTTGGTCGTCTCGTCGACGAGTTGCTGGCCCGGCGAGGCCTTGGCGAAGCTCTCGTCATAGGCCGTCTTCCAGGCAAAGGCCTGACCGGCCTGGACGAGAAGGACGAGGCTTGCGACCGGCCGTTCGCCGACGAGCAGCGAATAGATCCGCGCCCGTCCTTGCTCGGCGAGCGCGTTGACGGCTTCCCGGGCGAAGGCGGCACGGTAGCGGTCGAGCACCATGGCGCTACGGGCCTTGCCCTTCCAGCCGCTCGCCTCGAGCGTCAGAAACGCCTCGAGTGCGGCCCGCACGCAAGGGGGATCGCGCGACACACGCAGCTGGACGGGGCCGTGCGCCTCGAGAAGACGGCGCTGGCGCTGCAACTCCCGTCTGCGGCGGGGCGAGGCACATGTCGTGCGCATGTAGTCCGTCGTGTCACCCTTCACGAGCCCGGCGCGATCGAACGCATCGACCGTCTGGAGGGGAAGGCCGGCGGATGCCGCCGCGCTCTGCAGCGCGGCTGAAAAGGGCCCGTCGGTGTGGATCTCGGGCAGAACCAGAACATCCGGCAGTCCCGCCTCTTGCGCGACCAGCATTTCGAAGAACCCGAGCAGCGTCTCCTGCGGGTCGTCTCCGTCGAGGGGGAGGGTGCCGAGCCGGCCGAACGGGTGAACCCAGGCCCGGATCGTCGAAACGCCTTTGAAACCGAACGAGCGCTCGATCGTATAGGGCATCAGAAGCCGCAGCCTGCTTCGCTCCGGCCCTTCGTCGCGCAGCACCATGAGGCGGACGCTCCGTTCGTCGAGACGCGGCATGGCCGGCACGAAGAACTGCGGATCGAAGAAGACGTTCGGCTCGATCGACCGTCGCGACAGATGCTGCAATTCGTCGATCAGTCCGAAGGCCTGTTCCGGCCGGTAGATCGTGAAACGTCTGCTCCCGCCACTGCGCGCAACGGCAAGATCGAGGACGGTGGACATGGAATGACTGGCGCCACGCTCGCGCGACTGCGGATTCCGGGGATCGTTCTGGGAGTTGCCCGAGACAGCCGCGCCTGGCAAGGAGATGCCCGATGTCTCTCGCACGGTGCTGTCGCCCAATCCGGTGGTTGCAGACTCCATTCTAGGTATACTCGGTTACACGCTGGAGGTAGCTCCGCAATTGGGGCCGTCCTGGTGATTTTCGCAGAGAGATTTTAAGATTCTGTCGCGACAGATCGCCTTGCTCTCTCATTTCGTCGTAATATCCTAGATATCAGCAACTGTTTTGGCCACTGACGGATATCCGCTGTGTCCGACCCTGATGTCAGCCGGAGAACCCGCCGGCATCGAGATACGCCTGTTCCGCCGCCGTGGTTTCACGGCCGAGAACCGGATTTCGATGCGGGAAACGCCCGAAGCGGGCGATGATTTCGCGATGCTCTTCGGCGAATTCGACATTGTCGCGATCGCCGATCCGCTCCATCCAGGAGACGCATTCCTCCTGATCGGATAGCTGTTCGGAATGCATCAGCGGCATGGCGAGGAACTGGTTCACATCTTCGGCAACTGTCTCGTGATCGCCGCGCGAAAGGGCGGTGTGAGCGATCTCGAGGGCCTTTTCGTCCGTCGCGAAGGCAAGTGGCGAAGACCGGAACATGTTTCGCGGAAACTGATCGAGAAGGATGATCAGCGCCAGAGCCCCGTTGGCATCTTCCGCCCAGTGATCGAGCTCGCCGCGCGCGGCCATCTCGTAGAGATCGCCGTAGCGCTGCCGGATGGTCGCGTCGAAGTCGTCGTCCTTGCCGAACCAGCGCTCGGGGCCTGCCTCGCGCCAGAAGTCGACGATGGTCTGGGGATCGGGAGCGTAGGGGTGCGGCATGGCGCAGTTTTCTCGCGAGGGGTTGGGGCGCATCGGCTATGATGCGCGTTCAAGACATAGGCACGCTGGCGGAGCATCACAGTGGATCTGTCCGGGAAAATTCCGACGGGTGGGCGAGACGCTGCGGTTCGGGAACTCGACCTGCGCGGGCTGCGCTGCCCGCTGCCGGCCCTTCGAACCCGCAAGAGTCTGAACGCCATGGCCCTTGGCGAGCGGCTGATCGTGCTTGCGGACGATCCTCTGGCGGCGATCGACATCGCGCATCTGTGCAGCGAGGATGGGCATCGGCTCGTCAAAACCCGCAGCGAGGCCGGCGCCATGCAATTCGAAATCGTCGCCGGCATGGAGTGACCATGGTCGTCGCCGCAAGGAGCGGCGCCAGAGCCCCTCAGCCGCCGAAGCGCATGCCGGGGATGGCGAGGGGATTGGCTTCGATGGCGGCGCGGTCGGCCGTGTCGGGCGCAACGCCCCCGGTGAACGCCGAAAAGAGATCGCGGGCGTAGCGCTCCTCCAATCCCTGGCCGATCAGAACGATCCGCGTCTTCGGCTCCGTGTCTCCCGGCCAGCTTGCAAGTTGCACGGGCGGGTGAAGAAACCCCTGAACGCCATGCAGCACCAGCGGACGCTGGGGATTTTCGGCGAGAAGCACGATGCCTTTCATCCTCAGGATGGTCTGGCCCGCCGTCTGGGTGAGGATCTCCAGAAAGCTTGCAATCGCGTCGAAGGGGATCGGCCTGTCGGTCTCCAGCGAGAAAGAGCGGATGCCGTCGTGGCGGTGCTCATGGTCGTGATGCTGATGCCCGTGATGATGATGGTGATTGTCCACCTCGCTCCCATGGGCTCCGTCATGGGCGTGGTCGGATGCATCGGTCGCGTCGGTCGCTCGCCCGAAGCTTGCCGCGCTCGTTGCGCCGGCCGCCCGCTGAACCTCGCCGAGCCAGCCCCCGACACCGTCGCCGCGTGACAGGGCATCGGCGAGACCGCATCCAACGAGGATGCCCTCGGCACCGTCGATCGTTGCCGCGTCGACGATCGGGGCGCGCGGATTGATGCGGCGAAGCGCTTCGCCGAGTCCGGCTACCACGTCGGCGGAGACGAGATCACTCTTGGTCACGACGATCCGGTCGGCGACCGCGACCTGCCGGCGGCTGTCGAGATGGGCAGCGAGCGTCCTTCGCCCGTTGGCGGCGTCCACCACCGTGACGACACCGTCGAGCGAATAGGTCTCCGACAGGATGGGGTGGGACATGATCGCCGCGAGAATCGGGCCGGGGTCGGCGAGACCGGTCGTCTCGACGACCACACGTTTGGGCGGCGACCGGCCGGTATCCTCGCGTCCCGTCGCCAGATCGCTCAGCGTATCGACGAGTTCGCCGCGCACGGTGCAACACAGGCAGCCATTGGACAGCGAAATCACCCCGTCGCTGGAGACGGCCTCGATCAGCAGCGGATCGATCGCCGCCTCGCCGAACTCGTTGACGACGACGGCGGCGTTCTCAAGGGCCGGATCGCCGATCAGCCGGTTGAGAAGGCTCGTCTTGCCGGCGCCGAGAAATCCGGTCAGCAGGGTGAGGCGGATGGGCGGCCGGGCCGCCGGATTCTGCGAGATCATGATCGATGCCTAATCCGCGCCCTGGTCTGGCGCGTCGCGCTGGTTTCCGAACGCGGTGGGACGAAGATCGCGATGTGCGCCGATGTCGAGGCGTGGTCCGCGGATTGCCATCGGGCTTTGGACACCGAGGGGAAAGCGGAGCCTGCTCTCCTGGCCGCCGCTATAGGCGTTGACCGCCGCCGGCGTCTTGTCCGGCTGCCGGGCGCCGGATCCCGGCAGTTCGCTTTCCTCGGCAGGCGCTGCATCCGTTCCGGGCTGCGGCGTATCCTCCTCCGCGGCGGCGCTTGCGACGGGGGGCTCCGGCGTCGGCCGCGGGGTCGGGATCGGAATGCCGTAATTCTCGATGACCGAGATACCCGCCGCGACGACATCGTTGCCGGCGGCGCCGCCCAGTCCGACCTTCACCGTGACGGGTGGCCGCTTCATCTCGGTCAGATAGGGCGAGCCGTAGAACTGGTCCCGGTTGCGTTCCTCAAGCCGATCATTGGCCCGTGCCGTGCGCCCCTCCCTCGAGCAGATGTAGTCCGAGAGATCGACGACCTGGCTCGGGGTCGAGGGAAGATCCTCGATCGTCTGTGTCTTGATGGCCGGATCGGTCTCAAAGCCGGCCTCGAGAATCGCGGCGGACAGGCGCTCGCGCTCGATCGTGCCGTTGGCGCCGAGAACGACGGCGACGAGAGTGCGGCCGTTTCGCGTCGCCGAGGAGACGAGGTTGAAGCCCGAGGCGCAGATATAGCCGGTCTTCATGCCGTTGGCGCCGTCGAAGCGGCCGAGCAGCTTGTTGCCGTTCCTCATCAGCGACCGGCCGTTGCTGATCGCCTCGATATCGAAATAGCCGGTGAAGGCGGGGAACTCGCGACGGATGTGGATCGCCAGCAGGGCCAGGTCGCGGGCCGAGGAATATTGGCCGTCGCCCGGCAGGCCGTTCGGATTGATGAAGTGCGTGTCGTGCATGCCGAGCCGTCTGGCCTCGGCATTCATCATCGCGACGAACCCTTCCTCCGAACCGCCGGCAAGGCTCTGGCCGATCGCCACGGCGATGTCGTTCGCCGATTTGACCAGCATCATCTTCAGGGCATTGTCGAGCCGGATCACCGACCCCGGAGGGTAGCCCATCTTCGATGGTGCCTGGCTCGCCGCCGTGCGTGTGACGATGACCGGCGAATCCAGCGCGACCCTGTTCTCGCCAAGGGCCTTCAGGGCGAGATAGGCGGTCATCAGCTTGGTCGTCGAGGCCGGATAGCGGTGTTGCGTGGCGTCCTTTTGCGACAGCACCTTGCCGGTCGCGAAATCGACGACGATGCTCGCCATCGTATAGCGCGGTTCTTCAGCGGCGGGCGCATCTGCCGCAGGGGCGGGCGTCCCGGCAGAGGCAGGGTCAGCCGCCTCGGAAGCGCTTTCGCCGTCGTCGGCCGAATCCTCGTCGTTCGAGGCCGCGGCCTCGACGGATGGCTTCGGTGTCGGGACGACGGCCTGTGATGCGGGCGGCGCCTTCGCCGCGGCCGGCCCCGCAGGCAAGGCGAGCGCCACAGCGAGGATCGCGCCGCCGAGGAGGCTTGCGAGCCGTTGTCCGAGCGGCGATCTCACCACGCATTTCTCCCTGAACTGCGCGCCGCCCAGGCCGATCGCGCGGTCTTCGCTCTGTTGACAGGGCGCCTCGTGCATGTCGCACTGCGAAAGGCCGCTTGGCCGACGGCGCGGGCCGCGGCTGATGCCACATCCTCCGCCGGACGGCCGAACGCGGCCATGATCGTTGCGGCTCGCCTTATCTAACGCAGGCGGCCCATCTTTCACGGATCGACTGCCCCATAAAGGCCCAAGCGGACCTAGCCTCGAACGGAAACGGATCATGCCTGTCAGTAACCGAATCGCCGCCCTAAGACCAGAGATCGAAGCCTGGCGCAGAGCTTTGCACCAAACGCCCGAGCTTCTCTACGACCTCGACGACACCGCCGCCTTCGTCGCCGCCCGCCTGCGGGAGGTCGGCTGCGACGAGGTGACGACGGGGATCGGGCGCACCGGTGTCGTCGGGCTGATTCACGGCCGCGATGGGCCGAATGGCGGGATGATCGGGCTCAGGGCCGATATGGACGCCCTGCCGATCCTCGAGGAAACCGGGCTAGACTATGCGTCGGGGCGCCCCGGCACGATGCATGCCTGTGGCCATGACGGGCACATGGCGATGCTTCTGGGCGCGGCGAAGAGCCTGTGCGAGACGCGCGGCTTTTCCGGCACGGTGGCGCTGATCTTCCAGCCGGCGGAAGAGGGCGGCGCCGGCGGCAAGGCGATGATCGAGGACGGCCTCTTCGAGCGCTATCCGGTCACAAGGGTCTATGGCATGCACAATCTTCCCGGCCTGCCGGTCGGCCGGTTCGGCATGCGCCAGGGCGCGATCATGGCCTCGACCGACGAGTTCGCAATCACGTTGAAGGGCCGCGGCGGCCATGCCGCGATGCCCCATCGCTCGGCCGATCCCATCCTTGCCGGCGCCGCTCTCGTCCAGGCGCTGCAGGCGATCGTCTCGCGCAACGCCGATCCGCTCGCCTCCCTCGTCGTCTCGGTCACGCAGTTCCACGGCGGCTACGCCCACAACGTCATTCCCGAGGCGGCCGAAGTCTCCGGCACGGTCCGCGCCCTTGATCCCGCCATGCGCGACCTCGCCGAGACACGGATCCGCGAAGTCTCGGCGGGCATCGCCGCCGCCCATGGCCTCGAGGCCGTGATCGCCTGGGACCGGAACTATCCCGTCACCATCAACGACGCGGCCGAGAGTGACTTCTGCGCCAATGTCGCAATGGATGTCGTCGGCGCCGCCAATGTCGATCCGAACGCTCCGCCGCTTCTGGCCGGCGAGGACTTCTCCTACATGCTGGAGGAAAAGCCCGGCGCCTACGTCTTCATCGGCAATGGCGACTCCTCCGGGCTGCACACGGCGACCTACGACTTCAACGACGAGGCGCTGGTGCTGGGGGCGGCCTACTGGGTGCGGCTGGTGGAAAGGGCGCTCCCGGCAGGGTGACGGCCGGCGGTGCGTGCTGCAAAGCGCGGATATGCGTTGAGCCTTGATTAACTCCGCGCTCCCTCAGCGCGGGCCCGGTGCGATTAAGGGGGTGACGCCGGCGCCTGACGTCGTGCAAACTCTGCGGGTCGTTGAGGGTCATCGTGGCCCCTGGTTGCGATGCTGTCGAAACGAGGTCTGCGCATGAGATGCTTCCTAGCCGCCGCAATGATGAGCCTTCTTGCGGGCCCGGCTTTTGCCAACGACCCGCTGCTCGAAGAGGCGGTCGAGTTCACCGGCCAGATCTTTCATCTCCAGACCGGCGTTCCGGGGCTGGTGATCGCCGCCGTCAGAAACGGCGAAACCGCCGTCTTCGGTTTCGGCGAGACGGCCAGGGGCAACGGCGTGGAGCCGGGCGAAACGACCCGGATCGGCGTCGGTTCGATCACCAAGACCTTCACCGGCATGACGCTCGCCGGGCTCGCCGCCGATGGAACCGTCCTTTTGACGGGGCCGGTGGCGCCGCATGTCGATCTCGTCGAGACCTTCCCCGAGCGGGGCGGGCAGGCGGTTCGCTTCGTCGATCTCGCCACCCATTCGAGCGGATTTCCGCGGGAACTGAACCCCGTTGCGGACGCCGAGAAGTACAGCGACGCGTCCTTTGCGGGCAATCTTGGCGACGATGCCCTGTTGTTCAGGCCGGGCCGCGGCCTGCTTTATTCCAATGTCGGCTTCGACCTTCTGGCGAGGGCGCTTTCCGGCGCGGCGGACATGCCCTACGCCGCGCTGTTGAAAGAGACCGTGCTCGATCCGATCGGCCTTGCAGAGACCGGATATGACCGGCCGGACGATGCGGTGCGCATGGTCGGCTACGACTGGAACGACAACGAGATGGATCCGGGCGCCCCGATCCCCAACCGCGCCGGCGCATCCGGCCTTTACACCACCGCCGCCGACATGCTGCGCTATCTGCAATGGAACCTCGATCGCTTCGGCGAAAACGCCGAAATGCGCACGCTCAGCCATGCCGGCTACGTCATTCGCGATGGTCTCGATCCGGTCTCGGGCCTCGACGAATCCGGCCACATGGACGCGATGGGGCTCGGCTGGGTGGTGATGATGCCAAAGGACGACCGGCCGCTGATCATCCAGAAGGCCGGCGGCACCAACGGCGTCTTCAGCTACCTCGCCTTCGCCCCGACACGCGGGGTCGGCGTCTTCATGGCGATCAACAAGTTCGACTTCGCCGCCTCGGTGGAGATGGCGAGCGTCGTCAACCACCTCATCGCAACCCTCGCGCCGCGGTGATCGGCTGCGCCGGCGAGTGAAACTGGAGCCAGCGCCGCAGCTCATCTCTCTGGCGAAGATTTGGCTACGGCCGCCGCCGTTACCGCGCGGGGACGAAGCTAGTCGCCACTCCTTCACTTCGTCATCCTCGGGCTTGTCCCGAGGATCTACCGCCGTTTGGTGAAGGCCTGACCGCAAGCGGCCGGGCGCCGTTCGACGCTTCTGTTGCGGACCTCGCAGGAGATCCTCGGGACAGGCCCGAGCATGACGCTGCGTCGAGTGTGGCGGTCCGTTTCCGGCCGACCGGCTGTGGTAACGCCGACCCCAGCGCTTTAAGCCCTGCAGGCCGATGCGGTCTCGGGCCCTTCCGAGCAGGGCATCGCGGGGGAGTCTGCCGTTCAGAACTTCTCCGCCGCCCTCACTTCACGATCAGCGTTCCTGCGCCGTGCTCGGTCAAAAGTTCGAGCAGGACGGCGTGCTGGGTCTTGCCGTTGAGGATGACGACACCCTCGACGCCGCGCTCGATCGCCTCGATGCAGGTCTCGACCTTGGGAATCATGCCGCCGGTGATCGTGCCGTTGCGCATGAGGCTTTTGGCTTCCGAGACCGACAGTTCCTTGATCAGCTCGCCCTGTTTGTCGAGGACGCCGGGAACGTCGGTGAGGAAGAGCAGGCGCGAGGCCTCCAGCGCGCCGGCGATGGCGCCGGCGAAGGTGTCGGCATTGATGTTGTAGGTCGCCCCGTCCCGGCCGGGCGCCACCGGCGCGATCACCGGGATCATCTCCGAGCGCGCCAGAAGATCGAGCAGCGTGCGATCGACCTCGACGGGCTCGCCGACGTAGCCGAGATCGAGAACGCGCTCGATATGGCTGTCGGGATCGATCACGGTCTTCTTGGCCTTTTCGGCGAAGACCATGTTGCCGTCCTTGCCGCAAAGGCCGATCGCCCATTCGCCCTCGGCATTGATCAGCGCGACGATTTCCTTGTTGATCGAGCCGGCCAGCACCATCTCGACGATCTTCACCGTCTCGGCGTCGGTGACGCGAAGCCCGCCCTCGAAGCGCGATTCGATGCCCATCTGGGTGAGCATCCGGCCGATCTGCGGCCCGCCGCCATGAACCACGATCGGATTGACGCCGGATTGCTTCAACAGGGCGATGTCGCGGGCAAAGGCCTGGCCGAGCGTCGGATCGCCCATGGCATGGCCGCCATATTTCACGACGACGGTCCTGTTCTCATAGGCCTGCATGAAGGGCAGGGCCTCGGCGAGAACCCGGGCGCGGGACTCGCCATTGTCGTTTGTTTCGCTCATGGCTGGCTCCGATGGCATCGAAGATCGTTCGTCTGGCGCGGCTTCTAGCGTGAAACGCGAAGGAGCGGAACAGCCCTTGGCAAAGCCTGTCGCGATCGCGGGCGCGCGGTGATCACGCAAGACCTCACGCGATCGTTGGAGGCGCATGGCTGGGCGGGGCGGCGCAGCGCCCGACTTGAAGCGTCGAGACCGAGGCTAAAACGGCGCAAGCGGGAGATTTTCGATGATGCGAATTGTGAGGCGAACGATCCTGGCGGCGGGGCTTGCGATGCTCCTTGCGCCGATGCTTTCTGGCGCGGCAGCCGCTCAGGACGCCTGGGGCGCTGCGCGGGCCGAGGGCACGCACATCTTGATGCGCCACGCCATTGCACCGGGCACGGGAGACCCTTCGAACTTCACGCTCGGTGACTGCAAGACCCAGCGCAACCTGTCCGCAGGGGGACGCGCGCAGGCGGCGCGGATCGGTGAGGAGCTGAAGGACAACGCCGTGCCGATCGATGTCGTCCTTACCAGCCAATGGTGCCGGGCAAGGGATACGGCGGACCAGCTAAGATACCGGCCGGTCGAGGACGAGCCGGCGCTGAACTCGTTCTTTGCCGGGCGAGGTGACCGTAAGGCCCAGACGGCGGCGCTGAAGCAGCGGATCACGGCTCTGGATATGGCGGGTCAGAAGGCGGTGCTGGTCTCGCATCAGGTGAATATCACGGCGCTGACTGGCGTCTATCCGTCGTCGGGCGAGATCGTGGTAATCAGGCTGGGCGACGATGGCAAGGTGAGCGTCGAAGGGCGGATCCGGACAGAGTAGCAACACTGTCTGCGAATGCCTCGCGGAGATCGAGAAGAATCAGATCAACGATTAAAATACCTTAAGATTTTCTCGGTGAAGAGAATGAAGGCTCCATCTTTGTCGACTGGAGCGTTTGCGACTTCGACGATGATGGTAGTCATGTCAACATCAGTTGCCTTCATGTCCCAGAGAAGTTGACGGAGCTCGCTGATCTTTGGGGCAGCCCGCGCGTCATTGTTCATAGCCCAGCCGATTGAGTCTGCAAGCTGGTTTGGGCTTGGAATTTTTTTCCCTGTCGTGATGCGCAGAACGGGCGAGTGGGACTCGAGAACTTTTTCGTAGGCACTGGGATGGTTCGTCCGGAGATCCGCTAGGATTGCGTTGACTCGGCGGATTTTGTCATGAACCTGCGCCATTTCATACTCCTAATGGTGGCAGGTTATATATACACCAGTTTAAGTTGTTTCGGCCAGCTTTTCCTAGTACGGTGCTTTAATGTACGAATTCCATTATTGGTCTCTGACGATCGTCCGGATCTCGTCAAGCGCCGCCGGGTCCTCGATCGTCGCGGGCGTATCGAAGGGCTGATCGTCGACGATCGCCTTGATCGTGCGCCTGAGGATCTTGCCGGAGCGGGTCTTCGGCAGCCGGTCGACCACCAGAACCTGCCGGAAGGCTGCCACCGGGCCGATCTGCTCGCGGACGATCGCGACCAGTTCCTTTTCGATCGTCGCGCGATCCTTGTCCGTGCCCTTCTTCAGGACGACGAAGCCGCAGGGGATCTCGCCCTTCAGATCGTCGGCCATGCCGATGACGGCGCATTCGGCGACGGCGGGGTGGGTGCCCACGGCTTCTTCCATCTCTCCGGTCGAAAGCCGGTGCCCGGCGGTGTTGATGACGTCGTCGGTGCGGCCCATGACATAGAGATAGCCGTCATCGTCGAGAAATCCGGCGTCCGAAGTCGCGTAGTAGCCGGGAAACTGCGAGAGATAGCTTTCTCGGAACCGCTCGTCTGCGTTCCACAGCGTCGGCAGGGCGCCGGGCGGCAGCGGCAGCTTGATGGCGATGGCGCCCATGTCGTTTGCCCCAACCGGTTGGCCATGAGGATCGAGAACCTGGACGTCGAAGCCGGGCATCGGCACGGTCGGGCTGCCACGCTTGATCGGCATAAGGCCAAGGCCGAGGGGGTTGGCGACGATGGGCCAGCCGGATTCGGTCTGCCACCAATGGTCGATCACCGGGCGGTCGAGGGCGTTCTCGGCCCAAAGAAGCGTTTCGGGATCTGCGCGCTCGCCGGCGAGGAACAGGGCGGTGAACTTCGACAGGTCGTAGCGCTTCGGCATTTCGCCTTCCGGGTCTTCCTTGCGGATCCCGCGAATGGCCGTCGGCGCGGTGAAGAGCACCTTGGCGCCGTGTTCGGCGACGACGCGCCAATAGGTGCCGGCGTCGGGCGTGCCGATCGGCTTGCCCTCGAACAGGATCGAGGTGGCCCCGCGCAGGAGCGGCGCATAGACGATGTAGCAATGGCCGACCACCCAGCCGACATCGGAGGCGCAGAAGAAGGTCTCGCCCGCGTCGGTGTCGAAGATGTTCTTGAGCGACCAGTGGAGCGAGACGGCGTGGCCGCCATTGTCACGCACGACGCCCTTGGGTTTGCCGGTCGTGCCGGAGGTGTAGAGGACGTAGAGCGGGTCGGTCGCCTTGACGGGAACGCAGGGAACATCGGTGCCGGCGTCGATCTGCGCCATGGCCTTTGCCCGCAGCGCCTCCCAGTCGTGGTCGCGGCCGTCGATCAGAGCCGCCTCGAGCTCGGGACGCTGTTTGACGATCACCGCGCCGGGCTTGTGGGTGGCAAGCTCGATCGCCTTGTCGAGGAGCGGCTTGTACTCGACCTTGCGGGTCGGCTCGATGCCGCAGCTCGCCGACAGGACGAGTTTGGGCGCCGCGTCGTCGATACGGGCAGCGAGTTCCTTGGCGGCAAAGCCGCCGAAGACGACGGAATGGATCGCGCCGATCCTCGCGCAGGCGAGCATGGAGAAGACCGCCTCCGGGATCATCGGCATATATATGATCACCCGGTCGCCCATGGCGACGCCGAGTTCCGTCAGGGTCAGGGCGAGGGCCTTCACCTCCGCGAGCAGCGCTTCATAGCTGATGGTGCGCTTCGAGCCCGTCACCGGCGAATCGTGGATGATCGCGCTGCGCGCCCCGTTCCCGGCGATGACGTGGCGGTCGACGGCGTTGTGGCAGGTGTTGAGTTCGCCGTCCGGAAACCAGCGGCCATAGACGCCGCCATCGGCATCGAAGGCCGTTTCAGGGGGCTTCGTCCAGTCGATGCCCCTTGCCGCGTCCAGCCAGAAGCCGAACGGATCCTTTCGCCAGGCCTCTTGGACGGCGTGGTACTGGCTGGTCATCGCATCCTCCCCGATCCGACCTCTCCCGAAAGCCTTTATAGCCGGTTCGAGCCCAAGGTCATCAGGGAGGGAATTGACGGCAGGATCTCGGAGAAGCCTGACGAGGCCATCGCCGCCTTGCCGATACCGAGCGGCATTGTGGAGGAGCCGGCTGATCCGGCCCCGCCGACATCACACGTGCCGGCCATTTTCGGCGACGGGCAGGCCACGCTCCAGCATCTCGCCGATCGAACGGGCGAGGATTTCCTCGTTGTAGGGTTTCGGCATGTAGAGCTCGAACAGCTCTTCGCTTTTGTGCGGGAGCTGGTTCTTCGGGATCGCCGTGGTGACGATGGCCGGCGCGGCATGTCCTTCCTCGCGCAAAGCCGATAGCATGGCGATGCCGTCCATCTCGGGCATCATGAAGTCGGTCACGATCACGTCGACCTTTTCCCGTCGCGCAAGTTCCAGCCCCTTGCGCCCGTTGGCGGCACCGAGGACCTCATAGCCATGATCTTCCAGGACGATCGAGGCCAGCATCAGCAGCATCGCCTCGTCTTCCACGACTAGGATTCGCGCCATTATTCGACGCCTCCCGAATTCGCCGCGCCTTGCTGCGGCGGCGGTACGCTGGTTTTGACGCCGCCGGCGGGGGCGTCGATGGCCTGGTCCAGAACCAGGCCGGCATCCGTGATCTGAAAGATCCTGCCACTGTGGTCGAAATCGCTGTCTCGCACTTTCAGGAGAGTCGCTCTTCGCTCGACGGCGTGCCCAGACAGGGCATAGTGCAGAAGCAGGGTGTTGTCGACAAAACCCGAAAATTGCCCGAAGGCCAGCGTCTCGGGGAAAAAGAGTTGCGGCACTTCCATCGTATAGAAGATGGTCGAGCCCATGCCGACCACCTTGGCATTGAGTGCGCGCAGAAAGCTGCGAAGCCGCGTCTCGTCGGCCAGCGGCCTGCCTGTTTCGGCAAGGCCGTCGATCACGACGCGTCGCGCACCCGTCGTTCCGACCACATCGAGAATCTTCTGGCCGATCTCGTCGATCATATTGTCGCCGGGGGCAATCCAGACGAACTTCACCGTCCCGGCCTCGATTTTAGCGCGAAGATCGAGACCGATGCCTGCGGCCTTCTTGATCAGCCGGGCCGGCTGCTCGAAAAAGCTGAAGAAGACCGCCGGGTCGTCAGCTGTGGCGTCGGCCAGGAAATGCAGGCCGACGGTCGTCTTGCCGCTGCCGGTCGGTCCGATGATGGCGGTCGTCGAGCATTCCGGCACGCCGCCGCCCATCATCGTGTCGAGGCCGGAAACGCCGCTCGTCAGGCGTCCCGAGGCCGCTTCCGTCGTCTCGCTGGCCGCCAGGGTGGACTCGATTCTCGGGTAGACGAGCATGCCGGGCGAGGCGAGGCGGTATTCGTGCCGGCCCCTCAGGATCGCGCTGCCGCGGTGTTTGTGGACGATGAGATGGCGACGCGGCTGGTGCGACGAAAGGTCGTCCACGAGCTCGATCCAGCCATCGACCATGGTGTATTCGGGCGAGGAAGGACGGCGGTCGGAATTGGTGACCAGGAGGACGGTGATCTGGTTCTGTGCGGCGAGAGCGCCGAGTTCGTTCAGGAACCTGCGAAACTGGTTTTCCCGGCCGGCCGTATCGAAATATTCGCCGATCGCAAACAGGCCGTCGAAGACCAACAGGCTCGGCCGTCGCTTGCGGACCTCGTTCACGATGAGATGCAACAGAGCATCGACGCCATCGTTGCGGAGCGTCGCATAGGCGCTGGCGTAATAGATGTAGTCGGGAACCTTCTTCATGTCGAAGAAGTCGAGAGAGCCGAGAAACGAGAACATCTGCACGAAGCTCTCCGACAGGAGCGTCATGTAGAGACAGCTGCGGCCCTTCGCCGCCTGGGCAAAGCAGATCTGGTTGGCGAGAATTGTCTTTCCCGTTCCAGGAGAGCCTTGCAGGATATAGGAGGCACCCTCGGCAAAGCCTCCACCCAGTATCTGGTCGAGTTTGGGGATCCCGCTTTCAAAGCGCTGCATTGTCGTGTGAGGCATCTGGGAGGTCCCGGAACTTTGCGACTGTGATCGGTGGAGGTCGTCGGTGTATGGCGTTTGGTCGGCGGTTGCCCGGCTGAGATCGCTCCCTAAGTCCGACGAAGGATGCCGTGGTATGGCAGGACCAGGTGGTGTCATAGTTGCATATAGAACGCGCGGGCAAGTGTTCCCGTTCGGCTATGTTCTTTGACGACTAAGGGGGAGCGCACATCTGTCGCGAGGATCGATGCCTGTCTCAAACCCAGCTGAAAGTTCGCCCTTATGCTAGATTCCAGTCCGTTTGGCGCCGCCGGCAACAGGTCGGACGATCGGATCGGTTCGAGCGACAGGCTCGACCTCCTGGCCCGGAGCGACCTCCTCGACACCGACGCCGAGGAAGTGTTCGACCGCGGTGTGAAGCTGGCAAAGAAGCTGCTCGGGACCCACGTCGCGCTGCTCTCGCTGGTCGATGTCGAACGGCAGTTCTTCAAGGCGCAGCAGGGGCTTCCCTCGCCTTACTCCGAGACGCGTGAGACGCCGCTCAGCCATTCCTTCTGCAAGCATGTCGTGGCGACGCGGGAGATTCTGGTCGTTGAGGATGCGAGGAAAGACCCGCTCGTGCGTGACAATCTGGCGATCCCGGATCTGGGCGTGATCGCCTATCTCGGCGTGCCCATCGTCGTGGACGACGGTCACGTGCTCGGATCCTTTTGCGCAATCGATTCCAAGCCGCGCGTTTGGTCGAGCGAGGATATCGAAACGCTGCGCACGATCGCGACGGGCGTCGAAAGCGAGATCCGGCTGCGGATCGAGGCGGGGCGTCGGCTGGCGCTGCAGCGCGAGGCGGAGGCGGACAGGGCAAGGCTCGCGCTCGTCTTTCAAAGCACCGCCGACGGGGTTCTCAGCATCGATCGCAGCTCGACGGTCGTCTTTGCCAATCGACGCGTCTCGGAAATTCTCGACCTGTCGGAGAGCCCGGTCGGCGCATCGCTCTTCGACGTATTTCCGCGAGGCGATGGCGAGGCTTTCGTCGCGATGGTCGAGACGGCGCAGCAAGCCCGCGAGGCCGCCGAAGTGGTGGCGGAATGCTCGCAATCGGGCCGGTGGATCGAAGCGCGTGCAGCGCCTTCGGGCGAAGGGACCACGGTGTTCTTTCGCGACGTGACCGCGCGCCAGAAGACGCATGAATCGCGCAAACTGCTGGTGCGCGAGCTGCACCACCGGGTGAAGAACCTCTTTGCGATCGTGCGCGGCATGATCGCGATGGCGGCGCGCGATGCGAGCGATCCCGTGGAGATGGCGAAATCGCTGCAGGGAAGGCTGATCTCGCTCGCCCGCGCCCATGACCTCATTCGCCCGGCTTTGTCGGGCGATGGGGTCTCCAACTATCAGGATATCTTCCTTGCCGACCTCGTGCAGATGCTGGTCGAGCCGCACGGCAAGCCAGAGCTCGAAAAGAAGCTTTCCGTCGCCGGGCCGCCGCTACGTCTCGGCGTCAATTCCACGACGCATGTCGCGCTTCTTCTTCACGAGCTGACCACCAACGCCATCAAGTACGGCGCGCTTTCCCGCCCCGACGGACGCTTGGCCGTGGTCTGGTCGCTGGACGGCGAGAGCCTGACGTTTCATTGGTCCGAGGATGGCGGGCCGAGGCTCTCTGGCCGCCCCGCGTCCCGAGGCTTCGGCTCGCAGCTGATCGAGCTCTGCATCACGATGCAGCTCGAGGGAGAGATGGAGGTCGAGTGGCTGCCGACCGGCATGCAGCTCAGGGCACGGATACCGATCGTGGCCATCGAGCGCTGAGGAGGATCGACGGCGGGCCGATCTCGGCATCTGTCAGTCGATCGCAACGTCGAGGCCGAGATCGGCCAGCGCCCTTGCGAGCCTCTCCGGCGAGACGAAATGCACCCCCTGCCAGCCTGCGGCACGGGCGCCTTCGACGTTCTTTGCCGTGTCGTCGATGAACAGCGCCCTGGCCGGATCGATGCCGAAGCTCTCGGCGTGGATGTCGTAGATCGCCCGATCCGGCTTGATCTCGCCGACGTCTCCCGACACCGTCACGCCGCGAGGCACCTTGAGAAACGGAAAGCGCTCCTGCGCCTCGCGAAACGTGTCCGAGGCGAAGTTGGTCAGCATGGTCACGTCGACGCCGGCCTCGATCAGGCCGAGCATGACCGCGACGCTCTTGTCATAGGCATGGGGGACCATGAGGTGCCAGTTTCGGCGGAACGCCCGGATCTGGTCTTCGCGGTCGGGATGCCGCGCAATGGCTTCGGCCTCCGCCTCCGGCCAGGGACGGCCCCGGTCCTGCTCGAGGTTCCATTCGTGGGAACATACCTCGCTCAGGAAGAAGCGCCGCTCGGCCTCGTCCGGGATCATCTCGGCGAAGGCGAGATGCGGATCATAGTGGATGAGCACCTTGCCGATATCGAAGACGACGTGCCGGGGTCTGTCCGCTGTCACGGTCTGGTTTTCCTTCCTTTTGCCACGCCGCCCGCTTCTCGGGGCGGCGGGTGAGCGACCTTCGCCGCCTTCAAAACCTTGCGCATGACGGTCGGCAGGGCCTCGGAGGCGACGTCCTCGGGGCGCGACCACCAGCCATCGCTCGATCCGTCGCGAACGTTCTCGGCACGCCAGACTTCGAGGGTCAGCCGGAAATGGGTGAACCCGTGCTCGATCTCGCCGACGGGCTGCCAATTCGCCTCGAACGGCGCCGCATCCGGCCCGAGCGCGCCGTCGCCGCGCGCCGACCAGTCGCTTGTCGGGGGTTCGCTCATGCCGCCGAGCATGCCGGTTCCCGGCCGTTTGCGCAGGAAGACGGCGCCGTCGGGGCGCAGCGCGACGAAGGCCGCGCCGCGTCTTTCGGGCACTGCGGCCTTTTTCGGTTTCACCGGAAACCGTTCGGCTTCTGCCGTCTTTGTCGCCGTGCAAAAGGCGCGGACCGGGCACAGGACGCATGCCGGCCGGGTCGGCGTGCAGATGGTTGCGCCGAGATCCATCATCGCCTGGGCGAAGTCGCCCGGCCGCCGGTCCGGTGTCAGCCCGGCAACGAGCGAGCGGATCTGCGGTTTGGCCTTCGGCAAAGGCGTGCCGATCGCGGCAAGGCGCGTGACCACCCGCTCGACATTTCCATCAACGACGGCGGCGGGCTCGTCGAACGCGATGGCGGCAATGGCGGCCGAGGTGTACTCGCCGATCCCCGGCAGGGTCTTCAGCGCCGCCGCCGTTTCGGGAAACGCCCCGTCATGGGTCTCTGAAACCGTCTTCGCGCAGGCATGAAGGTTGCGGGCGCGGGCGTAGTAGCCAAGGCCGGCCCATTGCGCGAGGACGTCGCCCTCGGGCGCCGCGGCCAGATCCCCGACGCTCGGCCAGCGGGCGGTGAATTTTTCGAAATATGCTTTCACCGCCGCGACGGTTGTCTGCTGCAGCATGATCTCCGACAGCCAGATCCGGTAGGGATCCGGCTTCTGCCCGGCGGCGCGGGCGCGCGGCGACACGCGCCAGGGCAGCTCCCGGTGATGCCGGTCGTACCAGGTGATGAGGGCAGCCTGAAACGCCGTCGGATTGATTGTCGGCATGGGGTGAGGGCGCTTGTCGGCAGTGGAGACTGATCGGGGTGAGCCGGAGGTCGCGACGCTTCTCCGGCGAGGGGGCTGTGGTCGCACGGAGCCGCCGGCTTGGCAACAGATCGGACGCGGTCGTAAGCCGCTCGGACGGGGCGAGAAGGGCGGCCCGGCTGCTTGCGGCAAGAGGCTGGTCCGCGTTATGCCATGGGAAAATCAGCGGGAGGTGTCCGGGCAATGGCGGCAGACCAATCCGACGCAGACCGGCGCAAGCCGGCGCCGCGCTTTCGGTACGGCGCGCGCCCGCTCGCCGAGCTTTCGAGCGATCTGATCGACCCGATCCTGAGGCGAAAGGCGGGGATGACGACCGGTCTCGTCGCTGCGTGGGCCGGCATTGTCGGCGATCGCCTGGCGGAAATGACACGGCCGGAAAAGCTGCAATGGCCGAAAGACCGCTCGAACGGTGATGCCTTCGAGCCGGCGACTCTCGTCGTCGCGGCCGAGCCCAGGGCGGCGCTGCGCCTGCAGCATCAAACCAGCGAGATCCTGTCCAGCGTCAACGCCTTTTTCGGATTTTACGCGGTCTCCAAGGTGCGCTTCGTCCAGAAGCCCGTCGCCACGCCGAAGCGCGATCTGCGGCCGGCGACGCGTCCGCTCGGCGCAGACGAGACCGCGAAAATTTCGGCGATGGTCGAACGCATCGAGGACCCGAAGCTCAAGGCGGCGCTCGCGGCCTTCGCCAATGCGACCCTCAGCCGATTGCCGTCCAAATGAACGAAATTTAATGAGAACGGTGAACACAAGCCTGTCAGTTGCCCCGAGAACGAGCCTCCCCCGCCTTTAAAAGTTCGCCGTTCTTCCTTAAACCGCGAACGATCGCCGGCAGCGGCAAGCGGGAGAGAGTTCGCCCATGAGAGTACCATCTGCATCAAACCACGCCGTCCCCAACCGCAAGCTGCGGCGGGGCCTCACCGTCTCGGCGGCGCTCGCCGGCCTCATCGCCTTCGGCGCCTGGTCCGCTGACGCGGCTGCGGGCGAAGTCGGCGCGGCGGATGGCCCGGTTCTCCTCGCCCAGGCGACGTCCGAGACCGCGGCCGCCGACAGCGACGTGAAGGTCCCCGAGGCGAGCGGCAAGGTCGATGTCGAAAAGCTGATGTCCGGCGAGGCGCTGCCCGATGTCGTGATCGGCGACAAGAACGCGCCCGTCACCATCGTCGAATATGCCTCGATGACATGCTCCCACTGCCGGGACTTTCATTCGGAGACCTACCCGACCATCAAGAAAGAGTTCATCGATACCGGCAAGGCCAAGCTGATTCTTCGGGAATTTCCGTTCGATCCGCGCGCTCTGGCGGCCTTCATGCTGGCGCGCTGCGCCGGCGACGACGCCAAGCGCACGGCAATGGTCGACGTCCTGTTCGATCAGCAGCCGCAATGGGCCTACTCCAATCAGGCGTCTGCCGAACTCCTCAAGATCTCGCGGCTCGCCGGCATGACGGAGGAGCAGTTCAAGGCCTGTCTGAGCGACAAGGAGCTGCAGAAGAAGATCGTCGAGATCCAGCAGCGTGGCGAAAACGAGTTCGGCGTCAATGCGACACCGACCTTCTTCGTCAACGGCGACAAATATGCCGGCGCGCTCTCGCCCGAGCAGATGGCGGCGGTGATCAAGAAGCATATGTGAGGCTGCCCCGGGCGAAGGCCCGCCAGCAACGCCTGCGTCGAGGCCGGAGCGGTTCGTTCCGGCCTTTTTTCGTTGCGCGCGCAGCTTTGGAAGATTTGCTGCGGCGGCGCGCGACCCGGCGTTTTTGCAATGCAGCAATTGGCGTGCGGCCGATTTTGCTCTAGACCGGTCGGTGCAGTCGCATATCGGCTGAGGCGATGCTGGATGCATGGTACGGCAGGACATGCCAAAACGGATCTTCACCTTCAGGCAGGGCAATGCCGAAAAAACCGCCGACGCCATCGCGGCGCTGGGGGTGAAGGGTGCGAATCTGGCGCTTCTCGCCTCCCTGGACGCGCCGGTCCCGCCGGGCTTTACGATCGCCACGCATGCATGGCGCGAGATGAAGGGCGCGGGCGGCGATCTTCCGCAAACTCTCAAGGCCGACCTGCGGTCTTCCGTCGAATGGCTGGAAGGCGTCACCGACCGCCGCTTCGGCGGCGACAAGCGGCCGTTGCTCCTTGCGGTGCGCACCAGCGCGGGCACGTCGATGCCGGGTCTTGCCGAGAGCGTCCTCGATGTCGGGCTGACCGACAGGACGGTCGACGTCGTCGCCGAGGAACTCAACGACTGCGACTTTGCCTATCGCAGCTATCGGCGTTTCATCGAGAGCTATGCGTCTCTGGTCTTCGACGCGGATCTTTCCGAGTTCGAGGATCTGAGCGACCGCGAACGGGAGAGGGCGGGCTGGAGCACCGAGCCTCGCAACGTCAGCGAATGGCGCATGCTGATCGGCCGTTACCACGATTTTCTCGAGCGCGAGCTTGGCGCCGTCGTCCCGCAGACCCCGCTGCAGCAACTCGTCGAGGTGATCCAGGCAAGCTTTGCCAGCTGGCGAAGCCCGATGGCCTCGTCGTCTCGCCTCATCCATGCGATCCCCGAAAATGCCGGCCTCGCGGTGACCGTGCACGGCATGATCTTCAACGAGCGCAACCAGAAATCGGGGCGTGGGCGGGCGATCTCCCGTGATCTTGCCACCGGCGAGGCGCTGATGACCGGCGAGTTCGCGCTTGGCGGGCGGATCGAGGCCTTTCACGAGGCACCCGAGACGATCGATCTTTCCAGCCTCGCCGAGAATGGCGATGCTCCCTTTCCGAGCATCTTTGCCGATCTCGCCGGCCACGTCCGCCGCATCGAGGCGCATGTCGGCGATGCCGTCGAGGTCGAGTTCATGGTCGGGGACGGTGCCCTGTTCCTGATGCAGTACCGCCCGGCCCGGAGAAACGCTCCCGAAGCCGTGCGGGTCGCGGTGGAACTCGTCAGCGACGGCATCATCGAGCCGCAGGACGCGATCTTGAGGATCGATCCGGCCTCGCTCGAACTCCTGCTGCATCCCACCATCGATCGCACGGCGGAATTGACGGTGCTTGCGAAAGGCATGGGGGCCTCGCCCGGCGCCGCCAGCGGCGTGATTGCCTTCACCTCCGAGCGGACCCAGGCCTTTGCCGCCGAAGAGCGGCCGGTGATCCTGGTTCGCAACGAGACCCATCCCGAGGACATCCACGGCATGCATGTCGCCGATGGTGTCCTGACCATTCGCGGCGGCACCACGAGCCACGCGGCGGTCGTTGCGCGCGGTATCGGCCGGCCCTGTGTCACCGGCGCCGGTTCCCTGCGCATCAACGCCGAGCGCGGGACGCTGCATGCTGGCGGAAAGGTCCTCAAAGAGGGGGACATGATCACCATCGACGGCTCGTCCGGGGAGGTGATCCTCGGCGAGGCGCGGCTGATCCGGCCGAGCCTTGCGGGCGACTTCGCGACGCTGATGGAGTTTGCCGACGCTGCCCGTCGCATGCGCGTGCGCACCAATGCCGACACGCCGGACGAGGCGCGCGCGGCGCGCAACTTCGGGGCCGAAGGCATCGGTCTTTGCCGCACCGAGCACATGTTCTTCGAAGGCGACCGGATCCAGACGATGCGCGAGATGATCCTCGCCTCGGACGAATTCGGCCGGCGCCGGGCGCTGGACAAGCTGCTGCCGATCCAGCGATCGGACTTCATCGAGCTCTTCGAGATCATGGCCGGCCTGCCGGTCACGATCCGGCTCCTCGATCCGCCCTTGCACGAATTCCTGCCCAAGAGCGAAAGCGAGATCGCCGAGACCGCCCTGACACTGGACGTCGACGAGGCGGTGGTGCGCCATCGCATCCAGGCGCTCGAGGAGTTCAACCCGATGCTCGGCCATCGTGGCTGCCGTCTTGCCATCTCCTATCCGGAGATCGCCGAGATGCAGGCCCGCGCGATCTTCGAGGCGGCGATCGAGGCCGGCGAGCGGGCGGGGGCGGCGGTCGTGCCCGAGATCATGGTGCCGCTCGTCAGTCTTCGCCGCGAACTCGACTTCCTCAAGGCCCGCATCGACGCGGTCGCAGCCCGCGTCATGGAAGAGCGTGACCGGCGCATCGACTATCTGGTCGGCACGATGATCGAGCTGCCGCGCGCCGTCGTGCGCGCCGATTCGATCGCCGAGGTGGCGGAGTTCTTCTCCTTCGGCACCAACGATCTCACCCAGACCGTCTACGGCATTTCGCGCGACGATGCGGGGACGTTCCTGTCGACCTATGTGCGCGAGGGAATTCTGGAGCGCGATCCCTTCCAGACCGTCGATGTCGAGGGTGTCGGCGAGCTGATCGCGCTGGCCACCGAAAAGGCCCGGCGCACGCGCCCGGACATCTCGCTCGGCGTTTGCGGCGAGCAGGGAGGCGATCCCGCCTCGATCGCCTTCTTCGAGGAGACCGGCCTCGACTACGTCTCCTGTTCGCCCTTCCGCGTGCCGATCGCACGGCTTGCAGCAGCCCAGTCGGCGATCCGCCTCAGCCGGGCCGGCCGCACGCGCGGCCGGCGCTGAACGTTCGGGCGGTGGAGCCTCTCGTCACGCTGGATAGTAGAAGTAGATCGCGATGGTCGTCGCGATGCCGACGATGATGTTCATCGGCAGGCCGACCTTCACGAAGTCGAAGAAGCGGTAGTTGCCCGCCGCATAGACCAGCGTGTTGGTCTGGTAGCCGATCGGCGTGGCGAAGGAGGCCGAGGCGCCGAACATGACCGCGACGACGAGGCTCCTCGGATCGATGCCGAGCTTGGCGCCGAGGGCGATGGCAATCGGCGTCACGATGACGGCGACGGCATTGTTGGTGACGATCTCCGTCAGGATCGAGGAAAGCGCGTAGACGACGAGCAGCACGACGAGATGGGGCGCATTCTCGATCCATGGCGTGACGGCGTCGACGATCATCTGGGCCGTGCCGGCCTGCTCCATCCCCGTGCCGATCGCCAGCATGGCGAAGATCAGGATCAGGAGGTCGCCGCGGATCGAGCGCCAGGCCTCGTCGGCATCGATCACCCGCAAAAGCAGGATTGCCGCGATCGCGACGAAGGCGGCGGTCTGGATCTTGGTGATGCCGAAGGCCGAGACCAGAATGACGGCGGCGAGCGCCGCGATGGCGAGCGGCGCTTTCTCCCGGCGGAAGCGTCTTGCCCGGCTGACATTGACGCCGACGAGATCGTTCGCCTCCGATATCGCGGCGATCGAATCGGCAGATCCTTCCAAAAGCAGGCGATCGGCCGGGCGCAGCCGCGTTTCACCAAGGCTTGGCCCGGGAACGTGACGGTGACGTCTGACGCCGAGGACGGCGGTGCCGGAGCCTGACAGGCCGGAGAGCTCCCACACCCCGCGTCCAACGCCGCGCCGGTGCGGCGCGACCGTCGCCTCGACGACGACGCGCTCCTCGCCCTGGCGAGCGGGCAGCGACCGGGCCACGCGGAAGCCGTCGCTGGCGCGCAAGGTCAGGATTTCCTCAGGGCTCGCGAACATGACAATGCGGTCGGCCTTGCGCAGGACGACGCCGGCTATGTCGCGCCGGAGCGTCTCCGTGCCGCGGCGTAGCGCCACGGGACGGATGCCGCGCGAGGAGAGCGCGCCGACTTCGCCAAGCGGCTTGCCGATGGCGCTGGCGCCGTCGAGCACGACGACCTCGGTGAAGTAGCTGTCCTGGTCGTTCTCGGAGAGTTTGGCGCCCAAATCGCTTCGCGACGGCAACAGCCTCCAGCCAATGAGCGAGAGGTAGAGAAGGCCGACAACGGCCGTGACGACGCCAATCGGCGTGATCTCGAAGATCGAGAAGGCGGGCAGGCCCTGATTGCGCGCCACCCCGTCGACGAGAAGATTGGTCGACGTGCCGATCATCGAGCAGGTGCCGCCGAGGATCGTCAGAAACGACAAGGGCATCAGGAGCTTGGTCTCGGCAACGTTCAGCTTCCGGGCGATTTCGACCGCGATCGGCAGCAGAACGACGACGAGCGGCGTGTTGTTGAGAAAGGCAGAGGCGAAAACCACACCCGCGCCCGCCGCGACGAGCGCTGCCACGGGATTTCGGGCGGCGCGGGTCACGAGCCAAGTGGCGGCCGCGTCGAGGACGCCGGTGCGAATGAGCGTTCCCGACAGGACGAACATCGCGGCAATGGTGATCGGCGCGGGGTTGGAGAATACCGCCGTCATCTCCTCGGCGGGCAGATAGCCGCACAGAAGAAATGCGACCGCGCCGCCACAGGCCACCACCTCGGGCGGATAGCGCTCGATGACGAAGGCGACGAAGACGACTGCGATGATGACGAGCCCGACGAGGGCAGAGTGGTTCGACAGAAATTCGGCCATGGACCACCGTGCGAGATGAGACGGCACGAAGCTGGTGTCGGGTCTAAATTCGGCAAGATGACGACTGGCGATATATCGTATTGGCGCGACGTCCTCGCGGCGCCGGGTTGGCAGCGCCAGATCTCATCTCAAAAAAACGGCGCGACACGAGATCCGTGCGGCGCCGTCGAGCTGACAGGAGGGGTCTTGGGATATTGCCGCCGTCAGGCGGCTTCTTCGTCCAGCGTGAAGCCGGCGAACATTTTGTCGAGATCAAGGAAGCAGATCATGCCGTGGCCCGTCGCCAGAACCCCGGTGACGTAGCCACCGGTGAAGCTGCCGCGCATTTCCGGGGTCGGCTGGACCGCGTTGTTCTCGACGGTGAGGATGTCCGCGACCCGATCGACCAGAAGGCCGATGACGGCGGACTGGACCTCGGCGACGATGACCGCGCTGCGGGCATCAGGCTCGGAGGGCGCCATACCGAGCTTCGAGGCCATGTTGACGATGGGAATGATCGAACCGCGAAGGTTCATCATGCCCATGACTTCGTGGGGCGAGCCCGGCAGGGGGGTGGACTTCGTCCAGCCCCGGATCTCACGAACCGCTGTGGTGCGCACGCAGAACTGCTGGCCACCGATTTCGAAGGCGATGATCTCGATGACGTTGTCTCCGAGATCCGAGCTGAGGGTGTCGAGCGGTTGATCCAGCATCAGAAATTTTCCCAGTTGTCCTGCTTGAGGGCAGCGTTGCCGTTGGTGGAGTATGCCTGTCGCAAGTTGCTCTGAAGTTTACGAGCAGCCGAAACTGCCGCTTGCGAGCGCCGCGCCTGCGGGTCCCTTGCGGCTGCCGTGGAGAATTTCGACAGAAGCTCGTCCAGATCACGGGTCTGGGAAGCGAGGTTGTGGCAGGCCGCCGTCGATTCCTCGACCATGGTGGCGTTCTGCTGGGTGCCATCGTCGATCGAGGCGACCGCCTTGTTGATCTCGGCGAGACCGATCGACTGGTTGCGGGCAGCCTCGACGATGGCGCGAACATTCTGGTCGATCGTCTGGACTTCCGCGACGATCGTCTGCAGAGCCTTGCCGGTTTCACCGACGAGCGACACGCCTTCATTGACCTGGCTGGTCGATTTCTGGATCAGACCCTTGATCTCCTTGGCCGCTTCCGCCGAGCGCTGGGCCAGCGCCCGCACTTCCTGGGCGACGACGGCAAAGCCCTTGCCGGCTTCGCCGGCACGTGCCGCCTCGACGCCGGCGTTGAGCGCGAGAAGGTTGGTCTGGAAGGCGATCTCGTCGATGACGCCGATGATCTGGGAAATCTGGCTCGAGGAATTCTCGATCTCGCCCATGGCATGGACGGCCCGGGCCACGACTTCGCCGGAGCTTTCGGCGCCGGCCTTGGTCCGGGCGACGAGCGATCCGGCCTCCTCGGCGCGGCTCGTGGAGGCACGGACGGTATCGGTGAGTTCGCCAAGGGCTGCCGATGTCTGTTCGACGGAGGCGGCCTGCTGCTCCGTGCGGCGGGCGAGATCGTCCGAGGCGACACGGATCTCCTCGGTCGCGCAACTGATCTGCGAGGCCGTCTCGCCGACCGCCGTCAGTGTCTCGCGGAGCGTGGCGATCGACGCGTTGAAATCCAGTCGCAGCTTGTCGAGGGAGGGGATGAAGGGTTCCGCCAGCTCCTGGGAGACATCGCCCTTCGCAAGCTTGTCGAGGCCGCTCGCGATGGCGTTCACGGCATTGACACGGCCGGTGACGTCGGTGGCGAATTTCACCACCTTGATAACCTTGCCGTTCATGTCGAGGATCGGATTGTAGGTCGCCTGGATAAAGACCTCCTTGCCGCCTTTGCCGATCCGTCTGAATTCGCTGGAGATAAATTCGCCGCGGCCGAGCTTCGCCCACATCTCCCGGTACTCGGTAGTGGCGACCACGGCAGGCTCGACGAACATCGAGTGATGACGTCCCTTGATCTCAGCGAGCGCGTAGCCGAGAGCGCTGCAGAAGTTCTCGTTGGCCGTAATGATCGTGCCGTCGGTCTCGAACTCGATGACCGCCTGTGCCTTGGAAAGTGCTGCCAGCTTGCCGGTGTTTTCGGCGCTCTGCAGCTTGCTCGCGGTTATGTCGGTCGCGACCTTGACGATCTTGACGACCTTTTTGCCGGCGAAGACCGGATTGTAGGACGCCTCGATCCACACATCCCGGCCGCTCTTGTGGCGGCGCTTGTACTGTTTTGCATCGAACTGGCCGCGTGCGAGCTTATCCCAGAATTCGCGATAGGCGGGCGCCTGGGCCTCGGACGGATCAAGGAAGATCGAATGGTGCTTGCCTGTAATTTCGTGGAGATCGTAGCCCAGCACCGCGCAGAAATTCTTGTTGGCGGTGATGATGGTCCCGTCAGGCTTGAACTCGATGAAGGCCAGCGCCTTGTCGAGCGCGTCCATGATCGCTGTGCAATCTGAACCTGATCTTCCTTTTGAACCGAACATGCTTTCCTCCACCTTTGAAGCTGGACCCGGGGATCTGTCATCCGAGTCCGAACGGCCAATCGGAACTGTGTTTCACTGGAATTTTACAATGGTATCATGGATATGAATCATGTAATTATCCATTACTCATCTCAGCTGAGATATTATTTCGGTTATTTAGGCGCCAGGTATTAAAAATTTCCCAATCCGAAATCTGGCAAGAATATCAAGTTATTGATTTTTTGACGGGTCATCGTGAATTTTAATCATTGGCCGGTGATTTTATCTCGGCACAAGTTGTAATTTCAGAACGCGATTTGGGCGCATGACAAAGCACTGAGTGGATCATGAATTTTGCGGCGCACGTAAAAACTTGATTTCTACTACTGCGGGATCTTTGGGGTGCGCAATGATCAGGCGTACCCACGTTGCGCCGCAGGCGGCATTGCGCTGTTACGGCCAAGGCCGTCGATAAGGGCGGGAGTTGTCAGGCTGCAGCCTCGGCCAGTTCGTGACAAACCGCTGCGCGGCGCCGACATGACGTCGGCACCGCGCTCCTTGTCTCATGCCGGATGGGCATTCGCATTTCTTGCGGGAAACGGTTTTCGGCCCCTGGCTAGTCGGAATGGGGCGACGTGACCGCATCGGCCATTTCGATATCGCGCATGCGGCGCAGGCGATCCAGCGCATCGACCTCAAGCGGCAGCTTGGCCGCCGCGACGACCTGGTGCCGTTCGAGCCCGGTGATGTCTCTCAGGATGTCGCTGTCGACCCTGAGAAGTGTCGCAAGCGCATCGCGCCGCAATTTCTGAAGACGCCGTTCGCGGCTCCACGACCGGAGCCAGCCGCCCGATCCGGCGCGAACGTTTGCGGCGGCGGTTTCCTCGATGCGCGGTGAATAGACCGACTGAAGCATGACACTCTCCTTGCTTGGGACTGAGGGGAGAGTGGTCTGCGGGGATTGATGAGTCCAACGAATAGGTTTAACATCTACGATGAGCCTATCTCATAGATTCAGAGAAAGTCAGCGCCATGAACCAGATGGCTCCCGTCATCAGCAATCTCGACATCGATCTCGCCCGTACGTTCGTGGCGATCTGCGAGACCGGAAATTTCACGCGGGCGGCGGAGCGGGTGTTCCGTTCGCCCTCGGCGGTCAGTCTGCAGGTCAAGAGGCTGGAAGAGATCGTCGGCCGGCCGCTGTTTCGCCGTGAGACGCGTGCCGTCGACCTGACGGTGGATGGCGAGCACCTTCTCGGCTTCGCCCGCAAGATGCTGAAACTCAACGACGATGCCATGTCGTATTTCCGGCGGCCGGTCATCGAGGGGCGGGTCCGCTTCGGAGCGCCGAACGATTCGGGCGTCTTTGCCGTGCCTGAAATCCTGAAGCGGTTCGCTTCGACGCATCCCCATGTCGAGGTGGAAGTGCGACTGGATACGAGCTCGGAGCTGAGACGGCGCTGTGTCGCGGGGGAACTCGATGTCGCGCTGTTCACCTGCGAGGAAGGATTTGGCCTTCCCGTGCGCGAGGTGCATACGGAAATGCTCGTCTGGGTCGGGCTGAAGAACGGCTGTGCGGCGACGCGCGATCCACTGCCGCTGGCATTGGCCGGGCATGGCTGCTCCTGGCGGTCGCTGGCGCTGGATTCGCTGGATCGTGCGGGCCTCGAATATCGCGTCGCCTATTCCAGCGAGCAGTGCCAGGCGCAGATCGCCGCTGTGGAGGCCGATCTTGCCATCGCCGCGCTGCCGGCGAGTGTTTTGTCACCCCGTCTCGTGCGGCTCGACGGGCCGGGCCGTCTGCCGGCGATCGGTACGTACCGGGTCGACCTGATGACGCGCGAGGGATCGGGGCCGGTGGCCGAAGCGCTGGCCGAGCATGTCGCGGAGAATTTCCGCGAATGTGCCAGCCACGGCGCGCGGCTGTTTGCCTGAGGCACGGCTTCTGCCGGAGCCCGCAGGCTCCGGCTCGACTTATCATGGATCGGCCGGCATGCGCCGGGTATTCAGCCGTCGTCAGAACCCGCCATTGGCCGCGATGACGTCGTCGATGCTGATCGGCTGCAGCATGGCATGGCCGGCGCTTTTTGGCCGTTCGGCGCTCACCGTGCTCGCGGCCTCCGCATAGGGCGGCTCCGTGGGAACCGGTAATGCACGCGGGTCTGGCTGTGATCTCGGCGCTTTGAGGCTCGGTACCTGGGCGTGGATCGCCTGCGCTGGCGCCGAGCTGTCGATGTTTTGCGTCGGCGCGGTCTTGTAGGCCAAGAGCATGACACGAGCCGCCCGATTGGCCGCTTCGAGCCCTGGCGGGTTGACGAAGGCCGGGTCGCTCTTGCGGCGGGCGTCCTTGCGCTTTTCGTAAAAGACGTTGCCTCCCGCCTCCACCAGATAATGCATGTTGGTGTAGGGGAAGGTCATGCCGGCGGTGTGGAAGAATTTGGCATTGCCGACATAGCGGTGCCGGCCGCCATTCAGCACCTTGGTCGCCATCGAGGCCGCAAGCCGGCTGCCCTTGCCCATCTCGCGCGACAGGACGCCGGGGGCGAACTGGTTCTTCTGGCCGACGACGGCGCAGACGCTGTTGGGATATTTGTCGCTTTTCACGCGGTTCATCACCACCGTGCCGACGGCAAGCATTCCCTCCGGGCTCGAGCGGTTGGATTCGAAATACATCACGCGCGTCATGCATTCATGCGCGGTCATCACCCGCCGTCCGAACAGCGACGAGGCGCAGCCCGACAGGCTGATGGCGACGAGAAGCAGCGCGGCTGCGCGGATGGCTTTGGCCGATTTCGGAAATGACATTGGCAAACTCGGATGGCCGACATCGATTCGGGCGGTTCGAATTCACGATATTGTCCGTGAGGGCTTAACGGGTGGTGCCGAATTGCCATCAGCCCCGCAGAATTGCGGGAGTTGGTTAATAGTTGACGAAAATTCGAGGCAATTCCTCGGCCGCGGGACAAGCCGTTGGAAACAGTGCCGCCGCTCGATCGTTGAGGCTGTGAGACCGGCGACAGACCGGCCGCACAGCAACGAAAGGGCAAAGCCATGTTGGACAAGCCGATCGACTACAAAACCTGGATCCTCGTCGCGGACGGCGAGAAGGCGCTGTTCATGGAGAATATCGGCGACGGCGAATTGCCGAATTTCGAGATTCGCCGAGTCGAGGAACAGGACAACCCGCCGAGCCGCGAGCAGGGCGCCAACATGCCGGGGCGGATGAGCGATGGCGGCACCGCCCACCGTTCGGCGGTGGAGGACACCGACTGGCACGAACTCGGCAAGGAGCGCTTTGCCGCCGACATCGCCGAGATGCTCTACAAGATGGCCCATCGCGGCCGCTTCGAGAAGATCGTCATCGTCGCGCCGCCGAAGATCCTCGGCGAGATGCGCCAACAGTTCCACAAGGAGGTCGAAGCGAAGATCGTCGGCGAGATCGCCAAGGATCTGACCAACCACCCCCTCGGCGAGATCGAGAAGCTGGTCGCGGCCTGACGGTGTCGCGCAGGACCACTGGGGGAGCGGTGCGCGCCGCTCCCCGTCGTGCATTACCGGTGTCAGGCCGTCCGTTTTCGGCCCGTCAGGAATGATCGTTGGCCCGGGTTGCCGCCGATCTTGCGAAGCAAAGGACACGGGATGGCCATCGAACAGCTGATTCTCGAGCAGATGAAGAACGTCTACGAGCAGCTCAACGTCGAGAGCATCAAGAAGGACGTCGACGAGAAGGGCATCGATGCCGTCATCAATCAGGCGGCGCTGTGGGCCGGCGCTACCGGCGCCGTCGCCGGCACGGGCGGTGCCGTCACCATGGTGTTCGGGCTTCCCGTCAGCGTGATCAATACGCTCGTCCAGCAGTTTCGCGTCACCATGGCGGTGATCCACCACAAGCGCCAGAGCGTCGTTCCGTCCTTCGAGGACTTCATGAAGATTGTCGGCCTGTTGCTCGGCGTGCAGATCGGCGCCACGATGACGCGCAGCCTCCTTTTGAACATCGCCGGGCAGATCGGCGCGCGTGTGGCGACCGGCGGGTTCGCCATGGCGGTCCCGGTTCTCGGCGGCGTGGTCGGGGGCGGGGCGAATTATCTCTACATCAGGGGTATCGGCGCTTCGCTGAAGCGCATGAACATGAAGGTGATAGAGGGTGTCGAACGACCGACACTCGAAAAGGAAGACCACCTTCCCGCAACATGAGGTGTGTGAGCCGGGTGGTCGGTCGTAGTCGCGCGAGCGATGCAAAACGGCGGCAAAGGCGGGAGCGACGGGACGATCAGCCCTGTCGCCGCGCCAGAAACGCCAGCCGCTCGAACAGATGCACGTCCTGCTCGTTCTTCAGAAGCGCGCCATGCAGCTTCGGCAGCATCTTGGTCGGGCTCTCGCGCAAATCCTTGGCCTCGACGTCCTCGGCGACGAGGAGGCGGATCCAGTCAAGCGCCTCGGAGGTCGAAGGCTTCTTCTTGATGCCGGGCTGCTCGCGGATCTCGTAGAACTGGGTGAGGGCGGCGCGCACGAGATCCTGCTTGATGCCCGGATAGTGGACATCGACGATCCGTTGCAGCGTCTCGGGGTCGGGAAACTGGATGTAATGGAAGAAGCAGCGGCGCAGGAAGGCGTCCGGCAGCTCCTTCTCGTTGTTGGAGGTGATGATGACGATCGGCCGGTGCCTTGCCGCGATCGTCTCGCCGGTCTCGGTGACGTCGAAGCTCATCTTGTCGAGCTCCTGCAGGAGGTCATTGGGAAACTCGATATCGGCCTTGTCGATCTCGTCGATCAGAAGGACGACGCGTTCGTCGGAGGCGAAGGCGTCCCAGAGCTTGCCGGGCTTGATGTAGTTTTTGATGTCGTAGACCCGTTCGTCGCCGAGCTGGCTGTCGCGCAGCCGCGAGACGGCGTCATATTCGTAAAGGCCCTGCTGTGCGCGCGTCGTCGACTTCACCGTCCACTGGATCAGCCTGAGGCCGAGCGCTTCGGCGATCTGAAAGGCGAGTTCGGTCTTGCCGGTGCCCGGCTCGCCCTTCACCAGCAACGGTCTCTCGAGCGTGATTGCGGCATTGACCGCGACCATCAGATCCTTGCCGGCGACATATGTCTTGGTTCCGGTGAAGCGCATGTTCCGTCCCGTTCCGTCTCGCCGGCTTATGCGTCAACGCGCATCCATGCCGACCCTTTGCCCGCCGCAACCATAGGGGCAGCCCCCGGCGTTGCAAGCCGCTGGGGTCGGCGAAAGAAGACTGTCCGTTCAAAGGGGAGCGGCAAAGCACCCTCTTTAATCTTTCGCAGCTGCGAATAGATTTCGCCTTGATCGGCAGCGTCGATCTGCCCTCCTTCCTCTCGAGCCCGGCTTCGCCGCGCGATCGGCGGCCTCGGCCTGCATCCTTTGAACCGGAAAGTCCATCCATGAGCCAGAGCGCGACAAAAGCTGCCTCGGCGGGCGACAGCGCCGGCCTTGGCGGGGCGCTGACCTTCCTTTTCGCCCTGTCCTGCGGGGCGCTCGCGGCCAATCTTTATTACGCCCAGCCGCTGGTCTCGCTGATGGGCGCCGATCTCGGCCTGCCGATCGCCGCCGAGAGCGCGATCGTGACGGTGGCCCAGATCGGTTACGCCATCGGCCTCGTCTTTCTGGTCCCGCTCGGCGATCTTCTGGAGAACCGGGCGCTGATCCTCGTCACCATGGCGACGAATGTCGTCGGCCTTGCCGGGCTGGCGCTGGCGCCGGGGCTGACTTCGCTGTTCGCCGGCATGCTCTTCGTCGGCGCGACCTCCTGCGCCGCCCAGATGCTGGTGCCGCTCGCGGCCAATCTGGCGCCGGAAGAGGAGCGAGGCGCTGTCGTCGGCAATGTCATGAGCGGCCTTTTGGGGGGCATCCTGCTCGCCCGGCCGGTCTCGAGTTTTCTTGCCGACTATCTCGGCTGGCGGGGCGTCTTCGGGCTCTCGGCCGCCCTGATCGCCGTCTTGGCCCTGGTCTCCCTGTTCATGTTGCCGCAGCGCGAACCTGCCGGCGAGCGCGGCTATTGGAGTCTGATCCGCTCGCTCGGCCGTCTCTTCGTCACCGAGCCGGTGCTGCGGCGTCGCGGCCTCTATCACGCCGCGATGTTCGCCGCCTTCTCGCTATTCTGGACGGCCGCGCCGATCATTCTTTTGCGCGAACCGTTCGACTTTTCGCCGAGCGGCGTCGCGCTGTTCGCGCTGGCCGGCGTCCTCGGCGTCTTCGCCGCTCCCGTGTCGGGCCGGCTCGCCGATCGCGGCTATGCGCGCATCGGCACGATCTCCGCTCTGTCGATGGTAATCGCCGCCTTCTTCGTCGCGATCTTCGGCGCGACGTCGCTCACCGCGCTGGTGGTCGCCGCGGTGGTCGTCGATCTCGGCGTCCAGGCCAACCTCGTCTTCGGCCAGCGCGAGATCTATCGCCTGGCGCCGAACATCCGCAACCGCCTCAACGCCGTCTACATGACCACCTTCTTCATCGGCGGGGCGATCGGCTCGGCCCTTGCAAGCCCGGTCCTCGAGGCCTTCGGCTGGTTCGGCGTCTGCATTCTCGGCATGGCCATGCCGGGCGCGGCGCTCGTCTATTTCGCGCTCGCCGAGGGGAAGGGAGACTGAGCGTCCCACTTGTCGAGAAAGGCTTCGATCGGCAGGGCCTGCATGTCCGGAACGGCGTCGAACAGCGTTTCCAGCGGCCAGTCCCACCAGCATAGCGCGGCGATCCGGTCTGCGATCGGCGAGGAAAAGCGCGCGCGGATCGGCTTGGCCGGCACGCCGGCGACGATGGTGAAAGGGGGCACGTCGCGGGTCACGACGGCTCCACCCCCGATCACCGCGCCGTCGCCGACAGAGACGCCGGGCATGACGACCGCGCCGTGGCCGATCCACACGTCGTTTCCGATCCGCACGCTCTGGGCCCTGCGTTTTTCGCCGACGCTCTGATCGACGCTCAGCCAGCGGAAATATTCGTTGGGTCGATAGCTGATCTTGTGGGTGGTGAGGCGATCTGTCGGGTGCGCGAGCGCATTGATCCGCACATTGGCGGCGATCGAACAGAACTTGCCGATCACCGTGTAGGTCGCCTCGCCGCCGCGTTCGAAATAGGAAAAATCACCGACCTCGACCTCCCGCAGAATGACGCGCGCCCCGATCTCGGCGTAGCGGCCGAGCCTCGTGCGCTTCAGTTCGGCGGTCGTGGCGATCTTCGGCTCGCTCGGCCGGAAGCGCAGTTCCTCGAAATTTTCAGGTCGCGGTGTTGGGTCTGGCATCGGGGATGGATGGTGGTTCCGTCGTCGTTTCGGGACCGTAGTCCGGTTCCGGCTGCGATGCCACCAGGAGCGACGACGCGGGCTTGCCCGATCGCCTGCGTTTTGCGCGATCGCGATGAAGGGCGAAACCGAGCAGGATGGCAACGCCGACGAAAACGGCGAGAAGTTCGAGCGCCAGCGGTATCCCCTCGCGGCCGAAGACGGACACCGTGACGATGTCCGAAAGGATCTCGCCGAGGACGAAGATCGGCAGGCTGTTGCGCCCGGCGGCGAAGACGGGCCTCAGCCAACCCGTCGGCGAAAGACGCTGCAACGCGTCGAGATTGAAGACGACATAGACGATCGCAAGGGCATTGATCAGCCGGAGGGGCCCCTCGCTGGTCTTCGAGATCAGGAAGCGCAGCGGTGTCGTCTCCCCGTATTCGCCGAGATGGATGACGAGATCGGCCGGTATCGCGACGAGGCAGAAGACGAAAGCAAGGATGAAGAGCGGCTTTGAGAACGCAAACGGCGCCTGGCCCTGCCGAACCCTCAGACCGGCCAGCAGGCCGCAGACGAACACCAGCTGCCAGGAAAAGGGATTGAAGTACCAGAGGCCCTTCGGCTGGGAGAAGTCGACGAGGTTGAGGTGAAAGATCCCGGCCAGCAGCCAGAGCGCAACGGAGGCCGCCAGAGCAAGGCGCGGCGCGACGTCGATCGCGGCGAAGAACAGCGGCACTGCGGCAATGAGCAGCATGTAGAGCGGCAGGATGTCGAGCTCGGCCGGCAGATAGCGCAGAAAGATCGCCTCCACCGCATATCTGACCGGTTGCGCGGCAAGCTTGTCGAGCGACCACTCCCTCACGAGAGCCGGGTCGCGGATGAACGGGAGCAGGAAGACGGCCGCCACCACGGCGGCGAGCATCAGGAGATGGATCCAGTAGAGCTTGAAGCTTCGGCGCAACGTCCGCGACGCGGTGGCCCTGAAACCGGCGGCGCCGCTCGCCGGGTGATAAGCCAGCGCGGCCGACATGCCGGCCATCATGACGAAGAGTTCCGCGGCGTCGCAAAAGCCACGGCTGTGCTGCAGCGCTCCCGAAAAAGACAGATTGGAATGGTCGACGAAGATCACGAGCAGCGAAAGGCCGCGAACGAGATCGATGCGGTTTTCGCGGGCGAGCGACATCGGCTTCGGATCCAGGCAGGGCGTATCTTATCCCTGCGGCAGATGTGTCTTAAGAATCGTAGCGGAAGTTTGTCGAATTATCTTGATCGCAGACGGAAGCAGCCAACCCGCAATCTCAAATCCTATCGCTCACTTTCACGCAATCGGATATCGGTGACAGGTGATGACAGATCAGAACGCGCCCCTTGCGCCCCCTTCGAAACGACCGGACTTTCCGCTGGCGCTTGCCGGCGTCGCCGCGATCGTCGCGATTGCGGCGCTCGGTTTCGTGCTCTGGCTTGATCAGGGCGAAGCGCTTCTCGTAAAGCTGGCCGCAAGTGCCTGGGCGAGCTGTTTCTGACGGCGACAGTTCACGGCCAAAGGGAGGAGCGGGGCTGCGGGCTGGCGAGCCGGCCGCAGGGTCCCGGTGACGGTCAATTCCGGAGTTGGATCAATGAACACGCGCACGATCATCCAGACCGGGCTTTGGGCCGTCGTGGCCCTCGTCGCCGGAGCGCTTGCCATCACCTATCTGAACCTGTCCGGGGGGGGCGTCGCTGACAAGCCTTACGGAACGCCCTTCACCCTGGTCGATCAGAACGGCGAGCCATTCAGCTCGAAGCGCCTCGCAGGCAAACCCTACGCCTTGTTTTTCGGCTACACCCACTGTCCCGACGTCTGCCCGACGACGCTCTACGAATTGGCCTCCCAACGCCAGGAGATCGAAAAGCAGGGCGGCGACTTCAATATCGTCTTCGTCACCGTCGATCCGGCCCGCGATACGCCGGGCGTCCTCAAGGACTATGTCGATGCCGTCTCGCCGGGCATCGTCGCCCTGACCGGCGATGCGGGCAAGATTGCCGAGACCGCAAAGGGCTGGGGAGCCTATTTCGCCAGGCAGGGCGACGGCGAAGACTATCTCATGGACCACACCGCGACGACGTTTCTGATCGACGAAGATGGCCGTCTCGCCGGAACGATCGCCTATGGCGAGGCGCCGAAAACCGTGACGGCAAAGCTCGACCGGCTCGCCGGGGTGTGAAAATCGGTCGCGGGCAGAGGCCGCGATCCACGGCCTTTTGCGCGTTCCCGCCAGTCACACGAGGCGTAGCGCTTGAGCCTCTGCCGCATTGCAGCGCGCCGTTCGACGGCGCGGTGCACTCATCCGATCCGCGGCGCTTGTCGGGTGCACTGGGCCGATCGGGCGCGCGCCATATCTAACGCCGATCAATCGACGCTGCCGGGCGAGAGCCTACACCGCACCGAACCGACAGGACATTTCGCCGATGCACGATCTCGCCATGCAGCTCGCCGTGATCGGAGGCGCCGGCATCGCCTCGCAATGGGTCGCCTGGCGCCTGCAGATTCCCGCCATCGTGATGCTTTTGGGCGTCGGGCTCGTCTTCGGCCCGCTGACCGGGATGATGAATCCGCGCGAGGACTTCGGCGAACTCTACACGCCGCTGGTCTCGACGGCAGTTGCCATCATCCTGTTCGAGGGCGGCCTGACGCTGAACTTCCGGGAAATTCGCGAGACGTCGACGGCGGTGCGCCGCGTGGTTCTTGTTTCGGGGCCGCTCGTATGGGGAATGACGGCGCTGGCGGCTCATTATGTCGGCGGCATGGCGTGGCCGATCGCCATCATCCTCGGCGCGCTCCTCGTCGTCACCGGCCCGACGGTGATCATGCCGCTCTTGCGCCACGCTCGGCTGCGGGCCCGGCCCGCCTCGCTCCTGCGGTGGGAAGCGATCCTGAACGACCCTGTGGGAGCGCTTTTTGCGGTCGTCTCCTTCGAGGCCTATCTCGTCCTACGCGGCGACGACAATGCCGAGCACCTGGTCCTGATGACCGTCGCGGCTCTCGTCGTGGCGGTGGCCGGCGGAATTCTGGTCGGACGGGCGCTGACGACCTTCTTCGCCAGGGGCTATGCGCCGGAATATCTGAAAGCGCCGATCCTCCTTGCAGCCGTCGTCGGCATGAACGCGCTGACCAACATGCTTCTCGAGGAAGCCGGGCTTCTGACCGTCACGGTGATGGGCATCACCATGGCGAATACCCGATTGGCAAGCCTCGCCGAATTGCAGAAGTTCAAGGAGACGATCACCGTCCTCCTCGTCTCCGGCCTGTTCATCATCCTGACGGCTTCGCTGCAGCGCTCGGTGATTCTCAGCCTCGAATGGCGGGTCGTCGCCTTTCTGGCGCTGGTTCTTCTCGTCATCCGGCCGGCCGCGATCTTCGCATCGACGATCGGAGCGGGGCTGGGATTTCGCGAAAGGCTGCTGGTCAGCTGGATCGCGCCGCGAGGCATCGTCGCGGTCGCGGTCGCAGGTCTGTTCGGCGCGTCGCTGGCGCGGATCGGCATGGAGGATGCCGACCGCATGGTCGCCTACACCTTCGCCGTCGTCGCCGCGACCATTCTCCTGCACGGCTTCACCCTGAAGCCTCTGGCAAAGCTCCTCGATCTGCGCGTCACCAACCGGCCGGGCATCCTCATCGTCGGGGCCTCGCGCTTTTCCATCGCCCTGGCGCAGCGCCTCAAGGCCCAGGAGGTGCCGGTGCTGATCGCCGATTCCAACTGGTCGCACGTTTCGGAGGCGCGGCTTGCCGAGGTCGAGGTCTGGTTCGGCGAGATCCTCTCCGAAGAAGCCCATCACTCGCTCGATCTCTCGCGCTTCGATCACATGATCGCGGCGACCGACAACGACGCCTACAACGCTCTCGTCTGTACCGATTTCGGCGCCGAAATCGGCCGGTCGGAAGTGTTTCAGATCGGAGCGACGGCCGGCGGTCAACAGAGCGGCGGCGCGCGCCATGTCATGCACTTCACCCTCGGCGGGATGCCGCTCTTCAAGCCGCCGCGCACCTATAACAAATTGCGCGACGACATCATCGACGGCTGGACCTTCCAGGCAACGCGCCTGACGCCGGAATTCGGCCTCGAGCAGTTTCAGGGCTCCCGGCCGGAGGGGACTCTGCCGGTCCTGTGGATCCGCCCGTCGCACGAGATCGTCTTTGCCGCGAGCGAGGGGGCGGGCGAGCCGGTGCCGGGCGACACGATCATCTCCTTCGGCCCGGCCCGGGCCGATCGCGATCAGGAAAAGATCGTGCGCGGCACCTTGACCGAGCGCGATGCGCGAAGGGAAAAGGCCCGCAAGACCTCCGAAGAGGTCTCGAAACAGGCCGAAGGAACGAATTGACGGTGCAGATCCGGTATTTTTTCAGGTCGACGCGAGCCGTGGCAGAGAGCGCCTATGCCCGCCTCGAACCGGCATTCGAGGACGAGGGCGCACCGCTCGCCATCACCGAGATCGACGAGGCGGCGGGGCTGTGGGAGGTGGCGGCTTATCTCGAGGTTGCGGTCGGCGATGACGGCGAGGCCGTTTCGGGCGACGAACGGGCCGAGGAGTTCCGGGCCGCCGCCGGGCTTGGCGCCGACGTCGAGATCGGCTGCGAGGTGCTGCCGGACAAGGACTGGATGGCCGACGTTCTGGCCGAGCTCAAGCCCGTGCGGGCGGGGCGGTTCGTCGTTCACGGCGCCCATGATCGCGACAAGATCGGCGCGCATGAACTTTCGATCGAGATCGAGGCGGGGATGGCTTTCGGCACCGGCCATCACGGCACGACGGCGGGCTGTCTGACGCTGATCGACCGGGTGGTTCGCAAGCGCAGGCCCCGCGCCGTCCTCGATCTCGGCACCGGCAGCGCGGTGCTGGCGATCGCGCTCGCCAAGCTTGCCCGCCTTGCCGTCATCGCCACCGACATCGATCCCGTGGCTGTCTCTGTCGCTGCGCAGAACGTGCGGGCGAACGAGGTGGCCGGGCTCGTCGAGACGGTGCGCGCCGACGGCTTTGCCGTTCCGGCCGTCCGGCGCCGGGCGCCTTTCGATCTCATCGTCGCGAATATCCTCGCCGGCCCGCTCATTCGTCTGGCGCCGGATTTCAGACGCCACGCTGCCAGAAACGCGGATGTCGTCCTGTCCGGAATTCTGGTCGAGCAGGCCCCGGCCGTTCGCGCGGCGTTCCGCGCCCAGGGCTTCGCTCATCGCGAGACACTGGTGATGGGCGAGTGGGTGGCGCTGCATCTTCGCCGATTGGCGATCTGAACGACAAAGGCCCGGCAGCCGCAAGGGGCGCCGGGCCTTTGTCGAAATCCGATCGGGTCTCGTCGCGGCGCCTCGCCGCGACGTGAGACTTCGGGCCACCTGATCCTGCAAGGCGGTGCTGATCTCAGCCCCAGCTCTCCGCAGACGGGATGCGCTCGGCTCAAGAGCGGTGCGGAGCGCGCCCTTCGAAGTTCGAGGTGGTTTCCGCGGCAGCAACTTCGGGCGCGAAGCGCTTGCCGTACTGGCTGGCGATGTAGCGGCGAGCTTCGCGCTCGCGGGCTTCCATCATCCGGTTGAGCATCGTGCGCATGATGCCGACAGACTGCTGGCGCGGACGTGCGGTGGTGGTCTCATTGCTGGCCAATTGCGATCTCCTTCAGATGGCTGTGTTCGGCCTCCCGTTGCAGTGCAATATGATCGATCGCGACGAACTGCGGTAGCGTCCCGGCCGCATGGGTGCATCCCGTCTGCTGCAATGCAGCATGAGCCGGGTGCGCCGTCAGTCATCGTGCCGGCCGTTTTGTCGCCGGTGCATTGCTCGTGAGCGGCGGCGCTCTTGCGGCGATGGGCGAAATGCCTGAGACAACGGATGAGTATTCAGACCAAGGGAGCGGCCATGGAGCGTCCGGCCGGGCGTGCCGCCCCCAAAGCGCCAAAGGCAGCGCAGCGGAAGGATCGCCATGTTCCAGAGTTTCGACAATCTCAGTGATTTTTCGCAAAGCGCCAGCCGGATCGCCGAGCTGCGCCGGGTTCTGGTCGATGCCGGAGTCGATGGCTTCATCGTGCCGCGTGCCGACGAGCATCAGGGCGAATACATCCCCCCCTCCGCCGCGCGGCTGGAATGGCTGACCGGCTTTTCGGGCTCGGCCGGGGTGGCGGTCGTTCTGAAGGAGAAAGCGGCAATCCTCGTCGACGGTCGCTATACGCTGCAGGTGCGCGATCAGGTCGATCTTTCGGTCATCACGCCGCTCTCCTCGATCGAGACGCCGCTTTCGACCTATCTGAAGAGCGAGGCGGCCGGCCTCAAGATCGCCTATGATCCGTGGCTGCACACCATCGCTTCGGTCGAGAGGCTGAGCCAGGCCATGGCCGAGACCGGCGGCGAACTGGTCGCCATCGCCGACAACCCGATCGACCGCATCTGGACGGATCGACCGGCGCCGCCGAAGGGCAGGGCGTTTCTGCACGGCGAGAACCTTGCCGGAAAAAACGCGGCCGACAAACTCGCGGGGCTGCAGAGGGTGATCGTTGACGCGAAGGCCGACCTGACCGTTCTTACCGACCCGTCGTCGATTGCCTGGACCTTCAACATTCGCGGCGCCGATGTCGAGCACACGCCCCTGATGCTCGCTTTCGCGATCGTTCCGGCCAAGGGCAAGGCGCTGATCTACGTCGACAAGGACAAGATCGACGACGGTGTCGCCGGCAATCTGACCGCGCTTGCGGAGATATGCGAGCCGAAAGCCTTCGAGAGCGATCTGGCAAAGCTCGTCAAGGATCGGGCGGCGGGGCTCGACGGCGATCTTGCCGCCGCACGCCTTGCCGAAATCGTCGATGCTTCAGGCGGGCGTGTCGTCGAGCTCGCCGATCCGGCGCGCCTTCCGCGAGCGATCAAGAACGAGGGCGAACTGGCTGGCAGCCGTGCGGCCCATCACCGCGACGGCTTAGCCGTGACGCGGTTTCTCGCCTGGCTCGACCGCCAGCAGCCCGGCTCGATCGACGAGATTACCGCGGCCGAGACCCTCGAGGCATTCCGGGCCGAAGCCGGAGACGCAGCCGGCATTGCGCTGGCCGACATCTCCTTCGATACGATTTCGGGCGCGGGTCCGAACGGGGCGATCGTCCATTACCGCGTCAATCGGCAGACCAACCGGCGGCTTCAGCCGGGCGAGCTGTTTCTGATCGATTCGGGCGCGCAATATCTCGACGGCACGACGGATATCACGCGGACCGTGCCCATCGGCGAGCCCGACGCGCTGATGAGGACGCGCTTCACGCAGGTGCTGAAGGGAATGATCGCGATCTCGACCGCGCGCTTTCCGAAGGGAACGCGAGGCGTCGACATCGACGTTCTTGCGCGGATCGCGCTTTGGAAGGCGGGCTGCGACTATGCCCATGGCACCGGCCATGGCGTCGGCGCCTTCCTTGCCGTTCACGAGGGGCCGCAGTCGATCTCCAGGCGGGGAATGGCGGTGTTCGAGCCCGGCATGATCGTTTCCAACGAGCCCGGCTACTACAAGGAGGGGGCGTTCGGCATCCGCATCGAAAATCTCGTCGTCGTCACCGAGCGCGAGGCGATCTCCGGCGGCGATGCGCCGATGCACGGCTTCGAGACCCTGACGCTCGCACCGATCGATCGTCGGTTGATCGATTCCACCCTTCTGACCGAAGAGGAGCGGGGCTGGTTGAACGCCTATCACGCAAGAGTGCGCGATGCGCTCATGGGCGAATTGTCGGAACCGGATGCCGCCTGGCTGGAAGCTGCGACCCGGCCCGTCTGAACGCCCTGGCCTGTCTCTGCGGCCTACAGCATCGGGCGATAACTTCGCATCGCCCGATGCTGTAGATTCTGCATTGCGCGCCGACTCATCGAAAAACCGGATTCCACTTTTTGCCCGGCGCTCTAGCGGCAGCGCCGGCGCTTGCCGTGATAGGGCTGGTAGGTGCCCGAGCGGGCGTCGAAGGAGCGGTATTTCGCCGCGCAATAGCGATACCAGGCGCGCGAGCCGGGCCGCGGGGCATGGCGATAACGAACGTTCGGGCGAATGCGATAGAGCGGCCTCGGGCCGTAGTAATAGGGCTCGTAATAGCGCGGCTCGGCGATCGAGAGGCCGAGGCCAAGCCCGAGAATGCCGCCGATGACCGCCGCGGCGGCGGCATCGCCGCCGCGATGAGAGTGCCGCCAATGCCCGGCTTCCGCCGGCTTTGCACCGACGATCGGCGTTCCGGCGGGAAGCGCCAGAGGGGCCAAGGTCAGCGCGATCGCGGCAGTGATGATGGGCAGCGACAGTCGGCGGAACGAAAGATCTCGAACAAATGGCATCGCAGTCTCCTCCCGGTTCGCGGGGAAGCGAGTTGCCGAAAGCGTCCCCACTTCCAAATTTGTTCGTCCTGCTGTCGGTTCGACCGGCCCAACGCTCTGAAACCAGACGAAAACATGCGTTCGAGGCAATAGTGACGCATTGACCGCCTTTATGCAACCTCAGGTGTATTATGTCGCCTTGCGTGCAACTTTTGGCGATGCGACAACTGGAGTGGAGGCAGCCGATGGTTCCGCATCTCGTCTATTTCGCCGATCCGATGTGCTCGTGGTGCTGGGGCTTTGCGCCGGCTATCGACGCAATCGCCGCCCGCCATCCCGACTTGCCGGTTCGCCTCGTTCTCGGCGGGCTCCGGCCCTTCAACGACAAGCCGATGGACGATGCGGCCAAGGCGGATATCCGCCGGCACTGGGAGCATGTCGAGGCGGCGAGCGGGCAGCCCTTCGACTACGGCTTCTTTAAGCGGAAAGGCTTCGTCTACGACACCGAACCCGCGGCGCGCGCGGTCGTCGCCGCGAGGCGGCTCGATGCCGGGCATGCCTTTGCCCTGATGCGGCGGATCGCCGGGGCCTTCTATGCGCGCAACCGCGACGTTACCGATACGAGCGTCTTGACCGAGCTTGCCACCGAAGAGGGACTCGACACCGCCCGGTTCGAGGCGGTGTTCGAGGACCCGGCGACGCGTGAGGAAACGCTGGCGGATTTCGCCGTCAGCCAGGCCTCCGGCGTCACCGGATTTCCGACGCTCGTCGCCGGCCCAAAGGCCGGCGGAAACTACGAGGCGATCGCGATCGGCTTCCTGCCGCCGGAACAGGTGCTGAGCCGGGTCGACGCGTTTCTCGGCGCGGATTGAGTTCCGCTACGGTATTGGAATGCATCGGAACGGACGTCTCGCCGAAAAAAGGCTCGACAAAGCGGAAAAACTATGGCGTCCTTACGGAATGAGAGATTGGCTTTCATAAGGTTCTCGCCAAGATCCGCAGTGTCTCGTGGCCGTGTCCGCGAGTTTTGACGGTTCTTGTTTCGTAAATTTCGGCGCTCCACTTCGCCGACTACGAATCTCTATTCGGGCCGAGCTGCGAAGGCCAAGCAGGGCGCCCGGATCTGCGGTCCTTGCAGATAATGCGTCGACACCCATGCCGACGCTTCTCCGGCGTGAAGCGGAATCGGGACGACAGTGATCGTGAAGCCGGGGCGTTTTGTTCCCGGCGGCTCGACGAATGTGGCCGGCGGGTGGGGCGCCTGCCGGCCGCGCCTCCACACCGCGCTTTCCTTACTTAAAGGCAGCGTGTTTGGGTTCGCCGGGTCTTCCGCCCGGGTTGCAGCCCGGTTCCCGGCCGGTTCTTCGATCGTCAGCGCGCTCGAAGCCGTGTCACGCCCGGGAAGGCCGCCCGGACTCGCGGCGAGGCGTCAGTCGGCAGCTTCTCCAGAGATCGCCAGCGTGCGGCCGAGGCGCCCTGCAAGATCCATGATGAACTGATGGGCGACACGTCCGGAGCGGCTGCCACGCGTTGTCGCCCATTCCAGCGCCTCGCGCCGAACGTCTTCACGCTCAACGAGATCGCTCAGCCCATAGGCCGCGACATAGCCGTCGATCATCTCGAGATATTGATCCTGGCTGCAATTGTGGAAGCCTAGCCAGAGGCCGAACCGGTCCGACAGCGACACCTTCTCCTCGACCGCTTCGCCGGGATTGATCGCCGTCGAGCGCTCGTTCTCGATCATGTCGCGGGGCAGGAGATGGCGCCGGTTGGAAGTGGCGTAGAAAAGCACGCTGCCGGGCCGGCCTTCGACGCCGCCTTCGAGCGCCGCCTTCAGCGACTTGTAGGCGGTGTCGTCGTGATCGAAGGACAGATCGTCGCAAAACAACAGGATCGGGGCGGGCGCTCTCACGAGGAGCGACATCAGGTCAGGCAGATGGGCGATGTCCTCACGCGGGATCTCGACGAGCTTCAGTGGCGGTCGGGCGGTGGCGGCAAGTTCGGCGTTCACCGCGGCATGGACGGCCTTGACCAGCGACGACTTGCCCATGCCGCGCGCGCCCCACAAGAGGGCGTTGTTGGCCGGCAGCCCCCTGGCGAAGCGCAGCGTGTTGTCGAACAGGATGTCGCGGGAGCGGTCGATCCCCTTCAACAGGACGATCGGCACCCGGTTGACCCGGCTGACGGGCTTAAGGCCGGTCGCGGGGTCGAAGACGAAGCAGTCGGCCGCATCGAAATCGGGCTCTGCCACCGGCGGCGGCGCAAGCCTTGCAAGGCTTGCGGCGATCGTCTCGAGGCTCGCGGCGATCCGGGCGAGTTCGCTGTCGTTCGGCATGTTGCGGTCCATCGGTCGGGCTCTTGAACGGGCTCTTACCACCGGCCGGACGAAGGGCCGGAGGGTGGCCACCGCCTCAATAGGCAAGGAATCGGCGGCCTGCAAATGCCGACGCTTGTTGCATTGGACGGCCTCGTTCGTATATTGCGGCCACGCTTGGGCAGGCATCCATCGGGATTTCGGGCGTCTTCGAACGTCGCTTCGGCGTCCTTCTTCTGTCTTTCGCCTGAAACTTTTTGCTAGTGAGGTTCATGATGTTCGTGTCCGAGGCTTTCGCCCAGTCCGGTGGTGCTGCCGGCGGTGGGAGCGAATTGTTGATCAGTATTCTTCCCTTCATCGCCGTCTTTGCGATCATGTACTTCCTCATCATCCGCCCGCAGCGGACGACGATGAAGAAGCGGGAGGAAATGCTGAAGAACATCCGGCGCGGCGACACGGTGGTCACCGGGGGCGGGATCGTCGGCAAGGTGACGAAGGTTCTGGAAAACGGCGAACTGGAGGTGCAGATCTCCGAGCAGGTCCGCATTCGGGTGCTGCAGGGCACCGTCGCCGATGTTCGCGTCAAGGGCGAGCCGGCGGCAGCCAACAACAAATAGCCAATTTCATGGACCAACGGCAGGTCCTGCCGTAATATCGCCTGAGCTGCCGAAAAAAGCAGCAAGACGGTGAAGCGCGCTTCAAACCGGACCAGGGCGGGCCCTCGGTCCGATATTTGCGAGACCACCATGCTCTATTTCTCGCGCTGGAAGACAGTTCTGATCTGGCTGACGGTCCTCGTCGGGCTCGTCTATGCCGCGCCGAACGTGCTTCCACGCAACGTCACGGACAGCCTGCCGGACTTCTGGCCGAAGCAATCCGTCACGCTCGGGCTCGACCTGCAGGGCGGCTCCTACATTCTGCTGCAGGTCGACAGCGCGTCGCTCGTCCAGGAGCGGCTCCAGGCCATCCAGGACGAGGTGCGGCAATCCCTTCGCAACGAGCGGATCGGCTATTCCGCGATTTCGGCAAACGGGCGAACGGTGACCGTCAGGCTGCGCGATCCGGCGCAGGCCGACGCCGCGCGGCAGGCGCTTCAGCCGCTGACCCAGCCGATTTCGGGTGGTCTTCTTTCCGGCGGCTCGGTGGCCGAGGTGGCGCTGGCCGAGCCGGAGCCGGGCGTCATCACCGCCTCGCTCACCGATCAGGGCGTCGCCTACCGCACGTCGGCCGCCGTCACCCAGTCCATCGAGGTGGTGCGTCGCCGCGTCGACGAGCTCGGCACCACCGAGCCGGTGATCCAGCGCCAGGGCGACGACCGGATCATGGTGCAGGTGCCGGGTCTCGGCGATCCGCAGCGATTGAAGGAACTCCTCAACCAGACCGCCAAGCTGACCTTCCAGCTCGTCGACCAGAGCGAGAGCGCCGAGCAGGTCGCCAGGGGCTCCCGGGCACCGGCGGGGTCGGAGCTTCTCTACACCACCGACAATCCGCCGCAGCCGATCCTTGTCAAGAAGCAGATCATGGTCTCGGGCGAGAACCTGACCGACGCCCAGGCCGGTTTCGACCCGCAGACCAACGAGCCGGTCGTCAACATCCGCTTCGATTCCCAGGGCGCCCAGCGCTTCGGCCGGGTCACCCAGGCAAATGTCGGCAAGCCCTTCGCGATCGTTCTCGACAACAAGGTTCTGTCCGCTCCGGTGATCCGCACGGCCATTCTTGGCGGCCAGGCGCAGATCTCGGGCTCGTTCACCGTCCAGAGCGCCAACGATCTCGCGGTGCTTCTGCGGGCCGGCGCGCTGCCGGCGACCCTCGACATCATCGAGGAGCGTACCGTCGGGCCGGGCCTCGGCGCCGATTCCATCGCCGCCGGCGAGATCGCAGGCGTCATCGGCGCGATCGCCGTCGTCGTCTTCATGTTGGCTGCCTACGGATTTCTCGGCATCATCGCCAATATCGCTCTTGCGGTGAACGTGATCCTCCTTTTCGCCATTCTCACCGTGATCGGTGCGACGCTCACGCTGCCGGGCATCGCCGGCATCGTTCTGACGATCGGCATGGCGGTCGATTCGAACGTTCTCATCTACGAGCGTATCCGGGACGAGCGGCGACAGGGCAGGCCGGTCGTCCAGGCGATCGACAGCGGCTTCAAGAAGGCGCTGGCGACGATCCTCGACGCCAACATCACCACGCTGATCGCCGCCGTCGTCCTGTTCTTCCTGGGGTCGGGGCCCGTGAAGGGTTTCGCCGTGACCCTGGCGATCGGCATTCTCACCACGGTGTTCACCGCCTTCACCCTGACGCGCTGGCTCGTCGCCGAATGGGTTCGCCGGCGCCGGCCGCGTGAACTGCCAAGGGGCTATCTGCGGCTCGTTCCCGACGTGACGCGCATTCCGTTCATGAAGGTGCGGCTGAAGATCTTCGGCCTGTCGATGGCGCTCTGCGTGGCCTCGATCGTGTCGCTGTTTGCGATCGGTCCGAATTTCGGCATCGATTTCACCGGAGGCACGCTGATCGAGGTTCAGGCGAAGCAGGGGAGCGCCGATGTCGGCGATATCCGCCAGCGCCTCAGTGAAGCCGGGATCGCCGATCCGCAGGTGCAGGAGTTCGGAACCGACCGCGAGGCGCTGATCCGTATCGGCTCGTCCGGCGAAGTCTCCGATGCCTCGCAACAGGCCCTGGTCGACACCGCCAGCCAGGCAATTTCGGCCGATTACGACATCCGCCGGACCGAGGTCGTCGGGCCGACCGTTTCGGGCGAACTCGCCTGGGCGGCGATCATCGGCGTCCTCGCCTCCCTCGTGGCGATCCTGATCTATGTCTGGCTGCGTTTCGAGTGGCAGTTCGCCATCGGGGCGATCATTGCGACCATCAACGACGTGGTCCTGACGCTGGGCTTTCTCGTCGTCACACAGCTCGATGTCAGCCTGTCGACCGTCGCTGCGATCCTGACCATCGTCGGCTATTCCCTGAACGACACGGTCGTCATCTACGACCGGGTGCGCGAGAACTTGCGCAAATACAAGAAGATGCCGCTCGGCCAGTTGCTCGACCTCTCCGACAACGAGATGCTGTCGAGAACGACGATGACGTCGCTGACGACGGTGCTCGCCCTGACGGCGCTGTTCGTCTTCGGCGGCGAGGTGATCCGGTCCTTCGTGGCGTCGATGCTGTTCGGTGTCATCATCGGCACCTTCTCGTCGATTTTCGTCGCGGCGCCGGTCCTGATCTTCTTCAAGCTGAGGCCGACCGATGCCGCCGAGGCGGCGAAGGCTGCCGATGACAAGGCGAAGGCCGAGGCGGAGGATCCGACCGAGCGCGGCCACGTCAACCCGGGCCAGGCCTGACGAATGCCCAAGGGGATCGAGATCCGCGAGGCGCATTTCCCGGGCCGGGCGCCGATCGAGGCCTATGGCAATGGCGGTTTCCGCTTTGCCGACATGTCGCATCGCGGCTCGGTTCTGTGCCTGCCATCGGGTATCTACGGCTGGTCGGCGACGATCGATCAGCCGTTTTCGGGTGAGCGGCTCGAGCTGGTCTTCAAGGAGGAGATCAAGTTTCTCCTCTTCGGAACGGGGACCGACATCAAGCGCCTGCCACCCGGCCTTGCCGAACGGATGAAGCGGGCGGGCATCTCCTGCGACCCGATGTCGACTGGTGCGGCGGTGCGAACCTTCAACATCATGCTGTCCGAGGGGCGTCCCGTCGGAGCCGCGCTCGTCGCTGTGGACTGACGCGCGTCGGCGGCAGCTTTCAAGAAGAGAGAGGCTCCGTCTTCTCTCTTTGAACGCAAGCCGCGGTGTCGCCCGTCGCATCGATGTGGCAGGGCCGTCATCAGTCCCAGCATGGAGCAACAGGCTCGCGAGGAACCCCAATGGCCGCCAACGAGAGCGATCCCTGCCGCGAACTCGTCGAGAGCGACGACCGCGACCGCGCGCTTTCGCTTGCCTTTGCGCCGCAATCCGTCCGCGCCGATCTCGCCGCCCTATACGCCTTCAATGTCGAGATCGCGCGGATTCGCGATCACATCAGCCAGCCTCTGCCGGGCGAGATCCGACTGCAGTGGTGGCGGGATGTGATCACGGCCAAGGCCGGAACGGAAGACGCGCCCGGGGGTGGCGAGGCGGGGCACCCCGTCGCGAGCCGCCTGACCGAGGTGATTGCCCGCCGCCGCCTGCCTGTGGCCGCCTTCGACCGGATGCTAGAGGCGCGGATTTTCGATCTTTATGACGATCCGATGCCTTCGCGCGGTGATTTCGAGGCCTATGCCGGAGAAACCGCCTCGACGCTGATCGTCCTTGCCGCGACGATCCTCTCGCGTGACGATGCAGATCATATCGCCGATGCCGCCGGTCATGCCGGCGTCGCCCAGACGGTGGCGGGCGTTCTCAGGCTCCTGCCGATCCACCGGGCCCGCCGTCAGGTCTATCTGCCCGCCGATATCCTTGCCGCGTCCGGATGCTCGCCCGAGGCGCTGATCGCTGGCGAGGCCGAGCCTTCGAGGCGCGCCATCGCCGCGATGGCCGCTTTTGGCAGGCAGCACGCGGCCGACGCGCGCCGGCATCTCGCCAGGGCCGCAAAACCGGTGCGCGCGGCATTCCTGCCGGCGCTTCTCGCCTCGCCATATTTGAACCGCATCGAGCGCTCAGGAACAGGGGCGCTGCGCGAGCCGCCGGATATTGCCGCGCCAGTGAAGGCGTTTCGTTACTGGCGCTGGATGCGCGGCTGAGCTGCCGACCCAAAGGCGAGGGGGCAATGGCCGCCGTAACCGGCTCGCCAGCCTGATCTTTTGCTCCAACGACGAACCGCAGGATGCAGAGCAAAACCGAAACGGACCGACCGCCGCGTCTGCGGCGATGGGCAGGCCGCTTTGCGGGCTCTGCGGCGAAGGGCGCGGAAACGGCACTTCTGCGGTTTCCCGTGGCCTCGCTCGCCTTTCTGCTCTTCTCGGTGGTCAGCAATGTCGCTGTGGCGGATGCCGCTTTCGTGTCCGAACGCGCCTTCATCTGGCTGCTCGGTGCGCTTTACGGAGCCGCGGCGGCCTCGATTGCCGCGACGCTCGCCGCCGAGGCGAGAGGCTGGTCCCGCATCGCCTCGCAGGCGCTCGCTTTTGGCGTCGCGGTGGTCGCCGGTGCCGCGATCTATTGGGGCGGCCGGGCCGACAACCATCTGCCGGCACTGACCGCCGCGTTGACACTTGCCATCCCGCTCGCGCCCTTCGTGGCACGCGGCGGCCCGTCGCGCTTCTGGACGTTCACGCTGTGGACGTCGGTCGGGGTGATGCTCGCCTTTCTGTCGGTGCTGCTCTTCGTGCTCGGCCTTTCGGCGATTTTCGAACTGATCCGGTTTCTGTTCGAGGTCGGCCTCGGGTCTGAGGCCTATGAGCATATCTATACGACGGCCTTCACTTTGGTCGGGCCGCTCTTTGCGATGGGCCGGCTGCCGCGCAGTTTCGAGGACGGGCCGGAGCTTGCGGACGAGCGCCTGGTTGGCGGGGTGCGGCTCCTGGTCGATTGGGTCGCCGCGCCGCTCGCCCTCGCGACAGCCGTCCTTCTTCACCTTTACGCGGCGAAGATCGCGATCGTGGGCGTGCTGCCGAAGAACGAGATCGGCCGGATCGTCATCTTCTATGCCCTGTTCGTCCTGTCCCTGCGGGTTGGCGCCGAGCCGTTCCTGGCGGGGGGCGCGTGGCTGACACGGTGGTTCGCGAAGGTCTGGGCGCCGATCCTGATCGTGCCGCTGGCGCTGGCGAGCTACGGCATCGGGCTCAGGATCGCGGCAGAGGGCTTCACGCTTCAGCGCTACTACGTCGTCCTCGGGATTCTGGCGACGGTTCTCGTCCTCGCCATTCAGCTCGTGCCGCGGCTTGCACGCGACATCCGGGTCATGACGGCGATCCCCGTCGTCCTTCTGGCACTGTCGGCCTTCGGGCCGTGGGGCGCTTCGAGCGTGGTCGGCGCCAGTCAGATCGCCCGGATCGTCGAGGAGTTCGGTGTTCGGGTTCCCGGCGACGAAGCGATCGTCGTTCGCACCAGTGGCAGCGACAAGGCTTCGCTGCAGCAGCTTCGCTCGAGGCTTTCGGCCCTTTCCGATGCCGATCGGCTCGGCGATCTGCGGCCTTATCTCGACGCGGACCTTCGCGAACGGCTCCAGGCGGCGCTTCGCAGCCAGACTTCCTGGCAGGCGCTGCAGGTCGCGACCGATGGGCTCGGCGCCGACCTGTCGAGCGTATCGCGCGCCCGTGGCCGGAGTTTCGTGGCGCTGAAGTCCGGCACGATCGACATCGGCGGCTTCGACCGCGCCGCCCTCGGCCGGTCCGCCACCACGATTCGCCAGAGTGAAAGAATGCCGGGCGGCGAGGCCTCGTCGTCGGCAGGCGCAGAGGACGACATGAGCTTTTCTCTCGACGGGGATCGTCTCGTCGCAAGCTTGAACGGCGTCTCGGACAGTTTCGCCCTGACGGATGCCATCGCCAAGCTGCCGGCCGGGCTGTTCTCGGCTGCTCGCGTCGATTCAGCCAAGCCGGTTCTGGATCTGAAGGCCAGCAGTGGCCGCACCCTGCGCCTGGCCGTTCAGCGCCTCGTCGAGGAAGAGGACGGCCGCGTCACGCTTCTCCAGTTCGACGCTTTTTACAAGGCCGCCGACTGGCGCTGAGAAAGGTGCATCGGCGCGCCGCGCTGATGGCCGCGAAGGCGGGCCGAGCCTACTCGGCCGCCTCGCGAAGGCTTGATCCTGCGAGCCAGGCGGCAAAATCTGAGAGCGCGCGCCGGGAAAGCGCATTCTTCTTGGCGATCGCCTTTTCCTTGCCGCGAAACCGCTTCTGACCCTCCGGCTTGACGATCGCGCCGGGCTCCAGCGGCGCGAACAGGCCGAAATTGACGTTCATCGGCTGGAAGGACCGCTTGCCGCCATCCTCCTGATGGGCGAGGTGACCGCCGGTGATGTGCGCGATGAGCGCGCCCATGGCGGTGGTCTGGGGAGGGGGCAGGATCGTCTCGCCGCGACGCTCGGCGGCCGTGAAGCGACCTGCCATCAGCCCGACCGCGGCCGATTCGACATAGCCCTCGCAGCCGGTGATCTGGCCGGCGAAGCGCACATTCGGACGGGCCTTGAGACGAAGCGATCCGTCGAGCAGGACCGGGGAGTTGAGATAGGTGTTGCGGTGGAGGCCGCCGAGACGCGCGAACTCGGCGTTTTCGAGGCCCGGAATTATCCGGAAGATCTCCGCCTGCGCGCCGTATTTCAGCTTCGTCTGGAAGCCGACCATGTTGTAGAGCGTGCCGAGCGCATTGTCCTGGCGCAGCTGGACGACGGCATAGGGCTTGATGTCGGGCTGATGCGCATTGGTGAGGCCCATCGGCTTCATCGGGCCGTGGCGGAGCGTCTCGGCGCCGCGCTCGGCCATCACCTCGATCGGCAGGCAACCGTCGAAATAGGGCGTGCCCTCCCAGGACTTGAACTCGGCGCGATCGCCCTCGATCAGGGCCGCGACGAAGCGCTCGTAGGTTTCCTTGTCGAGGGGACAGTTGATGTAGTCCTTGCCGGTGCCGCCGGGGCCGACCTTGTCGTAGCGCGACTGGAACCAGGCCTTGTCGAGATCGACCGAGTCGAAATGGACGATGGGCGCGATGGCATCGAAGAAGGCCAGCGCGTCCGCGCCCGTCGCCGCGCGGATCGCTTCGGCGAGCGACGGTGCGGTGAGCGGGCCGGTTGCGACGATGCTGGTGCCCCAGTCCTCCGGCGGCAGGCCCTCGACCTCGCCGCGCTCGAGCGTGACCAGCGGATGCTCGGCGAGAGCCTGGGTGACCGCCTGTGAAAACCCCTCGCGATCCACCGCGAGCGCGCCACCGGCCGGAACCTGATGCTGGTCGGCCATCGCCATGATCAGCGATCCGGCGAGCCGCATTTCCGCATGGATGACGCCGACGGCGTTGGCCGTGGCATCGTCGGAGCGGAAGGAGTTGGAACAGACGAGTTCGGCGAGACCGTCCGTCTTGTGGGCCTCGGTGCCGCGCACCGGACGCATTTCGTGGAGGATGACGGGAATGCCGGCCTCGGCAATCTGCCAGGCCGCTTCCGATCCGGCGAGCCCGCCGCCGATGACGTGAATGGGTTCTGTCGACATGAGAGATATCTAGGCCATCGCGGGCGGATGCGAAACCACCATCGCGGCAAGATCTCCGCCGCCGGGCCGCATCGCCGGGTTTTTCTCGCGGCAGTGCCGAAACGACGAAACCCGCCGGGGGAGGACCGGCGGGTTTCGTTTGTCTGACCTGCATTTGGGAGGAGGATCTGCAGGTCTTATCCGCTCGGACCCGGGAGGAGGTGGGCCCTTAGCGAAAGGCTGAAAACTCGTCTTTACCAAAAGCGCCCGCCGGGGGAGGACCGGCGGGCGACAATGGATGGTCTGCCGCATTTGGGAGGAGGTTGGCAGACCGTTTTCCACCTAGGCCCGGGAGGAGGTGGGCTTCGGCGAAACCTTGAAACTTTAGTCCCCTTGTTCGCCCGCCGGGGGAGGACCGGCGGGCGACAAAGGATGATCTGCCGGTTGGGAGGAGGTTGGCAGATCGTTTTCCACCTGGGCCCGGGAGGAGGTGGGCTTCGGTGAAACCTTGAAACTTTGATCCCCTTGTTCGCCCGCCGGGGGAGGACCGGCGGGCGACAAAGGATGGTCTGCCGCATTTGGGAGGAGGTTGGCAGACCGTTTTTCACCTAGACCCGGGAGGAGGTGGGCTTCGGCGAAACTGCGATTTCGTTGGCTCAGACGGCCGTGCGGCGCGCGACGGCCGGGATGTCGGTGCGAGCGATGCCGAGATCGGCCAGCTCGCGATGCGAAAGACGGTTGAGCTCGTTGACGGTCTCGCGGTAGCGGCGCCAGCTCTGGTAGGAACGAACAAGGTTCATCTGAGAACCTCCTTTCAGTCTTCAATCCGGGTTCGGCGGGAAGTGTTTCGTCACTCGCCCCGTCGTGTTGATCCCAATCTATGACCGGTCGCCGGTCGCCGCTAGAGCCCGAACTGCATGGCAGCAATGCGGATTGTGCAATGCAACACAAGTTAACGATCTGTGAGCGATGGCAGGGGTTTGGCGGGAAAAGCTCAGAGATCTCACATGCCTCTCGTTCGGCATAAGTCAACGAAAGTGCCTTATTGCGCCCATAACGCAGGATGAAACCGGGAGGGTCTCGCCGCGATGCCGCCTCACGCCGCGAACGCGTTCCGCCGCGAAAACGTCCGGTTTTGCCCTTTCGTGGTGGAATTCGCGGTGATATAGAGGCGCGCGCTTCGCAACGTCCGTCGCCGGCGCGCCGTGCGGGTGTGGCGGAATTGGCAGACGCACTTGGTTTAGGTCCAAGCGCCGAGAGGCTTGGGGGTTCAAGTCCCTCCACCCGCACCATTTGCCGAATTTAATGAGATTGCGCTAGGCCGGGCCCGCAAAACACGGCCTGCCCGCGTAGCAAACAGGATCAAGAAGGTAACAACAGTATGCAGGTTACGGAGACCAAGGCCGAGGGCCTGACGCGCGAGATCGAGATCGTCGTTCCCGCCTCGGACCTTGAGGCGCGCCTTCAGACCCGGCTCTTCGAGGCCAAGGACAAGGTGCAGCTGAAGGGTTTCCGTCCCGGCAAGGTGCCCGTCTCGCATCTGCGCAAGATGTACGGCAAGTCGATGATGGCGGAGATCGTCAATCAGATCCTGAACGAGACGCCGGGCTCCGTCATTGCCGATCGCAAGGAACGCGCGGCCATGCGCCCCGAGATCGGCATGACCGAGGACGAGGGCGAGGCCGAGAAGGTTCTGAACGGCGAGACCGATTTCAAGTTCACGCTCTCCTACGAGACCCTGCCCGATTTCGAAGTGAAGGATTCGAGCGGCATCAAGATCGAGCGTCCGATCGTCGAGGTTTCCGACGAGGAAGTCGCCGAGCAGGTCGAGCGGATCGCCGAGAACGCCCGGACCTACGAGGACAAGGACGGCGCAGCGGAGAAGGGCGACAAGGTCATCGTCGATTTCGTCGGCAAGATCGACGGCGAGGCCTTCGAGGGCGGTTCGGCCGAGGATTCCGAGCTGGTGATCGGCTCCGGCCGCTTCATTCCGGGCTTCGAGGAGCAGCTGATCGGGGTCGAGAAGGGCTCCGACAAGACCGTCGAGGTGACGTTCCCGGAAAACTACGGTGCCGAGCACCTCGCCGGCAAAGCCGCGACCTTCGACGTCAAGGTCAAGACCGTCCAGGCTCCGACCGAGACCGCGATCGACGACGAGATGGCCAAGAAGCTCGGCCTCGAATCGCTTGAAAAGCTGAACGAGGTCGTTCGCGACCAGATCCAGAGCCAGTACGGCATGGCGACCCGCCAGAAGGTCAAGCGTCAGCTCCTCGACGCTCTCGACAAGCAGTACGACTTCGAGCTGCCGGGCAAGCTCGTCGAGGCCGAGTTCGACAACATCTGGAACCAGGTCCAGCGCGAGCTGACCGAGAACGGCAAGACCTTCGAGGACGAGGACACGACGGAGGAGAAGGCGCGCGAGGAATATCGCCGTCTTGCCGAGCGCCGCGTCCGTCTCGGGCTGGTGCTTTCGGAAATCGGCGAGAAGGCCGGGGTCCAGGTCGGCGAGGAAGAGCTGCAGCGTGCGCTGTTCGAGCAGATGCGCCGCTATCCGGGTCAGGAGCAGGAAATCCTCAAGATGTTCCAGGAGAACCCCGAGGCGATCCAGAGCATCCGTGCGCCGCTCTACGAGGAGAAGGTGGTCGACCATCTGCTCACCGAGGCCGACGTCACCGACAAGACGGTGACGAAGGAAGAGCTGATGGCCGAGGACGAAGCCGAGACGGCGTCGGGCGAAACGGCCAGCGCCTGAGCCACGACGACATCGACGATGGAAAGGGTCGGCGGTTGCCGGCCCTTTTTCTTTTGCTGCCGCACTCTCGTCAAAGGCGTCGGCAATAGCCACGCCAGTCTCGCGCCGTAGCATGGCCTGCGCCATCTCTGTGGCAGCGCCCGCCCGACGATCCGATTTTTCAAACACAGACCGTTCTTCACTATGACGTTCCGCTTTCTGCCAACGATTTCTGCCCGGCACCTGATGGCTGGGCTGGCCTTCGTCGTTCTGCTTCTCGCCGCTTCGCCGCAGACGGTTCTTGCGCAGAGCGTCCCCGGGCTCTCCAGCGTGAGCGGATCCGCGTCATCGTCGAATGATGAGGGCAAGGCGAGTGCGAATGAGCCGTCGCTGAACGATCTGATCTCGATTCTCGAGAACGACAACACGCGAAAAAAGCTGATCGAATCGCTCAAGGCGGCCGCCTACAAGGCGCCGGCGAACGATCAACAGGGCGCGGCAGCCGCCGAAAATGCCGACGAGCCGGCCGAGATCGTGCGATCGCTTCCGGGGCGGGTGGCGGAATACACCCGGATGGTCATCGGTGCCTTGGCCGATAGCGTGGCGGAGGTCCCGCAATATCTCCAGCTGTCGGTCAATATGTTGTCCGGTGCGAAATCGATCGACATCCCCAATATTCTGCAGGCGATCCTGCCTGTCGCGCTCGTCGCACTCGTCGTCTTCGCGATCCTGTTCGCGGCCCGCTCCCTCGTTCGCGGCCTCTTTCGCAAGCTGGCTGTACGTGCCGAGCAGTCAGGCCCGCTCGGAAAGCTCGGCTACCTCGTTCTGTCGGGCCTGATCGAGGCACTCGTCGTCATCGTCAGCTGGGCCTGCGGCTATCTCGTCGCGACGCTCTACAGCGGCTCTCGCCCGGTGTTCAGTCAGGCGCTGTTTCTCAACGCCTTTCTCTTCATCGAGTTGATCAAGGTCGGGCTGTCCGCCTTCGTCGCCCCGAACTATCCGGCGCTGCGACTGACGCCTTTCTCGAACCGGCAGGCGAGCTACTGGTATTTCTGGATCTCGCGGCTCGTCTCGATCCTCGGCTACACCTTCCTCTTCATTGCGCCGATCATTCAATGGGCATCGACGGCGGCGGCCGCCGAGGCGACCCAGTTCATCGTAGCCTTCGGATCGCTCTGCCTGACCATCGGCCTGATCCTGAAGAACCGCGGCGTCGTGCGTGAGAGGCTGAAGCGCGCTCGCAAGAACGGCGACACGAGTTTCCGCGCCGTCGTCCATGCCTTCATCGGCCAGATCTGGTGGGGCGTCGCGATCTTGGCTGCGGTCGCCTTGTTCGTCGTTTGGTTGCAGAGCCCGCAGGAGGGCCTGAAATTCGTGGCCATGGCGACCGCGAAATCAGTCGCGGCCATGGCCATTGGCGGGCTGATCAGCTCGGTTCTGGCGCGCATGATCGCCCACGGCGTGAAACTGCCGACGGAGCTGAAATACCGCCTGCCGCTGCTCGAGGGCCGGCTCAACGGCTTCGTGCCGAAGATCCTGACCGTGATCAGCCTCCTGGTGGCATTCGTCGTGATAACCTACATCCTCGACGCCTGGGGCGTGTCGAACTTCGGCAGCTGGTTTGCCAGCGCGATCGGCCAGAGATTTGCCGGCAGCCTCGTCGGGGCGCTGTTCATCGTCGTCATCGCGGTTGCGATCTATCTCGGCGTCTCGTCCTGGATCGAGTACCGGCTCAACCCGAACTACGGCAAGGTCCCGACGGCGCGCGAGCGGACGCTGCTGTCGCTGTTCCGGAACGCCTTCACCATCACCCTCGTGGTGGTGATCTCGATGCTCTTCCTCTCCCAGATCGGCATCGACATCGCGCCGCTCCTTGCCGGTGCCGGTGTCGTCGGCCTCGCCATCGGTTTCGGTGCGCAGAAGCTGGTGCAGGACATCATCACCGGCGCCTTCATCCAGATTCAGAATGCGATGAACGAGGGGGACATCGTCGAGCTCAACGGCATCTCGGGAACCGTCGAGCATCTGACCGTGCGCTCGGTCGGTCTGCGCACGGTCGATGGCACCTGGTATCTGATCCCGTTTTCCTCGGTCGATCAGGTCGCGAACTTCTCCAAGGACTTCGCCTACTATGTCGCCGATGTCGGCGTGGCTTACCGCGAGAATGTCGACGACGTGAAGGACATGATGATCGCCGCCTTCGAGGAGTTGAAGACGACGAATGTCGGCGAGAACCTGATTTCCGGCTTCGACATGTGGGGCGTCAACGAGTTGGGTGATTCGGCCGTCGTGGTCCGCGCCCGCGTAATGACGAAACCGGGCACGCAATGGGGCGTCGGCCGGGCCTATCGCGAGATCGTGAAGCGGATCGCCGACGAGCGCGGCATCGAGATCCCGTTCCCGCACATGACCATCTGGTTCGGCGAGGATCGAAACGGCAAGGCGCCGCCGATCCGCATGCGCAACGACCCCGCGCCCAAGGGAAAGCTCGTCGAGGAAACGCCGGCCCCGCGTCCGCGGGACACCGAGGACCGGGACATGACAAGACATGGAACGGTCGAAGCCGACGGCCGCCCGATCCCGCCGGATCAGGTCGATATCGACAGCGCGGGTGGGGGACGAGGCTGAATTTCGCCCTCGCCGGGAGCTTTGAGGCCGCCTTTTCTCCCGGCGCGGGAGTTGCCTTGCCGTTTACCTCATAAAGACGCCGCGTCCAGCCGGGCAGCAGACGGGTTGCGGAGCCCGGTCGCAACGCCCTATCTAGTGCGAACGGCTCCCGTCGCTGATTCTTAGCAACGGAAAGGCCAATCCTTTTTCTCGCGACTCTTTGAGATACAAACATGAAGCACCCGATCGAAACCGCGATGAACCTCGTTCCGATGGTCGTCGAGCAGACCAACCGGGGCGAGCGCGCCTACGATATCTTCTCGCGCCTCCTCAAGGAGCGGGTGATCTTCATCACCGGGCCGATCGAGGATTCGATGGCGACGCTCGTCTGTGCGCAGCTGCTCTTCCTCGAGGCCGAGAACCCGAAGAAGGAAATCGCCCTCTACATCAACTCGCCCGGCGGTGTGGTCACCTCCGGCATGGCGATCTACGACACGATGCAGTTCATCAAGCCGGCGGTCTCGACGCTGTGCATCGGCCAGGCCGCCTCGATGGGCTCGCTTCTGCTTTGCGCCGGCCACAAGGACATGCGCTTTGCGACGCCGAACGCCCGCATCATGGTGCATCAGCCCTCGGGCGGCTTTTCCGGACAGGCTTCGGATATCGAGCGTCACGCCCAGGACATCATCAAGCTGAAGCGCCGTCTGAACGAGGTCTATGTCGAACACACCGGTCAGGACTACGAGACCATTGAACGCACGCTCGACCGCGACCACTTCATGACAGCGGGCGAAGCGCAGGCTTTCGGCCTCATCGACAAGGTCTATTCATCCCGCGAAGCGCTCGAGAAAGAACTTTCCCAATAGCGTCGATTCAGCGCATGTGGTCACTTGCGGGCCACAGTTGGACGTCGATAATGGGAAGTTCCCGGTTAAGGACCGCACAAGCAATTGGCGTTATGCCGTAAAATGTGGATTGCTACGTGGCGTTTGGGGGCTGTCGGCGCACGCGATCGCGGGGCCGAATGTGAGGCCCCGGCCGAGGTGCTGATTCGCTGGGGAAGACGTAAACGGGTACGATTCGACCCGATCGGAAGGAAAGACGAATGAGCAAAACGAGCGGCGGCGATTCGAAGAACACGCTCTATTGCTCTTTCTGCGGAAAGAGCCAGCACGAAGTCCGTAAGCTGATCGCCGGGCCCACGGTCTTCATCTGCGATGAGTGTGTCGAACTTTGCATGGACATCATCCGCGAGGAAAACAAATCCTCGATGGTGAAGTCGCGCGAGGGCGTGCCGACCCCGCAGGAGATCATCGCGGTCCTGGACGACTATGTGATCGGTCAGGCTTACGCGAAGAAGGTTCTTTCGGTCGCGGTCCACAACCACTACAAGCGCCTCGCCCATGCGGCGAAGAACAACGATGTCGAGCTGGCGAAGTCGAACATCCTGCTGATCGGCCCGACCGGCTGTGGCAAGACGCTGCTCGCGCAGACGCTGGCCCGCATCCTCGACGTGCCCTTCACCATGGCGGATGCGACGACGCTCACCGAGGCCGGCTATGTCGGCGAGGACGTCGAGAACATCATCCTGAAGCTTCTGCAGTCGGCCGACTACAATGTCGAGCGGGCGCAGCGCGGCATCGTCTATATCGACGAGATCGACAAGATCTCTCGCAAGTCGGACAATCCTTCGATCACGAGGGACGTGTCGGGCGAGGGCGTCCAGCAGGCGCTTCTGAAGATCATGGAAGGCACCGTCGCCTCGGTGCCGCCGCAGGGCGGGCGCAAGCACCCGCAGCAGGAGTTCCTGCAGGTCGATACGGCGAACATCCTTTTCATCTGTGGCGGCGCCTTTGCGGGTCTCGACAAGATCATCTCCGACCGCGGCCGCAAGACGTCGATCGGCTTTGCCGCCAGCGTCGAATCGCCGGAAGACCGGCGCTCGGGCGAACTCCTGCGCCAGGTCGAGCCCGAGGATCTCTTGAAATTCGGCCTGATCCCGGAATTCGTCGGACGTCTGCCGGTGCTGGCGACGCTCGAGGATCTCGACGAGATCGCGCTCGTGCAGATCCTGGAGCAGCCGAAGAACGCGCTGGTCAAGCAGTATCAGCGGCTCTTCGAGATGGAGAATGTCGAGCTGTCCTTCCATGAGGACGCACTGAAGGCCATCGCCCGCAAGGCGATCGAACGCAAGACCGGCGCTCGTGGCCTGCGGTCGATCATGGAGGCAATGCTTCTCGACACGATGTTCGACCTGCCGACGCTTGAAGGCGTTCAGGAGGTCGTCATCTCCGAGGAAGTGATCGACGGCAGCGCGCGGCCTCTCTACATTTACGCAGACAGGGCCGACGAGAAGGAAAACGTTTCGGCGTGATCTTTCGTCCGCCATCACCAGTCTGACGCGGCCACATGCCCGCTCGGTCAACCGGGCGGGCATTTTCGTGTCTTGCGCGGATCTGGTGCTGCAATGCGAAAGGGCGTGAGAGCGCTTGAAAAACAGGGGGCTCGGCGCCAGATTGGTGTTGGCAAATAGCCTCTCGCGCAAGCGCTTCGAGTTAAGGTTTGTGCTTGAGGGCTGCAGACGGCCATCCGCCGTAGAAAGGAAGTTTCATGTCCAACACGCCAGACCGCGCCGAGGTCGGTGAATCGGCACTGTTCCCGGTTTTGCCGCTTCGCGACATCGTGGTGTTTCCTCATATGATCGTGCCGCTCTTTGTCGGCCGCGAGAAGTCGATCAGGGCGCTTGAGGAAGTGATGGGCGCCGACAAGCAGATCCTGCTTGCGACCCAGAAGAACGCCGGCGACGCCGATCCTTCGCCCGACGGAATCTATCCCGTGGGAACCGTCGCCAACGTGCTTCAGCTGCTCAAACTGCCGGACGGGACCGTCAAGGTTCTCGTCGAGGGCATGTCGCGTGCTCAGATCACCTCCTTCACCGATCGGACCGAATGGCACGAGGCGGAAGCCGAGATCGTCGGCGATAGCGAGGACGACGCCGTCGAGGTCGAGGCGCTTGCCCGCTCGGTGGTCTCGGAGTTCGAGAACTACGTCAAGCTGAACAAGAAGATTTCGCCCGAAGTGGTCGGCGCCGCCGGCCAGATCGAGGACTATTCCAAGCTCGCTGACACGGTCGCCTCGCATCTGGCGATCAAGATCCCCGAGAAGCAGGAAATGCTCTCGCTGTTCTCCATTCGCGAACGGTTGGAGCGGGCGCTCGGCTTCATGGAATCGGAAATCTCCGTCCTGCAGGTGGAGAAGCGCATCCGCTCGCGCGTCAAGCGCCAGATGGAGAAAACCCAGCGCGAATATTACCTCAACGAGCAGATGAAGGCGATCCAGAAGGAGCTCGGCGACGGCGAGGACGGCCGCGACGAGATGGCCGAGCTCGAGGAGCGCATCAAGAAGACCAAGCTGTCGAAGGAGGCTCGCGAAAAGGCGGGCGCCGAGATGAAGAAGCTCAAGCAGATGTCGCCGATGTCTGCCGAGGCGACGGTCGTGCGCAACTATCTCGACTGGCTGCTGGGCCTGCCATGGGGCGTGAAGTCGAAGGTCAAGATCGACCTGAAGAAGGCCGAAGAGGTCCTCGACGCCGATCATTTCGGGCTCGACAAGGTCAAGGAGCGGATCGTCGAGTATCTCGCCGTCCAGAGCCGGCAGAACAAGCTCAAGGGTCCGATTCTGTGCCTCGTCGGTCCTCCGGGCGTCGGCAAGACGTCGCTCGCCAAGTCGATCGCCAAGGCGACCGGGCGCGAATATGTGCGCATGGCGCTGGGCGGCGTTCGTGACGAGGCCGAGATCCGTGGCCACAGGCGGACCTATATCGGCTCGATGCCCGGCAAGGTCATCCAGTCGATGAAGAAGGCCAAGAAGGCGAACCCGCTGTTCCTGCTCGACGAGATCGACAAGATGGGCCAGGACTTCCGCGGCGATCCGTCCTCGGCGCTGCTCGAGGTGCTCGATCCGGAGCAGAACGCCACCTTCATGGATCACTATCTCGAGGTCGAGTACGATCTCTCCTCGACGATGTTCGTGACGACGGCCAATACGCTCAACATCCCGGCGCCGCTGATGGACCGGATGGAGATCATCCGGATCGCCGGCTACACCGAGGACGAGAAGGTCCAGATCGCGCGCCGGCACCTTCTGCCGAAGGCCATTCGCGACCATGCCCTGAAGGACGGGGAATTTTCGGTCGCCGAGGACGCCCTGCACGAGATCGCGCGCCGTTACACCCGCGAGGCGGGGGTGCGCAACTACGAACGTGAGCTGATGACCCTTGCCCGCAAGGCCGTCACCACGATCCTCAAGGGTGAGACGGATAAGGTCGAGGTCACGGCCGCCAACATCTCCGATTTCCTCGGCGTGCCCCGCTATCGCTTCGGCGAGGCGGAGCTCGACGATCAGATCGGCGTGGTGACCGGGCTTGCCTGGACGGAAGTCGGCGGCGAACTGCTGACGATCGAAGGCGTCATGATGCCCGGCAAGGGCAAGATGACGGTCACCGGCAATCTGAAGGACGTCATGAAGGAGTCGATCTCGGCTGCCGCGTCCTATGTCCGCTCGCGGGCGCTCGACTATGGCATCAAGCCGCCGTTGTTCGACAAGCGCGACATCCATGTCCACGTGCCGGAAGGCGCGACGCCGAAGGATGGTCCGTCGGCGGGGACGGCGATGGCCACGGCGATCGTTTCGGTGATGACCGGCATTCCGGTTCGGCGTGACATCGCCATGACCGGCGAGATCACCTTGCGCGGCCGTGTGCTGCCGATCGGCGGCCTGAAGGAAAAGCTGCTTGCCGCGCTTCGGGGCGGCATCAAGAAAGTTCTGATCCCGGAGGAGAACGCCAAGGATCTGGCGGACATCCCCGACAATGTGAAGAACGAGCTTGAGATCGTGCCGGTGTCGCGCATGGGCGAAGTGCTCGCGCACGCCCTGGTCGAACCTTTGAAGCCGGTCGAGTGGTCGGAGGCCGACGAGCCCCTGGCTGCGCCGGATCCGGCCGGAGAAGGTGCAACGGCTGTTGCGCACTGACCTCACTTGACGGGTTATGTGGGAAATGCCGCCCTTCTGGGCGGCATTTTTTTGCCAAGGCCCCGATTCAGGCTTTCCGGGCGTTGCTGAGAACCAGCCTTTCCGCAAAAGTGAACGCTGGTTCTCTGAATAGAATCACGTGGGCGCAGACGCCTGATAAGGAGAATGCTAATGAACAAGAATGACCTCGTCTCCGCCGTTGCAGAGCATGCGGAGCTTTCCAAACAGCAGGCCGGTTCGGCCGTCGACGCCGTTTTCGAGGCGATCGAGACCGCTATGGCCAAGGGCGACGACGTTCGTCTCGTCGGGTTCGGGACGTTCTCCGTCTCGCACCGCGCCGCCTCGAAGGGCCGCAATCCTTCGACCGGTGCCGAAGTCGACATTCCGGCTCGCAACGTCCCGAAGTTCGCTCCGGGCAAAGGCCTCAAGGACGCCGTCAACAAGTAAGTGCGTTCCTCGCGTCCGGCCTGCGATGAAGCATTGCAGGCTGGGCTCGCGCCGATCGAGCAAGCGGTCGTGAAAATGACGGCTTCGATCGCGGCGCCCGCCACGAGCCTCGGACTTCGCCGATCGGCGGATTCCAAGTCAAAGACGGGTCGATCAGCCCTGGCCGCGTGGCGCTCCGCAGAGCGCGAGCGACGAGGCCAAGGCTGTTCCCCGCATGTCAGGCGGGATCGATGATCGATCATCGCCGCCGCCCAAATCTTTGGATCGACGGTTCCGGCAGCCACTTTGCCCGTTCCGTCGACGGGGCCGTCCGTGCCCCTTCATGTTTCATCGCGCGGCGACGCCTGCCCTCGTCGCGGAAGTCTCGCCGCCTCTGTCTCGCCGTCTCCACCGTCATCTTGACCACCTGAGGCGGCCGGGCCAACCATGCCGGCCGTGCTTGCTGCGTTTCGCGATGCGCTGCCAGGACATGCCCCGCAAAGGAGGGCTGGCGTGCAGTCCTGTCGTGGTCGATAAGGTGGGCGTTGCGCAGCCGCGTCGCTCGCGGCCCGGCGTGATGGCATGCCGCCGATGGGAGGAGCGAACTCATGAATGAGACGAACGACACGAGGGGCAGGGCGCCGACGGTTCTCAAGCTCGACCCGACCGACAGCGTCGCAGTGGCGCTCAGGCCGCTCGCGATTGGCGAGACGATCGAGGGTCTGACCCTCACGAACCCCATTCCGGTGGGCCACAAGCTTTCACTGACCGACGTCGCTGAAGGCGAGCCGATCATCAAATACGGCCAGGTAATCGGCCGGGCGACTGCAGCGATTGCCGCCGGAGAGCACGTTCACAGCCACAATTGCGGGATGGCGGACCTGCGCAACGCCGCCGCTCCGGCCGCGCTCGCGCGGCGTGCGCCCCCCTCCCGCACGACCTTCAACGGGTTCCTGCGCCCGGACGGCCGGGCCGGGACGCGCAACTACATCGGCATTCTGGCGTCGGTGAACTGCTCGACGACGGTGTGTCACGCGATCGCGGCCGAGGCGGAGAAACGGCTGCTGCCGCGCTTTCCCGGCATCGACGGCTTTGCCGCCATCGTTCACGACCAGGGCTGCGGGATGGCGGGGGCCGGGGAGGGCTTCGAGACCCTCGTCAGGACGCTGAAGGGCTATCGCGACCATCCGAATTTCGGCGGCATCCTGATCATCGGGCTCGGCTGCGAAGTCAACCAGCTCACGCTCTATCAAAGGACCGACTGGACGAAGGAGCGCTTTGCGACCTTCAACATCCAGGAGGTCGGCGGGTCGGCTTCGGCCGTGCGACGGGCGCTGGAAATCCTCGAGCCGATCGCGGCCGCCGCCGACCGGGACCGGCGCAGCGAGGTGCCGGTGTCGAAGCTGACGCTCGCCATGCAGTGCGGCGGTTCGGACGCGTTTTCCGGAATATCGGCGAATCCTGCCCTTGGCGTGGCATCGGACATTCTCGTCGCCGTCGGGGGCACGTCGATCCTCTCCGAAACGCCGGAGATCTTCGGGGCCGAACATCTTCTGATCGGTCGCTCGGATGCCGCGACCGGCGAAAAGATTGCCCGGATGATCGACTGGTGGCGGGATTACGCCACGAAGAACGGCGCGGAGCTCGACAACAATCCCTCTCCGGGCAACAAGCGCGGCGGGCTGACGACCATCCTCGAAAAGTCGCTCGGAGCGGTCGCCAAGGGCGGTCGCGCGCCGGTATCGGGGGCTTACGCCTATGCCGAGACGATCGATCGGACGGGCTTCGTCTACATGGACAGCCCGGGATACGATCCCGTCTCCGCGACAGGGCAGGTGGCGAGCGGCGGCAACGTCATCGCCTTCACCACCGGGCGCGGATCCTGCTTCGGCGCCAAGCCGACACCGAGCATCAAGCTCGCTTCCACGACGGCCCTCTTCAATTCGATGCCGGAAGACATGGACATCGATTGCGGGCGGGTGCTTTCGGGCGAAACCGACCTCGAGGCCCTCGGTCTGTCGATCTACGAGACCATCCTCGACGTGGCCTCAGGCAAGAAGAGCAGGTCGGAGGAATTCGGCTATGGCGATCACGAATTCGTTCCCTGGAAGATAGGCGCGACGCTTTGACGCGGACGTTTGGGTAAAGGTGATGGTTTTTGGACGTCGCAATCCGGCCATTGGCATGGGTGAAGCGGCCGCAGATCGTCTGCCAGCGATCGCCGTCCGCCTGAGCGTCCGGCGTTTTGCGCACTGCTTGGTATGGAAAGCCGGCCGGACAAGGTTCGAAGATCGTAGGCGACTGATGAAACCTGCCTTCTGAGGCTGCAACTCAAGACGCCAGTGAACAGTTTCAATACCATCCCACAACATCACAGGTGATGACATGAAACTTCTCGTCGCGGCTGCTGCTGCCGCCCTTTTCGCTGCTCCCGCTTTCGCTCAGACCGGCTCCGGCAACCCGGACAGCTCGCGCTCGACCGAGGAAGCGCCGACGACCTCCGGTTCGGTCACTGATTGCTCCGCCAATCCGACGGCCGCCCAGTGCGATGGATCTGCCACCACCGGCACGACGATGGCTCCGGCCGCTGGCGGTACGATGGGCACTTCGGAATCGACGAATTCCGATTCGGCCGGCTCCTCGACCGCTCGTAGCGGCGCCGAGGGCAACGGCGCCGATACGACCGCGCCGGCCGGCGGTATCGTTCCGGGCCAGACCAGCAACTGACCTGACAGCCGGGTCTGCCGCTCATTCGGCTGAAACCGTCGACTGAGGAAACACCCGGACCAGACAAAAGGGGCTGTTCGAACATCTGTCGAGCAGCCTCTTTTCGTTTGGGGATGCGCCGTGCCAAGCCGCCAAATCAGCGCCAACCACTCCCGCAGCATCATCGTGATCAGGCGCGAGATCGGGCGAGGCGCGCCGGCAGATGGCGATGCGTCGAACGGTGGACGAGAAAATGGTCGATGGTGGGCGCGACAGGGATCGAACCTGTGACCCCTTCGGTGTGAACGAAGTGCTCTCCCGCTGAGCTACGCGCCCGTCCCGCGTCGGGCCTTCCAGGGAAGGAGCATCGACGCATTCACGATTTCCAGATGGACAGACCATCTCACACTGGGAGGAAACCGTGCTCGCCGCCAGCCGGCGACTTGTGACCTGCCTATAGGGTGGGACGGCCGCATCCGTCAATATGCGATCGTGGTCCTTCCGAAGACGCCGGACCATTAAAGCGAAAACGGCGGATTTTCCGTCGCGATCAGTCAGGCATCGCCAGATACCTCATTCGCGCTGACATGCGGCCGCGACCATGCGTCTTTTGGCTTTGGCAGACGTCTCTTCATGATAGCGGGCGAAATGCACGCCACGCCCTATGCCCGAAGGCAAGGGCACATTATTGTTTTCCCGATGCCGCCCTGTGCGCGGCATTCATTCGTCATTCAGCCGGGTCTTGCTAGAGCTGTTAGCCACGGTTCAGACCCCGGCAATCTCGATTGGACTAGAATGGCCATCCTTCGCACGATCCTGGCTTTCGCAGTGTCGACCGGTCTTTCGGCCGGTCCCGCTTTTGCCTACCAGGGCGGCGGGGGCGACTGGAGCATGAGCCCGTCGGCGCCGCCCGCCGCGAGCGCCCCGCAGGACGTCCTGACGGACGAAGCGCCGGAGCTTCTTTTCGCGGCTTCGGATTGTTCCGGGGCGGCGAGCCGCGCGGCGCGGCAGACCGGGGGCCAGGTGCTTTCGGTCTCGACCCAGAACCAGGGCGGCAAGACGGTCTGCGTCGTCACCGTTCTCGTCCCCGGCAAGGGCGACCAGCGACCACGCAAGCAGACCATCACGATCCGGCCGTAATTTGCGGCTTGGGCCTGTCCCGGGACGGGCCAGCCCCGCGGGAACCGCGACGAAACGATGAAACGAGAGCGATGCGTATTCTGATCGTCGAGGACGACGAGACCTTGAACCGCCAGCTCAGCGAAGCACTCAGCGGCGCCGGCTATGTCGTCGATCGTGCCTTCGACGGCGAGGAGGGGCATTTTCTCGGCGATACCGAGCCTTACGATCTCGTCGTTCTCGACATCGGTCTGCCGCAGATGGACGGCATCAGCGTCCTGGAGCGCTGGCGGCGCGAGAACCGGTCGATGCCGGTGCTGATTCTCACCGCCAGGGACCGCTGGAGCGACAAGGTCGCCGGGATCGACGCGGGCGCGGACGACTATGTGACGAAGCCGTTTCATGTCGAGGAAGTTTTGGCGAGGGTGCGGGCCCTGATCCGCCGTGCCGCCGGCCATGCGTCTTCGGAAATCCTGTGCGGCCCGGTCCGCCTCGACACGCGGACGTCGAGGGTGACTGTCTCGGGCATGCCGTTGAAGCTCACCTCGCACGAATACCGGCTGCTCGACTATCTGATGCACCATCAGGACGCGGTCGTATCCAGAACCGAGCTGATCGAGCATCTGTACGATCAGGATTTCGACCGTGACTCCAACACGATCGAGGTCTTCGTCGGGCGCTTGCGCAAGAAGCTCGGCCTCGATCTGATCGAGACGATCCGGGGGCAGGGCTATCGCATGTCGCACACGGGAGGCGAGGGCTGAGCCCTGCGCGCCCAACCGCGAACCCGCGCCGCCAGGGCCTGCGTCGCCGGCGGGCCCGCCGCGCAATCGGCAGGGTGAAAACGGCCGCGACGGCATTTCTGCAGCCGGGCTCGCTGACGTCGCGGGTCATCTTCCTGACCAGCCTGTGGGCTGTGCTGGCGCTGTTTGTCGCCGGTGCGCTGATCTCGACGCTTTACGAGCGCACGGCCCGTCAGGGCTTCGAAAACCTTCTCGGAGCGCAGCTCTACAACCTCGTCAACGCCGTCAGCGTTTCGTCCGACGGCGTCCTTCAGGGAAATCCCGACCTCGGCGACCTGCGCTATGCGCGCCCGCTCTCCGGCTGGTACTGGGAGGTGCTGCCCGCCACCGGCAACACCTCGGGCCGCTTGACATCGGCTTCCATGGTCCTCCTGACCGTTCCGCAGGCATCGGTCGCCGACGTGCCGTTCGACCAGATGTATCGCCGCTCCTACGAGGAGCCGGGCCTCGACGGCGAAACGCTGGAGGTCATCGAGACGGAAGTCGTTCTCGATTCGGACAACCATACCGCGCGATTTCGTGTGATGGGAAGCCTGTCCGCCGTCCGGGACGACATCGCCGCCTTTGACCGGACGCTGCTCTTCTACCTCGGCACGGTCGGGCTCGGCACGGTTCTCGTCAACGTCATCGTGATTCTCGTGGCGCTGCGGCCGCTCGGACGCGTTCGCCAGTCGCTCGCCGACGTCCGGGAGGGGCGGGCCGAGCGGCTGAAGACCGGCTTTCCCGTCGAGATCGAGCCGCTGGCGATCGAGATGAACGCGCTCATCGACAACAACCGACGCATCGTCGAGCGCTCGCGCACCCAGGTCGGCAATCTCGCCCATTCGCTGAAGACGCCGATCGCCATCCTCACCAACGAAGCCGCGACGATCGGCGACGAAAAGGGCCGGGTGGTCGAGGAGCAGGCGGCTCGGATGAACAGCCAGGTGCAGCATTATCTCGATCGCGCCCGGATGGCGGCCCAGGCCCAGAGCGTCGTCTTCCGTACGCCCGTCAAGGACGTGCTGGAGCGCATCGTGCGGGTCATCGTGAAGCTCAATCCGCATCTCGACGTCGAGTTTGAGGGCGACGAGGCGGGCGATCTGGTCTTTGCCGGCGAAAAGCAGGATCTCGAGGAGGTGGTCGGCAATCTTCTCGACAATGCCGGCAAGTGGGCGAACGCCCGGATCAGGCTGTCCTGCCGCCCCGAAGGCCCGGATCGTTTCGCCGTTTCGATCGAGGACGACGGTCCCGGCCTGACCAGCGCGGAAATACGCGAAGCCCTCAAGCGCGGCCGGCGCCTCGACGAGGCGACGCCCGGCAGCGGCCTTGGTCTTGCGATCGTCCGCGATATCGTCGGCGAGTACCGCGGGAGCCTGGAACTTCGATCCTCAAAGCTCGGCGGTCTTGCTGTGAATGTCATGTTGCCGCGGATCAGGTGAGGGCCCGCAGCTTCGCTCCTGGCCGACCGCCGGACGGTGTCGGCTGGTGTGACCCACTTGCCGCATTGGCGAAAATGGTATGGCGAGCGACGGGATGCGGCGAGGCGCGCTGGACCGGAGTTTTGCCGCCGAACTTGCGCGAAATCGAGCCTTCCGGGGCGTTCGCGGCCATGGTTTCAGCCAAAGCTCGTTCCCACCGCATCGCCGCCGCAATCCTTGACATCGGCTCCCGGAGAGGGAACTCCCTTTTCAGTGAGCCGCAGAGGAGCGGCGCCTCGTTTCTCCCGCGGGTGGGCACCTTTCAATGCGACTGGCAACGGCGATTCCGGTTCTTCTGTCGATCCTGCCGCTGAGCGGCTGTCTCGGTATCGGACAGTCGTCGACCCAAAGCGCATTCTCGTCCGGCGCGATAGCGCTCGGTGGCGGGCTCGTCGGCCAGACGGCCTTTGCCGCTTCGATGCCGGATGAGGTGAAGACCAGGGCCGTCGAAGCGGAATTCCAGGCCCTGCAATTCAGCCCGGCGGGCGAACCGGTGCGCTGGAGCGAGGACGGCTATAGCGGCGAAGTCGTGCCGACGCAGGTCTATCGCGTCGGTTCGCAGGATTGCCGCGCCTATTCGCACTTCCTCACCACGAGCGCCAAGCCCGTCAAGGCGACGGGCGTGGCATGCAAGACCAAGGACGGGCTCTGGAAGCCCGTCGCCTGAGCGGCACGAGCTGGTCATTTTCCCGCAGCATCGACGTTGCCGGCTGATCGCGCTCCTCCTGACGAATTGAATGGGCTTCCAGCACCGGCTCTGCTAATTGGAAAGAGGCTGTCAGCAGGACTTCGGGCCCTCGCGGCAAGGGGCTTGGCAGCAGGGCGTCGATCGGCGCTCGCGGAACGCGGCTCGTTCGTTCGCACGCAAAGGGCGTGATCTGCGACGCGCGATCTGCCACCGTGATTGATGGAACTGCCTCGGCCTGAAAACCGGTCGCGGTTTCAGGGCGGCGGGTTTGGTGCTGACCGGGGGAGATCAGCGTCGCGAAGGCTGGAAGGGAGCGTCACGGCGAAGCATTGTTCGGCGGCTGTGGCGGGCGTAAGTGTAGCGCATGGTATTCTGGATTGTTGCAGCCGCGATGACGGCCGTCGTCACCCTGGCCATCCTGTGGCCGCTGGTGCGTCGAAGGGGATCTGGCGCAGGGTCTGCAGCCGAGCACGACGTCGAGGTCTATGCCGCGCAACTGCGCGAGCTCGATGGTGATCTCGAGCGCGGCACCATCGCCGAAGCCGAGGCAGCCTCGGCACGCGCCGAGATCGGACGGCGGCTGTTGCGAGCCTCGGAGCGGGCTGCCGCGCCCGGACAGGCATTCGCTGCCGTCAACACCCCCCGCCGGCCGGCCGTCCTTGCCGCCATCGCTGTCGTCGTCGTCGCGATGCCGGCCGCCGCCTTTCTTTTCTACGGCCGGATCGGCGATCCGAAGCTCCCCGACCAGCCGCTGGCGTTTCGTGAGCAGCCGCAGCCGCAACAGGAAAATCTCGATCTCGCCAACCTCGTCGAAAAGGCCGAGGCGCGGCTGAAGCAGGACCCGAAGGACGGCAATGGCTGGGACGTTCTGGCTCCGATCTATCTCAGGATGAACCGGCCGGCCGACGCCGTTGCAGCCTATCGTCAGTCGATCGCCCTCAACGGCCCTTCGGCGACCCGTTTCGGCGGCCTCGGTGAGGCGCTGACCGAAACCGCCGGCGGCGAAGTGACGGACGAAGCGAAAGCGGCCTTCCAGCGGGCGGTCGGGATCAATCCCGCTTACCTGCCGGCAAAGTTCTTCCTCGCCCTCGACGCCTCGCAGGAAGAACGTGCGGCCGATGCCGAAACCCGCTGGAGCGATCTGATCTCGCAAAGCCCGAAGAACGCCCCGTGGCTGAAGATCGCGCGGGCCGGTCTCGCCGATGCTAGGCAGCGGCTCGGCAAGGATGCTCCGACCGGGGCGGACGCGCCGTCCGGCGACGTCGCATCGAATGCCGGCGGCCCGGGTGCCGGGCAGAGCGCGAACGAAGGCAGCGGCGGCGCCTTCAAGGGGCCGGATGCGGCCACCGTCGCGGCCGCCTCACAGATGTCGCCGGCTGACCGCCAGGCGATGATCGAGGGCATGGTTTCGGAACTTGCCGCACGGCTGAAGCAGAATCCCGACGACGTCGAGGGCTGGAAGCGGCTGATCCGCTCCTATACGGTGCTCGGTAAGACCGAGGAGGCGAAGACGGCGCTTTCCCAGGCTCGCGACGCCTTGCCGGCAAATTCGGCGGCGGCCCGCGAAATCGCCGCTTTTGCGGGCGAAATCGGTCTCTCCACGGGAGAGGAGGCGACGACACAATGACGCGCAAGGCCAAGCGATTGTATTCGATCGGCGCAATGCTCGTCGTCGTCGGCGGCGCCCTGGGCCTGGTGTTGACGGCGCTGTCGAGTTCCGTTGCCTATTTCCAGTCGCCCACCGATCTCGTGAACAATGCGCCTGGGCCCGCCCAGCGCATCAGGCTCGGCGGGCTGGTCGAGGACGGTTCGGTCAAGCGCGACGACGGCTCCTCCCACATCACCTTTCGCGTCACCGATACGGTCGACAGCGTTCCGGTGTCCTATACCGGCATTTTGCCGGATCTCTTCCGCGAAGGGCAGGGGGTGATCGCCGAGGGGACGCTCGGGCCGGACCGGGTCTTTGCCGCCGATACCGTGCTTGCCAAACACGACGAGAACTACATGCCGAAGGAGGTCGTCGACGATCTCAAGGCGCGGGGCCTTTGGGAAGACGGCAAGGGCCTCGTGAAAAAACCTCAGGAGACGGTTTCGGCAACGCAAGTGGGAGCCGGATCGTGATCGTCGAAATCGGCCATTTCGCGCTGGTCCTGTCGCTCGCCGTCGCCATGGTGCAATCGGTGCTGCCGATCATCGGTGCGAGGAAGGGCGACGAACGGCTGATGGAGACCGGGGCGATCGCGGCCACCGGCGGCTTCGTGCTGATCGGCATTTCCTTTGCCGCCCTGATGTCGTCCTACGTCACCTCCGACTTCTCGGTTCTGAACGTCGCAGAAAACTCCAACTCGCTGCAGCCGCTGCTCTACAAGTTCACCTCCACCTGGGGCAATCACGAGGGCTCGATGCTCCTGTGGGTGCTGATCCTCGCCTTTTTCGGCTCGCTCGTCGCTTTGTTCGGCCGCGACCTGCCGGCGACGCTTAAGGCCAACGTCCTGTCGGTGCAGGCGTGGATTCTCACGGCCTTTCTCCTCTTCATTCTCTTGACGTCCAACCCCTTCGAGCGGCTCGACCCGGCGCCGATGGAGGGGCAGGACCTCAACCCGATCCTCCAGGATATCGGCCTCGCGATCCATCCGCCGATGCTCTATCTGGGCTATGTCGGCTTCTCCATCGCCTTCTCCTTTGCCATCGCCGCCCTGATCGACGGGCGGATCGATGCCGCCTGGGCGCGATGGGTCCGGCCCTGGACGCTGATCGCCTGGATCTTCCTGACGCTCGGCATCGCCATGGGGTCCTACTGGGCCTATTACGAGCTCGGCTGGGGCGGCTGGTGGTTCTGGGACCCGGTCGAGAACGCCTCCTTCATGCCGTGGCTCGCGGGAACGGCGCTGCTGCATTCGGCGCTGGTGATGGAGAAGCGCTCGGCGTTGAAGATCTGGACGATCCTTCTCGCCATCCTCACCTTCTCGCTGTCTCTGCTCGGCACCTTCCTGGTGAGATCCGGCGTCCTCACCTCGGTTCACGCCTTCGCCACCGATCCGACCCGTGGCGTCTTCATCCTTTGCATCCTCTGCCTGTTCATCGGCGGCGCGCTGTTTCTTTTCGCCCTGCGCGCTCCGTCGCTGGCGGGCGGCGGGTTGTTCGCCCCGATCAGCCGGGAGGGCGCGCTGGTCTTCAACAACCTGTTCCTGACGACGGCCGCCGCGACGGTGCTGGTCGGCACCCTCTATCCGCTGGTCCTGGAAGTCGTTGCAGGCCAGAAGATCTCCGTCGGCGCACCCTTCTTCGATCTGACCTTCGGGCCGTTGATGGTGCCGCTTCTCTTCGCCGTGCCCTTCGGCCCGCTGCTCGGCTGGAAGCGCGGCGATCTTCTCGGCGCGGCCCAGCGGCTCTACTTCGCCGCCGGCTGTGCGCTCGCGGCCCTCGTCGGCGTGCTCGCCTTCACGGGCGGCACGCGGGTTCTGACGGCCTTCGGCTTTGCACTGGCATTCTGGCTTCTTGCCGGCAGCCTGACCGATCTCTTCCTGCGGGCCGCCTTTCTCAAGGTCGGATGGCGGACCGGGCTGTCGCGATTGCTCGGCCTGCCGAGTTCGGCCTTCGGTGCGACGCTCGCCCATTTCGGTCTCGGCGTGACCTTGCTCGGCATCGTCTCGGTTTCCAGCTTCCAGCAGGAGCTGATCACCTCGATGGCGCCCGGCAAGACCGCCGAGATCGCAGGCTATACGCTCTCCTTCGACCGGATCGACCAACGGCCCGGGCCGAATTTCGACGCCCAGGCCGCGACCTTCACGGTGCGCCAGGGCGGTGTCGAGATGACGAAGATCGAGACCTCCAAGCGGTTCTTCCCGGTCCGCCAGATGACCACCACCGAATCCGGCATCTGGACCCACTGGTTTTCGCAACTCTATCTTTCGCTGGGTGACCCCTCGCCGGACCTTCAGACCATCGTCGTGCGGATCTGGTGGAAACCCTTCGTGACACTGATCTGGATCGGGACCGTGTTCATGGGCCTGGGGGGCGTCTTCTCGCTGGCGGACCGGCGCCTTCGGGTCGGCGCACCGACCAGAAGCCGGCGCAAGGCGGCAGGCCGGGATGCGGCCCTCGGGGCTGGGGCCTGACGACGATGTTCGCGCGCAGGCTGATCCTCGTCCTTGCCGCGATGTTCGCCTTGTTCTCGGCGACGCCGCAGCTCACGCTCGTTACGCCGGCCTATGCCGTCAATCCCGACGAGATGCTGAAGGACCCGGCGCTGGAGGCGCGGGCACGCCGGCTTTCGGCGGGGTTGCGATGCCTCGTCTGCCAGAACGAATCGATCGACGATTCCAACGCCGATCTCGCCAAGGACCTTCGGCTGCTGGTGCGTGAGCGCATCAAGGCCGGCGATACCGACGACGAGGTGATCGACTATCTCGTGTCGCGCTACGGGGAATTCGTCCTGTTGAAGCCGCGCCTCGACTGGGCGACCCTTGCGCTGTGGGCAACGCCGCTGGTCGTTCTTTTCTGCGGCATCGCGCTTGCGGGCATCACGGTTGCCGGCCGGCGCAAACCCAAGGCACCGCCTGAACTGTCGGACGCCGAGGAGGCGGCCATCGCCCGCATCACGGCAGATCACGGCTAGAGCGCCGTGCGTCCGACTGGACGCACAAAGGACGCTTTGACCGGTTGAATCCACGCATCGTGCTTTCCGACAAATCGATTCCGATTTTTCGGGCCGGTACCGTAGATCTTTGCTCACGCATCGCCCGCCGCAACGTCGAACGCGTCCCACAGTAAATTTTTGAAACGGCTCTAAAAGCCAGCACGTCAGATCCGCGTCAACCTTACCGACTTTTCATCCAGCCGAAAAAATCTCGTAAGATAGAGGCTACTAGATTTGAACCCATCGAATGGGACGACTTGATAATGATGTCGAACCATTCCCGGATTTCTTGAGGATTCTTGAAAGGAACCCAGATGCAGCAGGATACTCAGCCTCGCAAGAAACGCAGCCGCCTTTTCGCAGGCGCGCTTGCGGCCGGTGTGGCCGGTGCAGCGCTGGCCGGCGGAATGGCCACGGGAACGCTTCCCGTCCTCGCCGATCCGGTCCATGTCGATGCGCCGCAGCAGAGCTTCGGCTTTGCCGATGTGGTCGCCAAGGTGTCGCCGGCTGTCGTTTCGGTTCGCGTCGATGAGGACATCAAGCCCGCCGCCGATGACGGCAGCGAGCAGATGCAGAACCCCTTCGAAGGCCTGCCACGGGACCATCCGCTGCGCCGCTTCTTCGGCATGCCCGGAATGCCCGGCATGCCGGGTGCCGAGCCGCGCGGCCGACAGGTGCCGCGCCATGCGGTGGCCCAGGGCTCGGGCTTCTTCATTTCCGACGACGGCTATCTCGTCACCAACAACCACGTCGTCGACGGCGGCTCGAAATACACCGTCGTCATGGATGACGGCAAGGAATACGACGCCAAGCTGATCGGCACCGACAAGCGCACCGACCTGGCGCTTCTCAAGGTCGATGCGAAGGACCACAAGTTCACCTATGTGGGCTGGGGCGACGACAGCAAGGTGCGCATCGGCGACTGGGTGGTGGCCGTCGGCAACCCCTTCGGCCTCGGCGGCACCGTGACGGCCGGCATCATCTCGGCCCGCGGCCGTGACATCGGCGCCGGTCCCTATGACGACTTCCTGCAGATCGACGCAGCGGTCAATCGCGGCAACTCCGGTGGTCCCGACTTCAATCTCGAAGGCCAGGTCATCGGTATCAACACCGCGATCTTCTCGCCCTCGGGCGGCAATGTCGGCATTGCTTTCGCGATCCCCGCATCGGTCGCCAAGGACGTGATCCAGTCGCTCAAAGAGCGCGGCTCGGTGGAGCGCGGCTGGCTCGGCGTGCAGATCGCGCCGGTCACCGACGACATCGCCGAAGCGGTCGGTCTCGCGGACGCCAAGGGCGCCATCGTGACGCTGCCGGACAACGAGACGCCGGCCTCCAAGGCCGGCATCAAGACCGGTGACGTGATCACCGCGGTCAATGGCGAGACCGTCGACGGACCGCGTGAACTCGCCCGCGAAATCGGCAATGAGCACCCTGGCAAGAAGGTCGAGATCACGGTCTGGCGCGACAACCAGGCCAGGACCATCGACGTGACGCTCGGCAATCTCGCCAGCCTCGACGAGGCCGCCTCGCTCGGTGACAACGGCAAGAGCCGCGTGCCGACCAGCCCGTCGTCGCTGTCCGGCTACGGCCTGACGCTGACCCCTTCGGACGATGGTGACGGTGTCGTCGTGACCGATATCGACCCGGATTCGACCGCAGCCGAGAAGGGCATGCAGCCCGGAGACGTGATCGTCTCGGTCAACGGCAAGGCGGTGACGAGCCGCAGCGACGTCAGCGAGGCGCTTGCCGACGCGGCCAAGTCGGGCCGCAAGGCGGCCCTGTTCCAGCTGCGTCAGGGCGATCAGAACCGCTTCGTCGCCCTGCCGATCTCGAAGGGCTGATCGGCCCTTGTGGCCGATGCGAGCGCGCAGGCACGACGCTTGCGCCTCGCGCCGTGAAGAGCGCGGCGAGCGCGGATCCAGCGTGCTCGCCCTGCCAGGAGATGGCCGCCGACCGCCGAAAGGTCGGCGGTGACATTGATTTTGGACACGAACACGTCGATCTAGAGGCTTGAATCATGACCGAAGCCGCAACCGAAGCCGCCACGACATCGACGGAGTCCATGCGAATTCTCATCATCGAAGACGACCGGGAGGCCGCCTCCTATCTCGTCAAGGCGCTCAAGGAGGCCGGACACGTCGCCGACCATACGGCCGACGGCGAGGCGGGGCTGCACGCGGCAGAGACGCGGGACTACGACGTCCTGATCGTCGACCGGATGCTTCCCAAGCTCGACGGCCTGTCGGTGATCGCCCAGTTGCGCGGCGCCGGCAAGCTGACGCCGGTCTTGATCCTCTCGGCCCTCGGGCAGGTCGATGACCGGGTTAAGGGGCTGCGAGCCGGCGGCGACGACTATCTGTCGAAGCCCTTCGCCATTTCCGAGCTTCTCGCCCGGATCGAGGTTCTCGGCCGGCGGCGCGGCTCCAAGGATGTCGAGACGTCCTATAGGGTCGGCGATCTGGAGCTCGATCGCCTGTCTCACGAGGTTCGCCGTGCGGGCAAGCCGGTCGTGCTGCAGCCGCGTGAATACCGGCTGCTCGAATATCTGATGAAGCACGCAAACCAGGTGGTCACCCGCACGATGCTCCTGGAAAACGTCTGGGACTATCACTTCGACCCGCAGACCAACGTGATCGACGTCCATATTTCGCGCCTGCGTTCGAAGATCGAGCGGGATTTCGCGACGCCGATCCTGCACACGGTGCGCGGCGCCGGCTACATCATGCGCGCCGAAGACTGATTGCCGCCTGAACCATTGCCGCTGCCGGGACCGGGCGAGACCGCCCCTCATGGCAATTTGAAGCGCTCTACATATTCGGACCCATGGAACGCTTCCGTTCACTGATGCGCATGACCGCCGTCCGGCTCTCGGCGGTTTACTTTCTGCTCTTTGCCGTCTGCGCGGTGGTGCTCGTCGTCTATGTCACGGCGACCGCATCGACCATCGTCGAGGATCAGAGCCGCGCGGCGATCTCCGAGGAACTCGCCGATCTTGCCGGCGTGTACCAGCAGAGCGGCATCGTCGGCCTCGTGCGCATGATCGATCGGCGCGCCCGCCAGCCCGGCGCCTCGCTCTATCTGGTCACCGACGCCAGCGGCCGCATCATTGCCGGCAATGTTGAAAGCCTGCAGGCCGGCGTCCTCGACGACGCCGGTCCGACGCCGGATGCGTTTTCCTACGAGCGCTATTCCGACGAGCAAGGCCAGCGCTACCACCTGGCGATCGCTGAAGTCGTCAGCCTTCCCAACGGCATGCGCGTTCTGGTCGGGCGCGACCAGAGCGAGCAGGTGCGCTTTCGCGGCGTCGTCCAGAGCGCGCTGATCCTGGCGCTGGCGCTGATGGGGGTCGCCGCGCTGATCGCCTGGTTCTTCGTCGGCCGCAGCGCTCTCAAGCGGCTCGATGGCGTGACCGGGGCGAGCGCCCGGATCCTGTCGGGTGATCTGTCCGAACGCCTCCCGGTGACCGGAGCCGGCGACGAGTTCGACCGTCTGTCGGACAATCTCAACACGCTGCTTGCCCGGATCTCCCTGCTTCAGGAGGGGCTGCAGCAGGTGTCCGACAACATCGCCCACGATCTTCGAACGCCTTTGACGCGGCTTCGAACCCGTGCGGAGGGCGCGCTCTCGGCGCCGCCGAATGCGGGTGAGGCGCGCGAGGTCATGGAGCAGATGATCGCCGAATGCGACCAGATGATCCGCACATTCGACGCGCTGTTGATGATCTCGCGGGTCGAAGCGGGGTCCGATCAGGTGTTGAAGTCCGAGATTGAACTCGCCGCGATCGCCGCCGATGTGGTCGATCTCTACGAGCCCCTGGCCGAAGACGCCAATGCCGAACTCGTGCTCGAAGCGCCCGCAAGCCTGCATGTCTATGCCAGCCGGGAACTCATCGCCCAGGCACTCTCCAACCTCGTCGACAACGCCCTGAAATATGCGACGAACACGGAGCAAAAGACCCGTATCGTGGTTCGCCTGTCGAAGAGCGAGGGAATCTGGTCGCTCGGCGTCAGCGACGACGGGCCTGGGATACCGGCCGAAAAGCGGGACCGCGTGCTCGAACGGTTCTACCGTCTCGACCAGAGCCGGTCGATGCCGGGCTCCGGACTCGGCCTGTCGCTGGTGCAGGCGATCGCCAGGGTGCATGGTGGCAAACTGGTGCTCGAGGACGCCGGCCCCGGCCTTGCCGTCCGGCTGGAGGTGCCGCGGGACGAACGGGTGACGGGCGAGCGAGGCGATGGGTGAGGCGAAGAGGGGACGAACCGGCGACGCAGGCTTTCTGATCGACGGCGAGTTCCATCCGCGCCCGCTCGACGAAGAAACCGCGAAACGTTGGCGTGCGGATCTGCGGGCAAGGGCTGAGGAGCTGCAGCTCTCCCGTCTCGGCGCGCTGCTCGACAGCGATCACACCGATGCCGATCGGCTCGTTGCCATCCTCGACCTCTCACCTCATCTGTGCGCGATTTCGCTTCGCAATCCCGAATGGCTGGAGGAGCTGATCGAGCGCTCTCCGGCCGATCTCACCCGTGAGACGGTCGATCGCGTCGGCGCTCTGCCGGGGCGTGACGACACTGAAAAGACGCTGATGGCCAAGCTGCGCGAGGCGCGGCGGCGGGTGGCGCTGTTTCTGGCCGTTGCAGATGTCTTCGGCGCGGCCGCCCCCGCACAGACATGCCGGGCCCTGTCGGATTTCGCCGCCGCCGCGGTTGCCGCCGCCTGTCGCTTCTGCCTTGCAGACCTTCATGCGAGCGGCAAGATCAGCCTTCCGGATCCGGGCGATCCGGAAAGGGGCTCTGGCCTCTTCGTCCTCGGCATGGGCAAGCTCGGGGCCGAGGAGCTGAACTATTCGAGCGATATCGACATCGTCGTCTTCTACGACGATGCCCGCACGCTGACGAGCGATCCGCTGGATGCGCCGGAGATCCTGTCGCGGCTGGTTCGCCGGCTCTCGCGCATCCTCTCGGAGCGCACCGGCGATGGCTATGTGGCGCGGACCGACCTTCGCCTGCGCCCCGATCCGGGCGCGATGCCTCTGGCCATCTCGACGGCGATGGCGCTGACCTATTACGAAGGTTCGGGGCGCGACTGGGAACGGGCGGCGATGATCAAGGCCCGGCCGATCGCCGGTGACGGCGAGGCGGCTGAGGCGTTCCTGAAGGACATCACGCCCTTCGTCTGGCGCAAATATCTCGACTTTTCCGCCGTCGCCGCCATTCAGGACATGAAGCAGCGCATCGACCGTCATCGCGGCTTCGACGACATCGGCATTGCCGGCCACAACGTGAAGCTTGGCCATGGCGGCATCCGCGAGATCGAATTCTTCGCTCAGGCCCAGCAATTGATCGCCGGAGGACGGGCGCCGAAACTCCGTGTCCGCCGGACCGACGACGCGCTGCGCGCGCTGGCCGCTGGCGGCTGGATCGATCCATCGACGGCGCGGGAACTGACCGACGACTACTGGCTGCTTCGCCGTGTCGAGCATGCCATCCAGATGGTCGCGGACGAGCAGAGCCACACCTTGCCTGAAGAACCGGAAAAGCTGCGTGCCGTTGCGCGGCTTGCCGGCTTCGCCGACGAGACCGCTCTGTCAGCCGCGCTGCTGCCGTGCCTGCAACGGGTCGACCGGCGTTATGGCAAACTCTTCAGCGGGACGCGAAGCGAGGCTTCCGATCACTCCATCGAAGCGGCGCTCAAGCGGCTTTCGGCATCGGGCGACGATGACGAAGCGATCGCCGCCATCGCGGGCTTCGGCTATGAGCGCCCGGCGGACATTGCCCGTGTCGTCCACGGCTGGACGCTCGGTCGCTACCGCTCGACGCGCACGGCGGCGGCGAGAAGTCGCCTGGCCGCCGTGCTGCCGGCCCTGCTCGAGGCGTTCGGCAAGGCGCTCGATCCGGACGCTGCGCTTCTCGCATTCGACCGGTTCCTGTCCGGTCTGCCCTCCGGCATCCAGTTTTTCTCCCTGATCGCCTCGAACCCCAAGATGCTGGAGCTTCTCGCCGACATCATCACCGGCGCGCCGACCCTGCGCGAGACCATCGCGGCGCGGCCGCATGTCTTCGACGCGCTCCTTGACCCGGCCTTTCTGGAGGAGCTGCCCGACCGGGATCTCCTGCGCGACCGCCTTGCGACCTTCATGGGCCTGTCGCGCGACTATGAGGACGCGCTCGGACGGCTTCGGATTTTCGCCTCCGAGCAGCGCTTCCTCGTCGGCGCGCGGATGCTGAGCGGCGTCGTCGATCCCGGGGAGGCGGGCGCGGCCTTTTCCAACATCGCCGACGTCGTTCTGGAAGAGACGCTCGCGGCCGTCGAGGCGGCGTTCGCGGCGGTTCACGGACGCGTGCCGGGCGGGCGCATCGCGATCCTCGGTATGGGCCGGCTCGGCAGCCGGGAGCTGACCGCAGGGTCCGACGTCGATCTCATCCTGTTCTACGATCACGACGAGGACGCCGAGGCCTCAAATGGACAGCGCCCCCTCGCGCCGAGTCTCTACTTCGCGCGGCTGACCCAGCGACTGATCGCCGCGATGACCGCGCCGATGCGCGAAGGCATTCTCTACGACGTCGATTTCCGCTTGCGCCCTTCCGGTAACAAGGGGCCGCTGGCGACCCATATCGACGCCTTCCGCCGCTATCAGGACGGCGAGGCCTGGACCTGGGAGCGCATGGCTTTGACGCGGGCGCGCACCGTTGCGGGGGATCAGAGCTTCATGGTCGAGGTCTCGCAAACGATCCGGGAGATTGTCGCCGCGCCCCACGATCCGGCAAAGGTGTCGAAAGAGGTTGCGGCGATGCGCCAGCGCATCGAGGCGGGCAAGCCCGCTTCCGGGCCCCTCGATCTGAAGCTGCGCCCGGGCGGTCTGGTCGATCTGGAATTTCTGGCGCAGTGGGCGCTTTTGACGGATCGGGCGGATCGCGACCTTTGCGGTGAGCCGACCCGCGCCGTTCTTGAGGCAGCCGACTTCGGAGGCGCTGCCGATGGCAAGGCCCTGGCGACGTCGATGACCGGCCTGACCCGGATCATCCAGTTACTTCGCCTCGGTTCACCCGACGTTCGCAAGGCCGCGGATCTGCCCGCCGGGCTTGCCCGGGCGATCGCCGAGGCGATCGACTTGTCGAACGCCTCGGCGATCGAAGCTTTCCTCGATAAAGAGACGGTCAAGGTCCGCTCGGCCTTCAAGGCCGTGGTCGGCTCTGCCGAAACGTAGGCAGCTCGACCAAGACCGCGTGCCGGCGCCGGGGCACTCGCTTGCCGGCGCATGGACCGACGTTGCGCTCGCCTCTTCTCTGTCGTCTCAAGCGGCGGCGCGCGAGATGCGGGCGGTTCGGCGACGCGTGGTCTTCTTTCCGGGCTGCGCGATCGCGTTCTGGGGCTTTTGCGTCGATGCCGCGAGCGACTCCACGGGTAGGCGCAGACTGACCAGCGTTCCGCTTCCCAGCTGCGAGAGGATGCGCAAGCGTCCGCCGTGAAGCGCGACGAGGGCTTTGGCGATCGGGATGCCAAGGCCGGTTCCGTGGCATTTCGCCCGGACCAGTTCGCTACCGACCTGCGCGAAGGGCATGCCGAGGGTCGCGAGAGCGGACTTCGGGATGCCGGGACCGTTATCGAGGATCGAAAGGCAGGCGGTATCCCCGACCTTTCGCAGCCGCAGCCGGACCTCACCTGCCTCAGGGGCAAATTTCACGGCATTGGAGAGGAGGTTGAGAACCACCTGCGACGTCGCGCGGCGGTCGGAAATCAAGGCGAGCGTCTCCGGCGCCTCGATGGTGAGGGCGATACCCTTTTTGCGCGCCAGCGGCTCCACCATGGCTGCGCTTTCGCGCACGATGTCGCTGAACTCGACCTCTTCCGACATCAGTTCGAGCCGGCCCGATTCGATCGTCGCCATTTCGAGAACGTCGTCGATCATTCTGAGAAGATGGCTGCCGCTCATGTAGATGTCGTCGACATACTCGCCATATCGCTCTCCGACCTCGCCGAATGTCCGCTGGCGGATGATGTCGGAGAAGCCCAGAATGGCATTCAGCGGCGTGCGCAATTCGTGCGACATGTTTGCGAGGAAGGCGGTCTTGGCTCTGGACGCGCTTTCGGCCCGTTCCTTCTCGGCCATGTAGCTGACGTTCAGCTCGCTCAGCTGATGAGCCTTGCGCTCGGCATCTTCCGTCGCCGCTTCCAGCTTCGCGATGGTCGCGAGAAGCTTCTGCTTGGAATCCATGGTCAGGGTTTTGTGATGCTTGATCTGCGTGATGTCGGTTCCGACCCACACGGTCCCGCCATCGACCATGCGCCGCGCGGAGATCAGCAGCCAGCGTCCGTCCGGCATCTGTGCTTCTTCGGCGCTCTCGCCTGGGCCCGCGTCGCCGGAATCGAGAGTGATCGCCCGGATCGGCCGCCGCGCCTTGCGAAGCACCTTGTCGATCGGCGTGCCTGGGGCGACGTCCTCCTCGTCGAGACCGAAGGTCTTGCGGTAGATCGAGTTGCAGATGACCACCTTGCCCTCGCTATCGCAGAGCAGGAAGGTCTCGGAGATGTTCTCGATCGTGTTCTTGAGCCGGTGGTTGGCTTCGTCGGTGCGACGCGCCAGCTCCCGTTGTTCGCTGACATCGACGGCGATGCCGATCAGGTGAATGTCGCCGTCGGCGCCGTGGGTCACATTGGCCCGGCCGCGAATCCAGACATATTCCCCGTCGGCGCGGCGCATGCGGAACATCTGATCGAGGTGGTCGATTCGGCCTTCGGCGACGCTGCGTGCGACATGGAAGAGGCCGCCATCGTCGGGATGCATCAGGGGCGCGATCTCGGAGAAGGGAATGACGCCATCCGTCGGCTCCATGCCGAGGATCTCGTACATGGAGCGTGACCAGTACATCTGACCGCGGCCGATGTCCCAGTCCCACAGGCCGCATTTCCCGCGTGACAGGGCCATGTCGACGCGCTGGTGGGCCTCGGCGAAGAGTCCGCTGAAATTCTCCGCGCGGCGCGACTGGCGGAAATAGGCATTGAGGACGAGAAGCAGGATGGTCCCGGTCAGAACGAAGAGCGAGACGCTGATCGCGGTCTTCTGACGCCAGCCGGCCAGAAAGTCTTTCTCGGGCCAGAACACGTTGATCCGGCCTTCGTCGCTCGGCAATGCAGCCGAGGCGGCGATCGCCCTGTCGCCCATGAAGCCGATGTCGTGGATCCTGCGAGCTTCCTCGACCGCTAGGAGCTCTCTTGGATCCGAGACGAGATTGTAGACGCTCGTGCCGATGCGCGACGCGTCCTCCGGGATGGACGCGAGGATCATGCCGTCCCGGTCGGTGACGAAAAGCAGAACGTTGGCGGGCAGGACCTTACGGTCGGACAGGCCGTTGACGAAGCTCGCAGGGTCGAACGGCGCGCCGTTCGCCGCCATGAGCTTGAGGTTCGTGCTCAAGAGCTCCGTGATCGTCGACAGGCTGTGATTGGCCCCGTCGACATGGATGTATCTGTCGCCGAGCGTGATGCTCAGACGCGCTGCCGCAAGGGTAAGGAGGAAGAGAAGGACGAGAGTGGGAACGACCTTGCGCGAGACGAGAAAGCGAGGGGCGCGCCACTCGGTCGGCTCGTTGCCGTCATCTCCCCGCCAGGGCGATCGGCGCTCCGCGTCGCGCCGCCCGCCGCGCAAGGATCTCAGCCATGCAAGCACACCTTCCCCGTTCGGTGCGCTGGACGCGTCCGCTCGCATCGATGATCCCTCGTTGCCGCATCAAAGACCCGGTATCCGCATTACCGAATCGCAACGAATTGATCAGACACGAATCGCCTTGTCCATAGCTGGCGGACTCGGGTTGGGAAAATTTTCAATGAATACATCGCTCATTTTAGCGAACGATCCACAATATCCTGCAGATCCTTTGAAAGCCCTTTCGTCTCAGAAACTTGACGCAGAGTCTGTTCAAGCTTCGCGCGCCGGCCCGGTTCGAAACTGCGCCAAGCGCGGAACGTGGTCGCGGTTCGCGCCGAAACCTGCGGGTTGATCCCGTCGAGCGCGACGAGCTTTTCTGCGACCCACTCGTAGCCGGCGCCGTCGGCGCGATGAAACGCGACCTGGTTGGCCGCGGCGAAGGCTCCGACGAGCGCGCGCACCCGGTTCGGATTGCGCATCGTGAAGCGCGGATGTGCGGCCAGGCGCTTGACGGTTTCCAGCGTGTCGTGGGCGGGAGCGGTGGCCTGCAGGGTAAACCATTTGTCGAGGACGAGATCGTCCGCCTCGTAGCGTCTGTAGAAATCGTCGAGAGCCCGTTCCGTCTGTGGATCACCGGGGAAACGGTGGGCGAGGATCGCGAGGGCGGCGCTGCGATCGGTCATGTTGGTCGCGGACTGATACTGGGCGATCGCCGGGCCGGGATCGCGGGTGGCGGCGCTGATATAGCCGAGCGCGGCATTGGACAGGGCCCGGCGTCCGGCACTGGCCGCGTCCGGCGAGAACTCCTTGGAAGACGCGAATTCGTCTCGCAGCCGCTCAAGGACGGCATGCCCGGCGGTGCCGATTGCCGCGCGTGCCGCATCGACCACCTCATGCACACGGTCCGGATCGACATTCTCGGCAATCTGTCGGGCGATGTCCGATTCGCCGGGAAGCGCCAGACCCTGGGCCCTGAACGCCGGATCGAGGCCGTCGTCGCCGGCAAGGGCGATGAGCGCCTCGATGACGACCGGCTTGAGAGCCGGCGAGGTGTCGCCGGGAGCCCGCTTTGCCGCCGTTGTCATCGCCTCGGCGACGAGGTCGTCGAGCGCGCGCCAGCGATTGAAAAGGTTCGGGTCGAGCCGGGCGAGGGCGAGCCGGGCGGCCTCGCTCTGCTCGTGGTCCAGCGTGACCGGCGCCGAAAAGTCCCGCAAGATGGACAGATATGGCCGGTCGGGAAGGTCGTTGAACGTGATCGTCGCCTCGCGCCCGGTGAGGACGATGAGGTCGTCCTTGAGCTTCGCCGAGCCCGCGACCTGGCCGTCTGCGACGCTGTCTTCGCCGTTGCCGCCGACGAGCCCGAAGCGCACGGGCAGGACCATCGGTTCGAGGCCGGTTCCGGCCGTGCCGCGCGCAAGGCTCTGTCTGAGCGTCACCTCGTGGCGCCTGGCTTTGGCGTCCCAGCTTTCGGTGACCGTCAGGGTCGGCGTCCCTGCCTGGGCATACCACAGGGCGAATTGCGACAGGTCCGTCTTCGCCGCGTCCTCGAAGCAGGTGATGAAATCCTCGATCGTCGCCGCCTCGCCATCGTGGCGCTCGAAATAAAGATCCATCCCCTTGCGGAAGTCTTGCGGCCCGACGATCGTCGCGATCATGCGGACGAGCTCGGCACCCTTGTCGTAGACGGTGGCGGTGTAGAAGTTGTTGATCTCGCGATATTCCGCCGGGCGGACTGGATGCTGCAGCGGCCCTTGATCCTCGGGAAACTGATGGGCCTTCAGCCGGCGGACCGAGCCGATCCGCTGCACCGTCCGCTCGCGCTCGTCGGCGGAGAACTCCTGGTCCCGAAAGACCGTCAGCCCTTCCTTCAGGCAGAGTTGGAACCAGTCGCGGCAGGTGATCCGGTTGCCGGTCCAGTTGTGGAAATATTCGTGGGCGATCACCGTCTCGACGCCCGCATAATCGGTATCCGTCGCGATGTCCGGGTCGAGCAGGACGTATTTGTGATTGAAGACGTTGAGGCCCTTGTTCTCCATCGCGCCCATGTTGAAATCGGCGATGGCGACCACGTTGAAGACGTCGAGATCGTATTCGCGGCCAAACCGCCGCTCGTCCCAGGCCATCGAGCGCTTCAGAGCATCCATGGCGTAGCCCGCCTGCTCGCTGCGGCCTTTCTCGGTGTAGATGCCGAGGGTGACCTTGCGCCCACTCATGGTGACGAATTCGTCGGCCAGAAGGTCGAGATCGCCCGCGACGACGGCGAAGAGATAGGACGGCTTGTTGAAGGGATCGTCCCAGACGGCGTAGTGCCGGCCGTCTGCGAGCTCGCCGCTGTCGACCGGGTTGCCGTTGCCGAGAAGGACCGGCGCTGCGGCCTTGTCCGCCTCGATGCGCACGCGGTACGGGGCAAGCACGTCCGGGCGGTCGAGGAAATAGGTGATGCGGCGGAAGCCCTCGGCCTCGCACTGGGTGCACCAGATGCCGTTCGAGCGAAACAGGCCCATCAGCTTCGAATTGGCTTCGGGCGCGATCCGGGTTTCGACCGCCAGTTCGAAGCGGCCGCTTTCGGGCAGGCCGCGCACCATCAGCCGGTCGGGCGTCGCCTCGTATGTCTCGGGGGCAAGCGGCGCGCCATCCAGAACAAGGCTCTCTAAAACGAGCTCGTCGCCGTCGAGATGAAGTGGGGCATTCGCCGAGACGCCGGGCCGGCGCTCGAGGCTGAGCCGGGCGAGCACCTCGGCACGGCCTTCGAACAGCTTGAGCGTCATAGCGACGCCGAGAAGGACGAAGTCCGTCGGTCGATAGTCCACAAGTCTCACGGTCTGGCCGTCCTCGGTGCGCTGCATCGTCCTGTCCTTTCGTGCGACTGGCTCGCTCTTGTTGTTCCGCAATGGCCTTCGCCGGTCAGAAGCGCAAGGTCGTCGCCTGATCTCTGTCTTCGCGGGTGAGATCGCCTCGACGCGGCCGTGCCACGGCAATGGGGCCATCGATGCCCTCGACGCCACGTGCGTCTCGCAATAAGTGTTGCAGGTCCGCGGTCATTGAAGTGCCGATCGGTGAACATTCATCGGCAATCGGGTCGCGAAATTCAGTCTGCCGGCATTTGAGCCCTGATGAGTCAGGTCGCCGGGGGGAGCATCGAGAATGACCGTGATGACACCGAAATTCGGCCTGGGCGCCTCCGTCCTGCGCCTCGAAGACGATCGCCTGATCCGCGGCGCCGGCCGATACACCGACGACGAGTCGCGGCCCGGCATGCTGCATGCGGCGGTGGTCCGCTCGCCCCATGCCAGCGCCCGCTTCACCATCGCCGACATCGAGGCGGCAAAGGCGGCGCCGGGCGTCCGTCTCGTGCTCACCCATGCCGACGTCGCCGAGCTCGGCGACATTCCCTGCCTGGGCAAACCGTCGATGGCCGACGGCGCCGAATTTGCCTCGCGCAATGCGCCGGTGCTCTGCAAGGACGTCGTGCGCCATGTCGGCGACGCGGTCGCCTTCGTGGTGGCCGACACCGCGATGCAGGCGAAAGACGCGGCCGAACTGGTGGAGGTCGATTACGAACCGCTCGATGCCGTGGCCGATCTCAAGGCTGTGATGGGCGAGGGGGCACCGCTGGTGTGGCCCGAAGCCGGGAGCAACGTTGCCGGCCGCATACATGTTGGCGACAAGGCCGCCACGCAATCGGCCTTCGAGAATGCCGCCCGGACGGTGAAGATAGAACTCGTCCAGAACCGGCTGGTCTGCAACTATATGGAGGTCCGCTCCGCCATCGGCGAGTTCGTCGAGGACGAGGATCGCTTTCAGCTCACTTCGGGCAGCCAGGGCGTGCATAGCCTGCGGAACACGCTTGCGAACGTCGTCTTCAAGGTCGATCCGTCGAAGATCCGTGTCGTCACGCGCGATGTCGGCGGCGGTTTCGGCACGAAGGCGTTCCTCTACCGCGAATACGCGCTGGTTCTCTTCGCCGGCAAGACGCTCGGACGGCCGGTGAAGTGGACGGCAGACCGCAGCGAGCACTTCGTCACCGACACCCATGGCCGCGACAACATCGTCACCGGCGAGATGGCGATCGACGAGAACGGCCGCTTCACCGGCCTCAGGATCGACATCGCCGCCAATCTCGGCGCCTATTCCTCGCAGTACGGGCCGATGATCCCCTGGTTCGGCATGTCGATGGCGACCGGGCTCTACGACATCCCGGCGATCGACGTCGGCTGCGCCGTCTATTACACCAACACCGTGCCGGTCGACGCCTATCGCGGTGCGGGGCGGCCGGAGGCGGCCTATCTGATCGAGCGGCTGGTCGACAAATGCGCCGTCGAACTGGGCGTCGGCCGCGACGAGATCCGCCGCAACAACTTCATCAAGCCCGAGCAGCTGCCCTACAAGACCGCCTTCGGCCGGCTCTACGACACCGGCGATTTCGCCGGCCACATGGCCGAGGGCATGCGCCGGGCCGACTGGGCGGGCTTCGAGGCACGCCGCGAGACGGCGAAGGCCGAGGGCAAGCTGCGCGGCATCGGCATGGCGACCTATGTCGAGGCCTGCGCCTTTCCCGGCTCCGAGCCCGCCTATGCGGAGCTCACATCCGATGGACGGGTGACGCTGAAGATCGGCACCCAGACGAACGGGCAGGGCCACGAGACGGCCTATGCGCAATTCGTCGCCGAGGCGCTGAAGCTCGACTATGACAGGATCGACGTGCGCCAGGGCGATACCGACGACACGCCGACCGGCGGCGGTACCGGTGGCTCGCGATCGATTCCGCTGGGGGCGGTTTCGGTTCGCCGGGCGAGCCAGGCACTGGCCGAAAAGCTGAAGAAGCTCGCCTCGGACGAACTCGAGGCGGCGGCGGCCGATATCGAGATCGAAGGCGGATTTGCGCGGGTCGCGGGCACCGACCGGGCGATCGACTTCTTCGCCCTCGCAGCCGCAGCCAAGAGCGCCGAGGATCTCAAGGCGATGGGCGAGTTCAAGCAGGACGAATGCACCTATCCGAACGGCACGCATATCTGCGAGGTGGAGGTGGATGAAGAGACCGGCGTGGTCGAGATCGTCGCCTACACCATCGTCGACGATTTCGGCGTAACGGTGAACCCGGCGCTTCTCGCCGGCCAGATCCATGGCGGCGTCGCCCAGGGCCTTGGCCAGGCGCTGCTCGAAGATACGGTCTATTCGGTGGACGGCCAGCTCGTTTCAGCAAGCTTCATGGACTATGCCATGCCGCGAGCCTGGGACCTGCCGATGTTCGACTTCAAGACCCGCAACGTGCCCTCTACGACCAACGCCCTCGGCATCAAGGGCGCCGGGGAGGCCGGGACGATCGGTGCCGCGCCCGCCGTGATGAACGCGGTTGCCGATGCGCTGCGGCCGGCGGGCGTCGGCCATATCGACATGCCGGCGACACCTTCGCGGGTCTGGGACGCGCTGCAGGCCGCCGGCCGCGCCTGATTCCGACGGCCACGGCCGGCACCATCCTTCGACGAGGCGGCGAGAAAAGGCGCCATGTCGTTGGTTTTGTAACCGTTCGTTAGGGCTTTCGGTTCACCACTTCTGATATCGTCGCGCGGCCGCCATCTTTGGCGTTCCCTGCCGGCGACATCTTTCCGATCGAAGAGAGGTGCCTTGGCGCGCTGAGGCGCGAGGGCAAGAATGAGATCATGGCGATGTCGCCGCCCACCGATCCGAACCCGACACTCGGGATCGGACTGAAATGCATTTCCGTCGTCGTCTTCGTGGGAATGCAGACCCTGATCAAGACGGTCGGGGAGGAAATACCGGCGGGCGAGGTGGTGTTCTTCCGGTCCTTCTTCGCGCTCGTCCCGGTCGCCATCTATCTCGCATGGCTGGGTGACCTCAAACACTCGCTGACGACCGACGATCTGTCGGGCCATCTCCTGCGCGGCCTCATCGGCGTGACATCGATGATCCTCGGGTTTTTCTCGCTGGCCCGGCTGCCCTACCCGGAATGGATCTCGATCTCCTACGGCGCACCGCTCCTGACCGTCGTCTTCGCGGCGGTGTTCCTGAAAGAGGTCGTCAGGGCCTATCGGTGGACCGCGGTGGTGATCGGTCTTGTCGGCGTCTCGGTTGTGACGGCGCCCAATCTCAGCCTCCTGTCGGCCGGTGGCGGGATCGGCGGAGCGGAAGCGCTGGGAGCGCTCGGGGCGCTTGGCTCGGCCTGTTTTGCCGCGGTCGCGATGACCCAGATCCGGCGCCTTGCGCAGAAGGAGAAGACGGCGACCATCGTCGTCTACTTCTCGCTGACATCATCCCTGATCGCGCTGGTATCGCTGCCTTTCGGCTGGGTCCTTCCGTCGACGCTGGAGGCGGCGAGCCTCATCGCGGCGGGTCTCCTGGGCGGGATCGGCCAACTGCTGCTCACCGCCAGTTACCGATACGCCGACACCTCGACGATCGCGCCGTTCGAATACACCTCGCTCATCCTTGCCATCGCCATCGGCATATTCCTGTTTGGCGACGTTCTCGAATGGACCACCGTCGCCGGCAGCGCGATCGTTGTCGGAGCCGGCATCTTCATCATCTGGCGCGAGCATCGCCTCGGCATCGAGCGCCGCAAGGCGAGGCGGGTCTGGCCCCCCGGCGGAAGCTGACCTTCAGGCGCTATGCAGCGTCATCTCTGTGTCATCACCCTTCTATAGCGAGACCTGGAATTCTTCCAGAATACGGTCGCATGATCGTGTCCGGACGAGCATCGATCCAATGTCCGCGAGGGGTAGTCATGCAAGATCAGAACTGCGAACGAAACGTCTTCAAGACCAGCCGGCTCGAAGAAGCCGACGGCGACGGTCTCAACCCGACCAACAACCGCACCATGGGCGAGATCATCGCCACGCGCTTTTCCCGGCGCGGTTTCCTGCGCGGTTCGATGGCCGTGACCGCGATCGCCGCCACCGTCAGTCCGGCGGCGCTGATGACCGCCGAGAAGGCCAAGGCGGCCGAGGGCGGCTCGAAATTCACCTTCACCGAAGTCGAGGCCGGCGTCGATCAAACCCACCATGTCGCTGAGGGCTATGACGCCGACGTCCTGCTGCGCTGGGGCGACGGCCTGTTCCCGGATTCGCCGGAATTTGATCCGACGAAGCAGACGCCGGAAGCCCAGGCCCGGCAGTTCGGCTACAACAACGACTATGTCGGCTTCATTCCGATCGACGGCTCATCTGAGCACGGGATGCTCGTCGTCAATCACGAATATACGAACGAACATCTGATGTTCCCGGGCATCGTCACCGTCAAGGACGGTCAGGCGGAGGTGGCTCCCGCCGATCAGAAGCGCGTCGATATCGAGATGGCCGCCCACGGCGGCACCATCGTCGAGATCCGTAAAGAGGGCGGCAAGTGGCAGGTTGTGCGCGATGGCGCCAACAACCGCCGCATCACCGCGACGACCGAAATGGAGCTGACCGGTCCCGCCGCCGGCCACGACCGTTTGAAGACCTCCGCCGACGCGACCGGCAAGAAGGTCTCCGGTACGGTCAACAACTGCGCCGGCGGTGTCACGCCCTGGGGGACATACATCATGGCCGAGGAGAACTTCCACGGCTACTTCCTCGGCGAGTTGCCGGAGGGAAATCGCGAGGCGGAGAACTACAAGCGCTACGGCGTGCCGAACGGCTCCTACGAATGGGGCAGGTTCCATGACCGGTTCGACCTGTCCAAGGAGCCCAACGAGCCGAACCGCTTCGGCTGGGTGGTCGAGGTCGATGTGGACGATCCGAACTCCGTTCCGAAAAAGCGCACGGCGCTCGGCCGCTTCAAGCACGAGGGCGCCGACAACATCGTCTCCAAGGACGGCCATGTCGTCTTCTATCTCGGCGACGACGAGCGGTTCGACTACGTCTACAAATTCGTCACCGCTGGAACCTACAATCCGGATGATCGTGCCGCGAACATGGACCTTCTCGACGAGGGCACGCTCTACGTTGCGAAGTTCGAAGACGACGGCAGCATGGAGTGGCTTCCGCTGACCCATGGCGAGGGTCCGCTGACCGCCGAGAACGGCTTCGAGAGCCAGGCCGACGTTCTGATCGAAACCCGCAAGGCGGCCGATCTGCTCGGCGCGACGCCCATGGACCGGCCGGAAGACATCGGCCCCGACGGCAATACGGGACGCGTCTATGTGATGCTGACCAACAATACCAAGCGCAAGGATCCGAACGCGGCCAACCCGCGCGCCGACAACGCGTTCGGCCACATCGTCGAGATTGCCGAGGACGGTGGCGATTTCGCCGCGACCAAGGGCACGTGGGAAATCCTCGTCAAGTGCGGCGATCCCTCCGTGGCCGAGGTCGGCGCGACCTTCTCCACCGAGACCACCAAGGACGGCTGGTTCGGTATGCCCGACAACTGCGCTATCGACACGGACGGCCGCCTCTGGGTCTCGACCGACGGCAACTCGCCAAAGGACACCGGCCGCACCGACGGCCTCTTCGCGGTCGATACCGATGGTGAGGCGCGGGGCACCTCCAAGCTCTTCTTCCGCGTGCCGATCGGTGCGGAGATGTGCGGCCCGCTGCCGACGCCGGATCTCACCACCTTCTTCGTCGCGGTTCAGCACCCTGGCGACGGCGGCGAGGACTGGGAAGGCTTCGGTCGTCCGTCCTATTACGAGGACCTCTCCACCCGTTGGCCCGACTTCAAGGACGACATGCCGGTGCGTCCGTCGGTTCTCGCCATCACCAAGCAGGGCGGCGGCAAGATCGGCGTCTGATCGACGCATCGATGAGCCGGGCGATCGTCACGAATCGCCCGGAGCTTGGACCGGCGAGCATCGCTGGCGAGCAGGTGGGTACAATGACAACGGCCGCCCGGGAGACCAGGCGGCCGTTGTCGTTCATGCGCTGCGCGCCGGTCTCAGCGGATGATCAGTGCCGGGACGGTGCAGCGGCGGATGATCTCGGTGGTCGTCGAACCGACGATGAAGTTGCGGATGCGCGAATGGCCGTAGGCGCCCATTACGACGAGGTCGATGCCGCCATGCTCGACCTTCTTGCCGATCAGCTCCTCCGCGTCTCCTTCCTCGGTAAAGACCGAAACCTTGTAGCCGGCCGTGCGCAGACGTTTTTCCGCTTCATGCAGCCGATGGCCCGCATCCCCGCTCGGTTCGCCGACCATGAACAGCTCGCAAGGCACGTCCTTGAGGAGCGGGCTTGCGAATAGCCGTTCGATGATCTGCTGCGAACTCTTGCCGCCGTCGAAGGCGACGAGGAATTTCTCGATCGGCTTGAAGGCTCTGGAGGTCACCAGCAGCGGACGTTTCGCCGAGCGGGCGACCCGCTCGAGATTCGAGCCGAGATGGCCTTTGGCGAAATCCGCCGCCTCGCCGCGCTTGCCGACGACGACGATCCGAGCATCCTCGGAAAGCTCCGACAACGTGTCGGCAATGTCGCCATGCCGCAGCTTGCTGGTGACGTCGGAGACGCCGTCGGCCTTCAGGCGTTCGAGCGCTTCGTCGATCAGAACACGCCCCCGTTTGAGGGCGATCTTGGCGCGCTTCTCGTCAAGCTCGGAGAGTTCGCCCATCAGCGCGGAGCGCTCGTCCGCGTCGAGATTGCCCGACATGTCGAAGGCGCCGCCGCCCGCTTCGCGCCGGCCGATCGCGTGGACCACTTCGACCTGCGCACCAAGCCGCTTTGCGGCCCATGCGGCGTGGTCGACGACGCTCTCGCGATAGACCGATCCGTCGACGCAGGCCAGGATCTTTTCCATGTGTTCCTCCCCTGGAATGACCGCCATGGGAACCCTTGCTTTTTCTTGAGTGCTTTATCGGCGGGCGCCCGGCAGCGACGGTAGCAGATACGCCGGCCGGATGTCGCCTTTGCCGTTCAATGGGCGCCGAGCTGGTCGAGTGCGCCCGGCTTGTCGTGGATGGCGATCTTGTCGACCAGCGTCGCGCTCGCTTCGTTGAGCCCGCGCAGTTCGACTTCCGCGCCTTCGCGGCGGAATTTCAACACCACCCGGTCGAGCGCGCCGACGCCGGAAAGATCCCAGATATGGGCGGCACCGACGTCGATGATCACCTTGTCCAGCGCCTCCTTGAAGTCGAACGAGCCGGCGAAGCGTTCGGTCGAGGCGAAGAACACCTGCCCCTCGACCCGGTAGGTGCGCGTGAGGCCGTCATCCGAGAGAACCGACGTCACGCGGAAGATCTGGGCAACCTTGGAGGCGAAGAATACGCCCGACAGCATCACGCCGATGACGACGCCGATGGCGAGATTATGCGTCCACACGACCGCCACCACCGTCGCCAGCATCACCACGGAGGAGCGACGCGGGTGGTCCTTCAGATTGATGATGGACGACCAGGAAAAGGTGCCGATCGAGACCATGATCATGATGGCGACGAGGGCGGCCATCGGGATGATCGCGACCCAGTCGCCGAGGCCGACGATCAGGATCAGCAGGAAGATGCCGGCGCAGAAGGTCGACAGCCGTCCACGGCCGCCGGACTTCACGTTGATCACCGACTGGCCGATCATCGCGCAGCCGGCCATGCCGCCGAAAAAGCCGGTGACGAAGTTGGAGATGCCCTGGCCGACGCATTCGCGGTTCTTCCGGGAGCCGGTGTCGGTGAGATCGTCGACGATCTGTGCGGTCATCAGCGATTCGAGCAGGCCGACAACGGCGATGCCGGCCGAATAGGGAAGGATGATCAGCAGTGTGTCGAGATTGAGCGGCACGTCCGGCAGAAGGAAGAAAGGCAGCGAATCCGGCAGCTCGCCCATGTCGCCGACCGTCCTCAGACCCATGTCGAAGGTCAGCGAGATCGCCGTCAGAACGACGATGGTGACGAGCGGGGAAGGGACGGCCGTCGTGATCTTCGGGAACAGATAGATGATCGCAAGGCCTGCGGCGACCATCACATAGGTCATCGGCGGCACGTCGATCAGCTCGGGCAGCTGCGCCATGAATATGAGGATGGCGAGCGCGTTGACGAAGCCGGTCATCACCGAGCGCGAGACGAACTGCATGGCGTTGCCGAGCTTCAGAACGCCGGCGACCATCTGCAGGATACCGGCAAGTATCGTTGCGGCGAAGAGATATTGCAGGCCGTGATCGCGCACCAGCGTGACCATCAGGACTGCGGTGGCGGCGGTCGCGGCAGAGATCATGCCGGGGCGCCCGCCGGTAAAGGAAATCAGCACGGCGATCGAGAAGGAGGCGTAGAGCCCGACCTTCGGATCGACGCCGGCGATGATCGAAAAGGCGATGGCTTCGGGAATGAGGGCCAGGGCAACGACGAGGCCGGCGAGAACGTCGGCACGCACATTGCCGAACCACTCGCGGCGGAGTGTTTCAATACGAGTCATGGATATCTTCAGCTTGCGCGGAGAAAAACGCCCCGAACCGGGGCAACGCAAATTTTCAAAGGTTGGCCGGGGGATCGGCGCCCGGCATAGCCACCCAATTCAATGGGTCCTTGGTCCGTCTTTTTGACATCTCGCAGATGCGAGATCAAGTCCGGGTGACGCGACAAGCCGCCCCGCAAGTCGGTATACGGGGCTCGACATGGAAACGGGCGAGCCAGAGGCCCGCCCGTTCTCACATGATCGGAAAAAGACGAAAGCTATCGTGCCGGCTTGCGATCATCGATGGGCTGACGCTCGCGAACGCTGCCGGTTTTACGACAAAAAGCGTGCGCCGCACCATCGATGGCCTGTCAGACCATGCCGCAACCGGTCTTTGGCAGTCACCGAACGGGTCACGCTACCGTCAGGCCGCCTCCCGACCGGTGTCCTCCGCATCGACCTCTTCCGCTTCGGCTTCCAGGCTCGCCTCGGCCCGCGGGTCGAGGCTGAAGCTCGCCGGTGTCTGGACGCGGGCGAACGGAATGGTCTGGAAGTCCGCCCTCTCCTCGGCCGGGATCGCGATACGGCGGAAGGTCCGGTAGAAGGCATAGGCAGCATAGATCGCCATCGCCGAACCCATCGCCTGGAAAAGGCCTCCTGGCCCGCCGACGTCCATCAGGAAAGCGGTGTAGATGGGGCCGATCATCGTTCCGATGCCGTAAAGGATGAGAAGGCCACTCGAGACCTTCACGAAGTCGGCGTCGGCGGCATAGTCGTTGGCGTGGGCGACGGCGAGGGAATAGGCCGGATAGATGATCCCGCCGAGGACGAAGGCGATGCAGAACAGCGCAAAGGGCTGCGCGCCCGCGAGGTAGACGCCGGTGATCGCGGCGCCAACGCCGATGATGCCTGCCACAGTCATGACATAGCGACGGTCGGTCTTGTCGGAGATGCGGCCGAGGGGGATCTGGAAGATCGCGCCGCCGAACATCGCCGAGACCGTCAACGTCGCGATGTCCGTGGTGGTCATTCCGGTCTGCTGGCCGAAGACCGGCGCCATGTTGCCCCAGCCCGCCGACAGGATGCCGGCAAGGACGATGCCGACAGCCGCCACCGGCGAATTGCGGAAGAGCATCAGAACGTCGATCTTCACCGTGGCGATCGGTGCCGGTGATTGTGCACGCGACAGCGCGGTCGGGATCACCGCCAGCGCGAAGAAGATGGCGCAAAGCATGAAGGGAACCGGCAGGCCCGGATTTGTCAGCGGCATGGCGTATTGACCGCCCATCATCGCCGCCATGGTGACGATCATGTAGACCGAGAAGATCGTTCCGCGGGTCTCGTTGGTGACCCGCTCGTTCAGCCAGCTCTCGATGACCATGTAGCTGCCGGCCAGGGCGAAACCGGAGAGCGCGCGAAAGACGATCCAGGCCGTCGAATCCACCATCAGGCCGCAGAACAGGATCGAGATCGCCAGAAGCGCCGACAGGCTCGAGAAGGTGCGCACATGGCCGGCGCTCTTGACCATGCGCGGAATGACCACGCAGCCGAAGGTGAAGGCGAGGGCGTAGGACGTGCCGAAGGCGCCGATCTCGTAGCTCGACCAGCCTTCGATCGAGCCGCGCACGGGCAGGAGAATGCCCATCAGGCCGGCTCCCGCCATCATGAAGAAGGTCGAGGTGAGGAGCGCTGCGATCGGCAGGAGATGCATGGGAGGCTCGCGCGGAAGGAGGGGCAAAAGGATCGGTGACGGACAGAATCGATCCGGCGTGCCTTAAGGCGTCGCCGCCGATTTGGCGAGAGGTCCTAAGCGCGCAATGTTACGCTTTTCAGGCAGCCGATTTCGCTGATCGAAAAATGCCGGCTGTTCCCATTTGCATGGTGAAGGCCGTCGGGCCTGCCTGGCTCGCTTCGCTATGCGGGAGGCCCGGCACGCGGCCTTCGCCGCGCCTCGAGCCGACACCTGCCGTGATCGTGAATGACGCTCACCGAAAGCCCTCAGCTCCCGACGGCGCCCAGCTCTTCCAGTTTCGCCTTCAGGGCCAGGAGATCGCGCCAGGCGAGGGCCTTCTGCGCAGGTTGGCGCAGGAGATAGGCCGGATGCAGCATGGCGATGGCCGGGATGGTCGCATCGGGCGACAGGTCGAAGCTGTAGGCCTGCCATTTGCCGCGGATCCTGAGGATGCCCTCATTCGCGCCCAGGATCGCCTTGGCCGCGGGCGAGCCGAGGCACACGATGACCTTCGGCGCGACGAGTTCGATCTGTCGCTGAACGAAGGGCAGGCAGACCAGAGTCTCGGCCGGCGTCGGAGCGCGGTTGCCGGGCGGGCGCCAGGGCACGGTGTTGGTGACGCGAACGTTCTCGCGCTCGATGCCGATCGAAGACAGCATCCTGTTCAACAGCTGGCCGGAGCGGCCGACGAAGGGAACGCCGGCGACGTCCTCGTCACGGCCGGGCGCCTCGCCGATGAGCATCAGATCGGCGGTGTCGGGCCCGTCGCCGAAGACGGTGTGCTTGGCGGTGATCTTCAGATTGCAGCCATCGAAGGATTCCAGAAGCTGATGCAGCTCTTCTAGGGTTGCCGCGCTCGTCGCCCGTTCGCGGGCGTCCGCGACGGCGATGTCGTCGGGGATCGCGACGCGGGTGGAGGGAAAAGCCGAATCGCTGTTGCCATTCCCGTTGCCATTGGCGCTGGCGCCGGGGCGGCTCTCCGCCGGCGCCGGGCGATTGCGTGCCTCCCGCCCCTCTGCCGCGCGGTCGTGAGGCTGCGACGCTCCCGGGCGTGGCTCGGCATCGCGCATCTTCGCCTTGCGCCGCTCGACCTCGGCGGCGGTTTCGGCAAAGCGGTCGCGCGGGGCGTCGAGGAGCAGTGTGTCGATCCCCGCCTCGCGATACCAGGCGAGCATGGCCACGGCGGCGTCTCGGGTCAGGCGGGGCGTGTCTTCGAGCATGGCTGAAGTCCTACCCGATCCAAGCCTTGAATGCAGCCTGTTTCAATGGCCGAGCGTCGAGGAAAACAGGTTGATGACGAGAACGCCGGCAACGATCAGGCCGAGGCCGAGAAATCCCGCGGCGTCGATGTGAACGCGGAACCAGAAGAGATCGATCATCGCCAGCAGCGCGATGCCGCAGCCCGACCAGATCGCATAGACGATGCCGACCGGCATGCTGCGCAGCGGCAGGGACAGGAAGTAGAAGGCGAAGGCATAGAAGACGAGGGTGAGCAGCGATGGCCACAGCCGCGTGAAGCCGTCAGCCGATTTGAGCGCGCTGGTGCCGATGACCTCGCAGACGATGGCAACGCCGAGATAGATCGCATTCATCATCAAACTCCGCCGCGGGTCAGCTACTTCGAGGCCGTCCCCTACCATTCCTGCCCGCGTCGGCGTCAATGGCCCGCCCTTGGCGAAAGGCCTGATCCGAGGAATTCCATCGACCTTTGCGTCCAGGGGACTAGAACTCTTCGAAACGAGGCGGCTAAAACGGCTGGGTGCGTCTTTGCGGGATACGGGATCCGGCCGTTCGAACCGACAAGGCAGGCGGCGGGCCGAGACGGCTGGCGAATTCGAGACTTTGCAAGGGAGACGACATTGAGCGAGGCAGCCGAGACGAACGGACACGAAGTCCCCGAACGGGAATCGATGGAGTTCGATGTCGTCATCGTCGGCGCCGGCCCGGCCGGCCTTGCGGCGGCGATCCGGCTGAAGCAGATCGACCCGGAGATCTCCGTCGTGGTCCTGGAGAAGGGCGCCGAGGTCGGCGCCCACGTCCTGTCCGGCAACGTCCTGGATCCTTCCGCGCTGGATCGGCTGCTGCCGGAATGGCGAAAGGAGGAGACGCCGATCAAGCAGGCCGTCACCGAGGACCGCTTCTATCTCTACAGCGAAGGCGGATCGGCGCGTCTGCCGAACTTCGCGATGCCCAAGCTGATGTCGAACCACGGCAACTTCATCGTCTCTCTCGGCCTCGTCTGCAAATGGATGGCGGAAAAGGCGGAGGCCCTCGGCGTCGAGATCTATCCGGGCTTTGCGGCGTCGGAACTGCTCTTCGACGACGACAACACGGTCATCGGGGTGGCGACGGGCGACATGGGCGTCGGCCGTTCGGGCGAGCCGGGGCCGATGTATCAGCGCGGCATGGCGCTGCTCGGCAAATACGTCTTTCTGGGCGAGGGCGTGCGCGGCTCTCTCGCCAAGCAGGCGATCGCAGCCTACGGCCTAGATCAGGGCCGCGAGCCCGGCAAATTCGGCCTCGGCATCAAGGAGCTGTGGGAGATCGATCCGGAAAAGTCCAAGCCCGGACGGATCGAACACTCCTTCGGCTGGCCGCTCGGCGACAAGACCGGCGGCGGCTCGTTCCTCTACCACCTCGGCGAAAACCAGGTCTATGTCGGCTTCGTCGTCCATCTGAACTACAAGAACCCCTATCTCTCGCCCTTCGAGGAATTCCAGCGCTTCAAGACCCATCCGGACGTCGCCGAGCTCCTGAGGGGCGGCAAGCGCATCGCCTATGGCGCGCGGGCGATCACCGAGGGCGGCTACCAGTCGGTTCCCAAGCTGGTGTTTCCGGGCGGCGCGCTCCTCGGCTGTTCGGCCGGCTTCGTCAACGTGCCGCGCATCAAGGGCGTCCACAATGCCATGACGTCGGGAATGCTGGCGGCCGAAAAGGCGGCGGAGGCACTGAAGGCCGGCCGCTCGCACGACCGGCTCGCGGCCTATGAAGAGGAATGGCGCTCGTCGCCGATCGGAAAGGACCTGAAGCCGGTCCGCAACGTCAAGCCGCTGTGGTCGAAATACGGGACCAGGCTCGGCATCATGCTCGGCGGCCTCGACATGTGGACGAATTCGCTCTTCGGCTTTTCGTTCTTTGGCACTCAAAGCCACGGCAAGCCGGATTACGCCTGTCTCGAGCCGGCCGATCAGCACAAGCCGATCGCCTATCCCAAGCCGGATGGCGAACTCACCTTCGACAAGGTCTCCTCGGTCTATCTGTCCAACACCAATCACGAGGAGGACCAGCCGGTCCATCTCCAGGTGAAGGACCCGGCGCTGCAGAAGTCGTCCGAGCTCGGCGTCTATGCCGGCCCGTCCCAGCGCTACTGCCCGGCCGGCGTCTACGAGTGGGTGAAGGAGGGGGACGAGGACAAGTTCGTGATCAACGCCCAGAACTGCGTCCACTGCAAGACCTGCGACATCAAGGACCCGAACCAGAACATCAACTGGGTGCCGCCGCAGGGCGGCGAGGGGCCGGTCTACGAGGTGATGTGAGGGGTTTTTGCCTCGATCAGCCTTGCCGGCATCCGGCTGCGTGACCATCTGATGGCCCGTGGCAGGCTTTACCCTATGTTCATGATTTTTCGCCTCGCGAGGGGCTTGTGAATCGATAGCAAGGCCGCTAGAAGACACCAACCAATGGAAACGGCGCGTGGGGTGTATTCCACTCTTCACGCGCTTTAGCCGTGAGCAGTCGATGGCCAAGACCAATCCCTTCAAATTTCTGGAGCAGGTTCGTTCCGAGACCTCGAAGGTGACCTGGCCCACCCGGCGCGAGACGATGATCTCGACGGCCATGGTCTTCGTCATGGTCGCTTTCGCGGCGGCATTCTTTTTCATCGCAGATCAGGCGCTCGGCTATGCTGTAGGTCTGATCATGAATGCGGGCGCTTGACGCGAGCCGCAGGAGACATCGAAGCTTTCATGACCGTCCGCTGGTACATCGTCCACGCATACTCGAACTTCGAGAAGAAGGTGGCCGAATCCATCGAGGAGCAGGCCCGTCAGAAGGGGCTCTCCGACAAGTTCGAGAAGATCCTCGTGCCGACCGAGAAGGTTGTCGAGGTGCGTCGCGGCCGCAAGGTCGACGCCGAACGCAAGTTCTTTCCCGGCTATGTCCTCGTCAAGGCCGAGCTGACCGACCAGGTCTTCTCGCTGATCAAGAACACGCCGAAGGTGACGGGCTTTCTGGGGCCGGACAATCGTCCCGTGCCGATCTCCGAGGCCGAGGCGAACCACATCCTGAATCAGGTTCAGGACGGTGTCGAGCGGCCCAAGCCGACGATGTCCTTCGACATCGGCGAGAACGTGCGCGTTTCGGACGGGCCCTTCGCCTCGTTCAACGGCGTCGTTCAGGAAGTCGATCAGGAGCGGGCGCGCCTCAAGGTGGAAGTTTCGATCTTTGGCCGCGCAACGCCGGTCGATCTGGAATTCGGTCAGGTCGAAAAGACCTGATCGAAGGGCGGCGCTCGCTTCTTGCGGGCGCCATTGTCGTGCGGAAGGTGTGTTGGGCTTTTTTGAAGCCGGCCCATCCTTCGCCGTACCGCGCGGACTGCAAGGCGCCGGATGAGCTGATCTCTCCGGCATGACGAAAGAAGGCAGGAAAAATGGCTAAGAAAATCGTGGGCCAGCTGAAGCTGCAGGTCCCGGCCGGTTCGGCGACGCCGTCGCCGCCGATCGGTCCGGCGCTCGGTCAGCGTGGCATCAACATCATGGAATTCTGCAAGTCGTTCAACGCGCAGACCCAGGAGATGGAGAAGGGGCAGCCGATCCCCGTCGTCATCACCTACTATCAGGACAAGTCCTTCAACTTCGCGATGAAGACTCCGCCCGTGAGTTACTTCCTCAAGAAGGCCGTGAACCTGAAGTCGGGTTCCAAGACCCCCGGCAAGGCGTCCGCCGGCACGATCACCCGCGCCCAGCTGCGCGAGATCGCCGAGAAGAAGATGGTCGACCTCAACGCGAACGATCTCGACGCCGCCACGGCGATGATCGAGGGTTCGGCGCGTTCGATGGGTCTCGAGGTTGCGGAGTAAGAACGATGGCGAAAACCGGAAAGCGCATTCGCTCCGCCCGCGAGGGCATCGAGCGCACCAAGCTCTACTCGCTGAATGAAGCGATCGAGATGCTCAAGGGCAAGGCGAGCGTCAAGTTCGACGAGACCATCGAGGTCGCGATGAATCTCGGCGTCGATCCGCGCCACGCCGACCAGATGGTCCGCGGCGTCGTCAATCTGCCGAACGGCACCGGCCGCACCGTGCGCGTCGCCGTCTTCGCGCGTGGCGACAAGGCCGACGAGGCGAAGGCCGCAGGCGCCGATATCGTCGGTGCCGAGGAGCTCGTCGCCGAGGTCCAGGCCGGCAACATCAACTTCGATCGCGCCATCGCGACTCCCGACATGATGGGCCTCGTCGGTCGTCTCGGCAAGATCCTCGGCCCCCGCGGCCTGATGCCGAACCCGCGCGTCGGCACCGTGACGCCGGACGTCACCGGCGCCGTCAAGGCCTCGAAGGGCGGTGCCGTCGAGTTCCGCGTCGAGAAGGCCGGCATCGTTCATGCCGGCGTCGGCAAGCTCTCCTTCGGCGCCGATGCGATCGCCGAGAACGTGCGCGCCTTCGCCGATGCGGTGAACAAGGCGAAGCCGTCCGGCGCCAAGGGCAACTACGTCAAGCGCGTGGCGATGTCCTCGACCATGGGGCCGGGCGTCAAGATCGATCCGTCGTCTCTGGCGGTCGAGGCCTAGGCCCGATCTTACAATCGTGAGGCCGGCTTCCTATATCCGGTGCTTCACGAACGACGAATTCCGGGTCAATCCCGGGAATGGAAGGCCTTCCGGGGCCTTTCAAGCATGCCTGTCCGAGATTGTGGGCGACCGGTGATCTTCTTCAGACGCGGGTCATAATCGTCAGAAAGCCTGCATGAGACGAGCGAAGAACCGTTTTCCCGGCGTCATGCTGGATGCGGGTTCGAACTCTGAATGCCTTGCGCCGCCCGCGGGTTCCATCCGCAGGTCACGGGTAAGGGGACAGGATCTCCGAGCGTCGTCCGGATGATCCGGGCGGCAAAAGGCAACCGGCCGAAAGCCTCCGAAAGGAGACGATCGGCCAACTGGAGAGAGGCAGTGGACAGAGCGGAAAAGCGCGAATTCGTCACGACCCTCAACGAGACCTTCAAGGCCTCGTCGACCGTCGTGGTGGCCCACTATGCCGGACTCACCGTCGCGCAGATGAACGACTATCGTTCCAAGATGCGTGAAGCGGGCGGGTCCGTCAAAGTCGCGAAGAACCGTCTTGCCAAGATCGCTCTTCAAGGCACGGACGCCGAAGGCATCTCGAACCTGTTCGAGGGCCAGACGCTGATCGCTTATTCGAGCGATCCGGTCGCGGCGGCCAAGGTCACCAACGATTTCGCCAAGGCTAACGAGAAGCTCGTGATCCTCGGCGGAGCGATGGGGACCTCAACCCTCGATGCGGACGGTGTGAAGGCTCTCGCCACCATGCCGTCGCTGGACGAACTGCGGGCGAAGCTCGTCGGCATGATTCAGACGCCGGCCACGCGCATCGCCGGGGTGGTCCAGGCGCCTGCGGCACAGCTCGCACGCGTTTTCGGGGCCTATGCCAAGAAGGACGAGGCGGCCTGAGGCTGGTTCCTCGCTGCTCAAACCAAAGTTCGAACCTGAAGGAAATATAACATGGCTGATCTCGCCAAGATCGTTGAAGACCTGTCGAGCCTGACCGTCCTCGAGGCGGCTGAGCTTTCGAAGATGCTCGAAGAGAAGTGGGGCGTTTCCGCCGCTGCTCCCGTCGCCGTCGCTGCTGCCGGCGGTGCTGCGGGCGGTGAGGCCGCTGCTGCGGAAGAGCAGACCGAGTTCAACGTCATCCTCGCTTCTGCCGGCGCGCAGAAGATCAACGTCATCAAGGAAGTCCGCGCGCTCACGGGCCTTGGCCTCAAGGAAGCCAAGGACCTCGTCGACAACGCGCCGAAGCCTGTCAAGGAAGGCGTCGACAAGGCAGAGGCCGACAAGATCAAGGACCAGCTCGAGAAGGCTGGTGCGACGGTCGAAGTCAAGTAATCGCTGCGCTTCGGCGCAACGAACATCCGGTGGGCGGGGCGGTTTTTGCCGTCCCGCCTTCCGTGCCTGCTAGCCGGGGCAAGAAGATCCCGCTGGCCGGTGCCCGCGATTTGACGGGCGATCGTCCGGCTTTCGGGCGATGTCGAGAATGCGAGGGCGTATCTCCAAACGCCGCCGGTGCCGAGGCGGAGTTTGGTGATGCGGGCCGGGTAGCTCGGCAAGGATGTTAGCCCCGCTTCGGCGGGGTAGGGCGAGGTTCCCGCTTTCGGCGGAAACCGGCGTGTTCGCCGGCTCAAGGGCCGGAAACGGGCTTTTCGCCCATCGATCGATTTGCCGCTTTAGCGGCGGCGGCCCTCTCGGCGAGAGGGATAGCAGGGTCAGCCCTTGGGTCAAGGGCGAAGGCGTTACGAGAAGGAGCGACGATGTCCCAGACGACGACATTTTCCGGTCGCAGGCGGGTGCGCAAGGTCTTCGGGCACATTCCCGAAGTGGCACAGATGCCCAATCTCATCGAGGTCCAGAAGGCCTCCTACGATCAGTTTCTGATGGTGGACGAACCGGAGGGCGGCCGCGGCGACGAAGGTCTGCAGGCGGTCTTCAAGTCGGTCTTTCCGATTTCCGATTTTTCCGGCCAGGCGATGCTCGAATTCGTGAAGTACGAGTTCGAGGCGCCGAAGTTCGACGTCGACGAGTGCCGGCAGCGCGATCTCACCTTTGCCGCGCCGCTGAAGGTCACGTTGCGCCTCATCGTGTTCGATATCGACGAGGACACCCAGGCCAAGTCGATCAAGGACATCAAGGAGCAGGACGTCTACATGGGCGACATGCCGCTCATGACGATGAACGGCACCTTCATCGTCAACGGCACCGAGCGCGTCATCGTCTCGCAGATGCACCGTTCGCCCGGCGTCTTCTTCGATCACGACAAGGGCAAGTCGCACTCTTCCGGCAAGCTGCTCTTCGCCGCCCGCGTCATCCCCTATCGCGGCTCCTGGCTCGACATCGAGTTCGATGCCAAGGACGTCGTTCATGCGCGCATCGACCGCCGCCGCAAGATCCCGGTGACGTCGCTCCTGATGGCGCTCGGGATGGATGGCGAGGAAATTCTCTCGACCTTCTACAACGTGCTCGAGTTCAAGAAGGACAAGGCCGGCTGGCGCGTCCCGTTCTCGGTCGAGCGCGTGCGTGGCCAGAATGCGACCGTCGACCTCGTCGACGCCGACAGCGGTGAGGTGCTGGTCGAGGCCGGCAAGAAGGTCACCGCCCGCCAGGCCCGGCAGATGATGGAAAAGGGCGTCAAGGCCCTGCGCGCCACCGAAGAAGATCTCTACGGTTATTATCTGGCCGAAGACATCGTGAACTTCGCCACGGGCGAGGTGTATCTCGAGGCCGGTGACGAGCTCGACGAGAAGACCCTCAAGGTCCTCGACGATGCGGGTTATGAAGAGATCTCGGTCCTCGACATCGACCATGTCAATGTCGGCGCCTACATCCGCAATACGCTCGCCGTCGACAAGAACGAGGGCCGTCAGGACGCGCTGTTCGACATCTACCGCGTGATGCGCCCGGGCGAGCCGCCGACGATGGAAACCGCCGAGGCGATGTTCCACTCGCTGTTCTTCGATTCGGAGCGCTACGATCTTTCCGCGGTCGGCCGCGTCAAGATGAACATGCGTCTCGACGTCGACGCCGAGGATACCGTGCGCGTCCTGCGCAAGGAGGACATCCTCGCCGTCGTCAAGACGCTGGTGAACCTGCGCGATGGTCGCGGCGAGATCGACGACATCGACAATCTCGGCAACCGCCGCGTCCGCTCGGTCGGCGAGCTGATGGAGAACCAGTACCGCGTCGGCCTCCTGCGCATGGAGCGCGCGATCAAGGAGCGCATGTCCTCGGTCGAGGTCGACACGGTCATGCCGCAGGATCTGATCAACGCCAAGCCGGCGGCTGCCGCCGTGCGCGAGTTCTTCGGCTCCTCGCAGCTGTCGCAGTTCATGGATCAGACCAACCCCTTGTCCGAGATCACCCACAAGCGTCGTCTTTCGGCGCTTGGACCGGGCGGTCTGACCCGCGAGCGGGCCGGCTTTGAAGTCCGCGACGTGCATCCGACCCATTACGGCCGGATCTGCCCGATCGAGACGCCGGAAGGCCCGAATATCGGCCTGATCAACTCGCTGGCGACGTTTGCGCGCGTCAACAAGTACGGCTTCATCGAGAGCCCGTACCGCAAGGTCGTCGACGGCAAGGTGACCAGCGAGGTCGTCTATCTGTCGGCCATGGAAGAGTCCAAGCACCACGTCGCCCAGGCGAACGCGGTCCTCAACGACGACATGACCTTCCAGAACGAGTTCGTCGTCTGCCGTCATTCGGGCGACGTCTTCATGACGCCGCGCGACAACGTCGATCTGATGGACGTTTCGCCCAAGCAGCTCGTCTCCGTCGCCGCGGCGCTCATTCCGTTCCTCGAGAACGATGACGCCAACCGCGCGCTGATGGGCTCGAACATGCAGCGTCAGGCCGTGCCGCTGGTGCGGGCCGAGGCGCCGTTCGTCGGCACCGGCATGGAGCCGGTCGTCGCAAGGGACTCCGGCGCCGCGATCGGCGCCCGGCGGACCGGTATCGTCGATCAGGTCGATGCGACGCGTATCGTCATCCGTGCGACGGAAGATCTCGAGGCCGGCAGGTCCGGCGTCGACATCTACCGGCTGATGAAGTTCCAGCGCTCCAACCAGAACACCTGCATCAACCAGCGTCCGCTGGTCGCGGTGGGTGACCGGGTGAACAAGGGCGACATCATCGCCGACGGCCCGTCGACCGACCTCGGCGATCTGGCGCTCGGCCGCAACGTGCTCGTCGCCTTCATGCCGTGGAACGGCTACAACTACGAGGATTCGATCCTCCTGTCGGAGCGCATCGTCGCCGACGACGTCTTCACCTCGATCCATATCGAGGAGTTCGAGGTCATGGCGCGCGACACCAAGCTTGGACCGGAAGAGATCACGCGCGACATTCCGAACGTGTCGGAAGAGGCGTTGAAGAACCTCGACGAGGCCGGCATCGTTTATATCGGTGCCGAGGTCCAGCCGGGCGACATCCTGGTCGGCAAGATCACGCCGAAGGGCGAAAGCCCGATGACGCCGGAGGAAAAGCTCCTGCGCGCCATCTTCGGCGAGAAGGCGTCCGACGTCCGCGATACGTCGAGCCGGATGCCTCCGGGAGCCTACGGCACGGTCGTCGAGGTGCGCGTGTTCAATCGGCACGGCGTCGAGAAGGACGAGCGCGCCATGGCGATCGAGCGCGAGGAGATCGAGCGTCTCGCCAAGGATCGCGACGACGAGCAGGCGATCCTCGACCGCAACGTCTATGGGCGTCTCGTCGAGATGCTCGACGGCAAGGCCGCGATCGCGGGTCCGAAGAACTTCCGCAAGGGCTCGGTCCTTTCGCCCGATGCCATGGCCGAGTTCTCGCGCTCGCAGTGGTGGATGTTCGCCGTCGAGGACGAGAAGCTCCAGGCCGAACTCGAGGATCTGCGCAACGTCTATGACGAGGCGAAGAAGACGCTCGAGCAGCGCTTCATGGACAAGGTCGAGAAGGTCCAGCGCGGTGACGAGCTGCCGCCCGGCGTCATGAAGCAGGTCAAGGTCTTCGTCGCGGTCAAGCGCAAGATCCAGCCCGGCGACAAGATGGCCGGCCGTCACGGCAACAAGGGCGTCGTCTCGCGGATCGTGCCGGTTGAGGACATGCCATTCACCGAGGACGGCACCCATGTCGACATCGTGCTCAACCCTCTCGGCGTGCCGAGCCGGATGAATGTCGGGCAGATCCTCGAGACGCATCTCGGCTGGGCCTGCTCCGGCATGGGCAAGAAGATCGGCGAGATGATCGAGGTCTACAAGCAGAACCACGATGTCGCCCCGATCCGGGACGAGATCGCCGGCCTGCTCGGCGACAACGACCGCAACGAGCCGGTGAAGTCCTATGACGACGACAGCGTCCTGACGCTCGCCAAGCAGATGACCAAGGGCGTGTCCATCGCGACCCCGGTCTTTGACGGGGCGAACGAGAAGGATATCGTCGAGTGGCTCGAAAAGGCCGGGCTGAACGGCTCTGGCCAGGTGACACTCTATGACGGGCGTACCGGCGAATCGTTCGACCGCCAGGTGACAGTCGGCTATATCTACATGCTGAAGCTGCACCACCTGGTGGACGACAAGATCCATGCCCGTTCGATCGGCCCGTACTCGCTGGTCACCCAGCAGCCGCTCGGTGGCAAGGCGCAGTTCGGCGGACAGCGCTTCGGCGAGATGGAGGTCTGGGCCCTGGAGGCATATGGCGCCGCCTACACCCTGCAGGAGATGCTCACGGTGAAGTCGGACGACGTCGCCGGCAGAACCAAGGTGTACGAGTCGATCGTGCGCGGAGACGATGCCTTCGAATCGGGCATTCCGGAGAGCTTCAACGTTCTCGTCAAGGAAATGCGCTCGCTTGGCCTCGACGTCGACCTGCAGAACACCACGGCCGAACTGCCGGCGCCGTCCGGCGGCGCGGAACTGCCGGACGCGGCGGAGTAAGCGCGAAAGCAAAGTTCGGAGGGCGTCATGGCATTGATCATGGGATCATTGTACGACGCCCTCCGCTCGGCAAATGTCGATGACGAGAGGGCTCGAAAGGCCGCGGAAGAAGTCGCGGATTTTCACAAACAGATCGCCGATGTCCGGACGGATCTCGGCATCATGAAGTGGATGCTCGGATTTCTGCTTGCCGCAAATGTCGGCATCATTCTGTTGCTGGTTCGTCTGGTCAGTTGAATTCTTGCCCGGATCGCGGGCGATCCGATCGGCAAATATGAAGCGCTCGCAGGCGCTTCACCAAAACGTTCTTCATGCATCGCTCAGCGATGCCTCAGGGGCCCGAGGCCTCAAAAGGAGAAAGCCATGAACCAAGAGGTCATGAACATCTTCAACCCGCAGGCAGCGGCGCAGACGTTCGACTCGATCCGGATCTCGCTGGCGAGCCCGGAAAAGATCCTCTCCTGGTCCTTCGGCGAGATCAAGAAGCCGGAAACCATCAACTACCGCACCTTCAAGCCGGAGCGCGACGGCCTGTTCTGCGCCCGCATCTTCGGCCCGATCAAGGACTACGAGTGCTTGTGCGGCAAGTACAAGCGGATGAAGTACAAGGGCATCATCTGCGAGAAGTGCGGCGTCGAGGTCACCCTCTCGCGCGTCCGGCGCGAGCGCATGGGCCATATCGAGCTCGCCGCGCCCGTCGCCCACATCTGGTTCCTGAAGTCGCTGCCGAGCCGCATCGGCACGCTGCTCGACATGACCCTGAAGGACATCGAGCGGGTTCTGTACTTCGAGAACTACATCGTCACCGAGCCGGGTCTCACCTCGCTGAAGGAGCATCAGCTCCTGTCCGAGGAAGAGTACATGATCGCCATCGACGAGTTCGGCGAGGATTCGTTCACGGCGCTGATCGGCGCCGAGGCGATCCAGGAACTGCTCGGCTCGATGGATCTGGAAAAGATCGCCGGCGATCTTCGTGAGGAGCTGGCGGCGACGACGTCGGAGCTCAAGACGAAGAAGCTGATGAAGCGGCTGAAGATCGTCGAGAACTTCCTGGAATCGGGCAATCGCCCGGAATGGATGATCATGACGGTCGTTCCGGTGATCCCGCCGGACCTGCGCCCGCTCGTCCCGCTGGACGGCGGCCGCTTCGCGACGTCCGACCTCAACGACCTCTACCGCCGCGTCATCAACCGCAACAACCGTCTGAAGCGGCTGATCGAGCTGCGTGCGCCGGGCATCATCATCCGCAACGAGAAGCGGATGCTGCAGGAGGCCGTCGACGCGCTGTTCGACAACGGTCGTCGTGGCCGCGTCATCACCGGCGCCAACAAGCGCCCGCTGAAGTCGCTGTCGGACATGCTGAAGGGCAAGCAGGGCCGCTTCCGCCAGAACCTCCTCGGCAAGCGCGTCGATTATTCCGGCCGTTCGGTCATCGTGACGGGTCCGGAACTGAAGCTGCATCAGTGCGGCCTGCCGAAGAAGATGGCGCTGGAGCTGTTCAAGCCGTTCATCTATGCGCGGCTCGACGCCAAGGGCTATTCGTCCACCGTCAAGCAGGCCAAGAAGCTGGTCGAAAAGGAGCGTCCGGAAGTCTGGGACATCCTCGACGAGGTGATCCGCGAGCATCCGGTGCTGCTCAACCGCGCGCCGACGCTGCACCGTCTCGGCATCCAGGCCTTCGAGCCGGTGCTGATCGAGGGCAAGGCGATCCAGCTGCATCCGCTGGTCTGCACGGCCTTCAACGCCGACTTCGACGGTGACCAGATGGCGGTGCACGTGCCGCTGTCCATCGAGGCGCAGCTCGAAGCCCGCGTCCTGATGATGTCCACCAACAACATCCTGCATCCCGCCAACGGTCAGCCTATCATCGTGCCGTCGCAGGATATGGTGCTCGGCCTCTACTACCTGTCGATCATGAACGAGAACGAGCCGGGCGAGGGCATGGCCTTCTCCGACATGGGCGAGCTCGACCATGCGCTGGTGTCGAAGTCGGTCACGCTGCATTCGAAGGTTCGCGGCCGCTTCAAGACCGTCGACGCCGAGGGCAACCCGGTCTCGGCGATCCACGAGACGACGCCGGGCCGGATGATGATCGGCGAGCTTCTGCCGAAGAACCACATGATCCCCTTCGACATCTGCAACCAGCTGATGACGAAAAAGAACATCTCCAAGATGATCGACACGGTGTATCGCCACTGCGGTCAGAAGGAGACGGTCATCTTCTGCGACCGGATCATGCAGCTCGGCTTCCGCAATGCCTGCACCGCCGGCATTTCCTTCGGCAAGGACGACATGGTCATTCCGGAGTCCAAGGCCAAGCTGATCGGCGAGACCCAGGCGCTCGCGAAGGAATACGAGCAGCAGTACAATGACGGCCTGATCACCCAGGGCGAGAAGTACAACAAGGTGGTCGATGCCTGGGCCAAGTGCACGGACAAGATCGCCGAGCACATGATGGAGCGCATCAAGGCGGTCGAGTTCGACGAGAACAAGCGGCAGAAGCCGATGAACTCGATCTACATGATGTCCCACTCCGGTGCCCGTGGCTCGCCCACCCAGATGCGCCAGCTCGCGGCGATGCGCGGCCTGATGACCAAGCCTTCGGGCGAGATCATCGAGACGCCGATCATCTCCAACTTCAAGGAAGGCCTGACCGTGCTCGAGTACTTCAACTCGACCCACGGCGCCCGCAAGGGTCTGGCAGACACCGCCTTGAAGACCGCGAACTCGGGCTACCTGACCCGCCGCCTCGTCGACGTCGCGCAGGACTGCATCATCACGCAGACCGATTGTGGCACCGAAAAGGGCCTGACGATGCAGCCGATCGTCGACGCCGGACAGGTCGTCGCCTCGATCGGTCAGCGCATCCTCGGACGCACGGCTCTGGACGACATCGTCCATCCGCTCACCGGTGAGGTCATCGTCAAGGGTGGCGTCACCATCGAGGAGCCCGATGTCGAGATCATCGAGAAGGCAGGCGTCCAGTCGGTGAAGATCCGCTCGGCGCTGACCTGCGAGATCCGAACCGGCATCTGCGCCACCTGCTACGGGCGCGATCTCGCCCGCGGCACGCCCGTCAACATGGGCGAGGCCGTCGGTGTCATCGCGGCGCAGTCGATCGGCGAGCCGGGCACCCAGCTCACCATGCGCACCTTCCACATGGGCGGCACGGCGCAGGTCGTCGATAGCTCGTTCCTCGAGGCCTCCTACGAGGGCACGGTGAAGATCCGCAACCGCAACGTCGTCCGGGATTCGGACGGCAAGCTGGTGGCGATGGGCCGCAACATGGCGATCCTGATCATGGATCAAAGTGGCAAGGAGCGCGCGTCGCACCGCGTCACCTACGGTTCGCGCGTCTATGTCGACGATGGCGACGCCGTGCGGCGCGGCCAGCGTATCGCCGAGTGGGATCCCTACACCCGTCCGGTGCTGACCGAGCTCGAGGGCACGGTCGACTACGAGGACATGGTCGACGGTATCTCCGTCTCGGAGCAGGCCGACGAGGCGACCGGCATCACCAAGCGTGCGGTCATCGACTGGCGGGCGAGCCCGCGTGGCACGGATCTGAAGCCAGCCATCGTCATCAAGGGCGACAATGGCGAGATCCTCAAGCTCGCCCGTGGCTCGGACGCCCGCTACTTCCAGTCGGTCGACGCGATCCTGTCGGTCGAGCCGGGCCAGCGGGTGCAGGCCGGCGACGTCCTTTCGCGTATTCCGATGGAAAGCGCGAAGACCAAGGACATCACCGGCGGTCTGCCGCGGGTTGCCGAACTGTTCGAGGCGAGAAAGCCGAAGGACAACGCCGTCATCGCCGAGATCGACGGTACGGTGAAGTTCGGACGCGACTACAAGAACAAGCGCCGCATCGTCATCGAGCCGCATGAGGATGGCGTCGAGCCGGTCGAATACCTGATCCCGAAGGGCAAGCCCTTCCACCTTCAGGAAGGCGACGTGATCGAGAAGGGCGACTACATCCTCGACGGCAATCCGGCGCCGCACGACATTCTGGCCATTCGCGGCGTGGAGGCTCTGGCGAGCTACCTCGTCAACGAGATCCAGGAGGTCTACCGGTTGCAGGGCGTTCTGATCAACGACAAGCACATCGAGGTCATCGTCCGGCAGATGCTGCAGAAGGTCGAGATCGTCGAATCCGGCGACTCGGGTTATATCCCGGGCGACCATGTCGACCGGATCGAGCTTGCGGAGATCAACGAGCGTCTCGAGGACGACGGCAAGAAGCCGGCTTCCGGCAATCCGGTTCTGCTCGGCATCACCAAGGCCTCGCTGCAGACGCCGTCCTTCATCTCGGCGGCATCCTTCCAGGAGACCACCCGCGTCCTCACCGAGGCGGCGGTCGCCGGCAAGATGGATACGCTGCAGGGCCTGAAGGAGAACGTCATCGTCGGTCGCCTCATCCCGGCCGGTACCGGCGGCATGATGACCCAGATGCGCCGCATCGCCGGGTCGCGCGACGACCTCATCCTGGAGGATCGCCGCAAGGCCTCGAATGTCGCGGAGACGGATCGCATGCTGACGGCGGTGGACGACGCTGCCGAGTAGTCCGCGGACGTTTCTGCTCTGAATTAGACAAGGGGCCGCTTCCGAAAGGGGGCGGCCCTTTGCTATGGGCGGCTAGTCTTCCGGAGGCTGGAGCTGTGCGCGCAATGGCTCGGCAGGCCCGCATGGTGAAAAGGGATGAGGGATGCCGGTGACGACGACACCTGAGACGGGGCCGAGTGGGATTGTCATGATCCACGGCCCGGACAAAGCCACGCTGCTCGCCCTCAACAACCTGCACGCCGCCGAGTTGTCACTCCTCGACGCGCCAGGCTTCGAGCGGCTTGTCGAGAGCGCGTTCCTGGCGCTTCAAACGGCCGACGCCACGGCCTTCCTCCTCGCCTTCGACGAGACCGCCGACTACGACAGCCCGAACTTCCTCTGGTTCAAGACACGCTACGCGCGTTTCGTCTATGTCGATCGGATCGTCGTGGCGGCGCGAGCCCGGGGGAGGGGACATGCACGCGCTCTTTACGATTCGGTCTTTGCGGCCGCCGAGTCGGCCGATGCCGGTCGAGTCGTCTGCGAAATCAACCTCGACCCTCCCAATCCGCAGTCGATCCGCTTCCACGAGGCGCTCGGTTTTACCCGAACCGGCAGCGCCGTCCTGCCAGGGGGCGCCAAGACGGTCGGATACTACGAGCGACCATGCTGATGCATGGCAGATAAGGCGTTTTCGGCCGTTTTCGGGCCGTAAAACGGGACTCCAGCGCTTGACGGGCCCAACCCGAACGTTTAGGTACGCCTCAACAAAGCCGATGTGAGACCGAATCTTCCTGTCGACGCCAAGTCCGGGAAACAGTCGCCTCAAACAAGGCTGCGTTCAACGAGACGTCATTCTCTGGTGCACGACCGTTCGCGGTCCTCTGCTTCTATCCGGGCCCTCCGCCAAGAAAGGCAGAGCGTTGCCCGGTTTCGCGCATGGCGAGGTCAGCCTCACTTTGCGTGGTGGCGTCGCGTTATGAACCTGGGACTGGAAGACTGTAGAGGAAGGTTGAATGCCGACCATCAACCAATTGATCCGGAAGCCACGGGTGCGCCCCACGGAGCGCAACACGGTCCCGGCACTTGAAGCGAACCCGCAGAAGCGCGGCGTTTGCACGCGTGTCTACACGACCACGCCGAAGAAGCCGAACTCGGCGCTTCGTAAGGTCGCCAAGGTGCGTCTCGTCAATGGCTACGAAGTCATCGGCTATATTCCGGGCGAGGGCCACAACCTTCAGGAGCACTCCGTGGTGATGATCCGCGGCGGTCGCGTGAAGGATCTTCCCGGTGTTCGCTATCACATCATCCGCGGCGTGCTCGATACGCAGGGCGTGAAGAACCGCAAGCAGCGGCGCTCGAAATACGGCGCCAAGCGTCCGAAGTAATCGACCCGCGATCAGTTGAAGAGACGATAGAATGTCCCGCCGCCACAGAGCCGAAAAGCGTGAGATCAACCCGGACCCGAAGTTCGGTGATCTCGTCGTGTCGAAGTTCATGAACGCCGTGATGTATGACGGCAAGAAGTCGATCGCCGAGCGCATTGTCTACGGCGCGTTCGACTCCGTGCATGAGAAGACCCGCCAGGATTCGGTGGCCGTCTTCCATCAGGCGCTCGAGAATATCGCGCCCCATGTGGAAGTCCGCTCCCGCCGTGTTGGTGGTGCGACCTATCAGGTCCCGGTCGATGTACGCCCCGAGCGCCGTCAGGCGCTGGCGATCCGTTGGCTGATCACGGCTGCTCGCAGCCGTAACGAAACGACGATGGTCGATCGCCTCTCCGGCGAGCTGATGGATGCTGCGAACAATCGCGGCTCGGCCGTCAAGAAGCGGGAAGACACGCACCGGATGGCGGAAGCCAACCGCGCCTTCTCGCACTACCGTTGGTAATTCTGGCTTCCATCTGAAAGGCGACGCCCGATGGCACGCGAATACAAGATCGAAGACTACCGCAATTTCGGCATCATGGCCCACATCGATGCGGGCAAGACGACGACGACCGAGCGGATTCTCTTCTATACCGGCAAGTCCCACAAGATCGGCGAAGTCCATGACGGCGCCGCGACGATGGACTGGATGGAGCAGGAGCAGGAGCGCGGAATCACGATCACGTCCGCTGCCACGACGACGTTCTGGCAGGGCCGTGACGGCAAGAAGCGCCGCTTCAACATCATCGACACGCCGGGCCACGTCGATTTCACCATCGAGGTCGAGCGCTCGCTTCGCGTCCTCGACGGCGCGATCGCTCTTCTCGACGCCAATGCCGGCGTCGAGCCGCAGACCGAGACTGTCTGGCGTCAGGCCGACAAGTACCAGGTCCCGCGGATGATCTTCGTCAACAAGATGGACAAGATCGGCGCCGACTTCTTTCGCTGCGTTGAGATGATCAAGTCGCGCCTCGGTGCCCGTCCGGTCGTGATCCAGCTGCCGATCGGCGCGGAGAGCGAGCTCAAGGGCGTCATCGACCTGATCGAGATGAAGGCGCTCGTCTGGCGCGACGAGAGCCTCGGCGCCCAGTGGGACATCCTCGAGATCCCCGAGGACATGAAGGCCCAGGCCGAAGAATATCGCGAGATGATGATCGAGGCAGCCGTCGAGGTCGACGAGCCGGCGATGGAGCGGTATCTCGAAGGCCAGATGCCGGACAATGACGAGATCCGCAAGCTGATCCGCAAGGGCACCTGCGACGTCTGGTTCACGCCGGTCCTGTGCGGTTCGGCCTTCAAGAACAAGGGCGTTCAGCCGCTGCTCGACGCCGTCGTCGACTTCCTGCCGTCGCCGGTCGAGGTCAAGCCGATCAAGGGTATCGATCCGAAGACCGAAGGCGAGATGGTTCGCAAGTCCTCGGACGACGAGCCGCTGTCGATGCTGGCCTTCAAGATCATGAACGATCCGTTCGTCGGCTCGCTCACCTTCGCTCGCATCTACTCCGGCGTTCTGACCAAGGGCTCCTCGCTCCAGAACACCGTCAAGGAGAAGAAAGAGCGCATCGGCCGCATGTTGCAGATGCACTCGAACTCCCGCGAAGACATCGAAGAGGCCTATGCCGGCGACATCGTCGCTCTGGCCGGCCTCAAGGACACGACCACGGGCGACACGCTGTGTGATCCGCTGAAGCCGGTCATTCTGGAGCGCATGGAATTCCCCGATCCGGTCATCGAGATCGCGATCGAGCCGAAGACCAAGGCCGACCAGGAAAAGATGGGTCTGGCCCTCAACCGTCTCGCCGCTGAGGATCCGTCCTTCCGCGTCAAGACCGACGAGGAAAGCGGTCAGACGATCATCGCCGGCATGGGCGAGCTTCACCTCGACATTCTCGTCGATCGCATGAAGCGCGAGTTCAAGGTCGAGGCGAATATCGGTGCACCGCAGGTCGCCTATCGCGAGACGATCACCCGCAAGGCCGACATCGACTATACGCACAAGAAGCAGACCGGTGGCACGGGCCAGTTCGCCCGGGTCAAGATGACCTTCGAGCCGGCCGAGATCGGCGCGGGCTTCTCCTTCGAGTCGAAGATCGTCGGCGGCGCGGTGCCGAAGGAATACATCCCGGGCGTCGAAAAGGGCGTCAAGTCGGTGATGGGTTCCGGTCCGCTCGCGGGCTTCCCGATGGTCGACATCAAGGCCGAGCTCACCGATGGCGCCTTCCACGACGTCGACTCCTCGGTTCTCGCCTTCGAGATCGCGGCACGAGCCGGTTTCCGCGAAGCCATCCAGAAGGCTGGTCCGCGGTTGCTCGAGCCGGTCATGAAGGTCGAGGTCATCACGCCCGAAGATTACGTCGGTGACGTGATCGGCGACCTGAACTCCCGCCGCGGTCAGATCCAGGGGACCGAACCCCGCGGTATCGCCCAGGCCGTCAATGCGATGGTGCCGCTGGCCAACATGTTTGGCTATGTGAACACCCTGCGCTCGATGTCTCAGGGCCGGGCGCAGTACACGATGATCTTCGATCACTACGAGCCGGTTCCGAACCAGGTCGCCGAAGAGATCCAGAAGAAATACGCATAAAGACCTTCGCGGTCGGACAAGTTCGGCTCCTTCGAGCCAAGACGAAATAGATGGAGTGGCACTATGGCCAAGAGCAAATTCGAGCGGAACAAGCCGCATGTGAACATCGGCACGATCGGACACGTCGATCACGGCAAGACGTCTTTGACGGCTGCGATCACGAAGTTCTTCGGCGAGTTCCGGGCCTATGACCAGATCGACGCGGCGCCCGAGGAGAAGGCGCGCGGCATCACGATCTCGACGGCGCACGTGGAATACGAGACGGAAGCCCGTCACTACGCCCATGTCGACTGCCCGGGCCATGCCGACTACGTGAAGAACATGATCACCGGCGCGGCCCAGATGGACGGCGCGATCCTGGTCTGCTCGGCCGCCGACGGCCCGATGCCGCAGACCCGCGAGCACATCCTGCTCGCCCGTCAGGTCGGCGTTCCGGCGATCGTCGTCTTCCTCAACAAGGTCGACCAGGTCGACGACGAGGAGCTTCTCGAGCTGGTCGAGCTCGAGGTTCGCGAGCTTCTGTCGTCCTACGAGTTCCCGGGCGACGACATTCCGATCATCAAGGGCTCGGCTCTCGCGGCCCTCGAAGACAGCAACAAGACCATCGGCGAGGATGCCGTCCGCGCGCTGATGAAGGAAGTCGACGCCTATATCCCGACGCCCGAGCGTCCGGTCGACCAGCCCTTCCTGATGCCGATCGAGGACGTGTTCTCGATCTCGGGCCGCGGCACGGTCGTCACCGGCCGCGTCGAGCGCGGCATCGTCAAGGTCGGCGAGGAAGTTGAGATCGTCGGCATCCGCGACACCCGCAAGACCACGGTCACGGGCGTCGAGATGTTCCGCAAGCTGCTCGACCAGGGCCAGGCCGGCGACAATATCGGCGCGCTGATCCGCGGCGTCGACCGCGAGGGCGTGGAGCGTGGCCAGGTGCTGTGCAAGCCGGGTTCGGTGAAGCCGCACACCAAGTTCAAGGCCGAGGCCTACATCCTGACCAAGGAAGAGGGCGGTCGCCACACCCCGTTCTTCACCAACTACCGCCCGCAGTTCTACTTCCGCACGACGGACGTGACCGGCGTTTGCACGCTGCCCGAGGGCACCGAGATGGTGATGCCGGGCGACAACGTGACCATGGACGTCACGCTGATCGTGCCGATCGCGATGGAAGAGCGCCTGCGCTTCGCCATCCGTGAAGGCGGCCGCACCGTCGGCGCCGGCATCGTCGCGGCGATCGTCGAGTAGTCGAGACCGCTTTGGCCGGCGCGGGTATCCCTCTGGATTGCCACGCGCCGGCCGGTTCGGCCCCTGCGACTGGGCCGGGCGGGAATGTCTCCCGCACTCGAATTGGCTGATGTGAAGAAAGACAAGCGCTCGGAAAAGGGCTGGCTTGCCGGTCGCTTCCGACAGAGGACAATAGAATATGAACGGCCAGAATATCCGCATCCGTCTGAAGGCGTTCGACCATCGGGTCCTCGACGCTTCGACGCGCGAGATCGTGTCGACGGCCAAGCGCACGGGCGCGAATGTGCGCGGACCGATTCCGCTGCCGACGCGCATCGAAAAGTTCACGGTCAACCGCTCGCCGCACATCGACAAGAAGTCGCGCGAGCAGTTCGAAATGCGTACCCATAAGCGGCTTCTCGACATCGTCGATCCGACGCCGCAGACGGTCGATGCGCTGATGAAGCTCGACCTCGCCGCCGGCGTTGATGTCGAGATCAAGCTCTGATTCGAGCACGGGAAGGATAGCGCCCCATGCGTTCAGGTGTGATTGCACAGAAGGTCGGCATGACCCGCGTCTACAACGACGCCGGCGAGCATGTTCCGGTCACCGTCCTGAAGGTCGAGAACCTGCAGGTCGTCGCCCAGCGGACCCGCGAGAAGAACGGTTACACCGCCGTTCAGCTCGGCGTCGGTCTCGCCAAGGTGAAGAATACGTCGAAGGCCATGCGCGGCGTTTTCGCCCAGGCCTCCGTCGAGCCGAAGCGCAAGCTCGTCGAGTTCCGCGTCACGGAAGACAATCTGATCGATATCGGTGCGGAAATCACCGCTGATCATTTCGTCCCGGGCCAGATCGTCGACGTGACGGGCACTTCGATCGGTAAGGGTTTTGCCGGTGCGATGAAGCGCCACAACTTCGGTGGTCTTCGCGCAACCCACGGCGTCTCCGTCTCGCACCGTTCGCACGGTTCGACCGGTCAGCGCCAGGATCCCGGCAAGGTCTTCAAGAACAAGAAGATGGCCGGTCACATGGGCCAGGTTCGGGTGACCACCCAGAACCTCCAGATCGTCCGTACCGATCCCGAAAAGGGTCTCATCCTCGTTCGCGGCGCCGTGCCGGGTTCGAAGGGTGGATGGATCGAGGTCCGCGACGCCGTGAAGGCTTCGCTGCCGGACAACGCGCCGAAGCCGGCCGCGCTCCGCCAGGCGGCGAACGATGCGGCTCCGGCCGAAGCGACCGCAGCCGAGGGGGCTGAGTAATGGATATCACGATCAAGAGCCTCGACGGGTCCGACGCCGGCAAGGTGACGCTGGCTGACGAGATCTTCGGCCTCGAGCCGCGCGAGGACATCCTGCAGCGCATGGTTCGCTGGCAGCTGGCCAAGCGCCAGCAGGGCACGCACGAGACCCTCGGCCGCGCCGAGATCGCGCGCACCGGTGCCAAGCTCTACCGCCAGAAGGGCACGGGCCGTGCCCGTCACGGTTCGGCGAGAGCCCCGCAGTTCCGCGGCGGCGGCAAGGCCCATGGGCCGACGACCCGCAGCCACGCCCACGATCTTCCCAAGAAGTTCCGGGCTCTGGCTCTGCGTCACGCCCTGTCGGCCAAGGCGAAGTCCGGCGGTCTGATCATCGTCGACGAGCTCAAGGCCGAAGAGGCCAAGACCAAGACGGCGGTCAAGCGTTTTGCCGATCTGGGTCTTGCCAATGCGCTGATCATCGACGGTGCCGAACTCGACGAGAACTTCTCGCGATCGGCCCGCAACATTCCGCACATCGACGTCCTGCCGGTTCAGGGCATCAATGTTTACGACATTCTGCGCCGGCAGACGCTGGTTCTGTCCAAGGCCGCAGTCGAGGCTCTCGAGGAGCGGTTCAAATGACGGATCTGCGCCATTACGACGTCATCACCTCGCCGGTGATCACCGAGAAGTCGACGTTCCTGTCGGAATCGAACCAGGTGGTGTTCAACGTTCCGGGCACCGCGACCAAGCCGCAGATCAAGGCGGCCGTCGAGGCTCTGTTCAGTGTCAAGGTCACCGCTGTGAACACCCTCGTCCGCAAGGGCAAGGTCAAGCGCTTCAAGGGCCGTATCGGCCGTCAGAGCGACCAGAAGAAAGCCGTCGTGACGTTGGCCGAAGGTCAGTCGATCGACGTCTCGACCGGACTCTGAGCGGGACCGGAGGAATAGGCACATGGCACTCAAGAATTTCAAGCCGAACACGCCGAGCCAGCGCCAGCTGGTCATCGTCGACCGTTCGGGCCTCTACAAGGGCAAGCCGGTCAAGCATCTGACCGAGGGCCTCACCCAGAAGGGTGGGCGCAACAACACCGGCCGCGTCACCGCCCGCTACCAGGGCGGTGGACACAAGCGCACCTATCGCGTTATCGACTTCAAGCGTCGCAAGCTGGATGTCGCCGCGACCGTGGAGCGGATCGAATATGATCCGAACCGCACGGCCTTCATCGCGTTGATCCGCTATGAGGACGGCGAGGTCGCCTACATCCTGGCGCCGCAGCGTCTGGCCGTGGGCGACCAGGTCATCGCCGGCAAGTCCGGCGTTGACGTCAAGCCGGGCAATGCGATGCCGCTGTCGGCTCTTCCCGTCGGCACCATCATCCACAATGTGGAGATGAAGCCGGAGAAGGGCGGCCAGATCGCACGTTCGGCCGGGTCTTATGCCCAGCTGGTCGGTCGCGATCAGGGCATGGCGATCCTGCGCCTGAACTCGGGCGAGCAGCGCCTCGTGTCGTCGTCGTGCTTCGCCACCGTTGGCGCCGTGTCGAACCCCGATCACGGCAACATCAATCTCGGCAAGGCGGGCCGCAATCGCTGGCTCGGCAAGCGGCCGCATGTTCGCGGCGTTGCGATGAACCCGGTCGATCACCCGCATGGCGGCGGTGAAGGCCGCACGTCCGGCGGTCGTCATCCGGTCACCCCGTGGGGCAAGCCGACCAAGGGCAAGCGCACGCGCCAGAACAAGGCGACCGACAAGTTCATCATGCGCTCGCGCCATCAGCGCAAGAAGTAAGGGAAACTTTCAATGGCACGTTCTGTCTGGAAGGGCCCGTTCGTCGATGGCTTTCTTCTCAAGAAGGCCGACAAGGCCCGTTCGAGCGGTCGTAACGACGTCATCAAGATCTGGACCCGGCGGTCGACCATTCTGCCGCAGTTCGTTGGTCTGACCTTCGGCGTCTACAACGGCTCCAAACACATTCCGGTCTCGGTGAACGAGGACATGGTCGGACACAAGTTCGGCGAGTTCGCTCCGACCCGTACCTATTACGGCCACGGCGCCGACAAGAAGGCGAAGAGGAAGTAACATGGGCAAGGCGAAGGCCGAGCGTCGGCTGGCGGATAACGAGGCGAGGGCAGTGGCCCGCTCGATCCGCGTCAGCCCGCAGAAACTGAATCTCGTGGCTCAGCTGATCCGCGGCAAGAAGGTCGACCGGGCACTCGCCGAGCTCACCTTCTCTCGCAAGCGGATTGCCGAGACGGTCAAGAAGACGCTGGAAAGCGCCATCGCGAACGCCGAGAACAATCACGATCTCGACGTCGACGCGCTCGTTGTCGCCGAGGCCTATGTCGGCAAGTCGATCACGATGAAGCGCTTCCATGCCCGTGGGCGTGGTCGTGCGAGCCGGGTCGAGAAGCCTTTCGCGCATCTGACGATCGTCGTGCGCGAGGCCGAGGAAATCGAGGAGGCCGCATAAGATGGGTCAGAAAATCAATCCGACCGGCTTTCGGCTCGGCATCAACCGCACCTGGGACTCGCGCTGGTTCGCGAACAAGGGTGAGTATGGCCAGCTCCTCCACGAGGATCTGGAGATCCGCCGGTTCCTGATGAACGAGCTGAAGCAGGCGGCGGTCTCCAAGATCGTCATCGAGCGTCCGCACAAGAAGTGCCGCATCACGATCCACTCGGCTCGCCCGGGCATCGTCATTGGCAAGAAGGGCGCCGACATCGAGAAGCTTCGCAAGAAGCTGTCCTCGATGACCAAGGCCGAGACGCACATCAACATCGTCGAGGTGCGCAAGCCTGAGATCGACGCGACGCTGGTCGCCCAGTCGATCGCCCAGCAGCTAGAGCGCCGCGTTGCGTTCCGCCGGGCGATGAAGCGGGCCGTCCAGTCGGCGATGCGCCTCGGCGCCGAAGGCATCCGCATCAATTGCGGCGGCCGTCTCGGCGGCGCGGAGATCGCCCGGACCGAATGGTACCGCGAAGGCCGGGTGCCGCTGCACACGCTGCGCGCCGACATCGACTACGGAACCGCCGAGGCGAAGACCGCCTATGGTATCTGCGGCGTCAAGGTCTGGATCTTCAAGGGCGAGATTCTCGAGCACGATCCGATGGCCGCCGAGCGCCGTCAGATCGAGGGCGATGCCCAGGGCGGCGGCGGGCGTCGTCGCGAGCACGCCTGAGCGCCAGATTTCGGAGTATAGAAGATGCTGCAACCAAAGCGTACGAAGTACCGGAAGGCGTTCAAGGGGCGCATTCACGGCACCGCCAAGGGTGGAACGGCGCTCAATTTCGGCGCCTTCGGCCTGAAGGCGCTGGAGCCCGACCGGGTCACGGCCCGTCAGATCGAGGCGGCCCGCCGCGCGATCACCCGTCAGATGAAGCGTCAGGGCCGGGTCTGGATCCGGATCTTCCCGGATCTCCCGGTGACGTCGAAGCCGACGGAAGTTCGCATGGGTAAGGGCAAGGGCTCGGTCGATTACTGGGCGGCCCGGGTTCATCCCGGCCGTGTGATGTTCGAGATCGACGGCGTGCCCGAGGATATCGCTCGCGAAGCGCTGCGCCTCGGCGCTGCCAAGCTGTCGGTGCGCACGCGCTTCATCCAGCGCATTGCGGAATAAGGAGAGTTTGACGTGAAAGCTTCCGACGTCAGGACGATGACCCAGGACGAACTCACCGACGAGCTCGCCAAGCTGAAGAAAGAGCAGTTCAACCTGCGTTTCCAGCGGGCCACGGGTCAACTCGAGAACACCGCGCGCGTGCGCCAGGTCCGTCGCGACATCGCACGGATCAAGACGATCGCGCGCGCCAAGGCGGAAACCGCCAAGGCCTAAAGGACCATAAAATGCCGAAACGCATCCTGCAGGGGACGGTGGTCTCCGACAAGAACGACAAGACGGTTGTGGTGCTGGTGGAGCGTCGCTTCGCCCATCCGCTTCTGAAGAAGACCGTGCGCCGCTCGAAGAAGTACAAGGCGCATGACGAGGCGAACGCTTACAAGGTCGGAGACATCGTCTCGATCGAGGAATCGCGTCCGATCTCGAAGGACAAGAGCTGGATCGTCGTTTCCAGCGCGTCTACGACGCAAGCAGCAAGTTGAACGAATTCGTCGGTTCGCCGCCCGTTGCGGCGCATCCGACGGCAAGCTTTTGAAGGCGGCCTGACATGATTCAGATGCAAACAAACCTCGACGTGGCGGATAATTCCGGTGCCCGTCGTGTCATGTGCATCAAGGTTCTGGGCGGCTCGAAGCGGAAGTACGCCTCGGTCGGCGACGTTATCGTCGTGTCCGTGAAGGAGGCGATCCCGCGCGGCCGCGTCAAGAAGGGCGATGTGATGAAGGCCGTGGTGGTTCGTACCGCCAAGGACATCCGTCGCGCAGACGGTTCGGTGATCCGGTTCGATTCGAACGCCGCCGTCCTGATCGACAACAAGAAAGAGCCGATCGGCACCCGTATCTTCGGACCGGTTCCCCGCGAGCTTCGCGGCAAGAACCACATGAAGATCGTGTCGCTCGCCCCTGAAGTTCTTTAAGAGGAGAGCGGACGATGCAGAAGATCCGCAAAGGCGACACGGTCGTCGTGCTCGCCGGCAAGGACAAGGGCCGGTCGGGTGAAGTCATCAAGATGATGCCGAAGGACGATCGCGCCCTGGTGCGTGGCGTCAACATGGTCAAGCGCCACCAGCGCCAGACCGCCTCGGCCGAGGCCGGCATCATTTCCAAGGAAGCACCGATTCACCTTTCCAACCTGGCGGTCGCAGACCCGAAGGACGGCAAGGCCACCCGGATCGGCTTCAAAACTCTCGAGGACGGCACCAAGGTGCGCGTCGCCAAGCGTTCGGGGGAAGAGATCAATGGCTGAAGCCGCCACCTACGAGCCGCGCCTGAAGCGCGTCTATCGCGAGGACGTCGTTCCGGCTTTGCAGGAAGAGTTCTCCTACGCGAACACCATGCAGATGCCGCGCCTCGAGAAGGTCGTCATCAACATGGGTGTCGGCGAGGCCACCGGCGATTCCAAGAAGCCGAGCGTTGCCGCCGAGGACCTTGCCAGGATCGCCGGCCAGAAGGCCGTGATCACCAAGGCCAGCAAGTCGATCGCGGGCTTCAAGGTCCGCGAGGGCATGCCGATCGGCTGCAAGGTCACGCTGCGTCGCGAGCGCATGTACGAATTCGTGGATCGTCTGATCCAGATCGCACTGCCCCGGGTTCGCGACTTCCGCGGCCTGAACCCAAAGAGCTTTGATGGCAATGGCAACTTCGCCATGGGCATCAAGGAGCACATCGTGTTCCCCGAGATCAACTACGACAAGGTCGATCAGATGTGGGGCATGGACATCATCGTTTGTACGACGGCCTCGACGGACGAGGAAGCGCGCGCCCTTCTCAAGGCGCTCAACTTCCCCTTCCGCACGAACTGACGCTTGTAACGGCAGACGAGTAAAGGACGATACAATGGCCAAGAAGGGCATGATCGAACAGAACAAGCACCGTCAGAAACTGGTGGCGAAATACGCCGCCAAGCGGGCTGCTCTGAAAGCGATCACCAAAAACGCCGACGCTCCGATGGAAGAGCGTTTCAAGGCGCAGCTGCAGCTCGCAGAGCTGCCGCGCAACGGTTCGAAGGTCCGCATCCGCAATCGCTGCGAAGTGACCGGTCGGCCGCGCGCCTACTATCGCAAGCTCAAGATGAGCCGCATCGCGCTCCGGGAACTTGGCAACAACGGCCAGATCCCCGGTATCGTCAAGTCGAGCTGGTAAGGAGGGTTCGTCATGTCTTTGTCTGATCCGCTCGGCGACATGCTGACACGCATCCGCAACGCCGTCATGCGCAACAAGTCGTCGGTCTCGACCCCGGCTTCGAAGCTGCGTGGCCGCGTGCTCGACGTCCTCAAGGACGAGGGCTACATCCGCGGCTACACCCAGACCGAATTCGAAAACGGCAAGTCCGAATTCGAGATCGAGTTGAAGTACTACGAGGGCGCAGCGGTGATCCGCGAGATCGCCCGGGTTTCCAAACCCGGCCGTCGCGTCTATGTCTCGGCCAAGACGATCCCGCAGATCGCCAATGGTCTCGGCATCTCGGTTCTGTCGACGCCCAAGGGCGTGATGGCGGACCACAGTGCCCGTGAACAGAATGTCGGCGGCGAGATTCTCTGCCGGGTCTTCTGACGCGTCAAAATTTGTGCCATAGGACGGGCGCTCGCGCGGCTTGATGCTTCGCCTGCCGCCCGTCAGCATTTGAAAACGCACGGTATGTCGCCTGTAAAAGGGCAGATGGCATCCGCGCACGAAACGGACAGGGTTTCGAAATGTCCCGTATTGGTAAGAAGCCGGTTTCAGTCCCCGATGGCGTCACCGCCTCGGTGGACGGTCAGACCGTCAAGGCCAAGGGCCCGAAGGGCGAGCTCGCCTTCGTCGTCAACGACGAGGTCCTGGTCAAGATGGAAGACGGCGCGGTCAAGGTCGATCCGCGCGACCAGTCGAAGGTGGCACGCTCCAAATGGGGCATGTCGCGCACGATGATCGAGAACATCTTCGCCGGCGTGAAGACCGGCTTCGAGAAGAAGCTCGAGATCAACGGCGTCGGTTATCGTGCGGCCATGCAGGGCAAGAACCTGCAGCTGTCGCTCGGTTTCTCCCACGAGGTCGTCTACCAGACGCCCGAGGGAATTTCGATCGCCGTGCCGAAGCCGACCGAGATCGTCGTCACTGGCATCGACAAGCAGCGCGTCGGCCAGGTCGCCGCGGAAATCCGCGAGTATCGCGGTCCCGAGCCTTACAAGGGCAAGGGCGTGAAGTACGCGGGCGAGAAGATCGTCCGCAAGGAAGGCAAGAAGAAGTAAGGTCCGGTCATGGCTACTCCTAAGGAATCGCTGCGGCGCCGTGCTTCGCGTATCCGCCGCTCACTCAAGAAGGTCGCGAACGGCCGCCCGCGTCTGTCGGTGCACCGTTCGTCGAAGAACATCTACGCTCAGATCATCGACGACGAGGCGGGCCGCACGCTGGCTTCCGCATCGACGCTCGAAGCCGCCCTGCGCGGTGATCTGAAGACCGGCGCCGACGTCGCCGCGGCAACTGCCGTCGGCAAGCTCGTCGCCGAGCGTGCGAAGGAAGCCGGTGTCACCGACGTCGTCTTCGATCGCGGCGCCTTCATCTATCACGGCCGGGTCAAGGCTTTGGCCGATTCGGCTCGCGAGGCTGGCCTGAACTTCTGATCGGGCCATGATCGCTCGCGGCGGCGCAAAGGTGCCGCCGTTTCGCCCGGCCGCCAATGGGTGGCCGATCTCTTGGACGCCTCCGGAAAAGAACAAGGACTAGGATATGGCGCCTCGTAACGACCGCAATGATCGCCGGGACGATCACGACGATGGTTTCGTCGACAAGCTCGTCCACATCAACCGTGTCGCCAAAGTCGTGAAGGGTGGTCGCCGTTTCGGCTTCGCCGCTCTCGTCGTCGTCGGTGATCTCAAGGGCCGCGTCGGCTTCGGCCACGGCAAGGCTCGCGAAGTGCCCGAAGCGATCCGCAAGGCGACGGAAGCCGCCAAGCGCGATCTGATCTTCGTGCCGCTGCGCGACGGCCGGACGCTGCATCACGACGTCAACGGCCGCCACGGCGCCGGCAAGGTCGTCCTGCGCGCCGCCGAGGCCGGTACCGGCATCATCGCCGGTGGTCCGATGCGCGCCGTCTTCGAAGCGGTCGGCATGCACGACGTCGTCGCAAAGTCGCTCGGCTCGTCGAACCCGTACAACATGGTTCGCGCCACCTTCGACGGTCTGAAGAACGCGACCCATCCGAAGGATGTCGCGGCTCGTCGTGGCATCAAGTATTCGACGCTGCAGGCACGCCGCCAGACCCATCATGGCGCAGCTCCCGCTGCCGCCGAAGACGAAGCCGCTGCCGCGGAATAACCTGGCCGGCCATCGTGCCATCGTTTGAAGGAGCCTGAGCATGGCCAAGAACAGCACTGCCGGCAAGACGGTGACCGTCGAGCAGTACGGCAGCCCGATCCGCCGCCCGAAGGACCAGCGCCAGACGCTGGTCGGCCTCGGTCTCGGCAAGATGAACCGTCGCCGCACCCTTGAGGATACGCCCGCCGTTCGCGGGATGATCGCCAAGGTCGCGCATATGGTGCGGATCGTCGACGAGGCCTGAGCGCACCGTCAGGACCGGCCCGCATATTCATGCGGGCCTTCGACCCGTTTTGACCAGGCGGCCCGTCTGAGCGCGATTGCGGCTCGATCGGCGGCCAAGGAGAAAAGACATGAAACTCAACGAGCTTTCCGATATCGACGGCGCCACCCACTCCAAGAAGCGGGTCGGGCGGGGCATCGGTTCGGGCAAGGGCAAGACCGGCGGACGCGGCGTCAAGGGCCAGAAGTCCCGTTCGGGCGTTGCCATCAATGCCTTCGAGGGCGGTCAGATGCCGCTCTATCGGCGTCTGCCGAAGCGTGGCTTCGTCAACATCTTCGCCAAGAAATACAATGTCGTTTCGGTCGGCCGCCTGCAGCAGGCGGTTGACGCCAAGCGGCTAGACGCGTCCGCTCCGATCGACGTTGCGGCCCTCGTTGCCGCCGGCGTGATTCGTCGCGCAAAGGACGGCGTCCGCCTTCTCGGCGACGGCGAGCTGAGCGCGAAGCTGAACCTCACCGTTGCCGGCGCGTCGAAATCGGCCGTCGAGAAGGTCGAGAAGGCCGGTGGGTCTGTCACCGTCACGGCAGTCCGCAAGTCCGCGGAAACGGCTGAAGCCTGATCGTTTCGTAGCATTGTGGGGAAGAGGCCTCGATCGGCCTCTTTCTCGCTTGTTTGAGACAGCGTGGCCTGATGCCGGCGTTTCCGGCTTTGGTCGTCGTTGCGATCCAACGTGGTCGTCGGCCGGGTTCGGCCGCCGGCATCGAAGGGCAGGGCCCCCGCTGATCCGCCAATTCCCGAACTGGGAGAATTGGGCGCTTGCGTGGCAGAGCTCTCCCGCTTATCTGACGGGTCTCGGGAAAGGGTCCGTCTTAAGCCCGAGTCCGGTCGGGCGCCTGATGCGCTGCTCGGCCGTTTGCGGGATAACCCGGGGAGCTCCTCGTCATGGCATCGGCAGCGGAACAACTTGCCGCCAATCTGAACTTTTCGGCTTTCAGCAAAGCCGAAGACCTGAAAAAGCGCATCTGGTTTACCCTCGGCGCACTTCTGGTCTATCGCCTCGGAACCTACATTCCGATGCCCGGCATCGATCCCGACGCACTCGCGCGGGCTTTTCAGCAGCAGTCGACCGGCATTCTCGGCCTTTTCAACATGTTTTCCGGCGGCGCCGTCGGCCGCATGGCGATCTTCGCCCTCGGAATCATGCCGTACATCTCGGCCTCGATCATCATCCAGCTGATGACATCGGTCGTTCCCTCGCTCGAGAACCTCAAGAAAGAGGGCGAGCAGGGGCGCAAGGTGATCAACCAGTATACCCGCTACGGCACGGTGCTGCTCGCGACGTTCCAGGCTTACGGCATCGCCGCGGGTCTCGAGACGCAGGCCGGTCTCGTGGTCGATCCGGGCTGGTTCTTCCGGATTTCGGCCGTGATCACCCTCGTCGGTGGCACGATGTTCCTGATGTGGCTGGGCGAGCAGATCACCTCGCGCGGTATCGGTAACGGTATCTCGCTGATCATCTTCGCCGGTATCGTCGCGCATCTGCCGGCGGCGATCGCGAACCTCCTGGAGCTTGGACGAACGGGCGCCCTGTCGACGACGATCATCCTTCTCGTCATCGTCGTGGCGATCGCCTGCATCGCCTTCATCGTCTTCGTCGAGCGAGCCCAGCGCAGGCTTTTGATCCAGTATCCCAAGCGCCAGGTCGGCAATCGCATGTTCCAGGGCGATACCTCGCATCTGCCGCTGAAGCTCAACACTGCCGGCGTCATTCCGCCGATCTTCGCGTCGTCGCTCCTGCTTCTGCCGGTGACGGTGGCGAACTTCACCGACACCTCGCAGCTGCCGGACTGGGCGACCGCGATCGTCGCCTCGCTCGGCCACGGCCAGCCGCTCTACATGCTGTTTTATGCCGGCCTGATCGCGTTCTTCGCCTTCTTCTACACGGCGGTCGTCTTCAATCCGAAGGACACGGCCGACAATCTGAAGAAGCATGGCGGCTTCATTCCGGGCATTCGTCCGGGCGAGCGGACGGCGGAATATATCGACTATGTTCTGACCCGCATCACCGTCGTCGGCGCGATCTATCTCGTGTTGATCTGTCTTTTGCCCGAATTTCTGATTTCGGCTGCTGGCGTTCCTTTCTATCTCGGTGGAACATCGCTACTTATCGTCGTCTCCGTGACGATGGACACCGTTGCGCAGATACAGGGTCATCTTTTGGCCCATCAATATGAGGGGCTCGTCAAGAAGGCGAAGCTCAGAGGGGGGAGACGCGGAGCACGATGAAGCTGATTTTGCTGGGGCCGCCGGGAGCGGGAAAGGGAACTCAGGCACAGCGTCTGGTCAATGGGCATAACGTTCCGCAGCTGTCGACGGGAGACATGCTGCGGGCTGCCGTCGCGGCCGAGACCGAGGTCGGGTTGAAGGCCAAGGCCATCATGGACGCGGGCAACCTCGTCCCTGATGAGGTGGTCAACGCCATCGTCGCCGATAGGATCGCCGAGGACGACTGCAGCGAGGGCTTCATCCTCGACGGCTATCCTCGCACCCTCAAACAGGCCGACGCGTTGGAGGAGTTGCTCGAACAGCGCGGTCAGCATCTCGACCACGTCATCGAGCTGCGGGTGGACGACGACGTTCTCGTGACGCGGGTGTCGGGCCGGTTTTCCTGCGCAAGCTGCGGCACCGTCTATCACGACGAGGATCGTCAGCCGAAGGTCGAGGGCGTTTGCGACAATTGCGGATCGACCGAGTTCAAGCGGCGACCCGACGACAACGCCGAGACGATGCGCTCGCGGCTTCGCAACTACTACAAGGAAACGTCGCCGCTCGTTGGCTATTACTATTGCAAACGCACGCTGCGCTCCATCGACGGCATGGCGCCGATCGATGACGTGACCAAGAGCATCGAGACCATTCTCAAGGGTTGATTCGATCTCGCCCTTGGGCCGGTGAAGGCTTGTCTCGCCGGCCGAGCCGACCAGGGCAGCTTCTGCCCTGGTTCGAAAGCAGGTCGTCCCGCCGAACGAGGACGGATCAACGAGAGCGTTTTTGGCGAACACGAGTTCACCGGAAACCCTCATCGCTTTGTCGAGCCGCATTGTCCGCACGTGAAGGCCGAACCGGCTTTCATCGGACATGCTCCAGAAGGGCGGAGCCCAGACCGTGACGCCGTCGACCACAGCCGAACCCACCAGTCCCACCGCAACGAGTGCGGCGGGAAACCGCGAGGCGCTCGAGCCCTCGAGCCCCGTTGCGTTTTTCGGCGAGGACGAGCCGCTTCATCTCGATGCCGGCATCGACCTGTCGCCGGTCCAGATCGCCTACAACACCTATGGCGAACTGAACGCCGACAAGTCGAACGCCATCCTCATCTGCCACGCTTTGACGATGGATCACTATCCGGCCAGCCGGTCGCCGGTGACCGGCAAGCCCGGCTGGTGGTCGCCGATCGTCGGCCCCGGCAAACCCATCGACACCGACAAGTTCTTCGTCATCTGTTCGAATGTCATTGGCGGCTGCATGGGCTCGACGGGGCCGGCCTCGATCAACCCGGCGACCGGCGAGCCCTATGGCCTGAGCCTGCCGGTGATCACCATTCGCGACATGGTGCGGGCGCAGCGGATGCTGGTGGAGCGCCTCGGTATCGACAGGCTGTTCGCGGTCATCGGCGGCTCGATGGGTGGCATGCAGGTCCTGCAGTGGACGGTGAGCTATCCCGACAAGGTGTTCGCCGCCCTGCCGATCGCCACGGGTGCGCGGCATTCGGCCCAGAACATCGCCTTTCACGAGATCGGACGCCAGGCCGTGATCGCCGACCCCGATTGGGAGGGCGGTCGCTACTTCGCCCATGACAAGCGGCCCGTGAAAGGTCTCGCGGTCGCCCGCATGACGGCCCATGTCACCTATCTCTCGGAAATGGCGCTTCACCGCAAATTCGGTCGCAATCTCCAGGACCGGGACGTTCTCGGCTTCGGCTTCGATGCCGATTTCCAGATCGAGAGCTATCTCAGACATCAGGGCATGACCTTCGTCGATCGGTTCGACGCTAATTCCTATCTCTATCTGACCCGGGCGATGGACTATTTCGACATCGCGGCGGATTTCGACGGCTCGCTCGCGAAAGCCTTCCGGGGGTCCGAGACGCGCTTTTGCCTCGTCTCCTTCTCGTCCGACTGGCTGTTTCCGACCGACGAGAACCGCGCGGTCGTCCATGCGCTGAATGCCGCCGCTGCCTCCGTCTCTTTCGTCGAGATCGAGACCGATCGCGGTCACGACGCCTTTCTTCTGGACGAGCCGGAGTTCTTCGCCGCGATCGACGGCTTCGTCTCCTCGGCCGCTCGGGCAAGGGGGCTCATCGCGTGACGCTTTCGACCGACACACAAACGAGCGGGCCAGTGGCGACGAGCGAGAGCGTCGCGTCGTCGCCGGCGGGCATCCGCGTCGACCTCGAGGTGATCGCCGATCTCGTCGAACCTCGCTCGCGGGTGCTCGACGTCGGCTGCGGCGACGGTGCGCTTCTTGCCCTGCTCGAGCAGCGCGGTCGGGTTGACGGGCGCGGTATCGAGCTCAGCCAGGCCGGCGTCAACGAATGCGTCGCGCGCGGCCTGTCGGTCATTCAGGGCGATGCTGACCGCGACCTCGTGCATTATCCCGACGATGCGTTCGATTACGTGATCCTGTCGCAGACGATCCAGGCGACGCGCAATCCGAAGGTCGTTCTGTCCGAACTCCTGAGGATCGGCCGCCGGGCCGTGATCTCATTCCCGAATTTCGGCCACTGGACGATCCGCTACGCCCTCGGCCTGCGTGGCCGGATGCCGGTGACCGCCAATCTTTCCCATACGTGGTACGAGACGCCGAACATCCATTTCTGCACGATCCGCGATTTCGTCGCACTGGCCGAGGAACTGGGGGCGAGCGTCGAGACGGCATTTGCCATCAACGCGACGGGTCAGAAGATGGGCATGAAGATGCCCTGGTGGTTCTGGAACCTGTTCGGCCAGCAGGCGGTTTTCGTCCTCAAGCGCTAAAGCGCTGTGCGTCCGAATGGACGACAGGGTGCACGACAGTCTCGTTGAACGGCGCATATCGAGGGCCTGACACTCCGAGATCAGGCGTCCGCTTTTATCGCGCTCGTCATGCTCGGGCCCCGTCCCGAGCATCCAGTGGGCCGTTTAAGCTTCTGTTGTGTCGAACGTTTCTGGATTCCCGGGACGGGGCCCGAGAATGACGAAGCGTCGAATGCTGCGCCTTATCGATCAAGTCGTGGCGGGCGTTCGAGGATCGTGTCGTGGACACTGGAACTTTACTCACCCTCCCGCTCGATCCTCTTGTCGGTGAATGATCTATTCCGAAAACCGGTTTCCACTTCTTGGGATCATGCTCTCGCGGCTCCTTCGCCTGCGCTACGGCAGAAAAGCGAAGGCATGGCGCGTGCCGGTCTCGCCGCTTTCGGTCTCGACGGTGCCGCTCGCCTGCGCCGTCAGCCCGCGAATGAGCCGCATGCCGAGCGAGCCGGGCCGGGCTTCGCCGTTGATGCCGGTCCCGTCGTCGCTGACGAGAAGGCGGTAGCCGCCGTCCTCGTCCTGCCAGAACCGGACGCGGACCTCTCCGCCTCCTTCTTTGAACGCATGCTTGACGCTGTTATTGACGACCTCGTTGACGAGGAGGCCGATCAGGATCGCCCGGTCGCGCGGCATGTCGACGTGTCTTGCGTCGCAATGGACCGCGATCCCGCGCGCCGAGCCGAGGGATTGGTCCAGGGCGTGGCAGAGGCCTTCGAGGTAGAACTTCATCTCGACCGCGCCGGAATAGTCGGCGTCGTGGTAGAGAAACTCGTAGGCGTGGGTGAAGCTCTCGACCCGGCCGAGCGCCGCCGTGAGCTCCTGCTTTGCATCTTCGCCGGGCGCGCTGGAAATCTGCAGGCGCAGGACCGAGGCGATCGAGGCGAAGTTGTTCTTCACCCGGTGCTGAAGCTCGAGGAGAAGGGCGTCGCGATCTGCAAGAGCGTTGCGCACCGCGCGGCGGAAGAGCTCGGCAAGGGCGACGACGAAGTAGCCCGAGAGCATGTTGACGACGACGCGCGGGCCATCGGACGGTGCGACGAACTGGAAGCTCCCCGCGATCGGCAGGACGAAGTACCAGGCGTAAAGTGACGAGATGGTGGCTGTGAGAGCACCGCAAAGCCAGCGACCGAAGAGCGTTGCGACGAGAACCGCGGGGATGGTCAGCGCGAAGGGACCGGCGCCCGGCATGAACAGGTCGGCGAAAAAGCGCAGCCCGATCGAAACCGTGCTGCAGACCACGGCGAACAGGATCTGAGTGGCGACGACCGGCAGAAACCCCTCGGCTTTCTGCGGCAGGTCGATATGCGTCAATCGCCGGAACGCCAGTCGCAAGCTGTCATCCTCTCCACTTATCCGGTGTCGAGGAATAGGCAGAATCGCTGCGAATTACCAATGTTTTGGTCGATCAGGGGGTTTTCTTGAATTGATCCGCGGAATTGCCGGCAGCATCACCATCCTGGGATTTCCCGACCAGGTTCTCGAGGCTGACACCCCACATCTCGGAGACGAGGTTGCGGCATGCTTTCGCCAAGCGAAGTGAGCGTTGTCGGGGCGCAATGTCACCACAATCTGTTTGCGCGGACTGGTTCAGCCAGTGACCGAAACAGACCATCTCTGTTTCGACCGCCGCGTTTTCGACAATCGCCAGCTGGCCCCAGTAAAGTTCCCAGAAACGACCCTCCGCCTTTGTGCGCGTGTCGCTTCCGTTCGGATTCGTTGCGACGGTCGCAACGACGTCGCTTGCCTCGAAGCAATACTCCATCTGCTTTTCCAGAAAGGGTTGCTTGGCGTTCATCTCAAACTCCTGGAAGAATTTGATGCCGCCAAAGATGAGCGTTGCAAGGCTCACGCAAAAGCCGCCAATCGTCAGCCAAGATGCGATTCCAAGTGTGGCGGGCGGCCTGGTTTCATCTGCCATAGCTCGACTCGTCGCTTGCGAAAATGAGAACGCCGTCGAAATAAAGCAGACTTTCACACGCGATTGCAACTCCAGATGGTGAGGCGTTGCAGCTGTCGAACGCGTGGACCCGAGACCCTACGGACGAGCACTGTTGGCTATGAGCGCCGGCATCGTGCCCTTGCCCCCGCTCCGGCCCCCGCCGGGACCAGAACGGGTTTTGCCACGCGGCGCTCTTTGGCCGCCGAGGCGACGGGGATGCCGCGATAGAGCTGCTTCACGGCCTCGATGACCACGACGCCGGAAAACAGCGGCCAGCACTGACGGCCGATCCGCTCCATCGCCGGCGCGAAGCCGACCAGCGAGCGGCGCTCGAAGGGTGGAAAATAAAGCGCCTCGCTCCAGGCATGCGGCGTGAAGGTGACCGATCGCAACAGCCGGGTGAGCTGCCCCCGCGACCAGGGCCGTCCGGAGCCGAAGGGCGTATGCTCGAACCGCGCCCAGACGCCGCGGCGATGCGGCACGACCACGACGAGGCTGCCGCCTGGCGCCAGCACCCGCCACGCCTCGGCGAGGAGCGCCTCCGGGCTTTCGGCAAATTCCAGGGCATGGACCATGAGGATCCGGTCGATCGACGCGTCGCCGAGCGGCAGCTCCTCGATGCCGACGAGGGCGGTGCGCAACGCGGCGCCAGCGGGCCAGCGCTCGGCGCCCTGGCCCGCTGGCATGAAGGCGAGGGCCCGCTCGCAATCCGTGCCGAAGCGCGAGAGGTAGGGCGTTGCATAGCCGAGCCCGAGGAGCCGCTCCTCCGAGATCGGTCGCCAGATCGGTGTGAGCGCCAGTGAAATCGAACGCGCGGCCGCGAGCCCGAGCGGGGAGGCGTAAAAATTGCATAGGTCGATAATGTCGGCATTGGTCGACAGAGCGAAGACTCCCGAGGTTTCAGCATCAGGCTTTCACCCCATATAAGACCATGGCCGGCTGGCTCGAAACCGTCCTGTCCGGCTTTGGCGTCGCTTTCGTCGCCGGCCTGCCGGATTTCGAGTGCATAGGACGTGACAAGATCAGATCGCCGGCCCGACGCTGCCCATCTCTCGAGGCAGTCCAATTTCCACCGCCTGACTGGAGGGCATGATGGCATCCTTCGACATTCGTCAGTTCACCTGCCGCAGCGATAATTTCGGCGTTCTCGTCCACGAGGCGGAAAGCGGCACGACGATTGCGATCGACGCTCCTGAGGAGGAGCCGATCCTTGCCGAGCTGGAAAAGACCGGCTGGACGCTGACCCATATCCTCACCACCCATCACCACGGTGACCATGTCGAGGCGAACAGCACCCTGAAGGCGCGCTATCAGGTCGAGATCATCGGTCCCGAGAAGGAGCGGATGAAGATCCCCGGGCTCGATCGTGCGGTGTCCGGCGGCGATACGCTCGATGTCGGCGGGGTCAAGGTGGAGGTCATCGACACGCCCGGGCACACGCTGGGCGAGGTTTCCTATTTCCTGCCACAGGCCCGCGCCGTCTTTGCCGGCGACGCGTTGTTCTCGCTCGGCTGCGGGCGGCTGTTCGAGGGCGATCCGGCGATGATGTGGGGCTCGATGCAGGCGTTGCGTGCGCTGCCGGGCGGGACCATGCTTTATTGCGGCCACGAATACACCGCGACCAATGCCAAATGTGCGCTGTCGGTCGATCCGGGCAATGTGACGCTGCAGGAGCGTGCCCGCGAGGTGGACGAGCTGCGCCGCGGCGGTCGATCGACCTTGCCCGTTCTCCTGGAACGGGAGAAGAAGACCAATCCGTTCCTGAGGGCCGACGATCCGGACCTTCAGGCAGCCATGGACATGGCCGGCGCCGATCCGGTCGACGTTTTCGCAGCGATCAGAAAGAAGAGGGATCAATACTGATGAGTTCAGCCGCACTCAGGATCGTCCGCAATCTCGACTTGAGGCCCCATCCGGAGGGTGGCTGGTATCGGGAAAACTTCCGCGACGAGGCGGCGGATTCCAGCGGACGCGCCCGCTCTACGGCGATCTACTATCTGCTCGAAGCGGGGGAGACCTCCGAGTGGCACAGGGTCAAGGATGCGGCCGAGGCCTGGCACTGGTATGCCGGCGCGCCGCTGGTGATCACCATCTCCGAAAACGGCCACGATGCGTCCGCCCACAGGCTCGGGCCGAATATCGAGGCGGGAGAAAAGCCACAATTCGTGGTCCCGGCCGGTTGCTGGCAGACGGCGACGTCGCTCGGTGAGTACACCCTCGTCGGCTGCACCGTGGCGCCCGGGTTCGATTTCGAAAACTTCGAGATGGCACCGAAGAACTGGCGCCCGACACCGCGCAAGAGCTCGGCGGGCTAGGACGTCGTGCGTGCGAATGGACGCCAGTTTGCACGACAGTCTCGTTGAACGGCGCATATCGAGGGCCTGACATCCGAGATCAGGCGTCCGCTTTTATCGCGTTCGTCATGCTCGGGCCCCGTCCCGAGCATCCAGTGCGCCGTTTAAGCTTCTGTTGTGTCAAACGTTTCTGGATTCTCGGGACGGGGCCCGAGAATGACGAAGCGTCGAATGCTGCGCCTTATCGATCAAGTCGTGGCCGGCCTTCGAGGATCGTGTCGTGCACACTGAACGGACGCACGAAGGGCGCTCTAACCCTTTCAATTTACGCATCGACGAGACGGATCGTGACGCTTCGGCTGTTTCTTACGTCGCCCGCCGCAACAGGCGGCGGAAGAGGGGGAGGGCGGCAAGGCCCGCGCCGAGCGTGATCAAAAGCGCGGCCGCCCAGATTTCGAAGCGCATTTCGGCCTTGCCCGCCGCCACCAGCACCAGCGTCGACAGGAGCGGCGCGGCATAACTCGCCGCGCCGATCACCTGAATGTCGCCGTGCTTGACGCCGTAGTCCCAGAGATAGAAGGCACCGCCGACCGGCAGGAGGCCGAGCAGGATTATCGCGCCCCACTGTCCTGCCGAGACGGGCCAGACCGTGGTCTCGAAGGCGAGGTGGCACAGCAGCGACAGGACCGCGGTGGCGATGCAAAAGCCCGTGACGACATCGCTCGGCACCTCGCCGAAGCGGCGCGACAGGAGCGAATAGCTCGACCAGGTCAGGGCGCAGAGGAGGGCGAGGCCATATCCCGCCGCATAGCGCGGATCGAGCGAGACGCCGCCCGAGCGCGTGACGATCAGCGCCGCACCGCAAAGGCCGGTCAGCGCTCCCAGGATGTGAAACCAGCGCAGCCTTTCGCCCGGCAGCGAAGCCGAGCCGAGCACGATCAGAAGCGGCCAGAGATAGGCGATCAGGCTCGCCTCGGCCGCCGGCGCGTTCTTCAGCGCGGCGAAGTACAAGGCGTGATAGCCGAACAGCCCGACGACGCCGACCAGCCAGACCGCCGGCCTCTGGCGAAACACGCCGATTCCCACTCCGCGTGCCTTCAGCATGACCAGACCGATGATGCTGGCGATCGCAAAGCTCATCGCCGTGAGCTGAAACGGCGGCGTGTCGCCGCTCAGTGCGGTGAAGAGCGCCAGAAGCGCCCACATCAGGACGGCGGCAAAGCCGAGAAGAGTGCCCATGTCAGCTCTTGGGTGGAGATTTTGTCTTTCGGCCGGCATTGGCGGCCAGCTTGCCCGCTCTGCCCTGCCGGGCATCTCCCCACAAGGGGTGAGAGCGATCCAAAGTGATATTCGCGCCTTGCCGGTGGTGGCTCACTTTGCGCAAGCGACCTTGATCACGCGGCGAGCGATCGGTTGCCTGATCGCGCCCTCGTGGTGGGGATGGGCGGCAGACCGGAAGCGGACCTGGCGCCTGCCGTCTCCCGGCCTCACGAGCCGGCGCCGCGCGTCTCGCGTTTTTCGTAGATCGACTTTGCCAGCTCGCCGAGCGAGCCGAGAAACATGCCAAGCGAGCCGACAAGAAACAGCCAGACGCCGAGGGTGTAATAGGCGTCGAACATCTTGAAAAACATCACCGAGCCGACGACGAAGCAGAAATTGCCGAAAAGGCCGATGGCGAGGTGAATCCACGCATAGTCGCGAACGAGGGCCTGGATCAATGGAGGCTCCGTTAATTCTTTCCTGGGGATCAGTCGAGGGTTTCTTCCGGGACTGCAGCCGGCCTGCCCTCGTCGTCGATCGCCACCATGACGAAGGTGCCCTCCGTCACCTTGCCCTCGACGCGGGAGGTGCGCCGCTGGGTCCAGGCCTCGATGGCAAGCGTGATCGACGAGCGGCCGACCTTTTCGATCGAGGTATAGACACAGAGCGTGTCGCCGATCTTCACCGGTTTCTTGAAAACCAACGCGTTGATGGCGACCGTCGCGACGCGGCCGCGCGCCCGCTCCGCGGCCCTGATGCCGGCCGCAAGATCCATCTGCGAAACAACCCAGCCGCCGAAGATGTCCCCATTGGCATTGGCGTCCGCCGGCATCGCCGGAATGCGAACAGTGAGTTCGCCTTTCGGGAGTTCGTCGCTTTCGTCCATCGCAAGGCCCTTGTCGTCGTCTCGGCAGAATCGGGCCGTCTTTGCCGGCCATCGCGGCCCAATAGGAGGGCGTCGGATCGGCAAAGGCAAGTCGGCAGACGCCACGGTCGTGACGGACAGTCATGCGGGTCGATCAGACTTCTGCAGCGATCGCCCTCGTGCAATCTGCGTTTTGCGGGCTTATATCCGGGCGATACCAACCAGACTCCGACCGCAACGAGGAGACACCGATGTCCGAGACAGCCAGCGCTGCCAACCCGATTCCCGTCACGGTTCTCACCGGTTATCTCGGCTCCGGCAAGACGACGCTGCTGAACCGCATCCTGTCCGAGGACCACGGCAGGAAATACGCCGTCATCGTCAACGAGTTCGGCGAGATCGGCATCGACAACGACCTCATCGTCGAATCGGACGAGGAGATCTACGAGATGAACAATGGCTGCGTGTGCTGCACGGTGCGCGGCGATCTCGTGCGCGTCGTCGAGGGCCTGACCCGGCGCAAGGGCCGCTTCGACGCGATTCTCGTCGAGACGACGGGCCTTGCCGATCCGGTGCCCGTCGCCCAGACCTTCTTCATGGACGAGGACGTGCGCGCCAAGACCCAGCTCGACGCCGTCGTCGCGCTGGTAGACGCCAAGCATCTGCCGCTGCGCCTGAAGGACTCCAGGGAAGCCGAGGACCAGATCGCCTTTGCCGACGTCGTCCTTCTCAACAAGACCGACCTCGTCACGGCGGAAGAGCTGGCGAAGGTCGAGGCGACGGTGCGGGCGATCAACCCCCATGCCGTGATCCATCGCACCGAGCGCGCCAGTATCGACCTTGCCAAGGTGCTGGGCCAGGGGGCCTTCGACCTCAATCGCGTGCTCGACGACGATCCGGCGTTTCTGGAGGAGGCCGCCCACGCCCATGACGACCACGTCTGCGGGCCGGACTGCGATCACGATCACCACCATCATGACCACGCTCATCATGGTCACGATCATTCCCACCACGGTCACGACCACGCCCATGGCGACGCGGTATCGCCGATCCACGACGTGACCGTGACCTCGATCTCGCTGCGCGGCGGGCCGCTCGATCCGAAGAAGTTCTTCCCCTGGATCCAGGCGCTGACCCAGGAGCAGGGGCCGAACATCCTGCGCCTCAAGGGCATCATCGCCTTTGACGACGATCCCGACCGCTATGTCGTGCAGGGCGTTCACATGATCATCGAGGGCGACCACCAGCGGCCGTGGCGTGACGACGAGGCCAAGCTCAGCCGTCTCGTCTTCATCGGCCGCCAGCTCGATGCCGAAGAGCTGGAAGCCGGCTTTGCCGCCTGTGCGGCGAAGGTGAAGGCCCCCGCCTGATGCCGTCGATTGCAGCCTATGAATTCGCCGATTTCGTCGAGACCGCCTGTTTTCTGAAGGACCGCCCGGCCTTTGCGCTGGCCGACGGCACGCTGCGGCTGCCGGCCGGCGGCGAAAAGGCCCTGACACTGCATGAGGGCGGGCTGCTTGCCGCCGTCTATGACGGTTTCGGCCGCCGGCTCCTGTCCGGCGGCGAGGACGGCCGGGTCGTCTCCACGAGCGACGGCGAAAGCGCCGAAGAGCTGGCGAGCATCGGCCGCAAATGGATCGGCGCCGTCGCCGGAGGCCCGAACGGCGCCGTCGGCTTCGCGTCGGGCCGGAGCGCCTATGTGCTGGCGGCGAAGTCGCCGCTGAAGGAGTTGGCGCATCCGCGCACTGTCGAGGGCCTCGCCTTTTCGCCGAAGGGCCTTCGCGTCGCCACGGCGCATTACGACGGCGCCTCGCTGTTCTTCCCGGCGACCGACGCCGTACCGACGATGCTCGGCTGGAAGGGCGCCCATCTCGACGCCAGCTTCTCGCCCGACGGCCGTTTCCTCGTCACCATCATGCAGGAAAACGCCCTGCACGGCTGGCGCGTCGACGACGGCAAGCACATGCGCATGACCGGCTATCCGGCCAAGGTGAAGGACTGGAGTTGGTCGGCCAAGGGCAAGTTCCTCGCCACCTCCGGCGCGCCCGCGGCGATCCTCTGGCCGTTTTCCGGCAAGGACGGCCCGATGGGCAAGGCGCCGCTCGAACTCGGTACGCGCGGCGATTCCATGGTCACCGCCGTCGCCTGCCACCCGGCGGAAGACATGCTCGCCATCGGCTACCAGGACGGCATGATCCTCGCGGTGCGCTTCGCCGACTCGAAGGAAGCGCTGCTGAGAAGGGGCGGGGCCTCCCCCGTTCGCACGATGGCGTGGCACGGGGCGGGTGGTCTCTTAGCCTTTGGAGCCGAGAACGGCGAAGCCGGGGTCGTCGACATCGCCGGCTGACTGCGCTCATCCCTTATGACAGCGACGAGCAAGATGCAGCGGTCCTGCTGGCTTGAATCAAAGTCAGGCGCGCTTAGCTCTCGGCCGAACTCTGGATCAAACTGAGGGTGTCGGCCTTGTTCGGTCATCTGCGTTTCTTACTGCCCTACATGATGGGACTGTCGATCCATATCGTTTTGGCAGCACCGACGCATGCAGCTGAAGACGGGAATCGACTGACCGCGTTTTTCGCCGGCCAAGGCTGCGCCATAGGTCCATCGACGCGCCAGGCAGCCATGGCGGCCGGGTTCGATGGGGCCGCGATCGACGAACTCGCGCAGATGGCGCGCGCAGATCATGGCGCGGTCGAAACCGGCTCCTGGCTCGTTCTCGCGCCTTCCCGCTGCACGATCGAAGTCCCGCAGATTACGAGTGAGGTCAAACCATCCGACCCGGAGGTGACGGATTCGCTTTTCGCCGACGATGAAGCGGGAAAGGGAATGCCCTGCTTCGTCAACGGCGACCGACTTTACGAAAACCTTCAGCGAACACGCCTGTGGGATCCGGAGAGGGCATTTCACGCGTATGTCGATTTCATCGCCGCTGGGCTGCGCGCCGGCGAAATCGCCTTTTACTCGGACGATCCCTTGCGGACTCCCATGGGTTTTCAGCTGACGACCGGGGAGTGTGCCTTGCGCCCCGAAATCGAGGACATTCGGCGCGACCACGATTTTTTCATGACGCATTTCGACGAGCTCATCCGCACAGACGCATTGACGGCCGAATGTGAAGCTGACGGAAGCCCTAGCTGGAAGTTAATGAGGCAAATCGAGCCGACCGACGAAGCCCAAACGAAAAATCAGTGGACCTTCATGGAAATAAAGCTGATCACAATGGCAGCGGGCTGGATGGAGGGGATGAGCGCAAGATTCCGCGGAGTGCCTCGCCCACCTCTCTGCCACTATTCGTCAAAGCGAGGATAATCGAAATTTGCGCCCGAGCCTCGTCTATGCCAAGGCGCGCGGCGCGGCGGATCACTCCAGCAATGTCTGCATCTGTTCGAGCGCCGTGTCCGGCCTCGTCTCGATGGCGATCGCAATGGTCTTGAGCTTCACATTGATCTGCAAGCGCGGCGGGAGTTCGTCCGAGGCGACATAGGCCATGGACCACGCCGGGAAGAGGCGATGGTTGGCCGTCGTCATGTCGACGAGGACGAGGCCGGAATGCCGCTCGTCGCAGCAGATCCGTTCGAACGCGGCCTCGGTCGGGCCCTGTTCCCCCTCGATGACCTGGATGAAGGTGTCTTCCACCTTGAGAAGCACACCCGTCACCCGGTCTGCCAGATTGCGGCGACGCGAGGCGGCGACGATTTCCTCGATCGCCCGATGAGAGAGCGCCGTGTTCCGGATCGGGTGCGCTTTGCTCCTGTAGAGGATTCGAAGGACCGGCGTGGCCTGATTGCCGCTCATGCAGCCCCCGCCCGAAGCGTTGTTTCCAGGACGGACATCAGCTGCGCGCTCGTGACGGGACGGCTGAAGAAATAGCCTTGCAGGGTGTCGCAACCCGCGTTGCTGGCAAAGCGCTGCTGCACCTCCGTCTCGATACCCTCCGCGGTGACCTTCATACCGAGATTGGCACCGAGCCGGGTGATCGCCTGGACGATCGTGGCGCTGTCGCTGTCCTCGGGGATGCTCTGCAGGAACGACCGGTCGATCTTGATGCGGTCGATCGGGAAGCGGTGGAGATAGCTGAGCGACGAATATCCCGTGCCGAAATCGTCCAGCGCGATCGCGACGCCGAAGTCACTGATCGCCGACAAGGTGGCCAGGGCCTGTTCATCGTTGCCGAGCAGCGCGGTTTCGGTGATCTCCAGTTCGAGACGTTTGGGATCGAGGCCGGTTTCGGACAGGATCGTCTTGATCGAACGCAGAAGGCGCCTGTCCATGATCTGCACGGGAGAGAGGTTGACGGCAACGCCCATGTGTCGCGGCCAGTTCGTCGCCTCCAGGCAAGCCTGCCGCAGAACCCAGGTTCCGATCGCGTTGATGAGGCCGATTTCCTCCGCCAGCGGTATGAAGTCGGTCGGCGGGATCAAGCCTTTTTCGGGATGGTACCAGCGCAACAGGGCTTCTGCGCCCGTATAGGCGCCGGTCTTCGCATCGACCTGCGGCTGGTACTGGACGGCGAGTTCACCGCGGCCGAGGGCGCGCCTCAGATCGGTTTCCAGGGTCCGGCGCAGCTGGACGTTCTGCGACATTTCGCTCACGTAGAACCGAAAGCAGCACCGGCCCTCCGCCTTTGCTGCATAAAGGGCGATATCGGCGTTCTGGACGAGTTCATCGCGCGAGGCTCCGTCGCGAAAGGCTTGGGCCGCGCCGATGCTCGTCCCCATTTCGATGACGTGGCCATCGACGACGACTGCCCGCGACATCACTTCGACGAGGCAACGGCAGAGATCGGCGACGTCCTCTTCCGTTGCGTCCGTCACCAGAATGGCGAATTCGTCGCCGCCGATCCGTGCTATCCGGCGTTCCCTGCCGACAATCTTGCGGAGCCTGTTTGCCACCATCTCGAGAACACGGTCGCCAAAGCCATGACCGAGGGTGTCGTTGACCGACTTGAACCGGTCGAGGTCGATCATGACGAGAAAGAGCGGATCGATGCCCGCCTCGCGGGTTTCAAACGCCTCGGCCAATCCGGCCGAGAAGCGGCGACGATTCCACAGGCCGGTGAGTTCGTCGTGATTGGCGATGTGTTCCAGCTCCCTCTGCTGTGCCGCGCGGGTGTCGTTGTCGATCAGGTGGCTGGAGAGCCCGGTGAAGACGATGATCAATGCCGCAGTCGCAATGGCCAAGGCCATCGCTCCGAAGGCCTCGCTGTCGGCGCCTGCGGAGAAACCGGCGATCGGCGAGACATGGAAGGCGGTCATTCCGGTGAAATGCAGCGTCACGATCGCAGCAATGAGAAAGCCGATGGACAAAAGACGCGTGGCGCGCCGATCACGCCCTTCGTCAAGCGATGCGAGGACGAATTTCGTTGCAACGAGGGACAGGCCGATCGAACCGGCGAGGGAGAGGGCGATATAGCCGTCGTTCCAGGTGACGATGCCATCGACCCGGTAAGCGAACATGCCGACATAATGCATTGCGGCGATGGACAGGCCGATTGTCGATCCACCGAGTAGCCACGCCATCCCTTTTCGTCGCATCGCGGATAGATAAAATCCGATGCCGGTGCCCAGGATGGCGATCAGGATGGAGATGATCGTCAGCTGCGGATCGAAGGTGGCTGCAGCCGGGGGGTCGTAGCCAAGCATCGCTATGAAATGGGTGGCCCAGATCGCTGCGCCGGCTGTGACACTCGTCAGAAAGGCCCAGTCGATTCGCATCCGCCCGGTCGCCTGAAGGGTTCGGGTCCATAGCCTCACGGTGATGGCGGAACCGATGGCGCACATCACCGCCGCGAGCGCCGTCATCCATGGGTCGTATTCTGTGAAGATGCAGCTGATTATCGGCAAGCCATTGAGCCTTGAGTATTCGCAGGATCGGCAGATCAGCTGACAGTATCGAGGACAAGCGTTTAAGACATGATACGAGAATCGTTCAATTGGACTTGAATTTGATGCGACTTCGCGCAGCTTCGTCCGGTGTACCGGCGGGTGCCGTTCTTCTATTCTTGGAGGTGTTCGATCAGGCTGGTATTCGGCGATGCTCGTCGATGCAACGTCGTTTCGAGCATCGACGGCGCAGACATGCGTGTCGATGAGTCCGGCGCGGATTTGAACCGTGGGCCGCGCTGTGCCATAGGAGCGGCACGGCGGCGAACTATCCCGCCTCTGGCGCGGGGCGCCCCCCTCAAGGAAATTTCATGCCGTTTCGTACCACCATCACCCCGCTTGTCCGGGCGCTTTCCGAGCGCGGCTACGAGGAGCCGACGCCCGTCCAGGACGCGGTGCTGGAGGACGGGACGGCGGGCCGCGATCTCCTCGTTTCCGCCCAGACCGGTTCGGGCAAGACCATCGCCTATGGCCTTGCGATCGCGGGTGATCTGATCGGTCATGACGAGCGTTTTCTTCCCGCTGGTGCTCCCATGGCCCTCATCGTCGCGCCGACGCGCGAGCTGGCGATCCAGGTCACGACGGAACTCACATGGCTTTACGCCCATACGGGGGCCGAGATCGTCACCTGCGTCGGTGGCATGGATCCGCGCGCCGAGCGGCGTAAGCTCGATCGCGGCGCCGACATCGTCGTCGGCACGCCCGGGCGGCTGCGCGATCACCTGGAGCGCGGCGCGCTCAAGATCGGTGCGTTGAAGGCGCTGGTGCTCGATGAGGCCGACGAGATGCTCAATCTCGGCTTTCGCGAGGATCTGGAATTTTTGCTCGAGGCAACGCCCGCCGAGCGCCGCACGCTGCTCTTTTCGGCTACGCTGCCGAAGACCATCATGGCGATGGCCAAGCGCTATCAGCGGTCCGCCCAGCGCATCGAGGTTGCGAAGGGCGCATCCGGGCACGTCGACATCGAATACCGGGCGATCCGTATCGCGCCCAACGAGGTCGAGCACGCCATCGTCAACGTCCTGCGCGAGGCCGAATCGCCCAGCGCGATCGTCTTCTGCAACACGCGCGAATCCGTGCGCCATCTGTCGTCGGGCCTTCTGGAGCGGGGCTTTTCCGTCGTGACGCTTTCGGGCGAGCTCGGCCAGGCCGAGCGGAACCAGGCGATGCAGGCGATGCGCGACGGCCGGGCGCGCGTGTGCGTGGCGACCGACGTTGCCGCGCGCGGCCTCGACCTGCCGAGCCTCAATCTCGTCATCCATGCCGAACTGCCGAGCGACGCCGAAACGCTTCAGCATCGAAGCGGCCGCACCGGCCGGGCGGGCCGCAAGGGCGTCTCGGCGCTACTGGTGCCGATCTCGCGCCGCCGCAAGGCCGAGCGGCTGATGGCCGAGGCGACTATCCGGGCCGTCTGGTCCGGTGCGCCCTCGGCCGAAACCATCCGCCGCCTCGACGAGGAGCGGCTTCTGTCCGATCCGCTTCTGACGGAACCTGCGAGCGAAGAAGACCTCGCGGCGGCCAAGCGTCTGCTCGAAACCCGCAGCCCGGAAGATCTCGCATCGGCGCTGGCGCGGCTTTATCGCGCCCGGCTGCCTTCGTCCGAGGATGTCTTCGATCCGGGCTTCGGGCCGGATATGAAGGTCGCCAGGGAGCGCGAATTCGCCGGCAAGGGCCGCAAGGGCGATGGCGAACGCGGCGAAAGGACTAGCGGCAAGGACCACGTGCGAGGCGGGCCGGTCGTCTGGTTCCACATGGATGTCGGCCGGCGCAACAACGCCGACCCCAAATGGATCCTGCCGCTCCTGTGCCGGCGCGGCAAGATCACCCGCCAGGAGATCGGCGCGATCAAGATCTTCGATCGCGAGACCAAGTTTGAGATCGCCGAGAGCGTCGCGAAGAAGTTCGCGAGCGCCGCCGAGGTCAGCGACGGCGACGACATCACCATCACTCTGGCCGATGGTCCGGCCGGCGAGGCGCCGCCGCGCGGCAAGTTCGGCAAGGGCAAGCCGGGTGGCAAGGGCGGCAAGCCGTTTGCGGGCGGAGGTAAGCCAGGTGGCTTCGACCAGCCGCGGGGCAAGAAGCCGTTCCATCGCAAGGGTGGCAAGCCCGACGGCGCCCCGGCGGCGGCAGCCGCACCCGGCGGCGGACCGCAGGGCAAACCGCGCAAGGATCGCCGTCCAAAGGGCTGAGGCTCAGGCCATCAGTGCCAGGAGAGCCAGGGCCAGTGCCGGCAGGGTCACGACGATGCCGACCTTGAGAAAGGCCAGTGCGCCGTAATCGATGCCTTCCCGGCGAAGCGCCATGAGCCAGAGGATCGTTGCCAGCGAGCCGGTGACCGAGATGTTCGGGCCGAGATCGACGCCGACGAGGATCGCGCTGGCGATCTCTGCCGGCACGTGCGCCGCTTCGACCACGCCGCCGGCGACGAGGCCGAGAGGCAGGTTGTTGGTCAGATTGGTCGCAACGGCGACGGCGGCGCCGACGATCGGCCCGGCAAGGCTGCTTGCATCCTGGACGATCTGTCGGAGCGCCGCGACGAGAGCCGTTTCGAGACCGATGCCGTCGAGCGCCCTGACGATGACGAAGAGCCCGGCGACGAGGATGAGCGTCGTCCAGGAGACGCCTCGAAGCGCCGGAAGCGGGCTGCGCTTTTCGCCGATCGCGACGAGGACGAGGGTCGCAAGGCCCGCGAGGGCGGTCGGCAGGCCGAGTTCGGCCCCGAGGGCGGAGGCGGTCAGAAGTGCGATGATCGCCAGTACGAGGCCAAAGGCGGCGATCTTGCCGCCGCGTGAAAGCTCCGGGGTCTCGGCGCTGGAATCGATCGCGCTTCCAAGCCTCTGCTTCGTCACGAAGAGCAGCATCAGATAGGTCGCGATGATTGCCGCCGCCGAGGGCAGGGCGAAGCGGCCGAGCCATTCCGTCAGCGGCGGCATCTGCGATCCGAAGACGACGATATTGGCGGGATTGGAGATCGGCAGCATGAAGGAGGCGGCGTTGGCGACGAAGGCGCAGATGAGGAGATAGGGGAGCGGGTCTTCCGCCTTCGCCGCGCGGGTGACGGCGATCACCGCCGGCGTCAGCACCACGGCCGTCGCGTCGTTGGAGAGAAACACCGTGACGAGCGTCCCGACGCCGTAGACCAGCGTGAAGAGCCCGAGCGGCGAACCGCCGGCGGCGCGGGCGGCCCGGGCGGCGAGATAGTCGAACAGGCCTTCGCGCCGGGGGATCTCGGCGAGCAGCATCATTCCGGTGAGGAAGAAATAGACGTCGGTGCCCGAGGCGACGCCGGCAAGCCCCTGCGAAAGGGGCAGCAGCTGCGCGGTGACGAGGAGCGCTGCGCCGGCCGTGGCGAAGATCCACTCAGGCCAGCCGAACGGACGGACGATGACGCCGCCGATCGCCAGCGCCGAGATGACGGCGGTCGCGGCGGTCTGGAGCTCCGGCGACGAAAAGCCCGTCATGCGGTTTCGGCCGCCTCGCGGGTCGCATGTCCCTTGTTTCCCTGCGCTGCGAGCGCCGGACGCATCAAGGCGCCGAAGGCGAGCCACAGGAGAACGGCGGGCACGGCGATCGCGCCCAGCGACAGGAACGCCACGGGAAAGCCGTAGGCCGTCGCGATCCAGCCGCCGAGCGCCGGGCTCAGCGACGCGCCGACGCCCTGCAGCGTCGTCACCGCGCCAAGGCCGACATTGACGCGGCCGGTGCCGCGCATGATCAGCGCCACCATGCCGGGGACGGCGACGCCGAGGAGGCCGGCGCCGACGCCGTCGAGCATCTGCACCGGCAGGACGGCATAGAGCGAATGCCATGTCCCGGCTATCAGCCCGCGGATCGGCAGGGCGATCAGGGCGGCGAGGAAGAGCCAGTAATAGCCGCGCGATTCGGCGATCTTCGAGGCGACGAGGGCAAGCGGGATCATCGTCAGCTGCGCGATGACGATGGTCGCGGCAGTGTAGGCGGCCGGATCGACGGAGCCCTTGGCGGCAACGTTCTGCCCGAGCAGCGGCAGCAGCGCCGCATTGCCGAGATGAAACATCATCAGCGTTCCGGCGAGCACCAGAAGCCTTGGGTTCTTGAGGAGCGTGCGAAACCCTTCCGGCGCGCCCGGCTCGCCGCCGGCATTGCGAGGCTCGAGGCCGCGGGCGGTGTCATGGTCGACGTCCTTCGGCGAAATGCGGGCCAGCGCGATCAGCGAGAAGACGGCAAGGACGGTCATCAGGACGAAGACGGCTGGAAGCCCGTAGAAATAACCGAAGACGCCGGCGAGCACCGCCGCGATGCCGTTGCCGGCGTGGTTCCAGGCCTCGTTGCGGCCGAGCTGGTGGGCAAGGCCGCTCTGGCCGACGATGCCGAGGGTGAGGGCGGCGATCGCCGGGGCGATGGCCGCGCCGGCGACGCCCGTCGCGATCTGCGAGGCCGCCACAACAGGGACGGTCGGGAAGATCAGGATCGCCAGCGAGGCGATGATCGTCAGGATGGCGCAGACCGCGACGATGGCGCGCTTTGCCTTCGTCGCGTCGGCGAGCGCGCCGAGCGGCGTCGTCGCCAGCATGCCGGCGATGCCGCCGATGGTGGTGACGTAGCCGATGGTCGCCGCGTCCCAGCCCTTGCCGATCAGGAAGACGCCGAGAAAGGGGCCGAGACCGTCGCGGACGTCGGCGAGCAAGAAATTCAGCGCCGAAAGCGCCTTCACCGAGGTCGAACGGGTGGATGTGTCGGCTGCGCCGAGGTCATTCTGGTCGGAGCGATGGGGCATCGAAGGCGACACGATAGACTTTCTCTGCCGCGCCGGGGCGCGCGGTCGGAGCGCGGGAAGCGAGACGACGGGAGCCGAACCGGGCAGATGGCGCGGCAGCGAGGGACAGAAGCGGCGGTCGTTGCCGTCGTGGCTAACAAACACGGGCCGGTCGCCTCGGTTCCGGGCTGCGTCGCAGTTTCAGCCTGGCGCTGTGCCGGGGCGAAGATTCGCCCCCTGGCTTCAGTGGACGCCCGGGATGAGCCGCGCGGTGCGGGCGCGATAGTCGCGATAGTCCTGGCCGAAGGTCTCTTCCATCATCGCCTCTTCCGGGCCGACGCGCAGGAAGTAGAGCGTGCCGAAGCCGACGAGGCCGGCGAGCCCGGCAACGAGGTTCGGCAGAAGCAGCGCCTGGGCCAGCGCCATCGTCCAGAAGGCCGTGTACATGGGATGGCGCACCCGGCGATAGATACCGCTGGTGACGAGCCGGTGCTTCTCGCGAATGTCGAGGGAGACCGACCACATCTTGCCAAGCGCCTTGTGGGTCAGGCGAAACAGGACGAGCGCTGCGATCATTGCGGCGATGCCGAGGCCGGTCAGGATCGGCGATGGGTCATAAGTGGCAAAGCGCGGAAAGCCGGTCGCGACGAAAATGCCTGGAACGATGCCGAGACCGGACAGCGAGATCAGCATGCGGATCGTCTCGGCTCTTCCGCGCGAGGTCTTCTTGACGCGGCCGCGCTTTGCCCGCCGCTCGAACGGATAGCGGATGGCGTACCAGCCGACGACCATCAGCACCCAGCAGATCTTGCCGATCAGCGCCGCACTCATGCGCCGCCCCCGTCGACAGAAGCGCGGACGGAGATGTCTCTCGGTGGTTCGGGCAGCGCCTTCAGCGGCGGGCGGTCGATGCTCGCCTCATAGGCGAAGTCACCGAGGGGATGCGGGCCGGTGAGCAGCATGTGGAAGGAATAGGGCGCGCGCCGTTCGACGGGCAGCACGAACTGGCGGTGCAGGCGGAAGAAGTCGCGCTTGATGCGCTTGTAGGTCTCGGGCTTCACGAGCTTCCTGAAATGAACGCGCGCGACGCGAGGCGCACGCCCCGCCTCGATGCCGAGGGAGGTTGCGGGATTGGATTTGTAGAAGTTGATCGGATCCAGAAGAGCCTGGCAGTCGGTCCATGGCAGCAGACGCTCGGTGACGAGCCGGGCGACGGCGGCACGCTGGCTGCGGGAGGCCGGATGCAGCGCGGTCTTCATCAGGCTGGAGCCGACGGTCAGGACATGCGGCTGCAGACCGGCGAGCCGCGGCCGGCTCAGCGCCTCGTCGAGCGCCGTGACGGCGAGGATCGCCCCAAGGCTGTGGGCGGCGACCACGAGTTCGGTGCCGGGGGTAGCGGCAGCCTCAGAGAGCATCCGCTCCAGCTCCCGCGCCTGCAGGCGGATGCGCTCTTTGATGGCGGGGTTCTTGTCGCGGCATATGTCGCGGGCCATGGCCCAGTCGTCGAGCGCTGTCAGGAGATGCAGCCGGCGATTGGCGATGTAGGGCAGGCCGATGACGAGGGCGACGGCGGTTGCAGCTCCGATCACCGAAGGCGCGGTTTCGCCGATAATGGCGACGAAGATTCCCGCGATCACCGCCACACTCCATCCGGCGAGACTGCTCAAGAGCATCGCCATCACGAGCAGGAGAACGGGAAAGAGGTAGAAAAGACCATAGCGCCAGCTGACGCGGAAATAGCGAAAGACGGTGCCGGAAAGAAAAAAGTCGGCGAGCGCGACATAACCGGAGAGATAGCGTTTTAAGACCGGCCTCGCGCCATAGGCGAGGATGAGGTCTCCCCAGTCGAAGAAGACGATTCTGGTGTCGGTCCGCCATGGGGCGTTACCGACGGCCGCACCGCCGAGCCGCACGTTGAGGCTCGGGAACAGACCGTCCGGCCCGGTGTCGCTCGCCGGCTCCTCGACGCCGATGGTTAGGTCCCACAGGGCTGCAGCGCCTTCCGCTCCGCGCCGAAACCGCCTCAGATGGGCGTCTGCCCGCATCGGTTCGAAGCCGGGAAAACAGCAGACGAGCCGGCGCTTGATCATGCTAACTCCCGCAACGATGAGGGTTGGTTTCCTTCGAACCGAGGCTCTACCGCACTCTCACGGGAAGCAAAAGCCGCCTGCGGCTACGGGCGAGACGACTTCCTCCGTGACGGGGCCCTCGAAGGGGACATCGAGGCTTCCCCGTCCGCCCCGGCCCTTACGCGGCTTTGCGCGAAGCGTTTATCCGCTGCATCGCGTCCGCCGCGATCTCGAAGGAGCGCAGCCGGGCGGCCTGATCGTGGATCTGACCGGTCAGGATGACCTCGTCCGGGCGGTAGCGCTCGACGAAGGAGGCCAGTTGTCCGTGGACGGCTGCGGGCGAGCCGACAGCCGAGACGGCAAGTGCCTGGTCGAGCATCGCCTTGCCGGCCGGATCGAGGTGATCGTAATAGCCCTCCTGCGGCCGTGGCAGCTTGCCGGGCCGGCCCGTGCGCAGATTGACGAAGGCCTGTTCCATCGAGCTCTTGAGGAAAGCGCCCTCTTCGTCGGTCTCGGCGGCAAAGACGTTGGCCGCCAGAATGAAATAGGGGCGGGGATTTTGCTCGGACGGGCGATAGGTCTCGCGGTAGATCTCGACCGCCTGTTCCAGGGCGCCCGGGGCGAAATGCGAGGCGAAGGCATAGGGCAGGCCGAGCTGGGCGGCGAGTTGCGCGCCGTAAAGGCTCGATCCGAGAATATAGACCGGCACGTTCGTGCCTTCGCCGGGAACGGCCCGAAGCTTCTGGTTCGGCGACGAAGGCTGGAAATACAGCATCAGCTCGAGGACATCCTGGGGAAAGCTGTCGCTCGCCTCGAGATTTCGGCGCAAAGCGCGGGCGGCCATCATGTCCGTGCCCGGCGCGCGGCCGAGGCCGAGATCGACCCGGCCCGGATAGAGCGTCGCCAGCGTGCCGAACTGCTCGGCGATGACCAAGGGCGCGTGGTTCGGCAGCATGACACCGCCGGCGCCGACGCGGATCGTCTTCGTCTGGCCGGCGACATAGGCCAGCGCGACCGACGTCGCGGCGCTGGCGATGCCGGGCATGTTGTGGTGTTCGGCCATCCAGTAGCGCTTGTAGCCGAGGTCTTCTGCGTGGCGGGCGAGCCCGGCGGAGTTCTTCAAAGCGTCCGCCGCCTCGAAGCCCTCTGGAACGGGCGAAAGGTCTAGTACGGAAAAGGCGGTCATCGCTTGGCTCCGGGTCCGGATGGTCAGGATATGTCTGTCTTATGAAATGGTCGCTGCGCCGGGCCGGGTAAAGAGCCCGGCCATGTCCTGACCGCAGCGTTCACTCTCGTGGCCCCTTCGGCCGCGCGCCGCAGGCGCGCCCGAAATCGCCGCCTCAAAGCCAGTTCTTGTAACGGAAGTAGATCATCGGAAGGAGCGCCGAGACCGCCATCAAGATCAGCGCATAGGGGTATCCGTAAGCCCAGTCGAGCTCCGGCATGTCGTGGAAGTTCATGCCGTAGATCGAGGCGACCAGCGTCGGCGGCAGGAAGGCGACGGCGGCGACCGAGAAGATCTTGATGATCGCGTTCTGCTCGATCGAGATCATGCCGACCGTGGTGTCGAGGAGGAAGGTGGTCTTGTTGGACAGAAAGGAGACGAAATCGTTGAGCGAGTGGATGTCGCGGGCCATGACCTTCACCCGCGCCTTGCCGTCCTTCATGCCGTTGCCCTTCTTGCGGTCGAGCACGAGCTGCATGAAGGGCAGGAGCCGGTCGAGCGTCGCCAGACTTTCGCGAACCCGCGAGGTCAGATCGCCGGCGGCGCCGATCCGCTGCAGGAGCTTCTTGAAGTCGGCGGTTCCCGTCGGCTTCTTCTGCGCCGACGAAGAGAAGATGTCGTCGCCGATCTTGTCGAGATCGGCCGAGATCAGCTCCAAGAGGTCGGCCATCCGATCGACGACGGTCTCGAGAAGCCCGACGAGGAGCTGCTCGGCCGTCGGCGCCTTTCCGACGGAGCGGGCGATCTCGCCGGCCTCTGCCGCTTCCTGATGCGGCGGCAGAACGGCGGGATCGCGGCAGAGCTTGGAGACGAAGATCTGAAAGCTCTTCGGTTCGCTGTAGCGCACCGTCACGAGACGCCCGCGAGCGAGCAGGAACGTGACCGGCGCGAAGGCCGGCTTGCCGGTCTGGACGCCGTGGACGACGCTCGCCGTCATCACGTCCGCGCCATCCTCCGAATAGAGCCGGCTCGAGACCTCGATCTCGCTCATTTCCTCGCGGGTCGGGATCGCGATGGCGCAAAGCGCTTCCACAGCGGCGACTTCTTCGGGAGAGGGGGAGTGAAGATCGATCCAGATGGCGCCGTCGGACAGTTCGTGCGCCGTGGCCGTCGCATGGACGACTTTGGCGCCATCGAACGAATAGGTGTCGATCATCCGGTCTCTTTCACGCTGTTCCGCTCGTTACCCTGAGCCGGATCGGGGCGCGGGCGAACGGAATCGATCGGCACGGTCAATGTCCACACGACGCCGGCCGGCGCATAATCCATGTCGACGGTTCCGCCCAGCCCGCGTGCCGTCATTTTCTGGGTGACGAGCGTGCCGAAGCCCGAGCGTCGGGGCTTGGTTACCGTCGGGCCGCCGCTTTCGCGCCAGCAGAGGGTCAGCTTGTCGTCCGTCGACCAGGTGATCTGGACCTTGCCTTCGGGCACCGAGAGGGCGCCGTATTTCGCGGCGTTGGTGGCAAGTTCGTGAAGGGCGAGGCCGATGGTCTGTGCGGCCGTCGGGTTGATGGTGAGAGGCGGCCCGTCCTGGACGATCTGGTCGCTGCTGGAGCCGAAGGCCTGAAGCTGGGTCTTCACCAGATCGACCATGGAGACGCTCTGCCAGTCGCCCGATGACAGGAGGTCGGCTGAGCGGGCGAGCGAGCCGAGCGCCTCGGACAGTGTCTCGAGGAACTGCGTCGTGTCGGCGCTCTCATTGGCCGCGCGCCGGGCGATGGCGGCGATGAGCGCGTACTGGTTCTTGGCGCGGTGGCTCATCTCGCGCATGAGGAACCGGTTCTGCTCCTCGGATTCGCGCCGCTCGCGAGAGGCCTGGGCCAGAACCTTGGAGACCTGGGCGATTTCGGCGATGTCGGTGGAAATCATCGTCGCCGGTTCGCCGCGGCCGATCTGCTCGGCCTGCCGGGAAAGCTTGAGGATCGGGTCGGCGAGGCGGCGGCCGAAGGTGATCCCCAGCGCGACGGAGAAGGCAAGCAGCACCGCCCCGGCGCCGACGAGAAGCATCCAGGACCGCATCACCGGGCGGCCGATCACGGCGCTTGGAACGGCGACCGTCGTCGTCCAGTTCGACAGGCTCGATACCGTCGAAGCTTCGATCAGATCGGTGCCCATCCCGACATTGCCGACCGTCTCGATGATCGAGGGGTTGTCGTATGACACCGACTGGCGCGCCCGCATGCGGCCGTCGCTGGTGACCGCCGCGAAGACCCGCTTGCCGGCCCCGTCCTTGATGATCGCCGACCAGCGACTGGGCAGGTTGCGGTCGGCGATGACCGCCTCGAACGAGGTCGTCGCCTTCGACAGGACGAGGGCATATTTCACGTTGCCGCCAATCATGACGGGCAGGGCCACCTGATAGACGAACTGCCCGCGTCGTTTGCGGAAGCTGACGCCGGAAATCACCCAGTTGCGGGTGTCGAACACCTTCTTGACCAGGGTCGGATCGGGGAAACGGGCTTGCGGCGGGGGAAATGTCTCGTGGGTGTCGACGAGGACGGACATGTCGCGATCGACGAGTTCGGCCGTGGTGAATGTTCCGGCGAGGGCCGCGACCGTCCTTTCGCTGAACTGCGAGAGCGGACCGTCGATCAGTGTCGGGGAGGCCGCCAGGACCCGGCCGGACGTCACCAGCCCGTAGATTTCGCGATCGATGGCGTTCGAGACGATCTCGGCGGTGTCGTTGACCTGGGCCGCCGCGATCTCCTGCTGCTGCTGTGAGAACTGGACGATCAGGAAGGCGCTGAAAAGAAGCGCCGGGACGACGACGATCAATGCGAAGCCGATGAGATGGACGAGCAGCCGCGGCCGGCGCCAAAAGCGCCACGCGGCAAGCCTTCGCCATCGCCCCGCAGGCACGAAACTGCGATGCTTCGTGCCATTTGCGGCCGAGTGTCCCTCTGATCGCGTGTCAACGCTCACGGCTGCTTCGTCCCAAGCATCTGCAGCATGCCAGCGCGACCCACCACGCTGGCTGAATTTCGGATTGTCCCTCTCGACAGGGACCTTACGCGAGACCGGCCGAATTTACCACAAGAGGACGGCCGCGATTGCACGGCGATGGATGAAGCGTGCGTCGCCGATATGGCGACGCCGCAGCTTGTTCACGGCGTCCAGCGCACGCTGATTCGCCCGCCGGCCGCAAGGCTCGGTCCGGTCAGCGACGAAGAAAGGGCCGAGACGCAGCGGCAGAGCCCGGTGGCCGGGCTTTACGACCATGCGATCGATTCCGAATCCGCCTATGAAATGCTCGTCGAGCGGGCCGAACAGGATCTGAAACGCGAGGAAGAGGAGCGCGCGAAGGAGGCCGAGATCGCCCACCAGCGCGAGGCGGCAGAAGGCTCGCAGCAGGAAGCGCGAGCCGAGGCCGCGAGGCGACGGGCCAATGGCCGCGAAGGCGAGGGCCGGGGGCCTTGGGGCGGCGGCGCTTCCGTGCCGCAGACACGGCGCACACGGACCGGCTTCCAGATCCCAGACTTCGGGCTTGGCGGCGATGGTCGGGACGATGCCGCGGACTACGATGACAGGGACGACACGCCAGCGCGACGCCGAGCCCCCCGCCGCACCACTCGCTCATCCGGCTATCAGCGCCAGACCGTGACAGAGACGATCATGAAACAGGTCGGCCGGACCGTCGCCTCGACGGTGACGACGGCTATCGTCCGGGGCATTCTGGGTAGCTTCAAGCGAGGGCGGTGAGCTCTGCCCTGCCTGCCGGTCCGGCGTAGTCTCGAACGCATCCAACCTGACCGAAATTTAATCTGATCAAAACTGTCCGCTTAGTCGGGGCGGGTGTATTCGTGCGACCCGGCCCAGTCGTGTCGGGTCGTGTTTGCAGGAAAGGTCCAGTATGTTCGCGAAGACGATGGTTTTCGGTGGCTGCGTGCTTGCCGCCGCCGGCATGATCTCTCCCGCCCTGGCAGGCGAGTTCTATATCGGCGAACCGGTGATGAAGGAGGGAATGCAGCTTTCGCCCGCCTATCTCACCGGGATCGAGATGAGCGGTGTGGCGCCGGGCATGAGCACGGCGAAGGACGCGATCCACGTCGAGATCGACGTCCATGCCGGCGACAAGGAGGCCCATGGCTTTCCGCCGGATGCCTGGATCCCCTATCTCAGCATCCTGACCACCGTAGCCAAGACCGACGGTTCCTATTCCGAGACCAAGCCCCTGGCCCCCATGACGGCCGGCGACGGACCGCATTATGCCAACAATTTTGCCATGAACGGGCCTGGCAAATATAAGGCCACCTACGTCATCGAACCGCCCTCGGTGAACGGCTTCCTGCATCACGTCGACAAGGCGACGGGGGTGCCGGACTGGTGGAAGCCGATCACCGTGTCATGGACGTTCGATTATCCCGCCAAGCACAGCTGACGGCGGCGCAACTGGCGCCCGTGCACGCGGGCGCCAAGCTCAAAGACCCTGAACCAGGAAACCCGACGATGTCCCCGATGTTTCGCCCCGCCGTTATTGCGGCCTTCTGCGCCGCAGCCTTGGCCTATGTGCCGGCCAGTGCGGCCGACGTCCATACCGTCGAACTGACGTTGAAGGATCACAAATTCTCGCCTGCGACGATTGAAGTGCCGGCCAATCAGCGCTTCCAGATCAAGCTGACCAATGAGGACGAGACGGCGGACGAGTTCGATTCGACCGATCTGAGGGTCGAGAAGGTCGTCGGGGGCGGAAAGACCGGGATCATCCGCATCCAGCCGCTGGTGCCGGGCCGCTATCAGTTCATGGGGGAATATCACGCCGCGACCGCCCGCGGCATCGTGGTCGCGAAGTAGTCCGATGCTGGCAGCCTTCGTCATCGTCTTTCGCGAGGTCATCGAGGCCGGTCTCGTCGTCGGCGTCGTCCTCGCCGCCACTCGGGGCCTTGCCGGCCGCGGCTTGCATGTCGCCGGCGGGATCTTCGCGGGCTTCATCGGCGCCTGTCTCGTCGCGGCCTTTGCCGGCGGGATCGCCGATCTCTTCGAGGGATCGGGCCAGGAGGCGCTCAATGCCGCGGTCCTCCTCATCGCCGTCGTCATGCTGGTCTGGCACAATGCCTGGATGGCCAGCCATGGGCGCGAGCTGGCCAGAAGCCTCAAGGCCGTCGGCGAGGAGGTGAAGGCCGGCGAGAAGTCGCTGATGGCGCTCGCCATCGTCTGCGCCGTCGCCGTCCTGCGCGAGGGCTCGGAGGTCGTCCTGTTTCTCTACGGCGTCGCGGCGGCCGGCCAGACGACGGCTCTCGGCATCGTTTCGGGCGGGCTCCTCGGCATTGCAGGTGGCGCGGTGATCTCCGCGCTGCTCTATCTCGGCCTGATCGCCATCCCGCTGCGCTATCTCTTCGGCGTCCTCTCCGGGCTGATCACGCTGCTCGCCGCCGGGCTCGCGGCACAGGCGATGCGCTTTCTGGCGCAGGGCGGCTGGCTGAACAGCTGGGTGACGCCACTGTGGGATACGAGCCCGGTCCTGTCCGAGCAGAGCCTCTTGGGCCGCGTCGCCCATGTCCTGTTCGGCTACGCCTCGCAGCCCTCGGCGAGCGAGCTTGCAGCCTATCTGGCGGTGATCGCTGTCATGCTGGCCGTGCGCTGGTTCGTCGGCCGGGAGAGCGGCGACAAACCCGGGCAGATCACGGCATCGGCCTGATTGGCGACAAGACGGGCGGGGCCGGGCAAAGATTGCTGTTGCATCCGGCCCGCCGACGTTTTATCTCCACCACGGCTGAAGGGGTATAGCTCAGTTGGTAGAGCGGCGGTCTCCAAAACCGCAGGCCACAGGTTCGAGCCCTGTTGCCCCTGCCAGTCCTTCCTCAAAACATCGCCGGCCTGCCGCATCGGCCCGAATATCGGAATCGCTTTTCTAAAAAGCACGATGCGTTGATTCAATAAGATAGAGCGGCCTCTGTGGGCCCATTCGGACGCACGGCGCTCCAGCGAAGCGCCCCGCTGATCGATCGCCGATCAATCGGTGTGTTCGACCACGTGCCCGGCCGACGTCAGCACCTGCGCGGTGCGGCCGGCATTCTCCATCTTCACGAACAGATAGTCCGTGTCGAAGGAGGAGACGAGGAAGATCCCGATATCCGCTTCGGCCAGCGGCTGCAGGACGGCGGCGGCGATGCCGGTTTCGTCGAAGGCGAAGGGCCCGACGAACTGGAAGCAGCGCCAGCCCTGATCGGTGGACGTTCCCGATGGGACGCGTTCGGCCAGACACAGGATCGACAATTCGTCCTGCGTACGGGTGATCGACACGAAGCCCGGCCCGTCGGCCCAACCGGGAATGGCATCATCGGGCGCAAGCCGGCTGATGGCGTAGTCGCTATCGAGGGCCCGCAGCGTGATGCTCACACCCTTGCGTCCGACGCCGCGCGACGCCTCAGCCTCGTGAACGCCTTTCACCGTCAAAGCGCCTGTCCCGCCGCCCTGCCAAGGGCGAAGGCGCGCTGTTCGATGAGGGTCGGCACCTCGCAGACATAGCTCAGCGACTGCCGCCTTTCGTTGAAGACACGGGTGTTCCAGAGCATCTGCTGACGGGCGTCGTCGAGCGCTGTCGGATTGGCGGTCGGGTTGTTCTGCTGGGTCGAGAAGGCTTTCGCCTCCTCGCGCAGCCGCGCCGCCAGCGTCTTCTGTTTGACGCCGTAACGCTCGATCCCGCGCATGATCTGGCTGCGCTCGGTGTTGAGGCGATCGAGAAGGACGGAGACGAAGCCGGCGGCCGCCGCCTCGCGCTCGCCCTTCGGCAGCGCCTCGATATAGTCCTTCACGGCTGTTTCGGCATCGGCGAGCGGCGTGCGCCGCGCTGCCACCTGATCAATCAGCCTGCTCACTTCGTCACTCGCGTCGACGGAAGCGGGATCGGGGAGTGGCGGGCCGCTCCAGATCTGGCCGGCGGTGATCTGATCGACGCGCCGCTGGATGCAGGGCCAGTCGGTCGTGGCTTTCTTCGGGGCCGTGGCAAAATCCACCGGGTTCTGGGCCTTGCCGCCGACCGTGCTGCCGCCCGAGCTGCCGGCGTCGGACCCTGGCGAAGCGGCACTGCCTGTGCCAGCCGGTGCGTTGGTCGGCGCCGGGCCCGGCAGGACGAAACCCTTCGGGATTTCCCTTGGCGTCGCCCCGTCCTGCGCCGATGCCGAGAGCGGCGCGAGTAGGGCGAGCGATAGGGCGACGCCGCTGCTTGCGGCCCGTGTCCATGCCAGCGTGCAAGCACCGGGCCGGATCGATAATTGCGCCAAAATGCATCCTCCCGAGATCTGTTTGGCCTCTTGCAACGCGCCTCGCCTATTGGCGCTTGCGGCTGATCAGTCCTCTCGCGGGATCATAGGCGATGATCGCCCCGCCGAGAAAGACCACCGTGCAGCCGAGAACGATCAGCAATGCTTGACCGTTCAGCTGCTGATAGAGCGCGAATCGAATGAGCTCGACGGCGTGGGTGAACGGATTGAACTGGCAGATCCGGTAGAGCAGTGGGCTCGATTCCTGCACCCGCCAGAGCGGATAAAGCGCCGAAGAGGCGAAATACATCGGGAAGATCACGAAGTTCATGACGCCCGCGAAATTCTCCAGCTGCTGGACCAGCGAGGAGAGCAGCATACCGAGCGCCCCCAGCATCAGCCCGGCGAGAATGATCGCCGGCAGGGCGGTCAGATAGCCCGGCGGCTCCGGCTGCACCTCCCAGAACCAGGCAATGCCGAAGAACACATAGACCTGGACGACGCCGACCGCGACGCCGGCGAAAAGCTTCGAGACCAGGAGAAACCAGCGCGGCAGCGGCGAGACCAGCAGCGTCTTCATCGTCCCGGTCTCGCGGTCGTAGACCATCGAGAGCGAGGACTGCATGCCGTTGAAGAGGAGGATCATGCCGACGAGGCCGGGTGCGATATAGACCTCGTAGAGGATGTAGGTCTGATAGGGCGCGATGATCGAGACGCCGAGCACCTGGCGGAAGCCGGCGGCGAAGATGAACAGCCACAGGAGCGGGCGCACCAGCGCCGAGACGAAGCGCTCGCGCTGATGAATGAAGCGCAGCGCTTCACGCCACACGATACCGCCGGCGCAGATGAGATAGGCCGAAAGCGGAAAGCCGCGGCGGATCGGGGCAGGGTGGGCGTGCTCCACGGGGGTCTCGCTCATGCCCGCAACTCCGCCGGCTCGGTGGTCCCGGCGCGAACGCCGGTCAGCCGGGTGAAGGCGTCGCCGATCGATTTCGCGCCTTCCCGCGCGACGATCTCCGGCACGAAACCCTCGGCCAGCACCTGGCCCTGATGCAGGACGACGACCTGGTCGCTGTCGTCGATTTCGTCGATCAGATGGGTCGCCCAGAGGACGCTGACGCCTTCTTCCTTCACCAGCCGGCGCACCTCGGAGAGGATGGCCGCCCGCGAGCGGATGTCGAGGCCGACGGTCGGCTCGTCGAGCAGGATGAGGCGTGGGCGATGCATGAAGGCGCGCACGATCTCGATCGAGCGGAGCTGGCCGCCGGACAGGTTGCGGGCCTTCTCCTTCAGCCGCGCGGAGAGTTCGGAAGTGGCGAGGATCTCGCCGATGCGCTTCTTCGCCGCCGAGGCCGGCAGGCCGTGGAGCGCGGCGTGATAGGTGAGGTTCTGGGCGATCGAGAGGTCGAGATCGAGGGTGCGGGCCTGAAAGACGACGCCGAGCCGCCGCAATGCCTCGCCGGGATCGGCGTTGAGGTCGTAGCCGAGGATGCGGATCGCCCCGTGGCGGACGTTGAAGAGGCGGGTGATCAGCGAGAACAGCGTCGACTTGCCGGCGCCGTTGGGGCCGAGAAGCGCGGTGAAGGAGCCTTGCGGGACGGTGAAGGAAACGTCGCCCAGCGCCTGGCGCTGGCCATAGGAATGGCTGACCCGCTCGACGGCGAGGGCAGGGAGGTCGATGGTGGCGCTGTCGTTCAGCCTGCCGTCCTGCATTGTCGGTCTTCGTTCTTTCCGGCTTGGCGAGAGATCCACCGCGGGCCTGATGCAAGTCTCGATGCCAGCCTCCCTTGGAGGATGACATAGTGCAGATGCGGGGAGATGCTGTCTATTTGGCGGCGCACACTGGCAGGGTCATCCCATGCGCGCAGCCATAGTCAGCACAGGCCAACCGTCTTGAAACATGGCCTCCCATTTTCCCATGGCCTTCATGGGTGGCCGAAATCCTCGCGACCACTGAAACTTCGTCATCCCGGACTTTATCCGGGATCCATTCCTCAACCGTTGAGTTCTTCCTTTTAAGCGCAGCAAGATCAATGTCTTGACAATGGATCGTCACCGCGGTTCCGGCGATTTGGAATGGATCCCGGGGCAGGCCCGGGATGACGAAGCCGCTCTGTGTTCGCGCGTTCTGCACACACGGCGGACGGGGCGAGCCCGAGGCTAGCGCCCCGCTCGACGAGTGCGGTCAAGCACCCATCGCTCCTGCCCCGCCGCGCCTCACGGCACGACGGTGATCGTGCCCTTCATCTCGTGCTCGGCGTCGAGGCCGCCGACATTCCATTCGTAGCGGCCGGGGCGGACGGTCTGGAACTGCACGGTGATGGTGCCGTGGGAATCATATTCCAGCCAGGCCGGCGCGCCCGCCATGTGGACTTCGAGATCGTCGATGACGATCTGGTTCATCCAGACATTGCGGAAGAAGTCCGGCGCGTTGAACTTGTACTCGATGTCGCCCTCGGACTTGATGTCCCAGCGATAGGCCTGGCCCGCCCTGAGGTAGAAGTCCGTGTGGTTCACCGTGAACGGCTTGCCGCCCTCGCCGAGAATGAGCGGCGTGACGATCTGCGAGGAGAGGCTCTTCTTCGGCAGGCCGATCTGGTCGCCATTGAGCGCCGCCGCCGGCATCAGCTCCGAGCCCGGCGGGATCGTCAGCCCGTCACCGGCCGGCACCATGTCGGCGCCACGGCCCGCGTCGTCGTCATCGTCGTCATCGTCGGCCGCCATGGTTTGAGTGGCGGCGGGTTTCGCATCGTCGTCGTCATCGCCGGCCTGGGCGAAGGCCGAGCCGGTCGGCGCCACGACGACGCCAATGCCGAAGAGCGCCGCCATCAGAGCGAGCCAGGGTGATTTCATGATTTTCCCTCCCGAAAATAGGTATCTCAGTTCGGTGTCACGGCGACGCCCCAGGGCTGCTGCCCCACCTGCACGGACTTGACGGCCTTGTCGTCGGCGACGTCGATGATCGTCACGTCGTTGGACAGGCCATTGGTGGTGAAGAGGTATTTCTGGTCGGGCGAGAAGGCGAGCTGCCAGACGCGCTGGCCGACGAGCAGGTATTCCTCGACCTCGTAGGTCTTGGTGTCGACCACCGCGACGCGGTTGGCCGGCCCGAGTGCGATATAGGCCTTGGCGCCGTCGTCGGTGATGCGGATGCCGACCGGCTGGATCGCCTCGGAGCGGATGCCTGGGATGTCGAAAGTGATCTTGTGGGTGATCTGCTTGGTGGCCGCGTCGATCACCGAGACGGTGCCGCCGATCTCGGCGGAGACCCAGATCTCCGAGCCGTCCTTCTTGTACTGGGCAAAGCGGGGACGGGAATCGACCAGGACGTTGGCGGTGATCTGCTGGCTGTCGCGATCGATGAAATGGGCCATGTTCGTCGTTTCCGACGTGTTGACGATGGTCTTGCCGTCGGGCGAGACGCCCATTCCTTCCGGCTCGACGCCGACCGGAATCTCGGCGAGGCGTCCGCCGGTCTTCAGGTCGATGACGGTGACCAGATTGTCGTCCTCATTGGCGGCATAAAGCTGGTCGCCGCTCGGCGAGACGACGAGGAGCTCGGGATCGGGGCCCGACGGCAGGGTGCGGACGAATTTGTGGGTCTTGGTGTCGTATTCCTGGATGGTGTCGTCGTCGCTGGTGCAGACATAGAGCGCCGAGCCGTCGGGGCTGATCGCGATGCCGCGCGGGCGCTGGCCGACCTTGAAGGTGTCGACGACCGCGAAATCCTTATCCGAATCGAGCACCGTGATGTCGTTGCCCTTTTCGTTCGACACGAAGACCTTGTAGGCGAAGGCGGGGCTGGCCGACATCGCGAGAAGCGCGGCGAGGGCCGCGGCGGACAGACGTCTCAAATCGTTCCTCCCATGAGCCCGTCGCCTGATGCGGCCGGGCAGCGTCTCAGCCGATGCGACGGGTCATTCGTCGATCGACATCACCATGATCTTGTAGTCGCCATTCAGCTTGAAGTCGTATTGCCCGATGTCGCAGGTCGCATCATCGATCTCGAAGAGATCGTCGCTCTCCTTCTCGACGGCGGGTGCCTTGCAGCCGATCTTTGCCAGCGTTTCCTGAACCTTCGCCACCTCGCCGGCCGAAGCCATGTCTTCGATCGTCTCGGATTCCTCAGCAAGGGCCGAGCCCGCCGTCAGCGCGAATGCGACGATGAATGCCATTGGCCTGATCATGGCAATTTTCGAGCCTCCCGTCCCGTTTGCCGGTGCCCGCCGTCCCCCACGCCTTGCCCTTGGGAGAGACAAGCCGCGAGGGGCGACGGCAATTCAATTGCTAGCTTATAAATTTCCGTGCCAGCAACGGGACTACTTCCCGTAATGGCCCAAGAGCTCACTCACCGCTGCCGAGCATCCGTCCGCCCTTGGTTTCCAGCGCGAAGCGGACGAGGTCGGAGGTGCGCTCGACGCCGAGCTTTTCCTTCATCCGGGTCGAGGTGTTGGCGACGGTCTTGTAGGCGACGCCAAGGCCATCGGCGATCTCCGACAGGCTCCGGCCGTCGCCGAGCATGTGGAGGATCTGCAGTTCGCGGCGGGTGAGATCGGAGACGCCGGTTTCGCGGCTCGTATGGTCTTTCATCAGCGCGGAGGTCTCGCTGTCGACGTAAGTTTCGCCCGCAAGCGCTTTCTCCAGAGCGACGAGCAGCTCGTCGGAGGGAGCGCTTTTCGAGACATAGCCGAGTGCGCCCTCGCGGCGCGCCGAGACGGCGTAGACGACGTCGGAATACATCGAGAAGACGACGATCCTCGCCTTCGGATCATCTGCCCTCAGGCGGCGCAGGACGTCGAGGCCGCTGCCGTTCTTCAGGTTGATGTCGAGAATGGTGACGTCCGGGCGCAGGCCGCGAAACTCGCGAAGCGCATCGGACGGGCTTTCGGCTTCGGCGATGGCGCTCACCGCCAACCCCTCGATCAGCCGGCGAATCCCGTCCCGAACCACCTTGTGGTCGTCGACGATCAGGAGCTTCATCGTTCGTCCTTCAATGCTGTCATGGCGCCCTTGGCGGCCGCCTCGTCGAGGATGATTCTATCAGCCTGGCTGGTCTTTTCTGCAACCATACGGCCGGCGAGCGGCACCGATCCGCTCACCTTGACGCCGCGCGGCCGGCCGATCTCCTCGATCCGCATGACCCCGCCAGCGGCCTCCACGCGCTCGCGCATGCCGACGAGGCCGAAACCTGTGCCCGGCTCCGCATCGGCGAGGCCGCCGCCATCGTCAGTGACCTCGAAGGCCAGCTGCCCTGCGCGGTCTTCGACCATAATGGCGATCGCGCCGGGCTCGCCATGACGCAGGGCGTTGGTCACGGCTTCGCGCACGGCACGGTAGACCAGGGTTTCGACCGTCGCGCCAAAGTCTCCGTCGCAAAGGTCGAGATCGAAATCGACACCGCCGTGGCGCGACTGAAGGTCGGCGACCATCTCCTCGATGGCCCCCTTCAGTCCGAGCCCCGACGTCGCGCCGGGCCGCAGATTGCCGAGGATGCGCTTCAGTTCCTTGCGGGCCGCGTGGGCGGCCGCGACGATCGCCCCGGCGCGCTCCACGATGGCGCCCGGCGGCGACGTCTGTGCCATTCGCCTGATGCCGGAGGCGTCGACGTCGATGGCAAAGAGCAGCGGACCGATGTCGTCGTGGAGATCGCGGGCGAGCCCGGCGCGCTCCTCGTCCTCCAGATGCAGGAGCCGGTCCGAGAGCCGGCGATTGCGGCTCGAAATCGCCTCGAGACGATCCGTCATGGTGTTCAGCCCGCCCGCCAGCTCGCGGATTTCCGGTGGCCCGCGCGGCACGACCTTGGCCGAATAGTCGCCGCCACCGATGCGCGCGAAGGCGTCCTGGATGGCGGTGAGCGGCCTCAGGGCCCGGTCGGCGACGATCCAGACCGCTCCGAAGGCGATCGCCAGGAACAGCACCAGGAGGCTGAGGGAGGTCAACAGATCGAGCCAGGCAGCGGCGAGTTCGTTGCGCGGATCGACGAGGATCGCCGCCGAGGTGATCGGCTCGGAGGCCGCCGTCAGCGGCATGACGGTCGTCGAGGGATCGGGAGAAAGAAGCTTCACGAACCAGTCTGGCAAGGCGCCGAAATCCTTCGCCATGACCGACTGGTCGCGGATGACACCGAGTGAATCGATCAGCAGGATCTTGACCCGCCGGTCGCCGTTGAAGGTGCGAACGAAGCCGGCGAGCTTGCCTCTCACGTCGCGCGAGGCGGGCAGCTCGGCGACGAGTTGGGCGACGCGGTTGGCCGCGACGCTGCGGGCGGCCTGAAGCTCGGTGTGGATATTCTCGCGCGCCTGAAAGAAGGTCAGCACCGCGCCGATGATGACGATCGCGACGAAGGCGACCGTCAGTGTCAAAGCAAGGCGCGCCTTCAGCGACATGGAACGAATGCCCGGCTCACGCCAGCGCTCATCTCGACCCGGTTGTGTCCCCTTCGTGCCATGAACCGCAAGTCGCCCGTTCTTTCCTCCGACAGCCGCTTTCCATAGCGCGGAACGGTGTTCGTTTCGATCGCGGAAATCGCTTTGCGAGCACTATCGACGGTTCAGGAAGGCGGGAAAGGCGGGAGCCTCGCTGTCCTCAGGATTGAGGCCGCAATAATTTTGCGCCTCTTGGATGGGTCTCCTTCGGTGTCATGGAACGAGCGGGCCGAAGAGAAGGCGCGAAACTCGAGACTTCGTCATCCCGGGCTTGACCCGGGATCCATTCCTCTTCCGTCGAATTTCCCCTCTTCGATGCTTAGAAATCAATGTCTTAGTGAAAAACGGTCATGGCGGTTTCGGCGGTTTGGAATGGATCCCGGGTCAAGCCCGGGATGACGAGCTATTGGCGGCTACCGCCTGTTCTGCGACGAAACCATCACTTGTCGAACTTGCAGGTCGTTTCCGGCCGATCCGTCCCGAGTGTGTCGAGTTCGGAGACCTGATGCAGAAAGCCTTCCTGGGGCGATGCCGTGACGACGGAGTTCTCCGTGCCGAGAAGGACAGGCTGGCGCAGCTGCCAGTCCCAGTCCCGGAAGGTCAGGCGCTGGCCCTTGAAGGCGGCGACGGTGAAGTCCTTCGAGCGGATGAAGGCGTCGATCTTTTCCGGGTCGGTCGAGTTCGTCCGGGAGGCGGCCTCGCCGATGACGCGCACCGCCGTCCAGGCCTGCATGTCCTTGGGTTCCATGCGCCGGCCGGCCGCGTCCTCGAAGCGATTCTGGATCTGCGCGCCGCCCCACTGCTCGCTGGCCGGATGCCAGGAACCGGGAACGAGGCCGGCGGTGCCCGCAACAGGGCGCGGGATCCAGGTCCGCCAGGGGATGTAGGTTCCAAACACCTCGCTCTCGTCGGCGACGAGCAGGACATCGTAATCCGGCAGATCCTGCAGAAAGACCGGGATCTGCCGCTGGACGAGCGCCTGGCCGGAATCGGTGGCGCGCGCGCCGCCCGCATCCTTGAAGACCTTCTCGGCGACGATCTTGCCACCGAATTTCTTGGCCGAATGCTTCAGGGCTTCGGCGAAAAGCTGATCATTGGGATGTTCGCCCTCGACGAGCGCCCAGTTCCGCCACTGCTTCCACATCAGATACTGCGCCAGGCCGTCGGTCAGCATCGAGCGGGACGGGGCGGTGTGGAACATGTTGGCCCGGCAGTCGTCATTGCGCAGGCTGTCCGCCTCGGCCCCGGCATTGAGGATGATCGCGTCCTTTTCCTTGGCGAGATCGGCCGCCTTCAGCGTGTCCTCGGCCGAGAGATCGGTGACGATGTAGTGGTCGCCATCGGCCAGGAGCTTCTGCATCGGGCCGGTGATGTCGTCGCCGGGTTTGAGAGTGACGACGTCGAGGACGAATTTCTGGCCCATGAAGGAGCCGGTGGTGTCGTTGTCCTTGATTGCCACCTTGGCGCCGGCAAGGCCGATATCTTCGGGCGGAATGTCGAGGACGGAGAGGGCAAGGGTCCGCTCATAGCTGCGCAGGTAGCCGATGCGGATCGTCTGGAGCTGTTTCTGTGCCGGGTTTGCAGGCGCCGCCGCTTTTGCCGCCGGGGCGGCGGTCTCGCCGGTGCCCTGCGCTGCTGCCGGGAGGCTCATGGATAGAGCCGCCAGCCATGCCAGGGCGAGCGGCGCGAGGCTGCGCCCCGGGCGATAAAGGTCGAACATCAGATTTCCTCCCGCATTCGGCTGCGGTGGACGGCTGACTGCCGAGCCGCTGCCATCATTGCTCCTCCCGCCCGATGCGCTATCACTGATCCCGGGCACCGCACACCACATTCAGGGAGGGGCCGAATGTTTGCGTCTACGATGTGTCGCGGACGAGACCTTGTCAGGCAAGGGAGATTTTTTCCCGTTGTTGTCCTCGCGGTATGCATGGCTGGACCGGCGGCGGCGGCAGGAGAGAAGGTCGCGGTGTTCGATTTTCAGCTGGTCGATTCCAGCCTGGAAGGCTCGATGATGGGCAAGGACGCCGCTCAGGAGGCACGGCTCGCCCGCATGGCGCCGATGCTGCGCAAGGACATCGCCGGGCTCGACGGTTACGAGCTTGTCGATACCGGCCCGGTCGCCAGACAGGCCGAGGACGCCAATCTCCAGAATTGCGGCAACTGCGCGCTGAAATTTGCCGGCGAGGTCGGGGCGGACATCGCCGTGGTCGGGACCGTCCAGAAGGTCTCCAACCTCATCCTCAACATCAATGCCTTCGCCTTCGACGTCAAAACCGGTAAACCGGTCGCCAGAGGCAGCGCCGACATTCGCTCGAACACCGACGAGAGCTGGGAGCGGGGCGTGCAGTATCTCTTCAAGAATACGTTGAAGAAGCAGTTCGAGGCGGCGCGTTGACGAAATTGCTGGCAAGCGTCACGGGACCCGGCGAAGCCGAAGCGGCGCTCGCCGGCGGCGCCGATATCATCGACCTGAAGGATCCCGCCCAAGGCGCGCTCGGTGCGGTCGCACCGGCCGTTCTGGCCGCGACGATCGAGCAGGTCGCGGGTCGGCGCCCGGTCTCGGCCGTGGCGGGCGATCTGCCCATGGTGCCGGATGTCGTCGTTCGCGCCGTGCGCGAGCGGCGAGAAGCCGACTTCGTCAAGATCGGCTTCTTCCCTGCACGGCGGGAGGAGCGGCTCGCCGTGATATCGGCGCTCGGCGAAATCGCCCGCGACATCAGGCTCGTCGCGGTGTTCTTTGCCGATGGCGATCCGGATCTGACGCTTCTTCCAGATCTCGCGCAGGCCGGATTTCACGGCGCGATGATCGACACGATCGGCAAGCGGCAAGGCGCGGGGGCGGCGAGCGGGCTCTTGAGTGCGCTCACCTTCGCCATGGTCGCGCGCTTCGTGCGCTCTGCCCGCGAGCATGGGCTGATGACCGGCCTTGCCGGTTCGCTGGAAGCGCCGGATGTCCCGCGTCTTCTCGTCCTCGAACCCGATTATCTCGGGTTTCGCGGCGCGCTGACCTGTGGGGCGCGGTCCGACTCCATCGATGAAAACAAGGTTCGGCGGATGTCCGATCTGATCGCTGGCGGCCGGACGGTCCTCGCCGCCGACGATCCGGGCGCTTCGGCGAAACGAGCTTTTGAGCCGATGGACGAGGCTCGCCTCGATCGCATCTTCGTTCGCGACCTCGTGCTCGACATGGAAATCGGTGCCTACGGCCACGAGCGCGGCCGGCGCCAGAAGGTGCGCTTCAGCGTCGATGCCCGGATCGACCGGATCACCGCGCAAGCCGACGACATTTCCGAGGTCTATTCCTACGATCTGATCACCGACGCGATCCGGGCTCTCGTCGAGGCCGGCCATACCGATCTCGTCGAGACCCTTGCCCTCGATCTCGCGCGGACCCTCCTGCGGGACGAGCGGGTGTTCGAGGTGACGGTGAAGATCGAGAAGCTCGAACTCGGCCCCGGCGCCGTCGGCATCGAAATCTGCCGCCGGCGCGGCGATCCTGGCGCCTGAACACGGAAAATCGCAGGCGCGAGCCGCTCGACGGACCCCGAACGGTCAGGGCCAGAAGTGTCCGGCCCGTCGGCGCAGCGTCGCTGAACCCGCATCTGGCCTTGCGCTGAGACCGTCGCGGGAGTTCATTGTCATGCCAAAGGACGTTCGGTAAAAATCGCGTTTTTATCGAGGAAGCTTGGATCGATCGGGTTCAACCAGGAGTTCCCCATGAGGAAGCTATCGGTCCGAAGAGGCTGAAGCGAACGGGAGGAGGCGGTCGCGCGGTTGCGCAGGCTGCCCCGGCAATCGAAAGGGGTCAGCGCAATGGGCAGAGGTCAGCAGTTACTCGTCGTCAAGCTCGGAGGCAGTTCGGTATCTTCGCCGGACCTTCACCGTTGGGTCAGGGCGTTGGAACAGTCCAGTTTTCCGACAGTCGTCGTGCCGGGAGGCGGACCCTTCGCCGACACGGTGCGCCGCTATCAACCAAAGCTCGGCTTCGACGATCGGGCGGCCCATGAGATGGCGATCCTCGGTATGGAGCAGTTCGGCCTCGCGCTGATCAGTCTCAGCGCGCGGATGACACGGGCGCGCGATCGCGAGGATATCGAGACGGCGATCGAGGCAGGCCGCATTCCCGTCTGGCTTCCGCGCGACGTCGCCCTGACGGCGCCCGACATCGCCAAGGACTGGAGCGTGACCTCCGATTCGCTCGCCGCCTGGCTCGCGCGCCGGATGTCGGCGCGCCATCTCTGCCTGATCAAGCAGCTCGACGTGCCGGAGGGCTCTCAGATCGAGGCGCTGGTCGCCGCCCAGATCGTCGACGAGACCTTTTCCGATCAGCTCGGAAACTATGCGGTTTCCATCGCCGGCCCCGGCGATCTTGCAACAGCCGGCCTGAGGCTCACCGACGGCAGGGTGCCGGGCCATCAGCTGTCGGATCACGCCGTGGGGCTGTCCGTCGCCGCGGAGTGAGGCTCTGCGTCAGGGTTTCGGAGACGGCGGGCTTTTCAACGGACGATGAATGCCCGACATAGCCGCAATGGCGAAACCGCGACTGCTCTTCCTGACCGGACATCTGGCCCGCCCGCGCCTCGAGCGGATCCTCGCCGGCATTGGCGAGACCGCATTCGACTGGGCGATCGCCGATATCGGCGTCAAAGTCGCCGCGCTCGCCACCGGCGACATCATCGAGCGGCGGCTGCAGCGACCGGTCGAGGCCGATCGCGTCGTGCTGCCGGGGCGATGCCGTGCGGACCTTGCAAGGCTGGAAGCGTCATTCGGCGTGCCCTTCGTCCGCGGCCCGGACGAACTCGTCGACCTGCCGGAGTTTCTCGGCCGCAAGGGCGGACCGCCCGATCTCTCCCGTCATGCCATGCGCATCTTCGCCGAGATCGTCGACGCGACGGCCCATCCCGTCGAAACGATCGTGGCGAGGGCCGAGAAGATGCGGGGCGAGGGGGCGGACGTCATTGATCTCGGCTGCCTGCCGGATACGCCCTTTCCGCATCTGGAAGAGATGATTGCCGGGCTCAAGGCGGCCGGCCATACGGTCAGCGTCGATTCCGCCGATCCGGACGAGTTGTCCCGGGCAACGCGCGCCGGCGCCGACTATCTCCTCAGCCTCAACGAAGAGACGATGCACATCGCCCGCGAAGGCGACGCCGTGCCGATCCTCGTGCCGGCCATCCCCCACGATCTCGCCTCCCTCGACAGGGCGATCGAGACCGCGCGGGCGATGGGGATCGATTTCATCGCCGACGCGATCCTCGATCCCATTCATTTCGGCTTCACCGCCTCGCTCTTGCGCTATCACGAGCTGCGCCGCCGCCATCCGGACATCTCCATCCTGATGGGGACGGGCAATCTGACGGAGCTGACCGACGCCGACACTTCGGGGATAACCGCGACGCTGCTCGGCATCTGCTCGGAGCTGTCGATCGACAATCTCCTGATCGTCAATGTCAGCCCGCACACCCGCGCGACGATCGCCGAGCACGATGCGGCCCGGCGCATGCTCTTTGCGGCGAAAGAGGACAACGCCTTGCCGCGCGGCTATTCGAGCGCGCTCCTTCAGGTTCATGACGTGAAACCCTTTGCGGTCACGCCGGGCGAACTCGGCGAGCTGGCGGCGACGATCAAGGACCGGAACTACCGGATCGAAACCGCCGAGGACGGCATTCACCTCTTCAATCGCGACATGCATCATGTCGCCACGGACGCCTTCGAGCTGTTTCCGCATATCGAAGTGGACGGCGACACCGGCCACGCCTTCTATCTCGGGGCGGAACTCCAGAAGGCGGAAGTCGCCTTCAGGCTCGGCAAGCGTTACGCCCAGGACGCGCCGCTGGATTTCGGCGTCGGCGCGCCGCGGAACGAGGAAGACCGGACGCGGCTCGAAGAGGCCGGCCATACCCTGAAAGCACAGAAGAACGCGCGTCGGACATCGGCTGCGAAATCTGCCGACGATGACGGCGAGGGCGAGGGGAGTTGAGGCGATGCCTTATATTCGTGAAACGATCCTGACCACGATGTCCGAGGCAGGCGAGGTCCACATCGCGCCACTCGGCATCATTCAGGAAAAGGACGGCTGGATCATCGCGCCTTTCCGCCCCTCGACGACGTTGGCCAACATCGAGGCGACGGGCCGTGCGGTGGTCAACTATACCGACGAGGCGAAGATCTTCGCCGGCTGTCTTACCGGCCGCAGGGACTGGCCCCTGACCCCTCTCGAAAACTGCCCGGTGCCACGGCTCAAAGCGGCGCTGTCGCATGACGTGTTGCAGGTCGAAAGCGTCAGCGGGGATGAAACGCGCCCGCGCTATTTCTGCAAGGTGATCGCGTCCGGCCAGCATCGGGCCTATACCGGCATGAACCGTGCCAAGGCGGCGGTGCTCGAAGCGGCGATCCTCGTCAGCCGCCTGAAGATGCTGCCGGCCGAGAAGATCGAGACCGAGATCGCCTATCTCAAGATCGCCATCGACAAGACCGCCGGCCCGGACGAGGAGCAAGCCTTCTACTGGCTGCTCGAAAAGGTCATCGAGCATCTGGCGGAGGTGGAGGGGAAAAGCTGAAAGCCGCTGCTGGCCGCCATGCCGCCACAGGGGCAGAGGCGCGCTCGCCGAGTGTGGAAGGCGAGTTCCAGTGTACCCATCTTCTTCCCCGACAAAAGCGCGTCTCGATGTCCGGCAAGGAGGTTTGATAGCGAAATTGCCAGATGCTATCATGGCGCCAGAATTCAGGAACGGACAGATGGCGCAAATAACGATCCGCAAGCTCTCTGACGAGATACACCGAGCTCTCAAGGCCCAGGCCGCTCATGACGGGATCAGCGCCGAGGAAAAGGCGCGCCGACTGCTGGCCGAGGGCCTTTTCCCGCCAAATGAAACCGGCTTTGGCGACCGTCTGCGGATGCTGGCTGATGGCGTCGACTTGGAGGGCGTCGATTTTGACCGGGATCGGACCGGGATCGAGGGTGCCGACTTCTCGTGATTTTGCTTGATACGAACGTCCTGTCGGAGGCTATGAAGCCGAACCCGGATTCCAACGTCCTCGCATGGCTGAACCAGCAATCTCCGTCCACGCTCTGGTTGACGACGATCACGGTGGCCGAGCTGCGGTTCGGTGTCGCGAAATTGCCAGAAGGCAAACGGCATGCGGCGCTCGAGAACCTTGTCGAATCCTATATCGCTCTCTTCTTCGGTCGCATCGCTTCGTTCGATATGCCGGCAACGGTTGCCTTTGCCGCACATGCGGCCGGCGCGGCCCGACGAGGCCGCGAGGTCAAGGGCTTCGCCGACGCTGCAATAGCCGCGATTGCCGTTTCGAACGGGTTTTCCGTGGCCACACGCGACATTCGTCCGTTCGTGGACATGGGGGTCCAGGTGATCAATCCCTGGTTGCCGGCAGAAACGCCCCGCGCTTGACAGCGATTGCATGCGCTGACGCGATTCAAACGCACCGGCTTTTTCCGAAAATGCGTCGCCGCCCCTCCCGCCCTCGTTGAACACTTCGTCACCCTGCGGGAGTCGACGAAACCATCGCGCCTTCCGCCCGTTAACGATCGAATTTCGAAACGTTCCAGATTGGGCGCGGCAAAGCATCACGCCTGACGGACGCCAGCGAAGGGCTATTCCACGCGATGAAGTTGAAGATCAACGGGATCGAGCACGAGCTCGACATCGATACACGCACGTCGCTTCTCGACGCCTGCCGGGACCATCTCGGTTTCACCGGTTCGAAGAAGGGTTGCGATCACGGCCAGTGCGGCGCCTGCACCATGCTGGTCAATGGCCGCCGGATCAATTCCTGCCTGACCCTCGCGGTCATGCATGAAGGTGACGAGATCACCACGATCGAGGGCATCGGTCAGCCGGACAAGCTGCATCCGATGCAGGAGGCTTTCCTCCACCATGACGGATTTCAGTGCGGCTACTGCACGCCCGGACAGATCGTCTCGGCAGTGGGAATGCTCGGCGAGGTCAAGGACAACTGGCCGAGCCATGCGAGCGACAATGTCACGGGAGATGCCAACCTCTCGAGCGACGAGATACGCGAGCGTATGAGCGGTAACATCTGCCGCTGCTCCGCCTATCCCAACATCGTCGACGCCATCGAGAGCGCCAGCGCCAAGATGAAGGAGACGGCATGAGACCGTTCGAATACGCCCGCGCCAGCGATGTCACCGAAGCCGGCAAACTCGCAGGCCGCTTCATTGCCGGCGGCACCAATCTCCTCGATCTGATGAAGCTCGAGGTGGAAACGCCGGACAAGCTCGTCGACATCACCCGTCTGCCGCTTCGCGACATCGAGACGACGGATGACGGCGGTCTGAGGATCGGGGCCCTCGTCACCAACTCCGACCTCGCTGCCGATCCGCGCATCCGCAAGGATTACGAGCTGCTGTCGCGCGCGCTTCTGGCCGGCGCTTCCGGCCAGCTGCGCAACAAGGCGACCACCGGCGGCAACCTACTCCAGCGCACGCGCTGCGGCTATTTCTACGAGACCTCGCAGCCCTGCAACAAGCGTGAGCCCGGCTCCGGCTGTGCCGCGATCGGCGGCTTCAACCGGATCCACGCCATTCTCGGTGCGTCGAAGAACTGCATCGCGACCCATCCCTCGGACATGGCCGTTGCGATGCGCGCGCTCGGCGCAGTCGTCGAGACGCAGAAAGCAGACGGTTCAACGCGGGAAATTGCGGTCGACGACTTTTATCGCCTGCCCGGCGATACGCCGCAGATCGAGAGCGAACTTCAAGAGGGCGAGCTGATTACCGCCGTGCGGCTGCCGAAGCCGATCGCGGGCGTCCATCGCTACCGCAAGGTCCGCGACCGCGCGTCCTATGCCTTTGCGCTGGTCTCGGTGGCGGCGATCGTCCGCACGGATGGCGGCAAGATCGCCGAGGCGCGTCTGGCGTTCGGTGGCCTCGCCCACATGCCTTGGCGCGACGAGGCGGTGGAGAAGGCGCTGATCGGCGAAGCGCCCTCTATGGCGCTGTTCGACAAGGCAGCCGACATTCTCCTCGCCGAGGCCAGGGGCCAGGGCGAGAACGACTTCAAGATCCCGCTCGCGCGGCGCACGCTCAAAGCCGTGCTCGCTGATGCAACGAAGGGAGCCTGATCATGAACAAGCACGTCATGGACGAAGCGATCGGCGAGACCCGCCTCGATCGCAACACGCAAGGGGTGATCGGCAAGGGCGTCGATCGTTACGAGGGCAAGCTCAAGGTGTCGGGCAAGGCGCCCTATGCCTATGAGCATCTGATCGGCGAAAAGGTCGCCTATGGCTACGTCGTGACCGCGCCAATCGGCCGTGCCAAGGTGAAGTCGATCGACGCCATGGCGGCGCAGTCGCTGGCCGGTGTGCTGACCGTCGTCAGCGGCGACGAGGTTCTGCATTCCTCGGCGCAGCCGCTGTCGCCGGCCGTGCCGGCGATGAAGGGCGAGATCCTGCATTACAACCAGCCGGTCGCGCTGGTCGTTGCCGAAAGCTTCGAGATCGCACGCCAAGCGGCAAAGCTGGTCAAGGTCGAATACGAGGCCAAGGAAGGCCACTACGAGATCGAGAGCCGGCGCGGCACCGGGCGGGCCACCGAGGAAGGGCCGATGCCGGCCGACACCAAACGCGGTGACTTCGAAAAGGCCTTCGCTGCGGCCGAGGTGCAGTTCGACCAGACCTATCGCACGCCTTCCTATCAGGCGGCGGCCATGGAGCCCCATGCGTCGGTCGCCAAATGGGACGGCGACCAGTTGACGATCTGGTCCTCCTGCCAGCTGCTCGATCTCAACGTCCAGCAGATTGCCAATGGCATCGGTGTCGACCCCTCCAAGGTCCGGCTCCTCAGCCCCTATATCGGCGGCGGTTTCGGCTCGAAACTCGGCATCGGGCCGGATGCGGTTCTCGCGGCTCTCGGTGCCAAGGCCGTTGGGCGGCCGGTCAAGCTGGCGCTCACCCGGCAGAACGTCTTTCAGGCGACGTCGCGCCGGGGCGAGACGATCCAGCGTGTGCGTATCGGCACGACCAAGGACGGCAAGATCACCTGTTTCGGCCATGAATCCGAGACCGCCAATGCCGAAGGCGAGGGGTTCTTCGAGCCATCCGGCATTTCGACCGTCTTCCTCTATCCGGGAGAGGACCGGCTGGTGACCCATCGTGTGATCACCACCGACGTTCTGACGGCTTCGGCCTGCCGCGCGCCGGGCGAGGCGACTGGCATGCTCGCGACCGAAAGCGCTCTGGACGAGCTTGCGGAGCGCTTCGGCATGGACCCGGTGGCGTTCCGCAAGATGAACGAGCCTGAGAAGGATCCGCAGGAGGACCTGCCGTTTTCGTCCCGGCGGCTTCTCGATTGCATCGACGAGGGTGCCAGGCGCTTCAACTGGGCGGATCGGCCATCGAAGCCTGCAGCGCGCCGCGAGGGCGAGTGGCTGATCGGCTACGGCATGTCGTCCGCCAGTCGCGCCAACTCGCTGATGGCATCCTCGGCGGAGATCGAGATGAGCCCCGAGGGTCGAGCGATCGTCAAGACGTCGATGACCGACATCGGCACCGGCACCTACACGATCCTGCAGCAGATCGCTGCCGAAATGCTCGGTCTGCCGCTCGATCATGTCGACGTTCTCCTCGGCGACACCTCGCTGCCAGAGTCGTCCGGCTCCGGCGGGTCCTGGGGGGCGAACTCGGCCGGCTCCTCGGTCTATGTCGCGGCAGAAGCCTTGATCGAAGAGTTCGCCAAGCGTCTCGGCGTCGAGGCCGAAACGCTGACGCTCAAGGACGGCCACGCGATTTCCGGCAATCGCCAGATCCCCTTTGCGGAAATCCTGAACGGTGACACGATCAAGGTGCAGGGCAAGATCGAACCGGGCGACACCTCCTCGAACACCAACCAGGCGAGCTATGGTGCGCATTTCGCCGAAGTCGCCGTCAATGCGACGACCGGCGAAACCCGGGTTCGCCGGCTGCTGACTGTCGGAACTGCGGGCCGCATTCTCAACATGAAGACGGCGACCTCCCAGTGCTATGGCGGCCAGATCTGGGGCATCGGCTACGCTCTGGAGGAAGAGCTCGTCGTCGATCCGCGCAGCGGCCTGATCGTCAACCACGATCTCGCCGAGTATCACGTGCCGGTCCATGCGGACGTGCCCAAGCTCGACGTCGTGCTGCTCGAGGATCGCGATCCCCATGCGAGCCCGCTCGCCGGCAAGGGCATCGGCGAACTTGCCATTGCGGGCGTCGGCGCGGCGATCAACAACGCGATCTACAACGCCACGGGCGCCCGCATCCGGAGCTATCCGATCACCATGGACAAACTCCTGTCGCATCTGCCCGACGAGGTGGGCGAGGCGGCCTGAGCGCTTCCTCGATAGGGACTGAAAAAGCGGGCCGGCGCATTTGACGCCGGCCCTTTTTTTGTCGTCTCAGATAAGCGGCTTTTCGAAGTGGAAACGGCGGATGCCGCCGCCGATCGTCTTGTTGCTCGCCGTCTCGGCGGTTTCTTCGCGAGTGAGGTCGAAGCCGGTGGAGCGATAGAGCGCCAAGGCTGCCTGCTGCAGCTCCGAGGTGCTGAGCACCAGCCATCGGTAGCCCTTGGCGCGGGCATGGCGTTCGGCGTCGAGCAGCATCTTTCTTGCCAGACCCCGCCGCTGGAAGTCGGGGGCGACATACATGCGCCGCAGCTCGATGCGGGCATCGTCCTGCGGCTCGAGGCCGTACATCCCGCGCAGCATGCCGCCTTCCACAGCCAGCCGGAACCAGCCGCCGGCTTCGGCATAATAGGCCTCGATCCGGTCGATTTCCTCGTCGAGCGACATGGCGATGTAGCGCTCGAAGGTCTCGCGCCTGTCGGCGGGTGCCATCAGTCGGTTGATCTTGATGAACAGGTCGCGGACGGCGCCGGCATATTCTCCCGCGTAGGGGACGAAGGTGACAGCGCCGGCAGGGTGGGGCGGCGGGCTCAACCGGACCGCCCGGCCAGCACCGCCAATGCAGCCGCAGGAGCCGCCCGGCAGACGGCGTCGCGCAGTTCTGCGGGGCAGTCGAAGAGGTCCGGAAAGTCGACGACGCCGCGATCGAGCCGTGCCGCGAGGCGCTTCAGCACCGGCCGGCCGGTGCCGGCGACGACGACCGGGGCGTCTTCCGAAATGTCCTCGCGCGACAGGACGAGCAGCACCGCGTCGTGGATCTTGCGCAGCTGCTCTTCGGCAAAGCCGTGACCGAGCCATTCCCAGGCGCCGTCGGTGGCGGCTTCGGCGTCGAGGCCGATCATCCGGGCAAGGCGACGGCGCGAGGCTTCGATCGTCTTCTCTTCGCCGTCGGCCGCGGGATAAAGGTCGTCGGCCTCGTCGAGAACGCCGATCACGCGCTGGACATCGGCCATGGTGGCGAAGAGCTCGTTCATCACCGGGATGCTGCGCCCAGCAAAGGCGGCCCGGCTGGAAACCGCCATCACGGGCGTGCGCGTATAGCCCTGATAGACAAGCTCGCCGCAGGCAAGGCGGTCATTGTCGGTGTGGCCACTCGCCTTCACCGCGCCGCCGGCGACGGGCAGGATGTCGGTGGTCGTGGAGCCCATGTCGATGAAGACGGCTTCCTCGATGTTGGCCGCCGCGAGTGCCGCGCTAGCATGCCAGTTGGCCGAGGCGATCTCGTTGGCACTGGATCTCGCGTCACCCGGCGACAGAAAACCCGCCGCTCCGCCATAGAGCGAAACGTCGCCCGACAGCCGCTCGGCAAAGAGCCGGGAGAGCTTCTCGACGCCGTCGCGGCGAGAGGAAAACACGTCGGAAAGTTCGCCGGTCATGGTGACGGCGTGCCGATCGATGGTGGCTGCGTCGATTTCGCCGAGAATCTTGCCAAGGCCGGCTTCGAGATGATCGAGCCCCTGCCAAATCGGGGTCTGCTCCTGCCAGACGCGCAAAATGCGGTCGTCCTGCGCAAGGGCCGCTTTCAGATGGGCCCCGCCGACATCCCAGCCCAGTGTTCTCGTCATGCCGTTTAACGTCTCGCATTCGTCGTTGTGGCCGCCCCCATCAGTGACGGAAAGACCGCACGCGGCAAACTTCCTGGCAAGGCCACTTTATCCGTCGCCCTTGGTCCGTCTGCCCGATGAGGCCTATATGACCACCGAAAGCGGTGCAGTCTCAAGGTCGAAGATGCAAGTCGTTCCGGTTCTGGACATCAAGCAGGGTCTCGTCGTGCGCGGTGTGATGGGCGAGCGGGCGAACTATCGCCCGATCGAGACGCCGCTGTCGCAAGGCCCGGAACCGCTTGCAGTCGCGCGCGGGCTCCTCGCTCTGCATCCGTTCGATGCGCTCTACATCGCCGATCTCGATGCGATCGAGGGCCTGGCGGTCGAAGGCGTCGTCGCGGAAGGCGAGACGCGCCGTCGCCGCGGCGAGCCCGACGCGGCACTGATCGAAAGCCTCGTTGCCGCCCATCCAGGCGTCACGCTCTGGCTCGACGCCGGCGTTGCGAATTTCGACGGCGCCATGGCGATCGACGCGCTTTCGGGCGTTTTGTGCGTCGTTGGAAGCGAATCGGTGGACGAGGCCGAGACGGTCCGGCGCCTTGCCGAAGAGACCGATCTTGCTCTGTCGCTCGATTTTCGCGGCGAGGCTTTCGTCGGGCCGCCGGAGCTCTGGTCCAACGAGAGCCTGTGGCCCGAGACGGTTATCGTGATGACGCTGGCCAAGGTGGGCAGCGGCGCCGGCCCGGATATGGACCGCCTCGCCGAAGTCATGGCGCGTGCCGGCCGGCGCAAGGTCTTCGCCGCCGGCGGCGTGCGCGGCCCGGCCGATCTTGCAGCCCTTAAGGACATGGGGATCGCCGGGGCATTGGTCGCGACGGCGCTGCATGACGGGCGGATATCGGCCGCCGATCTCGCTGAAACGACCATGTGACTCTAGCGCTGGGCCGGCTTTCTCCGCAGCGTCCGGCGCCGCCAGTCCAAGCCTGAACGCAGCGCGTCTTTTGGGGTGTTTCGGTCCCATGCGATGTGATATCTGAACCCCCGCGCCGGCGTAGCACAGCGGTAGTGCAGCGGTTTTGTAAACCGAAGGTCGGGAGTTCGATCCTCTCCGCCGGCACCATCAATCTTGAAATTTCACTAAATTTTGATCGGCTTGGTCAGGCACTGGCGTTGCGGGTTCAAATCTCGCTTCGCACCAGCCGTTCGCTCGGCGTTCCGAGGTCGGCGGGGCTTGCCGGCCGGATCACGACGGCAGAGCCGAGAACTGCGCTTCGAGCCGCAGTTGCGAATCATCCTGCTCGGTGAAACCGCCATCGACGAGTCCGTTTCGCCAGCCATGCCAGTAGGAGCGCGAGACTTTCGACAGCGTGCATGGCGAGCCACTGATGCCGTCCATGTACCCACACAGAATTTCGCCTTCATCGAGATTCTTAAAATCAGAGATATTTTCAACGGGTTGGAAGAACTGCATGAATTGCCTCCTCCCAATATGTCTCTCTGACCATCATCATGACCTATCACCTCGGCGCCGGGCACTGCACAATGGTGCGGCCCAGCCGGATCGACCGGCTGCCTGGCATTGCCGAGGCCCACATCTGTCTGGGCGATTTTAACGATGGGGCTTGTTCCGTGGACAATACAATCTCGACATTAACAAATGGTGAGCGGCTTCAGCACGAAGCACTGCAAAGGTCCGTACCCAAGGCTCCGCCGGAAAGGCGTGCCGGATCCGCGACCCGGTCGAACGAATACGTGGCGCGGCTCGCGGTCAGCGAATCCGTCAGGGACGACGCCTTCCGACTGCGCTATCGCAGTTATGTCGCAGGCGGACATATCGAACCAAACAGCTCTGGCCGGTTCAAGGATATCTACGACGATATGCCGAACGCCAGCACTGTCGTCATCTACGATCAAGGCGCCGCTGTGGCATCGGTGCGGACATGCACGCTGGCTCGTGGAACGGACCTCACGTCGCCGGCGAGGGACGCATTCCGCAAAGAGGTCGATGATCTGTTGAACCGCGATACCCACAGCCTGTTCTCCGGGCGGGGTATCGAGGTGACGCGTCTCGTCCGCAGCCCGGAAGCGGAGAACAATCAGGGCCTCGTCTTTCTCCTCTACCGCATGGCTGGCTACATCGCGCTTTGCGCGCACAGCCAGGTCCATCTGGCCTGCGTTCGCGAAAATCATACTCCTTTCTACAGGCGCCTCGGTTATGAGCCCGCGTCCGAACTGCGGGCCTATCCCGGGCTGAGCTGTCAGATGCGGCTCATGGCCAGCGATCGCGAAAGATACGACAAAGTGCGGCTTGCGGTTCCCGTCATGAATCCGATGACTGGCCGGACCGGGGACCTCAGCCGATTTTTCGAAGGGGGACCCGTGACCCTCTCGGTCCGGGAGCGTGAGTGATGCTGACCGCACTCATCATCGTGTTCGCCGCCGTGCCGCTCGCCTCCTTCAGCTGGGGCCTGCGGGGGCATTTTCGTGCCAGCGAGGGCATGCCAACCGCGATGCGCGCTCTCACGGCCGCAAGCAGCCTTTCCGCGCTGCTCTTCCTCGTTCTCGTCGTCACGGGTGACGTTGACGGTGTCACGGCTCTCGTCTTCGTTATCCTCGCTTGTGCTTCGGCTGCCTTGTTCTGGTGGGCTGTCAGGACGACCAAGCGGCTGCCTCCATGTGTCGCGCATAGCCAGTCCGATCCGGATTTGCTCTACGAGACAGGTCCCTATGCCTTTGTCCGCCATCCGTTTTATCTGGCCTACTGCCTGTTCTGGCTCGGCACTGCCGTTGCCGCCGGCGGGCCCCAATGGCTGGCAGCGGCGCTCTTGATCGGCTGGTATTTCGTGATCGCGAGGGCGGAGGAAGAGCGGTTTTTTAAATCGTTAATGGCAGCTTCTTATATACGGTACCGGCGCCGGACAGGAATGATCGTGCCGAGGGTGCGTGGGATGCTGCGTTGGTAATGTCTTGGAATTCTATCGTGTCTCGAACACAGGAAGGCGCAGCCTCGCTGCGCCTTCTGCTTCGTTTAAAGCCTCCAACCTCCGAGCAGAACAGGGAGTCGCTGCGCGACCAGGCCAGCCTCCTGTTCAGCCTGAGCATGCTGTTCGCAGCGACCGGTGTCGCTAATGCGGTCTTCATCGTCCTGAATTTCGATCCGCTTCACCGACTGGTGCTGCCCCTTTTCGGCGCAGTCATAGTGACAGTCTACGGGCTCATCGTGGCTGCGTCCTTCATCTGGAAACGATCCAATAACGCATTCGGCTATCTGCAATGGGCCCGCGTCCTGTATCTGGCTTTGGGTATCGCCTGGGGCGCCTTGATCAATGCCTTGGGTCACTACGGAGAGGCAGATCAGCATGCGATGATCATCGGTCTTGCGCTCGGGGTGATATCGACGTCGATCATCTGCGTTCCGGCCACTGTGGCGTTCAGTTTTTTTCTGCCTGTCGCGCTTCTGTCGATGGTCGCTGTGGCCATGCTCCACATAGCCGATACCGTCACCATGGTGGCCTTCACCAGCTATACCCTGTTCGCCGTCGTCGGAATCATCTGTACGAACCTCGCATTCGACGGACGTTCAAAGGCGCAAGCCGCTTTGAGGCGCGAAGTTTCGACCGTGAGCATCTTCCTGCGTGAGTATCAGGAAGGATCGTCCGATTGGCTCTGGGAAACCGATGCCAAGGGACGTTTGATATCCGTGCCGCCCAGCCTTGCTGCCGTCGTGAATGCACAGACGGCAAACGATCAGGACTGGCGTCTGGATCTGATCTTCAGTGCGTCGGAAGAGAGCGGAGGCCACCCCCGTTTACAGAACTGTCTGAACCAGCATATCGCCTTTCGGGATCTGACGACGACAATAAGGGTCGGCACGCAACAACGCTGGTTCAATCTGACCGGCCACCCCGTACACAGCGCAGATGGGTATCTGACCGGTTTTCGCGGCATAGGGCGCGACATAACCGAGCGTTACGAGGCGGACAGGAAGCTCGCCTATCTGGCCAGGCACGACGGGCTCACCGGACTACTCAATCGCAAGGCTTTCGTCGAGAAGGTGGCGAAGGCCTGCCAGGAGGGGCGTCGTTTCGTCCTCGCCATCATCGATCTCGACAATTTCAAGCAGACGAACGACACCTATGGTCACCATCTCGGCGACGAGTTGTTGGTGAGCGTCGCTGAACGCATAAACTCCGTCCTTCGTCCATCGGACGAGAGCGGACGGCTCGGGGGAGACGAGTTTGCGCTTCTCATTGCTGACGTCGATCTCGAAACGGCGGTCGACGAAGCAGCACGATTGTCTGAACTGATCGCAGAACGTCTGGTGCTCTACGGCCATAGCGTGACCCCAAGCACCAGTATCGGCATTGCCGCCTTCGAGGAGAAGGCTGATGACGCCGCCCGACTTTTGTTCAAGGCCGACCTCGCACTTTACAAGGCAAAGGTCGAAGGCAAGGGAGCGGTTCGCTGTTTCAAGCGCGAACTGGAGGAGGAGTATGATGCACGCCTCGTCCAGGAAAGCGAACTCGCCGCGGCGATCGACAACGGGGAAATAACAGTCGTCTATCAGCCCATCGCGGATCTGTTCACGGGGCAGGTCTTGTGCGTGGAAGCACTGGCACGATGGCATCATCCGCAGCGCGGACAAGTGTCTCCGGCGACGTTCATTCCCATAGCGGAGAACAGCGGCCTGATCGATCGGTTGGGAGAGTGGATCTTGCGTGCAGCTCTCACGAGAGCGGCACAGTGGCCCTCGTCCTTGCAAATCAACGTGAATCTGTCGCCCCAGCAATTGATCAGCGGTCGATTTCCCAAAGTCCTGGCGAACATCTTGCGGGAGACCGGCCTCGCACCGTCGCGGGTCGGGATTGAGATTACTGAAAATATCTTCGTCGATTTTTCGGAGAGTGTGCTCGAGCAGCTGACGGCAATCAAGGCCCAAGGGGTTCGACTGGTTCTCGACGATTTCGGGACCGGCTATTCATCCTTGAGCTATCTGCAGATGATCGATGTCGACGGGCTGAAGATCGATGCGAGTTTTCTCAGGCAGCTTCCGGACCATAAGGTCGAAGCGATTATTCGCACGGTGACGCGGCTGACGGCGGATCTGAACATCCATCTCGTCGCCGAGGGCATCGAAAACGTCATGCAGCTGCAATGGTTGCGCGGCAACGGCATTCATTTCGGCCAGGGCTTCCTGCTGGGGCGGCCGAAGGATGACCCACCCGTGGAGTGGCTCGACAACCTGCCCTGAACGGCGCGATGGCGCCGTCGCCGCCGGTTCATCCTGATTTCGAGCGCCGGGCTTTCCAATCTGCCGTCATCCGGCCGGCCGGCGCACCAGTGCCGAGGCAACGCCCGCGCCGATGAGGCAGACGCCGCCGACGCGGCCGGACATGACGAGGGCGCGAGGTGTCTTCAGTAGCGAGCGAGCCGATGAGGCAAGCCGGGCGTAGAGCGCGGCGTTGAGAAGGCCGAGGATGACGAAGGCGACGACGAAGATCGCCGCCTGCGGGAGATAGGGCTGGCCGGCGTGGATGAACTGCGGGACGAAGGCGGCGAAGAAGACGAGGCCCTTCGGGTTGAAGACCGTGACCAGGAAGGCGTCGCGGAACACCCGCGATGGACGGCCTCGCGCCACATCGGCGCTGCCGGCCGTCTCAGTGGGCTGCGGCGGATTGCGCCACAGTTTGACGCCCATCCACACCAGATATGCCGCGCCCGCCCATTTCAGCACCATGAAGGCTTCGGAGGACGCGGCTAGAAGCGCGCCGACGCCGGCGATCGAAAATGTCGCGGCGACGAGATCGCCGAGGCCGACACCGAGAACACTGGCGAGCGCCACCTTGCGGCCATGGGCGAGTGCCTGGCCGACGACCATCACCACCGTCGGGCCCGGAATGGCGAGAAGCACCAGGGAGGCGAGGGTAAAGGCGAGAAAGGTCGCGGGTTCCACGGGCATCGGCGGGCTCCTTGGTGTCTCGGCCCCAGAGGAAGCCTGCGCACCGACCGCCCTGTCAAGCGTCGCCCGCCGCGAGCATGCCGGCTGACGATCCGCTGACTATGGCGCCTTGCTTTCGCGACTTCTCGCTGCAAATCAATGGGATGACCAGCGCAGAACCCGGCTTCACACTTGGGATCGAGGAAGAATATCTTCTCGTCGATCGCGAAACGCTCGATCTGGCCTCGGCGCCGGACGGGCTGCTGGAGGACTGCGTCGCCGAGCTTGGCGACAAGGTCAATCCCGAGTTCCTGCGCTGCCAGATCGAGATCGGCACCGGCGTCTGCAAGACCATCGCCGAAGCGCGCGAGGATCTCGCCCATCTCAGGCGCACCGTCGCCCGCATCGCCGGGGAGCATGGCTGCGCCCCGTTGGCGGTTTCCACCCATCCGACCGCCGACTGGGACGAGCAGCGCTTCACCGACAAGGAGCGCTACCGGGAGCTGGAGGAGGACCTCGCCGCCGTCGCGCGGCGCATGCTGATTTGTGGCATGCATGTCCATGTGGGGATCGAAGACGACGATCTGCGCATCGATCTGATGAACCAGTTCTCCTATTTCCTGCCGCATCTTCTGGCGCTGTCGACGTCCTCGCCATTTTGGGGCGGGCGAAATACCGGGCTGAAATCCTATCGGCTGACGGTGTTCGACAACATGCCACGCACCGGCATCCCGCCGACCTTCTCCAGCTTTTCCGAATATTCCCGAGCGGCGGGGATCCTGATCGACACCGGGCTGATCGAGGATTGCACCAAGATCTGGTGGGATGTGAGGCCATCGGAAAAGTTCCCGACGGTGGAATCGCGCATCTGCGACGTCTTGCCGACGGTGAGAGAGGCGATCGGCGTCGCCGCCCTGACCCAGTCGCTGTTCCGCTTTCTCTTCTTTCTGCGCGCCGAGAACAAGCAGTGGCGGCAATATGACCGGTTCCTCATCGCCGAGAACCGATGGCGTGCCCAGCGCTACGGCGTCAGCGAAAGCCTGATCGATTTCGGCAAGGGTGAGCTGGTGCCCTATGGCGACCTCCTCGACGAGCTCATCGCCTTCGTGCGGCCGCATGCCGAGGCCCTCGGATGTCTCGGCGAAGTCGAGGGTCTGCGCGATGTGGTCAAGAGCGGCACCGGCGCCGACCGGCAGCTCGCGACGTTTTCCCGGCTGCGGGGCGAGGGCGCTGACGAGCGGGAAGCGCTGCGCGGGGTGATCAGAATGTTGATCGACGAGTTTACCGAGGGGCTTTGAGGGGAAATCTTCGCAGCAATATGCTAAGGTCATGCCGTTGTGATTGGAGACCGTCGGAGGCAACAGTGAGCCACGCCGAACAACAGGCCTGGAGTGTCGAGGAGTTTCTGGCCTGGCAGGAAGGAAGGCCCGGCCGTTACGAGTTCATCCAAGGCCAGCCGGTGAAGATGATGACCGGGGCGACGGCACGCCACGACAATGTGGTCCTGAACGTTCTCAGCGAGTTGCGCCAACGCCTTAAGGGTCATCCGTGCAAGCCGTTCACGGCAGATTATTGCGTCAGGACAATCGAGGATCGGATACGCCGGCCAGACGCGGGTGTGGATTGCCAGCAGGATGATCCGAACGCATTGGTCGCAACGAAGCCCGTCCTCGTCGTCGAAGTCTTCTCGCCGTCGACCCGAGATCTCGATCGAGCCTTGAAGCTCACCGAATACAAGGCCGTACCTTCAATCCGTACGATTCTCTATATCGAGCCGAACCGGCCGGAGGTCTATGTCTTCGAGCGCTCGGCCGAAAGCGAAACCGGTTGGCAGGACGAAAGGCGGGTCGTCGGTTTGGACAAGGAGGTCGCGATCCCGGCTCTCGGCATCGTCCTGCCGCTCGCCGAAATCTTCGACGGGATCGACTTCGTGCCAGGGCCGCTGCTCGGCTAGCTCGGCTCTCCGACGACGACGATATGCAGGCTTCGAGGCCCATGGGCCCCGAGCAGCAGCGTCTGCTCGATGTCGGCGGAGCGCGACGGGCCGGTGATGAAGTTCACCGATCGGGGCATTTCGCCCTTGCCGTGGCGGTCGCGCAGCCGCGCGAGCACGGCTTCCATGTCGCCCGCGACATCCGCCGCGTCGAGGACGACGATGTGATATTCGGGCAGGAAGTTGAGGCTGGTCGGGTTGTCCGGCCCGGAGGTCAGGATCAGCGTGCCGGTTTCGGCGATCGCGCCGGCCGCGTGGGAGAGGCTGACGAGATCGTCGCCTTCGCTGGGCCCGACCGACACGGACAGCGATGTCTGCGAGAAGTCGAGGCCGGCGAGGCGCGGATCGCGGCCGATTTTCACGGAAGCCGGCAGGTTGCGCTCGCGCAGATAGGCCGAGACTTCCTCCGGCACCCTGGTCGTGGCGTCGAGCCGCGTCACGGTCGCATTGGCACGCGTTGCCATTTCGATGAAGAGGGCCAGCCGGTCTGCCGGAGGCAGCCGGCCGCGCTCCGGTATGATCCCCTTGGGCGCGCCGGAAAGCCGTGCGGCGACGGCGGCCCGTCTTTCGGCATCATTGGCCGGTGTCGCGCCGACGGCGCGGCGAACTCGGCCCATGACGGCGTCGCGTGTCGAGCCGCTCATGCGCCCGCTCCCTTGCCGGCCTTCTGCCCGTGGCCGCTCTGGGCATAGGCCTGCATGAAGGTGCGCCCTTCGGGGGCGGGGAGATCGCGCCATTTGGTCCAGCCGCTGGCAAGCGGCAGCGCGCTGAAACGACGCTTGCGGCCGGCAAGCAGCTTCAGCGCCGGCATGGCGAAGGAGACGGCCGCTCGGTAGAGCTTCGGCCGCCGGGCGAAATAGGCCCAGACGCTAAGGCCGGCCCGCGCGGCCGTCGGTTGAAGGTGCTGTTCGAACTCCTTCTCGCGCCAGTGCCGCATCATTTTCGGCAGCGGAATGCGCATCGGGCAGACGCTTTCGCAGCGTCCGCAGAAGGTCGAAGCGTTGGGAAGATGGCCGCTCTTGTCGACGCCCATCAGCGATGGCGTCAGCACCGCGCCCATGGGGCCCGGATAGACCCAGCCATAGGAGTGGCCGCCGACGGCGTGATAGACCGGGCAGTGGTTCATGCAGGCGCCGCAGCGGATGCAGCGCAGCATCTCCTCGAACTCGGTGCCGAGCATGTTCGAGCGGCCGTTGTCGAGGAGGATGACGTGATATTCCTCCGGCCCGTCCTCGTCCTCTGCGCGCTTCGGGCCGGTCGAAAGCGTCGTGTAGACGCTCATCTCCTGGCCGGTCGCCGAGCGGGCGAGAACCCGCAGGATCTGTGCGGTATCCTCCAGCGTCGGAACGAGCTTTTCGAGCGAGGCCAGCACGACGTGGCACTTGCCCATGAGCTGGGTGAGATCGCCATTGCCCTCATTGGTGACGATGACCGACGTGCCGGTCTCGGCGATCAGGAAATTCGCGCCGGTCACGCCGATATCGGCCTCGCCGTATTTCTGGCGGAGAATCTGCCGGGCTTCGGACAAGAGCGTTTCCGGCTTGGTCAGATCGCGTTCCGGGTCGAGATCGAGGTGGAACTTGCGGAAATCCGCCTCGACCTGATCGCGGTTGATATGCACGGCCGGCGCGATGATGTGGCTCGGATGCTCGCCCCTCAGCTGGATGATGTATTCGCCGAGATCGGTCTCGACAGGGGTGATGCCGTTCTCCTCGAGGAAGGCGTTGAGCCCGATCTCCTCGGAGATCATCGTCTTGCCCTTGGTGACGGTCTTCGCCTTCCGGCGTTTTGCGATGTCGAGGAAAATCCGCCGCGCGTGGTCGGCATCCTCGGCGAAATGCACCTTGCCACCCGACGCCTCGACCTTTTCCACATAGGCCTCGATGTAGAGGTCGAGATGCTTCAGCGTGTGGTTCTTGATCTTCACCGCCTCGTCGCGCAGCGCGTCGAATTCCGGCAGGGCGTCGGCGGCCTTCTGGCGTTTGCCGATGAAGCCCTTCTCGACATTGCCGAGCGCCCGCTGGAGCTGGACGTCGTCGATCGCCTTGACGGTGTTGGCCTTGAAGCTGTGTGACGTGATCTGCATGGGGCGGAGCCTATTCGGGCAGGAAGTCGCGAGCGCGAAGCTGTTCGGCGCTGTATGGGCAGGTTTCGGGGAAGGTCGAGAGCGGAAGATCGGTCTCGTCGGCGGCGTCTTTCTTGGCGAGACGGTAAGCCGCAGCGACTATTTCGGCGGCTTCCCCCTTCAGGGAAGGGCTGTCTTCCTCGTTTGATTCGATATTCGTTCTCTGCATCCTGATGGTGTCGGTCCAGGATCGCGATCGCCGCTCCGGCTGATACTGCCACTTCAAGAGATGCTGAATGACAAGCCGGTAGTTCGATTTCAGGCGCTGTCGCTCGGATCTGCCCACACTCTCGATCTCCTCGATGACGTTCGCGATGTCGATTTCGCCGAACCGCCCCTGGCGCAGGAGCTCTGCCTCGCGCCTCGACCAGGCGGAGCCGTCGCGAGCATAGAGATCGTCCTCCGCTTCAATCCTGGGGGCGTTGCTCATCTCGCTCACTCCGGCAGGAAGTCGTGGTCGCGCAGCTGGTCGACCGTGTAGGGGCAGGTCTCGGGGAAGGCCGAGAGCGGGAGGCCGGTCTCGCGCGCGGCTCGCTTGCGTGCAAGTCCATAGGCTCTCGCGACGATTTCCCCGGCCTCTGCTGCCAGCGAGGGGCTGTCGTCTTCGTTCGCTTCGACGTTGTTTCTATGCGTCCTGATGGTGTCGGTCCAGGATCGCGATCGCCGCTCAGGCTGATACTGCCACTTCAGCAGATGCTGGATGATCAGCTGGTAGTTGGACTTCAATTCGCGCCATTCGGATTTCCCCACGCTCGCGATCTCCTCGACGACGTTCGCAAGGTCGATTTCGGCAAAGCGCCGCTGGCGCAGGAGCTCCGCCTCGCGCTTCGACCAGGCGTAGCCGTCATTGTCGTAGAGGTCGTCCACGGCGTCGATCTTGGGCGCGTTGCTCATCTCACTCACCCCGGCAGGAATTCGGGATCGCGCAACTGGTCGAGATCATAGGGGCAGGTCTCGGGAAAGGTGTCGATCGGCAGGCCGGTTTCGGTGGCGGCTTGCCGTCTCGCATCGGGGTAGATGTCCGCGACAATTTCGCTTGATTGTGCCTTGAGGCTTGGGTTTCGCTTTTCACGCCGGTGCAGTTGCGTCCTTGCATTCAGGATCGTCCCCGACCACGACCTTGTGCGCCGCTCCGGCTGAAACTGCCATTTCAGGAGATGAAAGATCAGCAGTGTGTAGAAGGACTCCAGCGCATGGATCTGCTCGTTTCCCAAGCTCTCGATCTCCTCGATGAGATTTGGCAGATCGGTATCGGCAAGGCGGCCAAGCCGCATGAGTTCCGCCTGTTCGAAAGCCCAGGCAGTGAAATCCTCGTCGTATCGCACGGGTTTCGCCGTGGCAGGGCTGTCTTTGGCAAGGCTCATCACCTGACCTCCCGTATCAGGGCGTCTGCGTGGGGTTGCGCATCGGCGCGGAAACGCAAGCAGAGCACGTTCGGCTCGCATGCGCCAGTTCTGGCAGCGATCCTGCCTGCCATGGCCGCCGGGGCTTCGATCCGCAGCGCCGGTGTCACAGCTTGCCCCCGATCGGCGGCTGGTCGGTCATGCCGGCGAGCACTTCGGCGACGTGGCGCACTTCGACGCCGAGATTTTCGCGTTTCAGCTTGCCGTCCATGTTCATCAGGCAGCCGAGATCGCCCGCGAGCAGCATGTCGGCGCCGGTGCCGGCGACGCGCCTGGCCTTCTTGCCGACGATGGCGTTGGAGACATCGGGATATTTGACCGCAAAGGTCCCGCCGAAGCCGCAGCAGACATCGGCGTCGGGCAGCTCCGTCAGGGTCAGGCCGGCGACGCTCTTCAAAAGCTTGCGCGGCTGTTCGCGGATCCCGAGTTCCCTGAGGCCCGAACAGGAGTCGTGATAGGTCACGGTCGCCTGCAGCGAGGCGTCGACGCGCTCGAGCCCCATGACGTCGGTGAGGAAACTGACGAGTTCGAAGACCTTGGCTGCAAAGCCCTTTGCCCGCGTCTCCCACTCGCTGTCGCCGGCGAACAGCTCCGGATAGTGCTTCTTCAGGGTCGAACCGCAGGAGCCGGAGGGCGCGACGACGTAGTCGTAGGCCTCGAAGGTGGCGATGACCTGTCTGGCGATCGCCCTGGTATCCATCCGATCGCCGGAATTATAGGCCGGCTGACCGCAGCAGGTCTGGCTCGAGGGAACGACGACGCGGCAGCCGGCCTCTTCGAGGAGCTTGATCGCGGCAAAGCCGACGCTCGGCCGGAAGAGATCGACGAGGCATGTGACGAAGAGAGCGACCGTCGGCTGAGGCTTGCCCGTCGTCGTCGGGGCGGGCTGGTTCGTCTGGCCATTGATGCTCACGGCACTCATACTCCCTTGAATTTGCTGCAGCGCCGCAAGGTTTTTGCCGCTGGCGTGCCGTCACGACTCATGTAGCGATCTTCCTCAGTTTTGGAACGATCGCAAATTTGCGGTCCCCAAATCGTCCGTCATCGGCTAGCAAGAAGAGGTTCCGTTACGGGGAGGACGGGTGATGGCTGCAATCACATTCGGGCAACAGGCGCTCGCACGCTTCGAGCAGGACGAGCGTCGGGCGCTGGTGCTGGGTGAGCTGCACGCGCGGCCGTTTCCCTTGGTCGAGATGCCTCGGGCGCTCATCGTCCTTGCTTTCATGAATACCGATCATGGGGCCCGCGACCATCAGATCCTGTCCGAGATGTCCGTCCGGCGTGGTGTTCCACCCCCAGCCAAGGATGCCAGAACCCACGCCTTCACCTTCGGCAAGGGCAAGCTGCGCTGGGAGCGGCACACGGAATTCTGCACCTATTCCTGGGAAGGGCCGGTGCCGGAGCGCTTCGGCGACCCTGTGCCCGGCCATCCCTTCGGCGCCGATTTCGAGGCGCCGGGGCCGCTGATTGCCGGCGTCCACCTCGAAATCCGGCCCAATGACGAGACCGGCGAGGCGGCGCTCGAAATTTTCGACAAGACCAGCTTCTGCTTTTCGGTGATGGAGGCAGGGCTTGCCCATGCGGCGACCGATTTTCGCCAGGACGGCGACGGGCTGACGCGCATTCTCGTTCTGGACGACGGCCTGCCGCCGGCGCGCGCGGGCGCGCTTGCCATGCGGCTCGTGGAGATCGAGATCTACCGGACGCTGGCGCTCCTTGGTCTGCCGCTGGCACAGTCCGTCGGCCCGGAGGTCCAGGCGCTCGAAGAGCGGCTGATGACGATCACCGAGGAGATGAAGAGCGGGCCGGGTCACTCGCGCGAACTTCTGCAGGAAATCACCCTTGCTGCTGCCGAAGTCGAGGCGTCGTCCGCCTCCGTGCTCTACCGCTTCGGTGCCAGCCGCGCCTATGACGAGATCGTGCGCGAGCGCCTTGCTGGCGTCGGCGAACAGCCGATCGCGGGCCAGGAGAGCTGGAGCGCCTTTCTGAAGCGCCGCATGGCGCCGGCCATGCGCACCTGCCGGGCGGTGGAGGAGCGCCAGGCGAACCTGTCCGAAAAGCTCGCCAGATCGGCCAACCTCCTGCGCACTCGCATCGATGTCGAGCTCGAACATCAAAACCGCGATCTCCTGTCGTCGATGAACCGCCGGGCGCAGCTGCAATTGCGGCTGCAGCAGACGGTCGAGGGTCTGTCCGTCGCGGCAATCGGCTACTACGTCGTTGGACTGTTCGGCTATGTCGCCAAGGGGCTGGAGCATGAGGGCTTCCCTGTCTCGGCAACGCTCCTGACGGCGGCTTTCGTGCCGGTGGCGCTGATCATCGTCTGGACGACCGTCCAGCGCATCCGCCGCCGTCACGTCGGCTCGCCCAAGGATGGCGAGCATTGATCCGTGCCGGCGATCGGCCCCGGCGATGGTGGCCGGGTGACCATCGGTGGACGAACCCGGCCTGCCTGCATAAGTTGATACGAAGATTGGGAGATCGCCAGTGTCCGTGATGATGCCGAAACCGTCGGAAGCGATCCTGTCGCGTCGCCGTGCCATCGTCGAGGCCTTGCGGCAGATCGTGCCGGGCGAGGGGGTGGTGGATGCCGCCAACGAAATGGCGGTGTTCGAGAGCGACGGGCTCACGGCCTATCGCCAGCTACCGCTCGTCGTGGTCTTGCCGAGTACGGTGGAACAGGTCGCGGCGGTTTTGAAATACTGCCACGGCGAGGACATTCCCGTCGTGCCGCGCGGCTCAGGCACGTCACTGTCCGGCGGCGCACTGCCGCTCGAGGACGGCGTTCTCCTCGTCCTTTCGAAGTTCAACCGGGTGCTCGAGATCGACTATGACAATCGCTGCGCCGTCGTGCAGCCGGGCGTCACCAATCTCGGCATCACCCATGCCGTCGCCGGCAACGGCTTTTACTACGCGCCGGACCCGTCCTCGCAGATCGCCTGCTCGATCGGCGGCAATGTCGCGGAAAATTCCGGCGGGGTGCATTGCCTGAAATACGGGCTGACGGCGAACAACGTGCTCGGCATCCAATTCGTTACCATCGAGGGCGAGGTGATGCGGCTCGGCGGCAAGCATCTGGATGCCGAGGGCTACGACCTCCTCGGTCTGATGACCGGATCGGAAGGGCTCCTCGGCGTCGTCACCGAGGTCACCGTGCGCATCCTGCAGAAGCCGGAGACGGCGCGGGCCGTCCTCATCGGCTTTCCGACCTCCGAACAGGCGGGCGAATGCGTTGCCTCGATCATCGCCAAGGGGATTATTCCGGGCGGCATGGAGATGATGGACCGGCCCGCCATCACGGCGGCGGAAGACTTCGTCCATGCCGGCTATCCGACCGATGTCGAGGCGCTGTTGATCGTCGAGCTCGACGGGCCGGCCGCCGAAGTCGACCATCTTCTTGCCGAGGTGGAAGCGATCGGCAACGCCAACGGCGCCGTCACCTGCCGGGTCTCCCAGTCGGAGGAGGAGCGCGCAGCCTTCTGGGCAGGGCGCAAGGCGGCCTTTCCGGCGGTCGGGAGGATCTCGCCGGATTATTACTGCATGGACGGCACGATTCCGCGGAAGGAGCTGCCGAAGGTGCTGGCCGGCATGAAGGCGATGTCGGAGAAATACGGCCTTCGCGTCGCCAATGTCTTCCATGCAGGCGACGGCAACCTCCACCCGCTGATCCTCTACGATGCCAACAAGGAGGGCGAGCTCCACCGCGCCGAGGAATTCGGCAACGACATCCTGCGGCTGTGCGTGAAGGTGGGCGGTGTCCTGACCGGCGAGCACGGCGTCGGCGTCGAAAAGCGCGACCTCATGCCGGAGATGTTCGACGAGGACGACATGAAGCACCAGCAACGGGTCAAATGCGCCTTCGACGACAAGCACCTGCTCAATCCCGGCAAGGTGTTCCCGACGCTGCACCGCTGCGCCGAGCTGGGGCGCATGCATGTTCACAAGGGGCAGGTGGCGTTTCCCGACCTGCCGCGGTTTTGAGGACGGAGAATGCGATGAGCGCGATCGAAATCTTACCGTCTTTGAAGCGACCGGACCCATTCGACGAAGAGCGCTTCTTGAAATTCCTCGAGTCGAGGCCTGAGGAAGAGCGATGGGAACTCATCGGGGGGGAGCCGATTTACATGCCGCCAGCGTCCGTATGCCATCAGATTATCGCGGCGACCCTTGCTCGGCTTCTCTCGTCGGCGTTGCGAGGCATTGGCTCCCCGCTCATACCGGTTCATGAGGTCGGGCTTGCGGTCGAAAGCGTGAGCGATTTTCGACCGATCGCCGACCTCGTCGTCATCGATCCCGGCGACATCGGCAGGCAGATCTATGCCACTCGCTTCTTCCTTGTGGCCGAGGTGGTTTCCCAGTCCAACACCAGCGACCACATCAGCACTAAGCGAAAGCTCTACGCTCAGCTGCCTGATTGCCAGCATGTGCTCATCTTGTCGCAGACCGATCTTGCCGTCGAGGTCTGGTCGCGGTCTCGCAACTGGGAAGGTCGTGTCTACCGCTCGCCGGATGATCGGATCGAACTGCCGGAGTTCGGCTTCTCATGTTCCGTCGACGAGATTTATGCCCATACCGATCTGCTGCGCGGGACCAAGGGATGAACAGCAGTGCTCGAATGACATATGCGTCCATTGAAAAGTCCATCCTGCGCCCCGAGACCACCGAGGATATCCGCGACATCGTCGCCGCCGCCGTCTCCGCGCAAGAACCGCTGGCGGTCGAGGGAACCGGCTCCAAGCGCGGTCTCGGCCGGCCGGTGCAGGCGGCACGGACTCTGTCGCTGACGAAGATGAGCGGCGTGACGCTCTATGAGCCGGAGGAGCTGGTGCTTTCGGCGAAGGCAGGCACCCCGATCGCCGAGATCGAGGCGCTGGTCGACGAGAACAATCAGCGCTTGGAATTCGAGCCGATGGACTACGGCCCGCTGCACGGCCTCGAGGCCGGGCAGGGCACGCTCGGCGGTGTCGTCGCCTGCAATCTTTCCGGCCCGCGCCGGCTGAAGCAGGGCGCGGCCCGCGATCACATCCTCGGCGTTCGCGCCGTGTCCGGGCGGGCCGAGATCTTCAAGTCCGGCGGCCGCGTGGTGAAGAACGTCACCGGCTACGATCTGTCCAAAGGCCTGACGGGTTCTTACGGCACGCTCGCGGTGATGAGCGAGATCACCATCAAGGTTCTGCCGAAATGCGAGACCGAGACGACGCTCGTTCTGCGCGGTCTGACGGACGGCGAGGCCGCCGGCGCCATGGCCGCGTCCATGGGCTCGGCTGCGGAGGTTTCGGCGGCCGCCCATCTGCCGGCCTATGTGTCCTCCCGAGTGATGGACGGCGAGCTCGGCAACGAGGCGGCGACCGCGATCCGCATCGACGGCTTCGGCCCTTCGGTCGAGGCGCGCGCCACGCATCTCGGACGAGCGCTGGAGAAGGTCGGCAAGCTGGAACGGCTGGAGCCGGAAGCCTCACGCCGGCTCTGGCGGGACGTGAGGGACGTCCGCCCCTTCGTCGACGGCACCGATAAGCCGGTGTGGCGCCTGTCGGTGACGCCGACACGGAGCCACGAGATCGTCATGAGCCTCAGGATGCAGGCGGCGATCGATGCCTTCTACGACTGGCAGGGCGGTCTCGTCTGGCTGCGCATGGAGGCGGGCGAGCCGGCAGCCGATCTCGTGCGCGAGACGATCCGCCGTTTTGGCGGCGGCCACGCAACGCTGGTGCGGGCGTCGGAGAGCGTCAGGGCGGCGACCGCCGTCTTCCAGCCGCAGCCGGGGCCGCTGGCGGGATTGTCGCGCAGGCTGAAGGAACAGTTCGATCCGGCGGGCGTGCTCAATCCGGGGAAGATGGGGTAGGATGACCTATGGGATGGCAGTCCGGTCTATCGAGGTGCTGAGATGAAGATCGATGAAGTGATCAGTTCCGATCCCGATATCATGTCCGGGGAAGTGGTGTTCGCTGGTACCCGCGTGCCGATAGAGGCATTGTTTGGAAATCTGGCGGCCGGCGTGAGCTTTGAGGAATTTCTGGATGATTTCCCGACAGTCACCCGCGAGCAGGCCGAAGCAGCCCTCATTTTTGCTGGCGAGCACCTGAAGTCGTTTCATAGATGGCAGAATTTTGAAAGCGCTGCTTGACGAGAGCGTCCCGAAAGCAGTCGCGCGACTGCTCGGCGAGCGAGCGCTCGACGCTTCGAAATTCCCAAACGACTGGAAAGGGCTCCGCAACGGCGATCTTCTGCGCCGCTTGGTCGAGAAAGGCTACGACTGCCTGATTACTTGCGACAAGAATCTGTTGTTTCAACAGAGCACGCGCTCACTCGGAATCGGGATCATCGTTCTCCCGAGTCAGAATGTGCGCGAGTTGCAATCAATCGGCGGCAGTATCGCGGCCGCGTACATGCAGGTTCGCCCTGGCCTACCTCTCATCATTCGTCGGGACGGCGGGATCACCCCGTTCGACATCGGAAGGCTGCAAGAGAAATAAACATGCAAACCACCTTCACCGCCGATCAGCTCGAACAGCCCGATGTCGCCCATTCGGAAGGGATCATCCGCAAATGCGTGCATTGCGGTTTCTGTACGGCGACCTGCCCGACTTACGTCACGCTCGGCAACGAGCTCGATAGCCCGCGCGGGCGGATCTACCTCATCAAGGAGATGCTGGAGAACGACCGGCCGGCGGACGAGAAGGTAGTCACCCATATCGACCGGTGTCTGTCCTGCCTCGCCTGCATGACGACGTGCCCCTCGGGCGTGAACTACATGCATCTCGTCGATCATGCCCGGGCGCATATCGAAAAGACCTATGAGCGGCCCTTCGCGGACAGGATGATCCGCAAGATCCTGAGCCTCACCTTGCCCTATCCGGCGCGCTTCCGGGCGAGCATCCAGCTGGCGAGGCTCGGGCGGCCGTTCGCCGGCATCCTTGACGGGATCAAGCCCTTGAAGCCGCTGGCCGCGATGCTGCGGCTTGCGCCGGCTTCCCTGCCGGCGAAGTCTGCGGTCAACACGCCGGGCGTGCGAAAAGCGGCCGGCGAGCGGGTCAAGCGCGTCGCGCTGCTCACGGGATGCGCGCAGTCGGTGCTCGACCCGAAGATCAACGAGGCGACGGTGCGGCTGCTCACGCGCCTCGGCGTCGAGGTGGTGATTCCGGAGGGTGAGGGATGTTGCGGCGCGCTGACCCATCACATGGGGCAGGAAGACGCCGCGCTCGATTTTGCCCGACGCAATGTCGATGTCTGGACGAAGGCGATCGCCGAGGGCCGCCTCGACGCCGTCGTCATCACGGCGTCCGGCTGCGGGACGACCATCAAGGATTACGGCCATATGCTGCGCCTCGACCCGGCCTATGCCGACAAGGCGGCAAAGGTCTCGGCGCTGGCGAAGGACGTGACCGAGTTCGTTGCCGATCTCGAGCTGCCGGCGCCGCGCGATGTCGGCCCGATCATCGTCGCCTATCATTCGGCCTGCTCGATGCAGCATGGTCAGAAGGTCGTGCGCCAGCCGAAGGCGCTGCTCTCGAAAGCCGGCTTTGCCGTCCGCGACGTGCCGGAAGGCCATCTGTGCTGCGGTTCGGCCGGCACATACAATATCCTCCAGCCGCAGATCGCCAGTCAGCTGAAAGCGCGCAAGGTGAAGAACATCGAAAGCGTCATGCCGAACGTGATCGCGACGGGCAATATCGGCTGCATGACGCAGATCGGCAGCGGCACGAAGATCCCCGTCCTCCATACGGTCGAGCTGCTCGATTGGGCGTTTGGTGGCGAAAAGCCGGCAGTGCTCGGCTGATTGGCGTCAGGCTAACGCGCAACCTCTTCCAGAAACCGCATCAGCCCGGTCTCCGCCGACGTCAGCCTTTCGCGGCGACGGCCCCGCATCAGGTCAGGGGATAGCGTTCCCTCCTCATAGGCGGAAACGATCGCAGGATGGACGTAGGAGGATCGCGCGACGGCCGGCGTATTCCTCAGCCGGGCCGCGACGGAGCGCATCGCCGCGGCGACGGCGCGCTTCTTCTTGTTCGGCGTGTCAGCGTCCCCCGCATCTTCGATGAGATAGCGCAGCGCCTCAGCCGAACCGTGGAAGGTGCGAAAGTCCTTGGCCGAAATGTGCGCGCCGGAGGCTTCGCTCAGATAGTCGTTGAGGACGGTTGCGGTCAGCTCGCGCTGCTTCTTGGTCTTTCCGGGAAAGCGGAAGAGACGCTGGCCGCCGCCCTGGCGCATCTTCTTCAGCGAGGCGACCAGCGGGCGCTCGGCGATTTCGATCCGGTGTTCCTTGCTCGATTTGCCGATGAATTTCAGCACCGCGACATTGTCGACGATGCGCAGGTTCTGTCGGCGGAGCGAGGCGACACCCCGGCCGCCGTCGGCGGCGTATTTCTCGTGGCCGGCGCGCATGGCTGCGACATCGACGAGGCGCGTGGCAAGCGCCGCAGTCATCCGGCGGTCGGCCTTCCGGCGCCTCAGATCCCGCTCGATCGCGCCGCGCAGCCTTGGCAAGGCCTTGCCGAAGCGCAGCAGGCGCTCGGTCTTCACGGCGTTGCGCACGTTCACCCAGGCGTCGTGATAGCGATATTGCAGCCGGCCCTTTTCGTCCCGGCCGATCGCCTGGATGTGACCATTTTCGAAGATGCAGATCTTCACGCCCTGCCAAGCCGGCGGGATGGCCAGCGCCTTCACTCTCTTCTTGAGGCGCTTGTCGTGAATGGTCTCGCCCGAGCGCAGGCAGATCTTGAAGCCCCGGCCGCATTTGTGCCGTTCGATCTCGAAGCTTTCCGGATCGACCATTTCGAGCCCGTAGCGTTCGGCGTGGATGGCGAGATCGTACTGCATCGACTTTCCGGTCCGGGGTGTGAGATCGCGAATTTCCTGACGGCTTAACGCCGCCTCATGAAGCGGCGTTCCCACCGTCGGCTGCGACGAATTCGATTCCGCGATCAAAGACTTGTCAGGGAACCATGTGGCCTTCGGCGAGCTTGTCGCGAGGTTCATTCAAGCTGAGCGAGGTCGCACGCGATGACGAAATTCCAGAAGAACCAGCATGTCGCCTGGTCGTGGGGCAATGGCGAGGGCACCGGGCAGGTGAAGGAGCACTTCAAGGAGAAGGTGACGCGGACCATCGACGGAACCGAAGTCACTCGCGACGCCAGCGACGACAACCCGGCCTATCTGATCGAGCAGGAGGACGGCAGCCAGGTGCTGAAATCGGAATCGGAGTTGAAAAAGGCGAACTGACATCTCGCAGCGCGGTCGTCCGCCTGGCTTTCCGCTCGCAATCCGTGCTCCTAGACCCACGGCCAGTTCAACACGCCGATCGCCACCACGACGTAGCGGGCGAGTTTGCCGCTGCCGACGAGGGCGAGGAACAGCAGGAGGTTCACCCGAGCGATACCGGCAACCACCGTCAGCGCGTCCCCGCCGATCGGCGCCCAGGCGAGAAGCAGCGTCCAGACGCCGTAGCGGCGGAAGACGGTCGAGAACCGCTCGATATGGCCGGCCGATACCGGAAACCAGCGCCGGTCCCGGTAGCCGATCAGAAACCGCCCGCAGCCGAAGTTGACGAGCGAGCCCAGCGTGTTTCCGATGGTCGCAAGAGCGATCAGCAAGAAGGGATCGGCGGACTTCTCGACAAGGCTCGCGACGAGCACGACCTCGGACGCACCCGGCAGCAGCGTGGCGGCGAGAAACGCCGACCAGAACATGGCCATTGCGGAGAAAAATTCGCTGCTCATCGGCGCTTGATAGCCGAGGCCGGAGAAATGGCGAAACCTTCCGCAGAAGCGGCGCCGGGACCGCGCGATCTGGCGGTCGATGAATGATCATCGAAGACCAGCCGCGCGCGTCACACGGATGACACCGATCGCTGTCTCCATCATTCTGACGCTGGCAAACGGCGGGAGGGGGTCATCGCGTTTCAAGGATTTCATGCCGTATCGCGGTGCGCAGCTCTCGGGCGGCGGCTGCGTTCGTCGAATGCCGTGGCGACACCCGGCCGACACAACGCCCGCCCGCGCTGATGGCAGGAAAGACGCCTTTGACGTCCGCCGAACGGGCGGACTGCGACGAGACCACCTCCCTTGCCGAGGCATCCCGTGCCTTCGCGCGGATCGCCTGCCTCTCCTTCGGTGGGCCGGCGGGGCAGATTGCGGTGATGCATCGCATTCTCGTCGAGGAAAAACGCTGGATCGGCGAAGATCGGTTCCTGCATGCCCTGAACTTCTGCATGCTCCTGCCGGGACCCGAGGCCCAGCAGCTCGCCACCTATTGCGGCTGGCTCCTGCATCGGACGCTCGGCGGCCTCGTCGCCGGCCTGCTTTTCGTGCTGCCCGGATTTCTGGCGATGATGGCGCTTAGCATCGTCTATGGAACCTACGGCGATGTCGCGATCGTCGCGGCGCTGTTTCTGGGGCTGAAGGCGGCGGTGGTTGCCATCGTCCTGCAGGCGGTCATCCGCATCGGCGGCCGGGCACTGAAGAACGGCGGGATGATCGGCATCGCCGCGCTGGCCTTCGTGGCGATCTTCGCCTTCGACGTGCCGTTTCCGCTCATCGTCGCCGCGGCGGGGCTCGCAGGCCTGATTGGCCAACGGATGGGGCATCCGGCCTTCGCCACTGCCGGAACCTTCGGTCATGGCCACCAGGCCGGCGAGGACGGGGGCGCCGGCCAGGACCAGACGGGCAGCGACGCGCATGCGATGGCGGCGCGACCCTCGACGCGCTCGGCCTTTCTCACCGCAGGTGTCTGTCTCGCATTGTGGCTCCTGCCGACGGCCGCGATCTTCCTCCTCCTCGGAGCCGACGACGTCTTTACGCAGATCGCGGTCTTCTTCTCCAAGATGGCTGTCGTCACCTTCGGCGGGGCCTATGCCGTCCTCGCCTATGTCGCTCAGGAGGCCGTCGGCACCTATGGCTGGATGCGGCCGGGCGAGATGATGGACGGTCTCGGCCTTGCCGAGACGACGCCGGGACCGTTGATCATGGTCACCCAGTTCGTCGGCTATCTGGCGGCGTTTCGCGAGCCGGGGTCGTTCAACCCCTATCTTGCCGGCGTGCTCGGCGCGTGCCTCACCACCTGGGTCACCTTCGCGCCGTGTTTCCTGTGGATCTTCGCCGGCGCCCCCTTCGTCGAGCGCCTGAGAAGCAACCGGGCGCTCTCGGCCGCGCTGTCGGCGATCACAGCCGCCGTGGTCGGCGTGATCCTCAACCTTGCGGTCTGGTTCGCGCTGCACGTCCTGTTTTCGCGGATCGCGGCGGTGGAGCGGTTCGGCCTGTCGCTCGACGTGCCGGATCTGTCGAGCCTCGATCCGCTGGCTCTGGCCCTCGTCGTCGTGGCGGCAGCGGCGATTTTTCTGCTGCGCCTCGGCATGCTGGCGACTTTGGCGCTGTGTGCGGCTGGCAGCGCCGGTGCTTTCGCTCTCGGCCTATGAGCCCTTGGCTCAGATCGGTTGTTCTGTGGCGCCAGCACCACCCGGTCCGTCTCCATTCGGCATATCGCTGCCATCGCCGTCTTCGGGAGCTGGCAGGGCGGGCTCGGCGCCCGGTGCGGGCGGCGCCGGGACTGGCGCCGCGGCCGGAGCATCGGGGCCTTTGACCATGAAACCGTTGATCTTCACGGAACCGTCGGCAGCGGTTTCGATCAACCACTCCGTCTTGCCGTCGGGACGCTGTTTGCCGAACCCCTTGGCCATCGAGCCGTAGGCAAAAGCCTGCATGGCCTGCGGTTCTTTGGCGCCGGCGTCCTGCAGGAAGTTCAGGGTCTTGTCGAGGCCTGTCGCCACGATGTCAAAGCGGCTCGCGGAATTGTCAGGGTCGAGAGCCATCTCGCCATCGACCGTGAGATCGTAGTCACGCGCGGCGATCTTGACGTTTTCGAAGCGAAGCTTCGGCTGGTGGGTGTCGAAACTCGCAACGACCTGTCGCCAGACGTCGTCGGAGATCGGCTTTTCGGCGGAGAGGGCGAGGTTGTTGATCAAGAGACGGGCGGGGGTTTCGAGATCGACGTCGGCCCCGACGATGTCCATGGTGACGTTTCGAGGGATCAGCGGGCCAACATATTCAGGCATCCCGGGGACATCGAAGTGCAGATCATCGAGCGCGAAACGATAGCGGTAGGAGCCGTTCCGGGCTATGCCGTCGCCCATCAGGCCAGTGCTCATCCTGCCGATCTTGACCGAAACGGACGGTGCCTCGAAGGTGATGTCGTTCAGGCTCGATTGTGCGTTTAGGTCCGCAGCAAGCGGAAGGATGTCGGAAAGTCGCGTCTTCAACTCGTCGCTTGCGGCGGCGATCTTCTCCTTGGTGCCGTTGCGGACGAAAAATGCAGTAAGGTCGGCGATCGCGCGGAGCTCAACTGCCGATGCCTCGGAGTTCGCCGACAGCGTCTTTGCCCGGAATCGTACATCGGAGAGCTGATCGGGATGCTTGTAATTCAGCGGTAGGCGGAACGTCTCTATGACGCCGGTACCGTCCTGCAAAAACTGAATGTCGGCTGCGCCACCGCCAAGCGGCGTCGCTTTCATGTCGAAGCTTTGCGGACCGAGCGACAGGTTGAGATTGCGAGAACCGTCTCGCTGCTGGTACGAAAGGCTGTCGATCGCACCCTGGACAGAAACGAAGTTCCGAATTTCCGGCGAGAAGACTCCGCTGAAGCGGTAGTTTTTGATCTCGTAATGGAAGGCCAGCTTGCCGTCGAATGTGGTGAGGTCGTAGGTGCAGTCCATCCCCTTTTCACCGCGTCCATCGACGGTCCAGTTTCCATCGCTGCGCGGGCTTACGACGAACGAATAGGGCGTCAAAGCAACCTTGAACGTTCCTCCCTGCACGTCGATAGTGCGCTCGCGGAGTTTTGCCGCGAGGGTGATTTTATACCCTTTCGGGTCTGGATTGATCGACAGGAAACCATTGTCGAAAGGATTGGCGCCGAAATAATCCGTGAACGCGGCTTTCAGCTCTGCAGCCCCTGCATCGGTTCCCGCCGCTGCATCGACCTGCGCACTGGCCGGCGTCAGGCAGAACGATGTGATGACGGCGGTCGCAAAGACAGGGCTCAGGCGCATGAAGGTCTCCCGATTTCGTTTCACAAACGCATTGGTAGACTTATGAATAGGGCGTCATGCGACAATGGGGATGCGGGCCTTGCAAGAATCTGCTGCGCTTGAGTTTTGCATTCGGCGTTGGCTGCAGGCGGACTGCCGAGCGACGTTCAATGCGTCGTCTGCGCGCTCGCGCCCAGGCCCAGGCCCGAGGATGCTCCGGACGCTGCTTGCGACGGGGCTGACGCCGCAGCTGCGGCGACATCCGGCTGGACATAGGCGTCCCAGCAGGGCGACAGCGTGATCTTCGTCATAGACCGGAGGGCCGGCGCGTAGAGATCGCGGAGCGTCTCGTTCGCATCGGTGATCGGACAGCGCGGGTAAAGGACGAGATCGGTGGTCTTGACCGATTGGAGAACCGCCGGACCGGGATCGGGGACGGCGCGAAACGGATCGGCGCCGATCGCGACGCCGCGCGGCGCTTCGCGGTCGAGCAGCCAGGGAAACGGATTGGTGAAGTTGAGGCTCATGATCGTGGCGAAGCGCATGTCGTGCTCGGCCTCGAACGCCTTGATCGCACCGACTGCCTCGTCCACCGACATCAGCCAGGCAAGCTGGAAGTCGGGCGCGTTGTAGAGCGTGAAACTCGGCAATTCGCCGGCCTGTGCGATCGCCTCGTAGGTCTGTGGATAGGCGGCGTAGATCGTCTTCATCACCGCGGCATGATGCATGATCTCCGAGCGCTGCGAGACCTGTCCGAGCTGGCCGAGATGATCGTTTTGGAGCCGCTCGTAGGTGATCTGGCCGACGAAGGCGCGCGCGGCGCGGGCGGTTACTTCCGTCAGATAGGGGAGCGAGGCGGCAGCGATCAGAACGGCGAGGAGGCCGAGCCGAGAGCCTTCCAGGCGGCCACGGCGCTCCCAGGCCATCAACAGCACTGGCCAGACGAAAATGAAGCCCTGACCGCCGGTGTTCTGCGTCTCGACGAAGAGGGCGGCGAAGGTGGCGGCCGCGAGCCAGACCAGCGGCCAGTCCATCACGCCCGCGAGCGTCGCCGCGCCGGGGGACCGCAGGAAGGCTTTAACTGCCCCCAGCATGGCGCGGCCGTCGAAGACGATGAGCACGAGCATCAGGGCGCATAGCGGCCCAAAGACGGTGAAATGGATCGACGCCGCCTGCAGGAAGCGCGGCAAGAGGCTCCCCTCGTTCAACGACAGCAATGCGGCGATGTCGCCGAGATAGGCCGAGACGATGCCCAGCCACAATTCGAGAAGGGCGAGGACGGCGAGGAACGAGGCCGCTGCCGCGAGCGACAGTTTGAGGTCGATCCGCCGTGCCAGCAGCGCGACGACGCAGAGGAGGCCGCCGGCGAAGAAGCCCGTGACCTTGACGAGGAAGAGCGCCAGCATCGTGCCGACGACGACCGCGAACATCACGCGCATCGAACGCACGAACAGAAGCGATGCTGCCAGAACGTAGAGGATCTCGGTGATCTGGCGGTTATAGATGCCGAAGCCGTCGACGCTCGGATAGGAATAGTACTGCGTGACGTTGATCGGCAGGACCTGAAACACCAGGAACGGCAGGAGAAGCGCAAGCGCCAGACCGCGCGAGCGCTTGTCCACGTCGTGGACGACGAGAGCGATCAACGGCCCCGTGACGAGCAGCAGCGACCACTGTGCGATCAGCAGCGGCTGGCCCTGCGGGAAGATCCATTCGACCAAGGCGAACAGCCAGTAGCCGAGCGGCCCGACCGGCGTGAAGAAGTCGACGCCCGGCAGCTGGCCGGAGAAGATTCGGTTGGCGGCGTCGAAATAGATGAAGAGATCCCAGTAGAAGGCACCGATCGGAACCGTCAGAGGGAGAAGGAGCAGGCCGACGAGGATGAGGGTGATGGCGAGAAGGATCACCAGCGGCGAAGCGAGTGTGGCGAAACGTCTCGAAAGGCTCGAGTGACTGTTGTTCAAGGTCAGCGTCACGATCAAGGGTCCGGCGTTGCGGCAGCTTCGCCAACGCTAACGCGACGTCATTAAGAAAGACTGAGGGGTTTGCTCCCAATCTTTTCCCGCTTAGCTAGGGCGCGCGTGCCGTCCGCTCATCTCCCCTCGTGTGTGACGGTTTTGTGAGTTGCGTGCGCTCGTCTTCGGCGTAGCGTGTTGCGATGCAATTGCGGCGCTGCACCCATGGGAGCACTGATGACGCCCGCGTCGATCCGTTTGACGGAGAGCGGCGCAAGCGGCGCTGCACGGGTCCCCTCGGCCGCCTGGCGACCATGACGGTTTTCCTGGCTTCGGTTTTCGCATCGCTCCTTCCTTCGTCTCCGGCCGGTGCGTTCGAGCGGGGCCTTCTCGATCTCGGCGCCGGTGTCGAGCGGCAGGCCGATGGTACGCCCGTCGATGTCGAACTGGTTCTGGCCGTCGATGTCTCCTGGTCCATGGATCGCGGCGAGCAGGAGATCCAGAGGAACGGGTATGCGGCCGCCTTTCGCGATCCGAAGGTCCAGGAGGCAATCCTCGAAGGCGTGAATGGCAAGGTGGCGGTCACCTATGTGGAATGGGCGGGAACCGCCTCGCAGACGGTCGTCGTTCCCTGGACGCTGATCGATTCGAAGGCAGCCGCCGACGCCTTCGCCTACCGGCTGACGACGGAACTGCCGGATCGCGAACGCCGCACCTCGATCTCGGCCGCGATCGACTATCTGGTGCCGATGTTTTCCGGCAACGGCTATGACGGCCTGCGCCGGGTCATCGACATATCCGGTGACGGGCCGAACAATCAGGGCCGCATGGTCACCCTGGCACGCGACGCGGCGGTGAAAGCCGGCATCACCATCAACGGCTTGCCGCTAATGACGTCGGATGGCGGGTTTTCATGGGGCTCGATCCCCAATCTCGACCGGTACTATTTCGAATGCGTCATCGGCGGGCCGCGTGCCTTCGTCATCCCGGTCAACGATTGGTCGCAGTTTCCCGAAGCGGTGCGGCGCAAGCTGATCCTCGAACTGGCCGACGCCTGGCCACGCGTAGAGAGCGATCTGCCGCCCGTCCTGAAGACGCAGGCGATGCCTCCGGCGGATTGCCTCGTCGGCGAGAACATGTGGATGGAACGCCAGCAGCGCTGGATGGACGATACGCGCTGAAGCGGTGCGAACCGTCTCCTATCGGTGCGTTGTGCCGAGATGCCGGATTTTAGGCGACCGAGGCGATCTTCTGGCGGCCGGCGCGCTCCTGCTGCGGCGAGCGATCGTGGAGTTCGCGATAGCATTTGGCGAAGTGCGAGGCCGAGACGAAGCCGCAGGCGATGGCGATCTCGACGATCGGCAGTTGCGACTGGCGCAGCAGGTGGCGCGCGCGGTCGAGCCGCATTTCGAGATAGTAGCGGGCCGGAGACAGCCCGAGCTCGCGCTCGAACAGGCGCTCCACCTGCCTGCGCGAGAGTTCGACATGATCGGCGATCTCGGCGAGCGAGAGGGGGTCGGCGAGATTGGCCTCCATGATCTCGATCGCCCGGACCACTTTGGCATGCTGCACCCCCAGCCGGGCGCGAAGCGGCAACCGCTGGCGGTCGTGCGGTCCACGCACACGGTCGGTGATCGCCTGTTCGCAGACCCTGTTGACGATGCCGTCGCCGAGATCCTCCCGGATCAGGGAAAGCATCATGTCGAGGGAGGCGGTCCCGCCGGCCGAGGTGTAGATGTTGTGATCGATCTCGAAGAGGTCGGCATAGACCTCCGCCATCGGGAACGCCTCGGCAAAGCCCGCAATGTTCTCCCAGTGGATCGCGCAGCGGCGCCCGGACAGAAGCCCCGCCTTGGCCAGCAGCCAGGCGCCGGTGCACAGTCCGCCGACGGCGACCCCGCGCTGGTGGGCCTCGCGCAGATAGGAGAACAGCGCCTTGTCCTGAACGTCTTCGACGAAGACGCCGGAACAGGCGAGGATCATCGAGGGGCGCCTGCCGTCGATGAGGCTGCGACGCTCCTCGTCGAGACCGACCGCGGCGGTGCAAAGAACGCCGTTCGAGGCGGTAACCGTCGCGCCATCGGCCGAGGCGATGCGCCAGCGATAGATCTCCCGGCCGACGATCCGGTTGGCGATTCTGAGGGGCTCGATGGCATTTGCGAATGCCAGCATCGAGAAGTTCGGCACGAGCAGGAAGACGATCGTCCTCTTCGGGCCGTCTCCCGCGGCGCCGACCATCAAGGGCCCGATCGCCGTCTCGGCGTCATCACCGTTGCTCATCGATGCGGCCCTTGGTCGAAATCGCCACTCTCTCGCGCCATTGCGCAATCCAACGGTGACGAAATTTCGACGGTCCCGCAAGGTGGTTCGCTTCGGGGCCTGTCATTCTTGCAGAAGACAGGGGGGAGGCGCCGGGACCGCCGCCTTCGGCGCGACCCCGGGCCAGCCCTCTCACAAGACGGTCGGACCTGTCAGCTGACGAGGCGGATCCGCAGGACGCGTTCGGCGATTTCCCTGAAGGTTTGGGTCAGTTCGCTGGCGGTCGTGACCGGAAAATAATGGTCCGAATCTGACGCGCAGCCGGTCAGCAGGGTCTCGTTTCCGCTCATGAGGCGGATGGTGAAGATCTCGATGTCGTCCGCCTTGGCGTTCTCACAGGCCTTCGTCGTGCGAGCGTCGATCGCCGAGACCTTGTCGCTGCCGTTCCAGCGGTTCTGGGTGTTGTTGCCGTCGGTCAACACGATCATGACCTTCTGGGTGCGGGTATCGGTGTTTGCGCCTGCGAGGGGATAGGTGGAGGTGAAGGCTTCCATGCCCCATTGCACGCCGATGGTGATGTTGGTGTTGCCGGAAGGCTGCATCTGATTGACCTTGGTTTTCAGGGTCGTGAGGTCGGTCGTCAGGGGATAGACGGGAAGCAGCGTGTCCCGGGCGCAGTTGGCCTTCGGATAGATCGTCGCCGATACTCCCGTCTGCGGCGGATCGTTGGTGACGTCGTAGGACTGGGTGCGATCGATCACGCAGCCGGACCAAGTCTCCGAAGCGGTGAGGATCAGATCGTTGTTGGCCGTCTCGGTATCGTTGTCCTTGGTGGTGACCGGCGTCGTGCCGGTCGTCGTGATCACCTGGGAATAGATCCGTGTCGACGAACCATAGGCGACGTAGCTGCAGCCCCGGTAACTGCACTGCTTCGACACGTTCTGGCGATCGACGACGTAGTTGGTCCCGCTTTGCGATGCGGTGTAGGAATAGGTGACGCAGTAGTAATAGGTATAACAGCCGGTCAGAATGTTCGTCGTGCCGAGCTCGAAGCCGTCGCGGGTCGGCGAGCAGAAATAGCGGTCGATGTAGTTCGCGTTATAGTTCAGCTTGCTGCAGTCGATGACCGGGTCCGCAATCGCCTGTGCCGCGACGCAGGCCGCCCTGTCGGTCAGATCGGCGATCGTCGAACAGTCGGTCGTCGCATAGGGATTGGCGGGGGTGCCTGCGTAGGTTCCCATGGTGGTCGAATCGAGCCGCACCTGCGTGTCAAACGGTATCAGTGCGGCCTGGACCTTGGCGTCGCCGCTTTCGGCGCCCGCGAACTGGTCGAGAAACAGGCCGACGGCCTTCTTCAACTCGACCATGCGACTGTCGTTGGCCATTGAGCCGGACGAGTCGAGAACGAGGACGATGTCGAGCGGGATGTTGGCTCTCGCCGACACCGATTCGACGCCGACAGTCAGGTTTTCGATGCCGATCAAACCGAGAAACGGCGTCTCGACCTTGAAATCGACGTTGTAGATGTACTCGCCGTTTTCGATTTGAAGGTTCGTGCCGGAAACGTCCGCGTCGATGTCGTCGGCAATGTTGGCGAGAAAATACATGTCCGCCAGACGTTCGCGCTCGGTGTCGTCCCCACTGGCATCTCGCGCCGCGACGATCACGGCGGAATCGGCTGCCGCCTGTGCCTCGGACTTGTAGCGCCAGACATTGCCGGCATCGACGCCGCCGCCGATCGCAACGATGACGGGGACCGCCGCAAGCGCCGTCATCATGCCGAAATTGCCGCGGGTGTCTCTTACAAGGCGGCCAGCCAAGCCTCTCCACAAACGCGCAAGAGAAAGCCGATACGCCATGAATGGACCTCACGTGAACATTGTCACGCGGCACTCTTGTGGATTTGTCTTAACAGAACGCCAAACAAATCAGGACGATATCACAGGCCATCGCCGAGTTTGAAAGCGAGGTTAACGGTCCATGTCGCAGGCGGCGACGGACTTGTCATTTTGCCTCATTCATCGGCCCGGAGCTGATATTTTGCGGGAGACTCGCTAGCGCGACAAACGGCGATGGTTCGAGCGAACGCGCTTTGAATAGGGCCTGAGCCCCGCCTGGAAGACCGCGTCCATCGGGTTGCCCGGTTGGCGCCGGCCCGTAATCGACGAGATGACGGCATCGCCGACGGCCTTTGCCATGGCGGTCTGTACCGCAATGACGGCCTCGCCGGTGGCCGCCATCTTCTCGCTCACCATCTGCGTCGCCTCGGCCTTGTCCCTCGCCGTCGGCGCCGTCGCCATGGCGAACCAGAGCTGACCGACGCGGCTGGCGATCACGAAGGGCGAAAGCGTCGCAAGAGTGGTCAGTTCGGCGACGCTCTTGGGCGTGCCGAAATCGGCGACGAAAGAGAACGGATCGTTACGATGCATTGCGGACAGTCCTTAAGGTTCACAGAGTAAACTCGGAACCGCCGCGAAAGTCGCGCGGGCCGAGCATTTATTCGCAGTCGCGGCTGTGCCGGCCAGGGCCGGGGACGTCTCTGCAGCCTTTAACGGCTAGAAAAACTGAAGAACGGCGAAAGCTGCAGCGCCGTAAAAACCGACGAGCGCGGCGATCCCGATGATGCCGGTGATCAGCGCGGCACCGAGCCAGAGGCCGTCGCGGGTGCTGATCGCCACACCGACGAGAGCAACCGAAATGCCCGGCAGGAGATTGGTGAGCGGAAACGGGATGGCGACGATCGTCGCCATCACGAAGGAATACCAGCCGAGGATCGGCAGCAACAGCCGCTCGGGCTCCATCCAGTAGCGATGGCGGGCGAGCCGCTCGATCCGCCTCAGCATCGGCCCGATCTTTCCCATCACCTGGGCGATCCGGTCGGGGCTGAGCTTCATTCTTCCCACTGCGTTGGGCAGCCAGATTCTCGGGCGCCCGATGGCGAGCTGAAAGGTGAAGAACATCAGCGGCAGGCCGATGAAGAACGACGCCGGAGGCGGCAGCGGGATGAGGTTGAGCCCGCCGAACAGAATGAAGAAGGCGCCGAACGCGCGTGTATCGAAGGCCTGGGAGAGCTCGTTGATCGTCGGTTCGCCGGACCGGCGATGGCTGAAGGTGCGAAGGATCGCCGAGATACGCTTCTGTCGATTGCCGCCTTGCCGGCGGATCGCACGGCGCAGACTGGAAAAACCACCAGGGGACACGGACGAGACTCTGCAAATTGACATTTATGGTCGTTCGATCAGGGCATTTTCAGGCCGGTGATGGATCAACGACATCGACGATCGACCAGTCCCGAACGAGCTGCACCGGGCTCACTATGCCCATTCCTGCGTTAAGTCGAGGTTTCGATCCGCGTTCCCGGGCTCGTGACGCCGAAACAGGGGCAATGTTGCCGAGCTGCCTGCGGGCCGTTGGCCGCGTTTACTTGTCGCTGAGGTCCAGCACCTCGACGGAATGGGGTGGCATGCGGCGATTCTGAAACCGGCTATCCTCGAAGGTTTCCTGCGCATCGGCAAAGCCATCGCTCCAGCGCTCGTCGACCGACGCACGGGAGAATTCATAGTCCTTGGAGTCCCGGCTGGCGGCCTTGCGGCGGTTGATCAGATGGACGATCGTCACCGACGCATCGTTCGATGCCGCGCTCAGGAGGGCGGCGTCCGGATCGGCGGCGAGGTCCTCCGGCAGCTTGCGCAGCAGCCGGTAGAGCGCCCGTTTCAGTTGCCGTTGTTCCTTCATCATGTCGGTGTTCAGCCGCGTGCGGCTGGAGAAGCGAATGTCCTTCTCGCGCTCGGCGATGTCGAACAGCGTCGTCGGCACGGGGCCTCTTGCGCTGAACAGATCGACCTGAAAAATGCACATGTCGTGATGGTGATCACGCTCGAGGACGTATTGCAGCGGCGTGTTGGAAACGAGCCCGCCATCCCAGTACCATTCGCCCTCGATCTCGACCGGCGGAAATCCGGGGGGCAGGGCGCCGCTGGCCATTACGTGTTCAGGGCCGATCCTGGTTTCCCGGCTGTCGAAATAGCGGAAGTTGCCGGTCGCGACGTTCACGGCACCAAGGCTGACACGGGTCTCGCCGCCGTTGAGGAGGTCGAAATCGACGAGTTCTTCCAGCGTCGCGCGCAACGGCGTGGTGTCGTAATAGCTGACGTCGCCGGGGTTGCGGTCGGGAAGGAGGTAGCTTGGCGGAAGCCGAGGGACGAAGAATCCGGGCACGCCATACATGGCGGTCGATGCGGCACTCGCCTCGTTGAAGGCCGTCCGCAGGAAAAGTCCCGGCAAGGGAGGTCCGAAGGTGATGGAGGACGAGACCCTGTCCCAGAACGTCCTCAGGGCCTGCGTCCGCTCGCCGGGCTTGTTGCCGGCGACGAGCGCCGCGTTGATTGCGCCGATCGAGATCCCCGCCACCCAATCGGGCCTGGCGCCGCGCCCTTCCATCGCCTCGAAGACGCCGCCCTGATAGGAGCCGAGGGCGCCGCCGCCCTGAAACACCAGAACGAGCATTTCGTCTGCCTTGGTGATCGCGAGATCGCTGGAAATGGCCTGTTTTTGCGAAGCGTGTTTCATGGTGGCGAAGACCTTTGGGCGTCGGCAAGAAGCGGGCGGCTGCGATGACTGGGTGAGCGCGAGGCGCGAGCTTATTCGGCATGGCCCCTGGCGCCAAAGCCGAAACCCGGCTGTCCGGATTTGCGGCATGCCGGTCCGGGCTGCCTGAGGTGATGAAGACAGGCCGACGCCCCCGATGCCGCGCTGCAGCAAAAGAGAAGTGGGGCGGAAGCTCCACGCGTCGAGAATGTGTCGGAACTTTAAGGTCACGAGACCGTTCCAATGGCACCTGTATCTTCTTTTGGAGCACCGACCCGTGACCAGGCGTAATTCGATCGTTCTCACCCTTCTCGCCAGCGCCATGCTGCTGTCGGCTTGCGCCAACACCGTCAGGGGCGTGGGACGTGATGTCGGCAACACCGTCGACGCGACGGGCGCCGCTGTGAACGACGTCGCCAGATGATGGATGGTTTCGCCTGATGCGGGTCGTGTGAGGCTCGCCTGGCGCGACCTCGATGTCTGTTGGAGCCGGGACACTCGCGGGAGTGGGCCCGGCTTTGACTTTGAGACAGTGTTCAGTTCCGCCTCGCGTTCCTTAGGCCGGGCCGGGTTGAAAGCTGAATGCGCCTGCTGGCCGAACCGCCGTTTCGTAGGTGCAGTTCTGATGCCGCTTGCCATTCTCACCATCGCGGTTCGCTTTGTTCCACTCCGAAGGACGCCCCTCGCATCGTCCTTTACACCGGCCAGGTCAGCGAACGGGAATGTACGCGAACTCCTGCGGTCCTGAGGACTGCCATGGCCCGGTTGCAGAGGGCCACTCCGGCAGGGACATGAGACGGGGGCCGCTATCAACGACAGGCGCAAGGTCGACGCGCTCGAAGAACGGCTCGATCCGGTAGCGCGGATCGGAGAAACTTGCCCGTGAATCAAGGCCGTGAGGGGTCTTTTCCCATTTGTGCGGCGCCGTCAGGAGCTGAATTAGCGCTCGCGTCGTCGCGACTGCCAGAAGCACCCAGTAGGCAGGAAGCAGCACGTAGCGGCGGCGCAGCGGCTTTAGCTCCGCTGGTGTCAAACCGCTCGAGGAGAGAACCACGAAAAGCGTGTAGGCCGTCGCGACATTGAAGAGATCGACGAACGTCAGTGCCGCGAGATCGCGGAAATGCAGGAAACCGAACGCGATCGCACCCAATTGCCCGATGATGACGGCAAGCAGGATCGGATGGGCGAATGCCGAGATCAGCATGCCGAGAAACAGAAGCTGGAAGGCGACCATCGTTTTCGCGCCGAGATCCTTCGACAACCGCCGCGGTTCGCGCATGTGCAAGAGATAGGTGATGAACCAGCCCTTCATCCATCGCGTGCGCTGGCGAACCCAGACGCGCCAGAGTTCAGGCGCGTGCTCGAAGGTCGGCCGGGTCAGCGTGCCGACGCGGTAGCCCGCTCTGTGCAACCGAATGCCGAGATCGGCATCTTCGGTGACGTTGTGGGAATCCCAGCCGCCGACGGCGACGAGATCGGCGCGAACGAAATGGTTCGAGGTGCCGCCGAGCGCCAGTGGCAGGCCCTGGCGGGCAAGCCAGGGCAGCAGGCGACGAAACAACGCCGCATATTCGAGCGCAAACAGCGCGGCCAGCCAGTTGCCCTCGCCATTCGTCACGATGAGCGGCGCTTGCAGGCAAGCGAGATTGGGCGGGCCGGTGCGAAATCTCAGATAGGCTTCGCGCAGCTGGCCGGGATCGGGCTCGTCCTCCGCATCGTAGAGGACGAGAAATTCCCCGAATGCGAGCGGCAGCGCATGGTTGAGCGCCTTCGGCTTGGTGCGGGGTTCTCCGGGAGGGACCAGCACCAGCGAAAAATGCGGGCGCCCCTCGATCGCGCGGGCGACGGCGCTGATCGTCTCCTCGTCGTCGGCCTCGCAGACGAGCTTGATGTCGAGCCGGGTCTTCGGCCATTCGAGCCCATCCAGCGCCGCGACGAGCTTCGGCACCATGGCCGTCTCCTTATGGAGGGCGACCAGAATGCTGTAGATCGGCACGCTCTGGCAGCCTTCTTCGAGAACGCCAGGGGCCGGCAGGTGGCGCGCTGCCGCCGGGTCCTGTCGAGCGGCGAGCGCGGCGGGGATGCGGAAAGCGAGACAGGCCGTGAAGAACAGCGTGCCGACGCCGTGGCATAGGCCGAAGGCAAGGCCGGGCGCGGCCGCAAAGAAGACGATGGCGGCGATCAGCGCTGCGACGCCGAACGCTGCCTGATGGGCTTCGATGGCCGTGCGGGCGGAAAGGCGGGGCGTCTCGGCCGACAGGCTGAGGCGGGCGGTGCGGTAGCGCTCGGCCATGGTCTGTCGGTCGATGGCCCGCGACGCGTCCGATGGCGTCGTCACCCGCATCAGCGCACGCATCTGCGTCCAGCGATCGAGATAATCGCTCAAACGCTCCAGATTTTCGATGGTCGGGCAAACGAAGATGCGCCCGTCCAGCCGGTCGTCGCAGACCTTCAGAATGCGTGGCGGCGGACGCTCCAGCATGTCCGCGACGTCCAGAACCCGGTCGAGTTCCCCGATCGGCCCATAGGCAACACCGAGATGAGCGGCGACGCACTCGGCGTAACGGGTTTCGTCGCAATGGCCGGCGGCGATCAGCTCCGAGGCGATGTCGCTGCAATGCCGCCGCGCGGCCAGATGAGCATCGAGAGCATCGCCGTAAGAAATCTGCAGAGCGTCGAACAACCGCATCTGGAAGGGGCTGAAGGCGCTGCCGGATCGCGGTAGATTGTCATGGCGGAAGTTCGGTCCGGGGCGCTCGTCGATATCCAGTCCCGGCGACGGGGGGGGACGCTTGCCCGGTCCCATCGGCGTCGGATAGATCTGGCCCCCGAGGGTGTGAGCGATATCGAGATTCGCCCGCACCGAACCCTCCTGCGTCTTCAGGCTGTATTGTCTTTTCCGGCAACCCCTGGGTATCGTGTTGAAGTTGAATGGTCAGGTAAACCAACTATTGAGGGAATTATTCTTGCGCTGGTTGATTTGCCTCGTCTTTTTCATAGTCGGCTTCGCGATGCCGTCGCTTGCGGCCGACGATGGTCGCGAAACGGTGGCGACGCCAAACTTCGTGGACCAGCATCAGCGGATTGCCAAACCCGACCTCACCAGTCGCCAGCGCATCCGCTTCATGACCTCGACGGACTATCCGCCGTTCAATTTTCTCGACGCGCGGGGCATGCTGACGGGATTCAACGTCGATCTCGCCAAGGCGATCTGCGAGGAGCTGGGCGTTCTTCCCAAGTGCCAGATCGAGGCGCTTCCTTTTGCCGATCTCGTGCCGGCCCTGAAACGCGGTGACGGCGAGGCAATTATCGCCGGGCTCGCCATGAACGCGACCACGCGGCGCGAATTCGCTTTTACCCAGCCCTATTTCCGGTATCCGGCTCGGTTCGTAGCGCGCAAGGACCGCCCGATCGAACAGCCGATCGGTGACCATCTGAGTGCGAAGGTCGTCGGGGTGGCGGAGGGGAGCGCCCATGGCGCCATGCTTCGCGCCTTCTTTCCAGCCGCGACGGTGCAGACATTTCCCGATCGCCTCCAAGCTCTCGCCGCGTTGCGGCAGGGCAAGATCGATGCGTATTTCGGCGATGGCGTCAGCCTGTCGTTCTGGCTGGAAAGCGACGCCGCGGCGCAATGCTGCGTTTTTGCGGGCGGGCCGTTCCTGTCGGATCGGTTTTTGGGCGAGGGACTGTCAGTTGCGGTTCAGCCAAGCGACCCCGGCCTTGCCACCGCCATCGACTACGCCATCGCGCAGCTCGTCGCCAAGGGGCAGATGACGGAGTTGATGCTGCGCTATTTTCCGATCAGCGCGTTCTGATTTATCGGGCCACGCATCGCGACTTCGACCAGCGCGCCCATCGCGCGATGCCGGTCAGCTGATTGGGCTGAATTCGGCATTCAGTCCGGCAGCGCGCGGGCCGTCGTCACAGCTTGCGATAGCGCACCCTTGCCGAGTGCTCGATCGCGCCGGCGGTCAGCCGGTCGAGCTCGAAGGCGTCGCGCAGCATTTCGAGAAGTCGCAGTTCGGGCTCGGAGGCATCGCTGTCGGCTGCGATGACTTCGACGGCCAGAGCATAGGCGGTCTCGTAGAGATTGGTCGGCACGGAGTTCAAGAGGTTTGCGATGATCTCGTCGAGGCCATCGTCCTTGTCGAGCAACTGCCCGCAGTCATGGGCGAGTTCCGTCAGCCGGCCTTCGTCGAAGCCTTCGAAGACGGGGAGGGTGCGAAGCAGCACGGTGAACTCGCGTTGCTCGATCCCGCTGATCTGGCCATCGGCTGCGGCGACGGCGATCAACAGATGGACGAGTGCGTCCTGCGGGTTCATTGCTGCCATGCTCTTTGCTCCATCGCGGCTCCAGTGCGGCAAACCTAGGAATCGGATCGCTTCGCCACAAGTGCCGAGGCGCCGGGGCGGCTCAAGCGAGCTTTCCCGAGACGCCGGGTTTGTTGACGCAGGGCCCGCTTCTTTCTAGACCTTGCCGTGCATTTCCGACCGGTCTTTGCCGGCGGCTTTGGACCATCGTTTCTCTCGATCATTTCTGGAAAAAACATGCCGACCCCCGATGCCGAACCGATGCGCGAAGAGGCGCTCGCCTCCAATGCCTGGCCGTTCGAGGAGGCGCGCAAACTCCTGAAACGGTTCGAGGCCTCCGGAATGCCGGCCGAGGTCCTGTTCGAGACCGGCTATGGCCCCTCCGGCCTGCCGCATATCGGCACCTTCGGCGAGGTGGCGCGCACATCGATGGTGCGCCACGCCTTCCGTGTTCTCACCGACGATCAGGTGCCGACACGGCTGATCTGCTTTTCCGACGACATGGACGGCATGCGCAAGATCCCGGAAAACGTGCCGGACCGGTCCCTGCTCGAGCCGCATCTTCACAAGCCGCTTTCGGCGGTGCCGAACCCCTTCGGCGGCGAGTATGAGAGCTTCGCCGATCACAACAACGCCATGCTGCGCCGATTTCTCGATGCCTTCGGCTTCGATTACGAGTTTGCCAGCGCGACGCAATACTACCGCTCCGGTCGGTTCGACGAGGTGCTGCTGCGCGCCGCCGCGCGCTACCAGGACATCATGGACGTGATGCTGCCGACGCTTGGGGCGGAGCGGCAGGCGACCTACAGCCCGTTCCTGCCGATCTCGCCGACGACGGGGCGGGTTCTCTACGTGCCGATGAAGGCCGTCGATGCGGCCGCCGGGACGATCACCTTCGCCGACGAAGGCGGACAGGACGTGACGCTTCCCGTCACAGGCGGTCAGGTCAAGCTGCAGTGGAAGCCGGATTTCGGCATGCGCTGGGCGGCGCTCGGCGTCGACTTCGAGATGTTCGGCAAGGACCACCAGACCAACGCGCCGATCTACGACAGGATCTGCGAGATTCTCGGCGGCCGCGCGCCGGAGCATTTCGTCTACGAGCTCTTCCTCGACCAGAATGGCGAGAAGATCTCGAAGTCGAAGGGCAACGGCATCACCATCGACGAGTGGCTTGCCTATGCCTCGCCCGAGAGCCTGTCACTCTACATGTTCCAGAAGCCGCGGACGGCGAAGAAGCTCTACTTCGACGTCATCCCGAAGGCCGTCGACGACTATTACGCGTTTCTTTCGGCCTATCAGCGTCAGGATCTGAAGCCGCGGCTGCAGAACCCGGTCTGGCATATCCACGACGGCATGCCGCCGGCGCAGGGCATCGCCGTGCCCTTTGCGATGTTGCTTAATCTGGTTTCGGCCTCGAACGCGTCCAACACCGAGACGCTCTGGGGCTTCATCAGTCGCTATGCGCCGGGCACGACGCCTGAGACCGATCCCGAGCTCGACCGGCTGGTCGGCTACGCGCTGCGCTACTACGAGGATTTCGTCCGGCCGACCAAGCAGTTCCGGGCACCCGACGATGTCGAACGCGCAGCGCTTCGCTCGCTCGACGAAAAGCTCGCATCGCTGCCCGAGGACGCCGATGGCGAGGCGATCCAGAACGCCATGCTCGACGTCGCGCGGCCGATCGAGCGCTATCAGGACCTCAAGAAGAAGGGCCCCGAAGGCGGGCCGGGCGTCTCGGTCGAGTGGTTCCAGGCGCTCTACCAGATCCTGCTCGGCCAACAGAAGGGCCCGCGCTTCGGCTCCTTCGTCGCGCTCTACGGCATCGACGAGACCCGTTCGCTGATCAGCCAGGCCTTGGAGGGCAAGCTTTCGGCGGCGAGCTGAGGGAAGGGGGAGAGGCGGACGACCGCGCAGCCGCGGCCCGATACCGTTCTCCCGCACCGGGGCTCTTCGCCCTACCGCCAGATGCCGCGCTGAGCCTTCCTCGCCGCCGCTTCGACCTCGACATAGGGCCCGTCCGGCGTCGCCCGGGCCCAGCCGTTCTCGACCACCCAGCGGCCGATGTCCTCGTCGGCGACGGTGCAGGCAGTTGTGGCTTCGCCGCGTCTGACGCCGAAATCGTCCGGCACCTCGCAGGCGATGGAGCGCCCGCGCAGGAAGCGGCGGAGCTCGGTGCGCGCCATGACGCCGCAGGGGAAGGCCGCGGCGCCGCTGCCGCACTGTTCGGCGAGCGGCACCGCCTCGACGCCGGGAAGCGTGATCACGCCCTGGCGATAGGCGATATGGGCTCCATCGAGGGCGACGGGGCGGGGCAGAAGTTTCGGGCGCGGCGTATCGGCCCGAAGCGCCTCGTCTGACAAGGGCGGGCGTGGCGGCAGCCGTTCCAGCGGTTCCTGCTCGGTCGAAGCGCCGGCGGCTGTCTCGCCGCGCGACGCCATGCTGTGCGAGGCCGGGGTCGAGGTCGAAGACCGTTGGCCGGCGACCCGTTCGTCCCGAGGGCTGGTCTTCTGCGGCTCGTTTGCGGTCTGCGTGGCGGGAGCTTGCGGGCGGCTGCGGCCGGCCTCGAACACGGTGCGGCCCGCGTCCTTTTCCGGCGCCAGCCACATCACGAAGGCAAACACCAGCATCAGGCCCACTGCCACGGCGATGTTACGCCGGATGGCGGCGACATCGACGGAAATTCTCACTGGCTCGCCCAGAGAATTCGCGCCATCCACTCGATCTCCTCGACGCGAAAGTGGAGGTCGGGATAGTCCGGATTGACCGAGGCGAGCTCGATCGAGCGGGCGGTCTGGCGCTGGAGGATCTTCGCCATCACCTCGCCTTCGCGGGTGCGCACCACCACCCTGTCGCCGCGCCGCACCGAGGCGCCGGGGGCGACGATGATGACGTCGCCGTCGCGATAGAGCGGCAGCATCGAGCTGCCCGCGACCTCGAGTGCGTAGGTCGTCTCGTCGGATCGGGCCGGCAGCTGGATTTCGTCCCAGCCCTGACCGACGGGATAGCCGGCATCGTCGAAAAAGCCGCCGCCGCCGGCCTGGGCAAAGCCGAGCAGCGGCACGCTGGCGGCAGCGCGGCGTGCCTGCAGGCCGGCGTCGCCAGCACCCTTTCCGGCCATCAGCGCGGTGAAATCCTCGATCGTCGAGCCCGTTGCCTCGATCACCTTGGCGATCGATTCCGTCGACGGCCAGCGCGGCCGCCCGTCGCCGGCGCTGCGCTTCGACCGGTTGAAGGTCGTTGGATCGAGGCCCGCGCGCCGCGCAAGACCCGACGCCGAAAGGTTGTTGCGCGCGGCGAGCGCGTCGATCGCGGCCCAGATTCGATCGTGCGAGAACATGGCGAATGGTCCGTCGTCAGGCGGCTAAGGAAAATATACCTTTATGGCTTCTTAAAAGCGTCGGCGCGCCTTGTCCATAGGGAAAGGCGGCCGGATGGCGTCAGCCGTTTGCGGCCAAAGGAACGAAGGCGCCCCCTGTGGCATTGTGGCGATTGCGGGGCGCCGGGATGCTGTTACGGTCCGGCCTTCAGAATTCTTCCCATGACGAGACGAATTTTCACGGCATGATGGGAAGCGGGGCGCTGCTGGTCCCGCCAACGGAGACGACAAGAGGTGAGTGAAACGCGGTTCGCCGCCCAGACCAGTGAGGAAATGCGCCGCAGGGCCGGGGAGCCCGGTCGCGGACGCGACGCGGACTATCCGACCAAAATCCCATGGAAGGGCTGGAAGGACATCGCCGCCCGCATCTATGTCTCCTTCTTCGAAGACCGGGTGATGCTGATCGCGGCCGGCGCGACGTTCTATCTCCTCCTGGCGCTGTTTCCGGCCTTTGCCGTGTTCGTGTCGTTTTACGGCTTCGTCAGCGACCCGACGACGATCGGCGATCACATCGCCTTCATCGGCCAGTTCCTGCCGAAATCGGGAACCGATCTTCTCGAAGCGCAACTCACCACCTTGAACAAACAGAATTCGACGTCGCTCTCGCTGGGCTTCGTCACCAGCTTTCTGTTCGCCATGTGGAGCGCGAACAACGGCATCAAGACGCTGTTCGAGGCGATGAACGTCGCCTATGGCGAAAGCGAGAAGCGCAGCTTCCTGCGGCTCAACCTCGTGGCCTTCTGCTTCACGATCGGCGCCATCGTCCTTGCCATCGTCCTGATCGTCGCCGTCGGCGTCGTTCCGGCGCTGATGGCGATCTTCGGATTGCGGACCTATACGGAGACGGTCATTGCCGCGCTGCGCTGGCCCGCCGTCTTCGTGCTCATCGTCGTGGCGATCGCGATCATCTATCGCTACGGGCCGAGCCGCAAACGCGCGCGCTGGCGCTGGGTGACCCTCGGCGCGCTCCTGACCGCGAGCGTCTGGCTCGTCGCCTCCATCGGCTTTTCCTGGTATCTGTCGAACTTCGCCAACTACAACGCCATGTACGGCTCGCTCGGCGCCGTCGTCGGCTTCATGATGTGGGTGTGGATTTCCTCGCTGATCTTCATCATCGGCGCCGAGATCAACGCCGAGATGGAACACCAGACGGCCGTGGACACCACCGACCCGCCGGCCAAGCCGATCGGCCGGCGTGGCGCACGGGTCGCCGACACTGTCGGACGAAGGATCGGCCGAAGCGCTTGACGCGGAAGCCGGTTCGCGCTCCCCTCGCAACGAGGCACCCCGCAACGGCAAGGTGCCCTGGCATATGGGAGCGGCCGCAATGTCGATCAGCCTGTTCGAGCTCTTCAAGATCGGCATCGGGCCCTCGTCCTCCCATACGGTCGGGCCGATGTGGGCGGCCCGGCGCTTTCTCGATCGGCTCGACGAGCGCGGGACCAAGGACCGTGTGGCGAGCGTCGTGGCCGAACTTTACGGCTCGCTGGCGCTGACCGGCGTCGGCCATGGCACGGACAAGGCCGTGATGCTCGGCCTTCAGGGCATGCGGCCGGACCAGATCGATCCGGACGCTGCTGAGGAGGCCTATGCGCAAATCCGCGAAACCGGGGAAATCGCTTTCGACGGCAGGCGGAAAATGCCGTTTCGCGACGGCGAGGAGCTGACCTTTCACAAGCGCGAGCGTCTGCCGCACCACCCCAACGGAATGCGGTTCGTCGTCTTCGACGAAAGCGGCGCGGAATTCGACCGCGCCGACTATTATTCGGTCGGCGGCGGCTTCGTTCTGTCGGCCGAAGAGGCCAGCGATGAGACTCCGGTCCTAAGAAACGCCGTCGCGCCCTATGAATTCGCCAATGCGGCCGAATTGCTCGTCCATTGCGACGAGGAAGGCTTCGCGATCGCCGATCTCGTTCTCGCCAACGAAGAGACCTGGCGTTCCCGCGCCGAAGTGCGGGCCGGCATCCTGTCGATTCGCGACGCGATGATCTCGTCGATCGAGCGCGGCTGCCGGATGGATGGCTGCCTGCCCGGCGGGCTCAAGGTCAAACGCCGGGCCAAGCTGCTTTATCAGGATCTCCTTCACCGACCGGAGCGGGCGCTGCGCGATCCCTTGACGACGCTCGACTGGGTCAATCTCTATGCTTTGGCCGTCAACGAGGAAAACGCCGCCGGCGGGCGGGTCGTCACCGCGCCGACCAACGGGGCGGCGGGCGTCATTCCTGCGATCCTCGCCTATTACGAGCGCTTCGTTCCCGGCGCCGACGACGAGGGCTCGATCCGCTTCCTCGCCACGACGGCGGCAATCGGGGCGCTCTACAAGCAGAACGCCTCGATCTCGGCGGCGGAGATGGGCTGTCAGGGCGAGGTGGGCGTCGCCTGCTCGATGGCGGCGGCGGGGCTCACCGCCGTTCTCGGCGGCACGCCGAGGCAGGTGGAGAACGCTGCCGAGATCGCCATGGAACACAATCTCGGCCTCACCTGCGACCCGATCGGCGGTCTCGTCCAGATCCCCTGCATCGAGAGGAACACCATGGGCGCGGTCAAGGCGATCAACGCCGCGCGCCTCGCCCTCAAAGGCGACGGCACCCACTTCGTCTCCCTCGATCAGGTCATCGAGACGATGCGCCAGACCGGCGTCGATATGAGCGAGAAATACAAGGAGACCGCCTTGGGAGGCCTCGCCGCCAACGTCACGCTCTGCTGAGCGCTGAGCGCGGGCCGGGCGCGGCCGATGGGCTTTTCAGCATATCCCGCACGCTGGCTACCAGCGCGCGGGCCGCGGCGGCCTGTGACGGGCCGGGCGTTCGCGCCAGCATGACGATCTGCGAGGAAGGAAGGGCCGGCAGGCCCCATGCGGCTGGAGCCTCTGGAAGGTCGCCGCCGACGAGCCGGCCGAGCGGGGCGATGCCGAGGCCCGCCCGCACCGCCGTGACCAAAGCGAGGCAGCTTCCTCCGACGAAGGCTTCCCGAAAGGGCAGGCCGGCACGATCGAGCGCCTTTGCGGCAACGGCGCTGACACCGCAGGGCGGCGGAAGCCAGACGACGGGGACCGGCCCCTGCGGCGCCGACCATACCGGCGGCACCCGCCAGACCAGCGGATCTTCTCCGAGGACTTCACCCTCGTTCGCCTGCCCCTCGCGCCGAACGATGGCGATATCGATCGAGCCTTTGTCGAAGAGCGCGCGGATGTCCGCCGACTGACCGATCCGCAAGGCAAGCGGCGTGCGCGGTGGCAAGGCGATCTGCAGGCGATGGAGAACGGCGTCGAAGGCCGTGCCGAGCGCATGGTCGCTGATGCCGAGGCTAAGGGCCGGCGGCCGATCGTCTTCAAGTCGCAGCGCCTCGTCATGGGCGGCGAGCAGCTGGCGCGCCGGCCCGAGAAACGCCGCGCCGGCCTCGGTCAGGTGAAGATGCCGCGGGCTGCGGTCGAGAAGCTGCCTTCCGAGCCGCTTTTCCAGGGACTTGATCCGCTGGCTGACGACGGGCTGCACCGTTCCGGCTGCCTCCGCAGCGCGGGTGAGATTGCCGTATTCGGCGGTCAGCACGAAGAGGCGGACGGACTCGAGATCGAGCATCATACAAAAACACGATCATAGATATTATTCATCATAGGATTGTATGATGGTAATGGAAAGTCAAAATCGGCGTCACACCCCATGAAGGAGACCCGAAATGCCGATGATCACCATTCGCTTCGTCACGCCGAGCCAGCGCCCCGAACTGCCGCCACGCATCGCCGCACTGGCGGCGCGCCTCAGCGCCGAGATTCTCGGCAAGGACCCCGAAGTGACCGCCGTCCTGGTCGAGCCGGCCGAGCCCGAAAACTGGTTCGTCGCCGGTAAGCGGCCGACGGATGGGGGGCTTTCGGCGTTCTGGCTGGACATCAAGATCACCGCCGGAACGAACACCAGAGCCGAGACGGCAGCCTTCGTCAAAGCCGCCCATGCCGAGATGCAGACCCTGCTCGGCCCGGTGCACGAGGAATCCTATGTCCATGTCCACGCGACCGACGGAGACGCCTATGGCTATGGCGGTCGGACGCAGAACGCGCGCTGGGCGGCGGCGCATCCGGGCTGACAGGCGCAGCCGGGCGCTTACTCCTGCGGCGTGCGCGCGACGAACTTTTCGTAGACGAAGCCCCTGTTTCCCCTATCGGTCTCGACTTCGCACCAGCTCTGGCATGACAGGATCTTCAAGGCCTCGCCCTTGGCGAGAACGGCGACGATGGTCCCGTCATTGGTCGGCTCGGCGCGCAGATTGACCGAGGCCGTCGCCCGCCCTTCATTTGCGGGCAGAGCGGCCGTCTCGCCGGATGGAAGAGCGGCGCCGGCTGCGGCATTGCCGGGCTCTGCCGTCTCTCCAAGGAGAGACGGCCTCGGCGTTTCCGCCTTGCTCGCTGGCGTGGTGGCGGCTTGCGTGGACGCGATCAGGATCGACGGTGAGACCGCGACGAAATCGCCGATCGGGGCGGATGTCGCATCGGGGGCCGGCACGACCATGGAGGCCGCCGGAGTGAGTGCGCCTGGGACGACGACATCGCTCGTCGTCGCGGGCGAACCGACGATGCTGCCCGTCGCCGTCGGATCGAGATCCGTGAAAGCCTCGTCCGGTCCGGATGGAAGCCGTAAGGCCAGGGCGGCGGCGGCCGGATCGATGGCGGGCATGTTGTTGGCGGCGATGCTGGTCTCGGCCCCGACGTCGGGGCGGGCTCCGACGGGGGCTGCGCCGCCGGGCGCCGCGGCGGGCCCAGACCAGGGAGCGCGCGCTGCCTGTCGGCGCAGCGATGCATCGTCGGGCAGTCCCGGCCCGACAGGTTGCGCGTAGGCCGAGGCGGTTTTTCGGCCAGCGTTGCCGCTGGTGCCGCTCTGCGACGGGGAGGAAGCACTTGAGGCGCTGCTGCGTGTGTCGTTCAGTGCCGCAGCGATCGAGGCCTCGGCCAGAGCTGCATCGGCTTCGACGGTGTCGCGCCTGCCCGCGGCAACGTCGCTACGCGCGCTCGCGCCGAGGGTTCCGTTTTCCGCGGTCCGGGCGGAGGAAGGTCGATGCGCTGCGGCCGGATTGCTGCGCGATGCAAGAGCGGACGGCGCGGGAGCTTCGCCGGGCAGGGGCGCCAGGGCGGACAATGCCAGGGGCACGAGAATGACGGCGGAGAGGCACGCCACCGCGACAAAGGAAACGATCGGCCGCTCGCTGAGGCCGCGCGCCGCCCCGCGCATCGCGGCGAGCGGCGCTTCCAGCGCAAGCTGCGGCCTGCGCGAGCCGGCCGCCGGGCGCATGCGCTTGCGCATCCGGCCGAGCAGCCGACGGTCGGCCTCGGCCGCGTCGAATGCGCGCCTGCGATCGATCAGGCGGCTACGAATCGTCTCCTCGCTGGGGCGATCGGCGCTGTGGCAGCTGTCGGCAAATTCTTTTCCGTCCCGGGACGGAAGATCCCCCGGTCGCATGGCTTCCCCGTCTCTGTGTCGATCCCCTCGGCTGCCGCCTTGGCGGCTGAGCGCGCGGGGAACCGGACGGACCCCTGCGACGGCTGGACAGGCCGGTCGGCACCATGGCGCGTCCGTCCCATTCCGCATTATTGCGCCTGATCCCCGAAGCCTTCCCCTGACTTCGGGACCGCGCCGCCGCAAGTCCGCTTGGCATCCCTTTATTCGAATTTGATCTATTAAACATGGCAAAGGTCTGGCGCCATCCCGTTCGATCTCGGGACGGCGCCAGACCCTTTCGTCATGCGCGAGCGGCGTGGCCCATCTGGCCGGCCGCCGATCCGGGTTGCAGAGCTCAGGCGGCCCTTGCTGAAACCCCGGCCGGATCGAACCTTTGGTAGAAGGTCTCGCCCTTGTCGGCCATTTCCTTCAGCAGCGGGATCGGCGCAAAGCGCTCGCCGAACCTTGCCTCGAGCTTTTCACACAGGGCGACGAAGGCCTTCACGCCCATTCCGTCGATGTAGCTGATGGTGCCGCCGGTATAGGGGGCGAAGCCGAATCCGAAGATCGAACCGATATCGGCCTCGCGCGGATCGACGACGACGCCTTCGGCCATGGTGCGGGCCGCTTCGAGCGCCATCGTGACGAGGAAGCGCTGCTTCAGCTCCTCGAAATCGATGGTCTCGGGGTCCTTCTGCTCGAACATCTCCTTCAGACCCGGCCAGAGCTTTTTCTTCGCCGGCTTCTCGGGATAGTCGTAGAAGCCCTTGCCGGCTTTGCGGCCAAGTCGGCCACCACCGACCATCGTCTCGACCAGCTGGAAGTGGCGCGGATCGACGGCGTCCTCGCCCATGTCGCGCATGGTCGCCTTCATGATCTTCTGCGACAGATCGACCGCCGTCTCGTCGTTGAGGGCGAGGGGCCCGACGGGCATGCCGGCGAACTTGGCGGCATTCTCGATCATCGCCGGCGGCACGCCCTCGACGAGCATGTCATAGGCCTCGTTCATGTAGCGAAGGACGCAGCGATTGGCGAAGAAGCCGCGACTGTCATTGACGACAATCGGCGTCTTCTTGATGACGCGGATGAAGTCGAGCGCGACCGCCAGCGCCTTGTCGCCGGTCTTCTCACCGAGGATCACCTCGGTCAGCTGCATCCGGTCCACCGGCGAGAAGAAGTGGATGCCGATGAAGCGATCCTGATCGGGAAAGGCCGTGGCGAGGCTGGTGATCGGAATGGTCGAGGTATTGGAAGCGTAGATCGCATCCTTGGAGAGGACCTCGGCGACCTTCTTCGTCACCTCGGCCTTGACGTCGCGATCCTCGAACACCGCTTCGATCACGAGGCCGGCATCGGCGAGCTGGCCGTAGTCGGTGGTGGCGGTGATGCGGGAAAGAAGCTGCTCGCCCTTCTCCTGCTTCATCCGGCCTTTCGACACGGCGCCTTCGACCAGCTTCTGCGAATGTCCCTTGCCCTTGTCGGCGGCTGCCTGCTCCTGGTCGATCAGCACGACCTCCAGCCCGCCCATGGCTGCGACATAGGCGATGCCGGCGCCCATGAAGCCGGCGCCGATGACGCCGATCTTCTTCAGGTCGGTCGCCGGCACGTCCTTCGGCCGGCGGGCGCCTTTCGCCAGCGCCTGCGAGGAGACGAAGAGCGAGCGGATCATCATCCGCGCCTCGGTGGTGCGCAGCACCTCGGTGAAATAGCGCTGCTCGACCTTCAGCGCCGTATCCATCGGCAGCAGCAGGCCCTCATAGACGCATTTCACGATCGCCTTGGCCGAGGGATAGTTGTCGCTCGTCTCCTTGCGGTAGAGCGAGGCGACGGCGGGCCAGACCTTGGCGCCGGCCGGCGAATAGACCGGGCCCGACGGCAGCTTGAAGCGGTCTTCGTCCCAGGGTTTGACCGGCGAGACACCCTTTTTCAGCATCTCCTTGGCCGCACTGACGAGTTCGCCTTCCTCGACCACGGCGTCGATCAGGCCCATCTTAAGGGCGTCGTCGGCCGAAAGGGTCGAGCCCTTCATCAGCATCTGCAGCGCGCCCTGCGTATCCATCATGCGGGGCACGCGCTGGGTGCCGCCGGCGCCGGGCAGAATGCCGACCTTGACTTCCGGCAGGCCCATCTTGGCCGAGCGCGCCGCGATGCGGGCGTGGCTCGCCAGCGCCAGCTCGAAGCCTCCGCCCATGCAGGTGCCGTTGATCGCCGCGACGAAAGGCTTGCCGCAGGTTTCCAGCTTGCGCCAGATCCAGGACATCCGCCCGGCGCGCTCGAACAGCGTGGCGATCGCCGCATCGTTGTTCCTGCCGACCTCGGCGTAGAAGTCCTCGAACATCGCGCTGACCGATTTCAGGTCGGCGCCGCCGGTGAAGGAGCCCTTCTTGCCGGACGTGATCACCGCGCCCTTGACGGCGTCGTCGGCTGCGATCTGGTCGATGATCGCGTCGATCTCACCCGTTGCCTCGTCCGTGAAGACGTTCATCGAGCGACCCGGCATGTCCCATGTGACAAGGGCGATGCCGTCGGCATCGGTCTCGACGGTGAAGTTCTCGTAGGTCATGTCTGGCTCCCATCCCAGTCGCGGACAAACGTTGCTCCGCTAACAATTTATGTTCGGATTTAAGACGTTATCGGCACTGACGACCGTCTTGTTGAGATAGTTTCAATCTTTGCACTGCACCGTCGGCTTTTGCGAATGATGACAAGGAGACGCCTCATGTCCGCTCCGGAGTGCCCAGGCTGCCAGACCTCGAAGCCGCTCGACTTCGACTTCTCGATGGCCTTCCAGCCGATCATCGATGCGTCTGCCGGCAAGGTATGGGGCTATGAGGCGCTCGTCAGGGGTGTGGCGGGCGAGGGGGCGTATTCCATCCTCAGCCGGGTCTCTGACGAGCAGAAATACCGCTTCGACCAGGCGTGCCGGGTCAAGGCGATCGAACTCGCCTCGCAGCTTTTCCCGCGCCCCGACCTGCATCTGTCGATCAACTTCCTGCCGAACGCGGTCTATGAGCCCGCCGCCTGCCTGAGGGCGACGCTGGCGGCTGCCCGCAAGAACGATTTTCCGCTCGGCGCGATCATGTTCGAATTCACCGAATCCGAAGAGATGACCGACGTCGATCATCTGAAGCGGATCATCACCGAATACCGCAAGATGGGCTTCATCACCGCCCTCGACGATTTCGGCGCCGGTTATGCCGGGCTCGGCCTGCTGGCCGATTTCCAGCCGGATCTGATCAAGATCGACATGAAGCTCGTGCGCGACGTCAACCGGTCCCATGCCCGGCAGACGATCCTGTCGGCGATCCTCTACGTCGCCCGGGAACTGGACATCAAGGTCCTCGCCGAAGGCATCGAAACGGCGGCGGAGTTCAATGCATTGAAAGCGGCCGGCGTCCGGCTTTTTCAGGGGTACTACTTCGCCAAGCCCGCGTTCCAGGCACTGCCGGACCTGCAGATCGACGTCAGCGGGCCGGCGACGACGAAGATCCTTCTCGCCACCGCCTGACGCCGCCCGGTCGGACTGAACGCTTGCAACGCCCATCGAAGCGCCTCACACGCGCTCGATGATGGTCGCCGTGCCCATACCGGCGCCGATGCAGAGCGTGACGAGGGCCGTCTGCTTGTCCTGGCGCTCCAGCTCGTCGAGGACCGTGCCGAGGATCATCGCGCCGGTCGCCCCGAGCGGATGGCCCATGGCGATGGCGCCGCCATTGACGTTCAGGATCTTCGGGTCGATGTCGAAGGCCTGCATATAGCGCAGCACGACGGCGGCGAAGGCCTCGTTGAGCTCGAAGAGGTCGATGTCCTTCAAGGACATGCCCGAACGTTCGATGAGCTTGTTCGTCACGTCGACGGGGCCGGTCAGCATCAATGCCGGGTCCGAGCCGATATTGGCGAAGGCGCGGATGCGGGCCCGCGGCTTGACGCCGAGCGTTTCACCGCCTGCCTTCGAGCCGATCAGGACGCCGGCAGCACCATCGACGATGCCCGACGAATTGCCGGCATGGTGGACATGCTCGACCGCCTCGATTTCCGGATGGGCCTGGATGCCGACGGCATTGTAGCCGCCCATCTCGCCGATCTGGGCAAAGGATGCTTTCAGACTGCCGAGGGACTGCATGTCCGTCGAGGGACGCATATGCTCGTCCTTGTCGAGGATCGTCATGCCGTTCTGGTCTTTGACCGCGACGACCGAATTGGCGAACCGGCCCTCGCTCCAGGCCTTGGCCGCGCGCTTCTGGCTCTCCACCGCATAGGCGTCGACATCGTCACGGGTGAAGCCGTATTTGGTCGCGATGAGATCGGCCGAAACGCCCTGCGGCATGAAATAGGCCGGAATGCCGACGGATGGGTCCATGACCCAGGCGCCACCGGACATGCCCATACCGACGCGCGACATGGATTCGACACCGCCGGCGATCACGAGATCGTCGGCCCCCTGCGCCACCTTGGCCGCCGCCAGGTTGACCGCGTCGAGGCCCGATGCGCAAAAGCGCGAAATCTGCATGCCGGGCGCCGAAAAGGCGTATCCGGCCTCGAAGGCGGACGCCTTGGGAATGACGCTGCCGGCCTCGCCGACAGGATCCACGCAGCCGAAGATGATGTCGTCCACTTTGGCCGTATCGATGCCGTTGCGCTCGCGCAAAGCCTCGAGAACCTTCGCGCCGAGACGCACCGCCGGCACCTCGTGCAGCGAGCCGTCCTTCTTGCCGCGCCCACGCGGGGTGCGGACGTGATCGTAAATGTAAGCTTCGGCCATAAGCGTTGCCTCCTCTCCCGGGATCCGTGCCACACGCTCCACATGTTTGATGGATGCGTCGGCGACGGCGTCGTTTACATTGACGTAAACGTCAATCGATCCGATCGCAAGGGGTCGGCCGGGCGAGAGGCCGGACGCGTCTTCGAACGATCTGATCGGGGAGATTGGGAGAGATGGCTCGACGACAAGATGCGCCGCGCGAAGTCTGTGACCGCGATGCGGGACGTGGCGGGCGAAAGTGGCGGCCACGAGCTTGGCACGCCCACCGACGCGGCGTCGCCTCACACCGAGCTTCGCTGTCCGCTATGCCGTGCGGCGGAGCGACACCAGAATTGGTGTCGCTGCCTTACCGCCACCGAGCGCCGAAGGCGCCCGTTATTCGGCAGCTTCGCTCAGCCGTGAACGCGTGAAATCGATCGTCTTGTCCATCGCCTTGATCGATTCCTCGATCTCGCGCTTCTGTTCGAGCAGGATGTGGCGTTGCTCTTCGAATCGCTCAAGCGACACTTCAAGCTGCTTCCGCTTGCCGTTCGGCTGATGGTAAAGCTCAATGAGCTGCTTTGCTTCGGTGAGGGAAAAGCCAAGCATTTTCGCCAGCAGGATGAGACGCAGGCGGGTGCGATCGCGGCGGCTGTACAGCCGCGTCGTGCCGCGACGGGCCGGCGACAGCAATCCGCGATCCTCGTAAAACCTCAGCGTTCGCAGCGTGACACCGAATTCCTGCGAGAGATCGCCGATACGAAACGTCTCTTTGTCTGCACGGGGATCACCGCTCAGTCCCAGCAGAAAATCGATATCGACGGGTGTTTCTTCTTCCGGTCTTTCGACCGCTGATAGCTTTGACATTGTAGATTCCAACTTTGCCCCGAGGTCCAGGTCTCGCTGCCCGAAGGCAAGCCCCGAATCCCTCCTTAGAGGAATACCGATCCAATTGCGGTTCTTCAAAGACAGATTTGTAACAGAATGAAATCCGACTCCAGCTTCAAGCCGGCTTCCCGGTCTAATCCCTGACGAGCCGTGAGTGGGAAGATGCCTGTCCACCTTGGAGGTAGATGGCGCTTCTCATCGCGGTGCCAAGATGTGTCGCGGTGCAAACCGGGGCGGCGGGCCCGAGGCCCTCCAAAAGTCGGGAAGAGCTGGAAATGGCCGATCTTAAAGGGATGGAAGCGGAAAAGCGCGAGGTCACCGGTGGAACGACGTCGCTCGAAACGTTGAACCGGACCCTCGAAGAACTCGAGGCCCGACTGTCCCGGCTTACGGCAAGCCACGCACGCGCCGCGGCGGATCTCAGGCACCACGAGAGCGGCGCTTCCGTGCCAGGCGAGGCGGAAGAAGCCCCCGCGTCGATGCCGCGCCTTGCGGCGGGGGCAGGGCTGTCGTCGCCGCGGGCCGATCTGTCAAAGGCCGTTTCCGAAATCGTCACGCGCCAGCGCGCGCTCAATCGTCCTCAGCGTTCCCGGCACCCGAGCGAAGACGCCAGAGAGGCCTCCAGCGAGCGCAGACGCTCCTTTGCTGGCGAGGAGCGTGAGACGATCACCGAACTGCCCGTTGCCGATGCGGCCGCCGCCGCGCGCCTTGCGTCTCGTTCGCACCGGACGTCGGGGCCGACGATCGTCGAACAGCTCGAGCGGCTGCGCGAGGAACTGCGCACCGACATGGCAAAAAGCTTCCAGCCGCGCTTCGACGACATGCGCGAGGCGGTCGACGACCTGCGGCGGATGATCGCCGATCGGGCCAGCACGGACCGCATCGACGCCGAGATCGCGCGGGTCCACGAGGGCCTGGCGCAAATGGCGACGACCGGCGCCGACGAGAACGGCGTCAAGGGGCTGCGATCCGAGCTGGAATCGATCCGCACCCTGGTCAAGGACCTGGCCCGCGAGGAGAGCCTCAAGGTCGCCGACGAGAAATGGGACGATATCCGCGAAACCATCAACACCCGTGATGCCGCCAGCGTCACGGAACGCCGGGATATCAAGGACGAGCTGGAGCGGCTGAGGCTCTCGCTCGGCAGCCTCGCCAGCGAAGAGCATGTCAAGGCGTTCGAGCGGCGCTGGGACGAGTTCGAAAGCCGCTATCTCGACAAGCCGGAGCGCGAGGAAGGCCCCGAGATCGGCGAGCTTCTCAAATCCGAAATGGCCAGCCTTCGCGACAAGCTCGAGACGCTTGCCTCCGAACAGTCGGTGAAGGCCGTCGAGGAGCGTTGGGGCTCGCTCGAGGAGCGCTTTGCCTCCCGCGGCATCGAACAGAACATCGAGACGCTTTCGAGCCGCATGGAGCAGCTCGAACAGACCTTGAGCAAGCTGCCGGACAGCTTTGCGCTCGAGCCGATCGAGGCGCGTCTCAGGGCGCTTTCCGAGGGGCTCGAAGCGCTTGGCAACGAGCGGCGGGACGAGAGCGACGACGCGCATTTCCAGGCGCTCGACGAGCGGCTCGACGAGATTTCACGGGCGATCGTCGCCGCGGCCACGAAGGCGCCGCCGGTCGACATGTCGCCGGTCGAGCGCGTCGAGGCGCGGCTCCAGGCGCTGGCAAGCCGCGTCGACAGCCTCGGCGAGGCCGACGTCGACGCCATGTCGGCGCGGATCGCGGAACTCAACGATCGCATCGAGGGGCTCTCCAACGCTCCGGCGATCGCGGCGCTGGCCGAGCGGATCGAAGCCTTTTCCGCCCATCTCGAATCGCTGGCGGCCATTGGCGCAGCGCCATCGCCCGACGTCAGCGCGATCGAGGCGCGGCTCGCGGCCCTGAACAGCCGGCTGGAGGCATTCTCGGCTCCCGCACTCGATCCCGAGATCGTCGCGGCGCTCGAAGACCAGATCATCCGTCTGTCGGATCGGATCGCTGAGGTCGGAAGCGCAAGCGCCTTGTCCGATCCCGAACTCGACGAGCGGCTGGCGACCATCGAATTCAGGATCGAGGAAAACCGCGAAGCCATCATGGAATCGGCCGAGGCGGCGGCCGAGGCTGCCGTGCGTCGTATGGTCGAGGACGGCGACGGACGCCAGAGCGCCTATGTCGAGCAGCTGGCAAGCGATCTTCGCTCGCTCCAGGAAATGTCCCGGGCGAGCGGCGAGCAGAGCCAGAGCTTCTACGAGGCGATGCATGCGACGCTGTTGAAGCTCGTCGATCGGATCGATCGGATCGACACCGACCTCTCACAAGGCCGGGCGTCCGACAGTAACGAAGCGCAGACTGCCGCCCCGACCGACGCAGAGGAAGCACCGCGCGGGCTCCGCGCCATGCTCAAGCGCCGTGGCGCCAAGCTCCCCGTTGCCGATGTCGAGCAGAAAGATCACTCCGACAAATGGCAGGAGCCGGAGTTCGCAGACTATCCGGCCGAAGAGGAGCGGGCCGAGTATACGGACGCCGCCGACGGGCAGCAGGCGGAGGACGAACTCGAATCACAGGAAGCGAACCGCCCTCTCGCGGTCGGTTCCGGCCAGCCTGACATCGTCTCCCTCATCGAACGGGTCCGCGCCCAGCAGGCCGGCCGTGCAGAAGAGGACACCAACGGCAAGGCCGATTTCATCGCCGCAGCCCGGCGCGCCGCGCTTGCGGCCGCCGCGGAAGCCGACGCGATGCGCGCTTCGCCCGAGATCGATCCCGAGGCGACGACCAGCGAGGGGATCGCTGCCAAGATCAGCCGCCGTCGCAAGCCGATCCTTCTGGCGATCAGCGCTATTCTTCTGGCTCTTCTGGCTGTTCCCGCCGCCAAGGTCGCCACGCAGATCGTATCAGCTCCGGTTGCCTCCTCGTCCTCGCAGACGACCGCCGAGGGTGTGGCCGCGAGCGAGGATGCGCGGCCTTCGAGCGAAGCTGCCGAAGACGATGGCGCGGCGACAGACGCGGCGACAGACAATGCAACGGGGCAGGAGACGCAGACCGCAGCCGATGACACGGCCTCGGCGGCCTCGGGGTCTGCCGATGTCGCAGATCGGAAGTCGAGCTCCGATGTGCTGGCGCAACCGGCTTCTCCGACGGTGCCGAAGAACGGCTTTTCACTGGACGATGGGCCGGCCCAGGCCGGCTTTGCCACTCAGGAGGTCGCTCAGTCCGCCGCTTCGCCTGCCAGTGCTCCGTCGGACGACGGGCAGGTAGCCGAACCGGCCTCGGCCGCCTCGGCGCCTGCGAGCGAGAGCGTGCCGCAGGGCCCTGCCCAGCAAGCATCGATCGATTCTGCGGATCTTCCCACGATCCCGGAGGGTGTTGGCCCCGAGCCGCTGATCAACGCGGCGAAGGCTGGCGATCCCAAGGCGCTGTTCGAAATCGGTCTGCGGCTGATGGAGGGGCGTGCCGGCGCGCCGGATCCGGCGCTGGCCGCCAAGTGGTTCAGCCTTTCGGCCGACCGCGGATTTGCGCCGGCGCAGTACAGCCTCGGGACGCTCTACGAGAAGGGCAATGGCGTCGAGAAGGATCTGGCGAAGGCACGCGACGAGTATCTGAAGGCCGCCGACGGCGGCAATGTCCGCGCGATGCACAACCTCGCCGTGCTTTATGCAACGGGCATCGACGGCAAGTCGGCGCCGGCCAAGGCCGCCAAGTGGTTCGAGATGGCCGCGAGCTACGGCATGACCGACAGCCAGTACAATCTCGGCATTCTCTACGCCCGGGGCGCCGGTGTCGATCAGGACATGGTCAAGTCCTACAAGTGGTTTTCGATCGTCGCCAAGGAAGGGGACGCGGACGCCGCCGGCAAGCGCGACGAGATCAAGAAGGCGCTGACCCCGGAGCAGCTGAAGACGGCGGACGCCGAAATCGCAGCCTACAGCCCGCTGCCGCGCGACGATGCGGCGAACACGGTTGACATTCCCAAGGACTGGCGGGGTGACTCGGCCAAAACCGAGACCTCGTCGATCGACATGGCCCGTGCGATCCGCAATATTCAGGCGATCCTGATCAAGCTCGGCTACGAGCCTGGCGCGCCCGACGGCGTTATCGGCGACAAGACGACCAACGCCATCGAGGCCTTCCAGAAGGATTCCGGGCTCCAGCCGACTGGCAAGGTCGACGAGGCGCTGATCCGCAAGTTGCTCGAGCGCAAGGACGGCTGACAAAACGACGCCTTGCCCGCGAAAGACCGGTAACGGCGGGTTTTCGCCATTTGACAGCAGCCGACCTTCGGGCCAGAACGAAGAAGCTCGCCATCCGGCGGGAGCACTCCAGTTCCATCGGCCGCGTCCCGTGAATCTCTACCTGCCGATCGCGGAAATCTCGCTGAACGTCTTCGTCCTCGTCGGCATGGGCGCGGCCGTCGGATTCATCTCGGGCCTGTTCGGCGTCGGTGGCGGCTTTCTGATCACGCCGCTGCTGATATTCTACAACATCCCTCCCGCCGTCGCGGTGGCAACCGGCGCCAATCAGGTCATCGCCGCCTCGTTTTCAGGCGCGCTCGCCCACTACCGCCGGGGAACGGTCGATCTCAAGCTCGGGACGGTTCTTCTGATCGGCGGCCTCTTCGGTTCGGTCGGGGGCGTTCTCCTGTTCACCTTGCTGCGACGTCTCGGCCAGCTCGATCTGGTCGTTTCGCTGCTCTACGTCGTTTTCCTCGGCGGCATCGGCGGGCTGATGCTCGTTGAAAGCATCCAGTCGATGATCCGTTCGCGCTCTCAGGGCAGCGGCGAGGTGCGCCGTCCGGGCCAGCACTCCTGGGTCCACGGGCTGCCCTTGAAAATGCGGTTTCATCGGTCGAAGCTTTATGTCTCGGTCATCCCGGTCCTTCTTCTCGGCGCGTTGATCGGACTTCTCGCCGGCATCATGGGCGTCGGCGGCGGCTTCATCGCGGTTCCGGCGATGATCTATCTCCTCAGGGTCCCGACCAGCGTTGTGGTCGGAACGTCCCTGTTCCAGATCATCTTCACGGCCGCGGCGACGACCATCCTCCAGGCGGCGACGAACCGGACCGTCGACGTCGTGCTCGCCTTTCTTCTGATGATCGGGGGCGTGATCGGAGCGCAGTTCGGTACCGAGGCCGGGCGCAAGCTGCGCGGCGATCAGCTGCGCGCTCTGCTTGCGCTCCTGGTGCTTGCGGTCGGGCTGCGCCTCGGCTGGGAGCTGGTCGCACGGCCTGCCGAGCCCTTCACCATCACGCTGCCGACCGGAGAGACGGGGTGAGCCGCCGGTTACTTCAAAGGCTCGGGCCGCTATTTGCGCGGCCGCCATGGGCAGCGAGGGGGCTTGCAGCGTGCCTCGCGGTGTTTAGCCTGCCGGCCGCCGCCCAGGACGGCAACGAGAGCTTCGAGATCGGGCTTTCGACCGACACCATCTCGATCACCTCCGACTTTACCGGCGCAAGGCTCGTGGTCTTCGGCGCTCTCGACAATGCCGACGCAAAGCTCCTGCGCCAGCAGCGATACGACATCGTCGTCGTTTTGATTGGTCCGAGACGGCCCGTCGTCGTGCGCGAGAAGGAGCGCACGTTCGGCCTTTGGATCAATCGCGGCTCGGAGACTTTCGATTCCGTGCCGGCCTCCTATGCGCTGGCCGCGACGCGGCCGCTGGCCGACATCGCCCGCAAGGAACTGCGTTCGCGGCTGTCGCTCGGCATCAACGATCTGCAGCTGCAAAGCTCGCCGCCCCCCGGTCCCGCGGGACAGCCGGCGATCGATCAGCCGAGCAAGCCGGCGCAGGATCAGCCCAATATCAGCCTTGCGGAGCGGCGGGCTCAGGCCGCCGCCGAGCCGAAGGTCGCTTCCCCGGTGGCGGCGCGCGTCGATGGCTATGTCGAGGCGCTGAAGCGCATCCGCGAAGAAAAAGGGCTCTACAACCAGACGGTCGGGACGGTCCAGTTCGTCAGTCCGACCCTGTTTCGCGCCGATCTGCATCTGCCGGCCGACCTGCCGACGGGAACGCACATCACCAGAGCCTACCTCTTTCGTGGCGGTGTCTTCATCCGCGAGAGCTCCGAGCCGCTTTATGTGAGAAAATCCGGCTTCGAGAATTTCATCGACGACATGGCGACGCGCTACGGCATTCTCTACGGCATCTCGGCGGTTCTGCTCGCGATATTCACCGGCTGGTTCGGCCGGCTGATCTTCAAGCGCGACTGACGCGACGTTTCGCGTCGATGACCAACGGCGCAACTGGCCTATCTTGCTGGTGATGAGCACGATGCACGACGCTGATCACACCGGACTGGGAAACGAAGCCGGCGACGCCGCGGGCAGGGCGGGCGGGCAACCGCAGCACGACCACGCGCGGACAGCCTGGGCGCTCGCTCTCTTCGGCCTCGTCCCCTTCGTGGGGATGGCGGGCCTTCTCGCCTATGCGGGCCGCGAGTTCATCGCCTATCCGCAGCTGGTTCTGGCCTTCACCGGCTATTCCGCGACGATCCTCGCCTTTCTCGGCGGGATCCGTTGGGGCTTTGCGCTGAGCCCCGGCCATCAGCGGATCGCCATTCTCGTGGCCTCCGTTCTTCCCTCGCTGCTCGGCTGGGCATTGCTTTTCGTGCCGAGCCCCTGGGCGTTCGCCGGCTTTGCGGCGAGCTTCCTGGCGAGCGGCGTTTGGGATGTCGTCTCGGCGCGGCGGGGAGCTCTGCCCGGCTGGTTCGGCCGGCTGCGGCTTTTTCTCTCAGGTGCCGTGGTGCTGTGCCAGATCGTCGCCTTCGTCGCGACCTATGGGTGAGCGCCGCGCTATCCCGCCACGAGGGCGCCGAACCTGACCGGATAGATCCCCGAATGGCCGATCATGCAGGCCAGCGCCGTTTCAATGTTGAAAAGCCCGTGAAACGCCCGGTCGAGGACGTTGAGGCCGCCGGTCGTCACGCCGAAGGAGGGCAAAATCATGCGGCTGCCGTCGGTGGCAAAGCAGGCACGGCGCGAACCACGCCCGGCGAGTCGAGCAACGGGATGAAGATGGCCGGACACCTCGCCCCGCCTTGCGCCGGGGCTCGGCTCGTGGCGGAAGGAAAGAGCGCCGACCGTCACTTCGCCGAGCGTCTCGCCGCCGATCCCCTGCGGCGGTTCGGGATCGTGATTGCCTGCGATCCAGATCCAGTCGCGGCCGCGCATCAGCGCCAACAGGCTGCCCCGCTCCGAAGCGGGCATCAGGGCGGCGCCCTTGCGGTCATGAAAGGAATCGCCGAGGCAGACGACGCGGGCCGGCGTATAGCGGTCGAGTGCGAGCGCGAGGAGAGCGAGTGTCGCGGCCGTATCATAGGGCGGCAGGAACATGCCCCGCCGGGCAAAGGCCGCGCCCTTTTCCAGATGCAGATCGGAAACGACGAGGCAGTCTTCGGCCGGCAGATAAAGGACGCCGGCCGGATCGCAGGTGATCCGCTCGCCAGCGAGCGCCATGTCCAGCGCCTCGCATTCTCCCTGCCTCAGCCGCCGCGCCAAAGCGTTCATCGCCTGCCTGTCCCGCTCTCTGATTCGCGTTTCGTTCCGATTTGACCGGGATGGCGGGGTGAAGGCAAGAGTCGGGAAGCCGCTTTGCTGCGGCAGGAGAGCGCAGGAGGCGGCGACGGGTGCGTGGCGGCGGCAAGATCGGGCGCCGGAACAGCTGCCTCTAAGGCCTGCCTCTTCGTTCTGGTCGATCGTCTGCCAGATGGCTCTCCGTCGACGGGAGCGCGGTAACATTGCCGCTTCGTCATCCCGGCCCCCGAGCCGGGATCCATTCCTCTGCGCTGGAAATGAGCCGTCCGGCACAATAAAAGCAACGGTCTATGGTCGAAAGTCTCGGCGGTCGAGGCGATTTGGAATGGATCCCGGGTCAAGCCCGGGATGACGAAACGGTTATGGTGGCGACCCTCATTCCGTCTCAGTCTCAGTCTCCGTCTCCGTCTCCGTCTCCGCCTCCAGCCGCAGCCATTCGTAGCCATAGGCGCCGAGCTTGAGCGTCAGCCCGTCGCCCGTCCGGTCGATGTCGATTCCGGCCCTGAGTACCGGGCGGACCTCGCAGCCCTCGATGAGCGGGGTGATCTCGACGGTCTGCGGTACGTCCGAAAGATTGTGCAGCGTGACCAGCCTGTTGCCGCGCCAGACATAGCGCAGGGCGAGGACCGAGGGGCCGTCGATTTCGAGCACCTCGGCCTTTCCCCAGCCGATCTCCGGGCAGCTTCGGCGGGCGCGGATCAGCCGCTGGACCGTCGAAAAGGTCGAGTTCGGGTCGATGCGCTGGGCGTCGGCATTGATATGAGCATAGCCGAAGGGGCCGTCGGTGACGGGCGTCCGCACGCAGTCTTCAGGTTTGGCGGTCGAGAAGCCGCCGGAACGCTTGTTCGACCATTGCATCGGCGTTCGCACCGCGTTGCGCTCAGGCAGGTCGAGATTGTCGCCCATGCCGAGCTCGTCGCCATACCAGATGACCGGCGTTCCCGGCAGGGACAGCATCAGCGAGAAGGCCATCTGGATGCGCCGCTCGTCGCCGCCGAGCATGGCAGCAAACCGCCGGCGAATGCCGCGATCGTAGATCTGCATCGACTTTTCTGGCCCGAAGGCGGCGAACACCTCGGCGCGTTCCTCCTCTTCGAGCCGGCCGAGATCGATCTCGTCGTGATTGCGCAGGAAGGTCGCCCATTGGGCCGTCTCGGGGATCTCCGGCAGGGCTTTGAGGAACCTTGCGACCGGCGTGCCGTCGCGGCGGGCGAGCGCCAGGAAGAGCTGCTGGTTCAGCGGAAAGTTGAAGATGACGTTCAGCCGGTCGTCATTGCCGAAATAGTCGCCGGCTTCCTCCATCGGGATGTTGGCCTCGGCCAGCAGGATCGCCTCGGCCCGGCGCCATGACAGGAACCGCCGGATCTGGCCGAGATAGCCATAGGGGCTCTCGCCGTCATCGGGGCCTTCGAGATCCTCCAGCATGAAGGGCACCGCATCGACGCGAAAGCCGGAGACGCCGAGCGCCAGCCAGAAGCCGATGATCCGCTCGATCTCCTCGCGCACGGCGGGGTTTGCGATATTGAGATCGGCCTGATGCTTGTAGAAACGGTGGAAATAATAGGCCTGGCGCTTGCGGTCGTAGGTCCAGGTGGATTCCTGGACGCCGGGAAAGATCACGCCCTTTTCCGCATCGGCAGGCTTTTCGTCCTTCCAGACATACCAGTCGCGATATTTCGGATCGCCCTCGCGGCTCCTCTGGAACCAGGGATGATCGATCGAGGTGTGGTTGACGACGAGATCGACCATGACCTTCAGCCCGCGATCCTTGGCGCCTTGCGCAAATTCGACGAAATGCCCGAGATTGCCGAGCCGCGGATCGACGGCGTAATAGTCGGTGATGTCGTAGCCATTGTCCTTGTTGGGCGAGGGATAGAAGGGCAAGAGCCAGATCGTGTCGCAGCCGAGCGCCTCGATATGGTCGAGCCTGTCGGTCAGCCCCAGGAAATCGCCGACCCCGTCGCCGTCAAAATCCATGAAGGCATCGACATCGAGACAGTAGATGACGGCGTTCTTGTACCAGAGATTATACATGGGGCAGGGCTCCTTGGGGTTGATGCGGAGCTAGTGCGTCAGGCTTAGAGTTCGAGCCAAAGACGTCATAGCGTTGCGCAAACGAGGGGACGCAGACGCATCGACTTTCGGGCCTTCAGCCGCAATGTCTGCGAGGTCCCTCGCCCTTCGAGGCCGCCTGCAGCGGCACCTCAGGGTGAGGGACGTCTCGCGCCGCGCCACTCGCTCCAGCAGCCGGCCGGCGACTTGGCTCCATGGTCATCATCAAGCGCAGCGTCCCAGTCGCCCCTCATCCTAAGGCGCTCGCGAAGCGAGCCTCGAAGGGCGAGGGGCGCCCCTTCGGCCCTTCCCAAGGGGCACAAATCGCGCTCTGACAGGCCAAGATCACGCGCCCGGTCCGTCCGCCATCGCCATCGCGATCATCGCCTCCTTCGCCGCCTCGCGCAGATCCGCGTCCCGCGCCTCGCCGACGACGCTCTCGCGGCCGATTTCCAGCATCACCGGAACGGCGAGCGGCGAGATCTGCTCGAGATCCTGGTGGACGATGTGATGCTTGATGCGGGCCAGCAGATCGGAGACGCGCGAAACGTCGAGCAGGCCGGTCGCTGCATCCGCCCAGGTCGCCTGCATCAGGATGTGGTCCGGCTCGTGGGCTCTCAGGACATCATAGACGAGATCGGTCGAGACGGTGACCTGACGCCCGGTCTTCTCCTGCCCCGGATGGCGCTTTTCGATGAGGCCGGAGATCACCGCGCATTGCCGGAAGGTGCGCTTCAAAAGCCATGAATCGGCCATCCAGCTTTCCAGATCGTCGCCCAGCATGTCCTCGTCGAAGAGGGCGTCGAGGGACAGCGCGCCGTCGGCGATCATCTCGCCCATGTCCTTCCGACCCCAGATCGAGATCGCGTAGTCCGTCGCGACGAAGCCGAGGGGCATCGCCCGGGCGCGTTCGAGGCGGCGGGTCAAGAGCATGCCGAGGGTCTGGTGGGCGAGGCGGCCTTCGAAGGGATAGAGCACCATGTGGAAGAGCTTGCCGTTCGGAAAGGTCTCGACCAGGAGGTCGTTCGGCCCCGGAATGATCGACTTCAGCTTCTGGATCGACAGCCAGTCGCGAACTTGGCTTGGCAGGGCGGACCAGCGGGCAGGGTCGGCGAGCATCGCCCGGACCTCTTTCGCCAGATAGGTCGTCAGCGGAAATTTCGAGCCGCCATAATAGGGCACCTTCGGCTCGTCGCTGGTGGCCCTGGTGACGAGGCACGAGGTCTCGTGAATGCCCTCGAAGCGCAGGACCTCGCCGGCGAAGAGGAAGGTGTCGCCGGGCGACAGCGTCTCCAGAAAGGCCTCCTCGATCTTGCCGAGCGCCCGGCCGCCGCGGGCGATCGCCGAGGCGGTGCGCCGACGGATCATCCGGATCTCCAGCATCGCCGCCTCGACGATGGTGCCGGCATTCATCCGGTATGCTTGAGCAAATCGGGGATGGGTCAGCCGCCAGGTGCCGTCCTCGGTCAGCTTGATCTTGGCATAGCGCTCATAGACCTTCAGCGCATAGCCGCCGGTGGCGACGAATTCGACGATCCGGTCGAAGGTTTCGCGCGGAAGATCGGCATAGGGCGCGGCGGAGGTAATCTCCGCATAAAGATCATCTGCCCGGAAGGGCGCTGCGACGGCCATGCCGAGGACGTGCTGGGCGAGAACGTCGAGGGCGCCGTCCCGCAGCGGCGGCGTGTCCTGCGCGCCGAGATAGTTGGCGTCGAGCGCGGCGCGGCATTCCATCACCTCGAAGCGGTTGGCCGGCACGAGGATCGCCTTGGAGGGCTCGTCCATCCGGTGGTTCGCCCGCCCGATTCTCTGCGCCAGCCGCGAGGCGCCCTTCGGCGCGCCGACATGGACCACGAGATCGACGTCGCCCCAGTCGATGCCGAGATCGAGGGTGGATGTCGCGACGACGGCGCGCAGCTCGTTGCGCGTCATCGCCGCCTCGACCTTGCGGCGCTGGCCGACATCCAGCGAGCCGTGATGCAGCGCGATCGGCAGAGTATCCTCGTTGATCCGCCACAGCTCCTGAAACAGGAGCTCCGCCTGGCTGCGGGTGTTGACGAAGAGCAGCGTCGTCCTGTGCGCCTTGATCGCCGCGTAGATCTCCGGCAACGCATACCTTGCCGTATGGCCTTGCCAGGGCACCCGCTCTTGCGATTCGAGGATCGCAATGTCCGGCTTCGCCCCGCCCTCGACGGTGATCAGCGCGGCCTCTGCCTTTAGATCTGCGGCGTCGCCAAAGTCGGTCGCCCTACCGGGGCCGCCCCCTCGGTTTTGCGACACCAGCCACCGGCAGAGCTCCGCCGGGTCGGACACCGTCGCCGACAGTCCGATCGTCTGCAGCTCCGGGCGCAGCTTGCGCAGCCGGGCGAGCCCGAGCGCAAGCAGATGCCCGCGCTTCGACGTCACCAGCGAATGTAGTTCGTCGAAGACGACATAGCGAAGATCGGAAAAGAAGTCTGCGGCGTCCTTGGCCGCGATCAGCAGCGCCAGCTGTTCGGGCGTCGTCAGGAGGATGTCCGGCGGCTTCAGCTTCTGGCGCTGGCGCCGCACCTGCGACGTGTCGCCGGTGCGGGTCTCCATCGTCACCGAAAGCCCGATCTCGGCGACGGGGCGCTCCAGATTGCGGGCAATGTCCGTCGCCAGCGCCTTCAAGGGCGAGATGTAGAGCGTATGCACCCCGCGCGGCCGTTCGCCCGGCTTGCGCCGCCTGCGCCGCGAAAGGTCCACCAGCGCCGGCAGGAACCCCGCCAGCGTCTTGCCCGCCCCGGTCGGCGCGATCAGCAGCACCGAGGCCCCGGCTTCGGCCTTGGCGAGCAGGTCCAGCTGATGCGGCCGCGGCGCCCAGCCATGGCCGGCGAACCATTGCAGGAATGGTTCGGGCAGGGCGATCGGGGCAGCGTCGGGCGCGAAGGGGGAGGGGCGGGCTGTCACGCGGATAAAAATAGGGACGAGATGCGCCTGCGCCAATTGCGGAAAGGACCTGAGAAGCGATTCACATCCGCGCCCGATGGCTCGCAGGGCCGCGGGCAAGTTTCAAGGGTAAGCTGCCCATACTGAGGAGCTGACAGGGCGCACTGCGATAGCCAAGGATGTCATCCCAAAAAAGATTGCCGCCGAGGGTTCACATCTGCAGGCGAGGCAGCTATATGACGCCCGGTCGATGGCCGCTACCGAGCCGCGACAAGCTTCGTGCCGGTTTCGTCCGCTATGGAACACGGCACCGGCCACCGGCGCTTCCGGGCGCCCGTTGGGGAATAGGTTAACGGTAGACCCACGGACTCTGACTCCGTTAGTCCTGGTTCGAATCCAGGTTCCCCAGCCAATTTTTTTCATAGCGGTATTCTGACCGAAAATTCGATGCTTTGGCGCTTGTTGGTATTCTGGTGCCCGCGTCTTTGCGCCGGTCGTTGTGACGCGTGCCGAAGTGGCGTCGATTCTGCTTCCGAACCTGGGGAAATCCCGTCCGACGTCCAGGGCGTCCTGCGTCCTTTCGGACGCAGGACGGTGCTCTCAATGTCTGAGGCGGTAGACTCAACAGGTTAGAGCGTCCTTCGTGCGTCCGTTCGGGCGCACGGATACTCTAAAGACCGCGTTCGATCGCTTCGCCGAGCGTGCAGGTGATATCTTCCCTGAAGGGGGCGGCCGCGATCTGGACGCTCGGCTTCAGGCCGCCGGTCGTCGCCGGGCCCGGAACGGCGAGGGTCGGCAGGCCCAGGAACGAGAACACCCGGGTGAACTTCGATATCGAGACCATGACGCGGGTCATCGCCTCGCTCGCGCCGACTTCGACCTCGGCCGAGACGGGCGGCAGCATCGGCATGGTCGGGGTGACGACCGCGTCGCACTCGGTCAGGACTTCGGCGAGAAAACGCCGGAGAAAGACACCCTTGATCTGCATCGCGCGCAGATAGACCGGCGCGGGGACGCCGAGGCCCTGGATCAGCCGGGCGCGCACCTGCTCGCCGTAATCTTCGGGCCGCTCGCGCATCGTGTCGAGATGGATCGCCCCGGCCTCGGTCATGGCGATGAGATTGGTCAGCTCGATGACGTCGTCGAGCGGCGGCAGCTTCGGCCGTACGATGCGGGCGCCCGCACCGGTCAGGATCGCCTCGGCGTCGGCCAGAAAGGCCGCGACCTCGGGGGCGAGATCCTCGACGAAGAAGCCTGCATCGGGAATGGCGACGGTGAGATCGGCGACGGCCGGTGCCTCGGCGCCGATCGGCGGGGCGTCGAGGCAGGCGCCATCGCGCCCGTCCGGTCCCGCGATAATCCTCGTGATGAGCTTGGCATCGGCGACGGAGCGGGCGAGCGGCCCGACGCAGTCGAGGGAATGGGACAGGGGCATCGCGCCGAAGCGGCTGACGCGGCCCTGGGTCGGTTTCAGCCCGACGACACCGCAACAGGCGGCGGGCAGGCGGATCGATCCTCCGGTGTCGGAGCCCAGCGCGGCGAAGATCGTGTTCGAGCCGACGGCGCTGCCGGAGCCCGACGAGGAGCCGCCGGCGATCCGGGCGGGGTCGAGGGGGTTCGAGGCCCGACCGTGATGGGCGTTGAAGCCCGTCGGTCCCATGGCGAATTCGGACATGTTGAGCCGTCCGAGATGGATCTGGCCAGCCTCGTCCAGCCGCTCGATCACCGTGGCGGTATGCGCCGCGACCTCATGGGCACGGATCTTCGAGCCGCAGCCGGTGATCGCTCCGGCGCGGTCATACATGTCCTTGTGGGAGAGGGGCACGCCGTGGATCGGGCCGACCGCGCGTCCGCTCGCAAGCGCTTCGTCCGCGGCCTTCGCTGCCGAGCGGGCCGCCTCCGGCTCGAGGGCGATGAAGCTGTTGAGCTTCGTTTGCAAGGCCTCAGCGCGCTGGATTGCCAGATCGGTGAGTTCGGCCGAGGAGATGTCGCCGGCGCGAATCGCGGCAGCGGCTTCGATGAGGGTCCAGTCGAGCGGTTCCGTCATCAGGCGTCTCCGGTCCGGGTGGCGATCCGGGCCATGGCGGCGCCATAGGCGTCCGGCTCGACGTGGAAAAGGTCCTGCCCGGCACAAAGATCGGACATCACGCAATGGCGCAGGGCGCGATCGGCCTGAGCGGCGACGGCGTTCGCCTCGCCGATCAGCGGCTCGCGGCCCATGGTCGTTTTGATGAGGCGTGATGCGTCGGCCAGAGAATCGGACTTGGCTGGATCGGACTTGGCTGGATCGGACATGGCAGGACCTGGTCTGTGAGGAGGATGCGGACAGGGTGCTGGTGACGCCTGGGGCTTTGCCAAGGGAGTTGGCTTCGCGAAACAGAGCAGCGATGCGCAAGCGCGATGCTGCGCTGCGAAATCGGAGTTTGTCCGGACATTTGCCCTGCGTCAATCGCCGTCTGGCGGATTCGAGGTGACATACCCGCAATGGTCTTTTCTCGGAGAAGGACCGGCGTCAGGGCCGTCCGCGGAGCAGGCTGACCCGGCGCCGGGCACGCTGTGCCTTTTGTATGAACAGTGTGGTGGGTCTGCATAGATTATATGCATATCATGCCCCGTACGTTGCGCCGTCCGGCAGGTCGAACCGCCGTGACCTGTGCCCGGCCGATCGCTTCCGGCTCCTTCGAAGTCTTTGTGTGGGGCTTCGGCGCATCCTGGGAATCGGCATCGAATCCACCGTTTCAAGCCCAGCTTCCGACGATCGGGTGATCGCCGCCCCATGCGTCTCCCATTCCCCAGACATTTGCCCGAGGCGAGGGCGGACGCGCTCGGAGCGCTTGGCATGGCCCTTGCAAGATGGCCCTTGCGCCTGGCCTTGGCGAAAATCGCCGGCCCCAGCCGTCTTCACAAACGGGTAAAGGATCGTTCATGTTTCTCAAGCCGCTTCGCCAAGCCGTTCTGGCCGTCGCGACCGTCGCGCTCTTCTCAACCTCGGCCCTTGCCGCGGGCACCTTGCGGATCGGCATGACGGCCTCCGACATTCCGCTGACCACGGGCCAGACGGACCAGGGCGGCGAGGGCATGCGCTTCATGGGCTATACGGTCTATGATTCCCTGATCAACTGGGACCTTTCCAGCGCCGACAAGCCTTCGACCCTGACGCCGGGGCTCGCCACCGAATGGTCGACGGACCCTGAAGACCGCACGAAGTGGACCTTCAAGCTGCGCGAGGGCGTGAAATTCCACGACGGATCGGACTTCACCGCCGATGCGGTGGTGTGGAACCTCGACAAGCTTCTCAACGACAAGTCGGAGCAGTACGACACGCGCCAGGCCGCGCAGGGGGCGAGCCGCATTCCCTCCATCGCCAGCTACAAGGTGATCGATCCGCTGACGGTGGAGATCGTCACCAAACAGCCCGACGCGACGCTGCCCTATCAGATCGCCTGGATCATGTTCTCCTCGCCGGCCAACTGGGAGGCGCAGGACAAGAGCTGGGAAAAGGTCGCCGCCCATCCTTCGGGGACCGGTCCCTGGAAGCTGGAAAGCTTCGTGCCGCGCGAGCGCGCCGAGCTGGTGCCGAACCTGGATTACTGGGACAAGACCCGCGTCCCCAAGCTCGACAAGATGGTGCTGATCCCCCTGCCGGAGCCGAATGCGCGCTCCTCAGCGCTTCTGTCCGGCCAGGTGGACTGGATCGAGGCGCCGGCGCCCGATCTCGTGCCGGCGCTCGAGGGCAACGGCTTCAAGATCGTCTCAAATACCTATCCGCACAACTGGACCTATCACTTCTCGCGGCTGGAAGGCTCGCCCTGGAACGACATCAACGTTCGCAAGGCCGCCAATCTGGCGGTCGACCGGGCCGGGCTGAAGCAGCTTCTCGGCGGGCTCATGGTCGAGGCGAAGGGCTTCATGCCGCCGTCCTCGCAGTGGTTCGGCAAGCCGGAATTCGACGTGCGCTACGATCCCGAAGCGGCGAAGGAATATCTCGCCAAGGCCGGCTACGGCCCGGACAAGCCGCTCAAGGTCAAGGCGCTGATCTCGCCGTCGGGCTCCGGCCAGATGCTGCCGCTGCCGATGAACGAGTTCATCCAGCAGAATCTGGCAGCGATCGGCATCGACGTCGAATTCGAGGTCGTCGAGTGGAACACGATGATCAACATCTGGCGCGCCGGCGCCGCCGATCCTTCGGCGCAAGGGGCTCAGTCGATCAACTTCTCCTACTTCATCCAGGACCCCTTCACCGGCCTGATCCGGCATCTGTCCTGCGACCTCATCGCGCCGAACGGCACCAATTGGGGCCACTACTGCGATCCTGAGATGGAAGAGCTGTTCAAGAAGATCCGCACCACCTTCGATCCGGCCGAACAGGACGAGGTGCTGCGCAAGACGCACGAAAAATATGTGAACGACGCGCTTTTCCTGTTCGTCGCCCATGACGTGGCGCCCCGGGCCATGAGCCCGAAGGTGAAGGGCTTCGTCCAGGCGCAGAACTGGTTCCAGAACTTCTCCGGCATCACCATCGAGGAATAGGCGACCGACGCGGCGAGCCTTCGCCGCCGCCCACTCCCCCTCATCTGAAACGACGCTGTCGATCCGCGCCTCTGGCGCGGGTCCGCAAACTGAAAGGGCGTTTCACCCCATGCTCGCCTATATGATCCGGCGGCTTCTCTACGTCATTCCCGTCGCCTTCGGCGTCAGCGTGATCTGCTTCATGCTGGTCCACATCGCGCCGGGCGATCCCCTGACCGCCGTCATGCCGATCGACGCGACGGCCGAGCAGCAGGCCGCCATGCGCGCCGAATACGGCTTCGACCGCCCGTTGCCGGTGCAGTTCGGCATATGGCTCGGCAACGCGCTGCAGGGCGATCTCGGCTCGTCCATCGCCACAGGTAGGCCGGTGGCCGCCGAGGTGCGGCGGGCGGTCGGCAACACGCTTATCCTCGCCTTCACCGCCTCGCTGATCGGCTTTCCGCTCGGCATCTTCTTCGGCTTCGTCGCCGGCACCTTCAAGGACACGCTGATCGACCGCGCGGTGACGGCACTGGCGATCACCGGTGTCTCTGTCCCAAACTACTGGCTCGGCATCGTCCTCGTCGCGGTCTTCTCGGTCACGCTAGGCTGGCTGCCCTCGACGGGAGCAGGGCCGGGCGGTTCGACGGCGTGGGCCTGGGACATCGAGCATCTGCGCTTCATTCTGCTGCCGGCGATCACCCTCGCCGTCGTCCCCATGGGCATCGTCACGCGCACGGTCCGGGCGCTCGTCGGCGACATCCTTTCCCAGGATTTCGTCAGCGCACTCGAGGCCAAGGGTCTCTCGGGCACCGGTGTTCTGCGCCATGTGATCCGCAACGTCACGCCGACGACGCTCTCGGTGGTCGGCCTGCAGCTCGGCTATCTCCTCGGCGGCTCCATCCTGATCGAGACGGTGTTCAACTGGCCGGGGACCGGCTTCCTGTTGTCAAACGCGATCTTCCAGCGCGACCTGCCGCTCCTGCAGGGCACGATCCTCGTCCTCGCCCTGTTCTTCGTCTTCGCCAATCTCCTCGTCGATCTCGCCCAGCCGCTGGTCGACCCGCGCATCAAACGAGGCTGACGAACGATGTCCGACACCTCGACGACGACCCTTGGACGGGCCGAAGGCCGTGTCGCCGGCCACGCCGCGGCCGAACAGGCACCGGCCAGATCGAAGGGCTACTGGAGTGGCGTCGGCTCGCGGCTCCTGCGCGATCCGGTGGCGATGCTCTGCGCGGCGCTGCTCGGCCTGTTGCTGCTCGCCGTGATCTTCGCGCCCTATCTGCCGCTGGCCGACCCTTTCACCGGCTCGATGATCTCGCGGCTGAAGCCGCTCGGCACGCCGGGCCATCTTCTGGGAACCGACGAACTCGGCCGCGACATGCTCGCCCGCCTCATCTATGGCGGCCGCCTGACGCTGATGCTCGGGCTCTTGCCGGTGATCTTCGCCTTCGTCATCGGCACCGGTCTTGGTGTCGTCGCCGGCTATGTCGGCGGCTGGCTGAACACGGCGATCATGCGCACCGTCGACGTCTTCTTCGCCTTTCCCTCGATCCTTCTGGCGATCGCCATCTCGGGCGCGCTCGGCGCCGGCATCGTCAATTCGCTGGTCTCGCTGACGATCGTCTTCGTCCCGCCGATCACCCGCGTCGCCGAAAGTGTCACGGCCTCGGTGCGTTCGCTCGAATATGTCGACGCGGCGCGGATCTCCGGCGCCCATCCGCTGACGGTCGTCAGGGTGCATGTCCTCGGCAACGTCATGAGCCCGATCTTCGTCTATGCGACGAGCCTCACCAGCGTCTCGATGATCCTCGCGGCCGGGCTGTCGTTCCTCGGTCTCGGCGTGAAGCCGCCCGAGCCGGAATGGGGGCTGATGCTGAACACGCTGCGCACGGCGATCTACATCAATCCGGTGCTCGCCGCGCTGCCGGGGGCGATGATCTTTCTCACCTCGCTCTGCCTCAACCTGCTTTCCGACGGCCTCCGCTCGGCCATGAACATCAAGGATTGAGCCGATGACGACGAGCGAAAATTCCGTCGCACGGGCAGCCCCCGGGAATGTCCAGGCCGCCGATCGCGGTGGGCCCGCCCAGCCGCTGGTGATCGCCCGCGACCTCAAGCGGCACTTTCCGGTGCGCAAGGGCATCTTCAACCGCAAGGCCAGCGCGGTGCGGGCGGTCGACGGCATCTCCTTCACGGTGAGAAAGTCCGAGACCCTCGGCATCGTGGGGGAATCGGGCTGCGGCAAGTCGACGACCGCCCGGCTTCTCGTCGGCCTGATCGGCCTCGACGAGGGTGATCTCATCTTCGACGGCGAGAAGCTCGGCGAAGAGCTGTCCCTCAACGATCTGTGGAGCGGCGTCCAGATGGTGTTCCAGGACAGCTACGCCTCGCTCAATCCGCGCCTGACGATCGAGGAGACCATCGCCTTCGGGCCGAAGATGCGCGGCGTCGCGGCGCCGGAAGCCCGCCGGCTCGCCCACGAGCTTCTGGAGCGCGTCGGCCTCGCGCCGGCGCGCTTTGCCGGCCGCTATCCGCACGAACTCTCGGGCGGCCAGCGCCAGCGGGTGAACATCGCCCGCTCGCTCGCCATGAAGCCGCGGCTGATCATCCTCGACGAAGCCGTCTCGGCGCTCGACAAGTCGGTGGAGGCCCAGGTTCTCAACCTGTTGCGGGAACTGAAGGCGGAGTTCGACCTCACCTTCGTCTTCATCTCCCACGATCTCAACGTCGTGCGCTACGTCTCGGACCGCATCATGGTCATGTATCTCGGCGAGGTCGTCGAGATCGGTCCCGTCGATGCGATCTGGAACCACCGGGCTCATCCCTACACCCAGGCGCTCTTCGCCGCGATGCCGTCGATGGATCCGGACAACCGCACGCAGGTGCCGCCGCTCGCCGGCGATCCGCCGAACCCGATCGACCCGCCGTCAGGCTGCCGGTTTCACACCCGCTGCGGGTTTGCCGAGCCGGTCTGCGGGACGCGCAAGCCGCGCGTCGTCGCAGTGAGAGGCGATGCGGGCCACGAAGCGGCCTGCCACATGCTGGACGGTCAATCCGGGCACTCGAAGGCCGGCGAGACCGGTGAGGTCCGCAAGGAGCTTGGCGAGGTATGAGCGAAGCGACGAAAGGTAATCTTCTCGACATCTCGAACCTGACCGTGCGCTTTCACGGCGAGCGCACGGTGCATGCCATCAACGGGCTCGATCTCACCCTGAAGCCGGGCGAGATCCTGACCATTCTCGGCGAATCGGGATCCGGCAAGTCGGTGACGCTGAAGGCGCTGTTGAAGCTTCTGCCGAAAAAGCGCAGCGAGATCAGCGGGGCGATGCATGTGGACGGCGTCGATGTTCTGGCGCTGAAAGGGCAGGCGCTTTCGGCCTATCGCGGCAAGACGGTCTCGATGATCTTCCAGGAGCCGGCCCTCGCGCTCGATCCGGTCTACACGATCGGCGATCAGATCGCCGAAGCGGTGATGCGCCACGAGAAGGTCTCGCGCAAAGAGGCGCTGGCGGTCGCTCTCGACATGCTGAAACGGGTGCGCATCCCTTCTGCCGAGAGCCGGCTCAAGAATTACCCCCACGAAATGTCGGGCGGGATGCGCCAGCGGGCGATGATCGCGCTGGCGCTCGCCTGCAAACCCGACCTGCTGCTCGCCGACGAGCCGACGACGGCGCTCGACGCGACGGTGCAGATCCAGGTGCTCCTGCTTCTGCGCGAGCTGCAGCGCGAATTCGGCATGGGGATCATCTTCGTCACCCACGACATCGGCGTCGCGGTGGAGATCTCCGACCGGATCGCCGTCATGTATGCCGGCAATGTCGTCGAGGAGGGAACGGTGGCCGAGATCATCAAGGATCCGCGCCATCCCTATACGCAAGGGCTGCTTGCGGCGAACCTGCACGATGCCGATCGATCTCAGACGCTCGCCTCGATCCCGGGCTCGCCGCCCCCCCTCGACGAAAAGCCCGATCACTGTTCCTTCGCGCCGCGCTGCGCCCATGCCCGCGATCGCTGCTACGCTGCTCTGCCGCCGGTGCATCGCCCCGGTCCGGGACGCCGGGTCGCCTGTATTCTGGAAGACGCCAGCGACCCGGCTGAAAAGCCTGGCGCAATGGCCGAGATCCACTGACGCCATTTGAGGACAATGATCTCATGCTGATCGAACACGATCCCGTTCGCGCCTTCATGCCGTACCCGCCGGTTGCGGTCGAGACTGCCCCGGACGGGCCGCTGGCCGGACTGAGCTTTGCCGTCAAGGACCTCTTCGACGTCAGCGGCTATCGCACCGGCTGCGGCTGCCCGCTGCGCCTGGCGATGAGCGATGTGAAGAGCGACACGGCGCCGTCCATCCGGATGCTGCTCGACGCCGGCGCCAGCTTCAAGGGCAAGACCCACACGGACGAGCTCGCCTGGTCGCTCTACGGGCTGAATCCGCATTTCGGCACGCCGATCAATCCGGCGGCGCCGGACCGGATCCCGGGCGGTTCCTCGTCCGGGTCGGCGTCTGCCGTCGCGGCCGGCCTCGTCGACTTCGCCATCGGCACCGATACCGGCGGCTCGGTGCGCGCGCCGGCGAGCTTCTGCGGTCTGTGGGCCCTGCGCCCCACCCATGCCCGGATCAGCCTCGCCGGCTGCATGGAATTGGCCGGCAGCTTCGACACCTACGGCGTCTTCGCTCGTGATTCTGAAACGCTGTCGCGCGTTCTCGGCGTCGTCTGCGCCGAGGATCCGGTGCCGCTGCCCGAGGATGTCAGGCTCCTGCGGCCGACCGACATGGCGGCCCGTCTCGCGCCCGAACAGAAGGGCGTCTACGACGCCGTCTTCGGCGGCCTGGCGGCAGAGGAGGTGAGCGTCTATCCCGCCGGAGGCGTCGAGCCGCTCTACGACGCCTTCCGCATCCTGCAGGGAGCCGATGCCAGGCGCGCGGTCGTGCCGTTCATCATGTCTTCCGGCATGCCGCTGACCGCCGGCATCGACGAACGCTCGGCCGCTGCCCAAAGGCTCACCGACGACGAGGAGGCGAAGGGCAACGCCGTGCGAACGGCATTCCGTGCGGGGATGGACGATCTTCTGGGGTCCGACGGCGTCCTGCTCGTTCCGGCCGTCCACGACGCCCCGTTCCGTCTCGATGCGGGCCGGGACGTCTTCGACAGCTTCCGCCACGACGCGATGCGGCTTCTCTGCGTCGCCGGCATGAGCGGCCTTCCGCAGGTGGTGTTTCCCGCCGGTACGGTGGACGGTGCGCCCTATGGCCTGTCGATGATCGGGCCGCGGGGCTCGGATCTGTCGCTGGTCAGGCTGGCCGGCAGACTGTTCGGCGCAATCGCGCGGCCGTCGGCGAAGATCGTCGCCCTGAAGCCGGCCTGACCTCAGTGGGACAGTGCCCGGGCGACAAGGCGGGCGGTTGCCCGAACCGGGGCGATGACGGGAATGGACAGGCGGTCGGTCAGCATCTCGGCAGCCTCGGCCAGCGGCCCGCCGCCGATGATGACGGCCTCGGCGCCAAGCTCGTCGCGGGCCTGCCGGCAGGCCTCCTCAAGCCGCTCTGCAAGACGGGCGGGCGAACGGACGAGCGCCTGGGGATCGCCGCTGGTCAGAACCGTGCCGAGGAAGAGATCGGACAGACCGGAAAGCCGAACGCGTTCCGCGATCGCCGCGACGAGGCCTGGTGTCGTGGTGGCGACGGCGAAGCGGCGGCCGCCTTCGCCGGCCTCGGCAAAGCTTGCCTCGCCGAGACCCGTGACGGCGCGATCGGGGAAGCGGGCTCTCACGGCCTCGATCCCCGGATCGCCGAAGGCCGCGACGATGATGGCGTCGGCGTCGCCGCGCTCGGCAAGCGTCCTCGCCATGGCGGCGACCGCCTCGGCGCCGATGGCAAGGCCGGCTTCATCGACGATCATGGCTGGTCCGAAAGGCGCGGTGAGGCCGGCAATATGGAGATCGGGCGCTTCGCGTCCGGCAATCGCCGTCATTGCCTCGGTGGTCGCTCGGGAAGTGTTCGGATTGAGAAGATAGACCGTCATCGGGACCGGGCACCAAAAAGGCGAGGGCGTCACTTGCGAAAAGGCGGGCCGTGCTCCGAAGGCACGGATTTCGACCGCCATCATGGCGGAGCCAACGCTTCGAAACCAGCCAGAGGGACAAAGGATATTCGATGAGCGATCCGATCGAGATGAAGCTGGCCGCGATGGGCCTCGAACTGCCGAAGAGTTCACCATCGAGGGCGAATTTCCTGCCCTTCAAGCAGGCCGGCAAGCTTATCTTTCTCGCCGGCCAGATCTGCGAATGGGAGGGCAAGCCGCAGGTCTTCGGGCAGGTCCAGCCGGACTACGATCTCGCAGCCGCCAAGAAGGCCGCTGAAATGTGCGCCCTCAACCTTCTCTTCAACATCCGGGCGGCCGCCGGATCGCTGTCGCAGGTTGCGAGCGTCGTGAGGCTCGGCGGCTTCGTCGCCGCGCCGCCGGGTTTTGGGGAAGGGCCGGCGATCGTCGACGGGGCGTCCGAACTCTTTATCGCCCTTTATGGCGATGCCGGCCGTCACGCCCGAACGGCCGTCTGCGTCTCTTCGCTTCCGGCCAATGCGCTCGTGGAAGTCGATGCGATCGTCGAATTGCGGTGACGATCTCGCCACCGTCCGCGCCAGAGCCGTGTCGATCAGCATGTCACGGCTGGCAGGTTGCGGTGATACAATAGGTCAGAGCATCGGCCCAAAAATCGGAATCGATTTTTGGAAAGCACGATGCGTGGATTCAATAGGTTAGAGCGTCCTTTGTGCGTCCGCTCGGACGCACGGCGCGCTAAAGGACGGCAGCCATCCGGTCGCAGGCCGCGGCGACCATCTCGGTCTTGCGGGCGATGCACATGCGCACGTAGTTGATCGTGCTCCTGCCGAACATGCCGCCCGGCGCAAGGCCGACATGGGCCGTCGAGACGAGATCGAGGCAGATTTGACGGGCATCGACGCCCTCGGGCGCCAGCGGGAAGAACGCATACATTCCGCCCTGCGGGATTTCCGGCAGGCGGATGGCGTTTGACGCGCCGAGGCGTTCATAGGCGACGTCGAGGCCGGCGATGCACCGATCGCGCATCGCGAGAGCATAATCCTCGCCGTTGCGCAGCGCTTCCAGGGCACCGGCCTGAACGAAAGGCGAGGTGCCGCTGTTCACATACTGCGTCACCGCCCGGATGGCCGGCGCGACCGAGGCGGGATGGTTCAGCCAGCCGACCCGCCACCCGGTCATCGCCCAGGCCTTGGAAAAGCCGTTGATGCAAAGGGCCAGATCTTCGTCGCCGGCATGCTGCAGCAGCGAGGGGGCCGCCCGGCCGCTTCGGCTCAAACGGTTGTACATCTCGTCGCTGATGATCCATATCCCGGTCCGCCGCGAGAAGGCGACGAGGGCCTCGAGTTCTTCGTGGCTGGCGCACCAGCCGCACGGGTTGGACGGCGTCGAGAAGACGATGGCCCGGGTCCGCGCGTCGCAGGCGTCGAACAGGCGATCGAGGTCGAGGGACCAGCGTCCGTCGGCCATGTCGAGCGCGACGGGGCGGGCCTCGGCGCCGCTCAGCTGGATCGAATGGCGGATGTTGGGCCATTGCGGCTCGACATAGACGGCGTTCGTGCCCGGCTCGAGGACCAGCGACAAGGCCAGATGCACGGCCTGCATGCCGCCGGGCGTGATGGTCGAGCGATCGATGCCGAGATCCAGCCCGTGCAGCTTCGACTGGTAGGCCGCAAGCTCCGCCGAAAGCGCCGGATGGCCGGCCATCTGCGGAACGTAGAACGTCTCGCCACGCTGAAGGCTCTCGGTCGCGGCCTGGCGGATCGGCTCCGGTGTCACCACGTCGCTTTCGCCGTACCACAGGCGGATGACGTCTTCGATCTCGCCCGCCTTTTCGGCGAGGAGGGCGATATTGTCCGTCTCGACGTCTGCGACCGCGCCGCGCACATGGGCAAGGGCTGTGTTCTCGGCGATGGCCAACCGTTTCATGTCATGCGTTCCGGTTCGAAGGGGTGGAGTGGTTCAAGGGGGCGGGTCCGTTCGACCCGAGATCGAAATAGAGCCCTGCCATCAGGCCGAGAGCCTCATGGGCAAGTGCGATCGGGAGATGCTCGTTCGGCGCGTGCTGCAGGCAGCCGGGATAGGAATGCGGGATCCAGATCGTCGGCAGCTTCAGGTCGCGCGCGAAGATATCGTTCGGGAGCGAGCCGCCGAGATTGGGCAGGATCGCCGGAGCCGCGCCCGTCGTCAGTTCGAGCGAGCGGGCGATCCGGTGGACCCAGGGGTGGTCCGGATCGAGGCGGGTGGCAAGGAAGATCGCGTCATGGGGCTCATGGACGACCACCTTCCCGAAGCCGGCGTCGTCGAGGGCCCGGCGCACCGCGGGAACGACCGCGTCGACGTCGACCCCCACGGGGAAGCGGAGCTGCAGCCTTGCGCGGGCGCGCGGGGGAATGGCGTAGAGCGGCTGGGCGAGACTGCCGCACTCCATCTCCATGACCTCGAAGCTCGACCAGGCGAAGACCTTCTCCTCGCTCGTGAGGCCCGGTTCTCCCCACCACGGCTCGATCTGCGGATCGCCTGCGAGCGGCGTCACCTTCAGTTTCGACAGCGCCGCGCGGACATTCGCCGGGATCTCTTCCGGCATCAGTTCGGCGACGCGGATCTCGCCGCTCCGCCCGATCAGCGCGGTGATGGCATGGGCCAGTTCGACGCCGGGATTGCTGAGCAGACCGCCCCAGTTGCCGGAATGCTGAAACTGGTCGCGGGCGATGATCTCGATGTAGAACGAGACCCCGCCACGCGCGCCCAAGAACAGCGTCGGACGGTCAAGAGCAAGACGTGGTCCGTCGGAGGCGATGAAGACGTCCGCCTTGAGGGCATCGGCGTGTTCGGCGCAGATTTCCCTGAGGCCGAGCGAACCTGATTCCTCGCCCATCTCGATCAGGTATTTCAGATTGAAGCCGAGCCGGCCGCGGGTCGCAATGACCGCCTCGAGGGCTGCGAGATTGACGCTGTGCTGGCCCTTGTTGTCGGCGGTGCCGCGACCGTACCAGCGGCCGTCGCGTTCGGTGAGGGTGAAGGGGTCGAGCCCGTCGTCCCAGCCGTCCAGCCCGGCGACCACGTCGCCATGGCCATATTGCAGCACCGTCGCAAGATCCGGGCTTTCGATCCGCTCGGCGAGAAGGCATGGACCCGGCGCGAGGGGATGTTCGAGGAGACGCGTCGTGAAGCCGAGCCGCTGGAATAGCGGGATCATCTCCTCGTCGAGATAGCGCGAGAGCTCGGGCGCGAGCTCCGCGACGCGGCTGGCGCTCGGGATCGCGACACGGCGGGCGAGTGCCGCGCGGAAGCTGCCGTCGGATATGCCTTCCTGGGCGCGGGCGATGGCGGTTTCACGGCTCATGCTGCCAGCTCCCGGCCGGTGAGATCGAGGTCGTAGTGGCAACGGACCTCGCCGGCGCCGATCTGGCGCAGCAGCGGGCGCTCCGCTGCGCATTTTTCGGTGGCAAACGGGCATCTCGTGCGAAAGACGCAGCCCGATGGCGGATCGGAGGGATCGGGCAACTCGCCTGGGATCGGATGCAGACTGCGGTCCTTTGCGTCGAGATCGGGCGCCGCATCGATGAGAAGGCGGGTATAGGGGTGGCGTGGGCGCCGGAAGATCGCATCCGTCGGCGCGAGCTCGACGAGCTCGCCGAGATAGACGACGCCGATGCGGTCGGCCATCAGGCGTACGACCGGCAGATTGTGGGTGATGAACAGGCTCGTCAGATGGAGCCGCGCCTGCAGATCCCGCAACAGATCGAGGATCTGCGCCTGGACGGACACGTCGAGCGCGCTCGTCGGTTCGTCGAGGATGAGGAAGTCCGGCTCGCCCGCCAGCGCCCGGGCTATCGAGATGCGCTGGCGCTGCCCGCCGGAGAAGGCCTGCGGGAATTTCGCCCCGTCGGCTTCCGACAGCCCGACCTGGGTCAGAAGTTCGCCGACCCTTGCGCTCACGGCATTCTTCGGCCGCAGCCTATGGGTGCGGATCGGCTCGGCGACGATGTCGTGGACGCGCCAGCGCGGATTGAGCGAGGAGAACGGATCCTGGAAGATCATCTGCTGGCGGGTCTTTTCCGCCCGACCGATCTCGCCGCCGGTGGGCGCCATCAGGCCGGCAGCGATGCGGGCAATGGTGGACTTGCCGCAGCCTGACTCGCCGACGAGCCCCATCACCTCGCCCTTGCGAATGGTAAAGCTTACCTCGCGTACGGCCTGGAGGCTCTTCGGCTGGCGTCCGAACAGCTTCTCGATCAGCGAGGCGCGGCCGCCATAGGCCTTCGATACCGAGCTCAGCGTCAGAACTTCGTGGCCGCTCATGGTTGCGCCTCCCGGTGGAGCGGAAAATAGCAGGCGGCGGCGCGGCCGCCCGCATCGGCCAGCGGCGGCGGTGTCTGGCGGCATATGTCCTGTGCCCGGCCACAGCGGGGATGGAAGGCGCAGCCGGAGGGGGCTGCGCCGATCCCCGGCATGGAACCTGGTATCGCCCGGACACGCATGACGCCGGTTTCGTCCGGGGCCGGCGTCGCCTGCATCAGGCCGGCGGTGTAGGGGTGCAGGGGCTCCGTGACCAAGGCTTGCGTCTTCGCGGTCTCGATCAGCCGCCCGGCGTATAGAACGGCCACCCGGTCCGCCATCTTGGCGATGACGCCGAGATCGTGGGTGATCAGCATCATCGCGGTGCCGGTTTCCTCATGCAGGTCGCGCAACAGCTGCAGCATGTGAGCCTGGACCGAGACGTCGAGCGCGGTGGTCGGTTCGTCGGCGATCACGAGGTCGGGCTCGGCGCACAGGGCAAGCGCGATGACGACGCGCTGGCGCTGGCCGCCGGACAGTTCGTGGGGGGCGGCGGCAAAGACCCGGGCCGGGTTTGGCAAGCCGGTGCGGGTGAGCCAGGAGATCGCCCGCTCGCGCGCCTCGCTGCGGCTGACGGGCAGGTGCCGGCGCATCGTGTCGGTGAGCTGCCGGCCGATGGTGAGGACCGGATTGAGCGAGGTCATCGGATCCTGAAAGATGAAGCCGACCCGCTTGCCGCGCACCCGCCGCATCTGGCGGGGGGTGAGCCGATCGAGCCGGTCGCCGGCCAGTGTGATCGTGCCGCCGGAGCGCCGCAGCGGCGGCACCAGAAGGTCGACGATGGCGACACCCGTCATCGATTTGCCGGCGCCGCTTTCGCCGACGATGCCGAGCACTTCGCCTGGAGCGATGTCGAAGGACACCTTGTCGAGCACGGGCAGGTCGCGCTCCGTGCGGGAAAGCACGACGCTGAGATCACGGACTTCGAGGAGCGGGGCGGTCACGAGCGCCCCCTGATCTTCGGATTGAAATGATCGCGCAGATGGTCGCCCAGCACGTTCACGGCGATCACCAGAACCACCAGAAGGAGGCACGGCCAGACCGAGATCCACCATTCGCCCGATTGCAGGAAGGCATTGCCGTTGCGGATCAGCGAGCCGAGCGAGGGATAGGTGGCGGGAATGCCGATGCCGAGAAAGCTCAGCGTCGCCTCGGTGATGATCGCGATGCCCAGATTGATGGTCGCGATCACCAGAACCGGCGCCATCACGTTGGGCAGGATGTGGCGGATGAGGATCGCGGTGTTGGTTCGGCCGGTGACACGGGCGGCGGCCACATATTCCTGCTCCCGTTCGATCATCACACTGGAGCGGATGGTCCGGGCGTACTGGACCCAGAAGGCGATACCGATCGAGACCGTGACGATGGCAATGGACATTTCGTTCGATCGACCCCGGCCGAGAGCGGCCGTGGCGATGCCGTCGATGACCATGGCAAGAAGCAGGGCGGGGTAGGCGAGCTGGACATCGGCAAGGCGCATGATCGCGGCGTCGATGCGCCCGCCGACGAAGCCGGAAAGAAGGCCGAGGGCGCCGCCGAGCACGAGCCCGATGACCACCGAGATGCCGCCCACCATGATCGACGTGCGCAGGCCGTAGGCCATCGCGGTCAAGAGGTTGCGACCCTGGTCGTCGGCACCCAGCGGCATGGCGGCGGTGCCGCCATCCATCCAGACGGGCGGGCTGAAGGCGTCGAGGATGGACATGCCGGCCATCGAGAAGGGATCGGCCGAAAACAGCGGCACGACGAAGGCGTAGGCGATGAAGAGGAGGATGAGCACGGCCGCGCAGATCGGCCCCGGTCGCCCGCGCAGGGCCTCGATGAGACTTCTCATGCCCGCCCCTTGCGCAGACGCGGGTCGAGAAGCGGGTAGCTCAACTCGACGAAGAGATTGATGATCATGAACACCGCCCCGACGAAGATCAGATAGATGGCAATGACGGGAATGTCGGCGGACTGCACCGACTGCAGGAACAGCGATCCCAGTCCGGGCCAGGCAAAGACGCCTTCGGTGACGACCGAGAAGGCGATGACGTTGCCGAGCTGCAGGGCGAGCATGGTAATCGTGGGAAGGAGGGCGTTGCGCATCGCGTAGGAGAACCAGACTGTCCGCTCGCTCAGGCCCCGGGCCCGGGCAAAGCGGATGTGTTCGCTCTGCCCCACCTCGAGAAGCTGGGTGCGCAGCATTCGGATGACGAAGGTCACCTGGAAGGCCGCAAGGGTGATGGCGGGCAGGATGATCGCCTGCCAGCCCGACACGGTCAGAAGGCCGGTGGTCCAGCCGCCGAGATCGACGGTGTGGCCGCGCCCGAAGGAGGGAAACCAGCCGAGTTGCACCGAGAAGATCGCGATCAGAAGGACGCCGACGACGAAGTTCGGCAAGGTGATGCCGGCGATCGAGACGAGCATGACGCCTCTGGAAACGACGCTGTTCGGCTTGACGCCGCAGACGATCCCGAGCGGAACGCCGACGAACAGCGTCACCAGGAGGCTGACGAAGGCGAGTTCGATGGTGGCGGGAAGTCGCGCGGCGATCATCGCGCCGACGCCTTGCTGGGTGCGGTAGGAAAGGCCGAAGTCGCCGTGCAGCATGCCCCACAGAAAATGCAGGAAGCGCCCCAGCATGGGCTGGTCCAGCCCGAGGCGGAGGATCAGCTCCTGGCGCTCGGCAAGGCTCGCCTCTGGCGGCAACAAGATGCCGAGCGGGTCGCCGAGCGTCGCAACGAGAAGAAAGGCGATGAAGCTGATGACGAGCAGCACCAGCAGGGTCTGCAAAATGCGCCCGACGGTATAGATAATCATGCGGCCTCTTGGGCGGCGAGGCGCAGGAGGAAGTCGGTACAGGCCGCCATCTGCTCGATGGCGATGCTCTCGTCGGGCTGATGGGCGTCGGCGATCGAGCCCGGCCCGATGACGACCGCGGGCATTCCCGCAGCGGCGAAGATCCCGGCTTCCGTCCCGTAGGGCACGGCGCGCGCTGCCTTGCGACCGAGAAGGGAAAGCAGTTTCGCCTCGAGCGCCGCGTCGCCGGTGGGAGCGAGCGGCGGAATGCGGGCGAGGATGTCCGTCCGTATCCCGGCGCCGGGCGATACCGCCTTCATTTCAGGTTCGAGCGCATCGGCCCTGGCCTTCATGCGGCCGAGGACGCGCTCGGCGCTGTCGCCGGGAACAAGCCGCATTTCCCAGAAGAACTTGCAGTGCTCGGCAAGGATGTTGCCGTGGCTGCCGCCTTCGATCTGATTGACCTGGATGGTGGAGAAGGGCGGGTCGATGCCTTCGACCGTCGGCCCCGATCGCATCTCCCGGGAGATCTGATTGATCTCATGGACGATCTCGGCCGCGATCATGACCGCGTTGACGCCGCTATCGGGTTGGGAGGAATGCGCCGGCTTGCCGGTGACATAGGTCCAGCCGATAGTGCCGCCCTTGTGGGCGGTGACGAGATCCATCTGCGTCGCTTCGCCGATGACGGCGAGGGACGGCGTGGCGTTTGCGCCGAGCCACTCGGCCATCGGGCCGACACCCGTGCAGCCGACTTCCTCGTCATAGGAGAAGGCAAGGTGGATCGGCCGTGTCAGGTTCATTCTGGCAAAGTGGGGGAGGGCCGCCAGACAGCAGGCGAGAAAGCCCTTCATGTCCGTCGCGCCGCGCCCGACGAGGCGATCGTCGATGCTGCGGAGCGTCCACGGGTCACCGGTCCAGCTCTGGCCGGTGACCGGCACCACGTCGGTATGGCCGCTGAGGACCAGGCCACCCGGCGCCTCGGGTCCGATGGTGACGAGAAGGTTCGCCTTCGCACCATCCGGATCGAGAAAGCGGCGGCAGGACGCGCCGTGCGTGCCAGCGAGCGCCTCGATGTGAGCGACGAGCTCGAGGTTCGAAACGTCGCTGACCGTCGGAAAGGCGATCAGTTCACCGAGATGCCGGGTGAAATCGGCGTCGAAGCTCATTTCGAGACCGTGAACCAGGCCAGCGGGTAGGAGAGATCGGCCTGCTGCACCACATCGACGCCGTCACGCACGCCCCACAGGATCTGCAGCTGGTGGATCGGGATGGAGGTGTTGCTCTTCTTCAGGATGGTCAAAGCCTCTTCCAGAAGCTTGGAGCGCTTCTGCTGATCTCTTTCGGCGCCGATCTCTGTCGTCAGCCGATCCAGTTCCGGATCCGAGTAGCCGCCGATATTGAAGGCGCCCCGTCCGCTTTTGGGATCGCGGGTGGTGGCGATGGTCGCCAGGAACTGATGCGCGTCGTAGGTGTAGGGCGAATAGCTCAGCATCGCGAAGGACGTGTCGTAGCCCGGAGGGTTGATCTGCTGAGCCCAGCGGGCCGTCGCCTGCGCCCGGGGCGTGACGCGGATGCCGATCTGCGAGAGGAACGAGCCGACCGCCAGGCACGTGGCCTCGTCGTTCATGAAACGGTCGTTGGTGCAGTCGAGCGTCACGTCGAAGCCGCTGTCGTAGCCGGCTTCTTTCATGAGCTCTTTGGCCTTGGCGAGATCGGGCTTGTTGGGGGCGTTGAGTTCGGGCGTCGAGCCCTCGACCTCGTTGGCGATCGGCAGCCCCACGGGGGTCGAATAGCCGCGCATGACCCTCTTCTGGATCGCCTTGGTATCGATCGCGAGTTTCATCGCCTCGCGAACCTTGGGGTTCTTGAACGGATTGCCCTCGACGCCGCCGCCATGGATCAGCGTGTCACGGGCGACATCGGGCTGAAGATAGACCGTGCGAAGGTCGGATGTCGCCTCGATGCGCAGGCCGTCGGCCTTTTCGATCCGGCTGGCGTCCTGCGGAGGGACACCGTCGATCATGTCGACCTCGCCCGTCAGCAGCGCCGAGACCCGGGTCGAGGGGTTGGCGATGACGTAGAACGTCGCCTTGTCGACGTTTCCGTCCATCTTGCCCCACCAATCCTTGTTGGCGGTGAAGACCGTCTTCACGCCGGGATCGCGCGCGGAGATGACATAGGGGCCCGTGCCGACGGCGTTGCGATTGGCATAGCTTTCCGTCGAATTGTCGGCCTGGCCCGGCTCGACCGCGCCATTTTCCTTGGCCCAGTCGCTATCCATCATGAACCAGTTGACGATCTGCTTCGGCAGGATCGGATCGATGGACTTGGTCTTGAGACGGACGGTGTAGTCGTCGACCTTCTCGATCGCTGTGACTTCGGACAGGTGCGACTTCATCCCGCCCTTCTTCGCCCGCTCGAAGGAGAAAACCACGTCGTCGGCGTTGAAGGCGTTGCCGTTCGAGTACTTGACGCCCTTTCGCAGCTTGAATTCCCAGGTCGTGTCGTCGACCTGCTTCCACTCCGTCGCCAGCACCGGCTGAATGGACAGGTCCTTTCCCCGGGTCACGAGCGGCTCGTAGACATTGCGCAGAACGGCAAAGACCAGGGTGTTGGAGATTGCGTGCGGGTCCAGCGTATAGGCGTCGAGCGGGCCGGCGAACTTGAACTCCGCCGCCTGCGCAGCTGGCGTCATGGCCAAGAGCGCGGCAAGGGCAGGGGCCATCAAAACGGAGGTGTGCCTGAGTTTCATTCCTGTCCCACTCCATGTCGCCGACGCGAATTTGCCAGCTCTGTTTGGATGCCTTCGATCGGGCCTGCCTCCGCCGCGCTTGTCTGCGCTGACGCCGGCTTCTGATCGTTTGATCAAATGAGAAGACCATCGACTTAGGCAAAGATCAAGACGGCTGCTGGATTTTCATCGCGTTGATCTGCATGAACTTTGTGCAGTCTGCGTGCCGAATTGGCGGAGCGGGTATGGGTGCCCGAGACGCGCGGGCAGGACCGGCGAATTGCACGCAGCAACCCGCCTGTTGGTCGTTTCCGAGCGGCCGCCGCACATCCGGTGCGGTGACTGCTTTTCACTGATGGTCGAATGGTCAGGACGAACGCAGGTCGGCGCGACCGAGAGCCAGCTCGTATTCGCCAAGCGGCAGGGGCGACGTCGCCCTGTCAGTCTTCGCCGGGGAAGTTTGCCTTCAGCCGAAGCGCTCAATCCGGAAGGATTGCCGTCGCCTCGATCTCGACCAGCGCCTCGGGTTCGACGAGGTCGGATACCTGGACGAGGGCCATCGCCGGATAGTGGCGCCCGAAGGTGCGGGAGTAGACGGTGCCGAGTTCGGAGAGCGAGGCCCGGTAGGTCGGGATGCTTTTGACGTACCAGGTCAGCCGGGCGATGTGTTCGGGGCGACCGCCAGCCTCGGCGACGACGGCGAGGACGTTCTTCAGGGTCTGCTCGACCTGCGGGATGAAGCCCTCGGCGAAAGTCTCGGTCTCGTCCCAGCCGATCAGTCCGCCGGTCAGAACAAGGCGGCCACGACCCATCATGCCGTTGGCATAGCCACGCGGCCGCTTCCACCCGGACGGCTGCAGGACGGTCAGTCCTCCCTCAACGGCTTTGGTGTCTCCGGGGGTGCCATCCATTGCGTCGGCAGGCTTGGTCACAGTCACGCGGTCTCTCCTTGGATTTCGTGTTCGAGCTCGGCCTGCTGGCGCAGGGCAAAGCGCTGCAGCTTCCCGGATTCGGTTTTCGGAAGGGCGTCCACGAAGACGATCGAACGGGGATATTTATAGGGCGCAAGCTCACGCTTCACATGATCCTGCAGGTCCTTGGCCAGCTCGTCAGACGCTTCGAAGCCGCCTGCAAGCACGACATAGGCCTTGACGATCCGCCCGCGCTCGGCGTCCGGCGCGCCGACGACGCCGGTCTCCAGGACGGCGGGATGGGCGAACAGGGCCGCCTCCACCTCCGGGCCGGCGATGTTGTAGCCGGAGGAGACGATCATGTCGTCATTGCGGGCCTGAAACCAGAAATAGCCGTCCTCGTCCTCGACATAGGTGTCGCCGGTGACGTTCCAGCCCTTCTCGACATAGGCGCTCTGGCGCTCGTCGGAGAGATAGCGGCAGCCGATCGGGCCGCGCACGGCGAGCCTGCCGGGCGTGCCGCGCGGCACTTCCCGGCCTTCGCCATCAATGACCTTCGCCTCGTAGCCGGGCACGGGCCTGCCGGTCGCGCCGGGGCGGATCTCGTCTTCGCTGGCGGCGATGAAGATATGCAGCATCTCGGTCGCGCCGATGCCGTCCATCAGCTTAATGCCGGTCGCCTCCAGCCAGGCGTCGAAGGTGGGTTTGGGCAGGGTCTCGCCAGCCGAGACGCACTTCTTCAGGGACGAAAGGTCGTAGTCCTCGGCCTTCGCCAGAATCGCGCGATAGGCCGTCGGGGCCGTGAAGGAGATCGTCGCGCCATAATCGCCGATCGCCTTGGCGAGATCCGGCGGGCCGGCCTTTTCGAGGAGCACGGCCGAGGCTCCGACCCTGAACGGGAACAGAACGAGCCCGCCAAGGCCGAAGGTGAAGGCGAGCGGCGGCGAGCCGATGAAGACGTCGTCGGCATCCGCCTTGAGCACGTCCCTGGCATAGCAGTCGCAGATGATCAGAAGATCGCGGTGATAGTGGATCGTCGCCTTGGGCAGGCCGGTCGTGCCGGAGGTGAAGCCGAGGAGACAGGGATCGTCCGCCCGTGTCGGGACGGCCGCGAACCGATCGGTCACGCCGTCCAGCAAGGCGCCGAGCTCGCCTCCGGCGGTGCCCGCCCAGGTCACGACCTGCGGCTTTTCGGCGGCGCCGGCCGCGGCCTTTTCCATCTCGGCGGCGAGCGTCGCGTCGCAGAGCGCCAGAGAGATCTTCGCCTTGTCGAGGATCTGCACCAGTTCGCGCGATCTCAGCAGCGGCATGGTGGCGACGACGATGCCGCCCGCCTTGATGACCGCCATGTAGAGCGCGACCTTCGTCGGGTTGTTGGCCGAGCGCAGCAGGACCCGGTTGCCCGAGACGAGGCCGAGCTTCCCGGTGAGGACGTTGGCCATCCGATCGATCATCCGGGCGAGATCGGCATAGGTCCATCGGACGCCGCCGGGGGCGAGCAGGGCCGGCCTGTCGCCGCGGCCCTCGGCGACGTGCCGGTCGACCAGCTCGACCGTGGCGTTCAGATGCTCGGGATAGGCCAGCCGGTCGAGATTGACGAAGTCCGGCAGGAGATGCGCCGGCGGCAGATTGTCGAGAACGAAGGTGTCGACATGGGACGTGCCGGGCATGGGCGCGCTCCTTAAGCGGGCTGCGAGAGGAGTTGGCGGGCGATGATGAGCTTCTGGACTTCGCTCGCGCCCTCGTAGATGCGAAGGGCGCGGATCTCGCGGTAGAGGGTTTCGGGCACCGAACCCGAGCGCACGCCTTCGCCGCCATGCAGCTGAACGGCGGCATCGATGACCTTTTGCGCGCTTTCGGTGGCGACCAGCTTGGCCATGGCCGCCTCGCGGGTGATGCGCGGCGCGCCGGCATCCCGCGTCCAGGCGGCCCGATAGACGAGCAGGGCCGAAGTATCGATGGCCGTCGCCATGTCGGCGAGGGCGGTCTGGGTCAGCTGCATGTCGGCCAGCGGCGCGCCGAAGAGCTTGCGGCCGCGGGTCCGCTCCATCGAGACGTCGAGGGCCCGGCGGGCAAAGCCGAGCGCTGCCGCGCCGACCGTCGAGCGAAAGACGTCGAGGGTCGCCATGGCGATCTTGAAGCCGGCGCCGGCCTCGCCGATCCGATTGGCGGCCGGGATGCGGCAATCGTCGAACCGCAGGCGGGCCAGCGGATGAGGGGCGATGGTATCGAGACGTTCAGCGATGGTCAGACCGGGCGTATCGGCGGGCACGGAAAAGGCGCTGAGCCCGCGGGCGCCGGCGGCTTCGCCGGTCCGGGCGAAGACCACGTAGTGGCCGGCGATGCCGCCATTGGAAATCCAGGTCTTCTCCCCGTCGAGACGCACCATGTCGTTGCCGACGGGCGCGGCCGCGAGCGCGATTTCGGCGACGTCGGATCCGGCCTCGGGCTCGGTCAGGGCGAAGGCGGCGATCGTCGTTCCGGCCCGCACACCGGGCAGGACGGACGCTTTCAGCGCGTCGCTGCCCGAAAGCGTCAGGGCGCCGGTGCCCAGCCCCTGCATGGCGAAGGCGAAATCGGCAAGGCCATCATGGCGCGCGAAGGTCTCGCGCAGGATGCAGAGGCTGCGCACGTCGAAGCGGCCGTCTTCGGGCGCAGCGTGAGCGAGAAAGCCGGCCTCACCCATCGCGGCGACAAGGCGCTGGCAGCTGCCGTCGACATCGTGGTGATCGACGAGCGCCGGCAGATGTTCGGCCGCCCAGGCGTCGGCTTTGGCTGCGAGTTCGCGGTGCCGCGGCTCGAAGAAGGGCCAGGCGAGGAAGCTTGTATCCGCCACGGCCTCAGTTCCCCATGAAGACGGGTTTCTGCTTGGCGGCAAAGGCCTCGAAGGCGCGGCGGAAATCGCCGGTCTTCATGCACAGCGCCTGGGCGATGGCTTCGGCATCGATCGCCTCCTCGACGCCCATCGCCCACTCCATCTGCAGCATCTTCTTGGTGACGGAGTTGGCATAGGTCGGCCCTTCGGTCAGCGCCTTCGCCAATTCCGTCGCAGCGTCCAGCGCGCCGTCCCTGTCGGTCAGACGATTGAAGAAGCCCCAGCGCTCGCCCTCCTCGGCGCTCATGAAGCGGCCGGTATAGAGGAGTTCGGAAGCCCGGCCCTGGCCGATCAGTCGGGGCAGGATGGCGCAGGCGCCCATGTCGCAGCCGGCAAGGCCCACGCGGTTGAAGAGGAAGGCGACCTTCGCACCCGCAGCGCCTACCCGCATGTCGGATGCCATGGCGACGATCGCGCCGGCGCCGGCGCAAATGCCCTCGACCGCGGCGACGATCGGCTGCGGACAGGCGCGCATTTCCTTGACGAGATCGCCGGTCATGGTGGTGAAGGCGTGAAGCTCGGCTGCCTCCATCTTCGTCAGCGGCTCGATGATCTCGAAGACGTCGCCGCCGGAGGAAAAATTGCCGCCGGCCCCGGTGATGACGACAGCCGTCACCGCGTCTTCGAAGCGAAGCGCATGAAACGTGTCGCGCAGCTCGGCGTAGCTCTCGAAGGTCAGCGGGTTCTTCTTCTCGGGCCGGTTCAGGGTCACCGTGGCGATGCCGCCCTCTATCGACAGGCGGAAATGCTCCGGGGTGAAATCCTTCAGCGGGGCGGTGATGGCGTTCTGTCGCTTCATCGGTCCTGTCCTGGCTCGGCCGTCCGTTGTCCGCGCGCAATGGCGGTGTGGACGGAATGTTTCAGATCGCCCAGCTGCGACCAGAGCGCCTTCTGCTCTTGCGCCGGCAGCTCGGCGAGAAGCTCGGCGACCCAGTCGCTGTGGGCGGAGGCCATCCTGGCGAAGACGGAGCGGCCATGCTCGGTCAGGCGTACGATCGCGGCCCGGCGATCGCGCTCGGAGACCTGGCGCTCGATCAGGCCTTCCTGCACTAGCCGCTCGACGAGGCCGGTGACATTGCCGTTGGAGACCATCATGCGCCGGGACAATTCGCCGAGGAGGACCCCGTCGGGGGCGCGTTCGAGCTGGGCCATCAGATCGAAACGCGGCAGGGTGGTGTTGAAATTTTCACGCAGGCGTTTGCGGATCTCCGCCTCGATCAGCGTCGCGCAGGTGAGCAGGCGCAGCCACAGCCGCAGTTCGACACGGTGATGCTGGGGGCTTTCGTCGACCTTGGATTCGGCGTCGATATGCTCGCGTTGGGGCGCCCGAGCGGTGGTCATATCTCGCCTCCCGCAACCGATATCGCCTGGCCGGTGATGGCGCCGGCGCCGTTGCCGGCGAGCCAGACCACGCAGTCGGCGACTTCGTCCGGCCGGATCAGCCGTCCGAGCGGATTGACCTTGGTGAAATCCTTCAGGATCTCCTCGCGGCTTCGCCCGGTCTTCTCCTCGAGCTTGTCCAGCGATCCGTCCATCAGGTCCGTATCGGTATAGCCGGGGCAGACGGCATTCACCGTGATGCCCGCCGAAGCCAGTTCCAGGGCCAGCGCCCGGGTCAGGCCGACGGCGGCGTGCTTGGCGGCGGTGTAGGCACCGACATAGCCATAGCCCTTGAGGCCGGCCGTCGAGGCGACGGTGACGATCCGGCCGCCGCCTTTCGCCTTCATCGCCGGCACGACTGCGCGGATGGCGGTCAGAACCGGCTCGACATTCAGGGCCATCATCCGGCGCAGTTGATCGACACCGAGCCGCGACAGGGGCGCGGTCTCGACACCGCCGGCATTGTTGACGAGAACGTCGATCGGGCCGCGTGCTTCGGCCGCTTCGCCAAGCGCTTTCATAAGATCGGCTTCGTCGGTAATGTCTGCGACGACAAAGCCGGCCGCGCCGATCGCGCGCATGCCGCGCTCGGCGCTCTCGCGGCTGCGCCCGTGAACAGTGACCTTGTCACCGGCCGCAACGAACGCCGCGGCGATCGCCTGGCCGATGCCGCGCGAGGAGCCGGTGACGAGGACATGACGGGGAGACGAAGCTGAGGCCATCGGGATGTTTCCGGGTAATTTCTTTTAACCTTAAACTATCTTGTCGCTCTTCGGCAAGCAATGCCAGAGCTTAGGCACAGGGCCCGAGGATAACACAACTTTGCGTTCCGCGGTCCGGCGCCCTTGATGCGCGGAAACAGCCGGAACGGGTCTCGGCGACGCCCGGATGCGGAGTTCGTCCTGGCCACTGCGGACGCCGTCTGCTGGCGAGGGAAAAGGGGATGTCAGCGGGCGCGGGACATGCGCTTTTCGAGCATCGAGACCAGTCGGACGGCCGGCCACAGGATGATCAGATAAAGCAGCGCTGCCGCGATCAGGGGCGAGGGATTGGCGGTCAGGGCCTGTGCGTCGGTGGCCTGCTTGAGGAGGTCGGGCATCGCCACGACCGAGGCTAGCGAGGTGTCCTTGGCGATCGCGACGCAGTTCGAGGTGTGGGGCGGAATCGCGATCCGCAGCGCCTGGGGCAGGATGACCTTCCACAGGATCGCCGGAAAATGCAGGCCGAGGGAGCGGGCCGCCTCGGTCTGTCCGTCGGGGATCGCCTGGACGCCGGAGCGAAACACTTCCGCCGTGAAGGCCGACAGGACGAGCGACAGCGCAAAGACGGCCGAGACGAAGGACGACAGCCGAATGCCGAGGAATGGCAGGGCGTAATAGACGAGGACGAGCACGACCAGGATCGGCAGGGCCCGGAAAATATCGATGATGGCGACGGCCAGATAGTTGAGCGGCGCCGGCGCGTAGAGTCGGACGATGCAAAGGCCGATCCCGACGATCGAGCCGATGATCAGCGTCGTGACGGCGAGGTAGAGCGTGTTTTCGAGGCCCGCCAGGAGCATCGGAAAGACCCGCAGCATCACACCGGTATTGAAGAAGGTGTCGAGAAAATTCATCGCCGCTCGCGTTTCGATGGGGTTGTCGTGGCCAAGCTCGGCCGGGTGGGCCGCCGGCCATGGCGGCGACCCACGCGATCAGCGATATGGCCGGGAGACGATGACAGCGTCGCTCGGTTGCGGATCAGGATTGACGCCGCTGCCGTCCGATGACGGGCGTGTTCCGACCAAGGGAGCCTTACTGGGCGGTCGGGATCGGCAGCACGTCGACGGTCGACGTTCCCTTGTCGGGCGCGGCGCCGAGCCACTTCTCGTGCAGCTTCGCCATGGTGCCGTCGGTCTTGATGGCGCTGATGGCGTCATTGACCTTCTGAAGCAGCGGCGAGTTCTTCGGTAGCATGATGGCGAAACGATCGCCGGTCTGGATGCGCGCCGCGATCTGGAGCTGAGGCAGCTGCTTCATCGCAAACTGAAAGCTGCCGATGTCGCTGACGCCGCCGTCGACCCTGCCGTTCTGTACGTCGAGCAGAAGGTTCTGGAAGGTGTCGTAACCCTTGAAGTCGCCGAAGCCGTATTTCTCCTGATTGGCTTTGACCCAGGTCTCGCCGGTCGATGTGGAAAGCGCGCCGACGGTCTTGCCCTTCATGTCTTCCAGCGACTTCACGTCGGAGCCGACCTGGGTCACGAGAGCCAGGTCGCTGTCGTAATAGCCCTGGGTGAAGGACTGGTTCTGCAGGCGATCATTGGTGATCGAAATGGTCGAGATGGCCATGTCGATGCGGCCGGAGGCCGTCGCGGCAAAGAGCGCCTGGAAGCCGAGATCCTGAAAGTCGACGTCGTCGCCGAGCCGCTTGGCAATTTCCTTGACGAGGTCCACCTCGAAGCCCTCGAATTCGCCGGTCTCGGTCTTGACCTCCCAGGGCGGGTTGGCCGGATAGGCGCCGACCGTCAGCGTGTCGGCAGCTGCCAGCTGCGGTGCGCCGGTTGCGGCCGCTGCAAGGCCGAAGGCCAGGAGAAATGTCTTCAAGGAATGCATGTCGACCTCGTTGTCCGGACAGTTGGGATGACGGTGGAACCTCGGCCAGGATCTTGGCCGGTGATGATCAGAGGGCTTTCGTGGTTCTTTCGCAAGCCGTTTGAACGCGGGATATGTCCTTGCCGTCACCCCGGCGAACGACTTGCCGGGATGCGGTGTCTCTCATCGGGGAGCGGCGGTGGTGTCCGTCTCCCCGGTGAAGGAGGCGATGGTCTTCAGCGCGCCGTCCAGCATGGTGCCCTTTTCGTCTTTCAGCGCCGCTTCGCGCAGGCGGCGCAGCCAGTCGGCAGCGTCGGCGCGCCCGGCGAGCATCGGCAAGGCCGACAGCACCCGGTCGAATTTCGACAGGCCGCGGACATGGGTGTCGCTGTAGCCCTTGATCAACCGCCGGCAGGCCAGGATCTCGGTGGCCAGCGCCCTGTCCTTTGGCGCCGTGTCGAGGGCGAGCCGGTACCAGTCGTCGACATGGTTCATCTCGACCTGATGGCGCAGCAGCGAACGGCGCCAGCGCCGCATGCCGCCGAGCATCCAGAGCAATCCGAAGCCGGGGATCGAATCGGTGCGGATGTGCCGTCCCTTGCTGATCCGCTTGTCGAGCCATTCGACGAGCCGCGGCCGGGCTTCGATCCAGCGACCGAGGCCTGCGGGGAGCGATCCGCAGACCTCCTCGATGCGCGGGTGGAAATACTCGGTCACCTTGAGGACGGCGGCGTCATCGACACCGATCTCGCGGCGCACCCGGGCCGAACGGGCGGACCGTGTCTTCAGATCGGCGACGCGGATGACGTCGTCGTAGCAGAGGGCATTGGCGAGATACTTCGCCGCCGTCTGGCTGAAGGCGAAGTCCGACGCGCCGTCGTCTTTCGCGACAGCCTGATCGAGGCGGTCGAGATAGTCTTCGCCGTAAGCGAGATCCTGATAATCGACGACCTTTCTGAGGCCGAGCCGTGCCATTTCGCGCACGGGCTCCGGCAGGGTCGCGATGCGCGATTCCAGCGCTCGCCAGCGCGTGAGGAGGCGCTCGTCGCCGCGCGGCTCTTGCGTGAGGTCCGCCTTGGCGCCGTTGGATCGGGCGTCTTCGCTCTTGGGCGTGCCGCCCAATGGCAAAGGCGCTTCGACAGTGCGCCCGGGCTCGGCGGCGGGAGGCGAAGGCGGGGCGACGATGTCGCCACCGCGACCGCGCGCGGCCTCGTCATAGGCCGCGCCAAAGGCCTTGAGGCTGGCCGCCACGCCACGGCCGGACGCGGTGATCGTCGCCTCGAAACTTTCGCGCGAGAACGGCAGCACGCCGGAGCCGGCGAGTGCGCCGAACAGGCTGGACGAGATGACCGAACCGGACTCGACGGCCATCTTCTCCATGTCGAAGATGACGACGTCCTTGGCCGCCTTTTGCGCAGCTTCCAAGACCTCGGCGGAGGAGGCACGCCCGTCGCCCGGGACGATCTTCTCCGACACGGCGGCGATCCGGTGGGCCGAGGCGATCAGGGTGGTGCGATTGGGCGTGACGAAGCCGCGCAGGATCGCCCGTCCGGCCTCCATCAGCTCCGCCGCGATGAGGACGTCGACGTCGCCCTTCGACGGCGACAGCGAGAACACCGGCTGGCGGCCGCGATCGGGACACATCTCGACATAGTAGATCGTCGCGCCGGTGCGCTGGGCGACGCCTGCGACCGATGTCGACTGGGCCCGGTAGCCGTTGCGCTCGGCCACGTCGACGATCCAGTTGGTCAGGACGCCGCCGCCCTGACCGCCGACGGCGAGGGCGGCGACCGAGATGATCCGGTCGGCAAGTTCGGAGCCGGGGCGGTGATCGAGGGCGACGGTCATGCTGCTGCCTCGGAAAAGACCAGCTGGCGGCTCTCGCGGCGCCGTTGCAGCCAGGCGATGAGACGCTTGCTGGTGCGGGCCGAAAACTTCTCGGCACCGCTTGGATTGTGGACCCTGTCGGCCCGGTAGAAGGACGGGCAGAGAACGGCCGCATCGGCGACCTCACCGCAATTGCCGCAGCCGACGCAGGTGTGGTCGATCGCGGCGACCGGGTCGTCACGCAGCGGATCGTCCAGCGTCTTGACCGACAGCGACGGGCAGCCGGACAGGCGCATGCAGGCGTGATCGCCGGTGCAGATATCCTCATCGACGCCGAAGCGCGGCGTCACCACCCGCTCGCCGCCCTTGATTGCCTTGGCCGCGATCGGCTTTTCCCGGCGCTGGCGGTTGAGCATGCATTCCGACGAGGCGACGATGACCTTCGGCCCGCTCTCCTCGGTGGTCAGCGCTTCCTTCAGCGTCGCCTGCATCTTCGTCACGTCATAGGTGCGATCGAGATGGCGCACCCATTTGACGCCCATCCCCTTCACCGCCTCGGTGATCGGATGCTTGGTCGATTTCGACTTGTTGGTCGCCCGCGAGGAGAGGATGTCCTGTCCGCCGGTCGCGGCGGAATAGTAGTTGTCGACGATGACGATGACGCCGTCATTCTGGTTGAAGACGGCATTGCCGATGGAGGAGGTCAGGCCGTTGTGCCAGAAGCCGCCGTCGCCGACGAAGGAGATCGAGCGGCGCTTGGCGTCGGGCGAATTGAAGGCCGAGGCCGAGGCGGGTCCGAGACCGTAGCCCATGGTCGTTGCGCCCAGCTCGAAGGGCGGCATGATCGAGAAGAGATGGCAGCCGATGTCCGAGGCGATGTGGTGGGAGCCGAGCTCTTCCTCGACGAGTTTCGTCGCCGCGAAGATCGGGCGCTCGGGGCAGCCGGTACAAAAGCCGGGCGGGCGGCCCGGCACGACCTTGGCGAGCTCCGGCCCGATGTCTGTCTCCTCTGACGGGCGATTCGGCGCGCGCACCGGATCGGGCAGCATGGAAGGCGCATGATCGCGCAGGAAGTCGCCGATGCCGGCGAGCATGACGTCGCCGGTATATTCTCCGGCGACCGGCAGATAGCCCTTGCCGAGAAGCCGCGTCGTGCCGCCGTTCTTGTAAAGAAGGGCGCCGAAAGCCTGCTCGATGTAATTCGGCTGGCCCTCCTCGATGAGAAGCACCGAATCCTTGCCCTCGCAGAACTCCAGGAACTCGACGTCGATCAGCGGATAGACGGCGTTGAGGACGTAGAGCGGCACCTCGGTGTCGCCGTAGATGTCGGCAAGGCCGAGCCGCTGCAGCGCCCGGATGACGCCGTTATACATGCCGCCCTGAAGGACGAGGCCGATCTTGCCTGTCGACGAGCCGAAGATCTCGTTGATCTTGCGCTCGCGGATGAAGCCGACGGCGGCAGGCCAGCGCTTTTCGATCTTTTCCTTCTCGTGGTTGAAGGAGGCTGGCGGCAGGACGATGCGGCCGAGATCGCGGCGCGGGCTGTCGAGCGCATCGGCGACGGTCATCGCAGGACGCTTGTTGTCCTTGGCCACGAACTTGCCGTGGACATGGCAGGACTTGATGCGCACCTGCAGCATAACCGGCGTGTTCGATATTTCCGACAGCTCGAAGCCGTCCTCCACGGTCTTGACGATGGAGGGCAGATTCGGGCGCGGATCGAGAAGCCAGACCTGGCTTTTCATCGCGAAGGCGTGGCTGCGCTCCTGCATGATCGAGGAGCCTTCGCCATAGTCTTCGCCGACGATGATCAGCGCGCCGCCGGTGACGCCGCCGGAGGCGAGGTTGGCCAGCGCATCGGAGGCGACGTTGGTGCCGACGGTGGACTTGTAGGTGCATGCCCCGCGGATCGGATAATGCACCGAGGCGGCGAGCATCGCCGTCGCCGTCGCCTCGGAGGCGGAGGCCTCGAAATGCACGCCGAGCTCGCCGAGAATGTCCTGCGCGTCGGCGAGAACGTCCATCAGATGGCTGATCGGCGCGCCCTGATAGCCGCCGACATAGCCGACGCCGCACTGGAGCAGCGCCTTGGTGATGGCCAGGATGCCTTCGCCGGAGAATTCCGCGCCGTCGCCGAGCCGAAGCTTTTCGACTTCCTTGGCGAATGAACGTTCAGCCATGCCGCCACTCCTTCTTCATGCCGTTGCCTCGAACCGGGCCGGGCTACTCCTGGGGATCGCCGTCAAAAGTCGTGCTTGCGAATGTTGCGCAGCACCTTCTGCAGGACGGCGACGAAGGTTGCGTATTCCTCGGCATCGACGCCGGCGAACATTGTCTGGAAAGCCGAGCGCATCACCGGCCAGACCTCGTCGAACAGCGCCCGGCCCTTTTCGGTCAGATAGATGCGCCGGACCCGGTTGTCGCTCGCCTCGGTCTCGCGGCGCAAAAGGTCCTGCGCTTCCATGGCATCCAGCGTCCGGCTCATCGTCGACTGCTCGATCACCGCGTAGACGGCGATCTCGTTGATCGTCAGACCTTCGGCGACCGCGAGGATCGCCAGGGTCCGCATCTGCGCGGTCGAAAGGCCGTTGGCCTTCAGGTCGTCCCGGAGCGTGGCGTTGTAGCGCCCCATGATCCGGTTCATCAGATACGGCGCGAACTGCTGCAGGCCGAGTTCGCCGAGTGCGTAGGGCCGTTCGGCGAGCTCCGCCGTATCGTCGTCCATCATCAAGTCCGGTCTGCCGGCCAGTCGACCGTCACCGCTGGCCGCATCAGGACTTCTGCACCATCGCCAGGGCGCGGACCGGGCTGCCGGTGCCATGCTCGATCTTCAAGGGCGCGGCGATCAGAACCGCGCCCTTGGGCGGCAGCTTGTCGAGGTTGCAGAGGCTGGCAAGGCCGTATTTGTTGGCCTTGTGCAGGAGGTTGTGGGCCGGGAAGGGCGGCTCGAAGCCGCCGGCGGCGCCGGCATCGGTGCCGATGCACTCCGTGCCCCAGCCGAGCGCACCCTTGGACAGGATGTATTCGATGCAGTCGACGGACGGTCCCGGCGAATGCGGGCCGGTTTCGTCGGCGTTGAGGAACGTCTCTTCCGAGCCGTTGCGCTTGTGCCAGTCGGTGCGCATGACCACCCACTCGCCCGGCTTGATCTCGCCGTGCTCGGCTTCCCAGGCCTTGACGCCGTCTGCGGTGAGAAGGAAGTCGTTGTCGGCAGCAGTCTCGGCCGAACAGTCGATGACATTGACCGGGGCGACGAAGTTCTGCGCCGGGATCGTATCGGTGTAGCCGTCGGAATAGTCCTTGCCGGTGATCCAGTGATGCGGCGCATCGAAATGGGTGCCGGAATGTTCGCCGACCTTCAGCCAGTTCCATGCCCAGAACGGGCCGGCCTTGTCGTATTCGGAAATCTTGTGAATCTCGATCTTCGGCGTGTCGACGGCAAGTTCCGGCGGCAGCTTCAGGAGCGGCGTGTCAGGGCCGAGGGTCGCGGTAAGATCGACGATCTCGACTGCACCGCCGAGAAACATCTCGGCCAAGCCGCTCAAGCCTTGTGTCTGTGCCATTCTCGTCTCCTGATCCGATGTCATCTTGTCTTGTGATCGGGAGGTTATCGCCGCAAATATGCAGATGCAAGTATATCCTTTCCAAACAAAACGTTTGCCATCGAGATCGGCAGATTGCCCGTTATCGCGCCGGATCGTGCCGAAAGATCGGTCATTTCGTTGTATTTGTAGCATTGCAGGCCGGGTTCGCATTGCAGTGCGGCCAAATCCAAGCGCTCGTTTCTGCCGAGACCCATCGCCCGTGTGAACTGACGGCTGGAATCATATGAAAATGGATATAAAAGGAAGAGGCGCTTAACGGGCCGTCGCGCTGGGGCATCCCGCAATGCCGCGCCCTCCTGGACTGCAAGGGAAACGACATGGACAAGCGGCTCGCAGATCTCCTGCTCGAACGGCTCGGCGACGATCTCGTGGCGACGGGCGCGGATATTCCCGAGCGGGCGTGGCACGACTGGAGCGGTCTTGCCCCCGTCGAGCCGCTTGCCCTGGTGCGGCCGCGAACGACATCGGATGTTGCCGCGACGCTGGAGCTTTGCAGCCGTCATCATATAGGCGTCGTGCCGCAGGGCGGGCTGACCGGCCTTGCCGGCGGCGCGCAGCCGGTTGCCGGGGCCATCGCGCTGTCCCTCGAAAGAATGAACCGGATCGAGGAGATCGACCCGGCCATGGCGACGATGACCGTCGGCGCCGGCACGACGCTGCAGACGGCACAGGAGGCGGCCGAAGCAGCCGATCTGTTCCTCGCCGTCGATCTCGGGGCGCGGGGATCGTGCAGCGTCGGCGGCGTGCTCTCGACCAATGCCGGCGGCAACCGGGTGATCCGATACGGCATGGCCCGCGAGCACGTGCTCGGCCTCGAGGTGGTGCTGGCCGACGGCACCATCGTTTCCTCGCTGAACAAGATGCTGAAGAACAATGCCGGCTACGATTCCAAGCAGCTGTTCATCGGCTCGGAGGGCACCCTCGGCATCATCACCCGCGCCGTTCTCAAGCTTCAGTCGCGCCCGACATTCTCGACTAGCGCGCTGTGTGGTTGCCGGGATTTCGACGCGGTGCTGGAGCTGCTCCGCGCCGTTCGGGCGGGGCTCGGGCCATCGCTCTCCTCCTTCGAGGTGATGTGGCCGAGCTTTTACGACTTCATGTCCTCGAGCCTCACTCTGCCCCGGCCGCTTGCCGACAAACACGGCCTCTATGTTCTGATCGAATCCAGCGGCTTTGACGCCGAATACGAATCGAACCGGCTGGAAACCGTGCTCGGCGCGGTGCTGGAGACCGGTGCGGTCGAGGATGCGGTGCTCGCGGCCTCGCAAAAGGATGTCGCCGACTTGTGGGCGGTGCGCGAGAGCGTCTCCGAATATTCAAAGGTGCTCGGGCCGATCACCGCCTTCGACGTCGGCGTTTCCGCCCATCGAACCGGAGTTGTGGTCGAAGAGCTCGAGGCCGGTCTTGCCGCCCGCTGGCCCGATGTCGTCGCGCTCTCCTACGGCCATATCGGCGACAGCAATCTCCATCTCGTCGTCCATGTGCCGTCGGCTGGAAACGAACAGCCCGGCGAGGCGGTCTCGGCCTTCGTCTACGAGACCGTCCGCGCGGCCGGCGGCACGATTTCCGCCGAACATGGCATCGGCCTGATGAAGCGGAAATATCTGGCCTATACGCGCTCGCCCGAAGAGCTCGACCTGATGCGGCGGATGAAGCTGGCGCTCGATCCGGCCGGGGTGCTCAATCCGGGGAAGGTGCTGGGCTGACGGGCGCGCGCTGAGCGCAATGACAGTCATGAGGCGTCGGCAGATCCGGAGATGAATGCGAAGGGTGTGTTCATCCGAACGAGCATGGGGACGGACGCGGAAGAACGACAGCGACCCGCAACGCTTCGTCATCCCGGCCTGCGAGCCGGGACCCGTTCCTCGGTGTCGCAAACGTCATTTCGGGTCAGATTTTAGAATACGATGGACGGGATCGGTGATCGCAGCTTCGACGATTTGGAGTGGATCCCGGGTCAGGCCCGGGATGACGAAGCTTGGATGGTTCGACCCGTCCGTAGAGGTTGGGCACGGTACACGGCAGTTTCGTCGAACGTCGCATATCGGAGGCCTGGCACTCTAAGATCAGGCGTTCGCTTTCAGCGCGTTCGTCATGCTCGGGCCCCGTACCGAGCATCCAGTGCGCCAATCAAACTTCTGTTTTGTCGAGGATTTCTGGATCCTCGGGACGGGGCCCGAGAATGACGAAGCGTCGGATGGTGCGCCTTCTCGAATAAGTCGTGGCCGGCGCTCGCGCGTCGTGTCGTGCACTGGAAGGTTGGGGTGGCGGTTCGAGCCAAATGGGGGCGGCGGCGCGAGTAGACTGCTGTACCCGGCGATTTCCCTTTATCCCGCACTCCACCTCATCGTCCCGCGAGGTCCTTCGCCAAAATGTAGCCCGAGCCCGCGCCGAGGCCACCGCCGGGCCAGGTCGAGGCGCCGATGAGATAGAGGTCCTTGACCGGCGTTCGGTAGCGCGCCCAGCCGGGCATCGGCCGGAACAGGAAATTCTGTGACAGATGATGGCTGCCGCCGATGCCGTCGCCGCCAACGAGGTTGGGGTTGCGGCGTTCGAGATCGGCCGGCGTCTCGACATATCGGCCGAGGATCTTCGCCTTCGTGCCCGGCGCATAGTCCTCGATCAGGTCGATCACCCTGTCGGCATAGGCTTCGCCGGCCTCGGACCAGTCCGTCGCCTGGATCGTTCCGGCCGCATCGCCTTTGATCGTGCCCGGCACCATGCGCACCTGCACCCACAGCGTATGCTGTCCCTCGGGCGCGCGGGACGGATCGACCGCCGTCTGCTGGCCGACGACGAGCAATGGCTGGCGGGGCAGGAGCCCTGCCATCGCCTCGGCATAGGCGCGCGCCATGCCGTCGAGATCGGGCGCAAGATGGACGTAGAGGAAGCGCTTCAGCTCGTCGCCGGCTTTCCAGTCCGGCAGGCCGGAGAGGGCGAGATGCACCATCATCGTGCCGGGACCGTGCCTGAACTTGCGCGCCCCGGCATCGAAGGTGCTTTGTCCGCTGCCCTGCGAGCCCGACAGGAGCCGGTCGACCAGTGCGCCGGGCGTCACGCCGGCGATGACCGCGCGCCTTGCCGTAATCTGCCTGCCATCGGCCAACGTGATGCCGTCGGACTTGCCGGAGCGGTTGCGGATCTCCGTCACCTCCGCTCCGGTGGTAACCGAGCCGCCGAGTTCCTCGATCCGCGCGACCATCGCCTTGATGATCGTATCGGCGCCACCCTTGCCGATGACCATGCCCATGGTCTGGTCGACCATGCCTTCCAGATAGGGAAACAGCGCGCCGCCGGCGACGTCCGGGGCGAAATCGAGATGCATGCCCCAGGCGCCGAGGGCGGCGCGGATCAACGGCGTTTCGAAATTGCGCTCGAGAAATTCGCGCGGGGAGGAGGCGAGGAACCGCGCCATCTCCAGCGTTCCGGCCGTGCCCTTGGCCCGCCAGGCCCTCCAGCCGAGCGACGCCAGATGACGCCAGCCCATGGGCGCCGAGAGGAGGGCGAAGAGATGCGGTGCGTCGGCGCCGAAGCCCGCGACCATCTCGCGCCAGCGTTCCGCGTCCGCGGGCGACAGGCTGGAGGCCCGCGCAACGGTCTTTTCGATGTCCTTCGACACGCCGAACCAACTGCCATCGGGCGCCGGCGAGGCGAAGCAGTCTTCGGCCGGAACGAAGGCGAGGCCGTGCTTGCCGAGGGCCTCGCCGTGTTCGCGAAAAAACCCGGAGCCGGCGAAAAGGCCGAGATTGGTGGCGTAAAGATCGTGGCGAAAGCCGGGAAGCGTCGCTTCCTCGGTGCGGGCGGCGCCGCCGGCCGTGTCGTTCTTCTCGAACACGCCGACCGACCAGCCCCTGGAGGCCAGATGGACCGCTGCCGCCAGCGCGTTGTGCCCCGCGCCGACGAAGACGGCATCGAATTCTTCGGCCATGAACGCCTCCTCAATCTCGTGACGAGCGGCACGATCTGCGATCGTTGCCGGATAGGGTGCCGGTCCCGGACGGCCGCTCTTGCAAGGACGAATTTATTTTAAGCTTATACATTTGCAAATGCATTGATTGGCCATAATCTCGGCCGCTGCAGGCTGCCGTGCCGCGCGAACATCCCGTTTCGGCGGGCGCTCGCACCTGTTCAGACTTGTGGGGAGCAACGCCATGGCTGCTGATTACGTCGTCGTCGGATCGGGTATCAACGGGCTGACCTGCGCGGCGCTTCTCGCCAAGAAAGGCCATTCGGTCGTCGTTCTGGAGCGCGAGAAGGTGGCCGGCGGCTGCATGCGCACGGACGAGATCACCGTGCCGGGCTATCATCACGACGTGATGGCGGCGACCTTCGTGCTCTTCGTGACATCGCCGGCCTTTGTGGAACTTGGCGCCGATCTCGCGCGCCATGGTCTTGATTTCGCCAACACTCAGCATCCGACCGCCGTCCTCATGCCGGACGGGCGCAGCCTCGTCCTGACGACGGATCGCGCCGCCAATATCGCGCAGCTCGAGGAACTGGCACCGGGCGAGGGCGCACGTTATCGGCGCGAGATCGAGACGGTCGAGCGCGACGCCGGCCTCCTCTTCGGCCTCCTTGGCGGTACGCTGTGGAGCCTCAAGACGTCGAAGCTCCTGTTCGCCGAGGCCCGTCGGCGGGGGGTGAGGGGGCTTGCGGCGCGTCTCGGCGAGGCGTTGCGTCCGGGGCGGGCCTGGCTGGAGGCAAGTTTTCAGTCCGATCTGACACGGGCGCTCCTAGCGCCCTGGGTGCTCCATGCGGGGCTTGGGCCCGAAAGTGCCTTTTCAGGCGAGATGGCGCGGATCATCGCCTTTGCGCTGGAGGCGGCCGGCGCGCCCATCGTCAAAGGCGGCGCCGCCAATGCCGTCAAAGCCTTCGAGGGGCTGATCGGCGAACATGGCGGCGAAGTGCGAACCGGCGCCGACGTGGCCGAGGTGCTCGTCGTCAAAGGACGCGCCACCGGCGTGAAGCTTGGCGACGGCTCCGTGATCGAGGCAAAGAAGGGGGTCATCTGCTCGGTGACGCCGACCCAGCTCTACCAGCGGCTTCTGCCGGAAAGCGCCGTCGATACGGCGACACGCGAGAGCGCCGCGGCCTATCGCTATGGCAAGGGCAACATGCAGATCCACTACGCCCTGAAAAGTCCGCCGCGCTGGAAGACGGCCGGGCTGGACAAGGTCGCGCTCATCCATCTGACGCCCGGCCTCGACGGGGTGTCGCGGGCGGTGAACGAATGCGAGCGCGGCCTCTTGCCGGCGGTGCCGACGATCTGCGTCGGTCAGCCCCACGGGCTCGATCCGAGCCGCTGCCCGCAAGGTTCGGCAATCTTGTGGCTGCAGCTGCCGGAGACGCCGCGTTTCGTCAAGGGCGATGCGGCCGGAGCGATCGCGCCGCCCGCCGACGGACGCTGGACCGAGGCACTGCGCGAAGCCTATGCCGACCGGGTGGAGGCGATCCTTGCCGAACAGATCGACGACTTTGAAGAAAATCTCGTCGCACGCCGGGTCTTCTCGCCGGCCGATCTCGAGGCCATGAACAAGAACCTCGTCGGCGGCGACCCATATGGCGGGGCCGCGACCATCGACCAGTTCTTCATCTGGCGGCCGTTTTCCTCGTCGAAGAACCATGGCACGGCGATCAAGGGTCTTCATCAGATCGGGGCGTCGACCCATCCCGGCCCCGGCCTTGGCGGCGGCTCCGGCTACGGGCTGGCGCAATCGCTCAAGTAAGGCGGGCGCTCAGACCGGATCCGTCTTTATTGCGGTGACGAAGCGGCCATCGGCGAACAGCAGCGTCGCGTCCGCCTCGTCGCTCATGTGAACGTCGCGGACGAGGCCGATGGCCGCACGGTGGCTGCCATAATCGACGAAACTGGCGACGCGGCATTCGAAGGTGGCCCGGGCGGCGGCGAGCAAGGGCACCCCGTCGTCGCTGCGATACCATTCGCCATAGATGAAGCGGTCGCGGCCGGACAGGCCCTTCTGGCCGCCGAAGGCCCTGGCGATATCCTCCTGATGCTCGGACAGGATGTTGACGCTGAAGGGCGCGCCGGCGACCAGCCCCTGAGCCAGAACCGAGGTCATGTTGATGCAGGCGATCAGCGAGGGCGGCGCGGCCGAAAGCGAGCATACGGCGGTCGCGGTCACGCCCGACAGCGTTCCGCCGGCGCTTTGCTGGGCAACCACCGTCACCGAGCCGGCGAGGCATCGCATCCCCTGCCGGAAGCGGGCGGGGCCGGCCGCGGGCGGCTCGGCAGAGACGGGCTTCTCGCTCATCGCTCTTGCCTATGACCGCATGCCGGCCTGGCGCAACAGCGGCAGCACCCGGTCGCAGAAGAACGGCAGCTCGTAGGTGTAGTTGACGAAGGAAAGGGCGATGCCGGCATAGCCGATCTCGGAGATCCGGATCATCTCCTCGGCGATCTTTTCCGGCGTCCCGACCAGCGGATAGGAGCCGGCGCCGCCGGCAAAGCGCTGGCGGTAGCGATCATAGGCATCCGTATCGTGGGAGGAGGAGAACTCCTTCTTGCCGGCCATGTGGGTTTCGACCGCTGCATGATCGGCTTCGGTGAGGGCATAGCGTTCGTAATAGGCGTCGGCTTCGGCCTGGGTCTCGCGACACACGACGTGGCAGACGGTATAAAGGCCGACTTCGCGGTTGGCCTTTGCCGCCCGCTCGCGCACGTCGGCGACATGCTTTTCCGCCCCGTCGAGTTCGGAAAAGGTGGTGAAGATGTATTCGCAATGCCTGGCTGCGAAATCCCGGCCGGGGCCACCGAAGGCGGCGTTCATCGTGACGGGACGCGGCACCTGGACGCTGGACGGGCGGCTGACCACCTGCTTCAGCTGATAATATTCTCCGTCGAAGTCGAAGGGATCGCTGGAGCCATAGGCCTTTTCGAGGATCTCCAGCCACTCGCCGGCCTGGTCGTAGCCCTTTTCGCCGAGCTTGACGCCGAACATGGCAAATTCCGACGGGTTCCAGCCGCAGACGATGTTGAGGCCGGCGCGTCCCTTGGAAATGTGGTCGACGGTGGCGAGCGCCTTGGCCGCATAGAGCGGATGCATCACCGGGACATGGACAGTCATGAACAGGGCGATGCGCTCGGTGACGGCGGCGAGCGCGGCCGCCCAGGTGAAGGTCTCGAACGACCATTCGCGGGCATGGGTCTGGCCGCCGAAACCCTTCCAGCGGGCGATCGGCAGCATGAATTCGAGGCCGGCCCGGTCGGCGATCTGGGCGGCATTCATGTTGTCGTCCCATGTCGCGCGCCAGCGCTCGGGAACCGTGGTGATGGCGAGCCCGCCATCGGCATTGGTGGAGAAAACGCCGAGTTTCAGACGGTTGGCGCCCTTCAGCGGATGTCGTTTGATCATCGTCGATCTCCAGTGTTGAGACCGCCCGGCCAGAAGGCGGGTCGTGTCCATCGGAAAATAGTTTAAATATAAAACAGCTTGCCGCAAAGCCCGCGATGCGGGAAACTCGCGGAGAATTTGACCGCAATCGAAGGTGAGACGATGTCACAGACAAGCTTCCGCGAGAGGGGGCGCTCGGGCCAGCCGCTGAACGGCACCTTCGCCGCCATTCCCCATCCCGTCGCCGTCGAGGTGATCGCGCGAGCGGGGCTCGACTTCCTGTGCATCGACTGGGAGCATTCGCAGATTTCGCGCGGCGAGATCGAGAATCTCGTCCGCGCGGCCGAGGCCGGCGGTGCGGTCGCCATGGTCCGGGTGCCCGGCAACAACGCTGAGGCGATCGCGGCGGTGCTCGATTCCGGCGCCGAGGGCGTCCTCGTGCCCCGCGTCTCCAGTGCCGAAGAAGCCGAGGCGGCGGTGCGCGCGACGCGCTATCCGCCCGATGGCGAGCGCGGGGCGGGCCCCGGCCGGGCGTCCCGCTATGGCTACGACATCGCCGACTATGTCGCCACGGCGAACGCGAAGATCCTTCTGTGCGTGCAGGTCGAGACCGTTCGCGCGGTCGAGAACATCGAGGCGATCGCCGCCGTCGAGGGCGTCGACCTCGTCTTCATCGGACCGGGCGATCTGGCGGTCTCGATGGGGGCCTTCGGGCCCGGTGGCACCGAGCGGCTGGAAGCGGCGATCGAGACGGTCATTGCGGCCTGCCGGTCGGCCGGCAAGGCGGTCGGCCTGTTCCGCCCCTCCGCCGCCGACGTGCCACGCTGGCGCGACGCGGGCGTCAGCCTGTTTGTTGTCGCCTCCGACACGATGCTTCTGGGCGCCTCGGCCGCGTCGATGGCAAAGGCGATCTCGCCCACCTCGTCGGACTGACAGGTTCGACAGCGTCGCCGCCGTCAGGCTGTCCGTCGTTCTTGAAACCCCCGCTGCGACAGGAGCCCCCATGCGCGCGATTGAATATGAGCGCTACGGCGATCCAACGGTTCTGACCCTGAACGATCGACCGTCGCGGCCGCTGGAGCCCGGCGAGATCCGCGTCGACCTGCGCTACGCCAGCGTCACGCCGCTCGATTGCAAGCTGCGCGCCGGTCTCTTGAAGGCGCATTTCTCCGTCGACTTTCCCAAGGTGCCGGGGCGCGACGGCGCCGGGGTGATCAGTGAGATCGCCGACGGTATCTCTGAGTTTTCCGTCGGCGACCGGGTCTGCGTCATGGCCGGCCACGGCACACAAGGGAGCTACGCCGAGGAGCGGATCTCACGGGCGGCCGACCTCGTCGCGATCCCGGACGGTCTTTCCGACGCGGCCGCCGCCAGCCTCGTCAATGCCGGCCTCAGCGCCCATATCTCGGTCTTCGAGACGGCGCGGATCAAGCCCGGCATGAAGGTCCTCGTTCATGCCGGATCAGGCGCAGTCGGCGGCCTGATCGTCCAGCTGTGCCGCCACCTCGGCGCAAAGGTCACCGCCACATGCCGCGCGGCCAACAGGGATTATGTCCGCTCACTCGGCGCGGCTCACGCGGTCGCCTATGACGAAGAGGATTTCGGCACGCTCCGGGATCAGGACGTCGTCTTCGACCTCATCGGCGGCGCCACACACGCGCGATCCTATCCGGTCCTGAAAAAGGGTGGCCATCTCGTCTGGCTGGTGGCAGCGCCCATCGTCGACCGCAACGCCGAGTTCGGCGTCACCGTCACACGGGCCATGATCACCGATGCGAAGGGGCCGGTCGAAGCGATCCTGGCGATGGCGGCGAGCGGCGAGGTTCAGCCTCAGATCGCCGACATTTTGCCGCTGGAAGATGCGGCGCGGGCGCACCGGATGATGGAGGCCGGGGCGGTCACGCGCGGGCGATTGTTGCTGGCAAGGACGTGAAACAGAATACAATGATTCTGTTTCAAAATTCGAGCATCATTGACTTGCGGGAGTGATTTGTGTCACAAAACTCAAGCTAACAAAGGTTAGCGTCACAACCCGGTCCCAAAGGCCGGGTTTTTCATGATCAGATGAAACCCGGCCCTTATGCTCCCAGATTTCTGGGTGCTGGTCGGCCTCTCGATCAACGTGCTGACTTTTGCGGTCAATTTCCTGAGTTTCTGGTACTCTACGCCTCGTCGGGCGGCGCGAAAGCGTATCCGTGTCGTTGAGCGCGAGCGTGAACTACGTCTGGGAAATTGGATCGTCTGGAAAGCGCGTGATCGAGAGACCACCCGCTCCTAGCGCCTCCCTGCGCCCGCCCTCATTTTGGATGATGCGAGCGATGGATGACGCACGTCTATAGGTCCGAGTGAAACAGATTTGACAATTCTGTTTCACAACGCAACGCAGCTCCATGAAAAACACTCACCCCGCCGGCACGACCTCTTCTGTCGCCACCGGATAATGGAAATTTCCGCCTTCGCAGGGCGGGAATTGCGTGTAGTCGGCGCGCATTTCGTGGCGGACGGGCGAATGCAGCGCGGCTTCCAGGGCGGCCGCGCTGTCGAACAGGATGCGGTTGCGCTGGAGATGCAGGACGCGGCGCCAGGGCATGGCGTCGATCCAGTCGATCCGGGTCAGGATCTCCAACTCCCGCACCCCCGGAAAGCGCCTCATGATCGGCGGGTGATGGGCGATGTAGTGGCTGAGCCAGGCGTTGGTGTCGGCGGCGGGGCCGGGATAGTGCACCACATAGCTGCAGGCCGAGGCCGACAGCGGCGCCGGCTCGGGGACGGTGTATGTGCGCAGCGCCATCGCCTGCTGGGTGGCGTCGGTGCCGGCGAGGCTCGGCAGGGCGCCGGGTTTGCCGAGGGGGCTGAGAGCGCCGGAGGACGCGATCGCGGCCTCCAGATCCGCGAGCTCGGCGAAATCCAGCTGGAAGCCGAAGAGCGGCGAGGCGCCGTCGTCGTGATAAAGGTCGCTCGCGACCTCCGGCGTGTAGAGCCGACCGCGTTTCAGGCCCTTTACGGTTGCGACGGCCTTGCGGACGGTGGCGAGATCCTCCGCCGAGATCCGGGTGCCAGGCTCTTCCGAGGTGAAGAAGACGAGATAGGAAAAACGCATCGCGTCCTCACAACATGTTGGGCAGGAAGAGCGCGAGGCTCGGGAAGATGACGATCAGAAGGATCAGCAGCAGCGTGCAGATCATGTAGGGCGCGACGGCCATCGCCACGGTCTTGAGGCTGGTGCCCGGCGGCGCGACGCCGATCATGACGAAGAGCAACAGGCCGAAGGGCGGCGTCGTGAAGCCGACCTCGTAGGCAAGCAGCAGGATCAGTGCGAACCAGACCAGATCGAAGCCGAAATGGTTGGCGATCGGCAGGAAGATCGGCAGGGTGATCAGCATCATCGAGACCTGATCCATGAACATGCCGAGGACGAGGATCACCAGCACCATGATCAGGATGAAGGTGTAAGGGCCGGGGTCGAAGCCGGTGACGTAGGAGATGAAGCCGTTGCTGGCGCCGGAAAAGGCGAAGACCTGCGAGAAGGTGGTCGAGGCCGAGATGATCAGGAAGGTCATGCCGGTGACCTTCATCGCATCGTCCAGCGCCGCCCAGACGGATTTGATGGAGAAGCGTCCGTAGGCGACGAGAAGCGCGAAGACGCCGACGCAGCCGAGCGCCGCCGATTCCGTCGGTGTGGCGATGCCGAGCAGGATCGTGCCGACGACGAGGAAGATGATCACGCCCATCGGCACGATGTTGACGGAGATCGCCTTCACCTTGGCGAGGAAGGAGATGTCCTCGACGGGATAGAGCGGCGCGCAGTCCGGGTCGATGCGGGTCTGGACGAAGATCAGCAGGGCGAAGAGGACGGTCAGCACCAGGCCGGGTATCATGCCGGCGATCAGCAGCGCTCCGACATTGATGTTGGCCAGCGAGCCGAGAAGGACGCCGAGGGACGAGGGCGGGATGATCACCGCGAGACTGCCGGCGCCGAGAATGGGCCCATAGGCCATCTTCGGCTTGTAGCCGCGCTTCAGCATCTCCGGGACCATCAGCGATCCCATCATGCCGGTATTGGCAAGGCTCGATCCCGACAGCGCCGAGAACACCGCGCCTGCGGCGAGCACGACATAGGACAGGCGGGCGCGCAGATTGCCGATGCAAAGGTCCAGCGCGTGCATGACGCCGTCGCCGAGACCGGAGCGGAAGAACAGGCTGCCCATGATCAGAAACAAGGGCAGCGGCGCCAGCGAATAGCTGGCGATGGCGTCGGAGAAGTTGGAGATCATCTGGGTGACGCCGGCGGAGCCGCCGAAGAACAGGAACAGCCCGATGATGTTGACCAGGAAGAAGGCGAAGGCGACGGGCAGGCCGACACCCATGAAAAACAGGATCAGCCCGACCATCAGGGCAAAGGGAAACAGCCAGTCCATGGTCTAGAGCCCTTCGCGTTCGAGCGGATCGACATTGTAGAGGCTGTCGGAACCGACGAGGTAACGCACCCATTCGAGGGCCGAGAGGAAGAAGCCGACGGCGATGGGCAGGAAGATCAGCCATTTCGGCATGTCGAAGGTCTTGGTCTCGTAGGCTCCCGTGCGCAGCGCATCGAGAAAGGCGCCGAAGGCGTACCAGGTGAGGTAGAGGCTGAGGCCGACGCAGATCAGATAGACGAGCTTTTCCAGAATGGTGCGGCCGGCTGCGGGAAGGGCGCGGCGCAGGAACTCGACGAAGACGTGGCCCTTGATCCGCACCAGCCAGGGCATCGGCAGGAAGGCCGCGTAGAGCAGACCGTATTCCGTCGCCGAGACGCCCCAGCCGATCGGCCGGTAGTTCAGATTGCGCAGGATCACATCGAGGACGACCTCGATGACGATGGCGGCGAGGATCAGCTTGACGAGGGAGGCGAGCGCAAGGCTCGCCCAGCCGACGATCTTGAAGAATATGTCCATGGTGGACGGGGCTCCATGAGGGTTGCCGGCGCCTTTTCGGCAGCGCCGGCGCAGTGTTGGCCGAAGCCTGAAGAGCGGGACACGATCATGTCTGATCGAAACCCCGCTCTATCTTTTGTGTCAGCGCGTGATCTTGCCGAAACCGGTTCCAACTCTTGCCGATCAGGCTCTTGAGAGTTTCCGGCGAACACGAGTTCACCGGAAATGCTCTAGTTCTGGAACAGCTTCTTCAGTTCCGGGACATAGGTCGGATCGCGCTGTTCCATCCGGTCCCAGCTGGCCTTTGCGGCCTTGGCGAGAAACTCCTCGCGGCCCTTGCCCTCGAGCTCGAACACCTTCTGACCTTTGGCGATCATCGCTTCGGCTTCCTTGGTGTTCTGGGCCTGGACCGTTTCTAGGCTCTCTTCCTCATACTTGATCGAGACGTCGGTCAGGATCTTCTGGGCTTCCGGCGACAGCGAGTCCCACTTGTCCTTGTTCATCGAAATCAGGACATCAGTCTGGAAGAAGGTCGGATCAACGCGGTACTTGGTGAACTTGTCCCAACCGAAGGACGCATAGCCGAAGACCGGATAGGCGTTGGCGTTGATGACGCCGCGCTCCAGCGCGGTGTAGACCTCACCGGGCGGCAGCACGATGACGGTCATGCCCAGCGTTTCGAAGAACTGCCGGTAAAGCGGCGAGGCGCGGATCTTCAGGTCAGACCAGTCCATGCCGCCATCGGGCGTGCGCTTGGGCTCGTCGACGGTGAAGATGTTGAAGCCGGTGCCGGCATCGACATGGGCGAGGAGGTGGGCGTTGGCCTTTTCGCCGAAGATCTTCTGCATGAGATCCCAGCCGCCGTTCTTGCGGATTTCCGCCGGCTTCTTGGTCGAGGCCGAGAAGGCCTCGCCCTCGGGCACGATCTCCAGATATTGCCCGGCCGGGGTGTTGATCATGTCGATCAAGCCGTTCTTCTGGGCCTGCCCCTGCTGGCCGGAGGGAATGACCTCGGGGCCACCGCGGACCTTGATCTGGACGACGCCCTTGCCGGCGGCGTTGACCTCGTCGACATATTTCAGAAAGCTCTTGGCATAGGAGTTCTGCGCCGGGGTGAAATGAACGGCGTTGAGCGTCACCTCCTCGGCGAGGGAAGACCCTGCCGACATGAGGACGAGGCCGAGAGCGGCTGCAAGTTTCAGGGCTCTTTGCAAATCGTGATCCTTTCGCTTTGTTAGGGTTGGGGCGAGGCGTTGCCTGCCGCCCGCACCGGGGCGCCGGGAGGCAGGGTCGGCGATCGGGAAGAGGGCGAGGCTTCAGCCGTCTCGCGGTCGAGCCAGCCCGGATCGGGGACCGGCAAGGGAATGGCGTCGAGGAGTTGGCGCGTATAGGCATTGGCCGGCCGCTCGAAGATCGCCCCGCACGGGCCTTCCTCGACGATCCGCCCGGCGCGCATGACGACGACGCGGTCGCACAGACTGCGGATCACCGACAGGTCGTGGCTGATGAAGGCGAGGGCGAGTTGGCGCTCGCGGGCGAGCGTCTTCAGGAGCGCCAGAACCTGCGCCTGGGTGGAGACGTCGAGGCCGGAGACGATCTCGTCGGCGAGGACGAAATCCGGCCGGGTGGCGATCGCCCGGGCAATGCCGACACGCTGGCGCTGGCCGCCCGAGAGCTCGTGGGGGAAGCGGTCGAGCAGCGCGGAATCGACGCCGACCTGCGCCGCGATGCTCTCCAGCGCCGCCTCGCGGGTCTTCGGCGTGACCTCGGGATCGAGGGCGAGGCCGGCGCCGATGATCGCACGGATGCGGCGGCGCGGATTGAGCGAGGACTGGGGATCCTGGAAGATCATTTGCATGCGCTGGCGCAGGGGCCTGAGCTCCGCCTCGGGGCAATGGGTGACGTCGATGCCCCCGAAGGTGAGGCGACCCTCGCTCGGCTCGTGGAGCCGCAACAGGACGCGCCCGAGGGAAGACTTGCCCGAGCCGGATTCGCCGACGATGCCGACGATCTCGCCGCGACGCACCGTCAGAGACATCGGATTGAGGATGCGGATGCTCGGGCGTTTGCCGAGGCTCTTGCGGGCGTTCATGTCGGCAAGATCGAGGGCGATGTCGCGGGCCTCGATCAGGATGGGGGCGCTGTGGTCAGACATGGCCGGACGGCCCGAAACCGTAACGTGAGAGCTGGGCCTTGAGATCGGCAACGATGCCGGCCGGGATCGGCTGCATGCCGGTGCCGGCCCGGTCATGGCGGGGCGTCGCATCGATCAGCGCCCGCGTGTAGCCATGGGAGGGCGAGGCAAGGATTGCGGCGGTCTCGCCCTGTTCGACGACCATGCCGCCATAAAGCACAGTCAGGCGGTCGCAGACCTGCGCGACGACGCCGAGATCGTGGGTGACGAAGACCACACCGGTCCCATGGATCTTCTGCATGTTCCGGATCATCCGCAGCACTTCCTTCTGCACCGTCACGTCGAGGGCGGTGGTCGGTTCGTCGGCGATGATCAGTTTCGGATCGAGGGAGAAGGCCGCGGCGATGAGGATGCGCTGGCGCATGCCGCCGGAGATCTCGTGCGGGTAGAGCGCGAGCACGCGTTCGGGATCGGCTATCTGGACGTCGCGCAGGAGTTCGATGGCCTTTTGCTTCAGCGCGGCGCCCTTCAGGCCGCGCCTCAGCCGCAGGCCGTCGGTCAGCTGGCTTCCGACCTGTCGCGACGGGTTCAGCGCCGTCATCGGATCCTGCGGGATCAGGGCGATCTCGGTGCCGAGCAGCTTGCGCAAACGCGCCGCCGGCATGGTGGTGAGATCTTCTCCGGCGAAGCGGATCGTGCCGCCGCACAGCTCGATCGCATCGGGCAGGATATCGAGAATCGCCTTGCCGATGGTCGACTTGCCGGCGCCGCTTTCGCCGACGAGGCCATGGACCTCGCCGGCCGCGACCGTGAGGCTGACCGATCGCAGCAGGGGGCTGTGCGGCGGGCGACGCAGCCGGGCCGAGAGGCCGGAAATCTCGAGCAAAGGGGCGCTCATCGCAGCAGCACCGGATCGACCAGCCGCCGCAGCCCGTCGCCGAGCTGGTTGAAGGCGAGGACGGTGGCGAAGAGGAGGACGAGCGGGAAGACCAGCACCCACCAGGCCTGATAGATGATCTGCCGTCCCTCGGCGATCAGCCCGCCCCAGGTCGGCATGTCCGAGGAGACCGAGAGGCCGACGAAGGACAGAACCGCCTCGACGATGACCGCAATGCCCATTTCGAGGCTGAGAAGGACGACGACGACGGGCAGGAGATTGGGCAGGATTTCGACGAAGAGGATACGCCAGCGGCTGGTGCCCAGAACGACGGCGGCATCGACATAATCCATGCGCGCCTGTTGCAGCGTTTCGGAACGCACTACCCGGCAGAACCGCGTCCAGTCGATGACGACGATGGCGAGGATGACCGAAGTCAGCCCGGTGCCGATGACGGCGACGAGGAGGATCGACAGGAGGACCGGCGGGAAAGCCATCCAGATGTCGATCAGCCGGGAGACGGCGGCGTCTATCCAGCCGCCGAAGAAGCCGGCGAGAAGCCCGAGCACCGTGCCGATCAGGCCGGCGGCGAAGGCGGCGACGAGGGCGACCGTCAAAGCGACGCGCCCGCCATAGATCATCCGCGACAGGAGGTCCCGGCCAAGGCTGTCGGTGCCGAGAAGATAGCCGGGTTCGGCGCCGTCCACCCACGCCGGCGGCAGGGTGTTGAGCATCAGATCCTGCTCGAGCGGGTTGTGGGGCGCAATCAGCGGCGCGAAAATGGCGGCAAGCGCCAGAAGAACGAGAAAACCGCCGGCAATCACGACGCGAGGCTCCGCGAGAAGCGCTGACCAGATGGACGCTCCGCGGCGGGGCGCAGCGCCGGCGATCGGCGCGCTGCTCACGCTTGCTTCGGGAAGGGCGCGCTCAACCATGCCGGAGCCTCGGGTTGAGCATTGCGAAACTTGCCTCGACGGCGAGATTGATGAGGATGAAGATCAGGCCGAAGACGAGGATCAAACCCTGGATCAGCGGCAGGTCACGGTTGATCACCGCGTCGATGGCGAGGTTGCCGATGCCGGGATAGGAGAAGATCCGCTCGACGATGACGGTGCCGCCGAACATGAAGGTGAACTGGACGCCGGTCAGCGCCAGGGTCGGGACCAGGGCGTTGCGGAGCGTCTCCTGCAGGGTGATGCGCAGCTTCGAGCGGCCGCGGATCTTCGCCAGAAGTGCGTAGTCCTGCTGGCCCTCGGCTTCCAGCGCGCCTTTCAACACCCGCATGATGACGGCGGCGAGCGGGAGGGCGAGCGCGAAGGCCGGCATGATCATGTGGGCGAGAACGTCGCCGACGACGGCAGGGCGCAGGCGCAAGAGCCCTTCGAACAGGACGAAGTTGGTGGCGAAATCCGTCGAGATGCGCGGATCGATCCGGCCGGAAATCGGCAGGATCTGCCAGGCGACGCCGAACAGGACGACGAAGGTCAGGGCCCAGACGAAATCCGGCACGGCGAGCAGGATGCCGTTGCCGTTCTCGATGGCCGCGCCGACGAGCTTGCGTCGTGACAGTGTGGAGAGGACCGCAGTGCCGATGCCGAGGACGAGCGCAATGACGAGGGCGAGGAGGGTCAGTTCGGTCGTCGCCGGCAGCCGGCCGGCGATCAGGTGCATCACGTCCTGGCGCATCGAGATCGAGGTGCCGAAATCGCCGGTGACGGCATGGCCGAGCCAGATGACGAACTGCACGGGAATGCTTCGATCCAGGCCATAGGAGGCGCGAAGGCGCATGATGTCCTCCGGGCTGGCGCCCGGGGAGATCATCATGGCGATCGGATCGCCGGGCACGACGCGCAGGAGCACGAAGGAGACGACGGCGACGCCGAACAGCGTCACCATCGCGAGAAGCAGCGAGCGCCAGGGAAGGACAGCTAGAAACGGCACGCGCATGCGCCCGGCTCCTTTCGGGTCGCCTCGTCTTGTCTCAGGCCTTGTCCGGCGCGATCAGGGTCGGCTGCAGCGCTTCGGACTGGTTGGCCGTGACCGTCAGGCCCTTCCGGAACACGATCGGCTGGGCGTATTGCAGGATCGGCAGGACATAGCCCTCTTCGGCGATGTATCGGTCGACGGCCTTCCAGCCTTCGATGCGTTTTTCCTCGTCCTTCTCGCCCCAGAGCGGCGCGATCCTGGCATCAAGGTCGTCGGTGTTCCAGACCGAGTGCGGCGAGGGGCCGAACATGGCAAACCCCGTCGACGTCGCCGGGTCGCCGATGGCGTTGCCCCAGTTGTAGAAAGCGAAGGGGGCGAGCTGGTCGGCGGCGCGCAGCTCGTAATGCTTGGCGATCTCGTAGACCTCGATGGTCGCCTCGATCCCCACCTTGCGCCACATGCCGACGATCGCCTGGATCATCTCGTAGTCCTTCGGCATGTAGCCGCGGGTCGTCTGGATCGTCACCTTGACGGGGTTGTCGGTGGAAAAGCCGCTGTCGGCGAGCAGCTTCCTGGCAAGCTCGGGATCATGAGGCACCTTGATCGACGGATCGTAGGCGGCATAGCCCGGCGCTTCCAATGTATCGATCGGCGTTCCGTAACCACGCAGAAGCCTCGTGATGATCGCCTGCTTGTCGACGGCATGGCAGGCAGCCAGCCGGACGTTCTTGTCGAGCAGCGGCTCGACATTGTTGATGAAGATCATGCCGATGTCGGACACCGGCTCGCAGGTGCCGGAGAACCGGCCGCCCTTGGTCAGGCGGTCATATTCCTCATAGGGGATCTGCAGCGTCACGTCGGAGCCGCCGCTTTCGATTTCGGCGACACGACTGGACGCGTCCGGCACGAATTTGAAGATCACCGTCTCGAAGGCAGGCTTGCCGCCCCAATAGTCCTTGTGGGCCTTCAGCCGCAAAAATCCGTTCGACTGGAATTCATCGACCATATAGGGGCCGGTGCCGATCGGCTTCTGCTCGAAGCCCTCGGCTCCGACCTTCTCATAATAGGCCTTCGGCATGACATAGCCGGTGAGGAAGGCCATCCATTTGAACAGGGTCGGGTCGAAGGATTTGACGTCGGCCTCGATACGCTGGCCGTCGATGGTGAAATTGCCGATGGTCGACCAGACGAACTGGATGGGATTGCCGCTCTTTTCGTCGCCGGCCCGCTCCAGCGACCAGACGACGTCTTCCGGCGTGAGCTTCGAGTCATCGTGCCAGGTGACACCTTCGCGGACGGTCATCCAGACCTTGGTTTTGTCGTCGTTCCAGCCCCATTCGGTCAAAAGGCCGGGCTCGAAAGACAGGTCCGGCTTCTGGCCCACATACTGATCGAAGATCGAACGGTAGATCGCCTGAATCGTCGGATTGACCGCCGATGGCCCGACGGTCGGGTCGAAGGCGGGCAGGTTGACGTTGTAGGCGATGGTCACCGTGTCGGTGTCGGCGGCCATGGCGGCGCCGCCGCGCAGGAACCCGGCGAGCACCGCTCCGGCGCCCGCAAGCTTGAGAAAGTCCCGTCTCGTCGTGCCGATGTTCATGCCGATCGCGTCCCGCAAGAGAGTGGTCATTGGGCGAGGAATCGCCCCTCGGATCGTGGCCTGGCAGTGAGATGTGGGTCACCAGACTGCTTTAGGCTTAAAATTCTTCTTTGCATTAAACGCGCAAGTCGGACGGTTTGCCAAGGGGGAGCTTGAAGCATTTTTCACCATGCCGATTTATTATGCAGTGCGGCGTAAATTGCGGCAATGCAGCATCGCGATGGGAGGCAAGGCCGTCGCTCCGCGTACCGCCCGCCGAGACGCCGAAGCCTTGAATGCCGCCGCCTTGCCCGAAGGTCCTGGCGAGAGCTTAGACGGCCCGGCCTTTGGCCACGAGCGCCCGGAAATCGGCTTTCGCCCGATCCGGCGCGAGAGCGAAACTCGGGCCGCGGCTCGGTTCGATGCCGCCGAGCTGGTGCAGTTGGACCCACATCTCGGCGCTCTTCAGGCCGACGGCGGCACAGTTGACCACCGGGGCGTGCCCGACCTTGAAGCCGAACTCGCCACCGCACAGAAGGCCGGGCAGCACACCCGCCGGGACGATGACGTCGGCGCCGGCTTCGACCAACGGCATGGCGCAGGCGGTGAAGTCGCCGAGCATGCGACGCCTGGCCGCCTCGTCGCCGGCAAAGGCGTCGGAAAAGTCTTCCGGCCGGCAGGACAGCGCGGCGACATGGGCAACGCGGTCGCCAAGCCCGTAGCGATCGGCCTGTTCGAGGTGCCAGACCTCGAAGGCCGGATCGAGGGTGACGAGGCCGAGCCGCCGTCCCAGTTGCGCCGCCGCGAACAACGTTGCCTCACCGACGCCGATCACCGGAATTCGAACCGCCGAGCGAAGCTCATAGAGGCCGGGATCCTGAAAATGTCCCATCACATAGGCGTCGAAACCGTCCGCCTCGGCGCCGATTCCGTTGTCGACGGCCATGACGGCGCAGCGCATCTCCGCAAGCCGGCCGAAATCGCGATCGGGCGGCGAAATGCCGGCGACGTGGACGCTGGTGCCAGGTGCCGCGATGTCGTTCAGATAGGCGGACAGCCGCTCCATGTAGGGGCGGCTCGCGGTCTCGTCGATGAAGCTCTGCCAGAAGATCTTCATTGCTCGAGAAGCCCCTTGATGAGGAACATCTCCGCCTCGTGGGACGTCGATATTTGCATCCAGGCGGCCTCGCTCTGACCTGCGTGGCGCCAGGACAGGAGCGTCACGACGCAGTGCGAGGCGTTCATTTTCAAGGCGGAGCCGGGGATGACCCGCGCCATGTTGCGGAACTCCATGGCCTCGGGGCTGGGGCCCACATTGTAATCGACGAGCAAGCGGGCACGGTCCACATCGAGGCGCACGAAGGTCTCCTTGCCTGAAAACAGCGAGGTTCCGACGAAGACGCCGGGTTCGATCTCCCGGCGCTCGTAACTGCCCAGCGTCCATCGACCCTGCTTCAGGCCATCGGCCATGATCTCGAAGGCGATCTCTGCGGGGCGCTCGACCGCGATGCTGCTCGAATGGCAATGGGGATCCTGCATGGGCGCTCCCTTCGGCGAGACGGCAGGCCGCGCCTCGCAGCTTCCGGCCGTCGCATCGATCGACCTCCCCCGAAAGCTTTAAGCTTAAAATTGACCGGACCGGGCTGCCTGTCAACGCCCCTTCTGCAACGGTGGTCACAGCTAGACGGATCGGGGAGAGTGGAGCGTAAGGGCTTGCCGTCTTGCGGGGCTCGCAATGGTCCCGCTTCGAATTCTGAGCCACCGGGCTTGAAAATTTTAAGATTAAAGCATTCACTTGCGGCCGAGGTTTCGACCGGTCATCGCAAGGCCTTGGCAGTTGCTCGACAGGGGCATGGCTCGGCGGCGGTGGCCGCGCTTTCATTCAGGATAGGGCCGCAGATGTGCCACTTGTCGCTACGCCCGGGCCAGACCATCGCAACGCCGTTCGCCGCCATCTGCCGCAGCGAGGGAGCGCGCCCTTCATGAGCCAGCTTTCCGGCGTCACCGACGACCAGACAGTCTTCGGAAGGTTCCAGCGCACCGCGGAACGCTATGCCGATCGACCGTTTCTGACGGTCCTGCCCGAAACCGCCGCCGTCTACGGCATCGCCGCCGGAACGACGACCTATGGCAAGGCCCTCGACGCCGTCCTGGCGCAGGTGGAGGCCTATCGCGCGGGCGGCTATGGGGCCGGCCACAGGGTAGGGCTGCTGCTTCACAATCGGCCCGATTTCATCTTTCACTGGTTCGCGCTTAACGCCCTTGGCGTTTCCGTCGTGCCGATCAATCCGGATCTGCGGGCCGTCGAGCTCGAATATCTGATCGCCCATTCGAAGCTGGTGCTGGCCGTCGCGACCGCGGACCGTGTCCGCGACCTCGTCGAGGCCGCAGAGGCAAGCGGCGCCGTGATCGGCGTGATCACGCCAGGCGAGCCGGTTCCAGCTGCTGCGACGCCGCGAACTCTTGGCCAGGCAGGGCTTTCGCGCGACGACGAATGCGCCTTGCTCTACACGTCGGGCACCACCGGGAAGCCGAAGGGCTGCGTCCTTACCAACGACTATTTCCTCACCGCCGGCGAATGGTATGCGACCGTCGGCGGCCTCGCCGCCCTTCGCGCCGATCCGCCCGAGCGGATGCTGACGCCGCTGCCGCTGTTCCACATGAACGCCATGGCCTATTCGCTCATCGGCGTGATCACGGTCGGCGGCTCCATCGCGATTCTCGACCGGTTTCATCCGAAAAGATGGTGGGCGAGCGTGCGGACATTCGGCGCGACGGTGGTGCACTATCTCGGCGTGATGCCGGCGATGCTGATGGCCGCTCCCGCCGATCCCTCCGACACTGCGCATGAGGTCCGCTTCGGCTTTGGCGCGGGTGTCGACCGCAGCCTGCATGGGCCGTTCGAGGAGCGCTTCGGCTTTCCGCTGCTGGAAGCCTGGGCGATGACGGAAACCGGGGCTGGCGCCGTGGTCATCGCCAGCGAGGAGCCGCGCCGGATCGGCACCAACTGCTTTGGTCGCCCCCGACCCGAGGTCGAGATCGCCATCCGGACCGAGACGGGCGGCGAAGCCATGACCGACGAGCCGGGCGAAATGCTGGTGCGGCGCGCGGGCCCCGACCCGAAGCGCGGCTTTTTCCGCGAATATCTCGGAGATCCCGACGCCACCAAGGCTGCCTGGGAAGGCGGCTGGTTCCACACCGGCGACGTCGTGCGGCGCGATGCCGACGGCCAGCTGCATTTCGTCGACAGGCGCAAGAATGTCATCCGCAGATCCGGCGAAAACATCTCCGCCGTCGAGGTCGAGAGCGTGCTGGCGCGGCATCCTGGGGTGGGCTCGGTCGCCGTCGCGCCGACGCTGGATGCGGTGCGCGGCGAGGAGGTGGTCGCCCTGATCGTGCCGCGCGAGGGTGCTTGCGCTGGGCCTGAGCTGGCCCGAGAGATCGTGCGATACTGCCTGTCGCAGCTTGCCTATTACAAGGCGCCCGGCCATGTCGCCTTCGTCGATGCAATCCCGCTGACCTCGACGGAAAAGATCCAGCGCGGGGCGCTGAAGACGACGGTCGAGACCCTGATTGCCAAAGGCATCGCCATCGATACCCGCAGCCTGAAGAAACGGACGGCGTGACGTGACCCAACGAGGCAATCCGCGCAGGCCCTACAGGGACGTCGCCGTCGCCGTTCCCGTCAGCATTCCCTATGTGCGCTACTCCCAGGACACGGCGCATTGGTGGATTGCCCGGGCGTTGAAGACCCTGACCGAGAGGGCGGGCATCACCCCCGCCGATCTCGACGGCCTCTCCGTCTCGAGCTTCTCGCTCGGCCCCGACACCGCCGTCGGCCTGACCCAGCATCTGGGGCTGACGCCGCGCTGGCTCGATGCCATTCCCATGGGCGGCGCCAGCGCCGTCGTTGCCCTGCGCCGGGCAGCGCGGGCGGTGGAGGCAGGGGATGCGTCGATCGTCGCCTGTGTCGGCGCCGATGCCAATCAGGTCGATTCGTTCCGCAAGCTCTTGTCGTCGTTTTCGCGCTTTTCCCAGGATGCCAGCTATCCCTATGGCTATGGCGGACCGAACGGCTCCTTCGCGCTCCTCACCGATCACTACATGCGAAGCTATGGCGTGACCCGCCAGGATTTTGGCCGGATCTGCGTCGCCCAGCGCGACAATGCGCTGACCTATCCGCAGGCGATCATGCGGAAGCCTTTGACGCTCGAGGCCTATATGGCGGCGCGGCCGATCGCCGATCCGATCCATCTCTTCGACTGCGTCATGCCCTGCGCCGGCGCCGAGGCCTTTCTGGTCACTACGGCCGACATCGCCGAAGATCTCGGTCTGGAACAAGCGAGGCTGCTGTCGACCATCGAGCGCCACAACGCCTTTCCGGACGACGCTATCCAGATGCGCGGCGGCTGGGCGATGGATGTGGACGAGCTCTACGCCATGGCCGGCCTTCGCCCGGACGACATCGACGTGGTCGAGACCTATGACGACTATCCGGTGATCGTGATGATGCAGTTCGAGGATCTCGGCTTCTGCAAAAAGGGCGAGGGGGCGGAGTTCGTCCGCTCGCACGATCTGACCAATTGCGGCAGTTTTCCGCACAATACCAGCGGCGGGCAGCTTTCGGCCGGGCAGGCGGGGGCCGCAGGCGGCTATCTTGGCCTCGTCGAGGGATTGCGGCAGGTGACCGGGCAGTCGCTTTCGAAGCCGGTGGAGGGCGCGAGAACTGCGCTGGTCTCGGGCTTCGGCATGATCAACTACGATCGCGGCCTCTGCTCCGGCGCGGCCATCCTGCAAGGGGCGGCGACATGAGCGTTCCGATCGAAAGGCCACCCCGCAAGGATCCACAGGCCGCGACGCGGCCGGCGGAGCTGCCGCCGCTCAATCGCAGCCGGTCAGCGCTCGGAATGACGGCCTGGGCGGCGCGCGGCATCTTTGCGCTGCAGGTCTGCGACGCGTGCGGCCGGGTGGCCTATCCGCCGCGCGATGCCTGCTCGGGCTGCCTGTCGACGAGCCTGCGTTTCCAGCCCGTGGAGGGCGGCGCGACGGTGATCGCCGAAACGACCATCCGAACCAGCACCGACCTTTATTTCCGCGAGCGCATGCCCTGGCGCGTCGGCATGGTGAGGCTCGACAGCGGTGCTTCGATCGTGACCCATCTGCATGGCGATGTTGCGGTGCCGGGCCCGGTTCGCATGGTGGCCAAGCTCGACAAGGGCGGCAATGCCGTCGTCATAGCGCTTCCGGCCGAGGATAGTGACAACATGGCCGATGACCTTCAATTTCGCGAACTGACCGCGAGCCCGAAATTTCGCCGGGTCCTCGTCACAGACGGGCGCAGCGCCGTCGGTCAGGCGGTGGCGGCAAGGCTTGCAGGCGCCGGTGCGGTGAGCGTCTTCGTCGGCATAGCCGAGCCGTGGAAGCCCTTTGCCGGTCAGAGCGAACTCGCGGCCATGGCCAATGTCGAGACGATGGAGCTCGACCTGACCGACACGGCCTCGGTGACCGAGCTTGCCGGCGAGATCGGCGGCAAGACGGACATCATCGTCAACACCGCCGACCATGTCCGGCCCGGCGGGCTCGTCGGCCAGGACGCGCTGGCGACGGCCCATCAGGCCTTCGAGGTCAACGTCTTCGGCCTGCAGCGCCTTGCCATGGCCTTCGGGCCGGGGATGCGGGCGCGCGGCGGCGACGGCACGAACTCGGCGGCCGCCTTCGTCGACATCCTGCCGATCCACGCTTTTGCCAATCTGCCGGAGTTCGGCTTTCATTCGGCCAGCTGTGCGGCTCGCCATTCGCTCCTGCAATGCCTGCGCGCCGAACTGCGCCCCGGCGGCGTGCGTGTGATGAGCGTCTTCACCGGTCCGGTCGATGACGACTGGCGCCAGCATGTGCCGCCGCCCAAGGTGGCGCCGTCGCAGATCGCGTCCGCCGTTCTCACAGCGCTGAACGAAGGCATCGAGGAAAGCTTTGTCGGCGATGTCGCGCAGGATGTGATGGCCCGGTTTCTCGCCGATCCCAAGGTTCTGGAACGGGAGCTCAGCCAGTGACGCAGCCGCCGCAGCCGACCGGCGCCGATCTTCTTCAGGGCCTCGCCGCCGGCCTCGCATCCGGGACGGTCGAGATCGTCGATCTGACCCACGCCCTGTCGCCGGACTTTCCGGTGATGGTCCTGCCGCCGGAGTTCGGCCAGTGCCAGCCTTTCCGCATGGAGGAAGTCTCGCGCTATGACGGGCGCGGGCCCGGCTGGTACTGGAACACCATCACCATGTCGGAGCATGCCGGCACCCATTTCGACGCTCCGGCGCACTGGATTTCCGGCCGTAACCTGCCGCAGGGAACCGTCGACGCGGTGCCGCTCGACAAGCTTGTGGGGCCGGCCATCGTGCTCGACTTTTCGGCCGAAAGTGCCGCCGACGAGGATTTTCTCCTGACGCGGGATGGCCTCGAGGCGTGGGAGGCGGCGAATGGCGCGATCGAAGAGGGCGCCTGGGTGCTGTTTCGCACCGACTGGTCGAAGCATCTCGGCAGCGCCAGATATCTGAACCTGAAGGAAGACGGCGCCCATTCGCCGGGGCCTGCCGCCGACGCGATGGAATTTCTGGTCAAGGAGCGCGGCATCTGCGGCTTCGGCACCGAGACGATCGGAACGGATGCCGGGCAGGGCGGACATCTGAGCCCGCCCTATCCGGCCCATTTCATCCTGCACGGCCACGGCCGCTACGGCCTGCAGTGTCTGACGGGCCTCGACCGGCTGCCGGCGCGCGGCGCGGTTCTGTTCGCGGCGCCCTTGAAGATCCGCAACGGCTCGGGCAGCCCGCTGCGGGTCTTTGCGATGGTTCCGGGGAAACCTGCGGGACTCTGAGGCGTGTGAAGAGCGCCACGAGCGGAGCGCCCCATCCGGATTGCCATCGTTATAGTTTAAGCCTAAACTAATATGACCACAGCCGAGAGGAGAGAGCGATGCGCATCACGGTGATCGGCGGCGGGCCCGGCGGGCTCTATTTCGCGCTCCTGACCAAGAAGCGGCGGCCGGACTGGGACGTCGAGATCTTCGAGCAAAACCAGGCCGACGATACCTTCGGCTTCGGCGTGGTCTTTTCCGACGAAACGCTGCACGAATTCCTGTCGCGGGACCCCAAGTCCTTCGATCGCATCCGCGACGACTTCGCCTATTGGGACGACGTCGCCGTCCACAAGCATGGCGCCGAGATGCGCTGCGCCGGCAACGGCTTTGCCGGCATCTCGCGGATGAAGCTCCTTGCCATCCTGCAGCAGCGCTGCCGGGAAGAGGGCGTCGCGATGCAGTTCGGCGTCTCGATCCCGCCCGAGGAGCTGCAGACCCGCTTTGCGGATTCGGACGTGATCGTCGCCGCGGACGGTGTCAATTCGCGCATCCGCGAGCAGTTCAAGGACAGCTTCCAGCCCGAGGTCGCAATCAAGTCGAATCGTTTCTGCTGGATGGGCTCGACCCGGCCGATGGACGAGTTCAACTACTTCTTCCGCGAGACCGAGCACGGCATCATCTGCGCCCATACCTATCAATATGAGAAGGGCCGCTCGACCTGGATCTTCGAGATGGACGACGCCTGCTGGCGCGGCCACGGCTTCGACCGGATGGACGAGGAGCAGTCGAAGACCGCGCTCGAAAGCCTCTATGCCGAGGAGCTTCAGGGCCATTCGCTGCTCCTCAACCGGTCGAACTGGCGCCAGTTTCCGCGCATCTTCTGCGAGAACTGGTCGCACGACAACATCGTCCTCCTCGGCGATGCCAAGGCCTCGGCGCATTACTCCATCGGCTCGGGCACGAAGCTCGCCATGGAATGCGCCATAGCCCTGTCCGATGCCGTCGTCGATCATGGCGAGACCAGCGTCCCCGACGCCTTCAAGGCCTATGAGGACGCGCGCCGCACGCCCTGCCAGATCATCCAGCACAATGCCGACGTTTCGCTCGCCTGGTTCGAGCACATGAACCGCTCCTGGGACATGGAGCCCGAGCAGTTCGCCATGGTCGTCATGTGCCGGGCGAAATCCATCACCTACGATAATCTCCTCGTGCGCGACCCGGCCTTTGTCGAAAAGGTCGACGACGCCTTTTACAAACGGCTTCTGGCCGAGACCGGCGAGGACTACGCGAAATCGCGGCCGACGCCGATGTTCACGCGCTTCAAGCTGCGGGAGATGACGGTCGAAAACCGGGTCGTGATGTCGCCGATGGCGCAATATTCGGCCGACGAGAACGGCAACCTCACCGACTGGCACTTCGTCCATTATACATCCCACGCCCTTGGCGGGCCGGGCATGGTGTTCGTCGAGATGACCTGCCCGTCGGCAGATGCGCGCATCACGCCGGGATGCCCGGGGCTTTGGACCGACGAGCAGGAAGCGCAGTTCAAGCGGATCGTCGATTTCGTCCATCAGCATTCGAAGACGAAAATGGTGATGCAGCTCGGCCATGCCGGCCGCAAGGGATCGACCCAGCTCGGCTGGCAAAAGATGGACAGGCCGCTCGAAGACGAGGCGAAGAACTGGCCACTCTATTCGGCCTCGGCGCTGCCCTATTTTGGCGGCGTCAGCCAGGCGCCGAAGGCGATGGACCGGGCCGACATGGACCGGATCAAGGCCGATTTCGTCCAGGCGACCGAGCGGGCCGAGCGCGCCGGCTTCGACATGGTCGAGCTGCACTGCGCCCACGGCTATCTGCTGGCATCGTTCCTCTCGCCGCTGACGAATCTGCGTACGGATGAGTATGGCGGTTCGGTCGAGAACCGGCTGCGTTATCCGCTCGAGGTCTTTCAGGCGATGCGCGAGGTCTGGCCGAAGCACAAGCCGATGTCGGTGCGCATCTCCGCCACCGACTGGGCGGAGGGTGGACTGTCCGAGGAGGATGCGGTCGCGATCTCGCAAGCCTTCGGCGAGGCCGGCTGCGATCTCATCGACGTTTCTGCAGGCCAGACCATCCCCGAGCAGAAGCCGGTCTATGGCCGGATGTTCCAGGTGAAGTTCGCCGAGGCCATCCGCAACGGACCGAAGATGGCGGTTATGGCCGTCGGCGCGATCACCGAACCGGGCCAGGTCAACACGATCCTGCATACCCGGCGCGCCGATCTCGTCGCGCTCGGCCGGCCGCATCTCTGGAACCCGTATTTCACCCGCGAGGCGGCTGCCTGGTACGACACCCGCAACCAGCATTGGCCCAAGCAATATCTCGCCGGCCGCGATCAGGCCCACCGGGAACTGCCGAAGAAACGGGATCAGGAGACCGAACTGCGCCGCAAGGCGCGGCCGCGGCCGCATGATCCGTCCGACGCGGTGGACGCCGGCGGCGACCAGCAGGCGGCAGCGGAGTGATGGCTGACGAAGCGTCGGTCTTCACCGCCCGCTACGCGTTGCGCTTCGGCCAGTGCGACCCGGCCGGGATCGCCTTCTTTCCCCGTCTGGTCGAGATGCTGGCCTGGACCGTCGAGGACTGGTTCGCCGAAGCGCTCGGGCAATCCTTTCGCCGGATCCATGTCGAGGAAGACCGGGCGACGCCTGTCGTCTCGCTGTCGGTCGATTTCGTCAGCCCGGCCCGGCTCGGCGACGTTCTGGTTCACGAACTGCGCGTGCTCGAGATCGGGCGAAGTGCGGTGAAGCTCGACATTTGCGTTGCCAAGGAAGACGGCACGATGGTGCTGCGATCGACCCAGACGGTCGTTCACTGTGCCCTTTCGGGCGAGGCGCCGCAATCGCAAGCACTGCCCGAAGGGCTGCGTCGGAAGATGGAAGGCTATCTGGTCAGGGACGCGCAGGTCGCCTGACCGTGCCCCAAGGGGCTTCTCCCAAACGCTTCCGGCGCCTTTGACGGCGCCGATCTTTTCACGAACAGGACACCTCATGGACAAGCGCGTTCTGAGCGATCTCATGACCGAGCAGGCAAACCGCTTCGGCGAGCGTGAATTCGTGGTGATCGGCGAGACGCGGCTGAGTTTTGCCGGCGCCGTGGAGGCTGCCTCGCGCCGGGCCTCGGCGCTGGCGGGCATCGGCATCGGCCGCGGCGACCGTGTCGCGCTGATGGTCTCCAATCGAGTCGAATTCCTCGAAGTCTTCTTTGCCTGTGCCTGGCTCGGGGCGATCGCCGTGCCGATCAACGGCGCGTCACGTGGCCTGCAGCTGCAGCACATTCTCGGCAATTGCGGCGCGAAGCTGCTGGTGATCGAAGACAGCCTCGCAGACTGCCTCGGCACGATCGACCTTCAGGCATCGGCGCTGGCGAAGATCTGGGTCGTCGGCGATGTAGCGGCGGTTCCTCATGGGGGCGCGATCGCCATGCCCGAAGCCGGTGGCCTGAGAGAGGCGGCGGCTTCGACCGCCGGTGATCTCGCCGCCATCATCTACACCTCCGGCACCACCGGTCCGTCCAAGGGCGTGTGCTGTCCCCATGGCCAGCTCTACTGGTGGGGCGCCAACACCGCCGACATCCTCGGCGTGACGCAGAGCGACCGGCTCTACACGTCGCTGCCGCTGTTCCATGTCAATGCGCTCAATACCGTCTATCAGGCCCTGATCACCGGCGCGACGGTGATCGTCGGACAGCGCTTTTCAGCGTCCGGCTTCCTGCCGGCGATGATCGAGCATCGGGCGACCGTCACCTATCTCCTCGGGGCCATGGTGCCGATCCTGCTGTCGCGGCCCGCCTCGGATCTCGACCGGGCCCACTTTCTGCGGATCGCCCTCGGCCCCGGCGCGCCGGCCCGCTTTCATGGGCCATTCCATGAGCGGTTCGGCTTTCGCCTGGTCGAGGGCTACGGCTCGACCGAGACCAATTTCGTCATCGCCGGACAGCCCGGCGAGGGCGTGACCGGCGCCATGGGGACGCTGCGGCCGGGCTTCGAGGCGAAGGTGGTGGATGAGAACGACGAGGCGCTCCCGGCCGGCGAGGCGGGCGAACTCATCCTGCGCGCCGACGAGCCCTTCGCCTTTTCGAGCGGCTATTTCGGCATGCCGGACAAGACCGTCGAAGCCTGGCGAAATTTCTGGTTTCACACCGGCGACCGGGTGGTCCGCAACGCCGACGGCAGCTTCCGCTTCATCGACCGGATGAAGGATGCGATCCGCCGGCGCGGCGAGAACATCTCCTCCTTCGAGGTCGAGCAGGCGCTGCTCGCCCATCCGGCGATCGCGACCGTCGCGGTCTTTGCGGTGCGTGCGGAAATGGCGGAGGACGAGGTCATGGCGGCGATCGTCCCGGCGACCGGCAGCGTGATCGATCCGGCCGAGCTGATCGCCTTCTGCCGGTCGAGGCTGAGCTATTTCGCCATTCCGCGCTTCATCGACATCGTCGACAGCCTGCCCGTCACAGAGAACGGCAAGGTGCGCAAACATGCGCTCAGCGAGCGCGGCGTCAGCGCGGCGACCTTTGACCGGGAAGCCCACGGTATTGCCGTGCGCTAGGCATGGCGGCTGGAAAGACGGACGCTACAACGGGAATGAAACAGCGAGTGACACGGATGGAATACGGCAACGGCACAGTCTCGCTCCGGATCGACGGCGATGTCGCGACGGTCGTCATCGACAACCCCCCGGTCAATGCCGGAAGCCACGACGTTCGCCATGGGCTTCTGGCGGCCTTTGCCGCGATCGAGGGATTGGCTGGTCTCGTCGGCGTCGTCCTTTGCGGCGCCAACGGCACCTTCGTTGCCGGCTCGGACCTGAAGGAATTCGGTGCGCCGCTCGGCGATCCGACGCTTCCGGCCGTGATTGCCGCGATCGAGGCGCTGCCGGTTCCGGTGGTCGCGGCTCTCGACGGGGCGGCGCTCGGCGGCGGCTTTGAGCTGTCTTTGGCCTGCGACGGACGGGTGGCGGCACCGGGCGCGATCCTCGGTCTCCCCGAGGTCGGCCTCGGCATCGTTCCGGGAGCGGGGGGCACCCAGAGACTGCCCCGCCTTGCCGGCGTGCCGGAGGCGTTGAAGCTGATCTGCGGCGCGCGGCGGATCAAGGCCGTCGAAGCCCTGAAGCTTGGTCTCGTCGACAAGGTCGCGGACGGCGATCTGCGCCAGGAAGCAGCCGATTTCGCAAGAAGCCTCGGCGCAAAACGCCGGGTCAAGGATCTGCAGGTTCCGGCAGTCGACGCGGCGGAGCGCGAGGCGGCGAGGCGCGAGGCGCTGAAGGTCGGCAAGAACCGCCCGGCAGCGATCGAGGCGGCGCGGCTCGTCGAGCTTTCCGCCAGCCGGCCCTTTGCCGAGGGTCTGGCCGAAGAGCGCCGGGTGTTTCAGGAAATTCGCCTGAGCCCCGAGGCGGTGGCGCTCCGCCATGTCTTCTTCGCCGAAAGGGAGGCGGGGCGCGTCAACGGCTTGTCGGCCAGGCCCAGGCGGATCGACAAGGTGGCCGTCATCGGCGCCGGCACGATGGGGGCCGGTATCGCCTATGCGCTGCTGCGCGCGGGCTTTGCTGTGACCCTCGTCGAACGGGGCGCGGAAGCCCTTGCGGCCGGTGTCCGCCGTGTCGAGGATCTGATCGCCGGCGACGCCGCCAAGGGGCGGCTGAGCGAGGCGGCTGCCACCGACGCGTCGGGCCGACTGTCGCCCAGCACGGAGCTTTCCGCCTGTGCGAGGATGGATCTCGTCATCGAGGCGATCTTCGAGGACATGGCGATCAAGTCGCAGCTTCTCGGCGATCTGGACGCGATCATAGGCCCGGAAACGATCCTTGCCTCCAACACCTCCTATCTCGACCTCGACGCTCTGGCGGCGGCGAGCGGGCGGCCGGACCGCGTTCTCGGCCTCCACTTCTTCAGCCCCGCCCACATCATGAAGCTCCTCGAAGTCGTGCGTGGCGCGAGGACGTCCCACGAGACGCTGGCGACGGGCCTCTGGCTCGGTCGCAAGCTCGGCAAGACGGCGATCGTCGCTGGCGTCGGCGAGGGCTTCGTCGGCAACCGGCTTTATGCCGCCTATCGCGGCTTTGCCGAGATGCTGGTCGAGGACGGGGCGCTGCCCTGGCAGGTGGATGCGGCGCTGGAAGAGTTCGGCATGGCGATGGGGCCCTTCGCGGTGTCCGATCTCTCCGGCCTCGACATCGCCTTTGCCCGGCGCAAGCGACTGGCCGCAACGCGCGATCCGGCCGAGCGTTACGTCAAGCTGCCGGATATGCTCTGCGAAGCCGGCCGGCTCGGCCGCAAGACCGGCGCTGGCTGGTATATCTATGAGAATGGCAAACGGCAGCCGGATCCGCAGGTCGAGCAGATGCTTCTCGCCGAGGCCGAAGCCGCCGGGAGCGAGCGCCGTCCCGTCGCGGATGCGGCCTGCCGAGACCTTGCGCTGGCGGCCCTCGTCAACGAGGCGGCGCTGGTGCTGGAGGAGGGGATCGCCCAGCGGCCGGGAGATATCGACGTCGCCTTCGTCAATGGCTACGGCTTTCCGCGCTGGCGCGGCGGCCCGCTCTGGTGGGCAGCTCACGAGGGCCGGGAAGCGGTGCTTGCGGCACTGCCCGAGGTAAGCAAGGTCGTCGGGCCGACCTTCAGGCGGGGGAAGGTCGAGGCGATGCTGGATACGCTCGGCGGCTGAAGCGGGCGTGCCTGGCGGGTCGGAGTTGCCCGAAGTTTCGGTTCGAAATGAGATCCCGCGCGCTGAAACCGAGATCGAAGCTCTTTGCGGTACCGGTTGGCGAATCGGGCCGGCATCCGGAGTTGGCGGGACCTCAAGCGCTCGGGAACACACGGCCGTCGAAGAGCTTGCGTGCCGTGCGCAGGGTGCCGGCGCCGGTCACCAGGCCCGCCGCGTCCTGCTCGATGAGCACTTCGGCGGCGCCGGTCGGGTGTTCGATGAGGAAGCGGCCGCCGGCATGCGGGCCGATCATCTCGCCGGCCGGCGTTCCCTCCAGCGTGCAGGCGGTGGCGACGGAGACGGCGGCGAAGACGCCGATCGTCGCGTGGCAGCGATGGGGAATGAAGCTGCGGGTCGAGATCGTGCCGCCGGCCGTGGCGGGCGAGACCAGCGTCATCTTGGGCACGGACTTCTCGCTGACGTCGCCGAGATTCATCATCGGCCCGGCCTTGAGCCGGATCGCCTCGAGCCGCGCCTTCAATTTTGCGTCGGCTTCCAGCGCCTCGCGGCTCTCGGTGCCTTCGATGCCGAGGTCCTTCGCCCGCATGACGACGATCGGCATGCCGTTGTCGATCAGCGTCGCCTCGACGCCGTCGATGACGTCGACCGCATTGCCGGTGGGCAGAAGCGCGCCGCACATCGAGCCGGCAATGTTGGTAAACATCAGCGGCACGGCGGCGTGATGGCCCGGCACACCGTCGATCGCGGCTTTGCCGGTATAGGAGACGCGGCCGTCCGGCGTCTGGATGCGCGCGGTGGCGATCTCGCCGGTGTTGAGCATATGGATGCGGACGGGCGTTTCCGCGCCGGCGACGGCGACGAGACCGCGCTCAATCGCCGCCGGGCCGACGCCGGCGAGGATGTTGCCGCAGGCCTGCGCATCCGACACGAGTGCCTGATCGACGAAGACCTGCAGGAACAGATAGTCGACGTCGGCATCGTCACGGCTCGATGGCGAGAGGATCGCCACCTTCGACGTCAAAGGATCGGCGCCGCCGATACCGTCGATCTGGCGCGGGTCGGGCGAGCCCATGATGCGAAGGAGAAGCTCGTTGCGGGCGGCGGGCTCGGCGGGGAGGTCGGTTGCGAGGAAATAGGCCCCCTTCGAGGTGCCGCCGCGCATCCACAGGCAGGGAATGCCGTCGCGGACGGGATCGGAATCAGCCGTCGCCGGGCCGGGCGCCTCAGACATATTTCAGGCCCTTCTCGGCCAGCCGCCCGCGCATGGAATAGATGTCGAGGCCGAGTTCGCCGGCGGCGAGGCGCTGGCGCTTGGCCTCCTCGTTGGCGGTGCGGGCCTTCGCCTTCTCGGCGACCGAGGCGGCATCGGCGCGCCTGACGACGCAGACGCCGTCGTCGTCGGCGACGATCACGTCGCCGGCCTCGATCAGCTGGCCGCCGCAGATGATCGGCACGTTCACCGAGCCCAGCGTCTCCTTGATGGTGCCCTGCGAGGAAATCGCCTTCGACCAGACCGGAAAGTTCATTTCCTTCAGATCGGCGACGTCGCGGACGCCGGCCTCGATGATCAGGCCGCGGCAACCGCGCGCCTGCGCGCTCGTCGCGAGAAGATCGCCGAAATAGCCGTCGTCGCAGGGGCTGGTCGGAGCCAGCACGAGGATGTCGCCGTCTTTGAGTTGCTCGATCGCAACATGCAGCATCCAGTTGTCGCCCGGCGGCGAGGAGATGGTGACGGCCGAGCCGGCGATCCGCACGCCCGTCTGGATGGGGCGAAGCGCGCTGCCGAGATAGCCGACCCGTCCCTGCGCCTCGTGGACCGTCGAGGTGCCGGCTTCGGCGAGGCCCGCGATTACCGCGGGATCGGCGCGCTCGATGGTCTGGACCACGTAGCCCGGCGTGTGAGGCGCGATGGAATGGATGTCGAAGGCCATGACGTCGCTTTCCTTCAGGATTTGACCGGCGGGGTGCCGTGGGTGTGGAAGGTCTCGATGGTCTTCAGGCCCCAGGCCTGGCCCTTCCTGCGATCGCTTTCGGTCCACATGACCGGCTGCCAGTCCGGGGCGAGGATCAGCCGGGCGCCGGCATTGGCGAGTTCGACGCGGTTGCCGGCAGGCTCCCAGACATAGAGGAAGAAGGTGCCCTGGATCGCGTGCTTGTGCGGCCCGGTCTCGATGTGGACGCCGTTCTGGAGGAACACGTCGGCGGCGCGCAGGATGTCCTCGCGCTGGTCGGTGGCATAGGTGACGTGATGGAAGCGGCCGTGGCCCTTGCCGTGTTCCTCGGTGCAGGCGAGGTCGTAGCTCTTGTTGTTGACGGTGAACCAGCAGCCGCCGATCCGGCCGTTGTCGAGCTGGATGTATTCCGTCACGCGGCTGCCGAGGCAGGTTTCCATGAACCGGCGAAACTCGCCGACATCCTCGGCAAGCAGGTTCAGATGGTCGATCCGGCGCGGCGCGGCGCCGGTGAAGGCGGAGGCGGTATTCTTCAGCGCAGCCTTCTCGGCGTCCTTCTGCGCTGCATACCATACCGTATCATAGTAGATCTCGAAGACGTGGCCGAACGGGTCGTCGAAGCGGAAGGCGCGGCCATGGCTCTCGTCGCCCTCGATCCAGCCGTGAATCCGGTAGCCCGACGCCTCGATCGCGGCGACCCGGCGCTCCAGCGCTTCCGGCGAGGCGGCGCGATAGGCGACATGGCCGATGCCGGTGCTGTCGGAGCGCGTCAGTTTCAGGGTCGCATGTTCGTAGTCGTCCCAGGCGCGCAGATAGGCCGAGGTCTCGTCCTGGCCGGAAAGCTTCAGCCCGTAGACCCGCGTGAAGAAATCGAGGCTCTCGTCGAACCTGTCGGTCAGCATTTCGACATGGCCGAGATGGGCGATGTCGAAGCTTTGGGTCGCGGGCATGGTCATGCGGTCTCACCTCCCAGAAGATTTCGGCCTTTGCGGCTCAAAGTTCGTCCACCGTCCGGGGGAAGACTGACTCGAAGCCTTCGGCATAGCGGCAGTCGCGGCCGCCGGACTGGCCACCGGAATTGCGCTTGAAGTGGTTGGCCCGGTTGATGGCGACGCGGGTATAATATTCCCACAGATGCTCCTGGCCCTGCATGGCTTCGATCGCCGCGCGCTTCTTCTCCCAGACCGGCGTGATGTCGAGGAAGGTGTCGGGCTTCCAGCCCATCTGCTCGGTCTGGTGCGGCTCGAAGAGATAGAGCTGCGGCGCGCCGAGAACCTTTTCGCCCGGATTGTGGCCCCAGGCCTGGGCGATCATCCGGCATTCGAGCACCGCCTGCGTCGTGTTCATGTGGTCGGTGTTGTAGGGGTCGTAGCGCGAATGGGAGAGCATGAAGGCCGGCTGGACCTTCCGGATCACGTCGACGATCTTCATCTTGTTGTCGCGGGAGAATTCCAGCGGATAGTCGCCGAGGTCGAGGCAGACGAGGTCGTGGACGCCCAGCGCGCTCGCGGCCTCCTCGGCCTCCTTGCGGCGCTCGTCCTTGACCCTTTGCAGGGTCATGCCGTCCTGTTTCCAGAGCTTGGCGCTCTCGCCGCGCTCGCCGAAGGAGAGACAGAGAACCGTGACCGCATAGCCCTTTTCGGCATGGAGCGCGATCGCGCCGCCGCAGCGCCAGACGAAATCGGCGGCATGGGCGGAGATGACGAGGGCGGTTTTCTGGGCGGACATGGCCGTCTCCTGCGTTGTTCTGGCGGCGACCTTTCACGGCAGCGCGCTTCGCGGCAATTCGGAAGCGCGCGTCTCGACATAAGTTCATGCTATGACGCCTCCCTTCGCGCCGCCCTTCGTGCGACAATCGCGGCAAGAGAAACACGGAGGATGAGGCAGTGAGCGAACGGATTGCGGTTATCGGCTTCGGCGAGGCAGGCCGGACGATCAGCGCCGGTTGGCCGGTCGCCCGCGACACCCTTTCGGCCTTCGACGTCAAGTCGGCGGCGAGCGAAACCCGGGAGGCGATGGCGGCGCGTTTCGATGAGGCTGGCATCGCCGGCTTTTCGTCAGGAGCCGAGGCGCTGGCCGAGGCCGGGGCGGTGTTCTGCCTCGTGACCGCCGACCAGGCGGTCGTCGCGGCCCGGCAGAATTCGCCGTTTCTCGAAGAGGGCGCATTCTGGTTCGACGGCAACAGCTGCAGCCCGGACAGCAAGAGCGAGGCGGCGGCGATCGTCGAGGTTGCCGGCGGGCGCTATGTCGACATGGCGATCATGGCGCCGGTGCATCCCAAGGGGCATCGCGTCCCGGTGCTTCTCGCGGGGCCGCACGCCGAAGCCGGGCTCGCGGTTCTTCAAGGGCTCGACATGAATGCCGCCGTCGCCGGGCCGAAGGTCGGGCAGGCCTCGGCCATCAAGATGTTGCGGTCGGTGATGATCAAGGGCTTCGAGGCGCTGACGGCCGAGTGCATCCTGGCGGCCCGCAGGGCAGGGGTCGAGGCGAAGGTCCTCGCCTCACTGCAGGCGTCCGATCCCGGTTTCGACTGGCAGGCCCGGTCGAGCTACAATCTCGAACGGATGGCGGCGCATGGAAACCGCCGGGCGGCGGAGATGGAAGAGGTCGAGAAGACCGTTGCCGCGCTCGGCCTGCCGCCGCGCATGAGCGCCGCAATCGCCGCCTGGCAGCGCCAAATCGGCGGGCTCGGCGTTGCCTTTGAAGATGCGGGACCCGCCAATGGAGACCACGGGCTGGCGGCCCGCGCCGATGCGCTTCTGAACCGGTTGTGACGTCCCGCAACCTGCGTCACCTGCGGCTGTGCCTCGCGGTCGCCGACACCGGCAAGCTGACGCTTGCGTCCGAAGTCGCCCATGTCTCCCAGCCTGCGGTGACGCAGGCGATCGGCAAGCTCGAGCGGGACTTCGGCGGCAAGCTCTTCGACCGGACGCGGCAGGGCTTCTTCGTGACACCAAGGGGCGGCGCGCTCGTTGGCCGGCTGCGCCGGGCCTTCGATCGTCTCGATCCGGCGCTCGCCGACATCTCGCCGCGGCTCAAACTGACGGCGACCATGGCACAGCTCCAGGCGCTGACCGCCGTCGTCGAGACCGAGAACGTGACGCTGGCCGCGCGCCGGCTGGACCTCGCGCAGCCGACCGTCCACCGGGCGATCACGATGCTGGAGCGCGAGGCCGGGCGCCGGCTCTTCGAGCGGATGTCCTTCGGCATGGTCGCTTCGCGCCAGACGGTGGCGCTGGCGCGTGCCGTCCTTTTGGCATTCCGCGAATTCGATCAGGCCGAAGCCGATCTGGCGGAGTTCGACGGGCGCGACGCCGGGCGCATCGTCATCGGCGCGCTGCCGCTCGCCCGCTCGGTTCTCCTGCCGCAGGCGCTCGTCGAGTTCCGTGCGATCCGTCCGGGACAAAGGGTTCTCGTCGTCGACGGCCTTTATGACGAACTCCTGACCGGGCTTCGGCGCGGCGACATCGATGTCATCGTCGGGGCGCTGCGCCAGCCGGCGCCGATCGGCGACGTCGTCCAGGAACGGCTCTTCGACGACCAGCTGACGATCATCGCCGGCAATCACCATCCGCTCGTCGGGCAGACCGGAGTGCCCCGCGAGGCGCTTGCCGCTTATCCCTTCGTGGTGCCGCGCGAGGGAACGCCCGCAAGGCTTCAGTTCGACGCGTTTTTTCAAGGTGTCGATCTGCCGGGCGGCATCATCGAGGCAGGGTCGATCCTTTTGATGCGCGAGATCGTCGCCGAAAGTGAGCATCTCGGCTGCATCTCCGGACAACAGGCGCGTGCCGAAATTTCAAAGGGTCTGGTTGCAGAGATCGACGTCGACATTAACTGGCCGGGCCGCGCCATCGGTCTGACTTATCGAGAGAATTGGGCGCCGACACGCTCGCAGTCGATGCTTCTCGACCTCATTCGCAGCCGGGTCGATGACGGCGCATCATAGCATGATCTTATGGGCGCCCCTGTCGTTTGAATTGGGAAAGAGGGCTCATCGGCGTCTACTGAGAGGATCAGGCAGTCCGTGCGAGGGAGGGCTTCGTTTCCGGGCTGCGATGGGAGGAAGCATGCTGCGCGGACTGGAACGGTTGTCCAACGGCCTCGAAAAGGCGACGATCGCACTGACGGTGATCGGCGGCCTCTGCCTCCTCGGCGTGGTCGTCGTCGTGACGGCGGGCGTCGTGTCGCGTTACGTCTTCGGAGCGCCGGTGCTCGGGGTGAACGAGATCGTCGAACTCACCGCCGTCGCCCTCGTCATGTCGGCGCTCCCCTATTGCACGGCTCGCGGCGATCACGTCGCCGTCGATGTCTTCGATGGCATGCTCGGGGCGTGGGGCCGGCTTTTGGGCGACCTCCTGTCGCGCGGCATCGCGGTGACGATCCTCGCCATCCTCAGCTATCGCGCGGTGCTGAAGGCGCTCGACGCTCTCGAATGGGGCGATGCCACCAACATGCTGCAGATGCCGCTCTGGCCCTACTACGCGATCCTCGCGGTCGGCACGGCGTTGTGCGCGCTGGTCTTCGCGGTCCAGTTCCTCGTCCTGGCCGCGAAAGGTCCCCGTTCATGACGCCGGTCACCGTCGGTCTCATCGGCATCGCCTGCCTGTTCGTCCTTCTCATCATCCGCACGCCGGTCGCCTTCGCCATGCTGGCCGTCGGCTTCTTCGGCTACTGGGCTCTGGAAGGCTCGCGCAGCGCGGGCGGCGTGCTTCTGACCGAGAGCTATTCGGCGGTCGCGAGCTACAATCTCATCATCGTGCCGATGTTCGTCCTTCTCGGCAACATTTCGGCCGTGGCCGGTTTCAGCCGGGGCCTCTACGACGCGGCCTTCGCATGGGTCGGCCGGTTCAAGGGCGGGCTCGCCTCGGCTTCGGTGCTCGGATGCGCGGTGTTCGCCGCCGTCTCCGGATCCTCGGTCGCGACGGCCGTGACGCTCGGCCGCGTCGCACTGCCGGAGATGCGCCGCCTCGGCTATGCGCCGAGCCTTTCGACCGGCGCCATCGCCGCGGGCGGCACGCTCGGCTTTCTGATCCCGCCGTCGACCGGCTTCGTGCTCTATGCCATCCTGACCGAGGAATCGATCGGCCGGCTGTTCATCGCCGGCATCCTGCCGGGACTGCTTCTGACGGGCCTGTTCATCGCGGCGATCTGGATCGTCGCGACGCTCGATCCGAAGGCCGGTCCCCGCGGCGAGCCGATGGCTCTCGGCGAGCGCTTTCGGGTTCTCGGCGAGGCTGCGCCGCTTCTGGCGATCATCGTCATCTCGATCGGCGGCATCTATGCCGGCGTTTTCACGCCCGTCGAAGCGTCGGGGGTCGGTGCCGCGCTGGTCATCCTTCTGGCGCTCGCCCGCCGGCGGCTGACATTTTCCGGCCTCAAGGAGGCGGTGCTGAACACGCTCAGCACCTCGGCAATGCTCTACATGATCGTCATCGGCGCCAACGTCCTCAACCCGTTCTTCGCCATTACCCGCATTCCCGAAGCGCTCGGCGACGGCCTCGTCGCGCTCGGTCTCGGCGCCTATGGCACGCTCTTCGTCATCATCCTCGCCTATCTCGTTCTCGGAATGTTCATGGACGGGCTGTCGATGCTGGTCGTGACCATCCCCATCGTCTTTCCGGTGATCGTCGGCCTCGGCTTCGATCCGATCTGGTTCGGCGTCGTCGCGGTGATCGTAATCGAGATGGGGATGATAACGCCGCCGGTCGGGCTCAACGTCTTCGTGGTTCGCGGCGTCGCCGGCGACGTGCCGCTCACGACCGTGTTTCGCGGCGTGTTGCCGTTCCTCGTCGCGATGATCGTCGGCCTTTTGCTGATCATCGCGATCCCGGGGATCGCGCTCGTGCTGCCCAATTCGATGTTCGGCTGACGCGGCGACGCCTCGACGAGCCGCGCCAAGCATTCCATCAATGCATGTCAAACAGGAGGAAAAGACGTGTTGAAGACAGTACTCAGGGCAGCCGTTGCGGCGGCGGTTCTTACGGCGGCGCCGCTGGCGTCCGCCAAGGATCTCAAGCTCGCCGACTTCCAGCCGCCAAGCCACTTCGTCGTCGGCTCGGTCTACGAGCCGTTCAAGAAGTCCGTCGAGACGGCGACGAACGGCGAGGTCACCGTCACCTTCTACATGGGCGGCGAGCTCGGCCCGGGGCCGTCGGAACAGTATAATCGCACCGTCGAGGGCGTGACCGACATCGCCTTCGGGCTGCCGGGCTATACCGCTGCGAACTTTCCGAAGACGCTCCTGACCGAACTGCCCGGCGTGATCGACGCCGCGACGGGAACCGACCACATCCTCGCGCATATGGACATGCTGTCCGACGAGTATCGCCGCGTCGCGCTGCTTGGGTTGTGGAACAACGCACCGAACCTCCTCCTGTCGGCAAGCAAGCCGATCCGGACACTCGACGACATGAAGGGCATGAAGATCCGCGTGCCGTCGCGCAATGCCGGCCTCGTGGTGGCCGCCTGGGGCGCGACCCCCGTCTCGATGCCGGCGCCGGATATCTACAACGCGATGCAGACCGGCGTCATCGACGGCGCGATGATCGATGCGACGGCGCTGAAGGCGTTCAAGCTCGCCGAGGTCACCAAGTCCGTCACGCAGGGGATGAAGACCACGATCTCCAGCTTCTTCCTGATCATGAACCGGGACTCGCTCGCCGACCTTACCGACGAGCAGCAGAAGGCCGTGATGGAGGCCGGAAAACAGGCCGCACGCAACGGTCACGACGCCTGGGAATCGACGGCCAAGACGGTGCTCGCCGATTTCGGTTCCACGGACGGCAAGGAAGTCATCACGCTGCCCGCCGAAGAGGCCGCGAAGTTCGACGCCGCGTCGGCTCCGGTGGTCGAACGCGTCATTTCCGAGGCGGACAGCTCCGGCATCAAGGCGTCGGCCTTCGTCAAGGCGCTGAAGAGCAACTGATCGCCTGACATTTCCGGCTCATTGAAAGGCCCGGCCGCATTCCTGCGGTCGGGCCTTTTTTGTGACGGATGCCTGACAAGGGTCGTTGATTCAATAAGTTAGAGCGTCCTTTGTGCGTCCATTCGGTGTGCACGACAGTCTCGTTGAACGGCGCATATCGAGTGCCTGACACTCCAAGATCAGGCGTGCACTTTTATCGCGCTCGTCATGCTCGGGCCCCGTCCCGAGCATCCAGTGCGCCGATTAAGCTTCTTTTGTGTCAGACGTTTCTGGCAACTGTGTTCATTCGAACGCCTTTCTGTCTCTCTGCATGGCGTTGAGAACAGTGAGAAGCTTTCTGGCGACGGCGATGATGCCGACTTTCTTCGATCCCGATCTTTCGGCGACGGC